>NZ_BNCG01000019.1 GCF_014656355.1 Camelimonas fluminis
CAGAAATCTCGCGAAGGGGGAACCTCTTATGATTCTAGACGTTCGAAAACCGCTCTAAAATGACCCGGATTTAAGGCATTTGCCTTGCAAGGCATTGCCCCGGACGGGTTTTCCCGAACCCGAGCCCGGGCGACGGGTTGATGGCCAAAACCACCGCCGCATAAAACGCCATCGGCACAAATGAGACGAGACCGCCGATTGTCGGCTCGGTAATGCCGTAGGCCATAAAGAAGATGAAAAGCGCAAGCGCCTGCCGGTCTGCCCGCTTCACCGCCCGCCACCCTGCGACGCCCAGACCGCTGACGAACAGGCACAGGCCAATGATGCCGCCGGAAAACAGAATGTTCAGGAAGAGGTTATGGGCATGGGCGGCGGCGGTGAAGAGAAGGGGATTTTTGGGCAGGATGTATTTGGCCGCGCCGGAGCCGTAGCCCAACAGCGGCTGTTCTGACCAAAGCTCAAGAACGACAGCCCAGATTCGGGTGCGCCCGGTGCCGCTGGTGATCTCGTCGGATGACCCCGAACGCGATAAAACCTGAAGGAGCCCGTCGCCTGCTCCAAGATAGATCAGCAAAATCAATCCTGTCGCCAGCGCCACAATGGCGAGTTTGAGCGCCCAGCCACCCTTGGGCCAACTGGCGTAAAGCAACGCCGCGCCCAGCCCCGCCATCGCCATGCGGTTGTTGCTCAGAAGCAGGCAAAGGGCGAAAACGCCAAGTCCTGTCAAGCGCAGCAACCGGCTTCCTGAACGCACGGGCAACAGCAGCGTCAGGATGATTCCCACCGCCGCGGCGCCGCCCGCCGCATTGGCCGTGCCAAAGACGCCCTGCAGGCGCCATGTCGGCGTGAAGGCGCCATTGACCCAATCGCTCATGCGCCCAAGCTGTGGCATGACGATGTAGGCTCCCAGCGAGAGAAGGCAAAGAATGAAGCAGGACGCAATCAGCGCCCGCACCAGATTGTCTCGCCCCAGCAAGCCTGCGGTACAGTAGAGCAACAGAAAAGCCGCCAGATTGGAGCCCGTCTCCACCAGTGCAAGCGTCGGCGTGACCGTGATGAACGACGTCATCATCATATACGCGAAGAATGCGCACCAGATGGGGAGCGCAGGGCCCTGGCGTAGCGGGTCGGCCCGAACAAGGCCGACAGCCGCCATCAGCCCCGCAAGACCGATCGCCAGGAGTTTGAGCAAAATCTGGGCGTCGACAGATTTGTCGTCGATAGCGCGCAGCCGGAACACCGCACTGAGAACGATGATCAGAAAGATCACCATCCTGTAAGCGTCACGCCCCTCCCACGCGGCGGCGCGATCAATGAAAACCAACCCGAACGGCGCAGCCGCGGCAGCAAGAAGGCAAGCCAGCGCCAGCACGTCTCCGGCTGCAATGCTGGCGACGGCGATGACGCTGACCACGGCCAGCAACATCGCCCCGACCATAACCGTCAGCATTCCCCGGGTTGCGGCGGGGCTCACGTCATCACCTGCTGTTGTCGCCGGCACGGGACCTGACGGACCTGGTTAGCCAGCACCTGGCCAGCCGGACCAGAAAAACCCCATTGCCGACCAGGTAACGCCCCGCAAGCCGGCGAGGCTCCCGGCAGAGACGGTAGACCCACTCCGCCCGCATGGCGCGGACCCACCGCGGCGCGCGGGGGATTGACCGCGAGTAGAAGTCGAACCAGGCGCCAGTCGCCATCGCGCAAGGACTGACTTCCGGAATATGACGTGCAATCCATTGTTCCTGACGCGGGTTGCCCATGCCAACGAGCATCAGATCAGGGCGCGTCCGCGATATGAGTTCGGCCAGAGCCTCCTCGTCAGTCCCGTCGAGAAACCCGTGGTGGAATCCGACCACCTCGTGACGCGGCCATTCACGATCCAGACGCCCGGCCGCCTGCGCGACCACGTCCGCATGGGCGCCCAGCAAAAAGATCCTCAGGTTCGCGGTCGTCCGGTCGAGAAAAGCCGTGATGAAATCCGTTCCATTGAGGTTCTGGCGGAATTTGGCCCCATAAAGCAGCCGACGCGCCAGATCGACGCCGACCCCGTCGTTGAGAACGAGGAAGCTCCGCAACCCCCTCTGCATCGCAGGATCGCGGGCGCACTGATTGGACAGATGGGCGTTGAGAAAGGCGACGCGGAGCCCAGGCCCCGCTCTCATGCGGCCATCGATATGGGAAATAACGTCATCAGTCGGTCCGGAATGGACCCGAACCCCCAGGATGTCGACGCTGGTAAGCACAGGATTCTCCTTCGTCGCCAGTGTTGCAATCCGCCTCGCGGCCTGCCGGATGCCCCCCGGTGATCACACTGCCCCTGGCTGCTCCCTCCTGTGGCTGGGGTTTTTCCGGTAAGGCCAGTTCATCCCAAATGCCTATCCGACCGGCGCAGAACGAGCGCCATGACCGACCCCAACGACACGCCGACGAGCAGGAGGGCCGAAAGTATCAACAACGCGCGCGGCCAGGCTTTGGCACCCGGGGGAAAGGCCCGGCTGACGATCTGTGCCTCCGGCACGGACAGAAACTGCTGCTGCCAGGTTTCGACATAGCGCGCCAGAAACCGGTCGTGCACATCCCGGTAGGCGCGCGCCGTGCTTTCGAGGGTTTGCAGCCTCACCCGGGCTGCCGCCGAATTTTCATCCTGCGGCGAGCCGGAGAATTTGAGCTGTTCGACCGCATTCTGGGCGACCTGGGCGCTGTGCTGCAATTCATCGGCGCGCGCCTGCAGCGCCTGGCTGGTCCGGCGGGCGATTTCCTCGCGACGCTTCAGCTGATCGTCAATGAAGACGCGCGCATAGGCATTGGCGATCTGGGCTGCGGCGGCGGGGGTCGCGGCGCGGGCTGAAATCTCGATCAGATGCGTCAGGCCGACCCGCTTGACCGTGGTTCGCGCCTGCAACTGGCGCACGAGGTCTCCCGCCGTATCCCCCGCCGCATCTTTCGCCGCCGCGGCGCCTGGCGACAGCCACTCCCTTGCGCCACTTTTCACGGACGACAATGACAATCCACCAGGCTGGAGCATGGCGAGAAGGCTGGCGTCTTTCGCCACCGATCCGGCGAGGCTCCGGATCAGCTCTTCCGATTGCAGGATCTCGACCTGGCTGTCGACCTTGGCTGACTGGATATTGAAATCCAGCGGCTCGGTCATGGTGCGAACGACCGCATCCGCCCGTGTGTCAATGGAAACGAGCGCCGCCGCCCGGTACTGGGGCGACGCCATGCGAATATAGGCGACGCCAGCGCCCAGAAAGATGAGCGCGACAGTCGCGATCATTGGCCAGCGCCGCGCCAACACACGGGCTGACGTCACTATCTCGCTTCGCGCCGCCGGCTGGCTGTCATTGGGCAAATCACGGGGCAGGTCACGCGCTGCCGCGGGGCCGCCCTGATAACGTAAATCCATCGTCGCGCCATCCTGATGTGAGCGGCCTCTGCAGCATAGCTACAGATTCAGTTATTCAGGCATTTTCCAGACATTGCCCGAACGCTGAATAATGTTTATGGCGAGATATAAGCCAGAATCAGATTTTTTTTTGATTATTATCAGGCAATTTTATTGAATTCACAAAATATTACCAAATACATACGCGATATCGTGCTGTTTTTGTTAAAAAATCGAACCAAATCACATCCAGTTGTTAGCAATCGTGCGCAAATTCTGAAATTCGTGATTGACTTGAACAACATGGAGGGCAACCCTCCGCATCCGAATCCACACATCGCAGGCCGGCTGTCAGAATCCAATGAGTCGGATTCACTGGATTCGGGTCAGGCCCAGGCGGAGCAAAAGCATTTCCTGCAAGGCAATGCGTCATACGGATTTGAGCTTTGCAGGTCGCGCAGCTTCGCGACCTGGTCGATGACACAAGTCCGGTGAGAACCATGAGGCTACAACCCTCGGGAGGTGATGATGGACCCCACATCACAAAGCAACATCAGCCACAAAAGGGAATCCAGTCCCAACAGCACAAAAAACACCACCACTCCCGGAATGAGTCCATACATCCGCGATACGCGTTCCGATTACCCTTCGTGGTTGCTGGCCCTGCCAAACAACAGGGCGAACCTGGTCGAAACCGGAAATGAAACGTTCAACCCCTACCTCATATCTTGCCGGAAGCGGGCGCTGGACATCGGGATAGCCTCGACCGTGCTGGTTGTGCTTTGCCCGCTGCTGCTGACCGTCGGCCTGATCATCCGGTTGAGTTCGCCGGGCCCCGCCCTGTTTCGCCAGGCCAGGACGGGCGCCGGCGGCCGCGCGTTCACCATCTACAAGTTCCGTTCGATGAAACTGCATCAACAAGCGCCAGCGACTGTTGTCCAGGCGCAGCGCGGCGATGATCGCATCACGTCATTCGGTCATTTCATCAGACGGACGAGCATTGATGAGCTTCCGCAGATTCTTAATGTACTGAACGGCACCATGTCGCTTGTCGGCCCCCGTCCACACGCGGCCGAGCATGATGCCTATTATACGAAACGAATTTCCAGATACGCGCACCGCTTCACCGTTTTGCCTGGGCTCTCGGGCCTGGCGCAGGTGAATGGCGCCCGTGGAGCCACGCCCAGACTGGCTGATATGGAGCGTCGGCTCGCCTACGATCTGGAATACATCCAGACCGCCTCCCTGCGCACGGATCTGCGCATACTTGCAGCGACAGTGCGGGAGATGCTCCTCAGTTCCTCGGCCTATTGAATCCATCCGCTCACATGTTCGCGCTGATGACAGCGCCATGGCGCCGTCATCTCCGGCGCGCGATGAGGATCACAACCATGAAGCTTGCAAACTGCGCAATTGCCGTTGGCATGGGCTTTTGCTCCGTCGCACACGCAGGCGCCCAGGCTCAGCCCGTCTACCGGCTGCAGCCCGGCGACATTCTCGAACTTGGCGTCGTTGGCCTGCCGGACTTCCGCTCCAGAAGCGTGGTCAACCCCGACGGCAAAATTTCGCTGCCGATGATGCGTCCAACCGAAGTTGCGGGCCAGGATCTGGAAACCGTTCTGGCGCGCGTGAAAGACGACCTGTCGCGTAAACTCTATCAGCAGCGGGGGCCGGACGGCCGGGACAATATCAGCGCGATTTCCCCCGACGCCATCACGCTGACAATCGCCGAGTATCGTCCGATCTATCTCAACGGCGACGTCACCCGCCCTGGACAGCAGGCCTACCGGCCGGGGCTGACCGTCCGCCAGGCCGTGGCGCTGGCCGGCGGCTACGAGATCATGCGTTTCAGGGCGGAGAATCCGTTCCTGAAATCGGCCAGCCTTCGCGATGACTATCAGGCCCAATGGCTGCGCCATGTGCAGGCGCAAGGCCAGATCTGGCGGCTCCGCCAGGAACTGGCCCAGATTTCCGGAAAGCCCGCGCCGTCCCTGTCCCTCGAGCAGATGACCCAGGCTCCATTGCCGCAGGAGCAGCTTGCGCAATTGCGCAATCTCACCCGTCAGCAACTCGAACTCGACAGCAATGCCTTCAATCGCGAGCGCGATTTCCTGCGAAACGCAGTAAAGGTTGCCGACGAGCAGATCACTCTGCTCAACAGTCGCAAGGACAGGGATGCGGAAAACGTTTCCGTTGACGATTCTGACTACAGGAAGCTGAAAGAATTCTCTGCGCGCGGCGTCGTGCCAATGAACCGCCTGTCCGAATCACGGCGCCTGTTTCTCTATTCGTCGACCCAGGCGTTGCAGACGACCGTGCAACTCGCCAATGTCACCCGCGAACGCGATGAAGCGGAGCGCAACATTGGCCGCTATGTTGAAAAGGAGCGCGCCCGCATCCTCAGGAGCCTTGAAGAGGCCACGGCCTCCCTGACGCAGGCGCAATCGCGACTGCAATCCGTCAGCGAACAGCTCACCTATACCGGCGTCATCCGCTCGCAACTGGTGCGCGGCAGCGGCGCCAGCCCGGTCATCACCGTCTTCCATTCCGCCGCCGCGGGCGGGGGTTCACAGCGCGTTTCCGAGGACAGTCCGGTGCAACCGGGCGACACCATCGAGGTTGCCCTCGCCGCCGACGTCCCCGCCGGACCGCCTGCGGCGCAGCCGGAGCCGGCGCCATGAGGCCGGGAGGGAGCCCGGGGGCCGGATGGATCAACCGTCGCGCCGCCATCGGCGCGCTGGCTGGCCTTGCGGCAACCGGTTCGGCCGTCCGATCCCGGGCCACGCCGCGCCCCTCTTCTCCCGGCGCCCGGGGGCCTGACTTGTCGCGCGGCGTCAACCTGTCCCACTGGTTCGCCCAGAGCCACAACGGGTACGGGGCGGATCACCTGGCCCGGTTCGTCACCAGCGCCGACATCGCCCGCGTCGCCGCGGCGGGCTTCACCCACGTCCGGCTTGGCGTCGAGCCCGACGCCCTGTTCGCCACGTCCGGGAAACCCGCCCTGAACGAAGCGGTCATGACCAGGCTGCTCGACGCCCTCACCATGATTGGCTCCCGGAATCTGTCCGTCGTACTGGACATGCACCCCGTCGGCGCCAGCAAGGACCGCTATCTGACTGATGAAGGCGCCGGCCGCCTGATCGACAACTGGCGCCTGCTGGCGCAACGACTGACGCCAGTCGCGCATGGCCAACTCGCACTGGAACTCCTCAACGAGCCCGAACCACTGCGCGACGACGCATGGTGGAAGCTTCAGGAACGCATCATGTCCGCCATCCGGGGCGTCGATCCGTTGCGGTGGCTTGTTGTCAATGGCGGCGGCTGGAGCGGCGTGGATGAACTGGCCAGCCGTCAACCCTATGCCCAGGATCGACTGATCTATACTTTCCATCATTACGCGCCATTGCTTTTCACACATCAGGGCGCCGACTGGACATGGGACGTCGCTGGACGGACCCGCGACCTGACCTGGCCAGTTGCGGCCACAGCGGCGGAGCAGGCCAGCGCCGCCGCCGCCCCCTCCGACCGCCCGGTCCTGCAGGATCAGATCGCCAGGGGCCAGTTCACCGAGGCGTTTATGCTGGACGCGTTCGCCCGGCTGGCGACATGGAGCCAGCGCCATGGCAGGCCGCCAATCTATGTTGGAGAGTTCGGAGTTTATCTAAAGGCTCCGCGCGAGGCCCGGCTGCGATGGTTGTCCGCCTCCTGCGCGGCATTCGCCAGATACGGCTGGGGCTGGGCGCACTGGGACAACAGCGCCGCGTTTGGTCTGGTGTCGCCAGACAACCGCGCCTTCGACGACGCGACGCTCCGGGCTCTGGGAGGGACGCCCGGATGAGCCATTCAACCGTCACGGCTGACGAAGAGCTGGCCGCCCCCGCAGGCCAGCGCACCGGCCATAAACTTGCTTCGAGCACGCCGCTCCTGCTCGCCAATCTGGTGGAGGCGCTCGCGCCCCTGTTGCGCAATATTGCGCTGGCCCATTTCCTGCCCCCCGGGCAGTTCGGCCTCGCCATTTCGCTCGCCGTCGTTCTCGGGCTGATCGAGGTTCTTTCAGATTTCGGCCTGCCTGTCTTTGCCATCCGCAAGCCGGATGAGCTGCCATCGGCGGAGGCGCTGGCGACGTTGCACAGCATGTCGCTGATCCGCTCCGCCGTGCTGGCGCTCATCCTGATCGGCCTCTCGCCGCTGTTCGCCCAGGTCTTCGACGCCCGGTCCTCTCACTGGGTTTACGCCTTGCTCGGCCCGGTCGTGCTGTTGCGCGGTTTCGAGAATCTCGGCGTCAAGGAAATGGTCCGTCGCTATGCGTTCAAACGCGAAGCCGTGGTTATTGCCTCGGCGCAGACCATTGGGCTTGTCGCAACCCTCGTGGCGGCGCTCACCGGCGCGGGAATGGCGGCCATGATCGTTGGCATGATCGCCAGCACCTGCATGACGCTGCTCCTTTCCCATGTCCTGTCGCCTGTCCCCTACCGGTTGGGATGGCAACCGGAAACCGCGCGGGAAGCAGCGGCTTTCGGACGTCCCCTGCTCATCAATGGCGCGGCCGTGGCGCTGATGACCTGCGACCGGCTGCTGGTCGGCGCCATGCTTGGGCCGGTTGCACTGGCTCTCTATAACGTGGCCTATGGCACCGCGACCCTGCCGCGCAGCATCCTGGCCCGCTTCCTGACCAACGCTTTCCTGCCGCTGTTCGTCGAGCAGCGCGATCAGGGCCGGGGCGCCCGCCCCCTGCTCGACGCCTGGGCGCTTTGCCTTTCCGCCATCGCATTCCTCTACGGCTGGGGCCTTGCCTTGCTGGGCGATCGCGCGCTTGGGCTGGTGTTTGGCCCGCTGTACCAGCCTTCGCGCCTGTTCATGTGCCTGACCGGCTTGAGCGTTGGGGTCAAGATCCTGACATTGCTGCCCGCCCCCGCAGCCTATGCGAACGGCGTCACCCGGCTGATCAGCTGGGGGTCGATCCTGTCCGCCGTCTCGATCCTCCCGGCAGCGATTTCCATCTATGGCGGGAGCACCCTGGAAGTCTTCGTCCTGGTCATGGCGGTTGCGGAGTTCTGTGCGCTTCTGGCGCTCGCGCGCCTTGCCTGCCAGGCCTTCCCCTTCACACGCAGCACTCTGGCCTTCGCGGTGCTCCTGCCCTTCGCATCCGTCGGGGCGCTCGCATTGCTTGCCGTCATGGCGCCGGCCATGACCTTCGCGGACTGGGCGGCGACCTGCGCAACGATCCTGGTCTGCGCCCTGTTCGCATATGGCGTGGTTTTGCGCCGGACTGGAGCCGGAACGGTGTTGTTTGCGCAATGGTGAATATCTGAACGAGGAGAAAAACCATGGCCCTGATCCTGTTTTCAACGACAGATCTTGCCGGGAGCAGAGAGCGGGAACTCACCCGGTTGCTTGCCTCCATTGGGCGCAATGTTCAAAATGGCGCGGATATCCGCCTCTATCTGCTCCTGCAGAACTGCCCGCCGACCAGCCTCGCCAGATTACGCGAACAGGCCCCCCCGTGCTGCCGTCTGGTCGCGATCTCCGACCGCTGCCCGCTTTCCGCGGCGCGCAACCAGTTGATTGAGGCCGCGCTGGCGGAGGCCACGCCCGGTTATGATGACGTTGTCGGCTTCCCCGACGACGATTGCTGGTATCCCGATCATACAGGGACTTCGTTATCCCGCATTTTTACCGCTTTGCCGGATCTTGAGGTGATGATCTGTCGCGTCGCGCGGCAGCCGGACGACGCCCCCGTCGCCACGGAAGAGGTCAGACAGGCCGCCGTCAGCGACATCGTCCGCCTAACCACGTCCAACAGCCTGTTTATCCGCGGAACAACATTTCTGCGCGTGGGCGGTTTCGCGCCAGACCTTGGCGTTGGAACGGTCAACGGCAGCGCTGAAGACACGGATTACGCCATTCGCGCCCTGCTGGCCGCCGGTCGCGCCGGCCTGGTTGACCGGGCCCTGATCGCCCACCCCGAGCCGGATCTGACGTCAGCCGCCAAATATTACCGCGGCGCGCTGATCGTACTGGCGCGCCATGCCGGGCAGCGACCGGCGCTGATGTTCGAGTTCGTGCGCAAACTGCTGGTCGGCGGCTATTTCGTCTCGCGCCGCAAGCTGTCGGCGCGTCATCTTCTGGACGCTTTCGCCGCCGCAGCGCGCAACTTCCTGATCAATACGCCCCAGCCGCCCCATGCGGGATTGAAGGTCCGGGGATGATCGCAAGGAGGATGCGCCATGTCTGCTGACCCTGTCGCCGTGCTCTATTGCATTGACGACGCCTATGTCCCTCAGGCAGCTGTTTCGCTTGGCTCGCTGTTCGACAACGCGCCAGGCGCGCGCTTCGAGGTGACCATCGCCGCCTTTCAGCGTGATCCGGCGCTCTCGGAGGCAGCCTTCGCTCCGGTGCTCGCGCGACATCCCCGATGCTCGTTGCGCTTCGTCGACCTCCCCGATCAACTGTTTCAGGATCTGCCCGTCACGGGACAGTTCAGTCGAAGTATCTATATTCGCCTGATCCTCCAACGTTTTATCGACCGCCCGCACCGGCGGATATTGTACCTCGACGCCGATACGATCGCCTGTGAAGATATTACGCCCCTCTGGCAAACCAACATGGGAGACGCGACGCTGGCTGCTGCGCCAGATCCCTTCCACCTGAACCTCACCCAGACCGGATTTTCCGAAGACCAGTTTTATTTCAATTCGGGCGTGCTGTTGATCGATATGGAGCGATGGCGGGCGCGCAATTGCGAAAAACGGGTCCTGGATGTGCTCGCACAACGCGCGCATGAACTGGCCTGGATGGATCAGGATGCGCTTAATATGGCCTTGGGCGGTGAAACCCATATTCTTGACCTGAAATGGAACTGGCAGCCGCGCTGCGCAGACGTCCCGGCCGGGTTTCTCGGGCTCGACCGGGCAGCCTATGACAAACGCCGCGCCAGACCGGCAGTCATCCACTACACCACATCGTTCAAACCCTGGAACTCTGCGTATCGGGTCCACTATAGCGCCCGTTTCTTCGCCGCAGCCCAGGCATCCGGCGTTCCCTCAGCATTGTTGCCGGCGCCGGCCCAGCCGCGAAGCGCCAGCCAGCGCCTTCTGCAACTGAAAACCGGATTACGCTGGCGCGCGCCAGGAGCGTTCCGGACAATGCGCAAGCTGTTCCGGCCAAAGATGGCGGCGGAGATGTACAGGGCCGGCCCGTCCCGTTGAGGGCGGAGACCAAACCGGGGCGGCGTCCGGTCAGTATCGATCGGAAGACGCCCCAGATTTTCCTGCTCCGGGTGAAGTCTGCTTGAGTAGACGTTTCCGTCTGGCCGGAAGGCGCCCCGGGCCTTAACCTTCCTGCAAGCTCAGCCTTGCTGGTGGCGACGTTGGGCGCCCATGGCCTGTCCGGCGGCAAGACGCTGGGCGCGCTTGCGGCGCGCCGCATGCGCCAGCATCTGCGCCATGGTTCCCCACAACCGCGGCGCCGTCGCCCGCTCCAGGGCCGCCCGCCATTGCCGCTGTCCGACAGCGGCGCGAAATTCACAATAGGCGGCCAGGTCCCAGGCCGCACGTCGATAGGCCGCCGCTGCCCTGCGCAACCCGGGCTCCATTCGCCGTTCATCAAGAAGGCTGTCATTCGCGGCTGCAAGGCGTTCGATGTCAGCGGCCGACAGACGGCGGGACAAGGAACCGGTCACGGCGCGGTAGAAATAGAACGTATGTGGCGCAATCGTGAAACGCGCCCCCGCGCAAAGGGCCTTCAGGACGAAGTTGAAATCTTCGCCGATATGCAACCCTTCTTCATAGATAACGCCATTCTCCCGAAGGAATTCCCCTGAAAACATTGGCTTGAGATAGCCGAGCGTGGAGTCGCCGCCGGTCATTCGGTTGCAATTGAGATAATCGACAAGATCGACGTCATAAGGAACATCGTCATGACGTTGCGGGAGGAGCGGCCAGACGATCTCTGGGGCATCATCCCGGAACCGCACAAGATTGTCGGCGACGATCTGGCTGCCGCGCTCTTGCGCGAGTGCGACAAGCGTCCGGCTTCTCTCCGGCGCCAGATAATCGTCAGCGTCCAGAATGGCTATCCAGTCGCCGCGCGCTGTCGCCAGGGCGCGATTGCGCGCCGCCGCAGGCCCCATATTACGCTGCTGCGCCAGCACCTCGAGCCGTGGCTCGTTGCGCGCCAGCTCCCGCGCTTTTGACAGGGTGCCGTCACGCGAGACGTCATCAACGATGATGACCTCCACCGTGACATCGCGCTGCGCCAGCGCCGACGCGACAGCCGCTTCAAGAGTGTGTTCAGCATTGAATGCGGCGATCAGGAACGAAACATCGGGCAACTATCGAACCTTTCCTTACGGAGAGTGACGTTGATCATTCCCCTTAACCCGCAAGGACGGCAGGATTGTGTGTCGCTCCATCACCCGGCACGTCAGCCTCTGGCGGGTTGAACGGATATACATCATCATCCGCGCATGAACCTTGACCGTGCTTGCGAGACCGCGCCACTCCGCCCGACAAATCTGAAGCGGAGCTAGAATACATTCCTGCAAAACTGGTCTGGATGAACAAGCGCCGTCATGGCGTCGCCAGACCGGGCGTCGGCGCCGGCGCCGGCGCATGGACTTGCAGGTCCGGCCGCCCGGAAAAACGGCGGCGCTCGCGAGAGCATGGCCTGATACGCAGTGATCTATCATTGTTTTTATAATCATCGCTGCAATCGATCAGAGCATTTTCCTCCAATTTTGATAAAAATCCGTTGACTACAATTATAAAAATATAGAATTGAAATCATTCAGCACAAATATCTTTCTATATACTTTTCATAATTCTGAAAATTGGCGATGTAATCATAGAATCAAAGTTTGAAAAAATATCAAACATGTATGCCATCTAAAATTCACGGCCACTGATCGCCGCCGGGCTGTTCGTCCGTTCATGTCATCATTCGGGCTGCGCGCCCTGCTTCCGCATCAGTCGCGCTATCTGGAGAATGTCGACGTCCATTTCAAACTGCAAGGTTTCGTTCGCACGCCTTGCCTGGCGGCCGTTCCCACTGAATAAGCGATATGGCCGACGCCGGCATCCTGCGTCAGCGCTTCAGCCAGACGACGATCTGGCGTGGCGTGCGCTTGCAAAAATGACCCTATCAATCGATAGCTTTAAATTCGCGCTTAAATCGTGCAATCAACGCTTTACGGCGTCACCTACCGCGTGACGCATGGGGCTTCCTTTTGGGGGAAACGACATGGACAGACGTAAGTTTTTGCTGGCTGGCGCAGGCGCGGTTGGCGCAGGGCTGGTTTTGCGTGGGGGAGCGGCGAAGGCCGCTGGGGTCAAGAAGTATGACAAGGGCGCCAGCGACGCCGAGATCCGCCTCGGCCAGACGCTTCCCTATAGTGGCGCGGGCTCGGTTTATGGCGCAGTTGGCCTCGCTCAGGCTGCATATTTTGATGAGCTGAATGAGAAGGGCGGCGTGAATGGCCGCAAGATCAGGTTCATCTCCCTTGATGACGCCTATAGCGCCCCGAAAACGGTGGAGGCCACCCGGCGTCTTGTCGAGCAGGAAGAGGTGCTGGGCCTGTTCGGTTCGCTCGGCACAGCGACGCAGGCCGCCGTCCAGAGATATCTGAACAGCAAAAAAATTCCGCAGCTTCTGCTGAATGCGGGCGCTCCGCGCTGGAATGATCCGAAAAACTTCCCGTACACGACGCCGGGGATACCTGTTTACTCGATCGAAGGCCGGATTCTGGCAAACTATGTCGCTGCCCGGAAGCCGGGCGCGAAGATTGCGACCCTGTACCAGAACGATGAATTCGGTCGTGACTATGTGAAGGCCTTCCGCGAAGGGCTCGGTGACCGGGGCGCGATTGTCGCCGAAGCGCACTACGATCTGACCGACGCGACGGTCGACTCGCAAATGCTGAAGCTGGTCCAGTCTGGCGCGGACATATTCTACAACTGCGCCTCCGCAAAAGCCGCTTCCCAGTCGATCCGGAAGGCGCATGAGCTGGGCTGGAAGGCCGAGCAGGTTCTGATCAGCACCTCGACCAGCGCAGCCATTCTGAATGCTGCGGGCAAGGCGGCCGCCCAGGGCATTGTGGCGGCGCACTATGTCAAGCAGATTGGCAGCAAGGCCTGGGAGAATGATCCTGGCGTGGTGGCCTGGCAGGCGCTTCGCGCCAAACGGTTGCCAAACATCACGCCTGACAACTCGACGGCGTTTCTGGGCTACGGGGTCGCCGTGCTCATGCACCAGATTCTCGAGCGCTGTGGCGATGAGCTGACGCACGAGAACCTGCTGCGTCAGGCCACCAACCTGCAGGGCCTGACCACTCCAGCCCTTCTGCCGGGCATCTCCTATGCAACCCAGCCCACCGACTATTCGCCGTTCAACGCCCTGATCATGGGCAAATACACAGACGGCGACTGGGTGCTCGGCGACAAGGTGACCGCTGCGGGTTGAACGCCGGCCCCTGGATGGGGCGTATTTCGCCCCATCCCCTGCTTGCGGATTGGCCGGCAACTCTTCGGCAAAGCGGTTTTCTGAAAGATGGTTCGGACCATCGCTCCAGAATTGGGCCGCGCCAAATTGACCCAAGGGCTGAACTTGAGATCCGGCCGGCCGCGCCATGGCCTGGGCCGATCCAGCGACGGGATTATCCCCCGCGTCCGCCTTTGTTTCCTGTCAGGCGCTTTTGTGATCGCCCCCCGGTCCACCCTGGCCGAGCAAATGAGCCGCGGTGCGCCACGCATGCCTGGCGATCTGATCCAGCCGGCGCGTCATTTCGATGCGCGTGAATGCTTCTGAAGCAGCAAGATTGCCTGACGCCACGGCCGCGAGCACGTCAGCGCGCAATCCACGTTGCATCTCCTCCAGTTGCTTCGCGGCGGCGGCCATCCTGGCCAGCGTCGCGTCTTCCGTGGCCGACGGGGTCCAGCCAATCGGCGCGGCCTGGCCGCTAAGCGCGGTTTCCGTGGCGATCGCCCCGGCAATGGTCTGGGCGTCGCGCAACGTCGCATCGCAGAGCGCAACGGCGGCGCCCTCCCGCGAACCCGCCGGAACGCCGCCCGGCCGCTCCCCCTCAAGCACCTCGATCAGGCGCATGGCATGGTCGAGCGCATGCAACGTGCTGGTCAAACGCAACCGCTCCTCCGCGCTTGCCGGCGCCTCCTTCAGGCCGGAGAGGAACGTCCACACCTTTTCAAGCGTGGCGGCGGCCGTCCCTGTTTCGGGTGTGCTCCTGCCTCCGGCAAAGGCCACTGACGCTGAAGCCGCCGCTGTTTTCAGAACGTCGGCCACAACCCGCCGCGCCGTCTCCACCGCGATCACCGCGCTGGCGAGCGCGCTTGGGTCAAGCGCACGCTCCAGGGCCGTTTCCCGGGAGGGCAACATCCGGGAGACGACCCGGGTGAACCATTGGGTGGCCGGCAGAAGCACGGCGACGCCGATAACGTTGTAGGCGGTGTGATAGGCGGCAAGCAGGGTCGTGCCGTCGAGGGTCGACGACAGCCCCTGCATCAGTCGCGTGGTCAGCGGAAAGGCGACGATGGCGATGAGCGCCGCAATCAGCTTGAACAGCACATAGGCGAGGGCCAGGCGTTTGGCGGTGACGCTGGCCCCAATGGCGGCAAGAGCCGAACTCGTCGCCGTGCCTATGTTCTGGCCAATGATCAGGGCCGCGCCCTGCTCGAGGCTCACCGCGCCGGCGAAAAAGGCGGAGATGGTCACGGCGATGGCGGCGGTTGACGATTGCATCACCGCGGTCATGGCCAGACCGACAAGGATCAGGATCATCAGTCCGCCCATGCCGGACAACCAGCTCACCCCCGGCATTCCCAACACAGCCGGCAGATCGGAAGGGTGCAGGCTTTCGGCAAGGCCGCCCATGCCCTGTTGAAGCGTGGTGAGGCCGTAAAGCACCAGGGCAAAACCCGCGAGGGCGCCGCCGCTCGCCGCAACCCGCCCGCTGGCCAGCAGCCGCGTCAGCGCGCCCACAAAAATCAGCGGCAGCGCGTAGGCGGACAACGACACCCGCACGCCGATCAACGCCACCAGCCAGCCGGTGCCCGTGGTGCCGACATTGGCGCCGAACACCAGACCAAGCCCCTGGGGAAAGGTCAGCAGGCCGGCGTTGACCAGGCCGATGGTCGTCATCGTCACGGCGCTGGACGACTGCACCAGCAGGGTAATGACCGCGCCCCAGAAGGCGCCGGAGACCGGCGTCGCCGCCGCCTTGCCAAGCACGGTCCGCAGCGAGGAGCCCGCAAGAGCCTTGAGACCATCGGTCATGACGGTCATGCCAAGCAGAAACAGCCCGACGCCGCCTAGAATGACAATGAGTGTCGACATGTGCGCCTTTCCACCCGTCCCGGCCAACCTGGATGTTTCCGCGCCATGCGGCCTGCGAAAATGCCCCGGTCCGCTGCTTTACCGCGATCCAGGGCCAGAACAGGACCTGCGTCCCTGATCTGCCGGATGCTGGTCAACCCGTTCCGCGATCCGCATTTTCCTCTCTGACATGTTTGTAAATCAAGGCGGACTTTGCGGCCGCACTGTCGCCGTCGGACCAGCCCCGCGCTTCCGGCTCGCCAGGTCAGGCGGTCGCCTGGCAACGCGCCCATGACCTGCGCGTGAAGGGCTTCCAGCTGGGGCCATGACCTCATTCCAAACAACGCCTTGACGCGCAAAGCCTTGCGCCGGCCCGACGTGATCGCGGCGCCCTGGCTTGCCGCGTTGCGCTCCAGGGATCATTCGTCAGGTTGAATGACGCCCGGCGGCGCCCCAAAGGGGCGCAGGAAACACGCATTCCCCCATCTTTATGGGGCAAAACCCTTCAAGATTCCATTGACAGCGATATATGAAGACGGCCTGTTGCTCGCCCTGATTGACATTCCGGATTTCTCTGGCCTGTTCGGCCGGATGGCGAATGCGCTTGAGCGCCTCGCCGGAACGCCGTCGCCGGAGAGTGATCCCGCGGCGCCGGCCAGCCCTGACGCAGGCGGCGCCGAGGTCGGCAAACAGGCGGCGTCCGGCGCGGCGGAGGGCGGCCATGCTTGAGCTTCTGTTCTGCTCCCTGCTGACAATTTTCCCGGATTACCTGTACCGGCGCTACCGGCAGGGCAAGCGTTTTGGCAAGGAAATTACCTTCTATTCCGTATGGTTCGAGCTGAGGTGGGGAATCGTTTCCTGCCTGATCCTCACGATCGGCCTGATCACGGTCATCTTCTATAACCATCCGTCGACGACGAACGTCACGCTGATGTTCCGCACCGTGCCGATCGTGCCGGAGATCAATGGGCGCGTCGCGCAGATTTATGTCGGCGTCAGCGGCCCTGTCGCCAAGGGGGCGCCGATTTTCAGGCTCGACAGCTCCAGGCAGGAAGCCGCCGTCGAATCCGCCCGGCGCAAGGTCGCCGAGGCCGATGCAGCGATCAGCGTCGCCCGGGCTGAAATCGCCACCGACGACAGCCGGATTCTTGAGGCAAAAAGCGCTCACAAGCAGGCGCTTGACGAACTGGAAACCAAGCAGGAGCTGCGGCGGCGGAACGATGACATCGTAGCCCGTCGGGAGATCGAGCGGCTGGTGAATCTGGTGGCGGGCCGGGAGGCCGCGCTCACCGCCGCGCAGGCCACGCGCGCCGCGGCCGAGACGCGGCTGACAACCCAGCTTCCCGCGGAGAAGGCGAGCGCTGAATCCGCCCTGGTGCAGGCGCAGGCCGACCTGGACCGGACGGTTGTCCGGGCTGGCGTCAACGGTCGCGTCGAGCAGTTCACCCTGCGCGTCGGCGACATCGTCAATCCCTTCATGCGGCCAGCAGGCGTCCTCATCCCCGATGAGGCGGGGCGCAACACCATGCAGGCCGGCTTCTCGCAGATCGAGGCCCAGGTGATGAAGCCAGGCATGGTGGCTGAGGCCACCTGCATGTCAAAACCTTGGGAAGTGATCCCCATGGTGGTGATCGAAGTTCAGGATTTCATCGCCGCCGGCCAGGTGCGGGGCGGCGAGCAGCTCCTGGACGCCCAGCAGGTCAACAGGCCAGGAACACTGCTGGCGTACCTTCAGCCGCTTTATCCGGGCGGGCTTGACGGGGTGACGCCGGGCAGCAGTTGCATCGCCAACGCCTATTCGAACAACCACGACCTGATTGCCTCGGGCAAACTGTCGACGGGCCGCAAGATCGCGCTCCACGCCGTTGACGCCGTCGGTCTCGTGCACGCCCTGCTGCTGCGCATCCAGGCGCTTGTCCTCCCCATCCGGACACTTGTCTTCAGCGGCCACTAGGATCGCCGCGAAGCAAGGTCCGGGTCGGCCGCATGACATCGGGTCCCGGGCTCCGGGCCCCCCCGCAACCGGAATGACGGGCATGACTCGGATGTTGGCAGTTGCGAGGGGTTTGCTCCCCTACAAACCTGAATGGCTGCGTCTGGATCTCACCTCAGGCTTCGCCATCGCCGCGGTTTCAATTCCAAGCGCGATCGCCTACCCGGCGATCGCGGGCCTTCCAGCCGAAACCGGCCTTTACGCCTGCATTCTGTCGCTCGTTGGCTACGCGTTGTTTGGTCCGTCGCGAAAGCTCGTGGTTGGCCCCGACGCCGCCACCATGACCGTGCTCGCCGCCACGCTCGCAACGCTGCCCCTGGCCAACATGGCGGACCGGGTGGCGGCGGCGGCGGCGCTGGCGCTGATTGTCGGCGTCTTCTGCATCATCGCGCGCTGGCTCCGGCTTGGCGTCGTCGCTTCCTTCCTGTCGCGCCCGATCCTGATCGGTTTCATCAGCGGCATTTCGATCTCGATCCTGGTCGGTCAGATCAGCCGCTTCACCGGCGTTCGCATCGAATCCGACGGGCTGGTGGCGCCGGTCCTTGAGATCATCCGCAAGGCAGGCGACATCCACTGGCTCAGCGTCATGTTTGGCGCCGGCATGTTCGCGCTGCTTGTCGTGGCGGCGCGGCTTCGCTCTCCGGTGCCGGGCCCCGTCATCGTCGTGCTTGTGGCTGTGGTGGCGTCGGCGCTGTTCGATCTTGAGCACCGGGGCATGAAAGTCATCGGCAGCCTGCCGGGCGGGCTGCCCGCGCCGGCGCTTCCATCCATCACCAGCCTGCCGCTGCGGGAGCTTCTGCTTGGAGCGGCGGCGATCTGGCTGGTGGGGGTCAGCTCCGGCCTTGTCGCGGCGCGCAGTTTTGGCGCGAAGGACGGGTTCAGCGTGGA
Source organism: Camelimonas fluminis (assembly GCF_014656355.1). GTDB lineage: Bacteria > Pseudomonadota > Alphaproteobacteria > Rhizobiales > Beijerinckiaceae > Camelimonas > Camelimonas fluminis. The sequence continues at coordinate 18,591 of NZ_BNCG01000019.1, forward strand.
CGCCGACCGGGAGCTGACCGGGCTGGGCGCGGCCAATATCTTCGCCGGAACGTTCAGCGGCTTCCCTGTCACGATCTCGGATTCGCGCACTGCGATCAATCTCGCCACCGGCGGACGCTCGCAACTGGCTGGCCTGATCGCCGCCATCACCCTGACAGTGTTGCTGCTTTTTCTGAACGACGCGCTGCGCGTCCTGCCGAACGCGGCGCTGGGCGCAATTCTCGCTTTCGCCGCGTTGAGCCTGATCGATCTCCAGGGCCTTCGCGAAACCTGGCGGATCAGCCGCATGGAATTTGGGTTCGCCCTCATCAGCATGTGGGGGGCGATCAGCCTCGGCGTCCTCAGCGGCGTCGTCATCGCCATCGCGGGCACCCTGCTCTACGTGCTTCTCAAGGAAATGCGGCCCCGGGACGCCCTGCTGGGGCGCGTTCCCGGCCGTCCCGGCTTTTACAAGCTCCACCGCGCCGGGGACGCGGCGCCACCGGACGGGATGATCCTGTTCATGGTTCAGGGCAGCATTCTTTTCTTCAACGCCGACTATATCCGCGCCCGGCTCGACAGCGTTGCCAGCGCCGCGCCGCCCGGGACCAGGCGATTTGTTTTTGATGCCGGCGCCATTGCCCAGATCGATTCCACGGCGGCGACGATGCTGCTGCAATGGCGCGTTGACCTGCGGGCGGCGGGAATGACGCTGGCGATCGCCGAGTTGCACAAGGAGCCCAAAGAGATTCTGGAGCGCGCCGGTTTCTTTGACGGACCAGAGGCGACCGTCGCCTTCGATGATCTGGAGGACGCCGTGCGGGGGCTGGATCCGGCCCCGACCGCCTTTCGGCAACCAGAAGGCGTGGCGCGAGCGCCCACACCCCCTGGATGACGCGATCAATCGGCATCTGGCGCGGGCAGCCCGAGGCGCCCGAAACGCCCTGGACCGGAGGGGAAGCCATGACGGGGATCAGTTTCGCCGCGCAGCCGTTGCGGAAGCCACGGGGCGTCCTCCCCACGATGACGGCCGACCGGTCCTTCGAAACAGATCTGGGCGCCGACGAGGCCATCAGCCCGCTTGCGACGGTGAGTCAGGCGGTGAACGACCTGCGCATCGCCAGTCGCACGCCCGCACGGAAGAACAGGAAGGAGGCGGCAGACCCGGTGAACAAGATCAACCCAGCAAATTTTCCCGAAAACTACCCCAAGATACGTATTGATAAAACACAAACTGGAAACAGTTCATTGCGGAGTTGCTACTCTATAATTTCCAAACTACACAATTCGGCACACATGCAGCTACTCCACCCATGAGATTAACGTCAACCAAGGAGCCTCAACATGTCTGCATTACGCAACGCTGTACTTGCATCGCTCGTCGCCATTCCTCTTTTTGGTGGCGTGCACGGCTACACGACGCCGGCCTTTGCCGCCCAGGGGATGAATGTGCGCGGCGTGGGCGCCGTCGACATCCAGAACATGAACGTCAGGATCCTGGCCATTGATATCCCGTCCCGGACGGTGCGCGTTGAGAGCAAGGGGCATCAGTGGGATCTCACGCTGCCGCAGGAGTTTGGCCCCCTCACCAATATCCGCGTGCGCGACCGGCTGCAGATCAACCGTGTTCAGGGAGCCCTCGTCTCGGTCGCTCCAGCGAAGCGCGGAGCGAAGCCGAGCGTCGTTTCCACGACGTCCAGCGACACCGGAACATTCGATAATCTTCCTGCCCGGTGGGTCGTGCGGAAAATGACCGTCACCGCCAGGTTCGATGGTCTCGACGCCGCCAACGGCGTGGTGAGCTTTAGCGGACCCCAAGGCCCCGGCACGATCAAGGTGGTGGACCCTGAGGTCCTTGCCGCGCTTAAAAAAGTGAAGAAGGGCTCACTGATCGTCCTTAACTATGCGGAAGCCAACGAGTTCGTTCTTACCGATCGCCGGTGATATCCCTCTGACCCGAACGCTGCGCCGGGGGGGAGTCCTTCCCCCGGCCGGCCCGCTGACTGCGGCGTCACCGCAGATGGCGCGTCAATGGGGCCTGCCGCAACGTCAGCTCGCGCGACGACGCCGACCTTGTCAGCAACGCACGGATCCACAGGCGGGTTTCTGGCTGCAGAACTGGCGCCAGTTGACGTAAACGGAATTTCGATCCCGCCGGAGCTTGCCAAAAGGGCCTCCGCTTGTCATGTGACAGCTGAATGACGGCGTCGGCCAGACGCCGGCTGACGCGATATCTCCAGTGCGACCATGGCTGACACCACACTCATGCTATCGCGTCCAGCGTCTTCCCCGGAAACGGGGGGCCGTCGTGAGCGCAAAACCAGTTTCGCCGCGTTAGCCGGATTCGTCGGGCTCCTCGGGGCGGGCCTCGCTTACGCTGCGTTCAGCCTCTATAGCGACGTCATCGCGGCGGACGCGCCCGCCATCGCGCTGGCGCCATTTGCCCTGCTTGTCCTGGCCCTGCTGATCGCGCTCGGCTTTGAATTCGTCAACGGCTTCCACGATACGGCGAATGCGGTCGCCACGGTCATCTACACCAACGCGCTGCCCGCCAACGTCGCCGTGATATGGTCAGGCGTCTTCAATTTCCTCGGCGTCCTGCTCTCCAGCGGGGCGGTGGCGTTTGGCGTCATTGCGCTGCTGCCGGTCGAGCTGATCCTCCAGGCGGGGACAGGCGCTGGTTTCGCCATGGTGTTCGCCCTGCTCATCGCGGCGATTATCTGGAACCTCGGCACCTGGGCGCTCGGCCTACCCGCCTCCAGTTCACACACACTGATTGGCTCGATCATTGGCGTCGGCATCGCCAATTCGCTGTTCAACGGTCATGGCGGGACATCAGGCGTTGACTGGTCCAAGGCCACGGAGATCGGCTGGTCGCTGCTGCTGTCGCCCCTGTTCGGCTTTTGCATGGCGGCGTTGCTGCTGCTGGTGCTGAAATGGCTCGTGCGCAAGCCGGAGCTGTACGCCGAGCCGAGGGGCAACCAGCCGCCGCCGTGGTGGATCCGCGGCGCGCTGATCGCCACCTGCACCGGCGTTTCCTTCGCCCACGGCTCCAACGACGGTCAGAAGGGCATGGGTCTCATCATGCTGATCCTGATCGGCGCCGTGCCAACCGCCTACGCCCTGAACCGCTCGCCAGCGCCCAACCATGTCGCTGCCTTCACCGCCGCCGCGCATGACGCGGCGCAGGTCCTTTCCGTCAGGGCCTCGCACCACAGCGCGCTGGAAAGTCATGGCGCGCCCGGCGATCCGCGTCCCGCCGTGTCGCAATACATCGCCACCCGCACCATCAGCGAAACCACCTACCCGGCGCTGGCGGCGCTGGTGAATGACATTTTAACCCAGGCGTCCAGGGTCGGCGCCATCGGCAAGACGCCGGCAGCTTCGGTTCGCAACATCCGCAATGACCTTTACCTGGTGTCAGAGGCGATCCGCCTCCTGACAAAGGACCACAAGAGCGGCCTCACCCCGGCGCAGGCCGGGAAACTCAAGGCCTTCAAGACAGAGGTGGACGCCGCCACCCGCTTCATTCCACTGTGGGTGAAGATCGCAGTCGCGCTTGCCCTTGGCCTCGGCACCATGGTGGGCTGGAAGCGCATCGTCGTCACCGTGGGCGAGCGGATTGGCAAATCGCACCTGACCTACGCTCAGGGCGCCTCGGCTGAGCTGGTCGCCGCCGGCACGATCTTTGCGGCGGACGTCTATGGCCTGCCGGTTTCCACGACCCATGTGCTGTCGTCAGGCGTCGCCGGAACCATGGCGGCGAACCGCTCGGGACTGCAAATCGCGACCATCCGCAATCTGCTGATGGCCTGGGTGTTGACCCTGCCTTGCGCCATCCTGCTTTCCGGCGCGCTGTACGCCATTTTTCGCCAGATTTTTTGATCCTGAACAGGCCCGCGACCCGCCTCGCCAGGCCTTGGCTCTGGCCCTGGCCGATGGGTCATTGCATCCGGATCAGGGCTTGCAGCGATCGTAGCCCTGACCGATTTTGTCATTGGCCATGGGATACTGATTAAGGCGATCGCCCTCACCACCCAGCACCAGCCCGGTCTCCCCACCGGCGACGCTGGTGGCGCAGTTCAACGCCAGAACGTGGCGCTCCCCCATGGTGCGGTGACTGACAATCCGACAGGTCGAGGCGGGCCCCTGAATGGTGGAGCCCGAAATAAGCAGGGCGGGCCTGAAGGGGTTGACCGGTTGCCTGAAGGCAAAACCATTGCCCTTCCGGACAAAGACGTCCTTGCACGGCGCGCCGCTTTCAACCCAGGCGCCCTGAAGTTGCGCGAAATCCCCCGCGAAGGTCGGACAAACGCCGGCCGCCAGAAACAGCAGGGCCCCGCCCGCCAGACGATTGATCCTTGAGATCATGACCACGGCCCCCTGTCAGAATGGCGAACTCATCTGGTCCGGGCCCGGTTGTCAAACCATCCCGCGCAACTGACCATAGCCCGCGGATCGCGCCCCTGCCCCGGGTTGATGTTAGAAGACAAATTCGCAACGCCGCAAGCGACATATGCGACTGGGCGCAGCTCAATTTGCCGATGATCTGTCGCCGCGACCGCCGGCCAGTCCGGCGCTACCATGAGAGACTGTCCGGGCAGGCCAGACGGCCAGACAGGCCTGGATGTGAAGACGGAGGGCTGTGAGATGAAAACGCAGTTTGGCGTCGGCGATCATGTCACATGGAATTCGGAGGCCGGGTGCGTCTCCGGCACGATCATCAGGATTCACACGTCTGACTTCGACTACAAGGGGCGCCGGCGCCACGCGTCGGCTGATGACCCTCAATACGAGATCAAGAGCGACAAAACCGACCATGTCGCCGCCCACAAGGGCAGCGCTCTCAGGCGCGTCTGAACCGGCTGGCGCTTGAGATCCGGGCAAGGAGCGACGCGCAACAGCAGCGACGCGCAACAGGAGCTTCGTGCGGGACCCGTCTGTGACAGCGCGTGCGCTACAGACTTTCCCGAGGCGCTATCGTGGACCAGCGCGTCGCCGCAGATGGCGCGCCAGGCAATTCTGGCAGAGCCTCATCAGCAAGGTCCGGCGTATGAGCGACGAAGGGCGCGCCGCCCGGTCCCGTGGTGCGGGCTGGACGGGGTTTGCAATCGCTTGCGCCCTCCGCAATCTTTCCCGGAAGCCGGGTCGGCTCAACCTCCGTCAGGTTACCCGTTCGGCCCTTACCAGTTCGGTCCCGGGCCAATCGAATTGAAGTCCCAGCTGTTTTCTGAATTCATTTCAGCGACCAGCGCCTGGTCGGAAGGAAGCGCGCGGTTGCGACCCAGCTGCCGGAAACTCTGATAGGCAGTCTCATCGCCGACATAGACGCAGTTGCAGCCCTTTGGATCAGCGTAGACGTATACGGTCTTGCCCTTGACCTGCTTGGCAATCAGCCGGCCGGCCGGAATGGCCGCCAGTTTGGCCTGCCGGGCCGGGGTATCCGCAACTTTCGCGGTGAACCCGGCGGCCGTCAGCAGGTTGCCCGTCGGCGCCGGAGCCTTTGTCTGACAGGCAGATAGCGTGATTGCTCCGGCAACGGCTGCGAGCGCGAGTCCTGCTCGTCCAGCCAGAAGGCCACGCAGGGGAGTTTGACCAACACGCTTCTGTAACTGCTGCATGTGTAGCTCCTGTCTGGGAATACGCTGGCAGGTAAAACCTGCTGAACCGCTGCAAAGCTGCGCCTGTTCCGGGAGGCGGTCAAGGCGCAGCCACCGTTGACGCACGCTGAATCCACGCCGGCGAGCCGTCCCGTTCCGTGTCCCTGCTGCACGGTCGGCAAAGGCCTGGCGCCGCCGGCGCTCCCGGGATGCATTCCCTGAAAGATCACAAGCGCCTGGCGCAGGTTCAACAAGTCGGGCAAAGGCGACTTTCCCGACAAACGCGTCGCCGCCGCCATCGCGGGTTCGTCAAAAAACATGAGGACAACCGGCGGCCTGACCGGCGCCCGGCGCGATAAAGGTCGCGAAGATGCTGGCGCATCCCGCTCCGCACCGGCCTGACCAGCGTGACCCGCCCGGTCATGCGCAACCGCCAGCATCTGCTGGCGCCGCCAGGGCAGGCGCGGCGGGCCGCCAATCAGCCGTTGGATCAACCTGTCGGGCGTGTCCAGACAGGCCCTCATCCCAGCACCCGACGAGACCCGTCGAATTCTGCTCAGGCTCCCCAAGCGCCTGAGCTTTGCAGGCTGTGGGTGCGAAGCATCCGCACGCCCTGGCGTCAGGCGTTGTCCAGCTTCTCCAGCAGCGCCTGAAGCCGGTCGGGCAGCGGACAGCGCACCACGTCGCCGTACACGGCGCGAAGTTGCGAGCCAATCGCCTGGTTCACCGCGGCGATAGCCGCATCTGTAACCCCATTCGACAGTCGGACCGTATCCTCGCCGCCCCAACCGGCGGCGCCCCCGCTCTGATCAATTCGCCAGCAGTTCATTGCGCCCGAACCTCCCGGGCGCGCCCATTTGCCAAAATCATGATGTGTTGTCCTGTCGCGATCCGCGTCATAAACCCGAGGATCAATTCGCCGCGAAAGCCCTGATGGCCCTGCCAAAATCTTGCCGCATCCGCCGACCCGGCGTTCATGCCCATTCTGCGTAAAACCCCCTCCCCGCCAATTTGTTCCAAAAAAACTGGAACTTCTCGACCTCGCGGCGGTTATCGTTGGGTACAAATCCAGGGGTTGGGCTTCCGGACATGTTGATGAACACCTTGGCCAGTTGGTCAATTTCACGGACTTTGTCCAGAAAACCGCGTGTTCCGCAGGCCTTTCGCTTCCGATGACGTCCATGCGACGCACCCTCCCCCATCCCGGCGGACGCCCAGGCGCCCCTGCTGATCCCGCAGGGTCGTCATCAGAAATTGTGTATGAGTGAGCGCCTTGACCTATCGGAAGAACCTGACAATCACGATCGCGGCGCTTGCAGCAATCGTCGCGACGTTTCTGGTGGACGTCGAAGTGCCTCTCGGCGCCGCGATCTGGGCGCTGTACGCGCTTCCACTCGCTTTGACCTTCATGGCCACCCGCGCCATCCTTGCGCCAATCGTCACCGCCCTGGTCCTTGTCGCCATTGTTGTTGGGTATTTCGTCGCCATCCCTGGCGTCGACCCGCACATCGCCGTCATCAACCGCACGATGGGCGGGTTGATGATGGCGACGATGGGCGTCACCGGATATTTCCTGATCCGCGGCCGTCAGGCCACCGCCGCCTGGGCGTGGGTGCAAACCGGCCAGGTGAAAGCGGCGCAGGCGCTTCAGGGCGATCTTTCAGCCGAACAGGCCGGAGAAAAATTTCTGAGCGCCCTGTGTCAGTCCACGCGGGCCCGCGCCGGCGTGATCTATGCGCGCTCGGCCACCGGGCTGCTGCAGGTTGCGAGCTGGGGAGCCGACGTCGCGCGGCTTCCATCAGAAGTGCAACCCGGATCGGGCCACCTCTGGCGGGCGATCGACAGCAATGCGCTGGTCGACATTCGCGGCGTTGAAGATGCGCAGCTCGCGTGGACCTCGGGGCTGATGAGCGGTCGCGCCGCCTGGAGCATCATCGTGCCAACCCATGACGGCGCGCAGGTCAATGGCGTCATGGAGCTGGGCTTTGACGCGGAGCCGGCCAAACGCGTGCGCCGCCTGCTCGAAAGCATGCCGGAGCGCATCGGCGTGGCCCTGCGCTCCGCCCGTTACCGCAAACAGCTTCAGGAACTGCTTGAGGAAACCCGTCGGCAGACCGAGGAATTGCGCAGCCATACCGAGGAGCTGGCGGCGTCCAACGAAGAGCTTGAAGAGCAGACCCAGTTGCTGGAGCAAAACCGCGAACAGCTTGAGCAACAGCAGGCCGCGCTGGAAGAAAGCAATGCCCGTCTCGAAACCCAGACGCAGCAACTGGAGGAGCAGCGCGACGCCCTCGTGCGTTCACGGCGCCAGCTGGCTGACCAGGCCGACCAGCTGACCCAGGAGAGCCGCTACAAGTCGGAATTCGTCGCCAACATGTCGCACGAATTGCGAACCCCGCTGAACGCCCTGCTGATCATGGCGCGGCTGCTTGGAGAAAACCGCACCGGCAACCTGTCCAGCGAACAGGTGAAGTGGGCGCAGACCATCACTGGCGCCGGTCAGGATCTGCTGACGCTGATCAATGATATTCTTGATCTGGCAAAGATCGAGGCGGGAAAGCTTGACGTTGCGCCGATGCCGGTTTCTCCCGGGGGCGTCGCCAACAAGTTGCTCCGCAGTTTCGAGATGCAGGCGAAGAACAAGGGGCTGGCGCTGGACGTCGATGTGGCCGGCGAGATCGAGACCATTGAAACGGACCCGGCCCGGCTTGAACAGATCCTGCGCAATTTTCTCTCCAACGCCATCAAGTTCACCCATTCCGGCAGCGTGTCGCTGCGGGTCTCGGCGGTCGGGGACGGCGTCTCATTCGCCGTGCGCGATACGGGGATTGGCATCAAGGACGGGGACCAGCAGGGCGTGTTCGAGGCCTTCCGCCAGGCCGATGGAGCCATATCGCGCCGGTATGGCGGCACCGGCCTCGGTCTGTCCATCTCACGCGAGCTGGCTGATCTGCTTGGCGGACGCATCACGCTCGAAAGCACGCCTGGAGCCGGCAGCGTCTTCACCCTGATCCTGCCGCGCCGCTTCCCGGAAAACAGCGCGGTGCGCCGACGCGCGGCTGCTCCCGGAACGCCGCCGCCGCCACAGCTTCCGGTCGCCATGCCGGAAGCCGCGCCAGGCGAAACCACGACCATCGGCTGCATGGCCGGCGTGGAGGATGATCGCGCCCTCATCCAGGACAGCGATCGCGTCATGCTGGTGGTCGAGGACGATCCGGCGTTCGCCCGGATTCTGCTTGATCTGGCGCGCGACCTTGAGTTCCGCTGCATCGTGGTCGATCGCGCCGAAGACGCGGTGAACGCGGCGCAACGCTACCTGCCTCAGGCCATCGTCCTTGATGTGGGATTGCCCGATCATTCCGGACTTTCCGTTCTCGACAGGCTGAAACGCAACATCCAGACCCGTCACATTCCCATTCACGTCGTCTCGGCGGGCGACCATATGCGCGAGGCGATGGCCCAGGGCGCGATGAGCTATCTGCTCAAGCCCGTCGACCGCGATGAGCTGTCGCAAACCATCCAGCGGCTTGAAGGGCGGCTGGAGCAACGGACCCGGCGCGTCCTGATCGTCGAGGATGATCCCGCGCAGCTTGCCGGCCTCAAGGCCCTGCTGGCCAGCGACCAGGTGGAAACCGTTGGCGCGGCGACAGCAGCGGAGGCGATGGCCGCGTGCCGGGCGGGGACGTTTGACTGCATCGTGCTGGACATGACGTTGCCCGACGCCTCCGGGTTTGACGTGCTTGAACAGCTCGACGCAGATGACGCGGCGTCATTCCCGCCGGTCATCGTCTACACGGCGCGCATCCTGAGTGAAGCCGAAGAACTGCGACTGCGCCGCTATTCGCGGTCCATCATCATCAAGGGAGCCAAATCGCCGGAGCGCCTGATCGACGAGGTGACATTGTTCCTCCATCAGGTGGTGGCGGGGTTGCCGGAGCGTCAGCGGGAAATGCTGAAGGTGTCCCTCAACCGCGATTCCATACTGGAAGGACGCCGGATCCTGGTGGTGGAGGACGACATCCGCAACGTCTACGCCCTGACCGGCATCTTTGAGCCGCACGGCGTCGAGGTCCAGGTCGCCCGCAACGGCCGGGAGGCGCTGGAGGCGCTTGGACGCGTGGCGGACGGGGCGCAGGGCGTCGACCTGGTGCTGATGGACGTGATGATGCCGGAAATGGACGGCCTGACGGCAACCCGCGAGATCCGCAGACTGGATCGCTGGGCCAACCTGCCGATCATCATGTTGACGGCCAAGGCGATGGTTGAGGACCAGAACATCTGCCTTGCCGCGGGCGCCAACGACTACATTCCCAAACCCATCGACGTCGACAAGCTGCTGTCGCTCACGCGCGTGTGGATGTCGCGATGACCGCAGGCCCGATGACAGCGCCGCCCGTGGAGCCGGTGGAGCTGGAGCTGTTTCTGGAAGCGCTCTACCGGCGTTACCACTATGACTTCCGCTCCTATTCCCGCGCCTCGCTGCTGCGACGGGCAGAGCTGGCGCGGGAGCGCCTGGGTTGCGACACCATCTCGGATCTGCAGAAGCGGGTCCTGCACGAGCCAGCGGTATTGCCGCAGGTTCTCGACGCCATGACGGTGCAGGTGAGCGAGCTGTTCCGCGATCCTGGCTACTATCTGGCGCTGCGTGAGGAGGTGATTCCGCACCTGCGGACCTTTCCGTCGCTGAAGGTCTGGGTCGCCGGCTGCGCCAATGGGGAAGAGCTCTACTCGCTCGCCATCCTCTTCCATGAGGAGGGGCTGTTCGGGCGCACGCTGTTTTACGCTACGGAAATCAACCGGCGCGCCCTGAACAAGGCTTCTGCGGGGATTTACGACATTGACCGTATTTCTGGCTTCTCCACCAACTACCAGCAGGCCGGCGGCAAGGCCTCCCTTTCAGATTACTATACGGCAGGCTATGGTCACGCCGTTTTCGACCGGAGCCTGAGAAGTCGGACGGTGTTCTCCGAGCACAATCTCGCCACGGACCAGGTATTTTCCGAGGTGCATCTCGTGTCCTGCCGCAACGTACTGATTTATTTCAACGCAGCGCTCCAGGATCGGGCGCTGGGACTGTTCTCTGACGCTCTGGTGCGCGGCGGATTTCTGGGACTCGGCGCCCATGAAACACTGCGGTTCTCGGCCTCATCCGCCGCCTGGGCCCCATTCAATGAACGCGAGCGTATCTGGCGTCGCACGGCAAGCGAGGACGTGACCCATGCCCGCTGATCCCATCCGCTTCCTGATTGTCGACGATGTCGCCGAGAACCTGCTGGCGCTGGACGCGCTGTTGCAGCGGGAGGGGCTTGAGATTCACCACGCGTCATCGGCCCCGGAGGCGCTGGAGCTGATGCTGGTCCATGACTATGCGCTGGCGTTTCTCGATGTGCACATGCCGGAAACCAATGGCTACGAACTGGCGGAGCTGATGCGCGGCGCCGAGCGCACGCGCCGCGTGCCGATCATTTTCGTTACAGCCGCTGAACGGGACGACACCCGTCGCTTCCGGGGGTATGAAGCCGGCGCGGTGGACTATATTTTCAAGCCCATCGATCCGCTGGTGCTCAAGTCAAAGGCCGAGGTGTTTTTCCGGATCGGCCAGCAGGCGCGCGATCTGGAGCGGCAGCGCGATGAGCTGCGCGCCATCGCCAGCCACCGGGACCTGGCGATCGCCCGGCTGAAAGCGCACGCCGATAACTCCCCTCTGGCCTATGTGGAGATCGACAGCGCCCTGACCATTCTCGCCTGGTCGGCTGGCGCGGAGCGGATGTTCGGCCGCAGCGCGGAGGCGGTCGCCGGCCGCCTCGCCGGCGAGATCGCCTGGCTGGCGCCGGAAGGACTGGATGTACTGCGCGGATGGTTGCGGCCAGAGGCTGACGTGCCGCCGCGTTACGCCGCCGAAGCCAACGCTCTTGGGCCGGATGGCGCCAACATTCATTGCGAGATTTACGGCTCGGTCCTGCGTGATCCCATCACCGGAAAGTTGTCGCTGTCGCTGCAGATTCTCGACGTCAGTGAGCGCCACCGGTCCGAGAAGGTGCGCACGCTGCTGATTGGCGAGCTCCACCACCGCATCAAGAATACCCTGGCCAACGTTCAGGCCATCGCCCGCCAGACCCTGCGGCAAAGCGACAGCCTGGGCTCCTTCGAGCAAAGTTTTGGCGGCCGGCTGCAGGCGCTGTCGCGCGCCCACGCCATCCTGTCGGACGCCACCTGGTCCAGCACCCTGCTCGACCAGCTGGTCCATGACCAGTTTCAGGCGGGAACGCTCGATCGGGACCGCGTGCATCTGCATGGCCCCAAGGTGGAGCTGTCGCCCGAGAACACCCTGCGCATGGCGCTGAGCCTGCACGAACTGGGCACGAACGCGGCCAAATACGGCGCGCTCTCGGCGCCGGCCGGCGAGGTGCTGATCAGCTGGCGCCGGCTTGGCGATGGCCTGGAGCTGCAGTGGGAGGAGCGCGGCGGCCCGCCCGTCACGCCGCCCAAACGCGCCGGCTTCGGCTCCACGCTGATACGCTCTGGCGCGGGCGCCGATCCCGACGCCATCTCGGTGGAGTGGCGACCGGCCGGCGTCATCTGGACCATCCGCCTGTCCGACGGCGTCACCCACGTGGCGGCGGCGCCGCTGCCGGCGCGAACCCCGCCGGCGCCGCTGCCGGACGATGGCGGTTTTGATGGCTGCCGCATTCTTGTTGTCGAGGACGAGCCGCTCATTGCCTTTGATCTCAGCAGTGAACTGGAAGAGGCCGGCGCGGAGATCGTCGCCATCGCCGCTACGGTCAGCGACGCGCTTGCGGTTGCGGAAACCGGGGACATTGATCTCGCCGTCCTGGATGGCAACCTCTGCGGCAAGCCGGTTGATCCGGTCGCCATTGCGCTGTCCGGGCGCAACATCCCCTTCTGTTTTGTTTCAGGTTACGGACGCGCCCACCTGCCGCAGGATTTCCCGGATACGCCGGTAGTCGAAAAGCCGTTCCGTCCGGAGGTCCTGTTCTCGGTCCTCCGCTCCCTGCGCAATACAGCATCGGCGAACCGCAGGCCTGAGACCGTATAGAACCGGCGCGGCTCCCGACAGGGAGACATGACCTGACCATGGGGGAACCGCGCGATTCGCGACGGGCTTCCGCATGGTCATGCAGGCCAGCCCTCGCCTGGCCGGGGCAGCTCCCGTTCCGTGGGGCAAACGCCTTAACCAATACACAACCGGTCTTCCGGACACTCGGGCGCCTGAGAACCCCACGTGGCGTCAAAACCGCCTGCTGGCGTTCGCCTGGAATGAATCCGCATGACTGTTGTCGCCGCTTACCTCTACCGTCATGGCCGCCCGGTCACCCCCGTCCCGCTCGACCAGCCGGCCATGTGCGCCAGCGACCGTTCGGAGTTTGTCTGGATTGGCCTGCACGAGCCGAACGAGGATGAACTGCGCCTGTTGCAGGAAAATTACGGCCTGCACCCTCTCGCCGTCGAAGACGCGCTGAAGGCGCATCAACTTCCAAAGGTCGAGGTGTTCGGCGACCAGCTTTTTGTCGTGGCGCGCACCGCGCATCTGAACGGCGACCGCATCTCCTATGGCGAAACGGACATATTCGTCAGCCGCGACCATCTGATCAGCGTGCGCCATGGTTCGGCCCGCGCCCATACCGAGCTGCGCCACCAGCTCGAAGCGGCGCCGGCCCTGCTGCAGCAGGGCGTGGACTATGTGTTGCACGCCATCCTTGATTTCATCGTCGATGGCTATCTGCCGATCGTTGAGAACATTGAGGAAGAAGTCCTGGCGATGGAGCAGCGGATGCTCGACTCCTTCATCGGCCGGAGCGAAGTCAGCCGCCTGTTCACGCTGCGCCGCGAGTTGATCCGCTTCCAGCGCATTCTCGGCCCCATGTCGGAGGTGTGCAGCAAGCTGGCGCATCTGGAGCTGCCGTCGATTGATCCACAGGCGCGGCCCTATTTTCGCGACGTGCATGACCATGTGACGCGGGTGGAAAGCCGGGTCGCCAGCCTGCGGGAAATCCTGACGTCGGTTTTTGAGGCGAGCAATCTGCTTGAACAGCAACGCCAGAGCGAAATTACCCGCCAACTTGCCGCCTGGGCCGCCATTCTCGCCGTGCCGACGGCGATCGCCGGCATCTATGGCATGAACTTCAAAAACATGCCGGAGTTGCAGACCGAGTACGGCTACTTCGTCGTGATCTCCATCATCCTGAGCCTGTGCGGCCTGCTTTACCTGCGCTTCAAGCGGGCGCGCTGGCTATAGGGCGTTTTCCGGCAAGATGGCGTCGCCTCGGGCACCCGTCATGAGGCGCCTATAGTGGTCCCTTGAAAACGAACAGGGCGCCAAGGGCGATCAGGACAAAGCCAACGGCGTGGTTGAGAGTCAGGCGCTCACCGAGCACGGCCACGGAGAAGCCGGCGAAGACCACCAGAGAGATCACCTCCTGGATGGTCTTGAGTTCGGCGGCGCTGTAGACGGCGTGGCCGATGCGGTTGGCGGGCACGGCCAGACAGTATTCCAGCAGGGCAATGCCCCAGGACACCAGCACCACCGTCGGCAACGCCGCGCCAGGGAACTTCAGATGGCCATACCAGGCCGTCGTCATGAAGACGTTGGAGGCCAGCAACAGCAGGATGGGCAGAACGGCGGGCGACAGCAGGCTCATGCGGGCCTCAATCAGATATCCGCCTGCTCCGATACTGATCCATCGCCTGATGCGCAATATCTGCAAACCGGAAATCCGCCAGCCCGCCTCCGCGCCATCCATTTGATCCGGGATACTTTCTTAATCCGAATCGGATTTCCCTTTTCCCGAGAATGCCCAGGAGCGCGGTTGTCCGCGCCGCATCACTGTGAGACCTTTTCCGCATGTGGAAGCAACTGATTTGCCTCGCCATTGCCGGAGCCGCCCTGATCGCCAGCCCCGCCATGGCCCAGGAAAACGCGCGTCAGGAAGCCGCCAGACGCGCCCAGGCCCTCAAAACCCTGCCGCCTGACGCCGCGCGGCGGCTGTTCGGGCAAGTGACGACGGCGGCGCCTGGCGCCGGTCACGCCATCGGATTTTACTCCCGCGGCTGCTACGCCGGCGGCGTGCAGATGGCGAACACCGGCGAGACCTGGCAGGTGATGCGCCTGTCGCGCAACCGCAGCTGGGGCACACCGCGTCTGGTGCGGTTCCTGCAAAAATTCTCCGCCGACGCCGCGAGCGTCACCGGCTGGCAGGGCATCCTGATCGGCGACATGGCGCAGCCGCGCGGCGGTCCCATGTTGACAGGGCACGCCTCGCACCAGTTGGGCATTGAGGCGGACATCTGGCTGCGACCGATGACCGGTCGCGTCTATTCCGCAGCCGAGCGCGAGGAAGTTTCCTCCACCGACCTGGTGCGCAAGGACAAGCTGGACATCGACCCGCGCACCTACAGCGCCAGCCATGTGCAACTGTTGAAGCTCGCCGCCTCCAGCCCGCATGTGGCCCGCGTATTCGTCAATCCGGCGATCAAGAAAGCGTTGTGCCGCGACGCCGGCGCCGACCGGGCATGGCTGCGCAAGGTCCGGCCGACGTGGGGACACAACTACCACTTCCACGTGCGCCTGAGCTGCAACAGCGGCGACGCCTGCCGCAACCAGCCGCCGCCGCCGCCTGGCGATGGCTGCGGCAAGGAGCTGGACTGGTGGTTCAGGCCGGAAGTGTTGCATCCCAAACCACGCCCGCCCGGCAAGCCGCCGCGCGCGCTGACCATGGCCGACCTGCCGCCAGCGTGTCAGGCGGTGTTGCAGGCGCCGTAAGGGGCGGCGTGGCGACGCTGGTGCAGCGAAATTTGACCGATGCGCCCTGGCTGGCGTCACGCCAGGAGCGCATGTCATAGGCACGGACGCCGCCGGGAAATCAACGGAACGCCAGCCAAGTCCCTGTTCCGGCATTCGTCCCCGCACGGAGGAACGCGAATGTCGGAACGGACCACGGGCTCAGCCAGCCGCCACGCCGACGCCGCGCTGGCAAGCGACGCCAACGCCGCCAATGCCGCAATAGCCCCCAGGGTTTTTCGCCAGATACTGCTGGTGATAGTCCTCGGCGTAGTAGAACGGCGGCGCATCACGGATTTCCGTGGTGATCGGCCCGAAGCCGGCGGCGCTCAGGGAACCCTGATACTGGTCGCGCACGGCGCGGGCGGCGGCCAGTTGCTCCGGCGTTGTCGCGTAGATGGCCGAGCGATACTGGGTCCCGATGTCATTGCCCTGACGCATGCCCTGGGTGGGATCGTGATTCTCGAAGAATGTCGCCAGCAGTTCCGCGGTGGGCATTTTTTTCTCGTCATGGATAACCAGCACCACCTCCGTGTGGCCAGTCATGCCGGAGCACACCTCCTCATAGGTCGGGTTGGGCGTCGCGCCTCCGGCATAACCAACAGCGGTGACGGCCACGCCCGGGAGGTTCCAGAACAGCCGCTCGGCGCCCCAGAAGCAGCCAAGACCAAGCTGGATCTGCGCCAGACCAGGCCACGGGCCATGCAGCGGCGCATCACTGACGAAATGGCGCTGGCTGGTGGAAATCGGCGTCTGGCGGCCGGGCAAGGCTTCCCCCGGCCCCGGCAGGCTGGTTTTCTTTCGCCCAAAAAACATGGCGTCAACCTCCTGAAAATCTGTCAGCGATCCCGACAATCACTCCGGCTGTGGGAAGCGCCCTCCCCTATATGGGAATCGATCAGCCGCGCGTCAGCCTGACGAGGAAATCTGCTGCGCCAGGACGCCAGAATCAATGCGATAGCCTGGTTTGTGGAGCGAAGCGGTGATCCAGCGCCGTGGAGGGGAGCATTCCGGCATATTGACAATCGTCCGGCCTCATCTGCTGGACCGCCATTCAGAATCCAGTCGCTAGAAATGGCCGCCGACGCGCAGGCGCACCTGGTGGCGTTCAAACTGGTCCAGATCGAAATGCCCGGCATGCTGGCGGCCGTCGCCAGCAAGCTGGGCGTGCCAGGCCACCGACGCCCACAGATGCGCGCCCAGCCCAACATAGAGCGTTGGCCCGGCAAACAGCGCCTGTCCGGCATAGCGATCGAGACCAAGCCCTTCATATGCCCTGGCGTAGCGCGCCTCGGCGCCGACGAACACATCCGGCCCCAGGCGCCACGACAGGGCCCCGGTGATGTCGAACCCCGATGCGCGGCCAACGCCGCTGGCGTGCGGCCTTGATACGCCCATGTCGTAGGTGAGGTTAAGGGCGGCGATGAGCTGGCCGGGAATAATCTCCCGGTCGATGAGCACCTTGAAGCTGGCGCCGTATTCACGTGATCGCAGACCCGTGCCCGGCTCGACGCCGCCAAATCCTGGCGTTACGCCAAGGGTCAGGCCAAACGGCGCGGCGGCGCGGTCCAGCACGCGAAAACGCATGTCAAGAAAGGCGCCGTCCAGCGCCGTGCGGTGGCGGTCCGGCTGATCCGGCATGCCATGAATGTCATAACGCGACACGATAAAACCCGGCGACAGGCGAAAACTCCGGGTGACCGGCGCTTTCAGCGAAATGGCCGCGTCAACGGCGGAAAAGCTGCCATGACGCTTGCCAAAACGCCCGGTTGTCTCGGTTTCCAGTTCAAGCTCGCCGGGCTGGCCAATATCGGAGCCCTCGGCAAAACCAAACAGATGCTCAGTATCCAGCGGCTCATCTCCGCTGCGGACTGAGGCCCCTCCCCCCCGTTCTGGTTGCCCCGTTGCATTGAGCTGCCCAGGCCACGCCCTGCTCTTCACAGCCTCTCTGGCAGTCTCTTCCGCCTGGACGGGCCCAACCTGAATTACAGGCGCCGTCGCCAATACCCCGCCGGCCACAATCATCCGCCCGAACCGCCCCACCCCTGATCCCATCTCTTTCGGCCCCTTGCCCATTGGCCACATTCTCCGGCGCTCCCCTTTTCAGCGCAATCCAGAGCAGCGCTTGCCGTCGCGATAATATGCAATTGCAAACGATTTGCAATTGCAATCTATATTCCCTGGGAACTGGTCGCGGCGAGCGGAGGGGCCGCCGAGGCGCGCGCATATCCGCATATCGGAGGCGCGCCCGACATATCGTTATGATATCATTTGAGAACCTGGAAATTCACAGCGCTTCGCCAGGGCAGACGTTTTGCCGGAGACAGCGCGACGCCGCCATCACTGACAGGCCCCGACGCGGCAGGCGCTCGCAAGCGCCAGCAGAAGCCGCCCACACCACATCAACAGCCAGATGGATCGCCATGCGGCCCGCATGCGAAACGCGTTCCGGCCGCAACGTCATCGGGCGGCAGGGGCCGGGGCGAATGCATCCCCCCAGAGGCCCGCGCTGGAGGGCGCGCCTGGTCTGTCAGGCGCAGCTCAGGCTCGGGCAAACCGGCGCATCATTTCCTTGCCGCCATTCGCCGACAACCTGGGAGCAGCAACCATCCGCCCCTCCCTGTCGCAGGCACTCACCAGAACGCGCCGCACCGCCTCCCCACGCGTCAGCTCCACTTGCCAGAGGCGCCGCGCGACATCCGCGTCCATATCCGCCTGACCGATACGCCAGCAGATGGGCGGAAACTCAGGCAGCGCGGCGACCCGGGCGGCGTCCAGCATCAGGAGCACGACGGTCCGTCCCTGTTTCAGGGCGGCCCGGGCAAGACGGACCGGCAACGACAGCCGGTGCGCCCGCCGCACATCCAGCACCATGACCCGCGCAGGAACCGCCGCGAGGCTGACGCCAGGCCTGCCGTCCCAGCATGTTTCAATCATGGGAAGGGCGCCCTCGCCCCCTGCCGCCATGGCGCCATGGTCCAACAGATCCGCGGGCGGTCCGAGCCAGCAGGCGTCGCCGCGGGAACGGTGGCCGAAGCCGGCTGCAAACGCTGCCGCCGCTTCCATGTGCCGGGCGATTTCTTCCGCCGGACCGCCGCTGGCTGCCTCCACCACATGCACCGCGCCCTGGGCAAGCCCGCCATCGGCCACCACGTTGTCCAGTTCGGCGACCCCAAACAGCGATGGGCGTCGCCCGTCGCGCCATGCGAGGGCGGCGTGGGCACATTGTCCGGTCGATGCGGTTGGGCCGCAGATTTTTCGGACGACAGTGGCGCGTCCACCACCGTGGACTGCAGGGCCCCGCCCGGGAACGGGCGCCGCCCGTGCGCCAGGCCCTGCATCATCGGCGTCCAGGAACGCATCTCCGAGGGGCAGGCCTCCCAAGAGCGTCTCCATTGCCATCTCCGGGCGGATGTCCGGCCGGAGCGGCCATCTGTTCCTTATTTGTTCCAGTCGGGTGATTTGTCAAGCTGCGACACGGAGCGGCGACGCGCGCCTCAGTCGCCGCCGTCGGGATGCGCGGGCGAGAGGCTCAGCCAACTACCGGCCGTTTACGTCCGTTGCCCTGAACTGGCGAACCGGGGGGTGAAGCACGCCCGGCTCACAGGGGCGGCTGACGGGTCAGGGCACGTCGTCATCGCCGACCGAGCCGCCTTCATTCTCCCAGCCGGCGACCTTGCGCGACAGGCTGCTGGTAAAGCGCAGCCGCACGCCAACGCCCATGTCGTCTTCCGGAATGAAGTGGGCGCCAAAGCTTTCGAGCGCGGCCTGGAGGGCGCGCAGACCTGGAACGTCAGGCGGCGTCGAGCCGGCTTCAAATTTCCTGATGAGATCCGCGCCCAACCCACTGCGGCTGGCCAGCACCTCGACCGAAATCTGGGTCAGCGCCCTCGCGGCGGCGCATTGCCCGCCAGTGATGGTTTCAAACACAGACGTTCTCCCCCATGCTGAAGATGGGCCAGCATAGCCGCTGGCGGCCAGAGCCGCCAGTTTCGCCAGCCCTGCCGGATCATCGGCATGGCCGGCCATGGCCGCGCCTGAGGTCATGTCCCGGTGCGGGTCTCTCCGGTAAGCAGGCGGGTGAAATTGGGCTGGCCTGTTGCGGACGTGAGGCCGCCATCGACGACAAGGGCTGCGCCTGTAACGTAAGACGCCGCCGGAGAGGCCAGGAAAAAGATGGTCTCGGCGATTTCCTCCGGCTGCGCCAGCCGCCCGAGGGCGATCGCCTCCATATAGCGCGCGGCCACCTCGGGCGTTTCGCACAGCTGCTGCGACAATGGCGTCTGCACCAGACCGGGGCACACGGCGTTGACGCGCACGCCTTCACCGCCGTGGTCGAGCGCCATGGCCCGCGTCAGGTTGATCACCGCTGCTTTCGAGGCATTGTAGGCTGCGAAGCCATGATCGCCGCCGGTGCCGGAAATGGAAGCGATGTTCACGATATTGCCGCGCCGGGCGATGATGTGCGGCAAGGCGCGACGGCTGGCGTAAAACACGCCGTCCACGTTGACGGCGAACACCTGCCGCCACTTCTCATCGGGCAGACGGTCGACATGTCCGAAGCCGCCAATGCCAGCATTGTTGACGAGCACGTCCACCGCGCCAAACCGGGCGACCACCGCATCGACGGCGGCGTCCACATCAGCGGAAACCGCCATGTCGACGCGCTGGGCCATCACGCGATCCGCCGCGCCTGCGTGGCGCCCGAGCTGGCGCGCCAGCGCTTCCTCATCCCGGTCAAGCAGCGCCACCCGATCGCCGGCGGTGATGAAACGCGCCGCCGTAGCCGCGCCAATCCCGGAGCCCGCGCCAGTGACAATGATGACGCGGCCCTGATCCGTCTGCATGTTTCCATCCCTTGTTGCGCTCCGGCTCGCCGGAGTCTGTCATTCTCATCGCCCGGGCCGGTCAGGCGCCGGAGTCGCGACCACCCAGCATGACCATGACGGCGCCGCCCAGCAGACCGCCGGCGACAAGGCCGCCGCCCGCCGCCGCCATGGACCAGAAGGCGGAAACCAGCGCGTCGCCCTGCAGGGCGTTGATGGCGAAGGCGCACAGGCCAATGGCGAGACCCGCGATCACGGCCACCCGCGCGCCGGCGCGAAAGCCGATGGCCACGCCAATGACCGCGCTGGCGACAACCCAGATAACCCACATGCGCAACATGCGTCGCCCCCGCTGCTCCGGCGTGAGCCGCCAGACCTTCATGGCCGCCGAAACCGGCCGATCGCCAACTGGATCACAGGCGACGACGTTCCGGAAGCTCTCGCCGCTTCCAGGAGGCAAAATCCCCCGCTACATGCGAAACAGGCCCTGCCGCATGCACTGAAAGCAATGGCGCACGCCCGGCCAGCCTGGTAGAATAATTTTTCGTGTGGGGGAAATGCGCCTGCCGGCGGGCGCCAGATCGCCGCTCCGGACAGAGGCGCGAGAGCCGGGAACGCGCAGGGGCATGAGCGAAATAGACGGCGGCGTTGCGTGGCGACGCCTTTTTGCGGCAGTTCTGCTGAGCATGGTTGGCGGCGTCGGCATGTGGTCCGTGGTTGTCGCCCTGCCGTCGGTTCAGGCGGAGTTTGGCGTCGACCGCGCGGCGGCGTCCCTGCCGTTCACCATGGTCATGCTGGGCTTTGGCGTTGGCGGCGTGGCGTTTGGCCGGCTGGCTGACCGCGTCGGCATCATGCCGCCCCTGGCGCTGGGCGCCGTCATCATGGGCCTGGGTTATGTGCTCACCACCCTGACGCCAGGCATCGTCAGTTTCGCCATTGTTTTTGGAGCCATGATCGGCATTGGCTCGTCCGCCTGTTTTGGCCCTCTGGTCGCGGATATTTCCTGCTGGTTTTTCAAGCGGCGTGGTCTCGCTGTCGCCATCTGCGCCTCCGGCAACTATCTGGCGGGCGCCTTCTGGCCGCCGGTTGTTGAACGCGCCATCAACATGTGGGGCTGGCGCGCCACGCACATCGGCATCGCCATTTTCTGCACCGCGACCATGCTGCCGCTGACGCTGCTGTTGCGGCGGCGCGCGCCGGTGGACGTCGCCGCCGCCACGGCGGGCGCGTCCGTCGTCCAGACCTACGCCGAGCCGCAACAGGCGCTGGGCGTTTCGCCAGGGCGGCTGCAAACCCTGCTGGCGGTGGCTGGCGTTGGCTGTTGCGTGGCCATGGCCATGCCGCAGGTGCACATCGTCGCCTATTGCGGCGATCTGGGCTATGGCGTGGCGCGGGGGGCGGAAATGCTGTCACTGATGCTGGCTTGCGGCATCATCAGCCGCATCGGTTGCGGCTACATCGCCGACCGGATCGGCGGTCTCGGCGCCCTGTTCCTCAGCTCCATCGCCCAGGGCACGGCGCTGGCGCTGTATCTGATGTTCGACAGCCTGACGTCGCTGTATGTCATCTCGGCGCTTTTCGGCCTGTTCCAGGGCGGTCTCGTGCCCAGCTACGCCATCATCGTGCGCGAATACTTTCCGGTGAAGGAAGCCGGCGGCCGGGTCGGCCTGCTGATTCTCGCCACCGTGATCGGCATGGCGCTTGGCGGCTGGATGTCCGGCCGGATCTTTGACATGACCGGCTCGTATCAGATCGCCTTCCTCAACGGGCTTGCGTTCAACCTTCTCAATGGCGCCATCGTGCTGTTCCTGCTGATGCGCCAGCGTGGCGGGGAGCGCCAGGCCTTCGCAAGAGCATGATGCGGCGACTGGGTGGCGCGCCGTGACGCGGCCGGTTTGACGCGGCGCGGCGAGGTTGTATCGTGCTCGGCCCGGCCATGGCCCCGTCACCATGACCGACGCAGGGGCTCAATGACGGAAAGCGATATGGTCCCGCCGGCCTGCGACGCGACGTGGCCGCGCGGCGCCGGGGCCTGGAGGGCCGAAAGCGGTCATGAGCGCTGACACTCCGCCCGTTTCCGCCATGCAGCCAGGCGCCACCGGCGTTTCCTGGCTGGAAATGGACGAGGCCATGCTCTCGCGTGGCCTCGCCATCCGTGACTGGCTGCTGACCGACGGACGCAATGCTTCCGATCTCAAGCTGATTGTCGCCGGGCTG
Source organism: Camelimonas fluminis (assembly GCF_014656355.1). GTDB lineage: Bacteria > Pseudomonadota > Alphaproteobacteria > Rhizobiales > Beijerinckiaceae > Camelimonas > Camelimonas fluminis. The sequence goes on from NZ_BNCG01000019.1 coordinate 41,012, forward strand.
TGCGAACGGCTGGCTGAGGCTGATATTCCCGTGGACAGGGCCATGCTTGTGCTGCAGACGCTGCACGCCGAGCAGGCCGCGATGGCCATGGAGTGGAAGCGCGCCGAAGGCCTGGAGGCCGAGGCCATCGCCTACAGCGATTTTTCAGAAAAGGTCTACGAGGAAATCCCCTTCGCGGCGGCGCACCGCGCCCGCGCGGCCATCAGCTTTCGCATGGACGAGACTCCCAACGAGCGTTTCGGCATTGTGCCTGACCTGCGCGCCCAGGGTTACACGCACTATTTTTGCGCGCCGCTGCTGTTCGCCAACGGGCACAAGAATGGCGTCAGTTTCGCCACCCGGGCGCCGGGAGGATTCAGCGACGGCGACATCAACCTGTTGCATGCGCTGACCCCGACCATCGAGGCGGTGCTGGAAATTTATGCCGGCTACGAAGCCGTGCACCAGCTGCTCCGCACCTATATCGGCGATGAACCGCACCGGCTGGTGCTGGATGGCGACGTGCGACGCGGGCATGTCACGCGCATCCGTTCCGCCATCCTGTTCGCCGACATGCGCGACTATACCCAGCGCTCGTCATCGCTGACCCCGGAGCAGACCGTCGACCTGCTCAACGCCTATTTCGACTGCATCGTGCCGCCAATCGAAGCCGAAGGCGGCGAGGTGCTGAAGTATCTTGGCGATGGCCTGCTGGCGATTTTCCGTGACCGCGGCGATGACGCCGGCAGCGCCGCCCAGGCGGCGCTCGACGCCGCCCGGGCGGCGCTGGCGCGGCTGGAAGCATGGAACGCCTCCCATCCTGACCAGACGATCGCCACCGGCATCGCCCTGCATCATGGCGAAGCGGCCTATGGCAATGTCGGCTCCGGCGCGCGCCTCGACTTCACGGTCATCGGCCGCGACGTCAACGTCGCCAGCCGGCTCGCAGGCCTCAACAAGGCGCTGGGCGAGCCGCTGATCATGTCCGCGGCCCTGACCGAACAGCTCTGGGGCATGTTTGAGCTGGTGGGGACCTTCGCGTTGAAGGGCATACCCGATGAAATCAAGGTCTATCGCCCATGAAAGCGCGCCGGGCGCTGCCGGCGTATGCATGAACCCGGCGATAACCCGCCCAGGATCCGGGCAACTGGCGCATGGACAGGTTTCCCCGGGACTGAAGAACCGTTTTGCTTCCCGCCCGCCATCCGGCCCCGTCAGAACGGGGTCCGGCGCGGAGCCAGGCCGCCGCATCGCCATGCACGCCATGCACTGGCGGCGCGACAAGCCGCTTTCGCGACCTCCAGCATATGCCGCACCAGTCCCACGGGCGTCTCCGGCCGGCCAATCCCCTGCTGGCTGCCCTCGCTTCAGCCCCGGCTTCCGGTAGACCCGACCAGTCCAACCGAACCATGGGGCGTCGTCATGAAGCCCGGTAAAACTCGATGAAGAAGCAGCCCGGCTCAACGAAGCTTACGTGGTGCGCGACCTGCGGCTCAATCACGACCATCTCTCCTGCCGATGCGATGACCTCCACTGCATCCGGGGGTTCCAGACAATATCGCACACGACCCGACAACACGTGCAGGAGGCCCCAGGCGCCGGCCTTCGTCGCGTGAGCAGCCTGTAATTTTACCGGAAGGTTCTCAGGCGTGAAGTCGGGGGAACGTGCATACGGCTCCAGACCGGCGGGCAATATCGCTGGAATTCCTGCCATGGACCAATCCTCCCAGCCCGCTCCGCTTCTGGCGACACACCGCCCATGAGCATGATATCAATTCTATCTTACGTCAGCAGAGGGAGGACGCCACGACCTTGCGGCGGCTCATCGAATTGCGGTGATCGTGTTGAGCGCATCTGCGGCAGGAACGTTCGCCTCCTGCGCCCAATCACCATGGGCAGGCCCGGAAATCTGTTCTGGCAAGCGATCCCGCATCAGGCGCACCGCAGGCATGGCGGCCAAAGAACTTCGGCGTGGTCAGGCAGTCCATTTCAATGGATAATACGACATTTGGCATATCGCCTGCATATTCCGTGGCCAGAGCGGAAAACGTTATGCCGTCAAAGCTCCGCGAAAATTTTGAGCCAATGAATATTACAGAAGTTCCATGGGAGAATTGCGTTGAATTATTACTGAAACCAAAAACCAAGGATAACGCCCATGAGGCAAAGCGCGGCATGGCTGGCCGCTCCTGGTTGAAAGAACATTTCGTATTGGGAGGCGCTTAAACTCGCAGCGCGCGATATAATAGCGGCGGACAACTTTTGGGTTCTGGAGAACATCATGGCTTTTACCCGCCGCGCCCTGCTTGCCGCGTTATCCGTGTGCCCCATCTGCGCCGGCGTGGCGCGAGCCGCGGAGAGCGGCTCTCCCCACTGGAGCTATGAAGGCCACGGCGGACCCGCCCGGTGGGGTTCGCTCGAACAGGGCTTTGCCGCCTGCTCCGTCGGCAACCAGCAATCGCCGGTGGATCTCGATGGCGCAGTTACGGCGGCGGGCGCCGGCCCCGCCCTCGCATGGAAGCCGGACGCGTTCAGGGTGACGAACAACGGCCACACCATCCAGGCCGATGTCGCAGGCGACGCGGGCGCGGCGACGATAGGCGGCAAGACCTACATGCTCAGACAGTTCCACTTTCATGCGCCCAGCGAGCATGCGGTGGCTGGCAAGCGCAGCGCCATGGAAGCCCATTTCGTCCACGCCGAAGCGGATGGGAGCCTGCTGGTGCTGGGCGTGTTTCTTGTTCCCGGGCAGGTGAACCCTGCCTTTGCGAAGATCATGGCCACAGCGCCAAAAGCCGCCGGCGCACAGGCGCTCGATGGGGCGCTGGATCCGGCAGGCTTGCTGCCGCACGCGCGCAGCGTCTATCGCTATGAAGGGTCGCTCACCACGCCGCCATGCTCGGAAGTCGTGGACTGGAACGTGCTGGCTGCTCCAGTCGAGGTTGCGCAGGCGGACATTGACGCGTTCCGGGCCATTTTCCCCATGAACGCGCGGCCAATCCAGGCCATGAACCGGCGCTTCCTGCTTCGGCTGAACTAGCAGTTTTCGATCAATCTGGATCGCAAACTGCTCCAGTTTTCCTTGTTTGAGCGAATTCTGACCGGTCAGCCGATTCCGGCTGACCGGAAAGCGCTCAGGCAAAGACAGTTGGAGAAGACTTGCGGGCGTTCGCCAGCAGGCGCGGAGCGGTGACGATCGGGGCTGGGAGCGTTTACGGCCCCCACGACCTCGTTCGCCTCACCCAAGCGTCGAACGTAAGGGGATGTTGCCGCCAGCCTGGCGGCGTGGCATGAACGCCTCTGGTGGCGACACCCGATTCCGTCGTTTCTGTGCCATATCTGCGCCAGGCTGGATCAAGCGGCAACAGCATTTGATCCAGGGCATTGAAAGTATACGGAAGGGCCTGTAGCTCAATGGTTAGAGCCGACCGCTCATAACGGTCTGGTTGCAGGTTCGAGTCCTGCCGGGCCCACCAAATTCCCTCATGGAGCAGAAAACCGGAAACGGTCCGGAGCATGTTGATGCCTGGACCGGTGTTGATCTGTGGAGCGGGCCCCCTGCTCCTGGAGAGGCCCGGCTCTCCGGCGCTGAGGGTTGTCAGCTATTCTGCTCCGACGTATTGGCGCCTGGATGCGGCGGAGCGACGTCACCGCCCAGCGCAACGACAGCTCGCCTCAACGCCACCGCCAGCCTGCAACATTGGCCACGGCGGCTGCCGCCGCTTGTGGGACGGCGAGTTGGCTGGTGACCTTGCCGTCGCCGGAGCATTTTTGAGAAAAGTGAACTCCGCATTCGCAACGGAAGCGGGCCTGACCAAAGCGATAGAGCGCATCCCGTGAGCCAGGCTCACCGGAAACGCTCCAGCTGGTGAAATCGATCAGGGGCCGGCGACGTTACGGGAGGCCCGTGCTGAAGCCGCGCAGGAGCCAGGGAGCCAGTTCATTCGACGGCGATGGGCTCGCCAAACACTACCCAACGGTTGCCGTCGAAGCGCTGCAGCCTCAGGGCGTTCACCGTGGTGTAGTTGGTCGGCGACACGTTCATGACCACGCCAGGCAGATACATGGGCAGCGCCAGGTTCTTGATGGTGGTTGCCTGTTTCAGCACATTCTCGCGGGTGAGATTGTCACCGGCGTTGCGCAGGATGTGCTCCACGGTCTGGGCCACGGTATAGCCGAAGACATTGCCGCTATTGAGCGGGTCGCCTTCCTTGTACCAGTCCTGCATGAACTTCCGGTAGGCCAGCACCGCCGGATCGTTGGCCCACACGGGGTCGCTGGGATCCTTCAGCGCCGTTGCGGTCACGATGCCCCTGGCGTTATCCAGACCTGCCGGCTGCAGGGTCTGGACGCGCGACGAAGCGACCGAGGCGACATAGAAAGCCGGCTTCCAGCCGATCTCGGCGATCTTGCGAATGGCCTGGGCGCCAAACTTTGGCGTCGCCATCATGAACAGCGTATCGGCGCCGGAACTTTTCAGCTGGATCACCTGCGAATCAACCGTGGGATCGGTGACTTCGTAGCTGGCCTCCTTCACCACATTGCGGACAGCCTCGCCAAGGCCCTCCTTGAAGCCGCTGACATAGTCCCGGCCGGCATCGTCGTTCTGCCAGAGGATGGCGATTTTCGCGTTGGGCGTGGTGGCGGCGATATGCCGGCCATAGACCTTCCCCTCAAACGAGTATGAGGCGAAACCCGGTGTGGTCCACGGGAATTTGGTGGGGTCGTTCCATCGCGTGGCGCCGGTGGAAACCAGCAGCTGTGGCACCTGTTTGGTATTGAGGTAACGCTGCACGGCCGCGTTCGTCGCCGTGCCGATGGAATTCACCAGCGCCAGAACCTGCTCCGACTCGACCAGCTTGCGGGTTTGCTCCACCGTTTTCGGCGGGCTGTAGGCGTCATCGAGCGACAGCAGCTCCACCTTGCGGCCATTAACGCCGCCCGCCGCGTTCAACATGTTGAAATAGGCGACTTCCGCCCGTCCCTGCGTGCCATAGGCGGACGCAGGCCCGCTATAGGGCATGGTCTGCCCCAACCTCACCGACGTATCCGTCGCGCCGGGGCTGTACTTCTTCTCAGCCATGGCGGCGCCCGCATGCAGCACGCACAACACTGCTGCCGCCAGAGCGCCTCTTGTCGCCCACGTCATGTCGTTTCCTTCCTGTAACCCCGACGTCTTCGCGTCAGATTTTTTGTCAATTGCTTTACCTGTCGTGCGCGGGCATCGCCGTCGCACATACACAGCCTAGGACGAAACGAGGGGCGCGCCACTAAAATATACTTGAATCAGTCATCTCGATCTGGGCGCGGGACCCGGGAGTCACCACAATATTCAAACGGGACTGAAGTACTGCCGCGCGCAAAACTCACCGCACGCCACGGCATATTTATCCGCGCGGCGCAATGGCTTGTCGGCCATTGTCCGGCGCGAGATTGGCGCTCTCGCAAGCCTGCCGGTCGATACGCAACGAATAAATTCCGAAAAACGCCAACCCGGACTTCAGTATTTATCCGATGACTCCTTCATGAATATTATAAAAAATCGACATATCCGCAGGATATGGTTCATATTTACTTATTATTTATAACTCACATCAATATTCATCCTGCGCGATGCCACCGCGCACAAACAATACACATGGAGACATCATATGGTTTTTCTTCTGAAGCCGCAGAAGGCGACCGCCGCCGCGCGGAAGTCCACAACCCGCGCCACGGCGAAGGCTCCAGCGGCGAAGGCGCCGGCAGCCAAACCGGCCAGCCGCGCAACAACGGCGACGGCGGCTCGCGCAGCGCCGAAAAAACCGGCCGTCAGCAAAACCACGGCGGCGCGGGTTACAGCGACGAAAGCGCCAGCGCGCAAGACCACGACCACGGCGGTAAAAACCACGGCTACCAGGGCGACCGCGCCGAAGCCAAAGGCCGCCGCAGCGAAATCACCTGCCCGAAAGCCTGCAGCGCGCGCAACCGCAACCCGAACGCCAGTCGCCAAAAAGCCGGCGGTCAAAAAACCCGCGGCCCGTCCGGCCGCCTCCCGGGGGCGTTGAATCAGCCCGCGCGGTCCAGATTGCGCCTTGCAGGGCGCATTCAATACAGGCGTGCTGTTCGCCCAGCCCCCTCCGGTCGAACAGCCGCCAACTGACGCGCAAACACCCACGCTGCCATGGGAAGGGAAGCAGCGTCTCAGGGCAAAACGTCCGTCACAAACAGATGGCGCCGGTGAAGCTGACGCTCCCCGACCGTCCGCCCGATCGCGACGTTAGTGCGTGTACTCCCGGCGGCCGGCTGCCTTCGCCTCGTGATCCTGTGGCTCAGGATTACGGAGAGGAAGCAGCTCAAGGGGCGGCTGCGCGCCACTGGCGATATAGGCCTGCGCCCGGATGCGGCGAAGCTGCTCGCCCGCGACAACCTGCACCCAGCCATCGCTGGTCTTGTACAGTCCACGTTCTGCGACATTGGAAGTCATTGGCGTTCCTCCATTGAAGCTGATCCTTCCAAGATGTGGGCGCCGGCGCGATCATGCAAGCCTCGCGCATCCCGTATCCGCCACGCCATGCAGCCTGGCGCGCGACACAACATGCGGTCGGCCCTGAAACCGGGCAGCCCCCCAATCTGTATCTGGCGCCCGCCGGCGCAATGGCTATGGTGCGCCAGCACCCTTCCTGTCCGCGAGCCTGCCGGGATGTCACAAATGCGCTTTTCCCGCCTTCTCACCGCCACCGTATCCGCCAGCATTGTCCTCGGCGTCGCCGCCAGCGTTCTGCCTGGCGCCGCCAGGGCCTGCACGCGCGCCCTGTATGTGGGCGACGACAAGACCGTCATCACCGGCCGCAACATGGACTGGAAGGAGGACATGCACACCAACCTGCACGTGTTTCCCGCCGGCATGGCGCGGCGCGGCGCCAAAGCCGCCGACGCCCTGACCTGGACATCGCGTTACGGAAGCGTCATCGCCGCCGGCTACAACATCGGCACGACGGACGGACTCAATGAAAAAGGCCTCGTCGCCAATCTGCTGTATCTGGCGGAGTCCGAATACGGCCCGGTGGAAGCCGGCCGCAAGAAGCTGACGATTGCAGCCTGGGCGCAATATGTGCTCGACAATTTCGCCACCGTCGATGAAACCGTCAAGGCGCTGGCGCGCGAGGATTTTTCGCTGCTGACGCCCGACGCGCCCAATGGAGCGAAGGCGACGCTGCACCTGTCCATTTCCGACGCCAGCGGCGATTCCGCCATCTTCGAATACATTGGCGGCAAGCTGGTCATCCACCACGGTCGCCAGTACACGGTGATGACCAACTCGCCGGCCTACGACAAACAACTGGCCCTCAACGCCTACTGGAAAGAAATCGGCGGCCTGACTTTCCTGCCGGGCACCAACCGCGCCGCAGACCGCTTCGCCCGCGCGTCCTTCCTGCTGGAGTCGCTGCCGAAAGCGCCCTCCCCGCAATATATGGCCGGCGTTCCGGGCCAGAGCTTCGCCAATCAGGCCCGGGCCCAGGTGGTGAGCCTGATGCGGGCGGTGTCGGTGCCGCTTGGCATCACCACCCCCGACCAGCCCAATATCTCCTCGACCATCTGGCGCACCGCCTCGGACCAGACCAACCTGGTCTATTTCTTCGACTCCGCCACCCGTCCGAACACCTTCTGGGTCGACCTGAACAAGCTGGACCTGAAGCCGGGGGCGCCGAGCCTGAAGCTCAATCTGGACAAGGGCGAGGTGTATAGCGGCGAGGTCTCCGGCCAGTTCGTCAAGGCGCCGCCCTTCGTCTTTCTCACCGGGGAATGACGCGGCTCTGGCCGCTACCGTGACTCGCGCGCGCCCGAAATATTTTGGAGAAAGGGCCACCCGCGGTTTTCCTGAAGGGTGGCGCGCGCAGCGCGCAAAAACATACAATCAAGGAAACGGGGCGTTGGCGGCAACCAGATTTCGCTGCAATCGCTTCGGGATGTCTTCGCGGTTGTGCGGGACCAAAAGCTGGTTCCGCACAACGGCGACATGCTCTATGGAAACGTCATGAGCGCACAAGCCCCCACCGTTTCGCTTCACTTCCCCACGCAGATCTATCGCGCCGCCCTGGCGCCGCCAGTCTCCCCGCTTGTGCAGGAGCTGGACGGCGCCTGCCGCAGCCTCGCCGAGGACGACGACGCGGGGCTCGACTGGTGCGAAGCCAATGGCTACCCCGGCTATACCTCATACGCCTCGCTGGATGACCTGCCGTGGCGGTTTCCGGTGTTCGGCCAGTTGGTCGAACAACTCGACCAGCATGTGGCCAGTTTCGCCGGGACCCTGGATTTCGACCTGAAGGGCGGCAAGCTGGAATGCGACTCGCTGTGGGTGAACGTGCTGCCGACCGGCGGCATGCATTCCTCGCACCTGCATCCGCACTCCGTCATCAGCGGCACATTCTATGTGGCGTTGCCGGAAGGCTCGGCGGCGATCCGCTTCGAAGACCCGCGCCTTGCCTTCATGATGGCCGCCCCAACCCGGCGCAGCGCCGCCAACCGCCCCTTCGTCAGGGTGACCCCCGAGCCCGGCGAGGTGCTGCTGTGGGAAAGCTGGCTGCGCCACGAAGTGCCGATGAACGAGTCGGACGACGAGCGCATCAGCATCAGTTTCAACTACGCCTGGAAATAACCCTGCCGGCTCTCTGGCGGCAGAAAACCGCAGGTTGCGCCCTCATGCAGAGGGAGCATGGGCAGTGCGGTCTTGCCGCCGAAACGCTTCGCTTCACGCACCACAAACTGGCGTCGGTTTTGCCGGGCAACGCGCTCTGGCCAGCCGCCACACTCAGGCCTCCAGCAGCGACACCTGCATGCCGAAGGCATGGCGCTGGCCGGGAGCCAGTTCGATCATGCCGGGTTTGTTGAACAGGTCATGGGGTTTCGGCGGATCGCCCGGCAGCGGCGCATCGTCGGCATAGCCCTGCCAGGGCTCGACGCACAGGAATGGGGCCCCGGAGCGCGGCTTGCTCCAGACGCCGAGGCTCGGCATGCCAGCAAAATCCACGGAGATGCGCCGGCGCCCCCTGACGCCATAGATCACCCGCTGGCTGGCCAGCTCCTTGAAGACAATGGCTCCGTCAGCCAGCAGATCATCGTTGAGGGGCAGCCGGCCATCCGCGCGCACCGGCATGCGGCGGGGCCCGATCAGCAGGCCATCGCCATCGGGTCTGAAGACCTGGCCGTGCTCCGGAACCTCAAATTCCAGCTCGTGCTCCTCACGGGCGCCCCCATAGGGCAGCGGCCAGCGGAAGGCGGGGTGGAAGCCCAGCGCCATCGGCATCGGCCGGCGGCCGCGATTGGTCACCGCCGCCTGCACGGACAACGCCGCGGCGGCCACGGCGTATGTCACGTCGAGCTGGAACGGAAACGGATAGACGCTACGGGTCTCCTCGTTCTCGCGCAGGCGCAGCGACACAGAATCCGGCTCCCGCGCCTCAACATTGAACAGGCTGTGGCGGGCGAAACCGTGCTGCGGCAGCCGCCACGCCTCCCGGCCAAGGCGATAGGCGCCGCTGGCGAGCGCGCCGACGATCGGGAACAGCAACGGCGCCCGCCCGGTCCACCAGCGCGGATCGCCATCGTACAGCAGATCGCGGCCCTCAGAGTCGCGCAACACGCACAGCTCCGCGCCAAAGGGGTCGATATCCGCTGACACGCCGGCGGCGCTGATGTGAATGCGATCATCGTTGGCCGCCCGCATGTTTTACCTCGCAACGCCTTGCGCCAGATCCACCGCCAGGCGCGCCGCCAAAGCGCGCCGGAATCGGGCGGATCATACTGGTTGCGAGCATTTCATCTGCCCGACGGCGCCACAAGGCCGTCCTGGAGCTGGAGGCGGAGTTCTCCCGCGCGAGCGCAGGTCCCCTCATCACAAACCGCTGACGGGAGACACACCCGGCATATGCTGACGAGACTGGCTGGCGGCGGACAGGCGCGCCCATGAAAAAGGCCGGCGAATGGATCGCCGGCCTCGGGGAGTGCTGAAGCACGCTGGCTTAGTTGTCGAGGAAGCTGCGCAGCTTGCGCGAGCGGCTCGGGTGCTTGAGCTTGCGCAGGGCCTTGGCCTCGATCTGGCGGATGCGCTCGCGGGTCACCGAGAACTGCTGGCCGACCTCTTCCAGGGTGTGGTCGGTGTTCATGCCAATGCCGAAACGCATGCGCAGCACGCGCTCTTCGCGCGGCGTCAGCGAAGCCAGCACCCGCGTCGTGGTTTCGCGCAGGTTGCTCTGGATCGCCGCGTCGATCGGCAGGATGGCGTTCTTGTCCTCGATGAAGTCGCCGAGGTGGCTGTCCTCCTCGTCGCCGATCGGCGTTTCGAGCGAGATTGGCTCCTTGGCGATCTTCAGGACCTTGCGGACCTTTTCCAGCGGCATGGCCAGCTTCTCAGCCAGCTCCTCCGGCGTCGGCTCCCGGCCGATCTCGTGCAGCATCTGGCGCGAGGTACGGACGATCTTGTTGATCGTCTCGATCATGTGCACCGGGATGCGGATGGTGCGGGCCTGGTCGGCGATCGAACGGGTGATCGCCTGACGGATCCACCAGGTGGCGTAGGTCGAGAACTTGTAGCCGCGACGGTATTCGAACTTGTCGACCGCCTTCATCAGGCCGATGTTGCCTTCCTGGATCAGGTCGAGGAATTGCAGGCCGCGGTTGGTGTACTTCTTGGCGATCGAGATGACGAGGCGCAGGTTGGCCTCGATCATTTCCTTCTTCGCCTGGCGGGCTTCACGCTCGCCCTTCTGCACCATCAGCACGATCTTGCGGAACTCGCCGATCTCAAGGCCGGTTTCCGCCGCCAGGGTCTGGATGTCCTGACGCATGGAGCGGATCTGGTCCTTCTCCGCCGCGACGAAGTTCTTCCAGCCCTTGGTGCCAAGCTTGGAAACGCGCAGGATCCACTTGGGATCAAGCTCCGCCCCCTGGTACTGGCGCAGGAAATCCTCGCGGCCGACGCCATGGCTTTCGCCAAGGCGCAGCAGGCGGCTTTCCATGCCGATCAGGCGCTTGTTGATGTCGTAAAGCTGCTCAACCAGCGCCTCGATGCGGTTGGCGTTGAGCGAGAGGGACTTCACGTCAGCGACGATCTCGTCCTTCAGCTTCTTGTACTTGCGCTCCTGGGCCGGCGACAGGCGCAGGCTCTGCAGGCGGTTTTCGATGTCCTGGTCCTGCAGGCGACGCAGACGCTTGTAGTTGTCAGCGATGCTGTCGAAGGTTTCCAGCACCTTCGGCTTGATCTCGGCTTCCATGGCGGACAGGGAGATGTTGTTCTCCATGTCCTCTTCGTCCATGTCGCCGGAGGCTTCTTCGCCCTCGCCTTCGGCCTCTTCCTCGCCTTCGGCGTTCTCGGCCGCCGCCGCCGCGCCATTCTTGGCGTCCGGCCCAGCGTAGGTCGCTTCCAGATCGATGATGTCGCGCAGAAGAACCCGGCCTTCGATCAGCTCATCGCGCCAGATGATGATGGCCTGGAAGGTCAGCGGACTCTCGCACAGGCCGGCGATCATCGCCTCGCGGCCAGCCTCGATGCGCTTGGCGATGGCAATTTCGCCTTCGCGCGACAGCAGCTCGACCGACCCCATTTCACGCAGGTACATGCGGACCGGGTCGTCGGTGCGCTCGGAAGGCTCGCGGGTCGTTGTCGTGGGCGCGACGACGGCGCGCGGCGCCGCCTCGACGAGTTCGCCGCCCTCGGCTTCCTCTTCCTCGGCCTCGCCTTCCTGGTTATCGTCGTTCTCGTCGGCCTCGACGACGTTGATGCCCATCTCGGAGAGCTGGGACAATACGTCCTCGATCTGCTCGGAGCTGAACTCCTCCGGCGGCAGCACTTCGTTCAGTTCGTCGTAGGTGACATAGCCCCGCTTCTTGGCGAGCTTGATCATCCGGCGCACGCCGGCGTCGGTCAGGTCGAGGAGAGGGCCGTCGGTCTGGGTTTCGGCTGCTTCCGGCGCGTCTTCCCGTTCCGTCGCTTTGGTCGCCATTCGCTCAAGCTCCACTGTCAGCCGCCAGGCGCGGCGGCCAGGATCCGGACCCGTACATACCGGATCGCTCCAGCGATCCGGTATGTACGGCGAATCCGTATCGATTCAATATGTTGGAGAGCGATCAACCTGGCCGTGTCCACGGCCGGCGATCGCGCTCCAGCGCATCACCGGATTTCCCCTTGCAGAGAAAACCATCTGAATGTTCAACCCCTGTGAAGGGGCCCGTCCCGTTGCCGGCGCCGTCAGGCGCAGCCCTGTGCCTGGCGGAACCGTCAAAACGGCGCCGCCCCCAGCTGCCGCCCCGGTTCCCGCCCTTGCACGTCAAACGCGCGCTCCTGAGGTCCCCGCGACCTCAGGCCAGGCGCCCCCAAGGTGGACCACCCTGACATCCCGCCGTTCCACTGAAGCATTTCCTCTCGGGCTCACGGCCCGAGGGGAAATGCTTCAGACGCGCACGCGCGCCTGACCACCATCCCTGTCCACCACCACGTGACAGCGCATCACGTTGCCGACGCAATCGGCGAACAGCTTCGGACCTGCCGCATTCGCCCGCGCCCCGGCGACCGAACCCGCAAACGCCAAAGCGCCCCGGTCAGAACCTGACCGGACCTCCACGCCATTCCTGTCTTTTGCGCTCCACAAGGAGAGTGTCCGGAGCCGGCGGCTGATGGTCATGCGCCGAGCAGCGGCAAAAGTCGAATCAGTTGAATGTGCGGCTGTCTCCCAATTTTACCAGACGGCTACGGATTCAGCACAATAGCCATCCGAAGACCATCGTCCGCGTGGATCACAGCGCCTGTGGCGCGCCTTTGCCATAACGGCCAGCTTGCCTTGAGGACCCTTACAAATCGTTGCGCCATCCGCCGGCCCGGCCACGTCATCGCCGGGCGGGAATTTCATCGCCGCGCGCAACCGCCTCCAGCCGGCCGGACCAGGCGCTTGCGCTGATATGACGCGAATCATCCGCAGCGGAGAGCCAGGCAGGGGCGACGTTTGTCACCAGCGACCTTCATCAGCCTGGGCTTCTGCCCCTTCCAGGGTCGTCAGCCGGGCCTTCACGTCGCACAGCCAGCTGAAATTCGCTTCAGACTCCTCCTCTGCGAAGGCGCGCTCCGCAGCCGCCAGTTCGCTATGTAGAGCGCCGGAGCGGCTTTGCAAGGTCATGGCCTGGCGCAGCATGCCTTCCACGTCGATGCGGTCGGCTTCAGGGGCAAGCGCCCAGGCGGCCCCCGCCGCCATGCGTTTGCGCAGGCCGTCCAGCCGCGCCAGCAGGCCGGCGTCCTGCACCGCGCGGCGCAGCGCCACGCTGTAATCCTGATCGGCGCCGTGGGCGGCGATGCAGTCGAGCAATCCGGCCGCGGCGCGACGCGCCTCCGGGCCCCGGAACTCCAGCGCCGCAAGTTCTTCGCCATGATCGGCCAGCAGATCCGGATGAGCGATCAGCAGGGCGACGATCAGCATCTCGCGCGGAAACTCCGCCGAGGCGGCGAAACCTGGATGCGCCGCCAGCGACGCGCCGGGGCTGATCTGGCCGGCCGCGCCGCGCCCGCCCCTGCCGCCAGACTGAAATCGCCCGCCGCCGCTTCCCTGCCGCCAGCCGCCCTGTGGGTTCCCCTGCCAGTTGCCCCTGCGCCCGCTGAAGGCGCGTTCATCCCGCCCCTGGGCTCCCGGCATCAGCGCCGCGACGCGCATGTCGATTTCCGCCCGGTAGTGACGGCGCACCGTCTCATCCTGGATGCGGAACACAACGTCGCGCAGCCGGTGCTCCAGCGCCGCGCGCTGGTCCGGCGTGTCGAGGGCTCCGGCCTCGGTTTCCCGCGTCCACAGCATGTCGATGAGCGGAACCTGAACGCCCAGGGCCGCCAGCACCGCCTCGGGGCCGCCGGCGCGCAACAGGTCGTCCGGGTCCTGCCCCTCGGGCAGCAGCACGAAATTCACGGACTTGCCCGGCGCCAGCAGCGGCAGCGCCACATCGAGAGCGCGAAAGGCGGCGCGCCGGCCAGCCCTGTCGCCATCGAAGCACAGCACCGGCGCATCGACGGAACGCCACAGCAGGGCCAGATGATCGGGCGTCATCGCCGTGCCGAGGGTCGCCACGGCCTGGGGCGCGCCAGCCATGTCGAGGGCGATGACGTCGACATAGCCTTCAGCCACGATGATGGGAAATGGCGCGCGGGCGTCGCCGCCGCCATGCACGGCCTTGCGGGCGTTGTGGAAATTGTAGAGCAGCGCGCCCTTGTGAAACAGCGGCGTCTCGGGCGAGTTCAGATATTTGGGCTGGACGTCGGCCGCCATGGCCCGGCCGCCGAAAGCCACCGGCCGGCCGCGCGCGTCGCAGATCGGAAAGATCACCCGGTCGCGAAAACGGTCATAGGGGGTGGGGATGTCCTGGCCGGCGATCAGCAGGCCGGCGTCGATCATCGCCTCGACGGAAACGCCCTTCGCCGCCAGGGCGTTCTGCAATTCATGCCGGCCGGCCGGCGCGTAGCCAAGACGGAAGCGGCGGCGCACGTCCGGCCCCAGGCCGCGCCGGTCCAGATAGTCCCGCGCCCGCGCGCCGCGCTCCGTGGTCAGCTCATATTCAAACCAGCGCGCCGCCAGTTCGACGATCTCGTGCAGACCCTGACGCTTCTCCTCGCGCCGGGCGTCCTCAGGCGTCTCGCGCGGCAGGCTGACGCCGGCCTCGGCGGCAAGGCGCTCCACCGCTTCGCCGAAGCTCAGCCCTTCCGTCTCCATGACGAAATTGAAGATGTCGCCGTTGCGGCCCGAGGAGAAATCGAAATAGCGCTGCTTGTCGTCATTGACGAAGAACGACGCGGTTTTTTCGGCGTTGAACGGCGACAGCCCCTTCCATTCGCGCCCGGCCTTCATCAGCCGCACGCGCCGGCCGACAACCGCCGAGACCGGCAGCCGCGCCCTGATTTCATCCAGAATCGACGGTGGAAAACGCATCGGCCTGTCACAAAAATTGATGGCGGAGACGACGACCGCCTCCGCCTGAAAAACCGGCATGGAAAACTACCACACCCGCAACGCGTTTCCGCGTCACTTTCATTTCCGCTCTGGAGCAGCGGACCTGCGGCGCCAGACGGATCCGGTCAAAGCTGGCGCGCCGTCTGCATTTCAGACGAAACGCCGCAGCCGGAGTTCACGCCGACAGCGCCGCCTTCACCGCCGCGCTGGCCTCGGCGAAATTCATCTGGCCGGTATATTTGGCCTTGAGCGCCGCGACGACTTTTCCCATATCTTTCATGGATGCGGCGCCGGTTTCGGCGATCGCCTCGCGAACGGCGGCGCCAATGGCGGCGGAGTCCATTTGCGCGGGCATGAAGCTTTCCAGAACGCTGATTTCACCGAGCTCCTGGTCGGCGAGTTCCTGGCGGCCAGCCTTGGCGTAAATGTCGGCCGCCTCACGGCGCTGCTTCACCATTTTCTGCAGCAACGCCAGGATGTCGGCGTCGGACAGGGGCTCGCGACCATCGCCGCGCGCCGCGATGTCCTGGTCCTTCAGGGCTGCGGTGATGAGGCGCACGGCGGCGAGCCGCATCTTGTCGCCGGAGCGCAGGGCTTCTTTCTGGGCGGTCGCAAAGGCCTCGCGCAGCATGATAAATCTCCGCTCTTTGAGCTCTTGTCGTTGACGGCTGCGGACGCTCACCCTAAGTGTCCGCTCAAATCTGATGAAGTCGGGCATGCATGATCGCCGGCGCCGCCACGAACGAACCCACGTTCGGGGCGACGAACGGCGGTCAGGGCGCGCGCCGCGACCGGAACCCCGGACTTAGGACAATGGCGACCATGCTTCAAGACAGCACCACCGGCTGGAGCGAACCGACAGCCACCGCCCTGCTGGTTCTCGCAGACGGAACCGTCATCGAAGGCTACGGCATTGGCGCCGAAGGCCAGCGCGCCGGCGAAGTCTGCTTCAACACCGCCATGACCGGCTACGAAGAGATCATGACCGATCCTTCCTACGCCGGCCAGATCATCACCTTCACGTTCCCGCACATCGGCAATGTCGGCGTCAATGACGAGGACATCGAGTCGGTCAACGCCGCTTCGGCCAACGGCGCCACCGGCGTCGTGCTGCACGCCGACGTCACCGGGCCGGCCAACTGGCGCGCCACCCGCCACCTGGACGCCTGGCTGAAGGCGCGCGGCATCGTCGGCATCACCGGCGTCGACACCCGCGCCCTCACCGCGCTGATCCGCGACAAGGGCATGCAGAACGCCGTCGTCGCCCACGCGCCCGACGGCAAATTCGACGTGGCGGCGCTGAAGCGGGACGCCGCCGCCCTGCCCTCCATGGTCGGCCTCGACCTGACCCCCGGCGTCAGCACCACCCAGCGCATCGACTGGACGGAAGCGACCTGGAGCCTCGATAACGGTTACGGTGTTTCGGGCGCCCCCAAATATCACATCGTCGCGCTCGATTTCGGCGTGAAGCGCAACATCCTGCGCCTGTTCGCCGGGCGGGACTGCAAGGTGACGGTGGCGCCGGGCAATTCTTCGGTTGAAGACATCCTCGCCCTGAAGCCGGACGGCGTGTTCCTCTCCAATGGCCCCGGCGATCCGGCCGCCACCGGCCAATGGTCGCTGCCGCTGATCTCGGAGCTGGTGGAGCGGCGCGTGCCGACCTTCGGCATCTGCCTCGGCCACCAGATGCTGGCGCTGGCCGTCGGCGCGAAAACCGTGAAGATGCGTCAGGGACACCACGGCGCCAATCATCCGGTGCAGGATCTCGACACGAAGAAGGTCGAGGTGGTGTCGATGAACCATGGCTTCGCCGTGGATCGCGGGTCGCTGCCGGCCAACGTCAAGGAGACGCACGTGTCGCTGTTCGACGGCAGCAATTGCGGCATCGCCCTCACGGACAAGCCGGCGTTCTCGGTGCAGCATCACCCGGAAGCCTCGCCCGGCCCGCGCGACAGCCACTACCTGTTCGACCGCTTCCTTGAGCTGATCGACGCCGAGAAGGCCCGCGCCGGCTGAACTGGCCTGGCGTCGAAGGCGCTCTGGCGCCCTGGAGCGAAATTTCCACCCGTGGAGCCGCAGGACGGCTTCACGGATGGGAAAATTCAACGCAAAAAAGAAACGCCGGCGACCATTCGCCGGCGTTTCTTTTTTATCGAAGAGACCTGCCAGCCCCGAAGAGACCTGCCAGCCCTGAAATCAGGCGGCCTTGCGGGCCGCCAGGGCAAGGGCGATGAAGGCGATGCCTTCCGACAGCAGCTCGATGGCGAAGAACAGGCCGAGCACCCAGATGCCCGATGCCGGCCACTGGCCATAGATCATCACGCCAAGGACGATCGACAGCAGGCCGCTGAGCAGCAGCAGCCACCAGTTACCCGCCGGCCGCACCTGGAAGGCCATGATGCAGCGCAACACGCCGATCACCATCAGCGCCACCGCCACCATCAGCGTCAGCGTCAGGGCGCCCAGCACCGGGTTCCAGATGACGATGGCGCCAGCGACCATGTAGAGCACCGCAATCAGCAGGTGGAGCGCGAAGGGGCCCCAGTTTTTCTCACTGAAAGCGTCAACGACCTGGGCGCCGCCGCCCACCAGCAGCAGGGCGCCGATCCACCACACGGTGACAAGGGTCAGCCACGGCAACATGACGAAGCCGATGACGCCCAGCGCCGACATCAGCAGGCCCAGCGCCAGCAGCCAGCCCCATTTGTCGCGCAGACGTTTGCGCAATCCCGTAAAACCGGGCGTCAGGCCGGGGGTCAGGCCAGACGGAGCCGGGTCACGCGGGGTCGAATTGGATGTATCTGTCATGGTGCGCCTCCACTTCGCCGGACAACCGCCCGATGCGGAGCCGGTCCCTGCGGCGGGGTGCGTCCGGCGTCACGCCGCGTCGCCCTGTCATGCCGCCGGGATGTCCGTGCCGTCCGGCGCAGCGGACCATGCCTTGCCAGAAAGTAAATACGGACTCGCCACAATTTGTCCGCTTTCCTTTCTTCGCAAGGCGGAAAACCGGAAAATCCGGCCGGATGGTTAAGGCGGAGATCACAAACACTTCACAAACGACCGCAAGGATGACGCTTCAGGCCTTCCCTCGCGCGCGGATATCGTCTAAACGACGTCGATCCCGGGCCTGGCGCGCCATATCCGGCTGCCTCCGACCCCACGCCAGTCCGAAGGACGCAACGCGGCGCATTGCCCGCGCCGCGGCCTTTTTTTATGCGCGACGGCCCGAGATCATGCACAGGATCATACGCTTGCACCGCCGGGCGCCGCGCCTTGCCTGCAGGTCACGGTGATCGCCCTATAACGGCGTTCCGTCGTTCTCCCCCGTGGAGGGCGGCGTGAGACGCGCCTGGCTGATAAAGCGGACCCGATGCCCAAACGCACTGACATCTCCACGATCCTGATCATCGGCGCCGGCCCCATCGTCATCGGTCAGGCCTGCGAGTTCGACTATTCGGGAACCCAGGCGTGCAAGGCGCTGAAGGACGAGGGCTACCGCATCGTTCTGGTGAACTCCAATCCGGCGACGATCATGACCGATCCGGATCTGGCGCACGCCACCTATATCGAGCCGATCACGCCGGAAGTGGTGGCGAAGATCATCGAGAAGGAGCGGAACGTCATTCCCGGCGGCTTCGCCCTGCTGCCAACCATGGGCGGCCAGACGGCGCTGAACTGCGCCCTGTCGCTGGAGCGCATGGGCGTGCTGGAGAAATTCAACGTCGAGATGATCGGCGCCACCGCCGACGCCATCGACAAGGCGGAAGACCGCGAGCGCTTCCGCGAGGCCATGACGAAGATCGGCCTCGACACCCCCAAGTCGCACCATGTGAAGACGCTGGCGGGGGCGCTGGAGGCGCTGGACGACATCGGCCTGCCGGCGATCATCCGTCCGTCGTTCACCCTCGGCGGCACCGGCGGCGGCATCGCCTACAACAAGGCCGAGTTCATCGACATCGTCGAGCGCGGCATCGACGCCTCCCCCACCAGCGAAGTTCTGGTGGAAGAGAGCGTGCTGGGCTGGAAGGAGTACGAGATGGAGGTGGTCCGCGACCGGGCGGACAACTGCATCATCGTCTGCTCGATCGAGAACATTGATCCGATGGGCGTCCATACCGGCGATTCCATCACCGTCGCGCCGGCGCTGACGCTGACCGACAAGGAATACCAGATCATGCGCGACGCCTCGCTGGCGGTGCTGCGCGAAATCGGCGTCGAAACCGGCGGCTCCAACGTGCAGTTCGCCGTCGATCCGGCCAACGGCCGCATGATCGTCATCGAGATGAACCCGCGCGTGTCGCGCTCCTCGGCCCTGGCCTCCAAGGCCACCGGCTTCCCGATCGCCAAGGTCGCCGCCCGCCTCGCCGTCGGCTACACGCTGGACGAGATCGACAACGACATCACCGGCGGCGCCACCCCGGCGGCCTTCGAGCCGACGATCGACTACGTCGTCACCAAGATTCCGCGCTTCGCCTTCGAGAAGTTCCCGGGCGCTGACCCCACGCTCACCACCGCCATGAAATCGGTGGGCGAGGCGATGGCCATCGGCCGCACCTTCCAGGAAAGCCTGCAGAAGGCGCTGCGCTCGCTCGAGACCGGCCTGAACGGCCTCAACGAGATCGAGATCCCCGGCCTTGGCCAGGGCGACGACAAGAACGCCATCCGCGCCGCGCTCGGCACGCCGACGCCAGACCGCCTGCTGGCCGTGGCCCAGGCGCTGCGTCTTGGCGTCGACGCCCAGCAGATCCACGAATCCTGCAAGATCGATCCGTGGTTCATCGCCCAGATCAAGGGCATCACCGACACCGAGGCGAAAGTCCGCGCCCATGGCCTGCCGGAAACGCCGGTCGCCTTCCGCCGGCTGAAGGCCATGGGCTTCTCCGACGCCCGCCTCGCCACCCTCGCCGGCCTCAGCGAAGCCGAGGTGACGAAGCGCCGCCGCGCCCTCGACGTGCGCCCGGTGTTCAAGCGCATCGACACCTGCGCCGCCGAGTTCGCCTCGCCGACCGCTTACATGTATTCGACCTACGCCGCGCCGTTCGGCGCCGCCGGCCCGGTGAACGAGGCCGAACCGAGCGACCGCAAGAAGGTGGCGATCCTCGGCGGCGGCCCCAACCGCATCGGCCAGGGCATCGAGTTCGACTATTGCTGCTGTCACGCCGCCTTCGCCCTTGAGGACGCGGGTTACGAGACCATCATGGTCAACTGCAACCCGGAGACGGTCTCCACCGACTACGACACCTCGGACCGGCTGTATTTCGAGCCGTTGACCGCCGAGGACGTCATCGAGATCCTCGATCTGGAGCGCAGCCGCGGCCAGTTGCACGGCGTCATCGTGCAGTTCGGCGGCCAGACGCCGCTGAAGCTGGCCAACGCGCTTGAAGAAGCCGGCATCCCGATCCTCGGCACCTCGCCGGACATGATCGACCTCGCCGAGGACCGCGACCGCTTCAAGCGCCTGCTGGACAAGCTGGGTCTGAAGCAGCCGAACAACGGCATCGCCTATTCGGTGGAGCAGGCGCGTCTGGTGGCGGGCGAACTCGGCTTCCCGCTGGTGGTGCGCCCGTCCTACGTGCTGGGCGGCCGGGCCATGGCCATCCTGCGCGACGAGACGCAGCTCAATGATTACATCTTCGAGACCCTGCCCGCGCTGGTGCCGCAGGACATCAAGATCCGCTATCCCAACGACAAGACGGGACAGATCAACACCCTGCTCGGCAAGAACGCCCTGCTGTTCGACGGCTACCTCTCCGACGCGGTCGAGGTTGACGTCGACGCGCTGGCCGACGGCGAAGAGGTGTTCATCTGCGGCATCATGGAGCACATCGAGGAGGCCGGCATTCATTCGGGCGACAGCGCCTGCTCGCTGCCGCCGCGCTCGCTGACGCCGGAGATCATCGCCGAGCTGGAGCGCCAGACCACGCAACTGGCGAAATCGCTCCAGGTCGGCGGCCTGATGAACGTGCAGTACGCCATCAAGGACGGGGTCATCTACCTGCTTGAGGTCAACCCGCGCGCCTCGCGCACGGTGCCGTTTGTCGCCAAGGTCATTGGCTCGCCGATCGCCAAGATCGCCGCCCGGGTGATGGCCGGCGAAAAGCTGGCGTCGTTTGGCCTCGAGAAGCGTGAGCTGGACCACATCGGCGTCAAGGAATCGGTGTTCCCGTTCGCGCGCTTCCCCGGCGTCGACATCGTGCTCGGCCCGGAAATGCGCTCCACCGGCGAGGTGATGGGCCTCGACACCAATTTCGGCGTGGCCTTCGCCAAGAGCCAGCTTGGCAGCGGCACGGCGGTGCCCACCGCCGGGGCGGTGTTTGTGTCGGTGCGCGACGGCGACAAGGCGCGCATCCTGCCGACCATGCGCTCACTGGTGGAGATGGGCTTCGCCCTCAAGGCGACCTCCGGCACCCAGCGGTTCCTGACGGAAAACGGCGTGGCCTGCGACCGCATCAACAAGGTGCTTGAAGGACGCCCACATGTGGTCGACGCCATCAAGAACGGCGGCATCCAGCTGGTGATCAACACCACGGAAGGCGCCCAGGCGCTGCAGGACTCCCGTTCGCTGCGCCGCGCGGCGCTGCTGCACAAGGTGCCCTATTACACCACGCTGGCGGGCGCCATCGCCGCCGGCGAGGGCATCAAGGCCTATCGCAGCGGCGAACTCCAGGTGCGGGCCCTGCAGGAATACTTCTGAGAGCCTGTTCGCGGACGCCGCCCGCGTCCGCGACGACCGCCAGGGTGTCTTTTTTGCGATAGCGCTCCACCTCCGGCTTTGCCCCGCAGGCTTGATGCGCGGGCCAGTCCGGGGCAAGCTGTACGCAGACATACAGTCCGGGAATCATGATGCGCTCCCGACCGGCGACGGTCGGGGCGCTTGTATATTGTCTGGCCCGGACTTCTCCATGGCCAGGTGCGTCAGGCTTCGCCCGCGCATCAGCCTTCGTACGCGGCTCACGCGTTTGCCTCCGGGCGGCGCGATGTCCGTTCCGCCTGAAAATGCTCCGTCCGGGCCCGCCAGGGCATGTTGCGTTCATCGGAACCAGCCCTGGAGCGGGCCCGATTTACAGATACGGGTGTATGTATGGAAAAAGTTCCGATCACGACCTCTGGCTATGCAGCGCTGGAAGAAGAGCTGAAACGTCGCCAGCAGGTGGAGCGTCCGCGGATCATCACGGCGATCGCCGAGGCGCGCGCGCTGGGCGACCTGTCGGAAAACGCCGAGTATCACGCCGCCAAGGAAGCGCAGAGCCTCAACGAGGGGCGCATCCTTGAGCTGGAAGGCCTGATCTCGCGGGCCGAGGTGTTCGACACCTCGCGCATGAGCGGAACCACGGTGAAATTTGGCGCCACGGTCACCCTCGTCGACGAGGACACCGAGGAAGAGAAGATCTACCAGTTCGTTGGCGAGCCCGAGGCCGACGTCAGCAAGGGCAAGGTGTCGATCAAGTCTCCGATCGCCCGCGCCATGATTGGCAAAAGCGTTGGCGATTCCGTTGAGGTAAATGCCCCCGGCGGCGGCAAGTCATACGAAATCGTCAATATCGCCTTCATGTGATCGGGCCCGACGTCAGTTCACGAGGATGCTGACGCACTGGCGATCTGCAGGGCGCGTCTTCATGTGACGCATTTCCTTTCAGGAAACGCCATGACGCCCTGGAACAGACCGAAGGACCCGCCGGCGCCAGCATCTGGCGGGTCCTGATATTCACGATCACGCGCGGAACCCGGAATTTCCGGACGCCGGACGACGTCATGTGTGTTGCCGCACATGGTTATTGCCCCGGACTTCTTATGTCGACGTTGACCTGATCCGCGCAGCCGACCCTGTCGCCGCGGGCGCAACATCGCGATGCCTGTCCATGCTTTCTCCAGTTTCCACTCTCGCACGCCGTTTGCTGCTGGCCATGACGCTTGGTCTCGCCGTGGCGGGCGGTTTTGTTCTTGCCCCCGCGTTGAGCGGCCAGGACCGGCCGGCTGCCCGTTCGGCGACTGAATACGCCTCGGTCACGATCGACACCGCGCCGCTGGGCGCCTCGCTCTATGGCCCGACAGGCGAGCGGCTGCGCGCCATGATGCAGGCGGAAATGAAACGCCGCTTCAGGATCACTGGCGACGCGGCGAAGCCGCGTCTGGTCGTTCGCGTCACGGAAATTGTCATCCCGGCCAATTTTGGCCTCGACAACCAGTCCGGCGGCGCCAGCCTGCAGACCACCGACCGCATGGATGGCGAAACCCTGGTGCTGGCCCCGGACGGCAAGGTTCTCCATCGCTATCCGGTGACCGTCACCGCCCCTTCATCGACGGCCCAGGGCGAGAGCGGCGTCGAGGCTGACTTCCGCCGGCTTGGCGACCTGGTGAAATCATTCGCAAGCTGGAGCGCGCGTTACGCAAGCAACCCGTGACGGCTGGCCTGAACGCCGGTGTCGGCGCTGACGTCGCCTTCCCCCACGCAGAACCGGCGCCATGCCTGTCGCGCTGGATTCAGGCGCTCCCGGACGCGGACGGCATGCATTTCACCGGGGCGCGCCTTATACAGGACCAGCCATCGAGAAGCGGAGGGCGGCATGACCAGGGAGGCGGGGCTTCAGGCGACCGGGACTGACGCGGCGTCCCGGCTTGCGCCAGCCGGAACCAGCATTCCCGCGACCGCCTGGGCGCTCAGCGACGGCAAGGCTGGCGACGAGTTGCAATGCGCCGCGGTAATCGAAGCCCTGGGACTGACGCCGGACATCCGCAGGGTGGCGCCGCGCCGCCCCTGGGCGTGGCTGGCGCCGCGCGGCCCCATTGACCCCGCCGAGGCGCCAGAGCAGCCCGGCAGCCCGATTGGCGGCGCGTTTCCCGATCTGCTGGTGGCCTCCGGTCGCCGCGCCATCCCCTATGCGCGGGCCGTGCGCCAGCTCTCCGGCGGGCGCACGTTCACGGCCATTCTGAAGGACCCGCGCGTCGACCCAGGCGTCGCCGACTTTATCTGGGTTCCCGAGCATGATTCCCTGCGCGGGCCCAACGTGCTGGCCACCCTCACCAGTCCACACCGGCTGTCGCCACAACGTCTCGCCGGCGCCCGGGCCGCGCCGCCGCCCGCGCTGGCGGAGGCCCTGCCCCATGACGGCCGCCGGCGCGTCGCCGTGCTGGTGGGCGGCGACAGCCGCCGTCATCGCTTCACTACCGCCAGCATTGCTGATTTCTGCGCCCGACTCGCCAGCCTGGTCGCCAGCGGCTCCTTCCTGATGGTCACCACGTCAAGACGGACGCCGCCAGCCCTTGCCGAAGCGACGCGCGACCTCATCGCCCGGTATGGCGGCTATCTCTGGGATGGCGCCGGCGAGAACCCCTATCCCGCCATGATGGCGCTGGCGGACGCGGTTGTCGTAACCACCGACTCCACCAACATGATTGGCGAGGCCGCCGCCACCGGACGGCCGGTGCTGACATTTTCGCCCAGCCCCGATGACCGCAAAACCCGTTTCCTGCTCGACGGGCTGAAAGCGCGCGCAGTTGTGCACGAATTCACAGGAACGCTTGCAGGAGACGCATACCCCCCCATAAACTCGACGCCAATCATCGCTGATGCAATCATGAGGGCGTACGCGCAAGCGCGCACGCCCCGCGCGACGTTGGCGTCGCCCTACAACTGACCAGGAGCATCTCCAGCGAACCATGGTTCACCGGAAATGCCACACCTATCCAATCTGATGCATTTTCTTCACGGAAAGTGGAGGCCACTTTTCCCGAAAATGCTCTGACAGGCGAGAGTTTCAGGCGACACAATGGCCAGCAAGCACACCAAACTGCTGATTATCGGCTCCGGCCCGGCCGGCTACACTGCTGCAATCTACGCGGCCCGCGCAATGATGGAGCCTGTGCTGATTTCCGGCTACCAGGCTGGCGGCCAGCTCACCATCACCACCGATGTGGAAAACTACCCTGGCTTCGCCGAGGCTATCCAGGGCCCCTGGCTGATGGAGCAGATGCGCGCCCAGGCTGAGCATGTCGGCGCCCAGCTTGTTTCCGACTACGTCACTGGCGTCGACGTCAGCGCCCGGCCGTTCACCGTGACCTGCGACAGCGGCGATGTTTATGCCTGCGACGCCCTGGTGATCGCCACCGGCGCCCAGGCGCAGTGGCTGGGCCTGCCCTCCGAACAGGCGTTCCAGGGGTTTGGCGTCTCGGCCTGCGCCACCTGCGATGGCTTCTTCTTCCGCAACAGGAATGTGGTGGTGGTCGGCGGCGGCAACACCGCGGTCGAGGAAGCGCTGTATCTGGCGGGCCTCGCGGCGAAGGTGACCCTGGTGCACCGGCGCGACAGCCTGCGCGCCGAGCGCATCCTGCAGGATCGCCTGTTCCGTCATCCGAAGGTTGAGGTGATCTGGGACAGCGTGATCGAGGAGATTTGCGGCGGCCAGAACCCGCCCGGCGTCACGCACGTCAATCTGCGCAACACGCGCACGCAGGAAGCGCGGACCGTTGAGACCGACGGTGTGTTCATCGCCATTGGCCACAAGCCCTCCAGCGAACTGTTCGCCGAGAGCCTGAAAATGAAGGCCGGCGGCTATATCTGGACCGCGGCGGACTCGACCGCGACCAGCGTGCCGGGCGTATTCGCCGCCGGCGATGTCACCGATGACGTCTTCCGCCAGGCGGTGACCGCCGCAGGCATGGGCTGCATGGCGGCGCTGGAAGCAGAACGCTGGCTGGCCGCCAGTGAGACGGAAACCGCGAAAGCGGCTGAATAACGCCGCAGTTGATGGAGCGCGACGCGCCGCGATCGCCGGGGAGGCCCCGGCCGCGACGCGGCGTGATCAAGAAAGCCGGACGCGCAGCCAGCAAGGCGGAATCAACCGGAGCGCGCCGGCGGACAGAGGGAACGGAACGTCATGGATTGGGACAAGATCAGGATATTTTACACGGTCGCAGAAGCCGGAAGCTTCACGCGCGCGGGCGATGATCTGGGTCTCAGCCAGTCGGCGGTGAGCCGTCAGGTCAGCGCCCTGGAGCGGGAGTTGAAGGCGCCGCTGTTTCACCGGCATGCCCGTGGTCTGATCCTCACCGAGCAGGGCGAGCTGCTGTTCCGCACCGCACGCGAAATGACCATGCGGCTCGACGCCACCCGGGCCCGCCTCACCGATTCACGCGAGCGGCCCTCCGGCGAGTTGCGCGTCACCACCACGCTGGGGCTGGGCGCCGCCTGGCTGACGCCGCGGCTTGGCGAATTTCTCGACCTGTACCCGGACGTGAAGATCGATCTGATCCTCACCGATGAGGAACTGGACCTGTCGATGCGCGAGGCGGACATCGCCCTGCGGCTGCGCCAGCCGGTGCAGGGCGATCTGATCCAGCGCCGGCTGTTCGCGGTGCATTTCCACGTCTACGCCTCGCAGGACTATGTGAAGCGGCACGGACTTCCGGAAACCCTGGAGGAAATCGACCGGCACCGCATCATGAGCTATGGCGGCACGGTGCCGCCCTTCCTGGCCACGGCGCAATGGCTGGCGACCGCCGGCCGCGATCCCAAGGGTCCACGCCCTTACCAGATGATCGTCAACAATATCTCGGCGCTGAAGCGCGCCGTCGACGTGGGCATCGGCATCGCCGTGCTGCCGGACTATCTGGTGGAGCCGACCTCTGGCCTGGTGCAGGTGTTGCCGGCCAATGAATTGCCAGCCCTCGATTCCTATCTGGTCTATCCGGAAGAGATGAAGGCGGTTGCGCGCGTGCAGGTATTCCGCGACTTTCTCATCAGCAAGGCGCAACGCTGGTCCTACTGACATCCGGACCGGCAAAGGAAATCTCCGTTCTCCACCAGAGCACGTCCGGCGCGCCCCGCGCCGGATCACTGTTTCCGGCGTGATGCAACCATTGCTCCGGATGCAGCCCCGCGTCGCGAAACTGGCCCGCGAGCGCGCGACCTCCCCAAATGGGAATGCCACAGGACTCCGGAAACGGCGATAACCAGGGCCCTCCTGTCAATCGGGGCCCTTGCGATGACGTCCACACCGTCCTTTTGCACACTGTCCTTTTGCCGTCAGTACGCCATTCCGCGCCTGATTGCCGTGGTCCTTGCCGGAGCCATCGGCGCGACCAGCGCCATCCAGATGGTAGACGCGGCGCAGGCTACCGGGCTGCAGACGCCCAGAGACTGCGCCGCCGCCGTGGGAGGCCAATGCGCCGTCGGCACGGCCTTCCTGCTTCCCCGGGCCAACGCCGCCGCATCCTACGAACGTTGCCTCACCCAGGTTTACCGGGCGTGCGCGAACAGCGACGCTGCGCGGCGGCTCTGACCCGGGAGCCCGCCCCAAAAGCCTGCCCAGGGGACACCCGCGCCAGGAAACACGCGCGCGACGCGGGCGGACGACCAGCCAACAACCGGGTCCTCACGCTCCATGACGCCTGGGACCCATGACGCCAGCCCGAATGGGCCCACATGAGGACAACGCACATGGCGCACGCACGTTTGCTTGCATTCATTCCGCTGATCGCCGCGCTCGCCGCAGCCAGCGCGTCAGCCCAGGCTGAAGGGACCCCGCCCCGTTACGGGGACGCCGCATCTTGCAGCGCTGCAGCATCCAACGGCTGCAAACGTTTCGCCAATCCGATCAATTTCAATAATTGCCACCAACTCGTCTTCGACGCCTGCATGACGCGAAACAACCATCCCCGCCATTGAAGCGTTATCCGGTAAAACGGACGCTGTTTTTCGGCAGAAAGACGCGTGCGGCCAGGTGGATGAACAAAACTCCCGTTCCGCATGAACGGGTTTGGCAATGCGCTATCGCCCCCGCCCCCGATGATCCGGCGGGCCCCGCCATGAGGCGTCACGTCATGACAGACATCGTCCACGCATGTGTCGCCGCGACCGCCATACTGACGGCCTCGATCGCGACGCCCGCCGCCGCCGGCAATCCGATCAGTTCGGCCCCCTTTGACCTGTGCGACGCACAGGCAACCAGGAAATGTGGGCGCTTCTCCGAACTCTCGCGCAACTTCTGGAAATGTTACGATCCTGATTTTGACGCGTGCATGGAAACTTTTCGGCCACGGGCAGCCGCCCCCGCCGGGACATCGGGAAGCCAGCTCTGAAGCAGAAACAAGGGAGCCCTGTTTGAACGCGGGCTCGCTGCTGCCTCCAGATCTCGCAGTTCCGTGACTACATGCCTCGCGCGCATGGCAGTCATGACGCGTCGTAACTTGCCAATTCCCCCCCTGCAGTCAAAATGACATACGGTTGAAAACAGTCCTCCGCACCGCCTCCCGGCGTTGAGTTCAGTTTTCACCGTTCCCCTCTGGAAGTGTTCCGTTGTTCACGGAACAACTCAGGTCGGGTCCCTTAAATGGAACCCGACCTTTTTTCTGTTCACGCACCACTTCACTACCGTGTGATCGGAATGGTTGAGACGCCGCTTGCTGCCCGGGCCAGTATTGCGCGGCGTCTGTCGTCCGGCCCTGGCGCCGCGCTTCTCAGCCGCCGTCGCGCAAGGCCCGCCGCAACACCTTGCCCACATTGGTCTTCGGCAGCTCCGCCCGGAAGATAACCTGCTTCGGCGCCTTGTAGGCGGCAAGGCGCTCCCTGGCGAAGGCGCGCAGTTGGTCCTCGGTCAGGCCTTCATCCTGCTTCACCACATAGGCGACGACGCGTTCGCCGCTGTTGTCGTCGGGCGCGCCAACCACGGCGGCCTCCAGCACGCCAGGATGGCTGGCGAGGACTTCCTCGACCTCATTGGGATACACATTGAAGCCGGACACCAGAATCATGTCCTTGGCCCGGTCGACAATGCGGAACTGCCCGTCCGGCTGCATCACCGCCACGTCGCCGGTGCGGAAATAGCCATCCGGCGTCATGACCTTGGCGGTTTCATCCGGGCGGTTCCAGTAACCTGGCATCACCTGCGGGCCCTTCACACACAATTCGCCTGGCTCGCCAGGCGGCAGATCGTTGTTGGCTTCATCGCGGATCACCACCGACGTTGATGGCATCGGATAGCCGATCGTGCCGGAAAACTCCTCCAGGGTGGGCGGATTGGTGGTGACCACCGGCGAGGTTTCGGACAGGCCGTAACCCTCCAGGATCGGCTTGCCGGTGATCTCCTTCCACAGCTTCGCCACCGGCGCCTGGGTCGCCATGCCGCCGGCGACGGAAAACGCCAGATGCGAGAAGTCGACGCTGCGGATCTCCGGATGGTGCGCCAGGGCGTTGTACAGGGTGTTGACCCCGGACATGCGGGTGAACCGGGCGCCCTTGAGCGTCTTGACGAAGCCGTCAATGTCGCGCGGGTTGGCGATCAGCAGCGAGCAGCCGCCCGATTTCAGCATGAACAGGCAGCAGGCTGTCAGGGCGAAGATGTGATAGAGCGGCAGCGCCGTCACCATCACCGGATCCGCTTCGCCCTCGCCGCCAGCGTTAAACCACAGATAAGCCTGCAACACATTGCTGGCGACATTGGCGTGGGTGAGCATCGCGCCCTTGGAGACGCCGGTCGTGCCGCCGGTATATTGCAGGAAGGCGCGGTCGTCGCCAGTCACCGCCACCGGCGGCAGGGACTTGCCCCTGCCCTGTGACAGCGCCTCGGCGAAACGGACAGCCCCCGGAATATCCCAGGCCGGAACCGCTTTTTTGATGTAGCGCGAGACGGCGGTGACGATGAACCCCTTGAAACCCATCAGGTCGCCAGGGGCCGCAACCAGCACCCGGTCCAGGTTCAGCCGCGGCAGCGCGTGCTGCACCGTGACGGCGAAGTTCTCCAGCACCACCAGTACCCGGGCGCCCGAATCGTTGAGCTGGTGCTCCAGTTCACGGGGCGTGTAGAGCGGGTTGACGTTGACCACCGTGCAGCCGGCGATCAGGGCGCCAAACATGGCGACCGGAAACGCCAGCACGTTCGGCATCATGATGGCGACCCGATCTCCCTTCTTCATCCCGGAGGCCTGCAGCCAGCAGGCGAACGCCTCCGCTTCCCGCTTCAGGTCGGCGAAGGTCAGGCGGGAGCCGAAACTTTCGTATGCAGGACGGCTGGCGTAGGCAGCGACGCTATTGCGAAACAGGTCGACAAGCGTTCCCACCTGCGCCGGATCGATATCCGCCGGAACGCCCGGCGGATAGTGCTGCAACCAGGGCCGGTCCTGCCCAACCGCAACCGCAACCGTTGCCGAAACCTCGTTCATCCTGCCCTCCGCAAGTCGCGCGTGCGCGCGCCGTGAACCGGCGCCTCGTCGCGCCGGAGCGTAAGTATCTGCGCAGACTAGCTGTTACAGACCCTGCGGTCGACACGACGAAAGGACGAACGGGCGGCTGACCAAAGAAAAAGGCCGCCCTGAGGGCGGCCTCGAAAAAGGTGACCGGAACGGCTCCCCGAAATCTCCGTTCCCTCGCGGGTCGGGAGATCCCGGCTCTGGAAACCTGTGGCGGCTCCCGTCCGGAAACGCCTCAGCGCAGCGACGCGCAGAAGCGCTGGATGCGGGTGCAGGCGTCTTCAAGAACAGCGGTCGACGTAGCGTAAGAGACGCGGAAGTTCGGGCCGAGACCGAACGCCGAGCCATGAACGACCGCGACGCCTTCCGACTCAAGCAGAGCCGTGACGAAGTCTTCGTCATTGCCGATGACCTTGCCCTCGGGGGTCTTCAGGCCAATGGCGCCGGCGCACGACGGATAGACGTAGAACGCGCCTTCCGGGGTCGGGCATTTGAGGTGCTGCGCCTGGTTCAGCATCGACACCACCAGGTCGCGACGCTCCTCGAAAGCCTTGCGGAACACGTTGAGGTGGTCCTGCGGGCCGTCAAGCGCCTCAACCGAAGCCCACTGGGCGATGGTGCAGGCGCCCGAGGTCTGCTGACCCTGGAGGGTGTCCATGGCCTTGATCAGGTGCTCCGGGCCAGCAGCGTAGCCAATGCGCCAGCCGGTCATGGCGTAGGACTTGGAGACGCCGTTCATGGTCAGCGTGCGGTCATACAGCTTTGGCTCGACCTGGGCGGGCGTGACGAATTTGAAATCGCCATAGACCAGGTGCTCGTACATGTCGTCGGTCAGCACCCAGACATGCGGATGGCGCAGCAACACGTCGGTCAGCGCTTTCATCTCGTCCTGGCTGTAGGCCGCGCCCGACGGATTCGACGGCGAGTTGAGGATGACCCATTTGGTCTTCGGGGTGATGACCCGGTCAAGTTCAGCCGCCTGAAGCTTGAAATTGTCCTCGATGCGGGTCTCGGCGAACACCGGCGTACCGCCGCACAGGGCGACCATCTCCGGGTAGCTCACCCAGTACGGGGCCGGAATCACCACCTCGTCGCCCGTGTTGATGGTGGCCATCAGGGCGTTGAACAGGATCTGCTTGCCGCCGGTGCCGACGATGGTCTGCGACGGCTTGTAGTCGAGACCGTTCTCCCGCTTGAACTTGCGGGCAATGGCCTCGCGCAGCGGCTGGATGCCGGAGACCGGCGGATAGCGGGTCTCGCCACGTTCGATAGCGGCGATGCCGGCGCGCTTGATGTTCTCCGGGGTGTCGAAGTCCGGCTCGCCCACCGAGAGCGAGATCACGTCGCGACCCTGCGCTTTCAGGTCGCGCGCTTTTTGCGTCACCACGATCGTGGCGGAAGGCTTCATGCGGCCGAGAGCGTCGGAAAGGAAAGCCACGACTGATCTCCTTAAACAGTCAGGTGAATTGTCCCGCCTCCTGCGGGGGCGGGTTGATGTAAGCCCGCCCGCTGGCGCGCGCAAGCGCCGGATACGAAGATGCGCCATGCAAGATGCGAATTTCAGCGCTCCTGCGCGAAAATCAGCAAACAGAGACATTAGTTGTCATGGATCGCGAAAAAGTCGGGAACCTGGCGTCGCGTCAGACGTTCATGTTTCATCAAGGTTAATGAACGCCGCGTCGTGAAAGCCCTGATTGCGGTTTCCTTGCGGAGCAAGATAACGCTCCTGGAGCGAATGCGCGCCACATAAAACGGTGAAATCGCTTCATCTTTGATTTTAACGCACTTTTCCCGCGCGGGGCGGCGTTTGCCCTCGATGGAGATGTGCTGGCAATTCTGCGCCTTTGCACGCCGTGCGCGAGCGCACCGCGCCCCTGGACGACCTGACGCATTGTCATCGCCAGAAGGACGGCGGCGCAACAGCCTGCAGGGCGATGGCCGAAACTGGAAATTGACGGAGTCAGCGACATGCAAGCCAATGACCCGATTCGCATTGAAGAATTCACCCGCAACGCCGCCCCTGGCGCGTTCACCCCGGCCGGCGTCAGCCGCGTCGAAGCTGGCCGGCAGTTCCGTTTCTCGCTGGTGCTTGTGCTGACGCTGGTGGCGGGCACCATCGCGGCGGCGGCCACGATGCCGCTGGGCTCCATGCGGATGGACGGACCGCAGATCGCCCACAACGATGACGCCGGCGACCTGACCTATACCGTGGTGCGTTAGAACGCTTTCCGATCAGCCGGAACCGGCTGATCAATCAGAATGCGTCCACAACAGGCAACCACTCCTGGATTCACACCCTTACGTCGCGGCGCCTGACGGCGAAAACGCTGGCGCCGGTAACCTTGCGCCAGTGGTGGGGCCGGATGGCTGCCTGGCGCAACTGCGCCTCCGTCACGTGACGGGTCAGATCATAATCTGACGGCATGTCGAACAGCATGCCGAGAGTCTGCCCGATGAACGCCCGGCCGAAATTGCGGTAATGCCGGAAGGCGCCAAAGCGCCCGGCTTTTTCCGCGTCGCTGCCCAAGGCGATGTTGTCGCGAAACTCCTCCCCTTCCACGGGAACGGAGAACATCAGCACGCCGTCGTCAGTGAGCGCGCGGGCCAGGCGCAGCAGCACCGCCGAATAGTTGCATTCGATGTGCTCGAGCACATGGTTCATGACGATGATGTCGTACGTCGCTTCCGGCAGGGAAAACACGTCGCGGCACAGGTCGAATGGCTGCACGCCAAGGCCGGGATAGTTCTCCGGCGCGATGTCAACGGCGCGATAGTTGCCTTGCGACAATGTCCGCAAAAACTGCGACAGCCCGCGCTCGGGCGCGAAATGCAGCACATTGGCGCCGGATCGCGGCGCCAGGTCGCCCTGCAGGCGCAGCGCGCAGACGCGCGTGCGCTCCAGCGAGCCGCAGCCGGCGCAGCGCACTTTGGGGCGCTCCGGCATGTCCACGAAACGCTCGCCGCCGCAAATATTGCAGCGCAGCCGGGTTGCATCCGTCGTCATCTCCGCGCTCCGTGGTCCGAGGCGTTGTCAGGCAACCAGACTGGCGGACGCCGGCCTGGACAGATATTCATGGTTCGCAGGTAAAGGAGAGCGGCGGCTTCTGGCAAGCGCCGCTGGCCATACAGGAGAAAAACGGCCCATGATCCATTCCATGGACCAGAAACCGGGCGTCGCCGCATGACGACGCTGGCGACCTCCGCCGACATCGCGCCTGCCCAGCTGGCGCGTGAGGCCCTGACCGCGTTCGCCGCCCCCGATCTGCTTCCAGAAGAGCGGCCCGCCGCCATCGAACGGGCCGTGCGCGCGGCCGCCGGCGCCAGCGTCGACCTGGCAGCCGCCTATGGGGCGCTGCATGGTC
>NZ_BNCG01000020.1:0-37261 GCF_014656355.1 Camelimonas fluminis
ATCACGTCCGCGCTCCCAACAAAACCCTGCATGAGTCAGGGGCAGAAGGCCTTGGTATTAGTCCCCGCATTTGATCGAATTGAGTCGCGGCCGAGCCAAGCAATGAACCGCGCCGGGTTTGTCGGAGGCTCCAACTCCTGAGAAGGTGGAGCGATGACGAGCAAGACGACGAACACGTTCTCGCCTGAGGTGCGCGCGGGCGGTGCGGATGGTGCTGGATCATGAGGCCGAGCATCCGTCGCGCTGGGCGGTTTCGGTCCAGGCCAACGTGGTCTCCGTCAGGTCTCGCAAACCTGAAGGAAACACAACCGGCTGAAACCGCTCAACTCTTTTCGGGTTGGGCTCTGAGTGTTGATTTCCGCTGAGAAGTGGCTCTGAGTCACATTTGCTGCTGTTGACTGTGACGCTTTTTCTGGTTCAGTGGAGGATCAGCGGATACGAAATCAATTTCAGCGCGCGAGCCTCGCTCCGGAGGGCTTCGTCGAAGATGGGGGTGAGGTTGTCGGGGGTGCGGTAGAAATTCTGTTACGATCGCGTCAGATTTCAGGAACCTGCCCAGATTGCGGGCGGCAAAGCCGCCGGGTTCAGAGCCGATACGCACGGCGGCCGGCCGACCTGCCTCTGGGCGGCCGGCGGGTGATGCTGACGATCATGGCGCGTCGTTTCTGGTGCGATGCTGTCCTGTGTGGCCGGCTGATCTTTTGCGAGCAGTTCGGCGACAACGTGCTGGCCCGCCATGGTCGGCGCACCCAGCGGCTGGAGATAATCGTTCACCATCTGCCTGGCGCTCGGCGGCCGACCTGCCGCAGCATTTGCCAATCGCCTTATGGCGCCGGAACGAAACCCGCTCATGGCATGGCTGGAACCGGCATGTCTCGCTTGTCATGCTGGCCTTCGCGATGATGCCGCCGGCAATACGCTACCGCGCCAATGACATGACGCTCCCCAAAAAAACGCGGACGCCAGCTACCAGGAACTAATCCGCTGGTCGGTACAGGAAATCCGGCGCATCGCCACCAAGCTTGCCCGAAGACGGATCGAACCCGCCTGCATCATCGCATGGTCGCTTTGGCGACGCGCCCATCAAGCCGCCGCACAGCAAGCGCATATCAAATCAAAATCACAACTGTAATGTTAGGCATCAGCGGCGCTAGCCGCTCCCATTCCTCGTCTGTCAGGTCAGACGGATAGCGCTTCGTCTTCCGGGCGATCTCGGCCATTCGGCCTCGCTGCTCTGGCGTCCACATTCAGAGATTGAATCA
Organism: Camelimonas fluminis; assembly: GCF_014656355.1. Lineage (GTDB taxonomy): Bacteria > Pseudomonadota > Alphaproteobacteria > Rhizobiales > Beijerinckiaceae > Camelimonas > Camelimonas fluminis. Next base: position 1,263 of record NZ_BNCG01000020.1, read on the forward strand.
TAACTACCGCTCAAACGGGTTCTCAAAGTCCGAATTTCCAAACAGGCTCGAAGGGATTGCGCGGACATGTCACGGGAGTGTGGTACAGCTAGGTTTCAAGGCAGCGGGAGCACAACCCGGAGAGTTTAACGTGACGTGGGTAAGGTCCCTGACTGTCTTTTGGATCGGCGTTCTGGCGGCCATTCAGCCGGTGGGCGCGCAGACAGCGGGTCCTTCGCCGGCTGAGGCGCGACGCATCGCAGCGGAAACGCCATTCGTTGACAATCCCGAGGGCGCCGGCGGCGATCCACAGACCGCTGTCGCCCAACCTGAGGCGTCAGCAAAACCTTCCGCCAATCTGACCACCTCCATTCAGGAGCTTTTTGGCCGGCGAGGCGATCCGGGCGGCATGCGCGCCTACCTCCTGAAACACGGGATCAGCTACAGCTTCACCTATATTGGCGAGGTCCTGGGCGCCGCCTCCGGCGGCATGCGGCGCGGCGGCGTATATGATGGCCGTCTCGACGTCCAGGCTGACGCGGATCTCGAAAAGCTGCTGGGCTGGCGCGGAGCCAGCATCCACGCCAACCTCTACCAGATTCACGGAACAGGCCTGTCGCGTTATTACGTCGGCAACATGCTCACGGTCAGCGGCGTCGAAGCCCTTCCGTCGACCCGGCTCTACGAACTCTGGTTCGAGCAGAAATTCTTCAGCGACACCCTGAGCATTCGCGTCGGACAACTCGCCGCCGACACCGAGTTCGCCGTGAGCCAGACCGGCACGCTGTTCGTCAACGGGACCTTCGGCTGGCCGGGAATCCTGGCCGCGAACCTGCCAGCCGGCGGACCGGCCTACCCCCTGGCCACCCCAGGCGTGCGGGCCAAATATACGCCAGACAAGAACTTCTCTCTCCAGATCGGCCTGTTCAATGGCGACCCGGCGGGCGTCAGTCGACTGAACGCCGACCCGCAGCGCCTCAACCGCACGGGAACGAACTTCCGGATCGGTGATCCGGCTCTCATCATCGCTGAAGCGGCTTACGCTTATGGCCTGGGGGGCCAGGACAAGGTCAAGCCCGGAACCGTGACGGTGGGCGGCTGGACGCATTTCGGCCGGTTCAATGATTTGTGCCCCGGCGAGCCCGGAATGCTGCTGTTGGGCGCCCCGGCTGACGTCGGACCAGCGCGCGCCCGGCGCGGCGATAGCGGCGTCTACGCCATGATCGACCAGACGATCTATCGTGAGGCCCGCGACCCAAATGACGGCGCCTCGGCGTTCGTGCGGGTTGCGGTTTCACCGTCCGATCGCAATCTGGTCGACCTCTATGTCGACGCCGGCGTAAGCTACAAGGGTCTGTTGCGCGGGCGGTCTGACGACACGGTGGGCGTGGGTTTCGCTTTCGCCCGGATTTCCCGCGATGCGCGCGACCTGGACACGGATGCGATCCTGTTGTCCCGGCAGGCCGGCCCCCGGCGCAGTAGCGAGGCCGTGCTGGAATTCACCTATCAGGCCGTGCTGGCGCCCGGCGTCACCGTGCAACCGGACTTCCAGTATGTGTTCCGACCGGGAGGGGGCGTCGCCAACCCACGCAACCCGACCGGCGCGCGGATCAGGAACGCAGCAATCTTTGGGCTGCGCGCCGCGATCCGCTACTGACCCGACAGCCAGGTCTGGAGGCAACGCGCAGGGTCAGCCATGCGCAGGCATGACTGGCGCGCCAGTCGGGATCGGGAAAATCCGGTCATAGGCAAGATTGAACACAAATGCGTGGACCAAGTAAAAGGTCACGATCGCCACATCCATGACGAGGGCCGTCCAGAGGGAAATGCCGAGATACCAGGCGATGACCGGGACGAGGAGCAGCACAAGGCCAGCCTCGAACAGGATTGCGTGCGCTACGCGAATCCACAGCGTCTTGGCGGGGCTGCCGGCAAGCCGGATCATCGCGTGATCAAAACCCAAATTGTAGACAAAGTTCCACACGGTCGCGACCGTCGCCGAGACGACGCCGACAACGCCCATATGGCTGACCGGCTGGTTAAACAGCCATGCGGCCCCTGGCATGAAAATCGCCAGGCCAATCACTTCAAACAGCAGCGCGTGCCAAACCCGGTCGGAGAAGGAACGCGTCATCATCAAGCCCTTTCGTGTTTGTCCACGCGGTTCTATCTGATATTCCATAGGAGAAAAGTTAGATAACATCTGAAAAGCAGATAGATGTCCGTTTCCATGGAACAGCTGGAGGCCTTCGTGGCCGCCGCCAGCGCAGGCTCCTTCTCCGGCGCGGCGCGGATGCTGGGAAAGGCGCAATCGGCGGTCAGCACCCACATCGCCAATCTGGAGGAGGATCTGGGAACGCCGCTGTTCAGTCGCGCCGGCAGAACCCCAGTTCTCACCGGGGCGGGCGCACGGCTGCTTCCGGAGGCGAAAATCATCCTCGACCGGCGCGAACATTTTATCGGAGTCGCCCGCAGCTTTGAGGCGCGCGTCGAGAAGCGGCTGGTCGTTGCGATCGACGAACTTTAACCCGAGACCATGGTCGGTGAATTATGCGCCGGATTCGCCAGGCATTTTCCTCATGTGGAGCTGGAGTTGCTGTTCCCCATCATGGAGGACGTCAGTCGTCTGGTGCTGGATGGCAAGGCCCAGATCGGCGTCATGTGGCGGCAGGAGAACCTGCCGCCTGAGCTTGGTTTCAAAACCATCGGCTGGGCGCCGCTGAAGCTGGTCTGTGGCAAGGGCCATCCGCTGGCGCAGACGCGGGTTGATTGGGAAGATCTGAAACGCCACCGCCAGTTGATGGTCACCGTGCGCAACGAAAGCGCCGAACGCCACAGACTGCGCGTCGCGGCCGAGGTCTGGTGGGTCGAAAGCCACTGGGTAATCATGCAGATCCTGCGCCACGGCGTCGGCTGGGCGCTGGTCCCTGCGCATATTGTCGAAAGCTCGCCGGTCGCGAGCGAGCTGGCGATACCCGAACTGGAGTTTGACGAAGGCGAATGGCCGGTGGCGCTGGAAGTCGTCTGGCACAAGCAGAAGCCTTCCGGCCCGGCGGCGGAATGGCTGCGACGACGTCTGACGACGATGAAACTTGGCGCAACGCCGGACCATCCGGGCGCTTGACCCAAACAGGCCCGACGACCGGAGGGGATCGCCGACGGTCCCACACATATGGACCCACGCAAAAAATCCGCATTTGGCGACCGCCTGGTTGCGCCCGGCCGGAAAGCCATGAATCATCCCGGCGTATCCGGGGAAGTCGGGATCCCGGCATCCGGACGCGATAGCGGGCGCGCAGGCCACCGGCCCAGGGGCGTCCGGCAATTTCGGGAGCCAAGGACATCTGGTCCGCCCTGGCGGGCGCGGGCTCCAGATGCGTGGCGCGCCAGGGAATGGGGTTCCAGGAGAATGGGGCGCCAAGGGAATGGGGTCCTGGAACGATGACGTCGACGCCATTGCTGGTGAGCACGAAATTTGCCCCACCGCGGCTGCCCCTGCACCCGGTAGCGCGGGAAGCGCTGTCCTCGCTGCTTGGCAGGGCGCAGCACAGCCGGCTCACGCTGGTCACCGGTGGAGCGGGATTTGGCAAAACAACCCTGCTGGCCCAGATCCGGCTTGAACTGCTGCGCCACGACGCCTCGGTGCTGTGGATTTCACTATCAACCGACGAGCGAAGCTTTCCGGCGTTCTGCGCCAGCCTGACTGGCGGCCTGCAGCAGGCGGGCCTGCTTCCGGAAGACGAATTGCCGATGCCCGCCGAGGCGGATGGCGACGACGAGCTGAGATCCGTGGCGGCCGCGTTGATCAATGCGTTCGCGCGCAACGACGCCGAGATGTTTCTGCTGGTTGATGACTTTCAGCACACGGGCGACCCGCGCATCGAGCAGCTGGTGCAAATGCTCGTGGAAGGCGGCCCGGTCAATCTGCACGCCATCATCGCCTCCCGAACCGCGCCCGGGCTGCAACTGGGGCGACTGCGCGCCATGGGCGACCTGTGCGAGATCGCCGCCGTCGATCTGGCTTTCAGTTTCCGCGAGTCGCTGGCGTTTCTCAGGTCCAACCTTGATCCACACATTGATCTGGACACGGCGCACGGCATACACGCGCAGACCGATGGGTGGCCGATCGGCCTCCAACTGACGGCGATTGCGCTGAAAACCGGCCATCGCCGTCGCATCGGCTGGGGTGGCGCGCTGCCCAACAGCGACGACCTCAACGCCTACCTGACCGAAGACGTGCTCGCCGGCTTTCCGGAAGGCCTGATGGGCTTTCTGCAGAAGCTGTCGATTTTGCGGCGCTTCAACGCGGAACTGGCCGCCCATGTCACCGGCGCCGCCAACGCGGCGGACATGCTCGCCACGATCGCTGGCCTCAATCTGTTTTTGCAGCCTGTTGATCTGGAGGGGCGCCACCAATGGTACCGGCTGCATCCCATGTTCATCGAATACCTCAACGGCAAGCTCGGCCAGAGCGACGTGGAGATCCGCGTGTTGCACCGCCGGGCGGCGGAATGGTTCGCCCGGGAAAACCTGGTCACCGAGGCATTCCGGCATGCGCTGCCCAGTGAAGACTTCGATCTCGCGATCAACGTCATGGAGCGCACGCTCCGTCCAACCCGGAACCTCAACGAAATCGGCGTCTTCACGCGCTGGATAGAAGGCCTGCCCGTCGCCCTCGTCAGCCAGCGTCCCAAGCTGGCTGTCCTCGGCGCGTGGGCCTATGCCCTCACCGCCCGGCCAGATCAGGCGGCAGGCCTCATCGCCCGGCTGGAAGCCGGCGGCGCCAGCGACAGGCACCGCGCGCACATTATCCTCGCCAGGGGCATGATTGCCGTCCAGCGCGATGATGCGGAGGCGTGCCGGGCCGCGATCACGCCCCTCATGGCCAGCCGCCTGGCCAACGCGCAGCTGGAGCATATCCGGCTTGGCCTGGTGATTGGCCTTCTGGCGCGCCAGGGCCACTATGCCGAAGCGCGGGCAGAAGCCCGAAACATCACCACCCGCGACAATCACGAACCGTCGCTGATCGCGCGCAACGCGGCGGTGATGGCGGAACTGATCCAGGGGAATTTCCTGGAGGCCCAGCGCCTGGCGGGGCCCCTGCTCGCCCTGGCCGAAACCGCCCATGGCCCGCGCTCGCTCAGCGCCTGCATGATCGCGGCGACAATGGCCGAAATCGCGTACGAATTCGACGACACGACCGGAGCCGGCGAGTTGCTGGCGCAACGCATGGACATGCTGCGGTTTTCCGTTCCGGCCTGCGCCACCGCCGCGGCGCTGTGCGTGGCGCGGCTGCAGGCCATTCACGACTCACCCGCCATAGCCGCGAGCTATCTCGCCGCCAGGGCGGAACACTTTCGCGCACGCGGCCTGGAGCGCGGCGTGGCGCTGATGATCGCCGATCAACTGCGGTTTGAACTGGATGGCGAGGTCTGGCGCGCGGGTGACTGGCGCGGGGCCGGCGCGCTGCTTCAGGAGCTGGAGGAGCTGGGCGGCCGCCATATGGGCGACCAGGTGAACGACCTGGAGATCCAGGCCATCGTGGCGCTTTCCCGGGCGCGCCTGGCGCGGTCGCGCGGCGAAGCAGACGCGGCCCTGAATGCGCTCGACGCGGTGGACGCGGTGGCCGGCCGGCTGCGGCGTGGGCAACTGGCCGTCACGGTCCGCATCGTCCGCGCGCTGACGCTCGCTGATCTGGGGCGTGGGGATGAAGCCGCCGCCAGCCTGACCGAGGCCCTGGGGCGCGGGTATGAACTGGGCCTTGTCCGAACGCTTCTTGATGAGGGCGAGCCGCTGCGCCAGCTTCTCGCCAGCCTGCCCACGCCAGGCGACCGGGCGTTGCAGGCGTACCGGCGCCAGTTGCTCGCACGGCCGTTCATGGGCGCTGGAAGGGATGCGTCCACGGCGACGCCTGAGCGTCCGGACAAGGAGGGCAGGAACGGCGCCGCCCTGACCCCGCGCGAGGAGCAGATCCTCGCCCTGCTTGTCCAGGCGATGCCCAACAAGCGGATCGCCCTGGCGCTGGATATCAGCGCCCAGACGGTCAAATGGAACCTGCGCAACATCTTCATGAAGCTCGGCGTATCCACCCGCTACGAAGCGATCCTGGTTGCCCGCGAGCGGGGAAAATAGCCCGGGCGGCGGCAGCGCCCTGCCGGGGCGCCTTCAGTTTCGGCGTCCCACCCATTTTGGGTGGGGCCAACGCCCTGCCAACCCCACCCATCATGAGCAGGTTACACCGCCCCCTGAACTGACGACCCTGCGCCCACGAACCGTCCGCGCCCCCTCCGCCGCGCGGTCATTTCGGGCCAGGAGTTCACGATGACACAGAAAACCTGCATTGCCGGCGTCGGCATGATCCCGTTCACGAAGCCCGGGGCCAGCGGCTCCTATGTGGACATGGGCGCGGAAGCCGTGCGCCAGGCCCTGAAGGACGCCGGCGCCAGCTACGACCTGATCCAGCAGGCCTTTGTCGGCTACGTGTACGGTGATTCAACCTGCGGCCAGTCCGCGCTGTATGAGGTTGGCCTGAGCGGCGTGCCAATCGTCAACGTCAACAACAACTGCTCCACCGGTTCGAGCGCACTGTTCCTTGCCCGCCAGGCGGTTGAAAGCGGCGCCGTGGACTGCGCCCTGGCGCTGGGATTCGAGCAGATGCAGCCCGGCGCCCTCAAATCCCATTGGGATGACCGCCCCCCGGCCATGGCCAAGGGCGCGCCGATCGTCGCGGAACTGACAGGCGACGTCAGCGGCATCCCGGGGGCGTTGCGGATGTTCGGCGGCGCGGGCCGCGAGCACATGCAGAAGTACGGCACCCGGATGGAGACCTTCGCGGCGATCCGCGCCAAGGCCAGCCGGCACGCCGCCAACAACCCGCTGGCCATCTTCCGCAAGGTCGTCACCACGGAAGACGTCATGAACGACCAGGTGATCTGGCCCGGCGTGATGACCCGCCTGATGGCCTGTCCGCCCACCTGCGGCGGGGCCGCCGCTCTGGTGGTTTCGGAAAGCTTCGCCCGCAAACATGGCCTGCGCACGGACGTGGTCATTCTCGCCCAGTCGATGACGACGGACCGCCAGATCGCCTTTGACCCGCCGTCGATGATCCAGATGGTCGGCTTCGACATGGCGCAGCGCGCCGCGAACGAGGTCTACGAGAAGGCCGGCGTTGGCCCGCGCGATATCCGCGTCGCCGAGATGCACGACTGTTTCGCCCACAACGAGTTGCTCACCTATGAAGCGCTGGGCTTCTGCGGCGTCGGCGGCGCGGAAAAGTTCGTGGTGGATGGCGACAACACCTATGGCGGCCAGGTCGTCACCAACCCTTCCGGCGGCCTGCTCTCGAAGGGTCACCCGCTTGGCGCCACCGGCCTCGCCCAGTGCTACGAGCTGACCCGCCAGTTGCGCGGCGCCGCGCAGGCCACCCAGGTCGAGGGCGCGACGATGGCGCTTCAGCACAATCTTGGCCTTGGCGGCGCCTGCGTCGTCACGCTGTACGGCCGCAACTAGAGCATTGTCAGGAAAAGTGGAGACCACTTTCCCTGAAGACAATGCGCCAACTCAAAGAACTGGGGCATTTTTGGATAAGGGATTTTCCGCCGAAAATGCTCGAGAGCGCGTCTGGTCTGGCGCTGTTTCTTCAGCGCCGCCGCCAACTCTTGGCCGAATCCGCGCCTGCTCAAAAGAACAGAGGCGATATTCCGCTTGTCTGACGGAATGTCGTTGCGGATCCGCGCCCCTGATCCGAAATCAATCCATCGCTATTCATAATCTGGAGGAAATAATTTGCCCGACAGAAGTCTGATTGGTCGTTCGCTTGGCGAAACGACTGTCGAGGTCGAAAAAGGTCGCCTGCGTTTCTTCGCCAAAGCCATCGGCGAAACAGATCCCGTCTACACCGACGAGGCGGCGGCGAAGGCGGCTGGCTACAAATCCCTGCCCGTTCCGCCGACATTCCTGATGTGCCTTGGCGGCGAAGGCCGCGATCTGGAAGAGCAGCTGAAGATCTATGGCTTTGAAGTTGCCCGGATTCTGCATGCTGAACAGGCGTTCGACTATCACAAGCCCGCGGTTGCCGGCGATGTGCTGACCTTCAGCACCTCCGTCGCCGATGTTTACGAGAAGAAGGGCGGCGCCCTCCAGTTCGTCGTCACCCAGACCCGGGTCACCAATCAGGATGGCGAGCATATCGCTGACGTCCGCAGCGCCGTCGTGCAGCGTTAAGGAGCCGCGTCATGACCCAGGTTCAATATTCCAGCGTCAATGTCGGCGATGAAATTCCGCTGCTGAAGGAAAAGCCCGTCAGCCGCTTCACCCTCACGCTCTACGCCGGCGCCTCAGGCGATCACAACCCGATCCATATCGATCTGGATTTCGCCCGCAAGGCGCGCATGCCCGACGTGTTCGCCCACGGCATGCTGTCGGCCGCTTATCTCGGCCGTCTGCTGACCAACTGGGTTCCGCAGCGTCAGATCCGCAATTTCTCGATGCGTTTCACCGGCATCACCCAACTGGGCAACGTGCCGACCTGCACGGGGAAAATCGTCGAGAAATTTGAGGCCGACGGCGAAAAGCGCGTCCGCCTGCAAATCCGCTGCAGCAACCAGTACGGCGAGGAAAAGCTGGCCGGCGAAGCCATCGTCGCCCTGCCCTGATCCGCCGCCATCCCAAATACATTGGACGTTGAAAGACTTGTCATGAGAAAGCTTGAAGGTAAAGTCGCGCTTGTCACCGGCTCCGGTCGCGGCATCGGCCGCAGCGTGGCGCACCAGCTCGCCGCCTACGGCGCGAAAGTGGTGGTGAACGATCTCGACGCCGCCCCGGCCGATGAAGTCGTCCGCGAGATCCGCGCCCAGGGCGGCGAAGCCGTCGCCTGCGTCGGCAGCGTCACCGCCGTTGACTTCGCTGACCGGTTCGTCCGCACCGCGATCGAAAATTACGGCGCCATCGACATCATCATCAACAACGCCGGCTACACCTGGGACAACGTCATCCAGAAGATGAGCGATGAACAGTGGTACGCCATCATTGACTGCCATCTGACGGCGCCGTTCCGCATCCTGCGCGCCGCGCAGCCGATCATCAGCGCCCAGGCCAAGAAAGAGGCGTCTGAAGGACGTGAAGTCTTCCGCAAGGTGGTCAACATTTCCTCGGTGGCCGCTGGCGGCAACGCAGGTCAGACCAATTATTCCTCCGCGAAGGCCGGCATTATCGGCATGACCAAGACCCTCGCCCGCGAGTGGGGTCGCATGAAGGTCAACGTCAACGCGGTGGCTTTCGGCCACATCGAGACCCGTCTGACCCAGGCTCTCGCCGGCGGCGCCAGCAAGACCGTCAACATTGAAGGTCGCGAGATCAAGGTTGGCATCCAGCAGTCGATGATCGACGCCGCAGCCTCGGTGATCCCGCTCGGCCGTCCCGGCACGCCGGACGAGGCCGCCGGCTCGGTGGTCATGCTCTGTCTGCCTGAGGCCAACTACGTCTCCGGCCAGACCGTCGTCTGCGGCGGCGGCTTCGGCAGCCTCTGACACACGGCCGGGTCTGGGTTCACGAAGCCCCAGGCCCGGCGCTCCAATGACCTGTCCGCCCCCCTGATCTGGCGGCCCGGATCGGGCGGCCCTTTGCACAAACCGCGTGAGAACCCAGATGCTGGAAAATTATCGCTCGCCATGGATGACGGATGACATCCAGCTGTTCGCCAACGAGGTGCGGCGCTTCTCCCGCGATACGCTCGCGCCGCGCGAGGAGCAGTGGCGCCAGCAGCATCAGGCTGACCGCGAGTCATGGCGCGCCTGCGGCGACATGGGCCTTATCCTTCCCGACATTCCGGAAGAATACGGCGGTTCGGGCGGCACGCCGGCGCATGTGGCGGCCCTCATCAGCGAATTCAGCTACGCCGGCGTCTCGGGTCTCGGCCTCGGCATCAATCACATTGTCGGCCACTATATTCTCTCGGACGGCACCGAAGCGCAGAAGCGCCGCTGGCTGCCAAAGATCGCGTCTGGCGAGGTTATCTGTTCGGTGGCGATGACCGAACCGGGGACGGGCTCCGATCTCCAGGCGGTTCGCACGCGGGCTGTCCGTGACGGCGACAATTACGTCGTCAGCGGCGCCAAGACCTTCATCACCAACGGGCAATTGAGCGACATGGTCGCTGTGGTCGCCAAGACCGACCAGAACGCAGGCGCGCGCGGCGTGTCGCTACTGCTGGTCGACACGAAGCTGCCTGGCTTCCGGCGCGGCCGCTGCCTCGACAAGGTCGGCCTGCAATCGTCGGATACGTCCGAAATGTTCTTCGATGACGTTGTGGTTCCGGCCGATTGCCTGCTTGGCGGCGTCGAAGGCCAGGGCTTCTTCACGCTGATGAAGCAGCTGCCCTATGAGCGCGCCCAGATCGCCATCGCCGCCGCCGCCCAGATGGAGCGGGCTCTCGCTCTCACCCTGGAATACACCCGCGAGCGGCAGGTCTTCGGCAAACCGGTGCTGGATTTCCAGAACACCCGGTTCAGCCTGGCCGACGTCAAGGCCACTGTCCTGGCCTCGCGCACGTTCTGTGACCACATCATCCAGCAATGGGTCGACGGGACACTGGATTCAGCGCTCGCTTCTCTTGGAAAGTTCTGGCTAACTGAGCGTAATAGCGAAGTGCTCGACCGCTGCCTCCAGTTCTTCGGCGGCTACGGTTACATGAACGAATATCCGATCGCCCGCATGTGGGCGGACGCCCGCGTCGCCCGCATTTATGGCGGCGCCAATGAAATCCAGCGTGAACTGGCGGGCCGCTCGCTCTGATCTTCCGGCGACGGCCAGGTGACTTGCAATAGCGAACTCAATAACCAGAATCCGGAGGAGCGCATGTACATCACCCAGGGCCTGCACCGGCAGATACAGGCCAAACCTGACGTCGTCGCCATACGCGGGCCGGACGGCGCCGTGACCTACGCCCGGTTGGGCGATCGCGTCGCCCGGCTGGCGGCGGCGCTGAAGGGCGTCGGCGTCGCCTCCGGAGACCGGGTGGCGATGCTGTCGCTGAATTCCCGGCGTTATATCGAGTATTATCTTGCCGTTCCGTGGGCCGACGCCGTGCTGGCGCCGGTCAACACGCGCTGGAGCCAGGCGGAAATCGTCTACTCACTGGACGATTGCGAACCCGCCGTGCTGATCGTCGACGACACCTTCACGGACATGGGGCGGAAAGTCGCCGAGGCGGCGCGCACGGTGCGCACGCTCATCTACGCCGGCGATGGCGAAACCCCGCCCGGCATGCTCGGCTACGAAGCCCTGATCGCCGCCGCCGAACCTGTGGCTGACGCCCGCCGTAGCGGCGACGCGCTGCTTGGCGTGTTCTACACGGGCGGCACGACCGGCTTCCCCAAGGGGGTCATGCTCAGCCATAACAACATCGCCTTCTCGACGCTCGCCGCCCTCAACAATGGCAGCTATGGCGGGGACGCCACCTTCCTCCACGCCATGCCAATGTTTCATCTGGCGGACTACGCCGGCATGTGCGCCCTTTTCCTGAGCGGCGGCAGTCATGTCGTGATGCCGGCCTTCACGCCAGGCGAAACCCTGGCGGCGATCGCAAGGGACAACGTCACGGACATCATGCTGGCGCCGACCATGCTCCAGATGGTGCTGGACTGGCGCGACCGGGACCCGGCCGCCGCAGCGCTTGATCTCACCTCCCTGCGCAGCGTCACCTATGGGGCCTCGCCCATAACCCCGGCGTTGCTGGACCGCGCCCGGGCCGCTTTCCCGTCAGCGGGTTTCATGCAGGGTTACGGCATGACCGAGCTGTCGCCCATCGCCACCACGCTGGGACCCGACTGGCACTCGGAGGAACATCAGAAAACCGGAAAGATGTATTCGGCCGGGCGACCCGGGCTTTGCATGGAAGTCCGCATCGTTGATCCGGATGACAACGAGGTTCCGCGTGGAACCGTTGGCGAGATCACGGTGCGTGGCCCCAACGTCATGATGGGCTATCTGAACAAACCGGCCGAAACCGCCGAGGCCCTGCGCAACGGCTGGATGCACACCGGAGACGGCGGCTACATGGTTGCGGACGGTTTCGTCTATGTCTGCGACCGGCTCAAGGACATGATCGTCAGCGGCGGCGAGAATGTCTATTCGGCGGAGGTGGAAACCGCAATCGCCAGCCATCCGGCCATCGCGCAAATCGCCGTCATCGGCGTTCCCAGCGAAAAATGGGGCGAGCAGGTTCACGCGGTGGTCGTGCTCAAGCCCGGCGCCGATATGGGCGAGGAAGAGATTGTCGCGCACTGCCGCAGCCGCATCGCCGGCTACAAATGCCCGCGCAGCGTGGAGTTCCGCGATGCCCTGCCCCTGTCCAGCATCGGCAAGGTGCTGAAAACGGAGTTGCGCAAGCCATATTGGGAAGGGCGCGCGCGCGGCGTCGCCTGATACAAAACCTGGCGTGTCTGGCTTCGGGTGATAACGGAGCCCGAACCGCGCAGGGCGCCTTCCGCCAGGACATGCGGTGTGGAATTTTGCAGGTCGCGGGTGCGTCGGCAGCTTCGCGACTAGGCATGTACGACATCGCGCGCCTGGCGGGGGCTTCGCCAGGCGCGCCGTCATTTTCCGGATTGATCGGCCGGCCTGTCGGCGCGCGCATTGTGCAGATCCAGCGCCCAGCGCAATGTCGCCGGCAGCGGCGTCCACCAGCCGGTGCGCAGCCCCGCCTCACGCAATGCGGCGGCGGTCCAGGTGTTGCAGCCGGCCAGCATGTTGAAAGCGCCAGTCGCCTCGAAAAATCCATCGTCAGGACCGTATGAGGCGCCGGCGAGCAGGACGGGGCTGCCTCCGTCACGGCGGAAGGACTGCTCGACAAAGCGCAGCAAGCGCTCGTAGCCGGCCCTGTCGAGGTTGTAGCTTCGCATTGGCGCGCCGTCGCCAGCCAGCCGACTGCGGATCTCCACATGCAGCACCGAGCTGTCGCGCGTCAGCGAGCGCAGAACCGGCATGGGCTTCAGGTCAGCCCATGTTGGCGTCTCGGTGTAAAAGCTGCGGCCACCCCAGCCAATCACCAGCCAGCGGGCATGGGGATGATTGAGAGGCAGGTTGGCGTCGGCGAGGAAGCCAAAACGCGCCGCGATCTCGGCGTCGACGGGGATCGCCACGTCGGTATGGATGAGGTTGCCCAGCACGGCGACGGGGTAAACTGCTGGTCCAGCCGCCTCCGGCCGCCCGGCTCCGCGCGGCGCCACAACCCCCACGGCCAGGCAGACCAGGAAAACCAGCCCGCCCGCGATCGCCAGTCTGGACAATGTCCGCATCATGTCTGCCGGCTTCCCACTGAAAACGCAGAATGCAAACCCCTCACATGAAGCCGACAGACAGCGCAAGCGCTTCTGGCGACGCCCCGCTGCACCGCCTGTCCCGGGGGCGACGCGCGCCCGGCGTTCATCATTGCTTAAGCGTTGACGGGGAGAACATTGTCCGTCGGACGCGCACGGCGGCAGAACGCCGCAGGCCCGTTGCGACGCAACCTTACCCTTCGTAAGTACGGGCGGATGATCCGGACGCGTCTCTCAATCCTCAGCGTCATGCTGCTGCTCATGGTGGGAATTATATTTCCGTCAGCGCAGTATCTTGCGCCTGCCCTGGCCCAGGCCAGCGCGGCGCAACGCCTGACGACAACGCCCCCGGCGCCGGACGCCCGCCCCCTGATGAACGTCGCGCGGATCGTGGCCCCGGCCCCCTTCTCCAGCCGGATCCAGGTCCTTGAGAAAACCCGGGGCGACATCCCGGAGCGCTATGTCGAGTCGCGGCATTATTGCCCCGATCCTGGCGGGCCGGATCTGATCTTCTGCCAGCCTGCATCAGTCATCACGCCGGTTGTTTTCCAGGCGCTGGCGCCACAACAGCAAATTCTGCGTCCTTCAGGCCTCCAGTACCCGCAAGAGCGTCCGCCAAGGGTTTGATCCCGCCGCGCCGGCAAGATCGCACGCGTCAAACGCGCGGCGCGCCGCCTCGCCGTCTGCCGCACAGCATCAACCCGACAATTTTCCTGTATCCGATCGCCCCCGGCCCGCCATGCCCCGATTTCGGGAGCTTCTGACGGCATCCCGAGCGCGCGGCGATCGTCACGGACGGACGGACAGTCTCATGAAGATCCACGCCCCGCGCGCCCGGCTCGCCAGCTACGGCGCGCCCTGCCTCGCTATCGCCCTCGCGCTGGCAACAGCCGCCTGCGACCAGCCCCAGGCCAGCGCCACCCCCCCCACCGCCAGCACGACGGCGCCCGAGATTTCGTTCATCACGGCCAGGCAGGAACCGATTCCGCTGGTGCGTGAACTGCCTGGCCGCGTCACGGCGCGCAGTGTCGCCGAAGTGCGCGCCCGGGTCAGCGGCCTCGTGGTCAAGCGGGCGTTCGAGCAGGGCAGCAAGGTCAATGAGGGCGACCTGCTCTACAAGATCGACCCAGCGCCCTATCAGGTTGAGCTGGCCCGCAGTGATGCGGCGCTGCACCGGGCCGAAGCGAGTCTGGTGTTGGCCAGGCAGCAGGCCGAGCGCATGAACACGCTGCTTTCGCGCCATATCGCCAGCCAGGCGCAGTACGATGCGGCGATCGCAGCCCAGAAGCAGGCGGAAGCCGAGGTGGCCGGCGCCCGCGCCGCCCGCGACGGCGCGCGGCTCAACCTGGACTATACCAATGTCCGCGCGCCCATTTCTGGCCGCATCGGCCGGGCGCTGCTGACCGAAGGCACGCTGCTCGACTCCGCCAACAGCGGCGTGCTGGCGACCATCCAGCAGATTGATCCGATCTACATCGACATCACCCAGTCCGTCGGCGAACTGAACAAATTGCGCCGCGATCTCGCCAGCGGCGAACTGGCCCACCTGGAAGGCAACGGGGCCAATGTCGAGCTGATCATGGACGATGGCAGCATCTACGCCCACAATGGCCGCCTGCTGTTTTCCGACGTGACCGCCGATCCGGGCACCGGCCAGGTGACCCTGCGCGTGCTGATGCCAAACCCCGATAGCGAGCTGTTCCCCGGCATGTATGTGCGCGCTCGCCTTGCCCAGGGCGTCGACGCCGACGCCATCGCCGTGCCGCAGCAGGCTGTTCACCGCAGCAACGATGGCCGCGCCGAGGTCTGGGTGGTGAAGCCCGATAACCGGGTCGCGCTGCAGCCGGTCGAGGTGGGCCAGGTGGTCAGCGGCTCCTGGCTGGTCAACGCCGGCCTGAAGCCAGGCGAGCGCGTCGTGGTCGAAGGGTTCCAGAAAATTTCCGCCGGCATGGAAGTGAAGCCCGTGGCCCTGCCGCCAACAGCCCGGCAGGCCAGCCTCTCCGGCCCCGCCCGCGCTACCGGCGCGCTGCGGGACGCCCGCGGGCTCTGACCATCGGGCGTTGCGCGGCGATCGCCGTCGGCCCATCCGCGCGCCTGACGGCGGACCGGACGGCGCGCGGGCCGTTCGCTGATTGCTGCGCCCCTCCTTCATCTTCGCGCGCCGGCTGACGAACTGGCGCGCCTGCCTGTCATCGCCGTCGCTGGCGCACCCCGCCGTCCCGCCCCCAGGCAACCGTCTGGCGGCGGTCGACGCGGAGGCGTCGCTCCGATGTCGCCGTTGCCCGTGGCGCCGTATTGCGGACCGGGTGACGAACCGATTTGAGAACCCGATCTCATGGCTCGTTTTTTCATCGACCGGCCGATTTTCGCCTGGGTCATCGCCTTTTTCATCTGTCTTGGCGGCGTGCTCGCCATGCCCAACCTGCCGGTGGCGCAGTATCCAATCATCGCGCCGCCTTCGATCGCCCTGTCGACCGCTTTCCCGGGCGCGCCGGTGGAGAGCCTCTATACCAGCACGACGCGCCTCATCGAGGACGAGCTGAACGGCGCGGCCAACATCCAGAGCTTTGAATCAGCGACGGATTCCTTCGGCGTCATCGAAATCAACGCCACCTTCGCGCCGGGAACCGACCCGAACAATGCGTCAGTCGAGGTGCAGAACCGCCTGAAGCGCGTCGAAGCGCGGCTGCCGGCGGAAGTGCGCCAGCAAGGCATCCTGGTGGAGGAAGCCTCGGCCGCCACGTTGCAGATCATCACCCTGGAGTCCACCGACGGCTCAATGGATGAGATCAGCCTTGGCGACTTCCTGATCCGCAATGTCATCAACGAAATCCGCCGCATTCCCGGCGTTGGCCGCGCCACGCTCTATTCCACCGAACGATCGCTGCGCATCTGGATCGATGCGGACAAGCTGCGCGGCCTGTCGCTCAATGCATCGGACGTCACCAAAGCCATCGGCAACCAGAACGTTCAGGTCGCCTCCGGCGCCGTCGGCGCCCAGCCAAGCCCGGAGACCCACAAGGTCAACTTCCCGATTATCGTCAAGGGCCAGTTGACGACGCCGGATGCGTTCGGCGCCGTCGTGCTGCGCGCCAATCCCGACGGCTCGACCGTGCGGCTGCGCGACGTCGCGCGCATTGAACTCGGCGGCGACGACTACAAGTTCACCACGCGGCTCAACGGCGGCGAGGCTGCCGGCATTTCCGTGACGCTGGCCCCGGACGGCAATGCGCTGGAAACCGCGAAAGCCATTCGCGCCACCATGCAGGAGCTGTCCCAGTTCTTTCCAGACAATGTGAAGTGGGACATCCCCTATGACATCACTCCGGCGGTCGAGGCGTCGCTCGAAAAGGTGCTGATGACGCTGGTCGAGGCCGTTGTCCTCGTCTTCATCGTCATGTTCCTGTTCCTCCAGAATATCCGTTACACGCTGATCCCCACCATCGTCGTGCCGATCGCCCTGCTGGGCACAACGATGGTGATGATGCTCGGCGGGTTCTCGATCAATGTGCTCACCATGTTCGGCATGGTGCTGGCGATCGGCATTCTCGTCGATGACGCCATTGTGGTGGTCGAGAACGTCGAGCGCATCATGAACGAGGAAGGCCTGTCGCCGAACGAGGCGACCCGCAAGGCCATGAGCCAGATCACCGGGGCCATCATCGGCATCACGCTGGTGCTCACCGCCGTGTTCATTCCCATGGCGTTTTTCCCAGGCTCCGTCGGCATCATCTACCGCCAGTTCTCGGTGACCATGGTGACGTCGATCGCCTTCTCGGCGGTGCTCGCCCTGACGCTGACGCCGGCCCTGTGCGCCACGCTGCTCAAGCCGGTTGCCAAAGGACATGGCCATGCCAAAGGCGGCTTCTTCGGCTGGTTCAACCGGCAGGTGGACCGGGTGACCGCCGGCTATGGCGCAGGCGTGGCGCGGCTGCTGAAACGCTCCGGCCGGGTGATGGTGATCTACCTGATCCTGCTCATGGGTCTTGGCTACGCCTTCGTCCGCATGCCGGAAGGCTTCCTGCCGCTGGAGGACCAGGGGTTCTTCACCGTCGACATCCAGACGCCGCCCGGATCCTCCTTCAACCGCACCCTTGCCGCAGTGAAGAAGGTGGAGGAGCATCTGATGGCCCAGCCGGGCGTCGCCAGCGTCACCATCGTCAATGGCTTCTCGTTCTCGGGCCAGGGGCAGATGACCTCGCAGGCGTTCGTGACGCTGAAGCCATGGAAGGAACGCGACGCGGCCAACTCGGCGAAGAGCCTGGTCGATGGAACCAACAGGGCGCTCGCCTCCTACAGGGATGCGGTGATCCAGGCGCTGGAGCCGCCGCCAATCGACAATCTGGGCAATGCCTCCGGCTTCAGCCTGCGCCTGCAGGATCGCGGCCAGAAGGGATATTCCGCGCTGATGGCGGCCCAGGAACAGTTGCTGTCCCTGGCGCGCAAAAGCCCGATCCTGCGCAATGTCTATGTGGAAGGTCTGCCGCCCGCGCCCCAGGCCGAACTGGTGATTGACCGGGAGAAAGCCGCCGCGCTGGGCGTCAGCTTCGAGGACATCAACAGCACCATCCAGGTCAATCTGGGCTCGGTTTATGTCAACGACTTCCCCAACCGGGGAAAGATGCAGCGCGTCATCGTCCAGTCCGCCGAGCTGCAACGGCTCAATCCGTCCGACATCCTCAATTACGGAGTAAAAAACGCCCAGGGCGCGATGACCCCGATCTCGTCATTCGCGGAACTGAAATGGAGCATGGGCCCGGCGCAGATCGTCGGCTTCAACGGCTACCAGTCGGTGCGCTTCACTGGCGAGCCCGCTCCCGGCTATACCTCGGGCCAGGCCATCGCCGAAATGGAGCGGCTGATGAAAGAGCTGCCGCGCGGCTTCGGCTACGCCTGGACCGGCCAGTCGCAGCAGGAAAAGGAAGCCGGCTCGCAAGCGACCCTGCTGCTTCTGCTGTCCATCGTCATCGTCTTCATGTGCCTGGCGGCGTTGTATGAAAGCTGGTCGATCCCGTTCGCGGTGATGCTGGTCATTCCGCTCGGCGTCGTCGGCGCCGTGCTGGCGGTCAACCTGCGCGGCATGCCCAACGACGTCTATTTCAAGATCGGCCTGATCACCATCATTGGCCTTTCCGCCAAGAACGCCATCCTGATCGTGGAATTCGCCAGGGAACTGTGGAAGCCCGGCGTTTCTCTGGTCGACGCGACAGTCGAGGCGGCCCGGTTGCGCTTCCGCCCGATCGTCATGACCTCGCTGGCCTTCATTTGCGGCGTCATCCCGCTGGCCATCGCCACCGGCGCCGCCTCGCAAAGCCAGCAGGCGATCGGCACTGGCGTGATGGGCGGCATGATCACCGCAACCATCCTGGCGATCTTCTTCGTGCCGGTGTTCTTCGTGGTGGTCATGCGCCTTGTCGACCGCAAAAAGGCGGTCGCAGCGGAGGAGGCAGCGCCAGATCCGGAGGCCCCGGCGCCACGGTCGCCTTCCGGAGACGCTGTCGCAAGCGCGGAACGCTAAGGTCAAAAAGCGTGGCCCGCTTCCGCCGGGCCACGCCTGTTGCTCCGGAGCACGTCCTTCATGCTCCTGGAGAATGATGTTTCAAAATCACTCGAGCGCTTTCCGACCAGACGGAATCGTCTGGTCGATCAGAATTCGCTCAAAACAAGGGAAACTGGAGCAATCCCCGATCCAGGTAGATCGGGAATTGCCCTAGAAGCAGGTAATGACGCTGCGGGCGATCGCGCCCTGCTTCAGCTCCAGATAGGCTTCATTGATCTGCGAGATATTGATTTCACGCGAAATCAGATCGTCCAGATTCAGTCGGCCCTGCAAATACAGTTCGGCGTACATCGGGATATCGTGCTTGATGTTGGTCGAGCCCATGACCACGCCGCGCACGCCGCCCTGGTTGGCGATCAGCTCGGCCAGCACGTCGATGCTGATTTTCCCGCCAGGCTTGTGCAGGCCGATCATGTAGGCCTCCCCGCCCTTGCGCAGCATGCGGATCGCCTGCTCGGAGGTCTGTTGCAACCCGATAACCTCGAATGCGTGATCGACGCCGCCTTCCGTCAGGGCCCGCGTCGCCTCGACGGGATCGCCAGCGCCGGCGTTGACGAAATCCGTGGCGCCGAACCGGCGGGCCAGCTCCTCCTTCGCCGGCTGCACGTCGATGGCGATAATCCGCGCCGCGCCGGCCAGCCTCGCGCCCGATATGACGTTGAGGCCGACGCCGCCGACGCCGATGACGGCGACAGTGTCTCCTGGCCGGACGCCCGCGGTATTGATGGCGGCGCCGATGCCGGTGATGCAGCCGCAGCCGAGGATCGACGCCTGCGGAAACGGCAGGGCCTTCGGCACTTTGGCGAGCTGGTTTTCATGCACAAGGGCATATTCGGCGAAGGCGGCGGTGCCGAACACCGGGGTTAGCGGCTGCCCGTCGCGGGAAAGGCGCTGCGGCTCGTCCGGCGTCCGCAAGGTCGCTTCGGGATGGGCGCACTGGTAGGTCTTGCCGGCAAGACAGGCCTTGCACTGTCCGCAGTACTGGATCAACGAGCCGACGACATGATCGCCCACGGCGAATTCACGCACATCGGGGCCGACTTCCTTGACGACGCCCGCCAGCTCATGGCCCAACACCGCCGGGAGGGCGACGCCAAAATTGTTTTCCGCGAAATGAAGGTCGGAATGGCAAAGGCCCGAGGCCTTTACTTCAACCAGAACCTCACGCCCCCGGGGCGCGTCAACCTCAATGTCCTCCACATCAAATATTCCATTGATTGCATTGAGTACAGCCGCCTTCATTTTCATGCGCGTTCTCCCGATATTATTGTGGGCGCATGCTAGAGCGGGAATTTCCGACTGTCAGCCTGGAAATACGGCAAAGTGAGCCTTTTCCTGGTGCTCTTCGTCTCCCGGCCACGGATCGGCGCCGGCGATCCGCAAGGCGGACAACAGACGCAGGTGACGGACACAGGAGGCGCATGATCACCCCCTCGTCGTAAATTCGGGATTCAACGGCGGCAATATCGCGAATGCGCCGGCTTTTTCTGTCGCCGGGCGATGGTCGCAGGTGTCGATCGCCCGGGCCAGCGCGGCTCCGTCCGCAGGGGTCCAGACCCCGTCGCCATGAAACAGGGCGCGCTCCAGCCCGGCCAGCGGCGGGGCCAGCGGCGGCGTCTGGCGCAACGCCAGCGCCTCCTCGCGCGGCAATCGCGCAAGCCACGTCGTCAACGCCTCCCAGGCCGCCCCGGCGTTCCCCGCGCGGGCGGCGCGGATCGCGGCGCGGCGGGCCCAGGCGGCGCTGGCCCTGCGGCGGTTGCGACGGGCCAGCCACGCCCGCCAGACACGGGGCGCCAGCAACAGGGCGGCGACGACCACGAAGACAACGCCCGCCACGGTCGCCAGAACCTGTGGCGACGCCATGCGGGCCATGAGGCCTGTCGCGGTAGCATGGCCGGCCGCCGCAGCAATCACCGTCACGTCGAGCCCCGGCAGGGTCAGGCTCCGCGCCTCGCGCTGCGTGGGATCCCACCAAGGCTGGACGAGGGCCGGCAAGGCATACCGTCCTGGCTTCTCAAAAACATAAGTAACCTTGTCGGTGCGTTTGCCAGTGACGTCGCCCCGATTGACCTGATCCTGGCTGACAGGCGGATCGGCATAGACGCGCACGCCAGCCGGGGCGACGAATTGAAAGTCCGTCATGGCCAATGCCGGCGTTCCATCCGCCTGGCGGCGGATGGTCCGGACAATGGCGCCGCCAGCCGCAACAGGTTTTGACCCGTCGTCCGGGGACCAGTCCTGCCGGGCCTCGACATGGCTGGAGACAAGAACCGGTCCCGACGCATCCATGCCGGGCGGCGCGCTGGCGTGGATGCGGGTCCCGGTTCCCCGCGCCTCTCCCGCCGGATCGCCGGCGCGATCAAGCAGGGTGATGCGCGGGGGCGGAATGACGATATCGCCGGCGCGACGCGGATAGACGACGAACTCGAATTCCTTGCCCACATAAGACTGGCCATCAATCTGGTCGCGCACCGTCAGCGCCTGGCTTTCAAATCGCATGACCTGGGCGCCGGGCGTTTCAGGCACGCTCACCAGCGGCGGGTGCGCCATGTCGTCGGCGAACAGCACCCGCACGTGCAGGCGAACCGGCTGACCCACCATGACCGTTCCATCGGCGGGATCCAGGGTTGTGGCGACGCGCGGCGAGGCGTCCGCCATGGCGGGAAGCGCCAACAGAAACAGCCAGATCGCCAGCAGGACAGGTCTCATTTCCCGCCCCCCTCGCCGGCGCCGTTTTCACTCTGCTCGCCCAGTTGCCAGGCGAACCGCGCCCGCAGGAAGTCGGCGGGCCTGGTCTGGACGCGTTTCAGCCACAGGGCCTGAACCGCCTGATCCGACATCTGCTGGCCAGGCTCCGCCGGGGTCTGCTCCCCACCCTTGCGGTTCTTGTCATAGACGATCTCATCCGGTCTGGATTCCGTCTGGTCCATCTCGCCGCCTTCGGTCTTGCGCAGGGCGGCGCGGGCCACGGCGATGTCACGATTGCGTCGCGCCTCCGGCCAGCCCGGTCGCAGGCCCAGCGCCTGGTCAAAGCTCCTGATCGCGTCGTCGTACTGACCAAGCAACACCAGGGCGTCGCCGCGATTGAAGAAGCTCTCCGGCGTCTGTGGCGCGGCGAACGCCTGCGCCGCGCCCTTGAAATCACCACTGCGGTACAAGGCGACGCCGCGCCAGAACGGGTCGTGGAACGCCGCCGCGGCGTCAGCCGGCCGGTTTTCGTGCAGCAGCAGGCGGCCCCGCTGATCGGGCGACAGCCACAGGTCGCGCCAGCCCATACGCCAGCCTGCGACCAGCAAACCGGCCGCGACCGCCAGCAGGACGCACAGATAAGGAGCGGACGCCAGTCGCGACGCCCAGGCCGCAAGACGCCTCATGACAGCACCCATCCACGGCGGAACCACAACAGGGCCAGCAGCGCCAGGGGAAACGCCAGCCAGTAGCCATCCTCGCGCCAGTGCTCGCCCTCGCCGTGGGCGGCCCGGGCCGCGTCGCCCGCATCAAGGGCGCGAACCACCGTGGCGACATCGTCCTGATCAACGGTCAACGGGACCAGTCGTGCGCCAGCCGCGCGGGCCGCCTCGTCAATATCCCGCATGTCCCGGCCGGGCGGGCGCAGGGCGAGCACCGTCACCGGCGCGCCGCCAGCCACCCTCCGGGCGGGAATTTCATCGGCCAGCACCAGGATGGATCCGCCATCGGGCGTCCCGGCGAGGGCGCGGTTGGCGAGCGCCAGCGCCCCTGTCAGATCATCGCCGTCCTTCGGCATGATCTGCGGGGAGATCGCCCTGGCCATTTCCAGCACCACGCCGCTGTCAGCTGTTGGCGGCAGCACCAGATGGGCCGAGCCCGCATAGGCGACCAGCCCGGTGGAGGCGCCCTCGCGCGCCGCCAGAATATCGGAGAGTTTCTGGAGGGCGCGGTCGAGCCGGTTTGGCGCCAGATCGGTCTCCTGCATCGACGGCGTCGCCTTCAGCGCCACGACGACCGGCGGCCGCGCTTCGGCGAAGGGCGACGGCGCCCGCCGCCATGCCGGCCCCGCCACGGCGATGGCCGAGATCAGGCTGGCGATCAGCCCCCATTCCACCGGCCCCATGCGGGCGCGACGATCAGCGCCAACGATCAGGTGCGGCAGAAGCTCCGGATTGATCACGCCGCGCCACCGCCAGGCGGGATCGCCGACATGACGCCAGGCCAGCCAGACGCCAATGGCCGGCAGGATCGCCAGCAACCACAACGGCCGCATGAAGTGGAAATCTGACAGGGCGGCGATCATGACGCCGCCTCCACCGCGACGGGGGACGGAGGCCTCCGTCGGCGCGCCAGCAACATCAGACCCTGGGATGCGATCCCGATGACCAGCGCCGCGGCGAGCGGCATCCAGTAAATGTCGCGGCGCGGGCGGAAACTGACGATGTCGATGCGCCTGGTTTCGATGGCGTCGAGCCTGTCGTAGATCTGTTGCAGGCCATCCCGGTCCATGGCGCGATAGAAACCGCCGCCGGTTGTCGAGGCCACTTCCTTCATGGCCGCCTCATCAAGTTTGTCCTCCCCCGCCGCCTGCGGATCGCCGACGGCGACGGTGTGGATGACGATGCCCCGGTCACGCGCCACCCGCGCCGCCTCGGCGGGCGGAACGCTGCTCATGGTGTCATTGCCATCGGTCAGCGCAATGATGGTGCGCGCCTTCGCGACGCTGTTGGCGAACAGGTTCACGCCGAGACCGATGGCGTCGCCGAGCGCCGTGCGCGGCCCCGCCATGCCAACGGCGACCTGCCCCAGCATGATGCGGCTGAGATCAAGATCCGTCGTGAAAGGAACAAGCGTGAACGGCGCGTCGCCGAACACCACCACGCCGACGCGGTCGCCTTTGCGGCGGGCCAGAAAACCATCCAGAACCTGCTTCACGGCTGTCAGCCGGTCGACCGTCTTGCCCGAGCTGTCCGTGAAGTCGCGGGTGTCCATGGAGCCGGAGAGATCGACCAGCAGCAACAGGTCGCGCGTCGGCTGCTCGCGGTGTAACGGCGGCTCGATCCATTGGGGCCGGGCCAGCGCAGCGACGCTCAGCAGCCAGATCAGGATCAGCGCCAGCAACGGGCCAACGGCGCGCCGGGTGACGCTGCCGCCCAGATGCGGCTCCTGACCCGTAATGCGGGCCAGCCGCTGCACAAACGGCGCCCGCAAGCCGGAGCGCGCCGAAACGTAAGGCGGCAGCGCCAGCCAGACCAGCAGCGGCGCTGGCGCCAGCAGGGCGAACCATGGATGGAGAAAGGACAGCATGCTCAGGCCTCCTTTCCAGACTGGCCGGGTTTGCCGCCCTGCGCCCGGCGGGCGGCCACCCACCCCTTCGCGGCGGCGACAGGTGAACCGGTCCGGTCAACGGGCGCGCTGGCCTGAGCCGAATGCTCCGGGGCGTCTGGCGAGGCGACAAACCGGGGCGGATTGTGCCCCGCCGGCGTGGTCCGGGCCAGAAAATCCGTCCACGCCGCGCCGGTGAGCCCCGCCACCCGTCCGCGCCCGTAAACAACCACGGCGACCCGTTTCAGAATGCTGGAAATCGCCGCCTCCATCGCGGCGGCGTCTGGCCAGGTCCGGGCCGCGACGGCGTCCAGCTCAGTCGAGGCGCGACGCAGAAAAGCATTGGCCTGGTAGCGGCGCAGACAACGCCACAGCGCCACGGCGAGCGCGGCGACCAGCGCCGCCGCCATGATCCAGACGCCGGGGGCTGGCGGCCACCAGGATGGCGGCGACGTGAGAACGATATCGGCAAGGTTGGCCAGATCGGCGGCGCCGGCAAGGTCGGCGGGATTGGCGGTCATGACGCTGGCCCCGCCGCGCTGGCCCCATCGCCTGTTCTCCCCCGGTCCATGCGTCGTCCGATCAGTTCACGCAACTGGGCCGCAACGTCCCGCTCCGTTGACAGCGGCAGAACCGGAATGGCCCGGCGTCGCGACAGGGCGGCCAGACCGTCGCGCCAGGCGATGCGCTGGTCGGAAAAGCGCTGGCGCAGGGACGCCGATGACAGATCCACGTCGATGCGGGCGTCGCCGGAACTGAACGTGGCGAAGCCGATGTCCGGCAGATCCTGCTCCAGCGGATCGGATATGAACATGGCGATGATGTCATTGTGGACGCTCAGGCGGGACACCAGCTGACGGGTCGTCGCGTCGGCCCCGGACATGTCCGACACGAGGCAGACAAGGCCATCGTGCGCCGTCATCCGCGCCGCCGCCGCCAGGGCGTCATTCAGCCTGGCGCCGTCGCCCTCCGCATGCGCGGCCCCGGCGAGCGCCGCGTTTTGCCGGGCGATTTCCCCCAGGATACGCACGACGCCCTGGTCCCGGGCGCGCGGCCGGATCGCGACGGTCTCCGTATCGCCAAACACGATGGCGCCGACGCGATCGCCAAGCGACGTCACCCGCCACGCCGCCAGCGCCGCCGCTTCGGCCGCCGCCACGGATTTCATCGCCCGCCTGCTGCCGAAGAACATGGCGCTGCGCTGGTCGACGATCAGGATGACCGGACGATCACGCTCCTCCGAGTAAACGCGAACGTGGGGCGAGCCGAGCCGGGCCGTGGCGCGCCAGTCGATGGCGCGCACGTCGTCGCCCTCGAAGTAGTGGCGCAACTCCTCAAAATTCAGGCCGCGCCCGCGCAGGCGCGATGCGTGCCGACCGGCCAGCAGGCTGTGCACCGGCTGGCGCGGCAGAAAGCTGAAGCCACGGGCCCTGTGCTTCAGACGCAGCATCTCCTCCAGCGTGATGAAGGCGCGGGCGCCCGTGTCGGGCTTAACGGGTTTTCCGCCAGGTTTCTCGCGCATCCGGGCCATGGCCTGCCCCTGTTCATCGTCAGCATCAGATAACCGGCGTCATGTCGCCGGGGTCAGATCGCAACAGCGACCTGCTTCAGCACCTCGTCAAGCACGGCGTCGACGCCGACCCCATCGGCGCCCGCCTCGTAGCTCAACGACACCCGGTGACGCAGGCAGTCGTGGGCAATGGCCTGCACGTCCTCCGGCGTCACGTAATCCCGCCCCTGCAGCCAGGCGTATGTCCGGGCGCAGCGGTCCAGCGCCAGGGTCCCGCGCGGGCTGGCCCCGATGGCGATCCATTTGCCAAGCTGCTCGCTGAAACTGGCCGGACGGCGGGTCGCCGCCACCAGCGCCACCATGTAATTCTCCACCACGTCGCGCACCGCCACCTGGTCGATGCCGGCGCGGGCGTCGAACACCGCCTGCTGGGGAACCGGCGGAGGCGGCGCAGCGGCCGCCGCTCCCGTGGCGCTCTCCGACCGGACGAGGCGCATCACTTTGACCTCGTCGGCGTCGGATGGATAGTCGATGCGCACATGCATCAAAAACCGGTCCATCTGGGCTTCCGGCAACGGATAGGTGCCCTCCTGCTCGATGGGGTTTTGGGTGGCCAGCACCATGAACAGCGGCGGCAGATCGTAGCGTTTGCCGGAGACGGTGACCTGCCGCTCCTCCATCGCCTCAAGCAGGGCGGACTGCACCTTCGGCGGCGCGCGGTTGATCTCGTCGGCCAGCACAAGATTGCCGAACACCGGGCCGCGCCGGAACTCGAACTGCCCGTCCGGCCGCAAAATCTCGCCGCCCGTCACGTCGGAAGGCAACAGGTCCGGCGTGAACTGGATGCGGCTGAAATCGGACTCAAGATGCCGCGACAGGCTCTTGATCGCCCGCGTCTTGGCGAGGCCAGGCAACCCTTCCAACAGGACATTGCCGTTGGCCAGCAGCGCGATGATGATGCGCTCCACCACCGCCTCCTGGCCAATGATGTCGGCGCACATGCGGGTCCGCAGATCGGCGATGGCGTCGCGCGGGGCTGTCGCGGGCTGGTCCATGCGCTGTCTTCCCTTTTATGATGTCGCCGCCCGGATGACGCAGCGGAAGCCGACGTGGCTTGTCGAGGTGTCCACCGGCTCGGCGTGCCGGGCGGCGGGGCGATAGCGTCGGCAATAATTGGGCGCGCACAGGTGCGAACCGCCCTTCAGCACGCGGCGCGGGATGCGGATCGCCGGCTGGCGGGGATCGTAGCTGTCGCTCTCTGGCCCGCCGCGCGGGTTCTGCGGCACGCAGCACGCCTTCGGAGCGTCGCCGGCGTGACGCGCCGACCAGAAGTCCGCCGTCCATTCCCAGACGTTGCCGATCATGTCGTAGAGGCCATAACCATTGGCCGGAAAGGAGCGCACCGGCGACGTGCGGGCAAAGCCGTCTTCCTTCGTGTTCTCGTGCGGAAACGCGCCCTGCCAGGTGTTGGCCATGTGCCGCCCGTCTGGCGTCAGCTCGTCGCCCCAGGCGAATTCGCTGCCTTCCCGCCCGCCCCAGGCGGCGAACTCCCACTCCGCCTCCGTCGGCAGGTCCTTGCCCGCCCAGGCCGCATAGGCCAGCGCATCGGCATAGGCCACATGCACCACCGGATGATCATCCAGGCCCTTGATGGACGAGCCGGCGCCATAGGGTTTGCGCCATGTGGCGCCGAACTGGAATTTCCACCACTGCGACCAGTCGCGCAGGTCCACCGCGCCGCCAGGCGGATTGAAGATCAGCGAGCCGGCCCGCAGCATGTGCGGCAACGCGCCAGGATAATCTTCGAGATTTGGCGCGACCTCGGCCACGGTGACATGACCGGTCGCTTCGACGAAGGCGCGGAAAGCCCGGTTGGTGACCGGCGTGACGTCAATCCAGAATGGATCCACCATGGCGCGATGGCTCGGCGCTTCCTCAGGGTAATGATGATCCGACCCCATGCGGAAGGCGCCGCCGGGAACATGGACCATCCCTTCCGTCAACGAACGTTCAGCCAGTTTGCCTGCATTTGTCATCAACGCTTTCCATCCCGAACGGCATGCATTGGCGAGCCTGCCTGATCATGGCGCCGGAGGGAAGACTTCCTTCCAGTCCTGCTTCATGTCCACCACCGTCCAGCCGCGAGCGCCGGCTTCGTCAAGCGCCTTGTCGAGCTTGCCAACCGGGGACTTGCGGTCATAGGCCCACTCGCGCGCGCCATCCGTATGGTGAACGAGCAGACCAAGGCGCGGGCCGGCTCCGCCCGTCACATACTGCAACATCTGCAAATCGCCGTCAGAATTGCCGAAGGCGAGAATGGGCCTGCGGCCGATGAAACGGTTGATGCCCACGGGCTTGCCCGGCCCGTCGTCTACGAACTCCACCTTCGCGGTCTTGTACAGCTCCGGCTTGCCGTCCTTGCCCATACGGAAGGTCACCACGTCGGACGAACCGACCACCCGCTCCGGCGGCACGCCATAAACCTTGTCGGCAAACACCCGCATGAATTCCACGCCGCCGCCGGAAACAATGAACGTGCGGAACCCGGTCTTGCCCAGCAGGGCCAGCAACTCCAGCTGCGGCTGGTAAACCATTTCCGTATAGGGGCGCTTTGTAACGGGATGCCTTGCCGTCTTCAGCCAGTCCTGGACGCGGCTGGCGAATTCTTCCGTGGTCATGTTGGCGTGGGTGACGGCGAGCGTTTGCAGCAACCCCTTGTGGTTGTCCGCCGTGAGAGCCTTCAGGTCCTTCGCCAGAACCGACCGGTATGGCTCCTGACGCGCAAGGGCGGGATTTTCCTTTGCCTTGCGGGCAATCTCGTCGAGGGCGAACTGGGCCTGGAAATATACGGGTTTTTCAGCCCACAGCGTGCCGTCGTTGTCGAAAACGGCGATGCGCTCTGCTGGCGGCGCGTAGTCGGGTCCACCCTGCTTCGTCACCCTGGCGATGAAATCCAGAATCGCGCGCTTGGTCCTGCCATCATGCCATGACGGCAGCGGATCGTCTGGCAAGGCGTCGGACGGCATGCGGTCGGACGTCTTTGTCGCGGCCGGCGGCGACGCGGTTTCCGCGCACGCGTCCAGGGTCCATCCCGCAACGCCTCCAAGGGCCAGCGCGGCGAACGCCAGCGACAATGACAGTTGACGGAACCCGGTCATCCAGCGCCTCCTCCCCGCATCGCTCCCGGGCCTGAACCGCCAGGCGCGGCCGATCCCGCCGGCTTGCGGGCTCCACCCGTGAACCAGCTGTAGTAGGGATTGTCGCCGGCGCGTTGCATCAACCGGACAATATCCCGTCGCCATGCCTCGCGATCGCCAGCCTGCGCGTGCAGGCCTGCCGCATAGAACAGGCGCAGACGCTCACTTTCGACGGCGGTCGCTGCGGCCAGTTCACTGCCTGCGTTGATCACCGGCGGCGGCGTCTGCGTTTGCAGCAGCGATGGCAGCGTTTGCTGGAAAACGCCCGGCCTCAGCCATGTTCCATATTCGATGCGGGGGTGATCGTCGGTGACCGCCGCCGCGTTTCCAGCCCACGCCGCCAATCCGTTGCGATCCGTCACCCATGTCGCCAGAAGGGCCGCCGGAGAACCAACGCCGACTTCAGCCAGGGTCGTCGCCACCTGCGGATCGGCCATGCGACGGGCGATGCGCCCCGCGTCCAGCTCCACCGGCGTCATTGACCCGACCAGCAGCATTTCATGGAAATCCGTGGTCCACAGGGAGGCGTGCGGGAACACATCAATGAATGCCCGCACCAGGGAGCGGGTGTCCTCGCCATTCTGCGTGGCCAGCGGCAACCACTGCGCAACCATGCCCCCGGCCGCGAGTCTGTCGCGGGCAAGTGCGTAAAAATCGCGGGAATACAGATTGACCACGCCGGCGGCGGCCGGCGGCGGCGGCTCCAGGGTAATCAGGTCATAACGGTCGTGGCTACGCAGCAGTTCGCGCCGGCCATCCCGCATGCGGATGTCGATGCGCGGATCCGTGGCCACGCCATAATTGCCGGAGAAATGCGGCGCCGCGCGCACCACCGCCGGCAACAGTTCAGCAACGACGCGTTTTTCCATCCCCGGATAGCGCAACAACGCGCCCGCCGTGATGCCGGTGCCCATGCCGATAACCAGGGCGGATCTGGGCTCACCAGAATGAATGATCAGCGGCAGCAGGGCCTGCAGTCGCATGTAGCGCAGCGACGGCATGGCGTCGCCGGAGTTGGACACGCCCTGGATGTAGAGCCGGCGAAACCGGTTGCGGCCCATGCTCTGCTCCAGCACCGCCACCGTCGCTCCCCGCGCCTCCTCATAGGCGACAAGCGCGCCGCGCCGCGACTCCATCAGCAGTTCGGCAAGACGCCCGGCCGGCGTCGTCACCGCCAGCAGAACGGCGACGGCCAGGACGCCCCAGCCGCCAACCCGGGCCCAGCGGGACGCCGGCTTCTCGCGCCAGACAGCCAGAAGCCCCAGCACAGCGGCGGCGAGCGCCAGCAAGGCCAGCGTGCGCACCAGGCCAAGCGCCGGGACCAGCACGAGGCCGGTGAGCAGCGCGCCCATCACGCCGCCAAGGGTGTTGACGCTGACGACCGCGCCCACATTGCCGCCCGTGCGCCCCGCCTGGCCGCCCGCGACCAGCCGCAGGGCCAGCGGGAAAGCCGCCCCGAGCAACAGGGTCGGCGCCAGCACGATGCTGCCCGCGGCCACAAGAAAACGGGCGCTGGCCCCCGCCAGTGAATTGCCCGTCCAGGCAAACATCATGGCTTCGGCCGCGGTCTGCGTTCCGGCCAGCCAGCGTCCAAGCAGCGCGACCTCAGCCAGCGCGACAACGCCGGCGCCGGCAAGCAACAGGCCGAAGACCGCCCACGGCCGCCGGATCCGGTCGGCGAACCGCGCCAGAATGGCGGCGCCCACGGCGAGGCCGGTCAGATAAGTGGCCAGCACCACGGAAAAGGCAAAGGCGCGCGTGCTGATGAACTGGACGATGACCTGCGACCACACCACTTCATAGCCAAGCGCCAGTCCGCCGGCGATGGCGTACAGACCCAGCGCCAGCCTGGCGTCGGCGGTCATGGTTGGGGCCGCGCGTGGCGATGGCGCGTGCCTGGCAGCGGGCGCCGGGCCAGCGGGCGCCTCCGTTGCGGCGGCCGGTGAGCGCGCCGGCAAAAGCAATGCGCCAAGGCCGGCCGCGACGTTGAGGCCCGCCGCCGCCAGGGCGGCGCCCTGAACGCCAAACGCCGGGATGAGGACGAATACCGGGGCAAGGGCGCCAACGACGGCGCCGGCCGTATTGGCGGCGTAGAGCGCGCCGCCGACAGAGCCCGCCTGGCCTGCGGCGGGGGTCAGGGCCCGCGCCAGGGCCGGCAACGTGCCGCCCATCAAAAATGCCGGAACGCCGACCAAGCCAAACACACAGATCCACGGCAGCGGCATGAGCCATTGCTCCATGGTCGCGAAAGCTGGCGCGAAGCGGGCAAGAACGAGGGTGGTGATAACAGCGCAAACGGCGATGGCCAGTTCAAGCGCCAGATAGAAGATCGCTGGCCGCGCCGAACGGTCAGCCAGCCGGCCAAGCGTGAACCCACCAAGGCCGAGGCCGGCGAAAAACGCGCTGACGGCCGTGGTGACCGCATAGACGTCGACGCCGACGACCAGGGAAAGCTGCTTGATCCAGATAACCTGGAACACGAGAGCGGCCACGCCGGAAAGGAACAGAAGAAGGCGTGCAAGCAGGTGATGCTGCTGGCGCTGTTCCGGCGCCGTTGTCCGCCGTGGCGCTGGTCGCCGCCCCCGTCCCATGGTCGCCCTCATGGCTATGAGAAATAGCGCTGGCCGCCCGGCGACGGACGGCCAGCCGCGTCATTACTGTTCCAGACCACGCTTCCTGAAGGACTCGTCGATTTTCCTGTCCACCTGCTCGCGGATGCCGTCGATGCTGAAGCTGGCGGGCCGCTGGCTTGGGGGATAGTCAACGAAAGTCTGAAGGAAGGCGGCGGACTTCATCACGCCATTGACGGTGAGGTAAGCGTTCTCAACGCGCCATTGGTCGTAGCCACTGCCGGAAATTTCGGCATGCTCGTAGGGATCCATGCGCAGATTGAACATCTTGGGCAGACGCAGCTTGG
This sequence comes from Camelimonas fluminis, assembly GCF_014656355.1. Classification (GTDB taxonomy): domain Bacteria; phylum Pseudomonadota; class Alphaproteobacteria; order Rhizobiales; family Beijerinckiaceae; genus Camelimonas; species Camelimonas fluminis. The sequence continues at coordinate 33,037 of NZ_BNCG01000020.1, forward strand.
TAAAGGGATGCGCCCAGACATCGAGCTGGCCAGGTTGCTCCTGTTTTTCGAACACGAATTTCCAGTCACCGGTACGCATGGCGACAAGATCGCCATCGTCGTTGAAGTAGAAGAAATCCGTGCGGGCGCTCTTGTCGGTCTTGCCGGTAAGGTAGTCGAGCTGGTTGAACCCATCGAGATGGTTGCGGAACGTGGTCTGGCTACCCTTGGGCTGCCACCCCTTCAGCAAGCGCTCCTTGACGTCCGTGTCGCCGGCGGCGGCCAACAACGTCGGGAACCAGTCAAGACCGGAGACGATGCCATTGCTGACTTCACCAGGCTTGATCTGACCGGGCCAACGGATCATCGCCGGCACGCGGAACGCACCCTCCCAGTTGGTGTCCTTTTCGGAACGGAACGGCGTCGTCGCCGCGTCCGGCCAGGTGAAGGCGTTCGGGCCGTTGTCGGTGGTGAAGATGACGATGGTGTTTTTGGAAACGCCCATGTCGTCCAGAGCCTTCAGCAACTTGCCGACGTTCTGGTCCATCTCCCACATGCCATCGGCGTATTCATTGCCGGGCATGCCGCTCTTGCCGCGAAACTCCGGACGCACATGGGTGAAAATGTGCATGCGGGTGAAGTTCATCCAGGTGAAGAACGGCTTGTTGGCCTTGGCCTGGCGCTGCATGAAGTCAATTGCGGCGCCGGTGGTTTCATCATCCACCGTTTCCATGCGCTTGCGCGTTAGCGGTCCGGTGTCCTCGATCTTGCCGTCCGCCGACGTCCTGAGCACGCCGCGCGGCTGATACGCCTTCAGGAACGCAGGATTATCCTTCGGCCAATACGGACGTTCCGGCTCCTCTTCTGCATTCAGGTGATAGAGATTGCCGAAGAACTCATCAAAACCATGGGCGGTCGGCAGATATTCATCCCGATCGCCAAGGTGGTTCTTGCCGAACTGGCCGGTGGCGTAGCCATGCGATTTGAGCGCCTGGGCAATGGTGATGTCGCCCTTTTGCAGGCCAACGCTGGCGCCGGGCATGCCCACCTTGCACAGACCGGTGCGCAGACAGGCCTGGCCGGTAATAAACGTGGAGCGCCCGGCGGTGCAGCTGTTCTCGGCGTAATAGTCCGTGAATATCCGGCCTTCCTTGGCGATCCGGTCGATGTTCGGCGTCCGGTAGCCCACGAGGCCATTGCTGTAGGCACTGATATTGGACTGGCCGACGTCGTCGCCAAAGATGACAAGTATGTTGGGGGGCGCGGAGGCCGGAGCCTGGGCCTTCGCCCCACTGGCTCCAAGACCAACGACGATCGCCGTCGCAGCCGCCGCCAGAAACGTATGTGGTTTCATGGGACAGAACTCCTGCTCGTGGAAACGCGCCCGTCAGAACCAGTTGGCCCCATAGATGCGGGGCTTGCGAAGACGCGCGCCGCCAGGTTGGCACAATGACGGGAGCAGCGCTATTGAATAACCCCGCAAATGCTGCAACCGCGCCCGCTGATTTTTGATCGGCTGTCGGGGACAGCGTACGTTTGCAGGGCCAGCCCCCCTTGTAACAAAGGGCTGGCGAAAAAGGAAATTTTTTCACAAATTCCCCTGCTCAACGGTCATGAAACGCTACGCCGGAACCCCAAAGACCGCCCTTCACATTTCTGTGTGAATCTATCAGTTTTTTGCTAAATCTCACATGATGGAATCAATGCAAACTTATTTACACAGTGTGATTTTGAGGAATGAGATGAAGGCGCGTCAAAAATTGCTCGCTGGAGTTGCGGCGTGTCTTTGCGTTACTGGCGCATCCCAGGTCGCCCGCGCCACGGAAAGCGGCGCCAGCCTGTATGTTCCTGGCTTCAAAAGCGCGGCCTATGGCATTGTTCCACCACCCGGATTCTACTTCGAAACGGATCTGTATTCCTATTCCGGCCGGCTTTCGGCTGGCAAAAGCACGCAATTGGGCGGCGCGGTGCTGGCCAACGTCAAGGTGCAGGCGCGCGCGGGCTTTCTCACCGCCACATGGGTGACGCCGGCGGAAATCCTCGGCGGCAATCTTGGCTTCGCGGCAACCTTGCCGGTGGGTGATCCGCGGGTGAGCGCCGGCGCCGTTGTGGCCACACCGCGTTTTGGCCGGGTGCTCGGCGACAAGATGCGGGATTCCGACTTTCTGGTTGGCGACCCGGTGCTGACAAGCTTCATTGGCTGGCACAAGGGCAACTTCCACTGGCAGGTCGGCGCCTCGGCCAGCATTCCGTCCGGCGCATACCGCGATGATGCGCTCTCGAATCTGTCGTTCAACCGGCTGATCGGCGATATCTACGTCGCGGCCACCTGGCTTGACCCCAGCATTGGCCTGGAGGTCTCCGGATCGGCCGGCTATGAAATCAATGGCCGGAACTATGCGACGCAATACACCAGCGGCAACGCGATCCATGCCGACCTCGCCATCAGCCAGTATCTGACCAAAGAGCTGTCGGTCGGCTTTCTCGCAGCACATTATCAGCAGGTGACGCGCGATAGCGGCGCCGGGGACCACCTTGGTTCCTATCGTGGACGCACGACCGCTGTCGGCGGAACCATCTCCTATACGTTCAACGTGGCGGGAGCGCCCATCTCGACGCGGCTCAAGATCTTGCGCGAGGTGAAAGTCGAGAACCGCCCGCGCGGCACCATTGCGCTTCTGACCATCGCGCTGCCGCTTGGCGCGCCAGCAGCGCCTGGAGCAACGCCCGCTGCGGTGCACGGGGACTGAACGCGCCTTGAGGGCGCGAACGGGCGCCGACGCGTCCCGAAAAGGGCCGTCGTCCGCCCGGTTCCCTGACGCGATCCAAACCGCCGGCGCCTGCCGGCTTTGGCCTGGTCTGGTCGGACCACGCCGCGCCGCGCTGGTGAGACGGGCCAGTCAAACAGCCGCGTCATGGCTGTGAGGAGGCGATCATGAGTGGGCTTGATATCTTCGCCTGGATTGTGCTGATCGTACTCGCGGCCAGCACAATCGCCGTTTTCTGTATCGCCGGCTGGTTGCCTGGTCACATCGCCAGCGAGCGGGGCCACCCCAATGCCCGGGCTGTCCGTGTCGCCGGTTGGGTAACCCTGTTCTTCGGCTTCGCGCTCTGGCCGCTGGCGCTGATCTGGGCCTATGTCGACGTGCCCGCCGCCCCTGCCCGGGAGGCTGGCCAATGATCATCTTCCTGCTGAACGTCTACCTGGTCATCCTGTTCATTATTGTGAAGGTGGGACTGGTTCGCTTCAACCTGTTCTGGAAATGCTCGCCATTCGTGGTGTTGCTGCTGCTGATGGTTGGACTGTTCATCCCCATGGGCTGGGGCGCGCCGTCGGGCGCCACGCTTCTGGGCCGTCAGTCCGTCGCCATCGTGCCGGACGTCGCCGGCGAGGTCACTGACGTGCCCGCGCAACCCAACGCCCCCCTGAAAGCCGGAGACGTGTTGTTCCGCATAGATCCGACGCCCTATGAAGCGCAGCTGAAAGCGCTTCAGGCGCAGGTGGCGCTGGCGGAGTTGCGGCTGACGCAGATGCAGCATCTGCAGCGGGCCGATACGGGTCGGGCGTTTGACGTCCAGCAACGGGACGCGGAAGTGAAACAGTTACGCGCCCAGCAGGACGCCGCGCAATGGAACCTCGATAAAACCGTGGTGCGCGCGCCCGCTGATGGCTTCATCACCAATGTCGCCCTGCGCAAGGGCGCCCGCGTGTCGAACCTGCCGCTGTCGCCTGTGATGGCGTTTATCGATACGTCCGCGCCGTTTCTCGGCGTATCAATCAACCAGAACGACGCCCGCTATATCGCCCCGGGCCAGATGGCCGAAGTCACCTTCAAGTTTCTGCCCGGCCAGATTTTTTCCGCAAGAGTGGAAAGCGTCCTGCAGGCGGTTTCCACCGGCCAGACGCAGGTCTCCGGCTCCGCCGTCACGCCGCACGCGCTGCAGGCGACGCCGCTGGTCGTGAAGCTGATCCTCGATGACGCGGACACTGCCCGCAGGCTCCCGGCCGGCAGCGTCGGCTCCGCGGCGATCTATACGGACCATGTGGTCCCCAGTCATATCATCCGGAAAGTCCTGCTCCGTCAGGAAGCCATCATGAACTACATCCTGCCATGACCGCTTCCCAAAAACGGGAATACTGACGTCGTCGATATGAGGACAGGTCTTCCGGCGAAACGCGCCGGCGGTTAGAGCGCTTTCCGACCAGACGGAATCGTCTGGTCGATCAGAATTCGCTCAAAACAAG
>NZ_BNCG01000020.1:37271-52029 GCF_014656355.1 Camelimonas fluminis
ATGGAGCAATCCCCGATCCATGTAGATCGGGAATTGCTCTAACTGCCGGAACCCGGCGCCTTTCAGCCAGCAAGTATCTCTTTCACTGGCGTAGCGCCAGAACCCGATGAGCCAGGCTCATCGGGGCATTTTCAGGAAAAGCGAGGCCCGCTTTTCGTGAAGAGAATGCGCCAATTAAAGATCTGGAGCATTTGAAAATGCTCCAGACTTTGGTGAAACCCGAACGGCGCATCGCGTTTCCAGCGAAGAGATGCGTTACGCCGGTTTGAGCTTCGCGGATCACGGCTGCACCAGCATCTCCGCAATCTGGCCTTTACAGCGCGAACGAATAGCCGCCATTCACGGGAATGGTCTGGCCTGTCACCCAACTGCTGGCGTCGGAGGCGAGCAGCAGGACCATATTGGCGACGTCATCGGGCTCGCCCATCCGGCGGATGACATAGTGGCCCAGCATCTTCGCCGCCATTTCCGGATTGCCAGCGCGCGCCGCCGCCACGCCCGGCGTATTGATGGCGGCGATGGCGACATTGTTGGCGCGGATATTGTGTCGGGCCAGGGTCCTGGCCATGGCGCGGGTCAACCCGGCGGCGCCAGCCTTGGCGCCTGAATAGACCTCGAGGCGCACTTCACCCATGCGGCCCGCATCGGAAATGATGGTGACGATGCGGCCATCGTTCTTTTCAATCATGCCCGGGATAACAGCGGCGCAGGCGTTCAGCACGCCATAGAAATTGACGCCGATAAACGAGTCCCAGTCGGCCCTGTCGGCCTCCCAGAACGGCTTGCGGGCGCCGCCGGTGGGCGTGGCCCCGGCGTTGCCGGCATTGTTCACCAGGATGGTCACCGGGCCAAATTTCGCCGCCCCCTGCGCCACCATACGGTTCACGGCGTCACGATCGGTGATGTCGGCGGCGACGGCCATGGCCTCTCCGCCAGCGGCGGTGATTTCCCGCGCAACCTCTTCGGCCCGCTCCGCGAAGTAATCGTTGACGATAACCTTTGCCCCATGCGTGGCCAGGTGCATGGCGATCTGTCGGCCGACGTTCTGACCGGCGCCCGTCACCAGGGCCGTGTGCCCGGCGACATTGAGAATGCTGTCTGTCATATTTTGACGTTCTCCCTGAATTATTTTTGATTTTGCGTACGCAACGGCGTGTTATCGCAAGTTATTACTTTCCAGATACTGGTCACGCAACGCCTTCTTGTAAAGTTTCCCGGTGGGCAGGCGCGGCAACTCCTCCATGAATGCGACGACGCGCGGCAGGGCGTAGCGCGCGACCTTGTTGTCAAGAAACGCGAGCAACCGCGCGGCCATGGCGTCATCGCCTTCCTCGCCCTGCTGAAGCTGTACGATCGCCCGCACCTCCTCGCCCATCTCCGGGTGTGGAACGCCGATAACGGCGACGTCGGCCACAGCCGGGTGCAGCACCAGCGCATCCTCAATGGCCTGGGGGTAGATGTTGACGCCGCCGGAGATGATCATGAAGCTCTTGCGATCGGTCAGATACAAATAGCCGTCGCTGTCGAGCCGGCCAATGTCGCCAACGGTCAGCCAGTCGCCATGGCGGGGATGACAGGACGCCGCCGTCTTCTCCGGATCATCATGATAGGCGAAGGAGGCTCCGGCCGGCTGCTCGAAATAGATCACGCCGGCTTCGCCGACAGGCAGCTCGTCGCCATCATCGTCGCATATGTGGACGGCCCCCGCCCCCGCCAGCCGGCCCACCGAGCCGGGATGCGCCAGCCATTCCTGACTGTCGATGCGCGTGCGGCCAATCCGTTCGGTTGACGAATAGTATTCCCAGAGAATTGGCCCCCACCAGGCGATCATGCGCTGCTTCACCTCCACCGGGCAGGGCGCGGCGGCGTGGATGGCGACGCGGTGGCTCGACAGATCCCACCTGAGACGCGTCGCATCCGGCAACTTCAGCATGCGCACGAACATGGTGGGGACCCACTGACTGTGGGTTACCCGGCGGGCTTCGATCAGCCGGAGCGCCTCCTCCGCATCGAACCTCTCCATCACCACCACGGTTCCGCCGAGTTGCAGCACGGCGAGGACATAACCCAGAGGCGCTGCGTGATAGAGCGGCGCCGGCGACAGATACACAGACTGGTCGTCGAAGCCATAGACCGACAGACCAGCCAGATCGGCTGTCGAGCCGAACGCGCCGTCCGGCAACGGCCGTTTGATGCCCTTGGGGCGGCCAGTTGTGCCGGAACTGTACAACATGACGTCGCCAGCGGTTTGCGGCGGATGATCTGGCGAGGCGCCAGCAATCGCCCCCTCATAGCTGACAAAACCATGGGCGGCGCCATCCAGACCAGTCACCAGCCGCAGGTCACAGATGGCGTTGTCGACCAGCGCCGCGCCCGCCGTCGCGACATGGGCTGGCGACGTGACAATCGCCCGCGCGCCGCAGTTGACGAGGATGTAGGCGACCTCACCCACGGTGAGGTGATGGTTGACCGGCGTCACATAGAGGCCGGAACGCACCGCCGCCAGCACCACCTCCATGAAACGCGGGTGGTTTTCCATCAGCACCGCCACGTGATCGCCCTTGCCGAGGCCGTGGCCGGCGAACAGATTGGCCAGATGGGCGCTGTTCGTCTCCAGTTCACCCCAGGATACGGTCTGTCCCCCAGGCTCGAAAATGAGGGCCGGCCTGTCGGGACAACTCCTGGCGTACTGGCTGACAGGCATGATGGCCTCCTTGTGAGCCGTAGCGAAATGAATGGCAGTTTCAGCGAAGGCCCAATCCCCGGGCGATGATGCCGCGCAGCACTTCCGTCGTGCCGCCCTGGATGGTCAGCTTGGGAGCAGCTTTCAGATAATATGACAGCCGCTGCCCGAACCGCTCGCGACTGTCGTCATCGCTGGCCGGGATCAGGGCTGACAGCTCGCGCGCCCGCTGCGGCAGGGCTTGCTCCCAGAGCGTGCCGAGATCCTTGACGATCGCCGCCTCAACAACCGGTTCCCGGCCCTGCTCCAGCATGCCGGCGACCGAGACAGACATGCGACGCAGGGTGTGAACCTGTGCTGTCAGCCGGCCAAGCCCGGCGGCGACCCGCACGTCCGGCTCCGCCCCGGCGATGCGCGTCAGGCCAGCGAGCGCTCCATATGTTTCCAGAAAACGCTCCGGCCCGCTCCGCTCGTAGGCCAGCTCGCTGGTCGCCTGCTTCCAGGCCCCGTCGATTTCGCCAATGACATGATCGTCCGGAATAAAGACATCGGTGAACGCCACTTCATTGAAATCGCGCTGACCGGTCATCATGCCAATGCGGTTGCAGACGATGCCCGGCGTCTTCATGTCGACCAGGAAAGACGTCAGGCCATGGCGGCGGTTTTCCTTCGTCGGCGGCGCGGTGCGGAACAGGCCGATCATGTAGTCGGCCTGATGGGCGTTGCTGGTCCAGATCTTGCTGCCATTGAGCAGCCAGCCGCCTTCCGTTCGCGTTGCCCGGCTTTGCACGGCGAAGAGATCCGATCCCGAGCCTGGCTCGCTCATGCCGATGCAGAAACAGAGCTCACCGCGCACGGCGCGCGGCAGGATGCTTTGACGGATCGCCTCGCTGCCATAGCGGATCAGGGTCGGGCCGCTCTGACGGTCGACGACAAAAAACCGGCGGGTTGGCGCCCGGGCGATGCACATCTCCTCGGTCACGACGTATCGCTCAAGGAAACTGCGCTCGCCGCCGCCGTATTTCTTCGGCCAGGTCATGCCGATCCACCCGCGCTCGCCAACCCGGCGCGCAAAGGCGTCGGCGTTGGCGGAGCCGCTTTCAGGATGTTCAGGGTCGAACACGCCGTTGGCGATTTCTTCGGCGAGGAAAGCGCGGACCTCCCGGCGCAGCTCCTGACAGCGCGGCGGCAGGCGGAGGGGATCAAAGCGAAGCGCGATAGTCATGAATTCCCCCTGGCGCCAAATCCGTTCACACCAAACAAGATTTGGCTATATCCATTTGAATTAACCCGTTTATTTATGCGAACAGCATCCATTCGACTGGAAAACGCGCGCGTCAGCGCGAAGCCAGCAGCGGCCAGAGCCGCTGGTCGCCGCCAGTGGCGACAAACTGCCCAAGCCGGACGCTCCACCAGGTTTCGTTGCCGAAGTCATCGCGCCAGCCGAGCGCGCGCAGCGTCAGGCGATGCAGGATATGCTCGTCAGTGAAGCCAATTGCGCCATGCGTCTGGTGGGCGATGGCGGCCCCGGTTTCCGCGGCCTCGCTGGCCCGGATCTTTGCGGAGGCCGCCTCCAGCAACGCCGCCTCACCCGTGACGCCCGTTTCGCTGATCGTGTCGGCCGCCGACGCCGCGACTGCGACGGCGGCGGCAGCCTCACCGCCAAGCCTGGCGAGGTTGTGCTGTACGGCCTGAAATTTGGCGATCGGCTTTTCAAAGGCCACCCGGTCCATGGCGTAGCGGACCGACAGGGCAAGCATGGTTTCCAGGGCGCCGGCGATTTGCTGGGCCCGGGCGACGGCCCCCATCAGCATCAGGTCCTCAACGGCAAGATCCACGGCCGCGATCCGGACGGGAACCACGTCGGTGAATGACACCGTATTGGCCGGATCGCCGCCCAGGCCGAAACCTGGCGCGACCTCGGCGTCGGCGGCGCGGACAAGCGCGACAGCCAAGCCATCCGGGCCCTGGGCCAGCACGGCGAAATGCCCGGCTTCGGCGCCGAAGGGGACCTGGCGGGCGCAGCCGCCCAGACGCCCCCGGGAATCAATGGTCAGGGGCGCGGCGTCGGGCGTCGCCGGAACCACGGTCATCGGACCGGAGGGCGCGGCGATATTCGCCTGCGCCAGCAGCCATCCCGCCAGCATGGTTTCCGCCAGCGGCGCCGCCAGCGCCGCCCGGCCGGCGGCCCGCAATACGCCGAACGCCTCTTCCATGGGCGCGCCGGCGCCGCCCAACGCTTCGGGAACCCAGGCGAGCGTCAGCCCGGTCTGTTCCAGTTCCGGCCACAGACGCTGTTTCCAGGCGTCCGAGCGTGACAGAATGATGGTCTGCGGATCGGCAAGCCCGGCGAACATCCTGTCCGCCATCTCCACGATGAAACTGTCCGTATCCGCCATGTTATCTTCCTGATGAAGCCGGACCAACGCCGGCGACCTGTGGTTCGGGGATCGGGCCGATCACGCCTTCCGCCCGCAGCGCGGCGATCTCGGCTTCCGGCATCTGCAACTCATCGACCAGCACCGCGTCGGTATCGGCGCCGAGCCGGGCCGAGATCGCGCCTGGCAAACGATCCGCGCCATGAAAGCGGATGGGATTGCCCGGCACGACAATGCGCCCATGTTCCGGATGGTCGATCCATTCCAGCATGCCGCGCGCGTGCATGTGCGGATCGTTGACGACCTCGACGAGATCCCGCACCGGCGCCGACGGCACCTTGTGTCGCCGCAGGATTTCACTGGCCTCCGCCCGGGTGAGATGCTTCATCCAGCCGGCGATCAGCCCGTCGGTTGCTTCAAGATGGCGGACCCGGGCCGTGCGCGTGGCGAAGCGGGGATCGTCGCGCAGGTCTTCCCGGCCAATCGCCGCCAGCAGATTGTCCCAGTGGGCCTCCCGGACGCCGATGATGGCGATATGGCCGTCGCTGGCCGCATAGACGTTATATGGCGCCACAGCCAGGCCGCCATGGCGGTTGCCGGTGCGCGGCGGCGTTGCGCCATTGTTGTAGAAAAAGGTGAGATTGGAGGCGAGCGTCGGAAACAGCGTTTCCTGCATCGCCACCTCGACCAGCCGGCCGACGCCCGTGAACTGCCGTTCGTAGAGCGCGGTGACGACGCCGGCGTAGAGGTGGGTTCCGCTCAGGAAATCCGCCAGCGCCGGCCCCGCCTTCACGGGCGGCCCATCAGGGAAACCGGTGACGCTCATGACGCCCGACACCGCTTGCACGGTGAGGTCCATGGCCAAATTGTCCCTGTCAGGGCCAGACAGTCCGTAGCCGGTTCCCGAAGCATAGATAAGGCGCGGATTGAGCGCGCTGAGTTCGGACCAGCCCGCCCCGAACCGGTCCATCACGCCCGGCGCAAAGTTCTCGAGCAGAACGTCGGCGCCGCGCACCAACCGCTTCAGCACCGCAACGCCCTTCGGCGATTTGAGGTCGAGGGTCATGCAGCGCTTGTGCCCGTTGAGCATGGCGAAGGGGGCGCCGGCGCCGCGACTGACGCCGTTACGCTGGCGCACCGGCTCACCAGCCAGCGGCTCAATCTTGATGACGTCCGCGCCGGCCTGGGCCATGAGCCAGGCGGCGTAGGGCCCCTGATAAACCTGCCCCAGATCAATGACCTTCACGCCATCGAGCGGCAGGTTGCGCCGGGTCGCCATGAGGCGCTCTCCCTCACGAAACGGGCCAGGCGCCGCGCCTGCATCCGCAGACGGCGTGCGCAACCCTGAACAAAATATCCGGGAAACATACCGAATTCTGGAAAACAGCTTTACGCCGCCATAGACATCAGAATTCATGCGATCATCACGCGCCAATGCGACCTGATCTGATGTTTCAATTACGCGATGAATAATATGCGTGACGTCAGTCTACACACATCCTGTTTCATCCCTCACAGCGCTTCTCCCAATCACTATTGGCTTATTTGTTATGCGATGAGCATGGGGCGAAGCGGCGTGCAAATCCATCTTTTTCAGATCAATGCGATCATTTGCACATATCTGAAAATCAATCGCCGACCTCCTCTCCCGGCAGGAACCGGGCGATGCCGTCGCGCATGGCGCTGAGAATACGATCCTGCTTCTCGAGAAGTCGCGAAGCCGGGCCGCCAACCCCCACCGCCAGCAGCCGGCCATGGCGGCGCTCAGGCAACAGCATGCCGATCACGCCGGCTCCCGCCGTCACCGTATTCAGGGAGATGACATGGCCCGCGGCGCGAATGTCGCGAAGGCGCCGCATCAGATCATCAAAGACGATGCGCCTGGCGGGATCGTCTTCCTCGATATTAATCCGGCGCACCAGCCTGTCGACGGCCTCTTCCGGCCGGGCGGCAAGGATGAGCTGACCGAGGCCCGAACGGGCCAACGGCCTGAGCGCGCCAGGACGCATGAAAAACTGGATGGCGTGCGGCGACGGCGCCACGTGCACATATTGCATGTAAAGGTCGCTCTGCGTGCCGATAATGACCGTCTCTTCCGTCTCCCGGTTCAGATATTTGATGAGCGCCATGATGCTGCCCTCGCCAAACAACGCCCCCTGGACCCAGCCGCCAAGCTGCACGATGCGCATGGTCGGCATGTAGGTGCGCGTGTAACGGTCGTAATCAAGATAACCCAACGTCACCATACTCTTGAGCAGGGCAGAAGCGCTGGACACCGGATAGTCGAAGTGGCTGGAGACGTCTTTCAGGCTCAAAGGCCGCTGGACGACGTCAAAGTATTCGATGATGGCGAACAGCCGTCGCGCGGTTTTGATGACGTCATCCGGCATGAGAGCCCGCCTGTTTCGTTTTCACATACATGAAACATTCATGCGGGATGGCGCGCAAGTATCCTCCCGGCGCTGCCGGCGCTATGACAGGGCAAGGCGCCGGACGACGCTCCCTGTGCAAGGGCCAAAGATAAAATCTGGGAGGATTGCCATGTTTCAGCCTGATCTGCTCGCCGGCAAGCGCGTGCTCGTTACTGGCGGCGGCACCGGCCTTGGCCGCAGCATCGCCCGCCGCTATGCGGAGCTTGGCGCGTCCCTGGTATTGTGCGGCCGCCGGAGCGAGGTGCTGGACGCGACGGCTGCGGAGATCACGGCCGAAACCGGCGCGCGGGTCGACGTCCAGACCTGCGACATCCGTTCCGGCGAGGCGGTCGAAGCAATGATGGAGCGCATCTGGCAGGATGGGCCACTCGACATTCTCATCAACAACGCCGCCGGCAATTTCCTGGCGCGCACCCATCTGCTGTCGCATCGCGCCGTCGACGCCGTGCTGAACACGGTTCTGCATGGCGCGGCTTATTGCACCATTGCCTGTGGCCGGCGCTGGATCGAAGCCGGGCGGCCCGGCGTCGTGCTGAGCATCCTGACCCTGTCCGCCCTGCAGGGCGCGCCGTTCACCGCGCCGTCCGCCATGGCCAAGGCCGGCGTGCTGGCGATGACGCGCAGCCTCGCGGTCGAATGGGGCCGGCATGGCATACGGCTTGTGGCCGTGGCTCCAGGGTCTTTCCCGACCCCGGGCGCATGGAAACAGCTCATGCCTGAAGGCCGCCAGAAGGCGCCGCTCGACCGCTCCATCCCCCTCGGCCGCCATGGCGAGCACGCAGAGCTGGCCAACCTCTGCGCTTTCCTGGCCTCGGACCAGGCCGGCTACATCACCGGCGAGGCCGTGGTCATTGACGGCGGCAAGCGCTTCCTTGGCGGCGCCGGCCCCAGTGAATTGCTGGCCTGGTCAGACGCGCAATGGGATGCGCTGCGCTCCTGACACCCGCTTCCAGCCAGACCCCGGTGGGGCGCATGACCTCGCTCTGTCCCGACACGGGGCGGGCGTGACTACGCCGCCCGCAATTCCGGAGGTCGCGACGGCCGGATGAGCGCGAAGGTGATCTGGACGATGCCGCCGGTGAGGCCGAGCGCCACGCCCAGGCGCCAGGCCATGTCGTAGGAGCCAAGCGTGTCGTACAGCAGGCCGCCGCCAAAGGCCCCGAGAAAGCTGCCGAGCTGATGCACCATGAACGAGAGGCCCTGGATCATCGCCTGCCAGCGTATTCCGAACATCTCGGCCACCGCGCCCGCCGCCAGCGGGCTGACGCCCAGCCAGAGAAAGCCCATGGTCGCGCCGAACAGCAGCGTCGAGCCCGGCGTCGGCGGCAACATGAAGTACCAGGCCAGCGTCAGCGAACGCAGCACATAGATCAGGCCAAGCAGGGCGAGCTTGTTCCAGCGCTGGCCAGCCCAGCCAAAAAACAGGCTGCCGAGCACATTGAAGCCGCCGATCATGCCCAGCGTCTGGGCGCTCAGCATCGGGTCCATGCCGCAGATCGTCAGGTAGGACGGCAAATGGGTCGTGAGGAACACCAACTGCATGCCGCAGACCATGAAGGCGATGCTCATGACCACGAAGGACATGTTGCTGTAAGCGGTTTTCACCACCGTCAACGGGCTGACCGCGCCAAGCTCATTCGCGGACGGCTTCGGCAGCGGGATCTTGTCGACGCGGCCCGCATACCAGCTTGCCGGGAGCATCAGCAGCGACAGGATGACGAAGCCGGCGAGACCCACCCGCCAGCCAAAACCGTCCATGAGCATCTGGCCAAGCGGCGCCGACACCAGGGCGCCCAGCGAACCCGCCGCCGAGACAATGCCGAGCACGGTTGAGCGCACGGATTCCGGCACGGCGCGCGTGGTCACAGACATGCCGATGCCCGTCGCCGTGCAGGCAAGCGAGGCGCCAATCAGCACGCCGCCGCCGATGGTGACGCTGATCATGCCATGCGCCGTGGCCAGCAGCACAAGCCCGGCGCAATAGAACAGTGAACCGACCACCATGATGGTGCGGAAGCCATGACGCACCGTCAGGGCGCCGGCGACCGGCTGCAGGAATCCCCAGGCCAGGTTCTGCACCGCAACCGCCAGCGTGAAATCGGACACCGAGATGCCAATGTCCCGGGTCAGGGGCTGCATGAAAATACCGAGGCTCTGCCGGAGGCCCATGCTCAGCGTCAGCATGACGGAGGCGCCGATCAGGATGGGTAATGTGGGACGCAGGACTTGCAGCAACGCCATCGTTTCAGTTTCCCCCTGGAGGCCAGCCGCCGGTAGCCACGGCCACGCCACGCCATGCTTCGCGCATGTTCTCATTCCCCATGGGAGCCCTCGCCCCATGTTCAACCATGCAGGATGCACCCGCCCGGGGCGGAAACAACGCCAATATTTGCAGGGGAGCAACGCGGCAGAGACATTCCTGCCCGGTCATGTAATCGCACGAAACACACGAAACCGGCGGTTATTCTGGCGTTGTCAGGAATGTTTTCATGATCTGGGGCGCACGTCATCCGGCGACAGGGGCGACTGACCATTCCGGCTCGACCCCACTGCCCCAGGCTCCCAGCCTGTGAAAGTCCGGTCGCCACTGCTCAACTGGTCTTGTGGGCCCGACCTGGCTTTATCTTGTCGCGACGCCCGACGTCGCCAGCGGTCATGGTCGGGCGTTCGACCTCCTTGCCCAGAATATTCGACAGCACCCGCCGCGCGTTCGCGGTGCAATCCATGTCGTTGGGCTTCGCTTCGATCTCGTCGATCAGCGCGACAAGCTGCGCCTTGCTCTGATCAAGCCGTGTTTGCAGCGCCCCGATTTCTGCCACCTTGCGGTGAAGCGCTTCAATCAGGGCATCGTGTCGCCAGTTCTCAAGATCCGGCGGAAGCAGCGTCCGGATTTCGTCAAGACTGAAGCCTGCTCTCTGCGCCGTCGCGATCAGTTCGAGCACCAGCACCGTCTCCACCGGATAGGTCCGGTAGCCGTTCGGCCGGCGGTCGACGGTCTTCAGCAGACCGGCGCTCTCATAAAAACGAATGCGCGAATGCGTCAGCCCGGTGCGCCTGGCCAGTTCGCCGATATTCATCGCGACAGTCTCCCGAAACCGCTTGACCCTCAACTTAACTTGAAGGTTACGGTCTGCTCAAGTCCGGATCTGGAGAGCTTCCATGAACCTGTTTTCCCCGCTGGCGCTGTCCAATGGCGCCGTCATTCCGAACCGCATCGCCAAGGCCGCGATGGAAGAGAACATGGCCGATGACGACCATGCGCCATCGGCCGGGCTGATCGCCCTGTACCGCGCCTGGGCCGAGGGCGGAGCCGGGCTTGTCATTACCGGCAACGTCATGGTGGACGCCCGGGCCATGACCGGCCCGGCCGGGGTCGTTCTGGAAGACGATCGCGATCTCAACCGGTTCAGGATCTGGGCGGACGCCGCGCGTTCTGGCGGCGGCCAGGCCTGGATGCAGATCAACCACCCCGGCCGTCAGATGCCCACCGGTCTCGGCCAGGAGACCCTTGCCCCATCGGCAATCGCGCTCGATCTCGGCGCACAGTCCAGGGCCTTTCCGGCACCGCGCGAGATGACGGCGGCCGACATCGCCGATGTCGAGCGCCGTTTCGTGGCGACAGCGGTGTTGGCGGAACGCGCCGGCTTCACCGGCGTCGAGATTCACGCCGCCCACGGCTACCTGCTGAGCCAGTTCCTCTCGCCGCTGGCCAACCACCGCAAGGATCGCTGGGGCGGCAGCCTGGAGAACCGTGCGCGCCTGTTGCTCGATATCGTGCGCGGCGTGCGCGCGGCCGTTTCGCCGGGTTTCGCGGTGTCAGTGAAGCTCAACTCGGCCGATTTCCAGCGCGGCGGCTTTTCGCCGGAGGATGCGCGGGCAGTCGTGCAGATGCTTGGCGCGCTCGACGTCGATCTCGTTGAATTGTCCGGCGGCAGCTACGAAGCCCCGGCGATGATGGGCTCGGCGCGCGATGGCCGCACCCTGGCCCGTGAAGCTTATTTCCTCGAATTCGCACGCGAGATCGCCGCGGTCGCGACGATGCCGTTGATGGTCACGGGCGGCATCCGCCGCCGCGAGGTGGCGGAGAAGGTGATCGCGAGCGGCGTCGCCATGGCGGGGATCGCGACCGCGCTCGCCATCGCGCCGAACCTGCCGCACAACTGGAGAAGCGGCAGGAACGATGCCCCGGCGCTGAAGCCGATCACCTGGAAGAACAAGCCGGTCGCCTCCTCGGCCCATATGGCGGCCGTCCGCTACCAGTTGGTCCGTCTCAGCCGCCGCCAGCGCACGGCGCCGAATGTATCGCCCATCTGGGCGCTGTTGACGTCGCAGATTTCAGCCAGGCGCAACGCTCGCCAGTATCGACGCTGGATGGCGGAGCGGAAGGCGGCAGCCTGATCGCCGACTGAAGCAAGCGCTCCCGCAATCGCAAGCCGCCGCGATACCTCCTTCTCAAACATGGGGTAATCGCGGGAGCGATTCGCCCTGTACAGCATGAGATTTGCTGCCGAAGAAGGTGGTTGTTCCCCGATACGATGAAGAACGGGCTCTCGACTGGTAGCCGGGCCCAGCCTCGAACGGAGAACAACCATGAGTGAATATATCGGGCTCGACGTGTCACTGAAAGAGACTGCGGGTATCGGTGCGTCGCGCTGGCAAGCGGACCTGGCGGGGCAAATGCCCATCGGATCCGGCATTGCTTGCGGCGGTGATCCGCAAGCAGGCACCCGACGCCGAGAGGGCCGTGTTTGAGACCGGCCCCTTATTGGTATGGTTTTACCACACGCTGAGTGCGGAAGGGCTACCTGCGATCTGCATCGATGCCCGGCATGCCAAGGCAGCGTTCGACATGGCGACGAACAAGACCGATGCCAATGACGCCGACGGACTTGCCAACTGGCCGAGGTCGGCTTCTACCGCGAGGTTCGCGTGAAGGGCTTCGACAGCATGCTGTCGCGCGCTCTGGTTGCGGCCCGCACGAGGCTCGTACGCACCTCCATCGAGCTCTCGAACCAGATCCGGGGGCTGATGAAAACGTTCGGACTGGTGGTTCCGCGTAGCGCTGGCGGCAAGTTCGAAGGCTATGTCAACGCTCTGCTCGCCGACCCGGGAGATCTGGCGCGGATCATCTGTCCATTGCTCGAAGCCTGGCGAACCTTGCGCATCCGTGCCGCCGAACTGAGAGGTGGTCCTAAATTTTGGACCAGTCCGCCGGTCATTTAAGCTCGTGTCATGTGCATCCTCAGGCGGCGGCCCTGAGAGCGCGTTTGCCGGTAGCATATATCTCGTCCGGCGTCCGTCCCCCATGTGATGAATGCGGGCGGTTTTCGTTGTAACAACAGATCCAGGCGGCGATGCCCATCTTCGCGGGCTCCTCTACGAAGCCGCCACGGTGATCCTGACACGGAGCCGGGCCGAAAGTCACCTGCGCAGCTGGAGGCTGAAGCTCCGGGAAAAGGTTGGCTTCAAGCGCGCCGCTGTCGCCGTCGCGCGCAAGCTCGCCGCCAAAAGGGCTTGCACTACCGGATGCGATTAGACGGCGGAATCTCAGGGTTTTTTTATAATCCTGACAAATATAAATATTGATATGTACATATCGGATGCCGCTGCGCTTTACGATGAAGGTCCATACGTCCAGATTCGCTCCACGGCGACGATCCTGGTCGTGGCCACGTCCGTAATCC
This sequence comes from Camelimonas fluminis, assembly GCF_014656355.1. Classification (GTDB taxonomy): domain Bacteria; phylum Pseudomonadota; class Alphaproteobacteria; order Rhizobiales; family Beijerinckiaceae; genus Camelimonas; species Camelimonas fluminis. Next base: position 50,449 of record NZ_BNCG01000020.1, read on the forward strand.
AGATAATGCTTCGGAAATGACGGCCTACGCGTACATGCGCACGTCACGCTGTCGATCCTCGGGGGACGTACGCCGTTCCGGTTGCCGCTGCCATCATCTATCCGGAGCAGACCATGCCCGATCACTGCCATCGACCTGCTTGGCGGCCGCGACACGTTGGGCGCGGCCGTAGATAATCAGCATGATTTTATTGCGCGGCTCAGGGCGGGGCTCCCCGTTGCCTGCGCCAGCGCACTGGTCAGATCCGGCTGCTTGACGCAGGCTGAGACGGATGCCGTCGTGTCGCTACGGCTGGCAGCGGCTCACCAGCGAACGAGCGGTTCCCTCACACCGGGTGAATCAGTGCGGCTGCTTCGCGCGGCGAGCGTCCTTGCCCGGGCCCTGAACACATTTGGTTCGCTTGAGAAATCCAGCGCATGGTTGAGGCGACCAACAGTGGCGCTTGCAGGAGAGGCGCCCGTCACTTTGCTCCGCGCGGCCGCCGGCGCGAAACGTGTTGCCGATCTGCTCGGCCACATTGACCACGGGATTGCGACCTGACCGAGCCCCCCGTCTCAAAAAAACAAAATAGGCAGCCCGGGCAACCGCTCACTACCCGTTCGCGATCTCCCCTGAATTTCAGCACAAGGCATGCCTTCCAATCACAAAACGGCCTTCAGAAAAGAGGAGAAAATACAAATAACAAAATTGTTGCGAGAACAATCTGAAAACAAACCCAATAACAATGTTGAATAAATCATGAAAATTAAGCCCATAAACATCGTAGATGAATCAGATTTCTGGGGACATCAACCCATCAACACGCAAACTCTGCACACGTTGCTGGCTGCGACCCGAGCTCTTTCCAGCCAGCTGGAAGAATTGCTGACCGGCATCCCATCACCCGTGGCGGCGCCGATCCCCGCCACGAACGCCCGGGCCTGCCAGCCATCCGGTGGTGGCGAGCGGATGATCTTACCTACCGACTGGCCGCGCATCGGTGGCCGAAATTACCACGCCCACGCCGCCAATATTTTCGCAACGCCCCGATTTCGCTCCGCGTGGCGGCCGGGTGGAAAGAAAATTGCAATCTATGTCGCCGCCTGTGCCGGACTTTCCGAATTGGCTCAAAGGATTCACATCCCCGTCTTCAAGGTTTCAACATGCGCCGTGGACCGGGTCTGGAACCGGATGAGGGAGCTGCGCCGGGACGCCTACGGAGCAGTATATTACAGCGATGGCCGGCATGTCCGGGAGGAAGGGTGGGACAACTGGTTTCCATCACACTTGACCATGCACCGCCTGCCATCTCCCGACAGCCCGGTCTGTTGCAGTAAACGATCACTGATTGTGGACCTGCCGGAAAGCATGTCGCCGGGTGACTTCGAACGGGCATTCGATGCTGAGACGCGCAAGGGCGCGATTGACCTGTGGGCCATGTCCCCGGAGGGGCGGGATCACTGCGCCACCCTTGGACTGGATTCTTCCGTCCTACGCCGCCTGACCGAGTATCCCGGCGGCTCTGACGTGCGCCGCTCTCCCGTCAGTGTCTGATTCAAAATTATCCTGTGCGATTTCATGCCCTTGCGATGCGTCTGGTGA
>NZ_BNCG01000021.1:0-27318 GCF_014656355.1 Camelimonas fluminis
AATGTGAGAACTACTTCGTTTCATGCGGATATGAGCCGGAATGATCGAAAAACGCTCTATCAGGCCCCAACGAAGCGAGTGTGTTTCGGAGGTTGTGATGGCACACCATATCCTCATCCCCACAGATGGGTCGCCATTGGCCCATCGGGCCGTCGAGCAGGGATTGTCCCTGGCCCACGAACTGGGCGCGCGCGTCACCATCCTGACAGTCGTTGAGCCGTTCCGCATCTTCTCTCTGGACCCGCAGCAGGTCGCGCTGACCCAGGATGAATACGAACAGGCCGCGCGCGATCAGGCCGGCGGTTATCTGAAGGAAGCCTCATCGCGAGCCCAGGCCATGGGCGTTTCCTGCGACGCGACGCAGGTTGAGCATGATCACCCCTATGCGGCCATCATCGACACCGCCCTGGCGCGCGGCTGCGACATGATCGCCATGTCTTCCCACGGCCGTGGCGGCCTGTCGGCGGTGATCCTCGGCAGCGTGACGCTCAAGGTGCTCACCCACAGCAAGCTGCCGGTGATCGTCTTCCGCTGATGAGGCTGCTGGCCATCTGGCCAGCTGTTTCCTGGCGGGGGCGCCGGGCGAAAGAAAAGCCCCGCCGAAGCGGGGCCGGTCCGGTCAGCGGCAAACGCGAACGGTCTTGTACATGGGCCGGCCATGGGGGCCGCGAACCTTCACGCGCTGCATGCGGCAAACAGGCTTGCGCACGTGGTGATGATGAACCTGCGGGCCATGCCGGTACTGTGCAAGTTCCAGGCCGGCGACGGGGGCGGTGGACACGGCGCTCATGGGCGCTGCGCTGGCCGAAAACGCGACGAAGGAACCGCAGAGGGCTCCGGCGGCGATGAAAGCGGCGCGCTTGAACATGGATTCTTCCTTCCTTGTGAAAACGGGGCCAGGCTAGGGGGCGGTAGTTTACGTAACGTAAATTCGCGGCGACCGCGGCGTCGGTCATCGCCGCGCGCCTTGCGCACCGCGTCTGCCGTGTTGGCGCCACTGCCCACGGCGCTGGAAGGGCGGTGTTGCCGCGTGAGCCCGTTCTGGCTATTGATGCCGGCATGAAGTCCGCGCACCGAACCACCTGAAGCCGGTTCCCGCATTTCAATGCGAGGAACGATCATGGCGCGATCATGCGTTCGCGCCAGCCAGTGGTTTTTTGCCTGAGCCGATCAATCGGTTTGCCGATGGCCAGGCGCGGTGATTGTCATGACGAATTACTTTGAGAGCCCTTTCAGGGGCGTTACGCTGGACCGTCAGGTCACGCAGCCGAACATCCGCGTTGGCCGCTTCAGCTATTATTCCGGGTACTATCATGGGCACAGTTTCGATGACTGCGCCCGGTTCATCCTGCCGGACGACGACGCGGACAAGCTGATTATCGGAAGTTTCTGCTCCATCGGATCGGGCGCCGCTTTCATCATGGCGGGCAACCAGGGGCACCGGAGCGACTGGGTCAGCACCTTTCCATTCTACTGGATGCCGGAGGCCCAGGCTTTCGCCGGCGCCCGCAATGGCTATCAGGCTGCCGGCGACACGGTGGTGGGGCATGATGTCTGGATCGGCTCGGAGGCCGTCATCATGCCGGGGGTCAGGATCGGCAATGGCGCGGTTATCGGAACGCGTGCGCTCGTGACGCGCGACGTGGAGCCTTACGCCATCGTCGGCGGCAATCCCGCCGGCGTCATCCGCAAACGGTTTGATGCGGAGAGCATTCGCATGCTGCAGGAGATGCAGTGGTGGGACTGGCCGGAAGAGGAGTTGCGGCAGGCCATGCCGCTGTTGACGGCCTGGGATGTCGCGGCCCTTTACCATCACTGGCGTGGCCGCATCGGCCGTTGATGACGAGCAGCAAAGATGAAGGCGGCGCCCCGGTCGCCGTCTTCCCCAACATGACGATCGGGGCTGCAGCAATGACGACATTCACCGCGCGGGACGCCGGCTTTGCCGCCCGGGGGGCGGCCCGGCTCTCACGACGTTCGCGCTCGATGCGGCCGGGAAGTCGAACTTCTTGCGTTTCCCAGATCACGGCCCTGGCCGGAACATCGGGCCGCCCGGCCTGGGGCCTGGTCTTGGACCATGTCCTGGTCTTGGCCCGTATCCTGGTCTTGGGCCGTATCCAGGCCGTGGTCCAAACCCGGGTCCCGGTCCAAACCCCGGACGCGGTCCCATGCCTGGAGGCGGCGGCCTGAAGCCCGGCGCCGCAGCAAAACCTGGCGGAGGGGGCCTTGGCCCCACCCACGGCCGGGGACCAGGGCCGTGGCCCCACCCAGGGGCGCGGTCCCACCCACGGACGCCGGTAACCGTAGCCCCAGCTTCCGCCGTAACCCGCCGGAGCCCCATAGTAATAGGAGTCTGGGTAAACCACCGGCGCGCCCGTCGCGTAATACGGACCCGGATCGCCAGTCACGCACCCGGAAAGCGCCAGGCTGGCGCTGACGGCGAATGCGCCGGCTAGCATGCGTGGCGTTCTGTTCATGACGCCTCCTGCATCGGTGCTGTTTGAACCGATGACATCCTGTTGCAATGACATCCTGTTCCATGGCGACGCTTCAGTCAGCAGTAAAACGCGGACGTCGCGCAATCGTTCCTGCAAGGACGATCCGGCCTGTTCACGGGCGCTCGGCCAGAAACGCCACCACCGCCTCCTTGAACACCCGGTCGCCCACCGCGAGGTTATGGTCGCGGCCGGGGATATCGACCGCAGACGCATTGGGCAGCATGGCGGCCAGCTCATGCGGCGAGCCGGCGATGTCGTCGCGCGTGCCAACGGCGATCAGCGTTGGCACGCCGATCTGGTAGGCTTCCTCCCGCGTCAGCGTCTGGCGGGTGCCGCGAATGCAGGCGGCCAGCGCCTTCAGGTCGCTGCGCGTCTGCTCTGCGAAGGAACGGAACATTTTTTGCTGCTTGTCGGTGAGGCCGTCGCCCGTCGGCGCCTCAAGCGCATCCGCAATGCCCATGGGCAGGCCGACGCCGTCCACCAGCCGGATGCCGAGCCCGCCAAGCACCGCCGAACGCACCCGGTCGGGGTGGGCGAGGGCCAGATGGGCGGTGATGCGCGCGCCCATGGAATAGCCCATGACGTCGGCGCGCGGCAGGCCCAGATGATCGAGCAGGTTCAGGCAGTCCTGAGCCATCAGGGCGGAATTGTAGCAGCTCGGATCATAGAATTTCTGACTCTGGCCGTGGCCCCGGTTGTCGAGGGCGATGACCCGGTAGCCGGCCCGGTTCAAGGTGGTGCTCCAGCCTGGATAGATCCAGTTCACCGAATGATTCGAGGCGAAGCCGTGCACCAGCAATACCGGATCGCCTTTGGCGCCTTCGGGCGCCGGCAGATCCACGAATGCGATGTCGACGCCGTCGGACGAAAAATGCTGCATGACGTCCCAGAAGTATGTCGCCCGCACACTGGCGGCCACACAAGGCCGGCCCTGAACGAAGCGCCCGCGTAGTCCACGCTCCGCCGGTGTCGGCGGAATGCGGCTATCTGATCCCTTGAGGATGGACAGATCGTAAATGTCCTGGCTCCCAGATCAAGGTTACGGATCAGGGCGCTTGGCGCCGGGCAGGGCAGCGTTTACGCTGTGGGCAACTTGCGCGCTCATGATGCGCGCCCTGATCTGTGAAGGATCGAACAGTGTCGGCGATGGACGATGCAGGCGCCAATGGCGCGTGCGCCGTTTCCGTAACAGTTGCGGAAAATGGCGGCGCACAGGATGGCGGCCCGGGCCGGCCTGCGTGGCGGGAGCCTGTCGCGGCGCACCGTCACGCCGCCCTGACGGCCAATGACGTCCATGAGGCGACGCGGGTTGGCCCGGCCCGGCCCGGTGAGACGCCGCGGCGCGATGCGCCCGGCGTCGCTCAGGACGACGCCGCATTCAGGCACGAGCGTCACGGCAGGGCCACGGGCCAGCGCCGCGGCGATGCCCGGCGTGGACATGGCGAAGCCTTGCGCCGGCGAAGTCGCGGTGCTGGGGAAACCGACGCCCGACAGCCGGGCGTCGCCTACGCCGCGCTGGACCTGGGCACCAACAATTGTCGTTTGCTGATCGCGGAACCGGGTGATGCGGGATTTCGCGTCGTCGACGCTTTTTCGCGAATCGTCCGTCTGGGCGAGGGGCTCGGCAGCACCGGGGCGCTGGCCGAAACCGCCATCCAGCGCTCGATCGACGCCCTGCGCGTTTGCGGCGCCAAGATGGATCACCGCCATGTGGCCCGCGCCCGACTTGTGGCGACAGAAGCATGCCGGTCCGCCCTGAACGGCGCTGATTTCATCAATCGCGTGCTGACCGAAACCGGCTTGCAGCTTGAGGTGGTCGACCGGCGAACCGAGGCGTTTCTGGCGGTTTCCGGCTGCGCCAGCCTGGCCGACCCGGCGTCGGAGTCGCTGCTGGTGTTCGACATTGGCGGTGGTTCCACGGAAGTGGCGTGCCTGGTCGGGCGTGGCGTTTCCACCATGAACGACCCGTGCCAGAGCATCGCCGATTGGGTGTCGTTGCCCGTCGGCGTCGTGACCCTGGCCGAGCGCCACGGCGGCAATACGGTGACGCCAGCCGTCTACCGGGCGATGGTCGATGAAGTGCTGGCGCTGCTCGAGCCGTTCCGCCAGCGGGTCGGATGGGCCGCGGCGCGCGAGGGCTTTCACCTGCTCGGCACATCCGGCACCGTCACCACGATCGCCGGGGTGCATTTGCGGTTGCCGCGCTATGACCGGCGTCGGGTCGACGGCCTGTGGATGAGCGACCGCAACGTCAACCGCGTTGTCCACCACCTGCGTCGCAGCAGCTTTCGCGAGCGGGCCGCCAACGCCTGCATCGGTAACGACAGGGCCGATCTGGTGCTCGCCGGTTGCGCGATTCTCGACGCCTTGCGACGCTGTTTCCCGGCTCCAAGGCTGCGTATCGCCGATCGCGGGCTGCGCGAGGGCATCCTGATGTCGATGATCCGCGAGGACGGCATGTTGCAGGCGGGGCGCGCCGGGCGCCGATGAGGCGGCCCGGTGCATTTTCAGCTCCGCCGGACAGGATTTCGCGTGTAGAAGGCGCCGAACCATGTCGGGCAGGGCGTCCAGCCCTGCATCAGGGACTTCATATGGACGCGGCGATCCTGGAACTGGATCCGCAGCCGACCGGACGGGATCGCCGCAGCGCTCCCGCCCGGGCGGCGGCGCTGTCTCCATTCAGCAGGTTTGTTGGTAATTTACCCCGGACAGGCGGTTGCTCCGCAGCCTCCTTGTTCGGGGATCGCGCTCCAGGGCGCGTATCGGAAATTCGGGTGATCAGGTTATGAGCGGTGCATCGGACAAGGGCGGCCAGCGCAATCTCAAGGTGCGCCTGAAGACCGCGAAAAAACGCACGACGGCGTCGCAGAAATGGCTGGAGCGCCAGCTCAACGATCCTTATGTCGAGCGGGCCAAGCGCGAGGGCTACCGCTCGCGGGCCGCTTTCAAGCTGCTGGAGATCGATGATCGCTACAAGCTGCTGAAACCGGGCCAGCGGGTGATCGACCTTGGCGCGGCGCCTGGCGGCTGGAGCCAGGTGGCGGCGCAGCGCGTCGGCGCGGCGGAGCCGAAACCGGGCGCGCCGGTGGGTCGCGTCGTCGGCATCGACCTGTTGCCGATCGACGGCCTGCCAGGCGTTGAAGCCGTTCAGATGGACTTTCTGGCCCCTGAAGCTCCTGACCTGCTGATGCAGATGTTGGGTGGTCCGGCCGATATCGTCATGTCTGACATGGCCGCCAACACCACCGGTCACAAGAAAACCGACCACTTGCGTATCGTCGGTCTGGCTGAGGTCGCCATCGAGTTCGCCCGCGAGGTGCTGGCGCCGGGCGGCGTGTTCCTCGCCAAGGTGTTCCAGGGCGGCACGGAAAACACTCTTCTGGCCAATCTCAAACGCGATTTCGCCGTGGTGCGGCATGTGAAGCCCGCCGCCAGTCGCGCCGGTTCATCGGAGCTGTATGTGCTGGCCACCGGCTATCGCGGCCAGGGAGCGTTGGGCGCCGGGCAGGATCATGATGATGATCCGCCCGCCGCCGGTCACTGGGACGCGGAATAACGCCAAAACCCAACGAGCGTGACCGCCTGGATTTTGGGTGAAGCGCCAGGCGGCGCAAAGCATTTTCTGCAAGGACATGAGACACACGGACCTGGGCAATGCCGATCGCGGATGCGTCGTCATGGTCGCTGTCTGGCATGTCCCACGACTACGCGGAGGCTTTTTCCTCAGGTCATCATGCAAATCCTGCAGCGTCAGCCCTCGCCGGCGCGCGGATGCTGTTGCACTGCTTCGGCGGTGGCCCGGCGCGCCGTGCCGTCGCCCGCAGAGTCGCGAACCTTGCGGCGGCTGACGTGGCCGGACATTTCCGCGCCGGCGTTGGGCGCAAGGCTGGGGATCAGCAACACGCCCAACGCTGAAACGACGCCGACGCACAGGAAAGCCGGCATGAAATCCTGGGCGGCGATGGCGTCGGGCTGACCGCTGCGCAGCAGCGCCGAGAATTGCAACGCCGCCGCCCCCAAGGCCACCCCAACGGCCAGGGAGAGTTGCTGCGCCACTGCATACAGGCTGGTGGCGAAGCTCATGTCCTTTGGCTCGATATCGGCGTAGGCGATGGCGTTGAAGGCGGTGAACTGCATGGAGCGCAGGCAGCCGCCGAGGAACAGCGTTCCCAACATCACCGCCAGCGGCGTCGTCGCCGTGAACAGCCCATAGCTGGCGACAAAGGCTGAGGCCAGCAGCAGGTTGAAGCCCAGCACTGAACGGAAGCCGAACCGGCGCAGGATGCGCGTCGCCAGGGTTTTGGTGAACAGCGCTCCAACCGCGGAGACAAAGGTGATCATGCCCGAATGCGCCGGCGTCATGCCGAAACCGGCCTGCAGCATCAGCGGCAGCAGGAAGGGAATGGCGCCCGCGCCAATCCGGAACAGCGAACCGGAATAAACGCTGACCCGGAAGGTGTTGATGCGCAAGAGCGAGAGTTTGAGCACCGGCGTCGCCACCCGCTTCGAATGCGCCAGGTACAGGCCGAGCAGGGCGACGCCCAGCCCGCCAAGGCCGATGGCCAGCGGTGGTGAAATCAGGTGGCCGCCGCCGCTGGAGAAGGCCAGCATCAGGGTGGCGAGGCCGCTGCCGGCGAGCAGGAAGCCCGGCATGTCGAGAGGCGCCACGTCCTCCTCCCGCACATTTTCAATGAAGATGCTGGCGAGGATGACGCCGATGATTCCGATCGGGATATTGATCAGGAAGATCCACCGCCAGTTGAACCAGGTGGTGATGAAGCCGCCGAGCGGCGGGCCGACCACCGGCCCGACCAGCGCCGGCACCGTCAGATAGGCCAGCGCCGACACCAGCTCCGCTTTGGGCACGGTGCGCAGCAGCACGAGCCGCCCCACCGGCACCATCATGGCCCCGCCCATGCCTTGCAGAAAGCGCGCCATCACGAAACCTTCGAGCGAACTGGCCATGCCGCAGGCCAGCGAGCCGGTCATGAACACCACCATCGCCAGCCGGAAAACCGTGCGCGCTCCGAAGCGGTCCGCCATCCAGCCGCTGATCGGAATGAACACCGCCAGCGACACCATGTAGGAGGTCAGGGCCAGTTTCAGCGCGATCGGGCTGACGCCGATGTCGCCGGCGATCGCGGGCAGCGAGGTGGCGATCACCGTGGAATCGGTGTTCTCCATGAACAGGGCGCAGGCGACGATGAGGGGCGTCAGGACCGAGCGCTTCACGGGCTGTTGCCTCCAGACAGGAATAGGCCAGAAAGAAATGGACGCGCCACGCCGGTCGCCGCTGGTGCGCCGGCGGACTCTGAACGGTGCTTGCAACATAGCTGCGATTGTGGCGCAGGGGGTATCCTGCGCATGCGGACTGGAGATTGCAGCCCGGCCTTCCGTGCATGGCCCCGCCGCTGTCGCCGTCATCCAGCCTGTGGGCGTTGCATGGGCAGGGGGCGGGGGGCATGGGCAGGAAACGCCCGTCGGCCGATGGAAAAGTCGCCCGTCGCCGGATGGCGCGGCCCCGGGTGGTTCCAGGCCCGGGCCGACGCGCGCCCAGGGCCATGTCAACAAACCGTAAAGGAATTTTTGCACGAACGCATTTGCTGTGCTAAGGGCCGGCGTCAACTTCGCTCATTCGCTGACGCCGGGTCGCAGAAAACAGACGCGATTGCCCGACGGGCGGGGGCGCATCATTATTTCGCTGGGATCATTCCCGCCAGCCTGTCCGGGTCTGGCGACAGGGAGGCGATCCCACACAACAGGTTGGGCCTGAACGACGGCGGCCAGCGGGCCGGCCGACAGACGGGGCGCCGGACCGGATCGGAAGTTGACCATGGTGAAAATCGACAATGGCGGGCGTTTTCGTGAAGGTCTCACCTTCGATGACGTATTGCTGCAGCCCGGTCCATCCGAGGTGCTGCCCGGCGACGTTAATGTCGCCACCCGCCTGACGCGCACCGTTTCGCTCAATATTCCGATCATTTCCTCGGCCATGGACACCGTCACCGGCTCCAACATGGCCATCGCCATGGCCCAGCTTGGCGGCATCGGCGTCATCCACCGCAACTACGATCCGGAGGAGCAGGCCAACGAGGTCCGCCGGGTCAAGAAATACGAATCCGGCATGGTGGTCGATCCGGTCACCATCCACCCGGACGAGACCCTGGCCGACGCCTTCGAGCTGATGAAGCGTCACGGCATTTCCGGCATTCCGGTGGTGGAGCGCGCGCCCGGCGGCCAGAAGGGCAGGCTGGTCGGCATTCTCACCAACCGCGACGTCCGCTTCGCCACCAACACCGCCCAGCCGGTCTCCGAGCTGATGACCAAAGAGCGGCTGATCACGGTGCGCGAGGGCGTGGACCAGGCCGAGGCCAAGCGCCTTCTGCACCAGTTCCGCATCGAGAAGCTGCTGGTGGTGGACGACGCCTACCGTTGCATCGGCCTCATCACCGTCAAGGATATGGAAAAGCAGGTCGCCTATCCGCAGGCGGTCAAGGATGCGCGCGGCCGCCTGCGCGTCGCGGCCGCCACCACGACCGGCGAGCAGGGCTTCCTTCGGGCCGAAATGCTGATCGACGCTGGCGTTGATCTGCTGGTCGTCGACACTGCCCACGGTCATTCGAGCGGCGTGCTTGAGTCGGTCAGCCGCATCAAGAAAGCTTCCAACGGCGTGCAGGTCATCGCCGGCAACGTCGCCACCGCTGGCGGTTGCCAAGCGCTGATCGACGCTGGCGCCGACGCCGTGAAGATCGGCATTGGCCCGGGCTCCATCTGCACCACGCGCATCGTTGCGGGCGTCGGCGTGCCGCAGCTCACCGCCATTCTCGACGCCGCTGAAGTCGCCGCGAAAGCTGACATCCCGGTCATCGCCGACGGCGGCATCAAATATTCCGGCGATCTTGCCAAGGCGCTCGCCGCCGGCGCCGAATGCGCCATGATGGGCTCGCTGCTGGCCGGCACGGAAGAAAGCCCGGGCGAGGTGTTCCTGTACCAGGGCCGCTCCTACAAGTCCTATCGCGGCATGGGCTCCGTCGGCGCCATGGCGCGCGGTTCGGCTGACCGCTATTTCCAGCAGGATATCAAGGACACCCTGAAGCTGGTGCCGGAAGGCATCGAGGGGCAGGTGGCCTACAAGGGGCCGGTGTCGGCCGTGCTGCACCAGCTCGTCGGCGGCCTGCGCGCCGCCATGGGTTACGTCGGCGCCGCCAACCTGCAGGATTTCCGTGAAAAATCCGAGTTCGTGCGCATCACCAGCGCTGGCTTGCGCGAGAGCCACGTGCATGATGTGACGATCACGCGGGAAAGCCCGAACTACCCGACGCGGACCTGACGCCAGGTCCTGATGGGGTGACCCGTCGGGTTTTGCTGAGGCCGGGCGGTAAAGCATGTCCTGCAAGGCAATGCGTCCCGCGGCTTTGAGCCTTGCGGGTCGCGGATGCGCCAGCATCTTCGCGAGGGCGGCGTTGCCGGAAGGCAAGACGCCGGCAATTGGTGAGGCGCGGAGCGCCAGTTTCAGAGGCGGGAGACAACATGAGCGTACAGGCCATTTTGCTTCCGGTTTTTGTTCTGGTGGCCCTGACCTTTGTCCTGCTGTTCATGCTGGCGGGTAGCCGCCGGCGGGCGCTAAACCACGGCGAGGTGCGCGAGCGCGACGTCACGCTCAACCCGGACAACTGGCCGGATGACGCGCGCCGGCTTAACAACGCCTATGGCAACGCCTTGGCCATGCCGGCGCTGTTCTATGCGCTGGTGATTCTGGCCCTGATCACCCGCAAGGCAGACCTGCTGTTCGTCGTGCTGGAGTGGGTCTATGTGGCGGCCCGGATCGTTCAGGCCGCAATCCATGTGCGTGGTGGCCGCATGCTGGCGCGCGGCGCCGCCTTCGGCGTCAGTGTTTTTGTTCTGATTATCATGTGGGGGATCTTCGCCGTGCGTATCCTTTTTGTCGCCGGATGACGCCAGGAGCCCGCATAGCCGCGGCCATCGAGGTGATGGCCGACATCGAAGCCCGTCGCCGGCCGGCGCCCGACGCCCTGCGCGACTGGGGCCTGTCGCATCGCTTCGCCGGCTCCAAGGACCGCGCCGCCATTGCTTCGCTGGTCTACGACTGTTTGCGCCGGCGGCTCTCGGCCAGCTTCGCCATGGGCGAGGAGGGCGCGCGGGCCACGGTGATCGGCATGCTGGCGCTGGAGCGCGGCATGAACAGCGAGCAGATCGCCGCCTTGTTCTCGGGCGCCGGTTATGCCCCGCCGCCGCTCTCCGCCCAGGAACTCGACTCCCTCGCCAATGGCTGGGAGCGCCTCGGCAAGGCCCCCATGCATGTGCGCGGCGATTTCCCCGAATGGATTGGCCCTTCGCTGTTGCGCGGCTTTGGCGACGAAGCGGCGGTCCTTGCCGAAATGCACGCGCTGGCCAGCCGCGCGCCCGTCGATCTTCGCGTCAACACCCTGAAGGCCGAACCGGCGAAGGTGCTGGAAGCGCTGTCATGGATGGGCGCGACCCTGGCCCCGCATGCGCCGGCGGCGATTCGCCTGCCGCCGCCGCCGGATGGCCGGGGGCAGTCGCTGCAGGGGGAAGAAGGTTTCGTTCGCGGCTGGTTCGAGGTGCAGGATGAGGGCTCGCAGATGGCGGCGCTTTACAGCGGCGCCCGCCCCGACCAGACGGTGATCGACCTCTGCGCCGGAGCCGGCGGCAAGACCCTAGCGCTCGCCGCCATGATGCAGAACCAGGGTCGGCTGCTGGCCACCGACGTGGACGGCCGCCGCCTGTCGGCAATCTATGACCGTCTCGACCGTTCCGGCGCGACCTGCGTCGAGGTGCGTTCGCCTCGCGGACGCTGGCAACCAGGCGGGCCTGAGCCGCTGGAGGATGTCGCGGGCCAGGCTGATCTTGTGCTGGTTGACGCACCCTGCACCGGAACCGGCACCTGGCGGCGCAACCCGGACGCCAAGTGGCGTCTGCGCCCCGGCGGGCTGGCCGAGCGGGTGAAGGACCAGCAGGTGGTGCTGGCGCGCGCCGCCGGCCTGACGCGCCCAGGCGGCCGCATCGTCTATATCACCTGCTCGCTGCTGCCGGAGGAGAACGACGAAGCCGTGGCGCGGTTCCTGCAAAGCCACCCCGAATTCACGCCCGCGCCGCTGGCGGAAACCAGTTTTGGCCGCCCGGGCCATGAACGCTCCGGCGGCGCCCTGCAACTCACGCCGGCGCGCACTGGAACCGACGGCTTTTATGTCGCCGCTCTGGCGCGCGCCTGATGGCTCCGGTCTTCCGGATTTGCTCCGGATCGCTGCCGGTAAGCACCGGAGGCGTTCCGAATTCCTGGTTTGACGCATGTCCTTCACGAAAAGTGGGGTCCACTTTTCGTGAAAATGCTCTAGAAGGCCTCTTTCCCGGCCCCCATACGATGGTCTGACCGCCCCATGAACGCACAAGCCGCCGCCACACCCGTCGAAGGCATTCACGAGAAGATCCTGATTGTCGATTTCGGCAGCCAGGTGACCCAGCTCATCGCCCGCCGCGTGCGCGAGGAGGGGGTTTATTCGGAGGTCGTGCCATTCCAGAGCGCGGCTGAGGCCTTCGCGCGCATGCAGCCGAAGGCGGTGATCCTGTCTGGCGGCCCCTGCTCGGTGCTGGATGACAATGCGCCGGAAGCGCCGCGCGAGATTTTCGAGTCGGGCGTGCCGGTGCTGGGCATCTGCTATGGCGAGCAGACCATGGCCAGGCAGCTCGGCGGTGTGGTTGAGGGCGGCCATCATCGTGAGTTTGGCCGCGCCGAGGTCGAGGTCGTGGCGGATTCGGTGCTGTTTGATGGCGTCTGGGGCCTTGGCAACCGTTATCCCGTATGGATGAGCCATGGCGATCGCGTGACCCGTCTGCCGGAAGGCTTTCAGGTCATCGCCGCGTCAGAGAATGCACCGCACGCCGCCATCGCCGATGAGACGCGCCATTACTATGGCGTGCAATTCCATCTGGAAGTGATTCACACGCCCGACGGCGCGCGGCTGATCCGCAATTTCGTCCGCCGCATCGCCGGCTGCACCGGCGACTGGACGATGCGCGCGTTCCGTGACGAGGCGGTCGCCCGCATCCGCGCCCAGGTGGGGCAGGGCCGCGTGCTGTGCGCCCTGTCGGGCGGCGTCGACTCGGCCGTCGCGGCCGTGCTGATCCACCAGGCAATCGGCGACCAGCTTACCTGCGTGCTCGTCGACCACGGCCTGATGCGCATGGGTGAGGCGGACTGGGTCGTCAACCTGTTCCGCGAGCACTACAACATTCCGCTGGTGCACGTGCAGGCGGAAGAGCTGTTCCTCGGCAAGCTCGCTGGCGTCAGCGATCCGGAGCAGAAGCGCAAAATCATTGGCGGCCTGTTCATCGACGTGTTCGATGTGGAGGCGAAGAAGATCGCGGCGTCCCACGGCGGCGCGCCGGAGTTCCTGGCGCAGGGCACCCTGTATCCGGACGTGATCGAGAGCGTTTCCTTCACGGGCGGCCCGTCTGTCACCATCAAGAGCCACCATAACGTCGGCGGCCTGCCGGCCCGCATGAACCTGAAGCTGGTCGAGCCGCTGCGCGAGCTGTTCAAGGACGAGGTGCGCGCTCTCGGTCGCGAACTCGGCCTGCCGGACGCCTTCATCGGTCGCCACCCGTTCCCGGGGCCTGGCCTGGCCATCCGCTGCCCGGGCGAAGTAACCCGCGAGAAGTGCGATATCCTGCGCCAGGCTGACGCCATCTATATCGACGAGATCCGCAAAGCCGGCCTCTACGACGACATCTGGCAGGCGTTCGTGGTGCTGCTGCCGGTGCGCAGCGTCGGCGTCATGGGCGACGGCCGCACCTACGACTACGTCTGCGCCCTGCGCGCGGTGACCTCCGTGGACGGCATGACGGCGGATTTCTATCCGTTTGACATGAAATTCCTCGGTCAGGTTTCCACCCGCATCGTCAACGAAGTGAAGGGCATCAACCGCGTCACCTACGACATCACCGCCAAGCCGCCGGGCACGATCGAGTGGGAATGATTCAGGCCCATCCAAACGCCGCCGACAACGCGCCAGAATTTCCCCTAACACTCTGATTGAAAATATTTTTTTATCCGCCACCTATCGAGACCTATCGGTGGGTAGCAATCACAAGTACCGTCACGATTGACGGTGCTCGCTCATATTGATCACGGCCGTCTCAGAAAGTACCGTCGCAAGAGTTGAGGATCGTGACGGTACTTTTTTCAACGTAAGACACTGATAACAAAGTGATTTAGGCGTCACGAACCTCCCAAAACCGCATGACGGTACTTTTCGGAGGCTGCGCGAACATGTTGACGGACGCTGCGCTTAAGGCGCTGAAACCAAAAGACAAAGTCTACAAGGTGTCAGACAGGGACGGCATGTATGCCCGTGTCACGCCGACAGGTCTGATCTCATTCAGCCTGGATTACCGGCTGAATGGGCGCCGCGAGACCGTCTATCTCGGCAGGTACGGACGTGACGGCATTTCGCTCGCACGGGCTCGCGAACTCTGCCTGGACGCCAAACGCGCAGTCCGAGAGGGCCGCTCACCCGCAATTGAAAAACAGCGCGAGAAGCGCCGCCTGAAAGAGGCCAAGAGCTTCGGTCAGTTCGGCGAGAAGTGGCTGGACAAGGCTCCGATGGCGGACAGTACCAGAGCGATGCGGCGCTCGATCTTCGATCGAGAGTTGCTGCCCGTCTGGCGCAACCGGCTGCTGCACGAAATCACCCCAGATGATCTGAGAGCTCTCTGCGCCAAGATCGTCGATCGCGGTGCGCCTGCAACGGCCATCCACGTCCGCGACATCCTCAAGCAGATCTACAGTTTCGCGATCCTGCACGGCGAGAAGGTGCCCAATCCCGCCGATGAAGTCGGCCCAGCTTCGATTGCTGCATTTCGGCCCAGAGACCGTGCGCTTTCACCGACAGAGATCCGCATCATGCTGAGGCAACTGGAGCATGTCCCGACTTTGCCGACCATTCGCCTCGGCATGAAGCTCTTCCTGCTGACGATGGTTCGTAAAAGCGAGCTGCAGGACGCCGTATGGGACGAAGTGGACTTCGAGAACGCGGTTTGGAGCATTCCGAAGGAGCGGATGAAGCGCTCCAAGCCACACAATGTGTATCTTTCCCGACAGGCGCTCGACATCATGATCGCGCTCAAGACCTGTGCCGGCAATTCCCGGTATCTGCTGCCCTCGCGTTACGATGCGGATGCCCCAATGTCGCGGGCGACGTTCAACCGCATCACCTACGCGGTGGTCGATCTGGCGCAGAAGGAGGGGCTGCCGCTCGAGCCGTTTACAGTCCATGATTTGCGACGGACCGGCTCAACGCTGCTGAATGAACTCGGTTTCAACAGCGACTGGATCGAGAAATGCCTCGCCCACGAGGACGGGCGATCTTCGCGCGGCGTCTACAACAAGGCAGAGTACGAGGTTCAGCGCCGCCATATGCTCCAGGAATGGTCGGACGTCGTTGACGCATGGGTGGAAGGTCGCAAGCGGCCTGTCACCCTTCTCCCCCCGACCATGCCTATGCTTGAGCCCGACCCTGCCCTTTGACCGGCCGGAACTTCCGCTGGGCGACGTCGGGGTGTTTGGCGCGCGGGATTGGCCGCGTGCGCCGGCTTTCGAGCCACGCTTCGACCTCGGCAAGATCCCAGACGACGCATCTGGGTGAAAGGGCAAAGCGGCGAGGAAATTCTCCGCGCTGCTCCATTTCGTAAATGGTGCTGTCCGCCAGAGGAACGATTTCTCGCAGTTCATTCCTTCGGATCGAACGTTTGACGGGCCGGTCGCTAACGGATGGCATCTGCAGCTCCTGATCGTGGTGCGGTGATGCGATTGGAGCCGATATGTGCCGATAAGGGCCAGCAGAAATTGGCCGCGGCGTATGGTCGGCGACCATGGCGTGCAGATCGGACAGGCCTGATGCTGTTTGCGGCCGCTTTCTCAGGCGGGTCTTCTCCATTTAGGCCCCACCGCGGCTCCTAGAGTGAGAGTGCGGACGGGGTTTGCCGTGACGGGTTGAAGGTCGGGAGAGAGGCTTCCGGCGCCCGTCGCGGAGACAATCTCGATGGCCAGACAGAACCGCGCCGCACGCGACGGCGGCGACCGCACCAATCTCTATGACGAGATCACCGCGAAAATCATCAACGAGCTGGAGCAAGGGCGCTTGCCCTGGGTCCAGCCCTGGGGCACGGCGGCGAAGGCGCCGCTCGCGATGCCGAGGAATGCCGCGACGGCCCGGCAATATTCCGGGATCAACATTCTGATCCTCTGGGGCACCGTTGTTCAATACGGCTATCCGACCCAGCATTGGTTGACTTTCCGCCAGGCCTTGTCGCTCGGCGGCAATGTCCGGAAAGGTGAGCGCGGCACGACCGTCGTCTATGCCGACCGCTTCACGCCCGAGGATGAGAAGCGCCGCGCGCGGGAGACGGGGGAGGAAGCTGGCAGCATCCCGTTTCTCAAACGCTTCACCGTGTTCAACACGGCGCAATGCGAGGGCTTGCCTGAGGATGTTGCTATCGAGGCGCCGCCACCGCCGCCCCACATGATCGAGCCAAGGGTCGAGGCGCTGATCCGGGCGACCGGAATCGACTTTCGCATCGGTGGGAACCAGGCCTTCTATGTTCCAGCGCACGATTATGTTCAGGTGCCGCCGCCACAGGCCTATTTCGAGCCGATCGACTGGCACCGGACCGCCCTGCACGAGCTGGGGCACGCCACCGGCCATGCCTCCCGGCTTGGGCGGGATATGTCGGGCCGCTTCGGCACCAGGAAATACGCATTCGAAGAATTGGTCGCCGAAATGAACGCGGCCTTCTGCTGCGCCTCGCTCGGCGTTGTGCCGACCGTACGCCATGCCGACTACATCGGCTCCTGGCTCGAGGTGCTGCGCGAGGACAACCGCGCCATCGTCCGCGCCGCTTCCCAGGCCAGCAAGGCGGCCGATTGGCTGCTGGCGCATCTGCCCCGCGAAGATACAGCATCGACGGATCGGAGGGCTGCGGCATGATCCTCCTGACCAGCACCCAGCGCGAGCAGCTCCTCGCCAATGGCCGCCAGAGCGATGTCGACCCCGTCCCCGTGGTAAAATTCTTCAATCCGTTGGGTAGCGGCGTCTGGCTTGCGACCGAATTGGATAGCGACGGTGACACCCTTTTCGGCCTTGCCGATCTGGGGTTTCCAGAGCTTGGAAGCTGGAGCCTTGGCGAAATGCAGGCGATCCGCTTGCCCTTTGATATGAGGATCGAGCGCGATCTGCACTTCACCGGCGATTTCCCGATCTCGGTCTGGGCTGACATGGCGCGGCGGGCCGGTGGCATCCGCGAGGCCGAGCGCATTCTTTACTCCGGCGCCCGAGCCGCCTCCACGCCGACCCGGAAACAGACCGATACACAGAGCCGGAAACACTGAATCCCGCTTCTCCGGCTTTACGATTTGCGCCGCTCTCTTGAGAGGAAGAGGGCGGCGCTTTGCTTCGTGACGGGTTGGTGGCCGGAGAGAGAGGCTCCCGGCGCCCGTCATGGAGTAAGGCATATGGCTGCTGCCGTTCAGAAGATCACCCTCGCGTCCTCGCGCGATATCCCGTTCAACAAGCTGGCGCTGAGCCAGGCCAATGTCCGGCGCGTCAAAGCCGGCATCTCGGTCGAGGAACTGGCCGAATCCATCGCCCGCCGCGGCCTGATCCAGTCCCTGCATGTGCGGCCAGTCCTCGACCCTGAGGGCAAGGAAACCGGCATGTTCGAGGTGCCCGCAGGCGGTCGCCGCTATCGGGCCCTTGAATTGCTGGTCAAGCAGAAGCGTCTCGCAAAAACTGCACCGGTACCATGCGTCATATCCGAGGCCAATGCCGACATCCTGATCGACGAAGTCTCGCTCGCGGAAAATATCGAGCGCGCGCCGCTTCATCCGCTCGATCAGTTTCGGGCCTTCCAGGCGCTGCGCAACAAGGCGATGAGCGAGGAAGCCATCGCAGCCGCCTTCTTTGTCGACCCGAAGGTCGTCAAGCAGCGCCTGCGTCTTGCTGCGGTCTCGCCCGTGCTTCTCGACGTTTACGCCGAAGACGGCATGACGCTCGAACAGCTCATGGCCTTCACCGTGTCGGAAGACCATGCCCGGCAGGAACAGGTCTGGGATGCGATCAAGGATTCCTGGCAGAAAGAGCCGCACTATATCCGCCGTCTCCTGACTGAAACCGCAGTGCGCGCCTCTGACAGGCGAGCGCTTTTTGTCGGTATCGAGGCCTATGAAGCCGCCGGCGGCTATGTGCTGCGCGATCTCTTTCAGCGCGACGACGGCGGCTGGCTTCAGGATCCGGAGCTGCTCGATCGCCTAGCAGGCGAAAAGCTGAAAGCCGAAGCCGAGTCCATTGCGGCCGAAGGCTGGCAGTGGGTCGAGGTAGCGGTGACCTTTCCCTATGGCCACGACCACGGCCTGCGGGAACTCGAGGGCTCGGTCGCCGATCTGACCGACGATGAGCGCGCCACCCGCGAATCCCTGCGCGAGGAATATGACCGGCTCGAAGCCGAATATGCCGAGGCCGACGAGCTGCCCGATGAGGTCGATCAGCGGCTTGGTGAGATTGAGCAGGCGTTGGAAGAATTCGAGCGCAGGCCGATGATCTATGATCCCGAACAGGTTGCGCGGGCGGGCGTCTTCGTCAGCATCGATGGGAACGGCAAGCTGCGGGCCGAACGGGGTTATGTTCGGCCCGAGGATGAAGCGGCGATTGATGGCGAAGATCCCGATGGCTCCTCCGGCCCGGCCACAGAGGGCGCAGTAGCTGGTGTGTCGCATGCGGTTGTCCAAGTCGGTGGCGGCAGCGAATCTCCGGAGGACGACGATGAGGTCGAGATTGTGCGGCCGCTGCCGGACCGGTTGATCAGCGAGCTGACCGCGCATCGCACGCTCGCGCTGCGCGATGCTGTTGCGATGAATCCCCATATTGCGATGACCGCGCTGCTGCATCGGCTGGTGATGGACACCTTCCTGCCGCAGCCCGCCAGGGGATGCCTCGAGGCCCATGTCCGCCAGGTTCACTTGCCGGCACAGGCTGAGGATTTGCGCGACAGCGTCTCGGCGCGGTCTGTTACCGAACGGCACGAACGCTGGGGCGATCACATCCCGGCTGACGATGAGGCGCTCTGGAACTGGCTGATCGATCTCGATGAGGAGTCCCGCATGGAGCTTCTCGCCCATTGCGTCAGCTTTGGCATCAACGCCCTTTACGAAAAGCCCAATCCCTATAGCGGCACGGGCGTCAGCCAACACGGGCTGGAGGTGCGTCTCTCCCAGGCGAACCGTCTGGTGTGCGCTACCGGTCTCGACATGGTGGTGGCGGGCTGGAAGCCGACCGTCAGCAACTATCTCGGCCGTGTGACCAAGCCGCGCATCCTCGAGGCGGTTCGCGAAGGTGCAGGCGAACGGGCATCGGAGCTGATCGGGCATCTCAAGAAGGGCGACATGGCCAAGGAAGCCGAGCGCCTGCTCGCCGATACCGGCTGGCTGCCCGAGCCGCTGCGCACGATCGATCCTGCTGCGGAGCCTGACGCTTCGGCGGAAGGCGATGTCGATGTGGACCTTCCTGAATTCCTCGCAGGCGACGCCGAGGATGACATTGTCGACGAAGAGGATGAGGCGCAGCAGGTGATCGCCGCGGAATGATCGTCACGCGGGGCGGCTCCGGCTGCCCCGTCTCTTCCTGACGCAATCGGGATGGAGCAAGCCGCGCCAGGGTCGCCCCAGGATCAATCCCCGTCATGGCTGGCGCAATGGGTGCCGTCCCCGGGGCTGAAGGATCATCGCTTATTGCCCGCGTGGTAACCAGGCTGGCGCGGCGAACCGATCCGCAACGGATATGCGGATTCCTGTCAGAGGCAGAACACCCCCCCGCTTCCATTCGCAAACCTTGGTCTGAGCCGTCGTCTTTGCATTCAACCCGCAAGGGGTCGGCTTGACGCTTTGCGTGCCGCCCTCGCGGATCCGGACAAGCCGAACGCGCGAGGGTGATTGCAGATCCGGTCAGACACTTCGGGCGCCTGTCGCGCGGGGGATGGTCCCCCGCCTCCAAAACAGGAGCCGGAACCCATGTCCTATGCAGATGCCACCGCCTTTGCCGCCAGCCTCGCCACCACGCTGATGACTGTGATCGTCGTGTTCCAGGCCGGGGACGGCACCCATGGCGCCATGCCCGCCAATGAGTTCGATGGCGACGAAGAGATGGTGAAACTCGAACTTGATCCGTGGATCTGAGGCACGAGAAGAGCCTCATCCCGATGGCCCGGCGCGCAGGCAACGCAGCCGAGCCATCGCTTTGCGGATAATCTCTCACTGCCGGCGGTAGCGGCCATACCGCGATACGAAAGAGTTAGAGTGCGGGCCGGTTGGCCGTGACGGGTTGGTGGCCGGAGAGAGAGGCTCCCGGCGCCCGTCGCGGAGTAGTTCCCATGTCCCTCCACCGCTCATCCGGCTTCCGCCCGATCGGCGAAATCCTCGCCCGGCAGGTGCTGCCCGGGCTGCGTAGCGCCCTTCGGTATCCGCTACGGGTTTCCTGCCTCGGCACTGTCAGTTTCGTCGACGATCACGATACCAGTCAATTCGACCGGACTATCGTTCTCGGTGAATGTACCACTCCCGAAGACGCCATGACGATCGCGGCACAGCGCGTTTCGCGTGACGATATTCGCGTTGGAGAGGACGACACGCTGCGCTTTGAGGCGCGCATTGCCGCAATTCATGACTCGACCTACGGTCTGGTCCTCGCCGGAGAAATCCGGGCTCGGGCCATTGTCTGGCAGCAGCCTGTCATCTCTGACGCGCAAGCCCGCCGTATCGTGAGCGAGGCAAGCCGGTTGCGCGGCAGCGCCTCGGCGGCTTGCGATGCCCGGTCGGCGCGGAACCTGCGCTACCGCGCCAGTCTGCTCGAAACACGCCTGGTCGATCGCGGCTGGCGGGAGACCGCTGCGGAACTGCTTAGCCTGCCCCGCGCCGCCTGATTTTCACCTCTTCCACGCAATCGGCCTGGTCCTGCGCCAGGCCTCCTCATGTCCGGAGGCCGTCATGGCTGACTATTACACCCATTTTTCCTGCCTGCTCGATGTAGGCACCCCTGAGAACGCTGTCCGTGCGCTCGAACTCTATAATGCGCTGGCGGACGAAAATGCAGCCGAAGATCCCTCATCGGATGGCTTCCTGCTGTCGATCCAGCCCGAACATGGCGGTACGCAGCTCTGGATACGCGACGATCCCACCGGCGATCCCGAGCACGTTATCCAATTCGTCAGGCGCTGCGCCGCCGTGTTCGAGCTCAAGGGCCGGTGGGGCTTCCAATATGCCAACACCTGCTCGAAGCCGCGCCTCGATGGCTTCGGCGGT
Source organism: Camelimonas fluminis (assembly GCF_014656355.1). Lineage (GTDB taxonomy): Bacteria > Pseudomonadota > Alphaproteobacteria > Rhizobiales > Beijerinckiaceae > Camelimonas > Camelimonas fluminis. The sequence goes on from NZ_BNCG01000021.1 coordinate 20,887, forward strand.
GGCGCACACGTACTCGATCTTTCGACCGGCGAGACAGTGGATTGGATCTATACCGACGGCTGGCTCTCGACCGTGCTGGAGGGAGGCGATCCCCATGCCTGAAATCATCGAAACCACAGTCTATCGCCTCGACGAACTTTCCGAAACGGCGAAGGACAAGGCCCGCGCCTGGTATCGTGAAGGCGGCTTCGACTACGATTGGTACGACGCCGTTTATGAGGATTTCCAGCGCATCGCCGAGATCCTCGGCATCCGCCTCAAGACCCGAACCGCTCGCCTGATGGGCGGCGGATCGCGGCAGGAACCCTGCATCTGGTTCCGGGGCTTCTGGTCGCAAGGTGACGGCGCGTGCTGGGAGGGGTTCTACTCCTACTGCAGGAACGCCTCTGCCGCGATCCGGGCTTACGCGCCGCAGGACGAGATGCTGCATGGCATCGCAGATGCGCTTCAGGATGCCCAGCGGCGCAACTTTTATCAGCTTCGCGCTGACGTCGGTCATCGCGGCCATTACTACCACGAATACTGCATGGACATTGCGGTAGAGCGGGCCAGCCCGAACTGGCAGGACATGACCGCCGACGCGGAGGACGTCGTCGCCGAGGCGCTGCGTGATCTCGCCCGCTGGCTCTATCGCCAGCTCGAGCGCGAATATGACTACCTGTCCTCGGATGAGGTGGTGGACGAGACCATCCTCGCCAATGGCCACACCTTCACCGAAGGCGGACTTCGTTTCGGCTGATCCCGCTTGAAGCATCCCCGCCTCATGGTCGGGGCGCTCTTCATGTCGCTCCAGCCAGAGTGAGAGGGCCGCCGGAATGGGTGAGCCTGGGCGGTCGAGAGAGAGCGCAGTCCGGGCTTTCCCGTTTCCGCTCTCCCGAGGTTCCCTTCCATGAATATGGTGTCTCCCGTGACCGATCCGGTCACGTCCTTAGCCGCAGCGCCCGCCATCCTCGCTGCGGCAACCACACTCCTTGGCCATCTGGAACGCGGCCAGCACGTCAGTGCCGCCACGCTTCGCGATGCGATGGAGGCGGCTTTCGGCGCTTCCGATTCGACCGGCGCCTGGGACTGGAAGATGGGTTATGAGACTTGCGAAGTCGCCACAGTCCTTTTCCTACGCAAATACGGAAAGGCGCTTTTCCGGAAAGCCGCGTCTCCGGCTACACGGTTTTCCGCAATTGCCCGGATCGTGGACCGGTTGCCGACCCACACGCGCCGATCCGAGGAAGGCCAGGCGCTCCAGCAATTCTCGACGCCCGCGCCGCTCGGTCTCGCGGCCATGGCAGCCGCCGCAATCACCCCCGGTGACGTGGTGCTGGAACCGTCGGCCGGAACCGGCCTCATGGCGATCCTGGCCGAGATTGCCGGCGGCAGGCTGGTGCTGAACGAGCTCGCCGATACCCGCGCTGAGCTGCTTTCTTCCCTCTTTCCGGCTGTTTCCACAACCCGCTTCGATGCCGCACAGATCGACGATCACCTCCAACCGGCAATCGTCCCCTCGGTCGTGCTGATGAACCCGCCATTCTCGGCGATGGCCAATGTTTCGGGACGAATGGCTGACACGGCGTTCCGCCATGTTGCTTCTGCTTTGGCGCGGCTGGCCGATGGTGGGCGGCTCGTAGCCATAACAGGAGCGAATTTTGCTCCTGATCAAGCTGGCTGGCGGGATGCTTTCGTCCGCTTGCAAGAGCAGGGCCGCCTTGTCTTCAGCGCTGCCATCGCCGGATCGGTATACGCAAAGCATGGCACGACCTTCGCGACGCGCCTGATCGTTATCGACAAGACGCCGGCCGAAGATCCATCTCAGTTCTCTCCCTCATCCGGCACTGCGCCCGATGTTGCGACGCTGCTCGCTTGGATCGAGGCGCAAGTTCCACCACGCTTGCCGGTCGCAAGCCCGAAATGCCGGGAATTCATCCCGGCCGCGCCAAAGACAGTGCGCGGCTATCGCACGGGCGTGGCCCCGGTGCGATCCGTCACCGATACAGTTGGCGATCCCGAGGGCGTCGAGCTCGCTTATGAGACGGTGGACTGGGCACCGCCCGAGGGCACGCGACTAAGCGATGCGATCTATGAGCAATACGGATTGCAGTCGATCCGGATTCCCGGTGCACAGCCACATCCAACCAAGCTTGTCCAATCGGCTGCGATGGCGTCGGTTGCACCACCAAAGCCGTCTTATCGGCCGATCCTGCCTGCCGACATCCGCGAGCGCCTCTCCGATGCCCAGCTCGAGACAGTGATCTATGCCGGTGAGGCCCATGCCGATTATCTGGCCGGCGCCTGGTCCGTGGACGAAACCTTCGAGACGGTCAGCGCGGCGCCCGCGGACGCAGAAGGCGCTGTACGGTTCCGCCGGGGGTTCATGCTCGGTGATGGCACCGGAGCCGGCAAAGGCCGTCAATCGGCCGGGATTATCCTCGACAGCTGGCTGCGCGGGCGGCGCAAGGCGGTCTGGATCAGCAAGTCGGACAAGCTGATCGAGGACGCGCAGCGCGACTGGTCGGCGCTCGGCATGGAGCGACTTCTGATCACGCCGCAATCGCGCTTCTCGCAGGGCAAGCCGATCACGCTGTCGGAAGGCATCCTTTTTACCACCTATGCCACGCTGCGCTCGGATGATCGCGGCGAGAAGGTTTCGCGCGTCCGGCAGATCGTGGATTGGCTGGGATCGGATTTCGACGGTGTCATCATCTTCGACGAGAGCCATGCCATGCAGAACGCCGGTGGCGGCAAGGGAGAACGCGGGACTATCGCGGCATCGCAGCAGGGGCGTGCCGGGCTGCGGCTCCAGCACGCCTTGCCCGATGCCCGGATTGTCTATGTCTCGGCCACGGGCGCAACGACGGTGCATAACCTCGCCTATGCCCAGCGGCTCGGCCTCTGGGGCGGCGAGGATTTCCCTTTTGCCACCCGTGCCGAGTTCGTTGAGGCGATCGAGGCTGGCGGCGTGGCGGCGATGGAGGTGCTGGCGCGCGATCTGCGTTCACTTGGGCTCTATACCGCGCGGTCCCTTTCCTACGATGGCGTCGAATATGAACTGGTGGAGCATCGGCTGACGGACGAGCAGCGCCGCATCTATGATGCCTATGCCGGCGCTTTTGCGGTCATTCACAATAATCTCGATGCGGCGATGGAGGCGGCCAACATCACTGGCAGCGACGGTGCGCTGAACCGCCAGGCCAAAAGCGCCGCCCGATCCGCCTTCGAATCCGCGAAACAGCGCTTCTTCGGGCATCTGCTGACCAGCATGAAAACCCCGACATTGATCCGGTCCATCGATGCCGATCTTGCGGCCGGGCATGCCGCCGTCATCCAGATCGTCTCGACCGGCGAGGCGTTGATGGAGCGCCGCCTCGCCGAACTGCCGGCTGAGGAATGGAACGACGTCCGCGTCGACATCACGCCAAGGGAATACGTACTCGATTATCTCGCCCATTCCTTCCCGGTGCAGCTCTACGAACCCTTCACCGATAGCGAGGGCAATCTCTCCTCGCGGCCGGTATTTCGCGATGGCCAGCCCGTCGAATGTCGGGCGGCCGTTGCCCGGCGCGACGCGATGATCGAGCACCTGGCCTGCCTTCCGCCCGTTCCCGGCGCCCTGGACCAGATCGTGCAGCGGTTTGGGACCGATGTCGTGGCCGAGGTCACGGGCCGTTCGCGCCGGATCATCCGCAAGTGCGAAAGCTCAGCGGCAAGGCTGGCGGTCGAGAACCGCGCACCCTCCGCGAACCTTGCCGAAACCGCCGCCTTCATGGACGATCGCAAGCGCATTCTGGTCTTTTCCGATGCGGGCGGCACCGGGCGCAGCTACCATGCCGATCTCGGGGCGCGGAACCGGCGCCTGCGGGTCCACTATCTTCTCGAACCGGGCTGGAAGGCAGACGCGGCCATTCAGGGGCTGGGCCGCACCAATCGCACCAACCAGGCGCAGCCGCCGCTGTTCCGACCCATCGCGACCGATGTGAAGGCCGAGAAGCGTTTCCTTTCGACCATCGCACGGCGTCTCGACACGCTCGGCGCGATCACGCGCGGTCAGCGCCAGACCGGAGGTCAGGGCCTCTTTCGGCCCGAGGACAATCTGGAAAGCCCCTATGCCCGCGATGCCTTGCGGCAGCTCTATATGCTGATCGTGCGCGGCAAGGTGCAAGGCTGTTCGCTCGGCCGTTTCGAGCAGATGACCGGTCTGAAGTTGATGGATGCGAACGGCATCAAGGACGACCTGCCGCCGATCACCACCTTTCTCAACCGGCTGCTGGCGCTGACCATCGACCTGCAGGCCATCTTGTTCTCGGCTTTCGAGCAGCTCCTCCAGGCGCGAGTCGACGGGGCTATCGCCTCCGGCACATACGATCTTGGTCTCGAAACGCTCCGCGCCGAAAGCTTCACTCTGACCGGCCGTCAGGTCATTTACACCCACCCCGCGACTGGCGCTGAGACCCGGCTGCTTTCAATCAGCGAGCGCAAGCGCAACAGGCCGATGTCGCTCAATGCGGCCCTGCGTGAACTGACCGATCCGCGGGCAAAACTGCTGGTGAATGAACGCTCGGCCCGCGCCGCCGTCCAGGTCCCCACCACCAGTGTCATGCTGGACGATGGCGAGATTGAGCCGCGCGTACGACTGCTCCGGCCGATGGAAAGCACGACCTTTGCTCTTCGGGCGATGGGCGAAACGCGCTGGATCGAAGCCGATCGGGGCAGCTTTGCGGCCATGTGGAACCGGGAAGTCGCGCAGGTACCGGCCTATTCCGAGGGCACCCTTTACATCGTGGCGGGATTGCTCTTGCCGGTCTGGAAGCGGCTGCCGCAGGATTTCACCCGTGTTTATCGGCTCCAGACCGATGACGGCGAGCGCATCATCGGCCGCCGTGTCTCGCCGGCATGGGCAGCCAGCGTTGCCACCACAGAAAGCGTCAGCCTGACAGCCAATGAGGCTTACGCCGCTTTGATCGACGGGCGCACAATCCTCGACCTGGCCGAAGGGCTGCAACTGCGCCGCGTCCGGGTCATGGGGGCTCACCGCATTGAACTTACAGGCTTCAGCGATGCCATGCGCGAACGCCTGCGCGCTTATGGGCTCTTCAGCGAAATCATATCGTGGAAATTGCGCTTCTTTGTGCCGGTCGGGGCAGCCGGCACCGGGATTATCGGCAAGCTTGTCGAGCGCTTCCCGATCGAACGCATTGCCGAACGGGAGGCGGCCTGATGTCCCGTCTTTACGCCACCGATCTGGCGCAGCGTCTCGGCCGGCAGGCCGAGTCGGTTTGCCGTCACTACCTCTCGAATGGCCATAAACAGGGCCATTACTGGCAGGTCGGCGACGTCCGCAATTGCGCGGGACGCTCGATGTTCGTGCGGCTGCATGACAGCGCCAGGGGGCCGGCGGGTAAATGGTCCGATGCCGCCACCGGCGAACATGGTGATTTGCTCGATGTAATCCGCGAAAGCCTCGGTCTCCTCGACTTCGCCGAGGTCGCTGCGGAAGCCCGCCGCTTTCTGAGCCTTCCCCATCCAGAATCAGTTCCCACCGGGCGGCGTCGCGGAACCCCGGCTATATCGGGTTCGGCAGAGGCCGCACGCCGGCTCTGGCGCATCGCACAACCGATCACGAGCACGCTCGCAGAGACGTATTTGCGGAGACGCGGCATTACGTATTTGCAGGGGACCGGCGCGCTGCGCTTCCATCCGAACTGCTACTGGCGGCCCGAGCATGAAGGGCCGACCGAGACCTGGCCGGCGATAATCGCGGCGGTCACCGATCTCGATGGCGACATAACCGGCGCCCATCGTACCTGGCTCGCGCGTGACGGGTCGGGCAAAGCGCCGCGTGATCCGCCACGCAAGGCCATGGGGGACTTACTTGGTAACGCCGTCCGGTTCGGAAAGGCACAAGATGTCATCGCGGCGGGAGAAGGCATCGAGACCATTCTGTCGCTGCGGCAATTGCTGCCGCAGATGCCGATGGCCGCCGCACTCTCGGCCGGGCACCTCGCTGCTTTCCTGTTCCCGGCCCATCTGCGCAGGCTGTATATCGTGCGCGACAATGATCCGGCAGGCGACAGCGCACGAGACAGGCTCGTCGAACGGGCGCTGGCGGCCGGAATCGAGACCATCACGCTCTCGCCGATGATGGGTGACTTCAACGAAGACCTCACTTCGTGCGGGCTGGATGCATTGCGGGCACGGCTTCACGGGCAACTGGCTGCAGACGACGTCGGCCGCTTCATGGCTTTGGCTGCATAGCCGGGATGAGAAGCGGGCGGGCGCTCGTGTTCCGTAGCGGCATACAAGAAGCCTTCTCTATTCGGCAGGGGACCGCGCCTCGGCCTTCGAGAGGGCGAGCGGCCCACAAACGGCCCGGCCGGGCAATGGCGGCGCCCGACTGATTTCCGTCGGCGGCCCGCCACCCCACGCGACTAGTCGCGTGGGGAC
>NZ_BNCG01000021.1:27372-47975 GCF_014656355.1 Camelimonas fluminis
TCTCGCCCGCCTTTACAGCGCGAAGCAAATCAGCCGGGCTTTGCCATCGAGACCCTCGCGAAAGGCTCGGGCTGCCTGGCCGGACCGCCTGCGGGCTTGTCGTCGCCATGAGGCCGCGACGGTCGCGGTCCTTGCCATCGGAGCCTGCCATGTACACCTATGACGAACGCGAACCCGATCACGCGACATCTGCCACCGGCCATGCCATCGAGGAGCTTGAGCTTTACGGCTATCGTCCGTCAGAGGACGAGCCCGATCCCCGGATCTCGCCCGAGGATCACATCATCCAGAGCGCGGTCGCTGATATTTTCGACGCCCTGATCTCCACCATGGCCGACACCAGTCTCGATTTCGACCTTGCCGAGATCCTCTGGTCGAGCGTCAATACCTTCCACCGTGCTGTCGAACGGATCGAAAAGAAGCTCGACGACAACGAGCAGGCCCAGAAGCGCCTCCAGTGCGAACAGGACGGGTCCGAGGTGAAATCCGTCCAGCTCGAGACCCTGATCGGGATCGGGCAAAGTCTCATCGAACGCCGTGACAGTCTTGAGCTTTTCCGCGAGACCGCTGCCGATATCTATCTGCGCACCCTCGGTACGCCCTGGTCGCAGCGCTCGGGTTCACGGGTCAATCATCGCCAGATGACAGCGGCCATGATCGATAGCCGGGACTTCATCGCCGCCAAGCGACGCGCTGACAATGAGGTGCTGCTACCGGCCGGCACGAAGATCGCCTTTTCGGGTGGCGAGACCACCGATCATCGATTGATCTGGGACAAGCTCGACCAGGTTCATGCCAAGCATCCTGACATGGTGCTGCTGCATGGTGGATCGCCGAAGGGCGCCGAGCGCATCGCCGCCACCTGGGCCCACAATCGCAAGGTGCCGCAGGTCGCCTTTAAGCCCGATTGGGCCAAACACGCCAAGGCTGCGCCCTTCAAACGCAACGATCAGATGCTCGGCACGATGCCGATTGGGGTCATCATCTTTCCCGGCACCGGCATCCAGGACAATCTCGCCGACAAGGCGCGCAAATTGGGCATTCCTGTCTACCGCTTCGGGACGGGCGGCGCGTGAGCGCTGCCCGCCATTCCTCAAGGCCGTCGACGAACCGGAAGCGCCTCGACGGCCTATCATGCCGGCGAAACACATCGCCTGTAGGGCGATGGGCCGCCGGATCCGACCATGTCCAGGCAGAACAAGGAAGATGGCCGGACAGGGTCAGGGGATCTCTTTGATCCCTATTTGTTCTTAATGATCGCGGGCACTTCTGCTACTGTTCCGATCGCGCCGTGGAGGTGGTGGCAGGCGCACCGTCCAATCCATTGCACGGAGACACCACCATGACCTTTCTCGGTATTCTCGTCGCCATGGCCGCCATAGGCTTCATGTGCTGGCTGCTGTTCAACCTTGCCGTCTTTGCGTTGCCCTTCTTCATCGGGGTGAACGCCGGTATCTGGGCCTACGGCACCGGCGCGGGCTGGCTTGGGGCTGTTCTTGTCGGATTACTCGCTGCCGGCCTGACCTTGGCGGCAGCCCAAGGCCTGCTCATTCTGGTCCGGCCTCTATGGGCGCGGTTGCTGATCGCACTCGCCTTTGTCGCTCCGGCAGTCGTCGCCGGCTTCTACGCCACGCTCGGCATCGTCAAACATATGATGCCGTCCGAGACCTGGCAGCTCATCTTCTCGGTCATTGGCGCAATTGCCGTGGGAGTGACGACCTTCCTGCGGCTCGCGGCGATGGCGTCTGCCGAGTCTGCTGGCACGGGCCATGCGCGCATCTAGCTGCGTGCAGAATCTGGTTGGAAGCCAGAACAGAGAGATAAACTCGCCGTCCTCAGAGATAAGGGGCGCGGGATCGGCGTAATGAACTCACATCAATCTAGTGGAGTGATGCGGCACATATCGGGAGCAGGACGGGTGGCGCGAATTTCGCGGGCACATTGCGGAACCCAGGCGGGATGAGCTCTCGCCGACTTCGATTGGGTCAAATAGCGGTACGCGTGCCAAGGACAGGGGCGACGTCACGGGCATCCGTCGCCACCGGTCTGGCTGAACTCGAATGCGCCAGACTCTGCGCTCTTCTCGTATCTTTGACCGCTCCAAACGGCCTCTTCCATGGCCTGATCTGGCCGAAGACCAGCGCGCGGCGCGCGCTTCGATCGCTTTGGCGCAACAGCGTCGTCACAACTTTCTTCCCCTGACGGCCCGCCCCATGTTCCATGGGTCCCCGGGGCGCGTCATTCCTCGCGCGAGCAAGAAAGTCCCTCCTGTGCTGTCCAGTCCCCGCAAACGGGGATGCGCCAGCGATCGTCTCCGTCCCGTCGATCGCCATCGAGGCCGCAATGGTGCGGGCTCGAAAACGGAAAACGGAGATTTGAAATGGCGACCATCGGTAGCTTCAAGAAGACCGGTTCGAACGAATTCACCGGCGAAATCGTGACCCTCAGTGTCCAGGCCAAGGGCGTGCGTATCGTTCCCGACATCCGCGCAAACGGCGAGAACGCTCCCAGCCACCGGGTCCTGGTCGGCCGCGCCGAGATCGGTGCCGCCTGGTCCAAGCGCTCGGGCGAAGGCCGCGATTATCTGGGTCTCAAGCTCGATGATCCGAGCTTCACCGCCCCGATCTACGCCAACCTCTTCGATGACGAGGAAGGCGAAGCCTACTCGCTGATCTGGTCCCGCCCCAACCCGCGCCGCGGCGACTGAAGCGCAAATGGCCTCGGCGACACAGCCGGGGCCATTTCTCTGTCAGCCGCACCAATGAACGGCGCTCAGTCCAAGAGGACAGGCATCATGGCCCTCACGTGGGCGTCGATCCGGTCCAGAACGATCGTCGGGACGGCATCACGCTCCGGCAATTGCCACCAATGCGCATCGATACGTCTGGCTGTTTCGCTGACAGTTTTCAGGACGGCGGGCTCTGGAAGCCGCGCCCGATTGGCGAAAGCCTTCCACCGCGGCAGCGTCAGTGCCTTGAACGCGCGTTCGCCGCCAAGTGACAAAGCCAGATTGTCAGCCGGGATATAGGGGACCGTCGAAAGCACGTCGTAGATCGGTGCCAGGGCGGGCGAGTTGCCGTCACCGGGATAGACCAGCGACCAGTTTTTCAGGTGCATGTCGCCATTGCCCATGACCACCGACAGGGTCAGGCGGCGGACGAACTCCAGCGCCGCTATCGGCGAGATCGCCACATTCAGAGCCGCGGCGATGTCATGATAGGCCGCGCCTTCATATTTTCGTGTCGGATAGATGCCGAAGACCTGAGCGAAATCCTCGATATGAATTCGTCGCGCGCCGGAGGCGCGATCGAACCGCCGGATAAGAAGGACCAGCCCCTCGGCCAGGGTCTCGAACTCTTCAGGGATGCCTTCGAACTGGTCTTTGCCCACCAGCTCGCGTTCGGGCACGTCCATGCCGATGGCTTCGGCCAGCGCGAGATTGGCGAACTCGTTCTCCGACACGCCTGGAAAGGCGGTCGAAGGAAACTTGGCGATGTACTGACCGTCGCTGTCCCCGAGCGGCACTGTCAATCCGCCGCCCTTGCCGGTGTTCTTCATCACCGAAAGCTTCATCTGCACGCCGGCGAGCGAGAAACGCGCTTTCGGCTCGCCCTCAACTGCAGCGGTTGCAGCGACGATATCTCCGTTACTCGGGATAACACGCACGGCACCCGGCAGGTCGGCACCCAGCGCGGCCAGCAGATCGAAATCATTGCCGGGCCGGACGGTCCGGACGTGATGCTTTTCCATCGCCGCGCGCAGCTTGTCCTCGGGCAGGAGGTTGGCAAAGAAGGCCGGTAAGGCGCCTGCCACCGGGCGCGGATCCTTGCGCAATCCTCCTGTTGCCGCGCGGAAGGACAAGCTCAACACGGGATGTCCTCCGCTCGCGCGGTAGGCAGGATCGAAGCTGAAGGCGTTGAAGTCGCCCGGTGTCCTGACAATCGTGCCGACCTTTACCTCGTTGAGGAGAACATCGAGAGACAGGACGGTTTCGGCGGAGCAGGCTCTATTCATCATCACCTTCCGCTTGCGGGCTGAAAGCCGGCCGGTCGTCCTCGCCCTGCGGGCTGAGCAGCGCCTCAATGGCCGGGACCATCGCCTGAGGAACCAGCATCATCTCCAGGCCAAGCGCCCTTGCAACATTGATCAGAGTCGTGGCGCGTGCCGCTGCAGCTCCGGTTTCGACGTCGCGATAGCGGGGACGGGATATGCCGGCGAGATCGGCGACCTGCTCCTGCGTCAGGCCCGCCGCTAGCCGTGCGCGCCGAAAATGGTCGCCGATCATATCCAGAGCCTCTGCTTCGGTTTTCATGTGAATCCTTTACAGATCAATTTGCTCGATTTGATCCAGAAACGTATCACAGGGCGGTCTGGAAGGCAAAAATTTGATCCGCAAACATATCTCAGTAGGATGGATTGATACGTTTGAGCGTCATTCAGTGTTCTTTGGTGGGCCAATCCCATCAGCCTTGGGCGGCCGAATCAGTCGTCCGACAACAAAGGTCAGCGACGCCATAGCTGAGGAACAGAGGCCCAATTATCGATGACTATTTGCCCAGAACGACTATTATAGTCGTAGTTCTGGAGTGCGCGCCGGTCGCAATGGGAGGTGATCATGCATGATCACCGCCCGACAGTCGCGGGCCGCGCGCGCCTTGCTGGGTTGGACACAGGAGACGCTTGCTGACAAGGCCCGTGTATCACTGACCGCGCTCAAGCGCCTCGAATCCGAAAGCGGCCTCGAGGTGTACGAAAGCACGCGCGATCAGGTCCGTCGGGCTCTCGAAGCAGCCGGTGTCGTCCTCCTGTCGACCGAGCGTGGACACGGAGTGCTGCTGGTCCATGATGGTGGTGACAAAAAGCGCTGACGGGCAAGCGGCAGACGCCGTATTCCCTCCAGGCGATATTCTCCCAGAACACACAATCCTGGAGTATCTGATGTTACCCCGCGTCCTGCAGTGGGCAGCACGCATCAGGCAATTGACATGCCCCCGATAGAACCCTTCGAGGATGCACCGCCGGTCTCCAGCGAATTAACCGCCTACGACCGTGCCCATATCAAGCTGTACATGCGACTGCTGGATGCCGCTGCCGATGGTGCCGAGTGGACCGAAGCCGTTCATATCCTGTTTGGCATCGACCCCAATCTCGAGCCGGATCGCGCGCGCCGTGTCCATGATGCTCATCTGGCGCGCGCCAAATGGATGGCGCAGACCGGTTACCGTCATCTTCTGTGGAAGCGATAGGTCTGAAGTTCGCGTCCGGCGCGGCGCACGGAGACGCGCGGGCGAGATACGGCGTTTCGCGGCCTGTCGGCAGATTTTCCGCATTGCCGGCCGCCCTGTCATGCCGCTGCAACAGATCTTGTCGTAAATAGCTCGGCGAAAAATCTGACCTGCGCTTTGCACGTGAGGAGGGACGGGTGCGACCGGACACTTCCCATTGGCGAGACGGTCGTCGCTATGAATTCTTCGACACGCTCCCAGTCGAAGGGCTCGCATGGGAATGTTTGCGGCGGTTTGAACGCTACCAGGAGCATTATGGCGAACTCGTCGCCATGAAGGCCGAAGATCATCCCTATTCAACCGGCGCCCAGCGTCACTGGGGGTTGCGATTTCCCGGCTCGTCCGAGCCTTTCCGCGCTTCGTCAGGACGTCCTATGGTCGCCGCTCGCCAATCCGGCGGTCTTGCTCGCTGACGACGCTCCGGAATTTCTGCCTCCGTCACCATCTCCGTCGCCGGCCGTGTCTGCTGCCGTTCGCCCGAGTCCGGAAGGTCTTCATGCCATCCATCGCGGCGGCATCGTCGCGCAGATCCTGCTGCTGTCGGGCCAAAAAACCGATAGAGCCTCGGCCGTTATCCTGCCAATCGACGACGATCTGCCCGACCGGGTCGAGGCAGTGCTGCGGCTCTGGCAAGCGCTGAACGCGCGATCCGTTACGCGCGACGGACGCATCACGCCGTACCAGCGTCGACGTATCCGACTGATGATGCGAGCCGCCGACGGCCGGGCCAATGGCGCGACCTATCGCGAGATCGCCATCGCTCTGTTCGGTCCCGAGCGGGTCGCGGCCGAGCCCTGGAAGACCTCATCCTTGCGCGATGCCGTGATCGGGCTGATCGAAGGTGCCGGGCCGCTCATCAATGGCGGCTATCGCAAATTGCTACGGCATCGTCGCCGATCTTGAGTGCGCTTCGATGTCGGGGTGGGGATTGTTCGCCTGTTATCTTCCCCATCCACCCCGCCTGCATTCCTTCGCCACCGTGATCGCGATCCGCCGTTGCTCCGCAGCGGCGCTCGGCAACGCCACGGAGGCCCGACAATGCGACCCAATCTCGCCGCCCTGCCGCCACGCTACCTGCGCACCAAGGAAGCGGCGGTATTTCTCAGCCTTTCGGCGCGCACGCTGGAAAAGCACCGCACCTATGGAACCGGCCCGGCCTATCGGAAGCTCGGCGGGCGCGTCGTCTATTCGGTAGCTGATCTCGAAGCCTGGGCTTCGCGCGGCGCGGTTACTTCAACCTCCGATCCGCGCGGACAGGTTCTGCCAGCCAAACGGCACACGTCAGCGGCCTGTGGGTCGGCCGGTGGCATCAATCGCTGACCGTCGCGCGAGGATTACCCATGGCGATCCGGCGACGTTCCCCGTCCGAGCGCGGGCAGCTCGACCTGTTCAGAGCGCTTCCCGGTGACTTCGCACCGCGGGACGCGCAGGACCTCATGGCGTATCCATTCTTCTCGCTCGCCAAATCACATCGCATCACCCCGATCGACTTCACCGCCGGAAAAATTGCGATCCGCGTCGAGGCGGTTGCCGACCACGGCATGGCAACGATCTGGGACGCCGATATCCTGATCTGGGCTGCCAGCCAGATCGTCGAAGCGCGCGATACAGGCCTCCGCACCTCGCGGCTCATGGCGGCAACGCCCTATGAGATTCTCACCTTCATTGGCCGCGGCACCAGCCTGCGCGATTACCAGCGTCTCAAGGCAGCGCTCGACCGGCTGTAATCCACCACCATCTCGACCACGATCCGCCAGCCCGCTGAAGGGCGGCGACACCGCTTCTCCTGGATCAACGAATGGCAGGAACGAACCGACGGCGCCGGCCGCCCCGATGGTATCGAACTGATCGTGCCGGACTGGTTCTATCGCGCTGTCCTGGACGATGCGCTGATCCTGACCATCGATCGGGCCTATTTCGATCTGACCGGCGGGCTCGACCGCTGGCTTTACCGGCTCGTGCGCAAGCATGGCGGCCGCCAGAAGGGCGGATGGCGGTTCGATTTTCGTCATCTGCACCAGAAGTCCGGCTCTCTCTCGCCCTATAAGCGCTTTGCCTTCGAACTGCGCGATATCATCCGCCGTCAGCCGCTGCCCGGCTACAGGCTCTTTACCGAGATCGAGACCGGGCGCCGGGCGCTGCTCGCCTTCGAGCCATGGCCGGCCTGTGGAAAAGCTGTGGACGGCCTCGTGCTATCGGGAACCCGAACTATCGTGCCATCGGGAACCGGTGGCTCGTGCTATCAGGAACCCGATCCGGGTTTAAGGCACGGAGATCGTTCGGCAAATCGCGCCCGTAACAGAGAGTCTAACACAGAATCTAACCTTGAAGAGCGCAGGCGCGATGTTGAAAACCTCATCGCCCGCACCGGCCAGGCGCTCAGAGCGACGGCGAACCGTCGGCCGCCAACGCCATCCGATCACACATCAGAAATCCGCTTCGACACCATGCGCCCGCTGCGCGGTGAGCGTGAGGACGGTCAGCGATGATCGTTGCTCTGCTCAACCAGAAGGGCGGTGTCGGCAAGACGACACTGGCGCTGCATCTCGCCGGAGAATGGGCCGGAAGGGGGCAGAGGGTCACTTTGGTCGACGCCGATCCGCAAGGCTCGGCGCTCGACTGGTCTGAGCAGCGCGGTCATGAGGGGCTGCCGAGGGTGTTCGGTGTCATCGGTCTTGCGCGGGACACGCTACACCGGGAAGCGCCGGAACTGTCCCAGCAGGCCGATCATGTCGTCATCGATGGGCCGCCGCGTGTCGCCGGTCTCATGCGCTCCGCTCTGCTCGCCGCTGACCTGGTGCTGATCCCGGTGCAGCCTTCGCCATTCGATGGCTGGGCTTCCGCCGAGATGCTGTCGCTCATCGCCGAAGCGCGCATTTACCGGCCCGATCTCCTCTCCCGCTTCGTCCTCAATCGCTGCGCTGCGCGCACCATCCTTGGCCGCGAAACCGCCGCTGCGCTCGCCGATCACGATCCTCCGGTGCTCGTGAGCCGGATCGGGCAGCGTGTCGCCTTCGCCAGCGCTGCCCAGACCGGCCGTCTCGTTCACGAACTGGACGGCGCCACAGCCGCGGCCAATGAGATCGCAGCGCTGATTGATGAAATCGAGCGGCTCCCGCGCACGCGGAGGGCGTCATGAGCGCTCGATCGCCCAGGAGCGGCTTTGCCCGCCGGCCGGCCGATCCCGAAACCTGGGTGAGAGCCGCAAAAGAGCTGCCGGCCGGTAGGGCGGACGGCGCTGCGAACACGGCGCGGCTCACCATCGATGTGACACCGGCGCAGCGCGGCCGCATCAAGATCGCGGCCTTCGAGCGCGGCATGACCGTCGCCGACATGCTGCGCGCGCTTCTGGAGCGTGAATTTCCACCCGCCGGAGACGCTGGGCAATGACCGGCTTGGCGGGACATCGAACGCTGGCAGCCGAGGGCGCGCGCTCCTCATCGGCTACAGCGCTGACCGAAGTGGAGCTGATCTGGATCGAGAAGTCGCTCGAATATTGGGTGCGGTTCGGGAATCCGGTTCAGGAGCGCATCATCGACCGCAGACGCCGTGTCCTCGGCTTTCGTCCCGGGAGCCTTTTCGCCTTCGTGCGCTGGACGGCGAATGACTATGGCACCGTCGCTTCCCATCTCGACATCCTGCGCGCGGTCGCGCCGCACGAAGCCTACCAGACCGTTCCCGCCGTCACGCCGGGCGGCGAACTTCTGCTGACAGTCTCTGCCTGGCCGAAAGTCGAGCGCGTGCTGCAGCTCATCGATGCGATCGAGGCGCGCGGCATCGACGGGGCCGATGTCGCGCCCGATCACTGGCGCCACATTCATAACCGATTGGCGGCCGGGGAAAGCCCCCGCGCCTACACATGCGCGCAGCATCGCGCCTGGATCAAGCGGCGGAGCATTCTCCCATGACCCGGCGCGCCATTTTCGCCTCCGCTCTGGTTTCGGTCGGGCTGGTCGTCGCCCCGGTCCTCACCGGGCACGGTCCGCGCTTCATCTGGAACGCCTCGGCCAGTGCGCCCATCGGCCTCTACGCCGTCGAGCCGGCCGACCCAATCGAAGTCACCGATCTGGTCGCGGTCCAGCCGCCAGACGCGCTTGCCGAGCTGCTTGAAGCGCGCCGCTATCTTCCGCGCGGCGTGCCACTGATCAAGCGTATCCTGGCGCTCCATGGCACGAGAGTCTGCCGCCATGGCACGGCCATTACCGCTTACGACCACCTTTATGGCCATGCCCGTGAGCGCGACCGGATGGGCCGCGACCTGCCCTCCTGGCAGGGCTGCCGCGTGATCGCCAAGCGCGATGTGTTCCTGATGAACTGGGACGCCGCCGACAGTTTCGATGGCCGCTATTTCGGGCCGCTTCCGCTTTCAGCCGTCACCGCCCGCGTCGTGCCGATCTGGACCGATGTGAATGGTGACGGCCGCTTCGAATGGCAGGCGTCAACGCGGTGAACGCCTGTCCAAGGGCGGGCGCGATGTCCGCCCGATCGTCTTCACCGCTTGAGGAAAGGAAACCGCCATGCCGCAGATCGGTGAATTTACCAGGCACAAGACAGGCTTTGCCGGGCGCATCCAGACGCTCACGCTCGGCCGCGAGGTCGCCATCGTCGCGGTGGATCCGGCCAATGTCGAGAACGCCCCGGACCATCGCGTCCACCTCGGCGAAGATGACACTGGCCCCGAGATCGGGGCGGCCTGGACACGCACCGGCGAGAAGGCCGGAGAATATCTCTCCGTGCTGATCGACGATCCCGCCTTGCCGTATCCGATCCGTGCCGCCCTGTTCCAGAACGGCGCTGATGCGGCGTCCTGGTCGCTGCACTGGAACCGGCCGCCCAAACGCGATGCAAAGGACTGAGCGGTGCTGCGCTGTCGCCTCGGGCATGATCCCTCCGTTGCGATCGGGCGTCACTGCGCCGCCCGATCCATTGCCTTCCTTCTCCTTACCGGCTTGTTCTCCAGCCCGGTCGGCGTCGCAGCGCAGGCGCAACCGAGCCTGCTCGCGCCGCGCATCCTGCACGATGCATATGCCGACCATATTGCCGAAGCTTCGCGGCGTTTCGGCATTCCCGAGTTCTGGATCGATGCGGTCCTGCAGGCCGAAAGCGCGGGCGATCGCCGCGCCATATCCTCGGCCGGGGCGATGGGTCTGATGCAGATCATGCCCGCCACCTGGTCGGCGCTGCGGCAGCGCCATGGCCTGGGCCGCGATCCTTATGATCCGCGCGACAATATCCTCGCGGGCGCGGCCTATTTGCGCGCGATGTTCGACCGCTACGGCAATGTCGCGGCGATGCTGGCGGCTTATAATGCCGGGCCGGGCCGCTACGATGAATACCTTTCAACGGGCCGCGTCCTGCCCGCCGAAACGCGCGCCTATGTCGCCAAGCTCGCCCCAATCCTGGGCAATGCGGTGCCGTCTCGCGGCGCTTCCATCCCCGCTGCGTTGCCACTCGATTGGCGCGAGGCGCCGCTCTTTGTTGCGCGCAGCGGCAACCGAACGAGCGCTATCGGAGACGCGGCGTCTGCGCAGGACAACGACACCCGCACCCCCGTTCCGGATGCAGCCGGTGCGCCCGACCGGCGACAGCACGAGGCCATTTTTGTCACTCGAGCCGATAGCGGTGCCGCACCATGATGCGGCTTTTGCGCGATCGCACGGCATCGTGGGCCAGCGCGCCATGGCGTGCTGGCTGGCAGGGGAGGACCGCAACAACCGACCGATGGCAGGATAAAAGGCCGCACATTGTCGGCCAGACGGTCGGTTGTTTTTGCTCAGGATTTTCTGCGATTCCGCACCTTGTGGCGCAAGGGCGCAATGTGCGCGCAAGGCATGATTGCCCGTTTTTGCTCCGGTTTTCACACATTGCGGGACCGCATCATGCCCGATGAGCGCGAGTTCCGTATTCGTCCCGGGCGTATCCGTTCGACCCGCGCTCAACAGGCGCGGCCGTTCATTGCCCAGGCACTGGCGGCGGCCAAGAAGGCCGGCGGCGGCGTTTCACGCTCAGGCCGGATTGTCTCGGGCAACCGCTCGCGGTTCGGGCATGGCCAACGCGCCAGCATTCAGGCCAATCGTTTTATCACCGCCCGCTCGCGCGGCGCCGTGATCAAGGCGCGCGTTGTCCGTCACACCGCTCGCAAGACGCCGCTTGGCACGCATCTCGATTATCTGCGCCGCGATGGCGTCACCCGGGACGGGGAGAAGGCGCGGCTGTTCGGGCCAGAGCGCGATTCAATGGATGGCGGCGCCTTTACCGAACGGTGCGGCGGCGACAGGCATCATTTCCGCTTCATCGTCTCGCCCGACGACGCCCTCGACATGGCGGACCTCAAATCCTTTACCCGCGAGCTGGCCGGGCAAATGGAAAAGGATCTTGGCACTCGGCTGGACTGGGTGGCGGTCGATCACTGGAATACCGAGCATCCCCATATCCATCTGATCGTGCGCGGCGTGCGCGACGACGGCCAGGATCTCGTCATCGCGCGCGACTACATCAAGGAAGGGATGCGCGACCGGGCGCGCGATCTCATCACCCAGGAGCTCGGGCCGCGAACCGAACACGACATTCGCCGCACGCTTGAGCGCCAGATGGCTGCCGACCGTTGGACCGGTCTTGACCGCCAGCTTGCGCACGACGGACGCGGCACCGGGGTGATCGATCTCGCTCTGCGCGCTGGCGAGCCGCCCGATGAGTATCGGGCGCTAAAGCTCGGGCGGTTGCGCAAGCTCGAAACCCTCGGTCTGGCCGAGCAGATCGGTCCCGGCCAATGGGCGATCGACGACAAGGCGCCAACGGTGCTGCGCGAGCTCGGCGAGCGCGGCGACATCATCAAGCGTATGCACCGCGCGCTGACCGAGCGCGGCATAGAGCGCGGTGCGGCAAACTATGTGCTTGCCGGCGAAAGCCTGGAGGCGCCTGTCATCGGCAGGCTGATCGCGCGCGGGCTCGATGACGAACTCAAAGGCACGGCCTATGCCGTGGTCGACGGCGTCGATGGGCGAACCCATCACATCAAGCTTCCCGATCTCGATGCGGCCGGTGACAGCGCACCTGGTTCCATCGTCGAACTGCGCGGTTTCGACGATGCCAGAGGGCAGCGGCGAGTGGCAATCGCCGTGCGTTCCGATCTCGATCTGCACAGCCAGGTTTCGGCTCCGGGCGCGACCTGGCTCGACCGGCAGGCCTTGGCACGCGAGCCGGCGGCCCTGTCCGCAGGTGGTTTCGGGGCCGAGGTCCGTCAGGCCATGGAGGAACGCGCCGAGCATCTGGTGGGGGAAGGACTGGCCACGCGGCAGCATCGCCGGATCATTTTCAGCCGCAACCTGATCGAGACGCTGCGCCGGCGCGAACTCGAGGCTCTCGGCAGCAGGCTGTCGCAAGAAACCGGCCTTGCGTTTAACCGCACCGCCGAGGGTGACTATGTCGCCGGCACCTACCGCCAACGTCTCACGCTCGCGTCGGGCCGCTTCGCCATGATCGAGGACGGGCTCGGTTTCCAGCTCGTCCCCTGGTCGCCCTCACTCGAAAAGCATCTCGGCCGCCATGTCTCGGGTCTCGCCCGCGGCAATGGCGGGGTGGACTGGAGCTTTGGACGACAGCGCGGGCTTGGCCTCTGAGCGCCGCATCGAAAGGACCTGCCATGTCAGCCACGAAAATCCTCTGGGGCCAGATCCTCACTGTCTTCCTGATCATCCTGGTGATGACATGGGCGGCCACGCAATACGTCGCCTGGGAGCTCGGGTTTCAGGCCCAGCTCGGAACCCCGTGGTTTCGCCTTGTGGACTGGCCGGTCTACTATCCGCCGGCAATCTTCTGGTGGTGGTATTTCTACGAGGCCTATGCCCCGGAAGTCTTTGCCAAAGGCGGCATGATCGCCGCTTCGGGCGGATTCATCGCCATCGCCGTCGCGATTGGCATGTCGGTCTGGCGCGCCCGTGAAGCCAGGAACGCCGAAACTTACGGGTCGGCACGCTGGGCGAAACCGCAGGAGGTAAAGGCGGCGGGCCTGCTCGATCCCGACGGCGTTGTGCTCGGCCGCTATGAGGGGAACTATCTTCGCCACGACGGACCCGAGCATGTGCTGTGTTTTGCGCCCACTCGCTCCGGCAAGGGCGTCGGCCTCGTCGTGCCTTCGCTCCTGACCTGGCCAGGCTCGGCCATCGTTCACGATATCAAGGGTGAAAACTGGCAGCTCACCGCCGGCTTTCGCGCCCGGCATGGCCGCGTCCTGCTGTTCGATCCCACCAATCCGAAATCGTCCGCCTACAATCCGCTGCTTGAGGTCCGCCGCGGCGAATGGGAGGTGCGCGATGTTCAGAATATCGCCGATATCCTGGTCGATCCCGAAGGCAGTCTCGAAAAGCGCAATCATTGGGAAAAGACCAGCCATTCGCTTCTAGTCGGCGCGATCCTGCATGTCCTCTATGCCGAAAAGGACAAGACCCTCGCCGGGGTTGCCGCCTTCCTTTCCGATCCCAGACGGCCAATCGAGACAACGCTCGCGGCCATGATGAAAACCGCGCATCTGGGCGAGGCCGGCCCCCACCCGGTCATCGCCAGCGCGGCGCGCGAATTGCTGAACAAATCCGACAATGAGCGCTCGGGCGTGCTTTCGACCGCCATGTCCTTTCTCGGGCTTTACCGCGATCCGGTCATTGCCGAAGTCACCCGCCGCTGTGACTGGCGCATTGCCGATATGGTGGAGGCGACAGTACCCACGACGCTCTACCTCGTCGTGCCGCCTTCCGACATCAACCGCACCAAGCCGCTGATCCGCCTTATCCTCAACCAGGTCGGTCGCCGGCTGACCGAGGACCTTCAGGCCAATGGCGGCCGCCACCGGTTGCTCCTGATGCTCGACGAGTTTCCCGCGCTCGGGCGCTTGGATTTCTTCGAAAGCGCGCTGGCCTTCATGGCCGGTTACGGCCTCAAGAGCTTTCTGATCGCGCAATCGCTCAACCAGATCGAGAAGGCCTACGGTCCCAACAATTCCATCCTCGACAATTGTCATGTGCGCGTCAGCTTCGCCACCAATGACGAGCGCACCGCCAAACGCGTGTCCGATGCGCTTGGCACGGCAACCGAGATGAAGGCGATGAAGAACTATGCCGGGCACCGGCTGTCGCCCTGGCTTGGCCATCTGATGGTCTCGCGATCCGAAACCGCCCGCCAATTGCTGACCCCGGGCGAAATCATGCAGCTTCCATCGACCGACGAGATCGTCATGGTCGCTGGAACCCCGCCGATCCGGGCGAAGAAGGCGCGCTATTATGAGGACCGCCGGTTCACGGAACGCGTGCTGCCGCCGCCGGAGTTGGTATCGCCCGCTCCGAAGCAGTCTGACGATTGGAGTGCTTTGCCTCTGCCGGAAAGCCCAGGTTCCCCGATCGAAACGGTGATGGTTGACGATGAGGACCCCACTCAGTCCGAGCGCCGGCAACAGCCGGAACTGGGCCGCGTCAGCTCGGTCGAGAAAAGGGCGCCGATCGAAAACGAGTTCGACCCCTTGTCCTATGACGGCAGCGACGATGAGGCCGCCCGCAGCCAGCGGTTGACCCGCGTGATGCGCGGCGTCGCGCGGCAGGTCTCGATGGATCCCGGCGACGGCATGGAGCTTTGAGCATCATGGTTCGTCGCAAGAAGAAGGCGCAAGTCTCGGTCTATCTCGATCCCGAGATCATGACGA
Organism: Camelimonas fluminis; assembly: GCF_014656355.1. GTDB lineage: Bacteria > Pseudomonadota > Alphaproteobacteria > Rhizobiales > Beijerinckiaceae > Camelimonas > Camelimonas fluminis. The sequence continues at coordinate 42,346 of NZ_BNCG01000021.1, forward strand.
TGCTTGCGGATTATGCTGCTCGCCGGGACCACTCCCAGTCCATGATCGCGGAGGCCGCTATCGCGTCCTTCCTCTCGCCCGATGCTGACGAGAGGCGAGAAGCGGCCATCGCCAAGCGAATCGATCAGATTGACCGTCGTCTGATGCGCCTCGAGCGTGATCTTGGGATCACCGTCGAGACCATGGCGGTGTTCATCCGCTTCTGGCTCTCCTCGACACCGGCGCTGCCCGAACCCGCCGCCCAGGCGGCGCGGGCCAAAGCAGCCGAACGCTATGATGCTTTCGTAACCGCGCTGGGGCGGCGGCTAGCACAAGGGCCCAAGCTGCGGCAGGAGATCAGCGAGGACATAGATTCAGCGGGCAATAGCTGAGGGTTTTGCTGCCGGCTGCTCAACATAGATCATTCTGCCGCCGGCTCGCTCTCATCAGGGTGGACTAACTCCCACCAAGGCGCGCGCAATCGGTCCGCCCCTTCCTTGCCGTTTGGCTCGCTGCTGCCGCTTTTCAAAACTTACCGTTCGTTCAGATCACGATTGCCGGCTTGAGCGGGGCCGCAAGCAGACTTGCGGTAATCCGTGATTGATCCGAAGCCGACGCGGAGGGCCATGTGTGACGTCCTGCGAAAAGCACAAGGGGCATTGCTGGTCACAATCCACGCAGGCTCGCTCCGAAGGTAATACTTACGCTCAGCATGCTATTCTCGACTCGCAGGGCGCTAATGTGGCAAGTATTTCCCCAATACGGGGCACTAGGGGGGCGTATGATCAGTCGAGGTTCGGAATGGCACCGATGGGAGCCACACATCCATGCGCCAGGCACTATTCTCAACAATCAGTTCGGTGCTGCCGACCCTTGGAATTCCTACCTCACGACGCTTGAGGGCGTGACGCCGAAGATCGAAGCGATCGCTGTCACCGACTACTACGTCACCGACACCTACGAAGAACTCCTCAAGTATAAGCTGGCCGGCCGACTGTCTGAGGTGTCGCTGCTCTTCCCGAACATCGAGCTGCGCCTCGACGTCGCGGCGAAGACGGGGTTCGTGAATGTTCATCTGCTGGTCAGCCCAGAAGACCCCGAACACCTCTCGGAGGTGAAGCGCCTCCTGAAGCGCCTTCAATTCCACGCCTTCAACGACCGCTTCGACTGCACGCGCGAGGAACTCATCAAGCTAGGCAAACGCGCAGACTCGACCATCACCGACGAGGGCGCAGCGCTCCGGCACGGCGCCACGCAGTTCAAGGTCAACTTCGATCAACTCCGGAAGGTCATCGACGAAAGCGATTGGGCGAAGAAGAACATTCTGATCGCCGTTGCTGGCGGTGGTGGCGACGGCACCTCCGGAGTTCGTCAGGCTGCTGACACGACCGTGCGTCAGGAGATCGAGAAGTTCGCCCACATAATCTTCTCCAGTAGCCCAGCGCAGCGCGAGTTCTGGATCGGCCAACGCGGCGTCACCATCGATGAGCTGCGCTCTCGATATGACGGTTGCAAACCGTGCCTCCATGGCAGCGACTCTCACGATCAGAAATCCGTCGGGCAGCCCATCGACAATCGCTTCTCGTGGATCAAAGGGGCGCTCGAGTTCGACGCGCTGCGGCAGGCCTGCATTGACCCGGAAGGCCGCGCCCATGTCGGGGAACAGCCGCCGCGCTCGGCCATGCCTTCGCAGGTCATTTCACATATCCGGATCGAAGACGCGGATTGGGCGACCACGCCGGACATTCCGCTCAATCCCGGACTGGTGGCGATCATCGGCGCGCGAGGATCGGGTAAGACGGCGCTGGCCGATGTGATCGCTGCTGGCTGCGACGCGATCACGCCTGCTGGCTGGGACGCTGACGAGAATATTAGCCCGTCTTTCCTCGCACGCGCGCGAAAACTGGTCGGAGACGCCACCGCGACGCTGACATGGGGCGGCGGCGCGACGGTGACGCGAGCCCTCGATGGCAGCGACGCCAATGGTCACATGTCGTTCCCGCGCGCTCGATATCTTTCCCAGCAATTCGTCGAAGAGCTATGCTCGGCCAAGGGCGTGTCCGATGGTCTCGTGGACGAGATCGAGCGCGTAATCTTCGAATCCCACTCGCAAGATGACCGCGAATGGGCGCTCGACTTCGCCGAGCTGCGCGACCAGCAGACCGCACGCTTTCAGCAGGCTCGCCAACGCGAGGCGGAGGCAATCGAGGACATATCCGACCGCATCGCTACTGAGTTCGAGAAAGAGGCCCTCGTCGCAAGCCTGACGATCCAGGTCGCGCAGAAGAAGAAACTGATTGCCGATTACACGGCTGACCGCGCCAAGCTTGTCGTGAAGGGCACCGAGGCGCAGGTCGCCCGACACACCCAGCTCAGCGAAGCAGCCCAGAAACGCAGGAACAGTATCCAAGCCTACAGCAATCAGCGCCGCACCTTCGTAGCGCTGCAGGACGAAGTCCGCAGCATGCGAGCTACGGGTGCGCCCGAGATGCTCCGGCAGGCGCAGGCGCGACACAACGACAGCGGCCTCGACGCTAAACAGTGGGACGACTTCCTGCTGATCTACAAGGGCGACGTGGACAAGAGCCTTGCTGCCTATATTGCCTGGGCGGACGGTGAGGTTCGTAAGCTCAACGGTGTTCCGCCCCCGCCCGGCGACGCCAATATCGCGCTGATTGCCGACAGCGCCGACCTCACGACGGTTTCGCTTGCGCTCATCGTCGCGGAGATGACACGTCTCGAGGCGCTGTTCAGCGCGGACAAGCTCGTTCGTGAGCAATACACGGCACTCACAAACAGGATCGCGCAGGAAAACTCGGCGCTTCAGACCTTGGAAACGCGGCTTACCGACGCCCAAGGCGCGGAAGCGCGACGGAAGGACCTGCAGACCGAGCGCGACGACACCTATGGCCGCGTGTTCGAGGCAATCATCAATGAGCAGAAGGCGCTGGCTGGCCTCTACGCCCCGCTGATGGCGCGCCTCGCCGCGTCATCGGGTACGCTCAAGAAACTGAGCTTTTCGGTCCGCAGGATTGCCGACGTCCAGACTTGGGGTGCGTTTGCCGAAGAGGAACTCCTCGACCGGCGCAAGACTGGTCCCTTCTACGGTCGCGGCTCGCTGATTACAGCTGCGACCGAGGCGCTAAAGCCGTCATGGGAAACCGGCTCGGCCGCCGATGTTCAGGCCGCCATGACTGCCTTCATGGGGAAATACCTGAAAGACCTTCTCTCGCACGCGCCATACGCGCCGACACAGCAGGCCGAATCTCGTGCCTGGTCGAAGCAGTTCGCGCACTGGCTCTTCGGCACCGAACACATCGCCGTCCGCTATGAGATTTCCTATGACGGCGTCGACATCCGCAAGCTCTCGCCCGGCACGCGTGGCATCGTGCTGCTTCTGCTCTACCTCGCGTTAGACAATTCCGACGACCGACCGCTCATCATCGATCAGCCCGAGGAAAACCTCGATCCGAAATCCGTCTTCGACGAGCTTGTTGCGCTGTTCATCGCGGCGAAGGCGAAGCGCCAGGTGATCATGGTGACTCACAATGCCAACCTCGTAATCAACACTGACGCGGATCAGATCATCGTCGCAGAGGCCGGCCCGCACCCGTCAGACGGTCTGCCGCCTATCAGCTATGTCGCGGGAGGACTGGAGAACGCAGCAATCCGCAAGGCTGTCTGTGACATTCTGGAAGGTGGCGAAGCCGCTTTCCGCGAGCGGGCCCGACGGCTTCGCGTGCGCCTCGATCGATAGGACGACGAGATGGTTGCGCGCGACATCGTCATTGCCGATCCCGATCGACATTTCGGCCCGCTGCTTGAGCACGGCTGGTCTCTGCATAACAGCGAGGCCTCGCACCCCGACGCCCTTGTCCACGAGCTGATCACGCTCGGCGATCGCCTCGGCACCCGTGTCGCCGGCCGCGCGGGGCTGCTCGAAGAGATTGTCCAGCCGCTTGCCACCGAAGATGCGCATCCGCGATCCCTAAGCGCCCGCTACGGCTTGGACGCCTTGCCGTTTCACATAGAACTCAGCCATCGCACCAGACCATGCCGCTACGTTCTCCTGGCATGTATCGACCCAGGATCGCCAGCAGCGGCCACGATGCTCCTCGACTGGCAAACACTCGGGTTTTCGCCGGAGGAGCTTGACCTTCTTGAAGGTACGCCAGTGCTCGTTCGTAGCGGTCGGCGTTCGTTCTACTCGACGATCCTCGCACCGGGAGGAGCCTTCCTGCGATACGATCCTGGCTGCCTCGAAGCCGTGGACCAACGCGGCCGCAGGGTGCTGGCGGTGATTGAGGACCGGATCGCATGTGCTTCGTTCGTATCCCATCACTGGCGCCAAGGCGACATCCTCATCATCGATAACTGGCGCGTCCTTCATGGGCGCAGTCCGTCGGATCGAGGATCCGGACGACGCCTCGCAAGGGTTTTGGTTGATGCCTGAAGACGTTTTCATCGCCATAAATGGCGATGCGCTCCACGCGAAATCGAAAGTCTACATTGGCCGTGCTCTGGCCCGCAAAGGCGACGGCGATCTCGACGAGTATCAGCTCTGGGCCTCGTTGGCGCTTGAGCTGCTCGGCAAGGCCGCGCTCGCGAGGAGGCATCCGAGCCTCGTGGTCGATCCGACCCACTGGCAATCCATGTTCGTAGCGGCCGGCATCAACGTCACAACAGACGTGAAGACAATTACCGCCAAGACCTTATTCGAGCGCCTGGCTCATCTCGTTCCTCGTTTCGACAAGACGGTCCAAAAATTCTGTCAGGACATCGCGGAGCGTCGAAACGCCGAATTGCACTCAGCCGATCTTCCATTCCGGACGATGCGTCTCGACGCTTGGGAGGCTCGCTATTGGCATGCGTGCGACACGATCCTCCACCAGATGGAGTCGTCCTTGGAGCAGTGGCTCGGCGCGGCCGATGCAAAAGCGCCTCGTCAACTTCTCGGCGAGGCGGCGAAGGCCCTCGATGCGGCCGTCAAACTTCGCGTCAGAGCGGCCCAGAAGCAATTCGAGACGTTGAAAAAGGCCGAGCGCGAACGCCTAACTGACGAAGCGGAACTGCGCGAACCGCAGCACCAGATGGGAATCTTCAAAGGAAGTTACGACGAGATCTGGGTGGAGAGCTGCCCCGCCTGCAAATGCCGGGCGTTCATGACCGGTGAGCAAACCGGTGAAGACATTAGCGAAGAGCGCGATGAGTACGCGATTTGGGAAATCGTCGACCGCGAGTTTGTCGGCGAAGAGTTCCGATGCCCGACATGCGATTTGACGCTGATGGGAAGCGATGAAATCGATGCTTCCGGCCTCAACTACATCCATGAGGATCAGCAAGAGCGCGAGATGGAATACGAGCCCGATTACGGCAACGATTAGGGTCGGAGCATGGCTGATACCGCAGAGCGAATACGGGGGATACGGAATTGGCAAGGCGACCAGGGAATACGCTAGAAAAGTGGGAGGTCGCGATCGTCAAGGCGATGTTGTCGCGCAGTTACGTGCCCCAAGATATCCAAGCGTATTTCTCCCGGCCGACAAGGTCGATCAACAATGCGCGGATCTCAGAGATAAAAGACGGCACTAATACCAAGACTCTTGGATCAGAACCCATGCGCCCATTGGCGGAGCCCGATTGACATGATG
>NZ_BNCG01000022.1 GCF_014656355.1 Camelimonas fluminis
CAGAAATCTCGCGAAGGGGGAACCTCTTATGATTCTAGACGTTCGAAAACCGCTCTAAACCATGAACGCTACTGGTTTTGAAACCCGCGCCCATCTCACCGGCCGCATTGCGGCGCTTGAAAATGCGCTGAAGGAAACGCGCAAGCACATCATCAATGAAATGGATGCGCTGCTTGAAGCATGCGACGAGCTTGAGGATGGAACCCCCATCCTCGAAACCATGGGAGGCGCGTCGCGTCATGCCTTTGATGAAGCATCAGCGGACCTGAAGGCTATCGATGCTCTGCTCGATGCGGGCCGGCCAGACGCACCGCAAGATGGTGTGTTCGAGGTCGGCGGCCAGAACTACATGCGCGACACCAAGGGTAACCTGATCCCGGTCGCCACCATCAAGCCGCAACATCTGCTGCAGGATGAGATGGTCCGCAAGATCATCAACTATGCGTCTGAGCAGTCGGCGCAGGTCCGGCGCTTTCTTGGTCACACCTTCGGCGACTTGAACGCCCTTCAAACGCTGCTGGAGCAGGAATACGGCGCTCCGAAGGGCGGGGCCAAGGGCAACGTCACCTATCAGAGCTTCGATGGCCTGATGAAGGTGCAGGTGCAGATCGCGGATGTCCTGGACTTCGGCCCCGAGCTGCAGCCGGCCAAGGGGCTGATCGACGAGTGCTTGATGGAATGGGGCGCGGAAAGCCGGCCCGAGCTGCGCGCCATCGTCAACACGGTTTTCAGTGTCGAAAAGGAAGGCCACATCAACCGGTCTGGACTGTTCCAGCTGCTCCGGATGGAGGTGGACGATCACCGCTGGAAACGCGCCATGGACGCATTGCGCGACGCGATTCGTATCGTCGGCGCCAAGCGCTACGTGCGCTTCTTTAAGCGCCCCGCGACCGATGCCGCATGGGAACCGATCATCATTGATCTGGCCCGGGCGTGAAGGAGGCAGCCATGACGGACATCTCTGAGCTGATCTCGGCAGGCCTCGACACCGTCGAGGCCGTGGCCAAAGCCGAAGATCGCAGCCTCGATTGGGTGGCGGGCTTTCGGGCCGGGCTCGTGGGCTTGCGCATGTCACTTGACGGCCTTGCCTCCCAGGGCAGTGTGGCGCAGCTGGTGGCCTCGCATGGCGCCCAGCATGTGATTGACAAATTCCGCTTCGCCTCGGCATGGGCGAAGCTGGCCATGAACAATCTGCGCGCCCACGAGGAACAGAACGGCTGGCGCGTGCCGGATGATGAAGTCTGCGGCTATGTCAGCGCCGGCGGCTTCGAAGGCTCGTTGCAGATCCGCATCGGCGATGTCCGGTCGCTGGCGGACGCGTTCCAGGCGTCGAAGCCAGCCGCCGATACATTCATAGGGACAGTCGATACCGATTCCGAGCTGCAGGCTGCTGCCAGAGAGGCAGGCTGGGCGCTGGAGCAACTGATCAACGAGACCGACTTCCGCAAACGGCCCCAAGTTGAAGGCATCATCACCCGGCTTGGGCTTGCGCTAGAGGCGACGTCCCTGCCGCCAGCCCCTGCCGCGCCCGATGAGCCGGTCGCTTGTGCTGACTGTGGGCAGACAGCCATGTACCTGGATGATTTGGTAGTCGGTCGCTTCGACTTCGCGGCGAAGGCGAAGCTGGAGCGCAAGCACGCCGAAGGGCGAAAGGGCTGGAACGACAAAGACGTTGCCGCCAATGCTCTTGCGATCAATGCCGAGCTGTTGGATCAGGCCCGCCTCTTCCAGAAGACCATCGAATATTACATCCGGCGCAACGAGAGCGACGGTGATCACGAAGGCGCACGCATGAAATTGCTGACGCTATATTTTCTGCAAAAGGTGATCGCCAGGGCCGAACAGGCCATGGGTGGGGCGGAGGGCACACCATGACCGGCCTCTACTGGCGCCCGGGTGAAGCCTCTCTGAAATCTTTCCGCTCCACGACAAACAGCAATGGCGCATCGACAATCGTCATCACGCTCGCTGTCAGTGATCCCATGCAGCTGGGCCACCTGCTCGCCGATCTAAAGGACATCCAGCGTGAGGAGGATGCGGCCAGGAAGAAGGCCGCCAAGGTGAAGAAGGCCAAAGCCGAGCAGCTTGCCCTGCCGAAACCCGCCGGACTTCTGACCTACGGAAGCAAGACATGAGCATCCCCCTCATGTCTGCGCGCCGCGACCAGTGCCGATGGTTTGAAGCGACGCCGGCGCCAGTCCAGCACCGGCGCGGCAAGCTCCGGGCCGACGCCTTCAGCAGCCACTATGTCTGCGGCGCCACGGTCCGGCCGGGATCGTCCTACTGCCCGGAGCATTGTCTCCGGGTCTACGCCCAGAAACCCACCGGAGATCAGCAGTCATGAGCAATCCAGCGATGGCGGACGTCGCCGATAGCGGTGTTGCCGCCGATGAACTGAAACAGTTCATCGAACGTCTTGAGCGTCTCGAAGAAGAGAAAGCCGGCATTGCGGGCGACATCAAGGAGGTGTTCGCGGAATTGAAAGGCCGCGGCTTCGATTCCAAAGCCGTGCGCCAGATCATGCGCATCCGTAAGAAGGACCGGGCGGAGCTTCAGGAAGAGGAAGCCATCCTTGAACTGTATCTGCAGGCGCTGGGAATGGCCTGATGTCCAGCGCCGAGGAGCTCGCCCGCCTGCGCACGGAATACACCCATCTTCTGATGCTGGCGGTCGCCGCCAGCACCTATCTCGCGCAGGCGATGATCCATCCGGAGCTTCCTCCGAAAGACATGCGCCGCAAGGCCAAGGCCGGCGGCGCAGTCATCCCCTACGACAAGCTTCCGGCTGACGTGATCCTGGACATTCACGCCACTGCGAAGCGCTCGGGATTTCGTCCATGAAACACATTCGCCCTAACCTTGCTGTCGTTGCCCGGCGCACGGAGCCGCCGGAATCGCTCGACTATTTCCCAACGCCGCCATGGGCCACGCGCGCCTTCGTGCGTCATGTGTTCCTGCCGCTGCTCGGAGCGCAGCCGCATGATCACGTGATGGAGCCGGCCTGTGGCGAGGGCCACATGGCGGCCGTGCTCTCTGAAGCTTTTGACACTGTCTCCGCCAGCGACATCTTCCCTTACGGCTATGGCGCCGTCGCGGACTTCCTGGAGCCAGACGGCCCGGAATCGGATTGGGTCGTGACCAACCCGCCCTTCAACGCCGGCGTCCGGTTCTGCCGGACCGCGCTGGAGCGGACGCGCATCGGTTGCGTCATGCTGGTCCGGACGCAGTGGCTGCACACCGACGATCGCTTCTTCCTGTTCCAGGACTTCCCGCCCCATCTGCTGGCCTATCCGGTCGAGCGCATCCCGATACACAAGGGGCGCTGGGAGCCGAAAGGATCAACGGCCACGGACTACGTGTGGGTTTGCTGGCGGCACGGGCACGAGCCGCGCCCGCCAGTCTGGATCCCGCCAGGCCAGCGCAAGGCGCTCTCCCGGCCGGATGACGCTGTCCGTTTCGGCGCGCTGCAGCCCGCGCCACTTCTCGAAATCATGGAGGGAGCGCAGACATGACCGAAGTATTTGCGTCAGGTTTCGCCAACTTTGTTGTCGGCGTGGGAGCTCTGACGATGATTGCCGGTGCAATCGGTGTGACTGGGCGCATCATAGACTGGGCGCTGGATGCCCGCGTCTATCGTCGCCTGATCCAGAGACTGATTGAACGCATCGTCGGTCGTGATGGAGGTGGGGATGGCTCGCAAGGTTAAGCCGTCGCCCGTTCAGCAGGCGATGCTGCGCAATCTGATCGCAGGCCACGACGCCTTTCGTGGCTTGCCGGGAGGCCGAAGCCACTTCGGCGGCCAAGGTCAGTCGTTGCTGGCGATGTTCCGCCGGGAGTGGGTCACCTATTCCAAAGGCCGCCGCGAGTACGAGATTACCGACGCCGGCCGCGCCGCCCTCAGCCAGGAGGATCGCGCATGAGCAGCGATTTCGATGGTCAAACGGTGCTTCAGGTAGAGGCCCCCATCGACAACTTCTACGGGACCCCAACGCTGTCGGTGAACGAGGCGGGTAGTTTTGTGCTGCAGTTGGATGACTACTCGGGCACGAAAGAGGTTGTTGTATCAAATGCCTTCGCCTTCGCATGGATCCATGAGTTCGGGGATGAGGGTAGAATCGCGGCCCATGCAACGGGAGCCAAGCCATGAGCCATCCAGCCATGCTCGCCAAACTCCACATCGCCCGGAAAGAACTCGGCCTGCCGGAGGGCGAATACCGCGCGCTGCTGGCGCGGATCACCGGCTCCGATAGCGCCAAGGGTCTCAGCGACGCGCAGCTGGACAAGGTGCTGGTGGAAATGAAGCGCCTTGGCTGGAAGCCGAAGCCGTCGCGCCGTCCGCCATCCCACCGCGCTGACGTGCGCAAGATCTATGCCCTGTGGGGCGCGCTGGCCAAGGCCGGCAAGATTGCCAGCAGCGATGCGGCTGGTTTGCGCAACTGGGCAAACCGCCAGTTTTCGGTCTCGGCGCCGGAGTTTCTGACGGCGGAACAGACCCGCGCCGCCATCGAGCAGCTGAAGGCTTGGCAGCGCCGGCCGGCCAGCGCTGGAGAGCGGGCATGATCAAGGTGTCGGATCATGCGCTGTTGCGATTTCTGGAGCGGACTGGCGCAGCTGAAGGGGAAGCGCTGCGAACAGTCCTGGCGCAATCACTCCAGCGCGCCCATAATACTGCCATCCGGATCAGCGATGGCGAGTATTACGTGGTGGCAGACGGCCTCCGCTATGTGATCCGCAACAATACTGTTGTGACCGTGCTTCACGAGCACGCCCCGACCTGATAGGCGCGACATGACCAACGAGAGCTGGCCAGACTTGCCCGCCGTGCTGGCGGAGATTGCGGAGGTTGCGGGGCTCGAAGCGGCCTTGGCCATTGCCGAGGAAAAGGCTGGTCAGGAGGTCTTTGTCTGCGCGAACCTCCGCCCTGGCAACTGGCTGGTCCGTTGCGTCGGCATGGAGAAGGCGGAGCTCATCAGCCGGCATATGGCCGGGCGCGGCCGGGTCAAGGTCCACATCCCGATCTTTGGCAATGGCTCCTATGTGTCGGAGCGCAAGCGCCGGGCCCGGGTGATGGCGGAGACGCTGGAGCGCGGCGGATCGGTCAACGAGATAGCCCGGCGCGCGGGCGTGACCAACCGGTCGGCCTACAGGTTCAAAGCCCGGCACAACGGCGATCCTGATCAGGGATCGCTGTTCTGATCAACCAAAGCCCCTGACGCGCGTCAGGGGCTTTTTTGTGCGCCGAAGCAAGGAATTTGCGGGGAACGACAAGTTCTCTCGCGACCCGGGCCATGAAGTCAAGCCGGTCGCCGACAGGAGCGACCGATGTGACCAATCGCGAAATCCAGCAGGCGCTCGCAACCCTCGGTTATTACAAGGGCGCCATCGACGGCGTCATAGGCCCGATCTCCCGTGAGGCCATCCGGACCTACCAGCACGCTGCCGGCATCTCTGTCGACGGCATTGCTGGACCCGTCACACAGTCCCTTCTGCGCCGTGAGATCGAGGCCCGCGCGCCGCGCCCCGCCAATGATGATTTGCGGCCGCACGTGTTCCGCGAGCTCAAGCCGGAATGGCTCCCTGAAGCCGTCATGAAGGGCGTCATCGTTCACTGGACGGCTGGCGCAAACAGCTTTTCTGACGCCGACAACGAGCACTACCACTTCGCGATCGATGGCGAGTCGAGGGTGCACCGTTGCCGGCATGCGATCTCGGCCAACGATGCGCGCGGTCGCGCCCCCGACTACGCGGCGCACACCCTCAACTGCAACACGGGTTGGATCGGCGTCGCCCTGTGCGGCATGCGCCAGGCCGTTGAACAGCCGTTTAACGCCGGTCCAAGCCCCATCCGCCTGGTCCAGTGGACGGCGCTGGGCGTCGTCGTGGCCGAGCTCTGCCATCGTTACAGCATCACCGTCACGCCGCGCACTGTCCTCAGCCATGCCGAGGTGCAGCCGACGCTGGGCATCCAGCAGCGCGGCAAGTGGGACATTTCCCGGCTCCCCTGGGACCCGTCCGTCAGATCGGCGCGCGCCGTGGGCGACCTGTTGCGCGCTGACGTCGCCGTTCACCTCAACAACCTTCGGAGTGTTTGATGCCGTCTCTTTCTTTCCGTGGAGGCTGGTGCGACCGCCTCATGGCCAGTCATGGCTTTACGGTGTTTTTGTTCCTGGCGGCCTTTGTCGTCGCGATTGCGGCCGCCCTGGGCGTGGCATGGACCGGGGTCACGATCTCCGCCACGGTTGTCGCCGCCGCCACGCCGGCCGTGGTAGGCGACGGCATTGTCACCATCCCGTGGGGCGACTGGCTGGGCAGCATGCTGGAGCCGCTTGGCGCACTGGCCATCGCCATCGTGATGTGGATGCTCCGGCGATTACCGGCTTCGATCTACCTGTATCTGCAGATGGCGCGGGCGGAGCAGCTTGTGCAGCGCGCGGTGGATTACGCCCTGTCGGCCACGGCGGGCGCCACTCAGGGCAAGTCGCTCGACATCAAGGTGACGTCGCAGGTGCTTGAGGCGGCGGCCGAGTATGCCGTGGCGCATGCGCCGGGGCTGGTGAAAACGCTCGGCGGCACAGACCTCCTGAAGCAAAAGGTGCTCGCCCGCCTCGATGTCGCCGAGGACGTGTCCGCCGAAGGGCTGCGCCAGATCCGGGCGTTCTGACAGGAGCGCACCGGCATGGAGCCTCACCACTACATGCTCGCCGCCAACGTGGTCATCTCGTTGGCGGCGCTGCTGCACTCGATCTATTCGCGCCGCTCCGCCGCCTCGGCGGATTGGGCGACGAAGATGGAGGCGTCCCATGCCGCCCTGCAAACGCGCCTGACCATGGTCGAGGGCGAAATCCGCCATCTGCCGACCAGCGGTCAGGTCAACGACATCAGGCTGAAGCTCTCCGACATGGGCGGTGAGCTGAAGGTGCTGTCAGAGCGCACCGCGCCGCTCGTCGCCGCAATCAACCGCGTCCAGAATTTTCTCACGGGGACAGGGGAATGAGCTTCGCCGCACTGATTGAAGAGGAAGCCCGGCTGATCATCCTGCGCACGCTCGCGGATCAGCCGGACAATCGCCTGAACAGCTCCCTGCTTCGGGATGACCTCGCCAACCGCTGGGCCATCAACAAACAGCGCGACTGGGTCCACCTGCAGCTCGACTGGTTGGCCGAGATGGGCGCCGTGAAAGCGACGCGCATCGAGACCGTCGTGATTGCCGAGCTGACCACGCGCGGGCTTGATCACGTCGAGCGCCGAACCGTCATCCCCGGCGTCAAGAAGCCCAGCCCGGCGGCGGTGTAACCATGTCGCGCGGCCGGCTTTCATCACTCGACCTGATCCCCGAGGAGGGACAGGACGACATCATCTGGGCGATGGGCGAGCTCAACCAGCGCAAGCGCACCCAGGCCGACATCCTGTTCGAGCTCAATGACCGCCTTGCGGTGAAGGGCATTGACGGGTTGTCGAAGTCGGCGTTCGGCCGCGCCTCCGTGCGCGCAGCCGTTGCGGCGCGGAAGATTGCCGAGCGCCGCGCCATGTTTGCCGGCATTGCGCCGCACCTGACCCCGGAGAACGTTGACGACGGCAACCTGATCATCGGCGAGATGATCAAGACGCTGATCACCGACATCCTGGACGCAGAAGCCGGAGTGATCGCGCCGAAGGGCGCGATGGAGCTTGCCAGCGCCTACGTGAAGGCCATCCAGGGCCAGTCCATTTCTTCGGACCGCAAGCGCAAGCTTGAAGACGACTTCAAGAAAAAGGCCATCAACGCGGTCGAAAAATTGTCGAACGTGAAGGGCATCACCCAGGAGACCCGCGAAATGTTCATGCGCGACCTGCTGGGAGTGCGCGGCGATGGCTGACGTTATCGCCCTGGAGCGGCCGACGCGGGATCAATGGGTCGAACTCCGGCAAAAGCAGGGCCGGGCCACGTCCCCCAACTGGCGCGAAACGCCGGCGCTGCTTCTGTACCAGCGCGAGATCGCGGCGCAGTGCCAGATCCACGACGTTGTCTTCGTCGAGAAGAGCCGCCGCACCGGCGCCACGTGGGGCGCGGCGGCAGACGCCGTGCTGCGCTCCGCCAGCGCCCGGGGCGAAGGCGGCATGGACACGCTTTACATGGGCACGTCCCATGACATGGCCAAAGAGTTTATCGACGCGGCGGCCGGCTGGGCCCGGTTGCTGGAGCATGCCTGCTCGGAGGTCGGCGAGACCCTGTTCGACGACGGTTCCGACGAGGGCATCAAGGCCCTGAAGATCGACTTCGCGTCCGGCTATTCGATCGTCGCCCTGTCCTCCAAACCGCGCTCGCTGCGCGGCCGTCAGGGCTTCGCGATTCTGGACGAGGCGGCCTTCGTCGACAGCCTGGCCGAGCTGCTCAAGGCGGCGCTGGCGTTCCTGATGTGGGGCGGCAAGGTGCTGGTGATTTCGACGCACAACGGCGTCGACAATCCGTTCAATCAGACGATCGTCGACATACGCGCCGGCCGGGCAAAGTACGGCCTGATCCGCTTTGACCTGGATGAAGCTCTGCGCCAGGGCCTGTTTGAGCGCATGTGCATGGTCAATGCGCACAAGCACGGCGAATGGACCCCCGAGAAAGAGGCGGACTGGCGCGAGAAACTGATCAACGACTATCGCGACGCGGCCGACGAGGAGCTCTACTGCATCCCGTCGCAGGGCAGCGGCGCATGGTTGCCGGCCCCGCTGATCGAGGCGCGCATGGCGGATGCGCCAGTGCTTCGCCTATCGTTTCCCGAAAGCTTCGCCATGCAGCCGGAGGCGCAGCGGCGCGGCGAGGTCGACCGCTGGATCGAAACCGAACTGATCCCGGTCATGGAGGCGACGCTCGATCGCAACCTGATGAGCGGCTTTGGCATGGACGTCGGCCGCAAGCGCGACCTGACCGTGATGTGCCCGATGCAGATCACGCGCATGATGCGCCGCGTGGTCCCGTTCATGGTCGAACTGGAGCGCGTGCCGTTCCAGCAGCAGGAGCAGATTCGCGACGCACTGGTGTCACGCCTGCCGCGTTTCATCGGCGGCCGGACCGACGCCACCGGCATCGGAGCTTCCCTGGCGGAGAGCGGCGCGCAGAAGTTCGGCCACGTGATGGTCGAGGTGAAATTCTCGACCGAATGGTATCGGACGGAGATGCCGCCGGTTAAGGCCGCGTTCGAAGACGACGCTATCTCGATCCCCCGCGATGCCGAGGTCGGCGCCGATATGCGCGCCTTCAAGGTGATCCGGGGTATCGCGACCCTGCCGGACCTGCGGGTCAAGACATCGACTGGCGGCGTTCGGCACGGCGACGCCGGCGTTGCCATCGTTCTGGCCTATTCCGCCTGCCGACAGCCTTTCCAGCAGTACGAATACACGCCGGCGTCGCCGGCGGTGCGCGATCCCGGCCGGGTCGGCTGGCGCCAGGAATGGGCGATGGAACGCGACGTGATGCTGCCATCGCGGCAGGACGGAGGTTTGTGGTGAGGGCTGACCATGGCTGATGAGACCTTTTCGCCGATCCTAGGCCCGGACGGCCGGCGCATTCGCAAACAGGCGCTGACGCGCACCGAGGCGGATCCGGCCATCACCGGGATCCCGCACACCTTCGACGAGAGCATCGCTTCTGGCCTGACGCCGGGCGCGCTGGCGCGCACGCTGCGCGCCGCCGCCGACGGCGACATGCATGATTTTCTGACGCTCGCCGAGGAGATGGAGGAGCGCGAGCCACACTACCGCTATGTGCTGGAGACGCGAAAGAACGGCGTGACCTCGCTCGACGTCCGGGTTGACCCGGCCTCCGACGACGGCCGCGACGTCGAGATCGCCGATTTTGTGCGGGAGGAGATCGTCGAGACCCCGCAGTTCCAGACGCTGGCAGACATGCTCGCGGATGGTCTGGCCAAGGGTTTCTCGGCCGTCGAGATCGAGTGGGACATTGGAGCCCGCTGGCTACCGGTCGCATATGAATGGCGCGACCCGCGCCTGTTCCAGTTCGACCGCGCAACCCGCAAGGAACTGCGCTTGCGAGCGCGGGGTGAGCCGGACGGCCGGCCGCTGACGTGGCTCAAATGGCTGGTTCACGTGCCGCTGCTCAAGATGGGCATTCCGGCGCGCAACGGTCTTGCCCGCGTCGCCGTCTGGGCCTTCATGTTCAAATCGTTTTCGCTGCGTGACTGGGCGCAGTTTCTGGAGGTTTACGGCCACCCGCTGCGCGTAGGTAAATTTGGCCCGGGGGCAAGCGAGGAAGACAAGCGGGTATTGCTCCGGGCGGTGCGTCAGCTCGGCCGCGACGCCGGGGCCATGATCCCCGAGGCCATGACGATTGACCTGCTGGAGGCGAAGGGCTTCAGCGACAAACCTTTCGAGGGTCACGCCAAGTTTTTCGACGAGCAGATGTCCAAGCTGATCATCGGCAAGCCCGGCGACGGCGTGGCCTCGTCCCGCGCCGGCGAGGAGGTGCTGGACAAGGTCCGCATCGACATCAAGCGCTCCGACGCCCGTGACATGATGCTGACGCTCGCGCAGCAGCTGATCCGGCCCGTCATCGACATCAACTTCGGGCCGCAGAAAAAATACCCCAAGGTTCATCTGCCAGTGCCGGACCGCAAGGATCTGGCTGTCTGGTCCGACGCCGTCGCCAAGATGGTGGATCGCGGCCTTGAAGTTGAGCAGAGCCAGGTGTTCGACGCCTTCGGGCTGAAGGAGCCAGCCAAGGGCGCAAAGCTGCTGACCGTTACGACCAGCCAGGGCGCCAACGCGCCGCGCCCACCGCCGCAGACGCCGGCCGAGCGCGCCTCGGCGCTGCCGGCTCAACCCTGGCGGCTCGATCCGCGTGTCTGCCAGACGTGCGGCCCGGCGCGACTGGCGGCGGACGGCGGCGGTGATGAGGACGAGGTGGACCGTCTCGTCCAGCAGTTTGCGAGCCAGTGGCAGGATGACATGGAGCCGGTGCTCGCCGCGATCCGCTCCGCTTCCGAACAGGCGTCCAGCTATGAGGAGTTTTTGTCGGCGCTGGACGGTCTCGCCGCCGATCTGCCGGTGGATCGCCTGGCCTATCACCTCGGCGCCACGCAGCTGATCGGGCGCATTCGCGGCGAGGCAGGTCAGGATTGATCGCAGGATCAAAATTAAACGGGTTTCTAACGCCGTCTGCCGGGGTCGGGGTCACAATGCGGCCGGAACTGGCTCGCGGCCTTTCATGCCGCCTGGCGGCGCTATGAGGCGGGGCGGATAGAATGGCCGATGAACTGTTCAAAACCGCGCCGAAAGAGGTGGTCGACTATTTCGACCGGCGCGCGTCGCGCCCCACCGCGCGCTGGGATGAGCTGGCTCCGCGCGAGCACGCCCTGGCGTTTACTGCCGCCCGCACCGCCGGCTTTGACGTCATCGACGATCTGCGCGCCGCAACCCGCGCGGCCGTGGTCGATCGCATGCCGTGGGAGGATTTCCGCCGCCAGCTGGAGCCGGCATTGAAGGCGAAGGGCTGGTGGGGCCGTCAGGAGGTCGTGGATCCGCGCACCGGCGAGATCGCCCGGGTCACGTTGGGATCGCCCGGCCGCCTGCAGCTGATCTACGACGCCAACATCCGATCGGCCGAGGCGGCCGGCGACTGGATCCGCATCCAGCGCGTCAAGGATGTGCTGCCCTATCTGGAGTACATGACGTCGACGGCCGAGCGGAAGCGGCCGCTGCACCTGACGTGGGTCGGAACCACGCTGCCTGTCGACGACAGCTGGTGGGCGACGCACTATCCTCCGAACGGCTGGCGTTGCCAGTGCCGGGTGCGATCGCGGGCGGCGCCGCGTGATGACGCCAGCACCAAGCGGCCGCCTCTGGATCTGCGCACCGTGGTCAACAAGACGACGGGCGAAAAGCGCCAGGTGCCCGCCGGCATTGATCCGGGCTGGGAGCACAACCCTGGCATGGTGCGCGAGCAGATGACCGGCAAACGCCTCGCCGAGCGCCTCGATCGCATGTCGACGCCGTCGCGCACAGAAGCCGTCAAGCGCCTGCGCAAGGATCCGGTGCATGATTTCGTGGTGCGCAACGAGGGCGGGTTTGATCCGGCGCGGCCGCGCGATCCAGACCAGCAGGATCTGGGGCGGTTGCGCTGGCCGGTGGCGACGCTGCCGGACCGCATGGCGGCGCAGCTGGGCACGGAAAGCCGCACGGTGTCCCTGACCGTCGCCGACGCCGCCAAGATTGCGACCAAGCATGGCCTGACGCCGGCGCAGTTCGGGGAGCTCGATGCGCTGCTGGAGACGCCGGAGCGCGTCGAGCTCGGCGACAATGGCAAGCTGATGGTCGAGGGACGCATCGCCGGCAAGCTGCGCCGCGCCATCATCAAGTTGACGTCGCTCGGCGAGCTGCTGCTCAACAGCTACCATTATCGACAGGACGGAAGGAAAAGGGGGGATTAGCGGTCGGAGGGAGGCCGGTCCCTCGCGTCATATAGACGGCTTAGCGTGGCTCGACCGCTGAAGCCATGATAACACAATATCTGTCCTCCCTGAAATGCCCCTGACACGCGTCAGGGGCTTTTGCGTTTATGGGCCCAGGCATGGTGCGGCCATGAGCAAATCCCGCCCCATCATTGCCTGCCTTTCCTCGTCCGGCGTCTCCATGGACGCCGTGGCGTTTGAGGTTGCGCTTGCCGCCGCCGGCGATGGCGAGGACGCGCTGCCCGAGTGGATCCAGCTGACGCCGCGTGGCCGGGTCAACACCCGCGATGGACGCGCCTTCAGCTTTAACCCCGAGGGCCTGGCCGCCGCGTGGCAGGCGGATGTGATCAAGCGCCTGCCGATCGATTTCGAGCACGAAGGTGAATACGTCCTGACGCTCGGCTCAAAGCCGGCCCGGGCGTGGATCATCGAGCTCGCGGCTCGGCCCGAAGGCCTGTTTGGCAAGATCGAGTGGGGCGATGACGGAGCTTCGGCTCTGCGCGCCAGGCACTACCGCTACATCTCTCCGACCATCTGGCTTGATCCTGACGGCGTCGGAGCGCGGCAGATCAAGGGCGCGTCCCTGGTCAAGTCTCCCGCGCTGGGCATGCCGGCGCTGGCGTCCACCCAACCTCCGGAGAAGACCATGAATGTTATCGCGCTGCTGGCCGCCCTCGGGCTGTCGGCCACTGCGACCGAAACCGAAGCGCTTGCCGCCATTTCCGCCCAGCGTGTCGACCTGACCCAGTACGTCCCAAAGGCGCAGCATGACCAGACGGTCGCCGCTCTGGGCGCTGCGCAGGCCGATATCGCCCAACGCGACGCGGATGCGCTCACGGCGCGCTGCACCGCCCTGGTTGATGGCGCGATCAAAGACGGCCGCCTGGTCCCGGCCGCGCGCGAACAGTATCTGGCGCTCGCCAGCGCCAGTTACGACGCCACCAAGGCCGCGATTGAGGCGATGCCGGTGATCGCGCCCAAAACCAGCGGCGAAGGCCAGGCGGGCGATCCGGATCCGGCGCAGCTCGGCGGCCAGCTCACCGACGCCGAGCGCGCCGTTACCCGCAACATGGGCCTCTCCGATGAGGCTTACCTCGCGGCGCGCGGCGCCAGCGCGGCCTGATCAGGAGGCATTTAAATGCCGTTGAACGCCCCCCGAGACACCATTGAGCGTGGCCGCGATCTGCTGGTGCTGCGCGTCGCTGCTGGCGCGAAAATCCACGCCGGCGCACTGGTCGCGCTCAACGCGACCGGCTTTGCGGTCCCAGGTGCGCTGTCCGCGACGCTGAGGGCCGCTGGCCGCGCCGAGCAGAGCATCGACAACACCGGCGGCGCCGATGGCGCTGTCAGCGTGACCGTCAAGCGGGGCGCGTTCCGCTTCAGCAACCATGGCGCCGATGCTGTCGATCAGAGCAGCATCCTTGGCGATTGCTACATCGTCGATGACGCGACGATCGCCAAGACCCACGCCGGCAACACCCGTTCCCGCGCCGGCAAGGTGCTCGACGTGGACGTCACTGGCGTCTGGGTCGAGATCGTCTGACGCGCAGCAAGGATCCCGACATGGACATCACTTCGAGCAATCTGCGGATCCTCACGACGGGGTTCCGGGCGAACTTTGCGACAGGCCTCGGGGCTGTTGCGCCCATGTGGCAGCGCTTTGCCACTCGCGTGCCATCCACCACGTCCGACGAACTGTATCCCTGGCTCAACCAGATCCCTGGCATGCGCAAGTGGGTCGGCGAGCGACAGCTGAACAACGTCAAGACCGACGCCTATCGCCTTGTCAACGAGGACTGGGAAGACACGGTCACCGTTGCCCGCAACGCGATCGAGGACGACAAATACGGCGTCTTCGCCCCGCTGATGAGCATGCTGGGCGATGCGGCCGGGCGTCAGCCCGACGAACTGATCTTCGGCCTGATCCCGAAGGGCTTCTCGACAAACTGCTTCGACGGACAGTTTTTCTTCGACACCGACCATCCGGTGATCGCGGCTGACGGCACGACGGGCACTGTGTCGAACATGCAGGCTGGCGCCGGAAATCCGTGGTTCCTGCTCGACACCACAAAGAGCCTCAAGCCGTTCATCTTCCAGGACCGCAAGGCTCCAAGGTTCGATGCGCTCGACAACCCTGATGATCCGAACGTGTTCATGCGCAAGGAGTTCATCTACGGCGCCGACGCGCGGAACACGGGTGGTTTTGGCTTCTGGCAGACGGCGTTTGGCTCAAAGGCGGCGCTCGATGCGGCGAACTTCGGCGCAGCGTTCACGGCCATGACATCGCTGAGGCGGGACTACGGCGCGCCGCTGGCGATCACGCCGGATGTCTTGCTCGTTGGCCCGAGCAACCGTGCGGCGGGCGAAGCCATCGTCAAGAAGGCCAACCTCGCTGGCGGCGAATCCAATCTGGACTACGGCCGCGTGGAGCTCGTCGTCGCCCCCTGGCTGATCTGACGCCGGCCTGTCACGCCGCCTGACCTGACACACCCGGGCTCGCGCCCGGGCTGAACCGGAGAATCCTCATGGCCGCGAAAGCCCCCCGCAATGACGCAAAAACCAAAGCGCCGGCTGACGCGCCGGTGGCAGCGCCGAGCGAAGCCACCGCAGCTGCCGGTGAAACGTCCACCGCCGAAGCCGGCTCCAGCCCAGCCGGAGAAGCCGTAAGCCAGGGAGCCGTTGCGCCGGCTGGCAGCGGTCCTGCTGCGCCCGGGCCAGACGCAGGCGACGGCCCGCAGGGCGCTGCCGACGATGCGGCGGACACTGCAGGTTCCGGGCGCTCCCAGCTGACGGGCGCCACGCTGTTTCTCGGCGACCGGCCGGGCGACGTGTCGCATTCGGAGCGACGGGGCGGGATCATCCTCCCGGCGACTTCAGAGGTCACTTTTGTGATTGGAGCCCATCCGGCCCGCCCCATCTGCAGCGTCGCCGCTCCGAACGGTCCCCGGTGGCGCGCCGGCATGCAGTTCGGACCGGAGGCGGTCAACGTTTCCCGCGCCGAGCTTGGCACGGATCCGGACGCCACGCTGAAGAGCCTGCAGGCCGACCCGCATCTGCGCGTGGGACCGCCGATCGACACTGAATAACCCCCAGCGAGAGGGCTCCGGCTTCGGCCGGTTAGGGCGGCGCGGCTCCGGCTGCGCCGTCCCGGACAGGCCCATTTTATTCAGGAGCGCGCTCCGTGCCTTACGCCACCAGATCAGACATCGAGCAGATCTACGGCGCGCGCCAGTTGCTGACGCTGCTCGCTAAGGACGTCGATCCGGACGTTGCCGTGGCGCGCGCCATCGCCGCCGCCGAAGCGATGATCAATCCCTATCTGCGCAAGCGCTACCTCGTCCCGCTGCCTGTCATCCCTGGCATTGTCCAGCAGTGCGCCATTGACATCGCCTGCTGGCAGCTCGCGCCGGCCGCCGACCGCATGTCCGAGCAGATCGAGAAGCGCGCCAAACTGCGGCTCGATTTTTTGAAGGACGTCGCGGCGGGCAAGGCCGACATCGTGGAGCTTGAGGGTTACCCGGCAATCGGGGATGGCGGCAGCAACGCCCAGTCAGGCTCCGGCGCAGCATTTTTTGTCGAGGATCGGCGCTATCCGCCGGGCGGAGGCCTGCTGTGAGCGGCGTCACCATCAAGGTCAACCTTGCCGGGTTTGAGAGCGTCGACGCGGCGCTTGCCCGTCTCAATCCGCTGCAAACCGGCACGCTGCTGGAGGCGCTGGCCCGTCTCATCCGCGAACAGACGGTTGACCGCCTGATCGCCGGCGGGCCGGCCCCCAATGGATCGGCCTGGAAGCCCAACCTCGAAGGCCGCACGCCGATCCTGCATCGCAGCGGCGCCCTGGCGCGCTCGATCGACTACACGGTCTCCGGCTCACAGGCGATCATCGGCTCTGGCCTGATCTATGCGCGTATCCATCAGCAGGGCGGCAAGATCACTGCGAAGAACGGCAAGGCCCTCAAGTTCTGGTGGCAGTCGGGCGGTCACGTCAATTTCGCCGTCGTCAAATCCGTCACCATGCCGGCTCGTCCGTATCTGGGCCTGAGCGCCTCAGATCGCGCCGAGCTGATCGCGGCCGCCGTTGGCCACATCAGGAGGCTGTTCGGATGAGCCGGGTGGCGGAACTGATGATTGCGGTCGCCGGAGTGGTGCGTGGCGCCACCGACGACACAGGACGGGTGTTTGATGACGACGCCGTGCGCGCCGAGCTCGACCGCTACGACCTGAGCACCCTACTGAAGGATTCAGCCCGAGCGCCGTTCGCCCGCATCTGCCTCTTGCGCGCCAAACCAGTGCGCGGCGCTGACGGCCGGCTGGCCCAGGACGTTTCGCTGGCCATCATCGTGGTCGCCGATCGCGAGGGCGCCGCGGATCCGGAGTTTTCGTCGGCCGACATCGCGGCGCTCCGGCTGGTCGACGCCTGCACGCTTGCCCTGATGCTCGCCCCCAACGTCGGGCTCGGCCGCATCAGCGACGTCGATATCGGCGATGGCCTGGTCGCCGTGTCCGAACAGAGTAACGATCAGGGCATGGCCATCGCGATGCTGGAGGCCAAATGGCGGCTGCATGACGCCTACCAGCCGAGCCCCCGCAAAGTCTGGGCGACAGCGCTCGATCCGGCCAGCAGCCAGCCCCAGACCGTGGTCATCAACGGCGTGGAATATCCAGTCGGGGGCCAGCCATGAACGTCTGGGACGAGGTTCGCGAGCTGCGGAAGATGATCTCCACCCTGGATCGCAAGGTGGCAACGATGTTCATGACGGGCACCGTCGACAAGACGGAAGGCAGCAAGGGCCGCGTGCTGTTCGATGATCAGGGCGCGGATGGCCAGCCCTTCCGCTCGCCATTGCTGTCGCAGGCGACGCCGTCCGGACAGAAGGGCGGCGGCACGTCCACCTTTCGGAAGCTGGGTCAGGGCGAGCCGGTTGTTGTCCTGTCGCCAGGCGGCGAGCTTGGCGAGCATTCGCGGATCCTGCCCTGGGGGCCGGTGAAGGAGCATCCGTCGCCCGGAAAAGCGGAGGAAGACGGCGAGGTCCACACAATCGGCCCCCTGAAGCTCCGTGTTGTCGGCGACGCCGTCGAGCTGCTCGCCGGCACGCTCAACATCACCGCCAACGTCACCATCACCGGCAATCTCGAAAACACCGGATCCCTGAAAAACAACAACGTCGACGTCGGCTCGACCCATGTCCACCCCGGCGTCATGCGCGGCGGCGCGAATACCGACCCGCCGAAGAAGTGAGGAGCAACCATGTCCGCAATCGAACGCAAACCCTACAAGGTCACCGACAAGGCGGGCTTCTGGGTCGCCGGTCAGAAGCTCCCGACCGACAAGGGAGAGGACGGCATCCCGAAGCCCCGCGTCGGCTATGTGCTGCACCTGACCGAAGACGAGGCCAAACACGAGCTGGCCGCCGGCGTCATCGAGCCGGGCGCCAGCGCCGGGGCCTGATGTCATGCGGGTGGGGATGAACAGGCATACGGGCGGGCGGATCACCGGCTGGGACCACTGCGTCCAGTGCATTGAGGTGATCCTGCTGACCCGCATTGGCTGGCGCGTCATGCGCCGGCACTTTGGCTCGCTTGTCCCCGAGCTGCAGGATCGCAACGCCACGCCGATGACGATCATGCAGACCTATGCGGCCATTGCCGAGGCGCTGCGCCGCTGGGAGCCGGGCTTCCGCCTGCAGACGATCCAGCTGACGCGCAGCGGGGCCGATGGCGTGTTCGTTTTCGAGATGAGCGGCCTGTTCTTCCCGCGCGGCCACCTGGGCGATTATTCGGTTTCCGAGGCGAAAACCCTCGCCCTGGGCGCCAACGACAATAACAGCGGCGTCAGGGTGGTTGCGGCATGAGCATTGCAGGCTTCGACCTTTCGACATTACCGCCGCCCCAGACGATCGAGGAGTTCGACGCCGAAGCTATCCTCGCCGAGATCGCGGCCGACGCCATCGCGCGCGCCGACCTCAACGGCGTCAATCTGCGCGGGATCATCACCCACGAGGCCGAGCCCATGCGGTATCTCGCTGAGGCATGCGCCACGCGGGAAATGCGTTTGCGCGGGCGGATCAACGACGCATATCGCGCCAACCTCATCCTGTTCGCCAGGGGCAGTGACCTCGACCATCAGGCGGCGTTTTATGACAGCGTGCGCTTGCCTGGCGAGGATGACGAGCGATTCCGCTGGCGCATCATCCTCGCCATTCAGGGGCGCTCCCCCGGCGGCACCGCGCCGCGCTACAAGTCGGTTGTGCTGGCGACATCGCTGCGCGTCGCCGACGCCATTGTCTGGCGGGTTGGCCTCAGCCCGCTGATCCGTATTGCCGTATACGCGGCAGACAACGGTGGCGTCGCGGATCCTGCGCTTCTGCAACTCGTGTACGACGCCGTTCATGCCGATCCGGTGATCATGGTCAATGACACCATTGAGGTGGTCCCAGCCGTGTTCACCGTGCGCGATATCCACGCGCGCCTTTGGCTGTTGCCCGACACATCGGCCGCTATCGCCACCGCCGCGCCAACCCTGCTGCGCAACGCCTGGGATCGCGAGACCGGCCTCGGATTCGACCTGACCCGCTCGTGGATCAACGGTCGCCTGATGGCCTTGGGCGGCCTGCATTCGGTTGAGGTCATCACCCCGGCTGTCGACATCGAAGCCCCCGAGGAACAGGCAATCTCGCTGGGCCAGATCCAGATCGAGATTGCTGGGCGGAGGCGCTGATGACCACAATCATCGCGCCCGAGATTTCAACGCTCATTGATCTGGATCTTGAGCAGGCTTTAAGGCCCGATAAACAGCCTCTTGAAGATGCTGTTACCCGCCTGCGCGGCGTCAAGCTGATCAACCAGCCGCCCTCGCTGTTGCCCTGGCTGGTGCTGGACTACGGCCTTAGCGAGCTCACGCCCTACGTCCCCAACCTCTATGACCTGATCGCGCAGGGGCCGCGCTGGCAGCGTCTGCGGGGCACGCCGGCGGCTGTCGCCATGGGCCTTGGCTGGGTCGGATACGCGGCCGCCATCGAGCATTTCCCGTGGTACCGGGCGCACTGGAACTGGAACCATCTGGCGCTCACCCGCGTGCGGGATAGCGAGGCAGATCTGCCGGCGATCGAAGGCATCACCCAGCTATCCTTTCCGTTGCGCTCCGTGATGTGGCGGGGGTTCTCGGGCTACGACGTCCGGGCCATGGAATACAGCCGCCATCGCTGGTCCCAGAGCCGCTACAGCAGCCATTCCGGCGTCCGCATCGGCGGTCAGGCGAAGTGGTCGTTCGGCCGGCGCTATGAATCGGATCACACCCTGACCGGGGCGGAGCTGCAGGCGCTGGGCGTCTGGCTGGCGCCGGTCGACGATGAGCCGCTGACCTGGAGCGACGTGCCGTGGGGCGATGTGCCCTGGACGTCCAGCGCCATCGTCGCCCGGTCTGTCGCCATGCTCGATGCGCTGCACCCCGAAATGGAGGCAGCGCCGGGCTGGGCCGTGTTTCGCGACGCCGCCGGCGACATCATCGGCTATCGCCGCCTGCGCGCGCGCCATGCCGTGGCGCCGGCGATGACTGGCCCATACCGGATCGGCGGCACGCCCTACGCCCTGCAGGCGTCGCAAGCGACCCAGATCTATGTCGAGGCCATGACCGATTTCGGCGACGGCAACGGGCAAACGGCCGCCAGCGTCGCCTTCGTGCTCGCGGCGCAGCCGTTGCCGCCGCACAAGCCCGGCGCGCTCTGGCTTCCGGCCGGCGCCATCGCCGCCGCGCCCGAGGTCGGCTCCCAGCCCGTCAATATTCCCTTTGGCCGGACCGTGCGTGAGCGCGTCTGCGCCATCCTGCGTTTCTGAGGTTGAGCATGGCTTACGAGCATCCGTCAGGCATCCCCGGGGCATACAGCCGGGCGGCGGCGCGGCCCAGCGACACGGCCGTGGTGTTCGCCGAGGGTGAGTTTGCCCAGGCCACGGACCACAACGACGCCCACGCCATCCAGCGCCAGCGCACCCAGCGCGTCGGCAATATGGTGGCCAAGGATGGCGACCGGCTGTCGGGCGCCGACATTCAGATCACGCTGGCCGTTGCCGGCGATCCGCCGGTGCTGGTGGAGCCGATGCGCGGTGACCTCGCCTTGGCGGCCGGTCGCATCTATGTCGCCGGCGACGTGCGGGACGTCGCTGCAGCAACGTTTGCGGATGTGGCGCTGGCGGGCGAAATCACGGTCGGCGTGCGGCTGGTGCGGGACATCGTGACGGCCGCCGATGATCCGTTGCTGCTGGGATTGCACCCAGGCACAGAGGCAGAGGGCGAAATCGGCTCCGCCCGCGAGGTCGAACATATCGCCTGGGCTCTGCCCGGTGACGGTCAGCCGGGAGAATATTATCCGGTCTACACCGTCCTGCATGGCGCGGTGATCGACCAGACGCCGCCGCCGGCGCTGTCAGGCGTCCTCAACACCATCGCGCTCTACGATCGCGACGTGAACGGCAACTACATCGTCGACGGCTGTCAGGTGCTGGCGCTGGGCAATACCGGGGCTGGTCAGGCGTTTTCGATCGCCGCCGGCACCGCCAACATCCAGGGACATAAGCGCATCCGCGAGGCGGCGATCCGGCATACCGAGCCGGAGACACCGGATCTGGAGGCCATCACCGCCGAGCCGCATGTGTTCGCCGGGCCGGACGGCGGCGAGGCCATTATCACCGTGTCGCGTCCGCCGATCGCCGCCGTGGGACAGGTTGTGCTCGTGAGACGGGCCACCGCCACGGTGACGCGGGGCGTCATCGCTGGCGGCGCCGATGCCCTGCCGCATGCCGCCGTGGTCGAGATCGAGAGCGTCAAACAGGGCGCGACCACCTATGTCGCCGGCACGGACTATCTGCTGGTCGCCGACAATGTCTCCTGGTCGCCAGCCGGCGCGGAGCCAGTGGGATCGTCGACCTACAGCGTCACCTATCTCTACAACGCCCTGGTCGCGCCGATCGAAGTCACCGCCAGCACGGTCAAGGTGGCCGGCGGCGTCAACGGTCGGGCGGCGCTGGTCTCCTACACCAGCAAGATGCCGCGCATCGACATCCTGTGTCTCGATGCTTCCGGGCGACCTGTCTATGTCAAAGGTATTCCGGCCCGCCAGGGCGGTCTCGCGCCCCAGCCGCCGGCGACGCTGCTCAAGCTGGCTGAGATCACCAACAACTGGGTGTCGACGCCGACAGTCAGGAGCAACGGCACGCGCTCCCTCAGCCAGGACATGCTGAACCGCATCGCCAACAAGCTGCTCGACGTCATCGACACTTTCGACCGGTCCGAAGCCCAGCGCGATATCCAGAGCCGCGCCGGCGTCGCCACGCGCGGCATCTTCACCGACATGTTCGTCGATGACTTCTACAGGGATCAGGGCGAGCCACAGACGGCCGCGATCAATCGCGGCGTGCTGATGCTGGCGATCGACAGCGTGCTGGTCGTTCGCGCCGGCAGCGTGACAGAAACCCTGCCATGGGTTCCGGAAGTCGTGATCCGCCAGGACAAGGCCACCTCGGCCATGCGGATCAACCCGTACGACAACTACGCGATCATGCCCGGCGCGCTGCGCCTGGAGCCGCCGACCGACTACTGGACCGAGAGCGTCACCCAGTGGACGTCGCCGGTGACCATGGAGTTCTCGGCCGCGCCCAACCAGCCGCCGGGATCCACCGGCTTTGATGAGGTGGCCTCTCGCAACCAGACGGCGGCGCAGGTGATGCGCCAGATCAACGTCACCGCCACCATTGACGGCTTCGCGGCCGGCGAAAACCTCAAGACGCTGACCATGGACGGCGTCAGTATCAAGCCGCCGGGCGTGCAGACGGCCGACGCCAACGGCCGCATCGTCGTGACGTACCAGATCCCGGCAGGCATGCCGGTTGGCCGCCGTCTGGTGCGGGCCGAGGGAATGGCCGACAGCTATGCCGAAGCGATCTATGTCGGCGAAGGCATCATCGACACCACGGTGATGCGCCGCGTCACCCTGGTGGCGCAGGCTGCGCCGATCCCGGTCATCAACGTCATCAACAACACCACGGTGATCAACAACATCACCGAGGTCATCAACGTGACGCAGCCTGTGGTCGCGCCGTTCCCGTTCGGGATCGACCCGCTCGCCTGCAGTTTCACGCTTGTTGAGGCGCGCTGCCTGGTTGGCGTCCGGCTCAAGGCCGATGCGGTCGGGGATCCGAACAAGCCGGTCCGCATTCAGTTGGCGACCGTTGAGAACGGCTGGCCGACCAACGTGGTGTTGGCGGATACGCTTGTCTCGATGATCGGCGTTGCGCCGGGCGACGTCATCACCGCCTGGTTCGCCGCGCCAGTATTTGTGGCGGCGGGCCGTGAGTATTGCTGGGTGGCGCTGACGACCGATTCCGAGCACGCCATATCCATCGCCCGCCTTGGCGAGGTCGACGCCGCAACCCAGCAGCGCGTCGCCTCCCAGCCCTATACCGTCGGCGTTCTGTTCTCTTCGGCGAACCGTCAGACATGGACAGCGCACCAGGATGCAGATCCGTGGTTCGAACTGCTGGCGGCGAAGTTCACCGCGACCAGCCGGGCAATCGATCTGTGGGAGGGCGATCTCGACCAGGTGTCGGATCTGCTGGTGCGCGGAGCGATCGAGATCCCGACAGCCGACGCAGGTTGCCGCTACGAGCTGGTACGCGCCAACGGCGATGTTATCCCGCTCGCGCCCGGCCAGACGTGGGAAGCCCGCGAATACGTCACTGAGCACGTCAAGTTGCGGGCGGTGCTCACGGGCAACGAGCGGATTTCGCCGGTGCTCTATCCCGGCACCGCCATCATTGGCGGTCGCATCCGTGCCTCTGGCGACTACGTCTCCCGTCTGTTCGCGATGGGCAACCCTGTCCAGGTGCGCGGCGTCATGTCCACGCTGCTGCCCGCCGGCTCGTCCCTGACCGTCGAAGTCGACAACGGCGCCGGCGTCTGGTCGCCGCTGGATCCTGATGGCGGCGAGGTGCTGGGCGGAGGCTGGTCCGACGCCCTGTATCGCCGCGGCGCCCACACGGCCGCGCAGGGCCGCGTCCGTCTGACGCTCACCGGCGGCCCCGCCGCACGTCCATCTGTCGCCCGCCTGCGGGCCGCGTCTATCTGAGGGGCCTGAGATGGCTGCAGTCGTCGACAACCGCACGCCCAACTATGACATCCCGCTCCCGAATGCGGACAACTGGCTGTCGGAGGATGTGATCCGCCTGGCGCAGGCGATCACGGCATTTGACCAGCTGATCAAGACCGCCAACGACAATATCGCGGCCCGCGCGCTCCTCGACCATGCCCACCAGATTTCTGAGATCACTGGGCTGACCGACGTGCTCGCGCAAAAGGCTGCGTACGATCACGTCCACGCCCTGGCGGCGCTGTCGGACGTCGACGTCAGCATCATCACGGTCGGGCAGTATTTGAGGTGGAACGGCGCAAAGTGGGTCCCCGGCGTGGTGTCGGCCGATGACATCAAGGCCGGCGTGATTGACCCGGCGCGCCTGCCATCGATCGCCATCACCGACACATACGTGGTGGCGTCGCAGGCGCAGATGCTCGTCCTCGATGTCCAGAAGGGCGACATCGCTGTCCGGACCGACCTCAACAGGTCTTACATCTGCTCGGGCACTAACCCGGCGTTGCTGACGTCATGGACTGAGTTGCTGACGCCCACGGATGCGGTGTTGTCTGTGGCTGGTCTCACGGGCGCGATTACGGCTTCGGCGCTGCGCACCGCGATTGCCACGGCAACGGGCATTGCGCTGATGACTGCCGCCAATGCGGCGGCGGCTCAAGATGCAATTGGGGCGACCGCGACTGGCAAGTCTCTTATCACGGCCGCAGATGCTGCTGCGGTGCGTGGTATCGCGGGGGCCACGTATCTCGGTGGCGCCCTTATGACCGCCGATACCCCAGCCGCAGCCCGGGCGGCTATCGACTTTAACGCTGGAGCGGCGGCGCTGTCGTTTAATGTGATCGGCAGTCTCTTGATCGCGAGTACAGACACCCCCGCATCGGCTGGGGACCTTATCGCTGGATCAAGCCTAACGATAGCGGCAATTACAGGGACATCATCTGGTAGTCCGGCGACGTATTGGTTCACGGCTTCCGGCGCGACAGGGACGTGGCGTTGCGTTGGCTGGGGAGCCGGCGCCGTAGGAGTGCGGTACGGAGCAACTTTGTGGCAGAGGGTATCGTAATGTCTGATACAATAGTCCGTAACCCGGCGTACAACGCGGTTGGCGGCATAGACTGCGAGATCAATCATCCCACGCTGGGCTGGATACCGTTCTCGGCCAGCGCGGATGATCCAGAGGTCCATGGCCGCGCCATCCACGCGACTGCACAGGCCATGGGGCCAGCGCCATATGTGCCGCCACCGCCACCGCCACCGCCACCGCCGACCATAGCCGACATCTCCCGGCAGCAGTGCGCCATGCGCATGTGCCAGATGGGGCTGATCGGGCCGGAGGATATGGTGGCGATGGCGCAGTCAGGTACGCCCCCGGCGATGGTCGAAAACATGCTGGGAGCCATGCCGGAGCCAGATCAGAGTTTCGCCCGGGCAGCATTTGCGAAGAACACCTACAGCCGGAAAGACCCGTTGCTGGTTCTGATGATGACGGGACAGCCGGTGCCGGTCCCAGGCGGCGATCCACGCCCGGCAACGGCTGACGATATAGATCAGTTTTTCAGGGATGCGGCGCTGCTTTAAACCGCCTGCGCTCTTGCCGTGACATCGTCGGCCGCCGCGAGCGCTGCCGAAACCAGCGGCGCGACAAACGTGCGAAGCTGATCGCGCCACTCCTCGCTGGCTGTCTCCCAGCGCATCATCCGGCGGTCCCGCGCAGTGTCATGCAGGGCCTTGGCAGCCGCCTCGATCGCCGCCTTCAATC
This sequence comes from Camelimonas fluminis, assembly GCF_014656355.1. GTDB lineage: Bacteria > Pseudomonadota > Alphaproteobacteria > Rhizobiales > Beijerinckiaceae > Camelimonas > Camelimonas fluminis. The sequence goes on from NZ_BNCG01000022.1 coordinate 25,334, forward strand.
TGGCATCGTTGGACATCGCGTAGCTCCCGGCATGCGGCCTTGAGCTTTCACATTCCACGCATTTAAACGGCCAGTCAAAGCCCTCTGAAACGCCAAAGCCCCTGACGCGCGTCAGGGGCTTATCTGTTGGGCTCACCCGCAATTGTCGTCGGCAAGTGCAGACAGTCAAGCGGGATCAGCAATGCCGGTCGGTGATTATTTCCACGGGACACGCGTCTACCGCGTAGGCGAGCAACCGCGTCCTATTTCCACGGGCGACGCCAGCGTCCTCGGCGCGATGATCCTCGCGCCTGCGGCCGACGACGCGAAGTTTCCGCTCAACACTGTCGTCACCATGTTCTCTGACGACACCGCGATGCGAACAGCCCTGGGGACTGGCGGCAACGTGGCGGAGGTATTCCATCCGCTGGACGCCAACGGCGTCACCGCCGAAGTCCAGGTTGTGCGGTTTGAAGAGGGCGCAGGCGCAACCCCGCAGGAAAAGCTGGAAGCGACGATCGTCAATATCGTCGGCTCCGGCGCCAACAACAGCGGCGTGCATGCGTTCCGCGAAGCGACAAAGCCGGCCAAGCTGTTGATCGCGCCTGGCTATGACAGCCAGCGAATTTCCAACGCGAAGAACCCTGTCGCTGCTGAGTTGCACGGCATTGCCGAGCTCAACAAGGCAATGAAGATCCTCAACACGCCGATGGCGAGCAAGGAGGCAGCCGAGGAGTATCGCGAGGACTTCACCGACGATCCGCGAGGGTACCTGTTTCATCCGGGCGTAACGGTCATCAGCGGGGCCGGAACCATTGTCCGGCCCGGGTCCGGGTATGTGGCGGCGCGTTTTATTGCGCAGGATCAGGCAGCTGGCGGCCCGTTTCAGAGCCCGTCCAACACCACCATCGGCGGCATCACCGGCCCATCACGGCCGATCGTCTACCGGACGGGGCAGACGGAGACAGAGGCCAACTACCTCAACTCCATCCGCATCGCCACGCTTCGCGCCGGCAACATCCTCTGGGGAAATGAAACCTGCGCCGAGGATCCGCTGGATCGCTTCGTCAACGTCGTCCGGACCAACGACTGGATCGATGACGCGGTGCTCAACGCCTTCATGTGGGCGATCGACAAGAACATCAGCGTGCCGCTGGCGGTGTCGGTGCTCCAGAGCCTCGACCAATTCGGCGATGAGCTGGTGCGGAAGGGCGCTGTTCTGGGCTTCCGCGCATGGTTCGATGGCGGCCTGAATGGCGACCTTTCCATGGCTTCCGGCGTGCTGCGCTTCGACTACGACCGCGAGCCGGCCGCTCCGCTGCAGGATCTGCAGTTCGGAGCTAGCCGCAACGTCGCCTACTACGCGGAAGTGCGTAACGGCATCCTCACCACCCTTGATCGCCTGCGTATCGCAGCCTGACGGAGCCAGTTATGGCGCTTGAATTTCTGACCCTGCGCGGCGTCAACCTCTATGCTGAGGGTGACGACGGCAATGCGCTCAACACCCATCTGTCGCTTCAGGAGATCAAGCTCGTCGCTGGTCTTAACGAAGAAGGCGAGACCTTTACGCCAGCTGCAGGCAATGGCGCCATCAAGGTGCCCACCAACCGGGCTGAAATCGAAGTGCCGTACACCCTTGCTGGCGTACAGCCCGAGGTCATGAGCCTGTTTGTGACGCCGCTCGGCATCCGGCGGAAGTTCACGGCCTTCGGCGTGCTGGTCAGCGAGTACGCCCAGACCGAAGCGGACCGGGAACGGCAGGTTGTGGCCACGATGTACGGCCGGCTCAATGCCGATATGGCCAGTCATACTGGCTCCGGCCTGACCGGTACGGAGTACACCATCCATTCTGTGAGCAAGTACGTGCTCCAGATCGGCAACAAGGAAATCCTCAGGTTCAATATCGAACAGGGTGGATGGTTCGATGCTGGTGGCCAGCGGTCGCGCATCAACCAGATGCTGGGGATCAATGGATGATCGGCGATCCAGACATGATGCCGGTCCGGCCCTATCCCGGTGCGCCGGACCAGCTGGGCGTCGTGCGCCGCGACGCGGCGCCGCCGCGCCCCATCTTTCCCGGCGCTCCTGACATCAAGCCGGCCGATCCGGCGCAGTGGGGCACGGTTGTGCCGCTGGCGCACCCGCTCATCGTTGATGGCCAGCTGCTCGACAAGATATCGATCCGCCGCCTGACCGGCGACGACATCACCGGCCTGGTCATGGCGGACGATAACGATGCGACCCTGCCCAGACGGGCCCGGGCGCTGGCCTGCGGCGTCCATCCGGAATTGTTCGGCGCACTCTCGGCCGATGACGCTGAGGAGGTCGGCGCGGCGCTTCGCCCTTTTTTACCTTCGTATCTGCTCGTCGCAGAGAGCGACTGGGACGCGGACCCGGCCGCCGACCCCAGCGACCTCTAAAGCGCGGCCTGCGGGCGATTCCGCGCCTCGCCGGCGAAGTTGCCCGGGCCTTCGGCCGGCCGCTCGACGTGGTGCTGGGCTGGCCGATTACCGAGATCGTGCGCCGGCATGAGCAAGCCGCCATCGTGCTTGAGGATCTGTCGTGAGCAACATGCGCGTCAAAATGATCCTCGACCTGATTGCCAATACCGGCAAGGGCGCGGACAAGGCCAAGAAAGACCTCAAGGGCGTCAAGGACGCGGCCAAAGGCTTGAAGGGCAGCGCCGGGGCAGGCCCGGACAAGCTCCGCAAGGATCTGGAAAAGCTGACGCCCGCCGCCCGCAAGGCGGCGCGCGAGCTGGCGATTGCCAGCCATCGCGAGCGCCAGATCGGCCGCGACGGCGGCGTTGCCAAAACCACCCGGCAACTTGATCAGGCAACCCGCGCTGCCAAAAACCTCAACAAGGAACTGGCCCGAAAGCCCGCCGCCAATACGGTGGCGATGATTGGCGGCCGCCCACGCGGCGGGGCGTCGCCAAAGCCGTCCGCGCGCCCGGCCGGCAAGATGCCCCCGTATGTTGCTGGCGGTTTTGTGCCGGTTGCGCCCCGGCGGTGGGCGGGCCGAGGCAGCGGCCGCGCGTCGGGCCCGGCCACGGCGGCCGCCTCGGCCGCTGAGGGTGGTGGCGCGGCGCTCATGGCGGCCGGGCGCGCCTTTGCTCCGGCCGTCGGCGCGTACATGGGCTGGCAGGGCGTTAAAGCGGCTGGCCGCAACACTGTCGGAAAATCGATTTCGTTCGAATCGGCCATGGCCGACGTCAAGCGCAAGGTCGACCTGCCAGCTGGCGGCTCCTATGAGCAGATCGAAAAATGGATCGACAGCGCCGCGATCCGGTTCGGCAAGAGCCGCACCGAGGTCGCCAGCCTGGTGGCCGAGCTGGGCGCGGCCGGCATCGGCTACAACGACCTGTCGCGGGCGATCGAGCTCAACACCAAGGCGTCGGTCGCCTGGGACATGACCGCCGGCGACACCGGCAACACCATGGCGAAGATCCGCGCCGGTCAAAACCTGACGATGGCCCAGCTCGAAGAGTTTGGCGACAAGGTCAACGCCGTCGCCGACGCCGGTGCTTCCAAGGAAAGCGACCTCGTCGAGATGTACCAGCGCGCCGGCGCTTCTGGCGAGATTTCCGGGCTGGATATGGACACGTCCCTGGCTTTTCTCGCCGGCATGAACTCGTCCGGCATTCAGCCGGAGATCGCCGCGCGCGGGTTTAGCGCGATGGTTTCCAAGTTGCGCACCGCCAGCACCGGCGGCACGGACAAGATGGAGCAAGGCTTCGGTCTGCTCGGCCTGACAGGCGAGCAGATTGAGAAAGGCATGATGAAGGATGGCGTGAAAACGCTGCATGACTTCATCGGTCGCTTTCAGAAGGCGAAAGACCAGGCCGGCGCCGCCACGCTGATTTTCGGTCAGGGCTGGTGGGATGAATGGTCCCGCATGGTCAAGGCCATGCCGGAAATCCAGAAATACCTTGCCCTGCTCGGCGACGAGTCGAAGTGGCGTGGGTCGATGGGCAACAACCTCAACATTGAGCTCAAGACCACCAAGAACCATATGGAGCGACTGAGCGCGCTCACCGAAAAGGTCGGCGACCACCTCGGCCGCTGGTTGATGCCGCCGATCAACGACGCCATCAACAAAGTCATCAAGACGATGGACGAGTTCGATGCGGCGGCGGAAAAGCGCAAGCAGGCCGACGAGGCAGGCAAGCGTATCGCAGCTGGGCAACCGCTGACCGACGAACAGCTTCGGATGAAGGTTGACCCAGACGCGGCTAAGCGAATCGAGGACAGCACCTACGCACACGGCCAGAAAATTCGCTCCAAGCACATTGGCGTGCTCGACAAGCGGATTGAGGCGGATCGCGGCAATGCGGCCAAGGTCGACCTGGTATTGTTGAGGGAGCGCAACAAGGCGCGTCTCAAACTCGACCGGGACATCGCAGCGATGGAGGAGGTGCTCAAAAAGGCGGGCCATCATCCCGACAGGCAGCGACAGCTGGAGCATCTGCGCGGCAGGCGCGGCAAGTTGGGCGCGATGGAAGCGGATGAACCGGAGACCGTTGTCGATCCCAAGGTCAGGGCGTATCGGGCAGAGCGGGATCGCCTGATTGGCGAACGCAAGAGGCTGGCCGATGCACAGACCGCTGATCCAGCCAATGCGCCTGGCTACAAGCGACTGATCTCTGGAGATAACCAGTCGTTGCAGGTGCTCAACGCCAAGCTGCGCCGGGATCTGGCTCCAAGCCTGACCGCTATCCACTCCAGCGACAAAAGGTTCTCAGGCGCGCCCATCGGCGATGGCAATTCCGGGTCGATTGGATCGACGGGTCTGACGGCATTCGGGCTCAGTGGTGGTGGCAGGAAGTCGGAAGCAACGCGAACAACAAAAGGAAAAACTGTCCGGGGCGCCGGCGCCGGCTGGGCCAATCGCAGCCTCACTGACTTTGACGTGGACATTGGGCATGAATTGACCGTGCCTCTCGGCGACAAGATCGCCGAAAGCATCGCCGCCTCGGGTGGCAAGGTGCAGGCCGCCACCCAAGGCCTTGTCGACGGCGCCAAGACGATATTGGCCAGCGCTGACATGTCTGCCGCCGGGCAGCAGGCGGCCGCGAGCTATGCCAACGGTCTTCTGGCCGGCGTCCCGCAGGTCGCTGCAGCAGCCGGAAAGCTCAAGGCCGCCGCAACGTCCGGCATGTCCGGCTTTGGCGGCGGCGGTCTCAGGATCGGCGGTGCCCTGCATGATGGAGTGGAGTGATGGTCCCAATCCTCGCCATTGGCCCGCACATCTTCGCCAGCCTGCCGCTCAGCCTTCAGAAGATCCGCGAGCGCACCGTGGCCAACTGGCCGGTCGCCAACCGCTTCGGCAAAGGGCCAGTTCGCCAGTTCACTGGCATGGGCGAGCATGAATTTGAGGTCGAGGGCCTGTATTTCGACCACGAATGGGGTGGCCATTCCGACTATCTGGCGCTCAAGCGCACCCAGGCCGCTGGTCAGCCAGTCCAGTTGCTCGGCCGCGCCGCCGGCGACTTCGCAGCCAGCGTGTTCGGGACCGTGGTCATTCTGGAGGTGGGTGCGGAGCACGAATTTATCGACGTGACCGGCATCGGCCGGAAGGTCGGGTTTTCCGTCAAGCTCGGAGCCTTCGGCGACGACATGCCGGGAGGCCTGTTTTGATGCGTATTCGGATCGAGAGGGATGGCATGGCGCTCGATCTGGCGATCTGGGAGGCGCTCGGCCGGCCAGACGATATGACCGGCATTGTCGAGATGGTGCTGGATTCAAATCGCGGCCTTGCTGACCTGCCCCTGATCCTGCCGCTGGGGACGGAAATCGACATTCCGGACGTGGGCGCGGTCGAGCAGCAGGTGCGTCCGGTTGTGAGGCTGTGGGACTGATGGCCTGGGCTTTCGATCTTAACCAGCGTGGCTACACGCCCATCCTCAAGGTGACCGTCGACGGCAAGGAGGTCGCAGGCGGCTTCTATGGTTGCCTCATTGATCTGAAGATCCGCGACGAGGCCGGTCAAAAATCCGATTCCCTGACCGTCACGCTCAATGATGCTGGCAATGTCATAGAGCTGCCGCGAGAAAAGGCGCTGATCGAGGTCTCAGGCGGGTTTAAAGAGACCGGCCTGACGTTGATGGGCTCCTATGAGCTCCAGACCATCTCCATCCAGGGTGGCGCCGACGAGCCGGAGATCATTGTGCTGCAGGCCTCGGCCGCGGATCTCAAGCGAAAGCTCAAAGGCAAAGGCCGTGAGGCCTTCGATGGCAAGACGGTCGGCCAGATTGTCGACGCGATCGCCCAGCGTAATGGCATGCAGGCCCGGGTTTCCGAGCAGCTGCGCAATATCAAGGTGCCATACCGGGCGCGCGTCGACGCGTCGGAGATCGATTTCCTGACTACCCTGGCCGATCAGTACGGCGCCGTGGTCAAGCCCATGGGCGACAAGCTGGTGATGGCCCCACGCGGCGAAGCGAAGGCCGCGTCCGGCAAGAACCTTCCTCCGATCCAGATCGAGAAAAGCGATTGCAGCCGGTGGCGGATCGAGCCGAAGGGTCGGCCGCAATACGGCAAGGTGCGGGGCGCCTACATCGACCAGGACACCGGCAAGCGCCAGATGACCTCCGCCAATACTGGGATGGAGGGGCCAGAGTTCACGATTCGCGATCCGTTCCCGACCAGGGAACAGGCCGAAAAGGGCGCGCTGGCCGAGGCGCGGCGTCTGACCCGAAACACTGGCGATGGACATTTCGAGCTGGCGCTCGGCCGGCCGGACGCGCAGGCCGAAGCTGATGTGACTGCGGGCTCCAGCTTCCGCACCGGCGTGGCTGGCAACTGGCGGGCCGAAGCCGTCGAGCACACCTTCGACGACAACGGCTTCCGGACCAAGATCGAAATCAAGGCCAGGGAGGACGGATCGTCGGAGAAAAACAAACAGCCGAAGCCGGCGAAAAAGAAGGGAGCCAGCCAGAAGCAAGACAGCGGCTCGTCGGGCGCGTCGAGCCCCTACGGTCCGTTTTGATGTGGTGACGTGACAGGGGAGCCAGAGGCTCCGGCGGTTTGGATGGGGATCTTGGACCGCCCAACGAAAGGCAACGTATCGTCGCCTGCCACGACGGCCTTGCGGCCGCACGGGGCAAGTGACCCGATGCGGGTTAACATTCCATGGATGCAGTGCGTCCCATCAGCCCTGTTGCGGGCTATATCGGCGGCAAACGGCAACTGGCCAGGACGGTCATCGAGCGGATTGCGGGCATAGAGCATGCGCGCTACGCCGAGCCATTCGTGGGTATGGGCGGCGTGTTTCTGCGCCGGGACCTCCGGCCCAAGGTCGAAGCCATCAACGATGCCTCGCGCGACGTGGCCACACTGTTCCGCATCCTGCAGCGCCATCGAAAGGCGTTTATGGACATGGTGGACTGGCAGCTCTCCAGCAGATCGGAATGGGAGCGTCTGCGCGATCAGGATCCGGATACGCTGACCGATCTGGAGCGTGCGGCCCGGTTCCTGTACCTGCAGCGCCTGTCGTTCGGCGGCAAGGTGGCGGGCCGGACCTTCGGCATCGATCCCTATGGACCCGCCCGGTTCGACATCCGCCGGCTGGAGCCACTATTGGAGGCGGTGCATGAGCGCCTCGCCGGCGTCTGGATCGAGTGCCTGCCATGGCAGGCGTTCATCGCGCGCTGGGACCGGCCGGACACATTGTTTTATGTGGACCCGCCATACTGGGGCACGGAGCACTATTACGGCAGGGACCTGTTCGGCCGGGATCAGTTCAGCCAGTTGAGCGCTACCCTCCAAGGCATCAAGGGGCGCTTCCTGCTGTCGCTCAATGACGTGCCAGAGGTTCGGGAGCTGTTCGCCTGGGCGGCCGTGGAGACGGTGGAGCTCTCCTACACGGCCGGCGGCGGTCGGGCTTCAAAGCGGGTGCAGGAGGTGCTGATTTCAACGCCCGTTAAGCGACGCTTCAAAAACCGTTCTGCTGCCATTTGATCTTTCGCGCACTGCCATTCGATCTTTCGCGCTACATGTAGCGCGAAAAACCAAATGGCAACAAAGCGCGTTTTGAACCGCCGCCAAACCGGCGTTGGGAAAAAGGCATGCACAACGTGGAATTCTTTCACAACCCTGCGCGGCGTGATAGATTGCCGCCGCAATATCCATCAATGTCGGGAATGAACGCGCGCAATGCCAGATGAAGGCGACAGTACAGGCGATAGCCCGTACCGAACAGGGCTGGCCTCCGCCCAGGAAGCCAGCATTTTTTTTCCGATACATCTTCCAGTCCCGCCCAGGCGCGCCCCGGATTCTCGGTCCGGGGCTTTTTGCGCGCCTGTCTCCGCGCCGGGTTGTGGAATTGTGTCGGGTCATCCGGATGTGAACGCAGCGCGGCTGGACGCCGCCGCTTTGACGCTTCACGGCGCCAGTCATTCCGCCGGCGCGCTGTGCGGGCGACCGGTATGGCCCCCGGGCTGGGGAAGCGGCGTCGGGCCAGACAGATCATGCGAGATCGCGCCGCCGCCGGAGCCTGACGCTCCGTCCGGCTGGAAGCTGCCGGCCAGCACGCCGGGGCAACCTGTTCTGCTGCAAGCGCCACGGGGAGAGCCGCGTCCGCTATCCCTGACAGTCCTTTAATCAGGGTAGGGTCATGGAGTTTCTTGCAGATCCGCATATCTGGGTCGGCCTCGCAACCCTCGTTGTTCTTGAAGTCGTTCTCGGCATCGACAATCTGGTGTTCATCGCCATCCTGGCCGACAAGCTGCCGCCGGAGCAGCGGAGCCGGGCCAGGCTGCTGGGCCTGTCGCTTGCTCTGCTCATGCGCATTGGCCTGCTGTTTTCGATCTCCTGGATCGTCAGGCTGACAACGCCGCTATTTTCCGTGGGGGCGTACTCCTTCTCCGGCCGCGACCTGATCCTCATCGTTGGCGGCGTCTTCCTGATTGCCAAGGGCACGATGGAGTTGCACGAGCGGCTGGAGGGCGAACAAAAGGCAGGCGCCAACAAGGTCGTGCACGCGGTTTTCTGGCAGGTCATCGTCCAGATCGTCGTGCTCGACGCGGTGTTCTCGCTCGACAGCGTCATCACCGCCGTCGGCATGGTCAACGAATTGTGGGTGATGATCGTCGCCGTGTGTATCGCCATGGCGGTGATGATCGCGGCGTCCGGCCCGTTGATGACGTTCGTCGCCAAACACCCCACGGTGGTGATCCTGTGCCTCGGCTTCCTGCTGATGATCGGTTTCAGCCTCGTGGTGGAGGGCTTCGGCTATCATATCCCCAAGGGCTATCTCTACGCCGCCATCGGCTTCTCGGTGCTGATCGAAGCCGCGAACCAGCTTGGGCGGCACAACCGCGAGAAGCTGATTTCCACGGGCGATCTGCGCGAGCGCACCTCGGAAGCTGTGCTGCGCATGCTGGGCGGCCGCGTCGGCGAGCAGCCGCTCGGCGAAACCATCGAGGTGATTGCCGGCCAGGCCGCCCGCAGCAATCTGTTCCGTCAGGAAGAGAAGGAGATGATCCGCGGCGTGCTCGACCTCGGCGAGCGTCCGGTCAGCTCCATCATGACCCCGGGCAATGAAGTGGAATGGCTGGATCTGAACCGTGGCGACGAGCAGCTTCTCGCCGATATCCGCCGGTTGACCCACAGCCGCGTCGTGCTGGCGCGGGGCGGCGTTGACGACTTCGTGGGCGTGGCCATCACCCGTGAACTGCTCAATCTGCTGGTCGACGGCAAGCCGGTCGACTGGGCTCGCGTGGTCCGCCAGCCAGTCGTGGTGCCGGAAACCACTGACGTGCTGAAGGTCATGGAGCAGATGCGCCGCTCGCCGGTGCAGATGGTGATGGTGGTGGACGAATACGGCTCGCTGGAAGGCATCGCCACCCCCACCGACGTGCTGGAGGCCATCGCCGGCGAATTCCCGGACATGGACGAGGAGGCCGCGGTGCTCGACCGTCAGGACGACGGCTCGTGGATCGTCGACGGCTTCATCGATATCCGTCAGCTCAGCGGCGCCCTGGAGCGTGACCTGGTGGACGAGTCCAACCGTTACTCCACCCTCGGCGGCTATATCCTGACCCGGCTCGGCTACCTGCCGGCGGCGGGCGAAAGCCTGGAAGTGGACGGCCTGCGCATGGAGGTTCTGAACCTCGACAAGCGTTCCATCGGTCGCGTGCGGATCGTGCCGGTGAGCGACTGGGATATCTGAGGCGTTCAGGGAGCCCTGTTGATCCATTTCTGTTTGAAACGGATCAACAGGGCGCTCTATCTTTGCGCATACGCAATTTCTCGGGAAAGCTGCGGGAGCGGTTCAGGAGAAGCTCATGCGCGCGCCTTTTTCGTTTCTCGATGATCCAGCCGTGCCGGAGTTCGACGCTTCCCGGCCGCTTGCCGTGATGGACGCCAGTTGCGCTCTCTGCAGCTGGGGCGCCCGGATGATCAACCGCCTCGACCGAAGCGGCGAGACCCGCATATGCGCGGTTCAGTCGACGCTCGGCGGCGCGTTGCTGGCCCACTACGGCCTCGACGCGCGCGATCCCTCCACCTGGCTGTTCATCGACGGCGGCGTCGCCCATCGTGATCTGGACGCGGTGATCTACGCTGGCCGCCGCTTCGGCGGCTGGGCGCGTCTGGCCTGGGTCTTTGGCCTGCTGCCGGCGCCGGCGCGCGGCTGGCTGTATCAGCGCCTTGCCCGCAACCGTTACGCCTGGTTCGGCCGCGGCGACCTGTGCGCCATTCCTGATCCGTCGCTGCAGCGCCGGCTATTGCGATGAATGTACTGGTGCTGGGGGGCTACGGCGTCTTCGGGGAGCGCCTGGCGCGGCTGCTGACGCGCGATGGCCATCAGGTGACGGTCGCCGGGCGGGATCTGCGGGCGGCGGAGCGGCTGGGGCGCGACATCAATTGCAGCGCTCTGCAAATTGACCGCACGGGCGACCTTTCCGCCATTGCCGGGTTTGATGTTGTGGTCGACGCCGCCGGTCCCTTTCACACTGCTGGCGACGACGCCTGGCGCGTCGCGCGCGCCGCCATTGCTGCTGGCGCGCACTATCTCGATCTGTCCGATAACGCTGCGTTCTGCGCCGGCGTCGGCGCGCTTGACGGCGCCGCCCGCGCCGCCGGGGTCTGCGTGTTGTCGGGCCTGTCGTCGGTCCCGGCCATATCCTCAGCGGCGGCGCGGGCGCTGGCGGGCGCGGACCCGGCGCGAATGATCGATACGGCGATCCTGCCGGGAAACCGCGCGCCGCGCGGGCTGTCGGTCATGCAGTCCATTCTGGCCCAGGCCGGGCGCCCCATGATGGTCTGGCGCGGCAGGCAATGGATGCAGGTCCGTGGCTGGTCGGACCCCGCCGTTTATGAACTGCCGGGCGGCCTGCGCCGCCGCGCCTGGCGCATCGAAGTTCCGGACACGCGCCTTTTTCCGCAGTGGTCAGGCGCGGATTCTGTCAGTTTCCGCGCCGGCATGGAGCTTGGCCTCCTGAACAACGGCCTGGCGGCTTTCGCCTGGATGCAGCGGGGACTGCGCCTGCCGGTTTCTCCAGGCCTGACTCGTGTCTTCCGCCGCGTCGCCGATATGCTGGCGTCACAGGGGACGGATAGCGGCGGCATGTTGGTCGCCGTTATCGCCGGCGGCGAGCGGCGGGTCTGGGCGCTGCTGGCCGGGGAGGGCGAGGGGCCGTTCATCCCGGCGGTTCCGGTGCGGGCGCTGCTGCGCCGCCAGACCTTGCCGGTGGGCGCGCAGGCCGCCGTGGGGGTGCTCGGGCTGGACGAGATCGAGGCGGCGATGGCCGACCTGGCGGTGCGGACCGAACGGAGCGCGACGCCGCGCCGGCCGCTCTTCGCGCGGGGAGCCATCGCGGATTTCGATCATCTGCCCGATGAAATCCGCCGGACCCACGACACGGTCGATTGCAGCCGCTGGCAAGGTCGGGCGCAGGTGACTCGCGGCGGAACCCTGTGGTCGCGCCTGATCGCCGCGGCGTTTCGCCTTCCCCCCGCGAACGCCGATACGCCGGTGACTGTGACCAAACTGGCGGTCGGGCGCGGTGAAACCTGGGTGCGGACGTTCGGCAGGCGCCGCTTCCGCTCGCATCTCGCCGTGACGCCCTCCGGCGACGCCGGAGTCCATCCGGTCATGACCGAACGTTTCGGCCCGTTCACCTTCCTGCTCGGACTGCATGTCAGCGACGGCGCGCTGCATTTTCCCGTGCGCGGGGCCCGCATGGGCCTCTTGCCGATGCCGCGCTGGCTGTTGCCGCGATCAAAGGCGCGGGAATATGTCCAGGATGGCCATTTCTGTTTTGACGTAGCCCTGTTCGCGCCCCTGACCGGCCGGCTGATCGTGCGTTATCGCGGCTGGCTGGAGCCAGCGCCGTCTGGCGACGCCAGCCCGTCAGGCAGCGCTGGCGCATCGGCGGCCTGAAAGGACTGGCGGTTCAGATGGACAGAGTGAAAATCCGTTGCCGGGTGAGCGGAGTTCTCGCCAGGGCGCCGGGGTCTCATTCTCGTCGCGGCATAGCCTGGTCAGCCGGCGAGTCGATGGCGTGAAACGACGCGGAACGGGCCGCCGCGCTCATCTTGGGCCAGCAGGGTCAGGGCGTCGATGGTCAGATCGAGTGGCCCGAACCAGGCGCCCAAGGCCGCCCGCCACGCCGCCAGCCGGTCGCGGGTCAGGGCGTCGCTGAGAGTCATATGGAAGCGGAACGCCTCGAACACATAAGGGTAGCCCCAGCGCTGCTGAAGGACGCGCTGGCGTGGCGTCAGGCGCTCCGGCGGCCGTCGGGCAAGGTCGGTGGGCGTCAGCGGCGCCCTGAAGTCGTCGAACCACGCGACCGTTTCAGCTGCGAACATTTGCAACGCCAGCGACGGCGTCTCTGGCTCCAGGGCGACGAAATTGCCTGGACCGGCGACGCGCATGGTCCCGATGCTGAGCGGCGCCGTGTTTGCCGCCCAGTCGGCGAGCCTCTCCTGCAATTGGCTTGCGTCCGTTCCTTCCCGCAGGTTGAACGGCGGCTTGATGGTGGCGTGAAAGCCATATTTCCACGCCTCCTGGACGCTGGCGGCCAGTTCGGGCGCGGGAATGTCGGCGGGACCTGCGGGCGGCGTCCGGACCCCGGAATAGCAGTCGTAACCGAGTAGCGCGCCGCCGCGCTGATGCAGGGGGCTTTGCGGCGCGGGAGTGAAGTAGATGGCGTAGCGCAAGGGCTGTATCCGTATGGCGGCGGGCGTGGTCGCGGAGCGCCGCCGTTCCCGGCGGAATGGCTATCCACGGTTCGACGAACAGGCGCCGCATCGGCCGGCGTGTTCACAACGCGCAAGCTGGGGGAGCGCCTGGCAATTCCACGTGACGCAGCAACATGACGCGGGCGTGACCGCGCGCGCCATACACAGCGCTGTTGCAGCGGACATCCACGGCCCATTGCACCGGCTGGCTATTGGAGTATCGTTTCACGGAAGGCTGGCGCAAACGACCAGCCGCAAGGGGGCTTCGGACGGGAGGAGCACGGCTTTCGTGACGTTAGTCAATCGACAGCTGGAACTGGAGGCAATTGCAGGGAGGCCCATCTCGGCTACGCAAGCCGCGAAGATGACGCCGCCAGCACTTGCAGCCACACAGGTGGTTCGCAAGCGGATCTGCGATCGGGTCTGCGCCGCGACCGACGCACGCCTTGTCGTGCTTCAGGCGCCGGTGGGCTTTGGCAAGACCACCGCCATGCTGCAATGCCGCGCAGCATTGGCCGCGCAGGGCGTAAACACCGCGTGGATTACGCTGGAGCGATCGGACAATCAACCAGGGCAATTTGTCGCGTCCATGGAGCTGGCGGTGCGCCAGTTGAGCGCGGCTGGAGAGCGGGAGCCGTTTTCGGCGCGGGTGCTGGAATGGCTGCTCCGCTCCAGCGTGCCGTTCGCCATTTTCCTCGACAACATGGATCTGATCGACGAGGAATCCATTCTGGCCCTGCTGCGTTCGGTCATCGAGCGCCTGCCGCGCGGCGGCCGCATCATCATCGGCGCGCGCACCGCCCCACGTCTCGGGCTGGCCAGGTTGCGCGGGCTCGGAATGTTGCTTGAGCTGGACGCCGACGACATCCGCTTCACCCGTGAGGAGACGGAACAGTATTTTCGCCTGCGCTGCCTGCCAGGGCTGTCGCAGGATTCCGTCCGTCGCCTGCATGAGAAAACGGAGGGCTGGATCGTCGCCCTGTGTCTGGCGGCGATCTCCATCGAACGGCAGGGCGATGGGGGAGATTTCGTCGAACGGTTTTCCGGATCGGCCTGGGCGATCGCCGACTACCTTACGGAGGAGGTGCTGGCGAGCCAGCCGGAGGACGTGCGTCGTTTCCTGCTTCACACCAGCATCCTCAAACAGCTCGACGCCTCGATCTGCCAGGCGCTCCTGCCGGATATCGATGCGCAGGCCATGTTGGGCGTCCTGGATAAACAGGGGCTGTTCCTTCTGCCGGCCGCGGGTCATGGGCAGACGTGGCGGTATCACACGCTGTTTGCTGACTATCTGCAGTCCCGTCTCGTGCTCGAAAAGATTGAGACCATCGCGGGACTGCATCTGGCGGCCGCGCGCTGGTATGAGAGTCGCCAGCGGCCCGTCCCCGCCATTGGTCATGCGATCGAGGGCGGTGACTATGCGCTCGCCATGTCGCTTCTGCGGCCGAATGCGCGCCGGTTGCTTGAAGATGGCCGGATGCGTCTGCTGGCTCGCTGGTTCCGGGCCATTCCCCCATCCATGCTCCGTGAGAACCCGGAGCTGGAGGTCATGTCCATCTGGGCCACGCTGTTCACGCGCGGCCCCTGGGATGCGGCGGACGAGCTGGCGCGATCGGGGCGTCAGGCTTCCGGCGCCGCCAGCGTTACGGCGCATCTCAATGCCCTGAATCCGACAATTCTGGCGATGCAGGATCGCCTTGACGAGGCCCGCGCGGCGGGGCTGGAGGGTCTCGCGCGGATGCCGACCGGCGACCGGTTCGCCGACACCATCCTCTGTAACGTCATGGCGAATGTCATGATGTTCCATGGCGAGGACCAGGAGGCGCAACGCTTGCTGGATGAGGCCCGCCGACTTCAGGGCTCCGGCATTTTCAATCACATGTTCGCGGAAGCGCTTGAGGGCATGCTCTGTCTGCAACGGGGCCGGCTGCAGGAGGCGATGATCAGGTTTCGCAGCGCGCCGCATGCGACGGACGATGCCCCCCGCCGCTATGCCAACGGCAATGTCTGGGCGGGCGCGCTGTACGCCGCGGCTCTTTATGAGGTGAACGACGTCGAAGGCGCAGACCAGCTGCTGGGCGATTATCTGCCCATCATCTCCACGCTCGCGTTACCAGATCACACCATTATCGGGCATACCCTCGCCGCGCGGATCGCGTTCATCCAGAATGACGCGCCGCGCGCGTTCGACATTGTGGCCAGCCTTGAGAATATCGGGCATCGCCGCCAGAACGCCCGTTTCGTCGCCGGCGCCAAGCTCGAGCGCAGCCGCCTGCATCTGTTGCAGGATGACGCCCGGGCCGCGCTGGGCGAGCTGGAGCGCGCCGCCGCCCTGCCGGTGTGGGAGCGCATTGGCCGCCAGCATTTGCCGGCCCAGGAAGTCGAGTATCTGGCGCTGGCGCGGCTTCGGTGGGAGATCCATTTCGGCGACGCCGCAGGCGCGCTGCCAGCGCTGGAACGGGAGATTGACGCTGCGATTGACCAGTGCCGGATACTGCGCGCGATCCGGCTGCGGGTGTTGAAAAGTCTTGCCCTGCAGCGGAGCGGCGACCTGCCTGCCGCAATGGAGACGCTCGCGGGCGTCCTCCATCACGCCAGCCGCGAGGGCTTCATCCGCCTGCTGCTCGACGAGGGCCAAAAGCTGGCGCAACTCGTGGGGCTGTTTTACGCTTCCATTGAAGAAATGCCGGCAAGAAGCAGTGACGCTGCCCTGGCGTCGTATGTCCAGCGCCTGATGCGGGCTTTCGGTCCCGCGGCGGTCGCGCCGGCGGTGGGCGCCGCCCGGCCGATGGAGGCCCTGACCCAGAAGGAAATAAAGGTCTTGCAGCTCGTGGCCGACGGTCATTCGAATTCGGCGATCTCAAAGAAACTGATTATTTCGGATAGCACCGTCCGGACGCATCTGCGCAACGTCAATAGTAAATTCAATGCCAGGAGCCGTACGGAGGCCGTCGCGATTGGACGACGATTGCATATCATAAGGTAATATCGGGCCGGGTATCCGCAGCGCGTTTCGACGCGTCGAACAGGTCGCCTGGCAGATCTTCTCCGTTCCGTGGAGTCGCCAGCGTTGCCAGCGCCAACGGTTGCTGGCGGCCGCTGCCTCATAGCGGGATGGAAGAAGCCTTCGTCAGATCCGCATCGCCGGACGCCGGGGCAGACCCCGGATCATGGAAATTGTTTTAGAGCGGTTTTCGAACGTCTAGAATCATAAGAGGTTCCCCCTTCGCGAGATTTCTG
>NZ_BNCG01000023.1:0-40539 GCF_014656355.1 Camelimonas fluminis
GAGGCCCGCACTCCGCTAATTTACGCCGCGATCTGCGCCAAATGTTCTGACGACGTACAGCAGGCTTCTCGGTCGGCATCGCGGGTTCAACTGTCTTCGCTGTGCCTGTTTCCTTGGGAAGGACGCCCTCGTGCTCAAGCTGATCGAGATAGCTCTGCTTGCCGTCGATGTCCCAGATATCCCCGAGCACCAGATCGCGTTCGGCCATGTCCTTCGCGATACGAGCCAGTGCGGCGAGCGACTTTGTCTCGTCATGCGTGAACTGGAAGCGGCCGCCCTTCATGCTAGGCTCCGGACCCATAAAAACAGTTTCGCTTTTAAGCGCTTTCTGATTCAAGGCTCCCGAAGGGAGCCATCGGATGGACACGCACGTTTTCTGGCTGACGGACGAGCAGTTCGCGCGGCTTGAGCCGCATCTTCCAACAGATACCCGCGGCAAGGCCCGGGTGGACGACCGACGCGTCATCAGCGGGATTGTGCATGTCTTGAAATCGGGCTGCCGCTGGGTGGATGCGCCCCCGATCTATGGGCCGAGGAAAACGCTCTACAACCGGTTCGTTCGCTGGGCGGACAAGGGCATCTGGCAGAACATCTTCCACGCTCTGGCGGCAGCGGGCGGCCCTCCGGCTCAGGTCCTGATCGATTCATCGGCGGTTAAAGCCCACCGGTGCGCCGCTGGCGGAAAAGGGGGGAACGGGCGCAGGCGATTGGTCGCTCGCGGGGCGGTCGCACCACGAAGATCCACGCCCTGACCGATGCTTTCTGCCGGCCCATCGCCTTCCTGCTCACGGGTGGGCAGGTTGCCGACTGCACCGCTGCAGACACGCTTCTCGAGTACATGCCGCACACCGACATCCTGCATGGCGACAAGGGTTATGACACCAATGCGGTGCGCGCGAAAATTGAGAACATGGGAGTTGCGCCCAACATTCCGCCCAAGGGGCCAGCCGGATCTGGAAGAGCTGTTTTTCACCAGTACTTTATCGGAAGCGAAATGCGATTGAGCGCATGTTCTGCCGCCTCAAGGACTTCCGCCGGATCGCGACCCGATATGACCGCAGCGCCGTAAACTTCATGGCCACAGTCTGCATCGCAGCGACCATCAGCTACTGGTTATGAGTCCGAACCCTAGGCGCGGCAATGCCGCGACGAGTTCGGCGGTGTAGCTGTGCGACGGGTTGCGGAAAATGGCCCGGGCGTCGCCTTGCTCGACAACCCGTCCATCCTTCAGGATGATTACCCGGTCGGCGGCATGCTGCACCAAGCCAAGGTCATGGGTGATGAACAACAGCGCCACGCCCGTCTGGGCTTGTAGATCCGCCAGCAGATCAATCACCTGGGCCTGGATGCTGACATCGAGCGCAGATACCGGCTCATCGCAAATGATGATGGCGGGATCGGCGGCGAGCGCCCGCGCGATGGCAATGCGCTGGCGTTGGCCACCAGACAACTGGCCTGGGCGCCGGCTGGCGTAATGGACGTCGAGGCCAACCAGGGCGAGCAGATCCATGACGCGTTCACGGCGGGACATGCCGGAAAATGCACGTAAATTTTCGCCGATAATGTCAGTAACGGTGTGGCGTGGATCAAAACTGCTGAGTGGATCTTGCGGAATGTACTGCATTTTGCGGCGCAAATGCTTGCGCGCGCGCTCTTTCATCCCGGTCCAGTGCGCGCCAAGCAGGTGGATTTCGCCGTCGTCTGGCTCCAGCAGGCCAAGGGCGATCTTTGCGCAGGTCGATTTGCCCGAGCCGGATTCACCGACAAGGCCCAGCACCTCGCCCGCATTGACTGTGAAAGACACGCCATCGAGGGCCGTGAATACGCCGCCAGCCGTTGTGCGATAATGCTTGCGCAAATTGTGCGCCTCCAGCACCGGTCGGGCAAGATCTGGCGCGGCGCGCGGCGGAAGCGGCTCGCGGGCATCCAGATTGGCGCCACCCGCTGTAACCGGGCGCGTCAGGCGATAGCCGTGGGTGGATGCGGAGGGCGAGGCGGCGATAAGCCGTCTGGTCCACGGATGGCGCGGCGCATTCAGAACCTCCTGTGTTGGCCCTGAATCGAGCACCACACCATCGCGCATCACCATCGCACGGTCAGCAATGCCGGCCACCACAGCGAGATCATGGCTGATGAGCAGTAGCCCGGCGCCTTCATCGCGACGTTGCCGCAACACGCTGAGCACCTGGGCCTGCACGCTGGCGTCAAGTGCTGTCGTAGGTTCATCGGCGATAATCAGCCGGGGCTGACCGGCGATCGCAGCGGCGATGAGCGCACGCTGGCGCAAGCCGCCGGACAATTGCTGGGCGTACTGGCGCGCGCGCTCCTCAGGATCGGGGACGCCCACGCGCGCCAGCGTCGCCGTCGCCAGTGTATGCAGGGCGGCGGCGCCACGGGCAAGGCCGTGGATTTGGGCGGCCTCGGCCACCTCTTTGCCAATCGTGCGCAGCGGATCAAGCGATGTCAGCGCGTCCTGCATGACGAGGCCTGCGAAGCCGCCGCGCACCCGGCGCCACTGGCTGGCGTTGAAGGCGCGGGCATCCGCGCCATTGATGAGAAAGCGCTCAGCTTCAATCCGTGCGTTGCCGCCAACCAGGTTGAGCAGGGCGCGGGCAGTGACCGATTTGCCAGAGCCGCTTTCACCCACGATGGCGACGCATTCTCCGGGTGAGATGGTGAAGCTGACATTGCGCGCGACAGCGTGCTGGACGCCACGGTCGTTGGGGAAGGAAATGGTGAGGCCCGCGATATCGACGAGCGGGGCAGGGCGTCTGGCGTTGCTCATGGGGCGCGGCCTTCTATATGGCGCTGTAACGACCCGCCAAGCACGGCGAAGGCGATGACGGTCAGCGTAATGGCGATGCCCGGGAGCACCCCTGTCCACCACGCCGTGCGCAGATAATCCCGGCTTTCCGCCAGCATAAGGCCCCATTCGGGCGTTGGCGGCTGCGGCCCGAGGCCAAGAAAGCTCAGCCCGGATGTGGTCAGGATGGCCGTCCCGACAGAGATGGTGGCGACCACTGGCACAACGGTGAGCACATTGGGAACCACATGCACGAGAAACGCCGAAAACCTGCTGCGGCCATAGATGCTGGCCTGCACGACATAATCAGCGTCCTGCACGGCCTTCGTCTGGGCCCGCACAACCCGGCCAAATTTGGGGATGCCGGCGATGCCGACCGCGATCGCGACATTGACCAGCGAGCCGCCAAGGAACGTAATCAGCAACATGGCGAGCAGGACGCCAGGATAGGCTGACACCACATCGAACAGGCGGGAAAAGCCTTCATCCAGTACGCGCTGACGCTGGCCAGCGATCAGGCCGAGCAGCACGCCAAACGCCACGCTGATGGCCACGGCGCCGAGGCCAACGCCAAGTGAGAAGCGCGCGCCGTAAACAATGCGGGCGAACACATCGCGCCCCAGTTTGTCCGTGCCCAAAAAGTGTTCGGCGTCGGGCGCGGCCAGCGAGGCCAGCACATCGCCTTCCAGCGGATCATAAGCGGTGAACCAGTGCGGCGCGAAGGCGAAGCCTGCGATCAGGATCATCCACGCGCAGGCCAGCAGCGGCGCGAGGCGTCGTGGGCGTGTCAGGAAATTTATCAGGGCATTGATCAGGGTGTTTATAGGCTTTGGCCACACGGAACGCGCCGTAACAGTGTGACTGGCCGGGCCGGACAGGCGAGAGGACATCTCTGTCATTGGACTTTCAGCCTTGGATCAATGAACACGTAAGCGACATCGAGAGCAGTGGATGCGAGCACGTGGATCAGCGCGGCCAGCATCACGACCGCCAGCACAACTGGCGCATCCTGCGACAGCACGGCGTTGAGCGTGACCGTGCCGAGCCCAGGGCGTCCGAACACCTTTTCAGTGATCACTGCGCCGCCAAGCAGCCCGCCGACGAGCCAGCCGCCCAGAGTGACTGCTGGCAACGCCGCGTGCCGCAGGACATGGCGCAGACGCAACAACGTCTCACCGATGCCGCGCGCCCGCGTTGTCACCACGAAGGGTTGCACCAGCGCCTTTTCCATGGCTTCACGCAATACTTGGGCCAGCAGCCCCGCCGTGGGCAGCGCGAGGGTCACGGCAGGCAATACCAGTGCGCGCCAGCCGTCGGCGCCGGACACCGGGAACCAGCGCAGGGTGAAAGAGAACGCCAGCAGCAGAAGCAGGCCGATCCAGAATACTGGGGCCGAAACGCAGGCCAGCTCGATCAGACTGGCGGCCGCGCGGGCGATGCGTCCGCGCCCTGCTGTGAGGGTCGCCGCCAGCACCGCCAGCACAACGGCCAGAATGCCGGCGCTGAGCGCCAGATGAACCGTCGGCCAGATCTGCGGGCCTATGACATCAGCGACCGGTTGCCGCATCACATAGGATGTGCCGAAATCACCTTGGGCAATGCGCCAGATGAAGCCGACGTACTGGCTCCAGACGCTTTGATCGAGGCCCCATTCCTGGGCGATGGCCTCGCGCAGGCCTGGCCATGACATGTCGCCAGCCAGAATATCCTCAACCCTGCCTGGCAATGCGTGCATACCGATGAAAGCGGCGGTCACGGCGCCCCACGCCACCAGCAATCCGGTCAGCAGCCGCGGCGCGATCCGCTTCGTGATCATCGCGCGGGTCGATGTCATGGAGCCACCCAGACGTCGTAGAGGTTCGACGGCGAGTCAAGCTGGGCCTCGAATGAGAGGCCACGCACCTTGTCGCGCGCCGCGAGTTGGTAACTTGCGGCGAACAGCGGCACGATAACCGCCTGATCGACCGCCCGCTTTTGCGCTGCATGAACGTGTTTCAGCTTGTCGTCGGCTGTGGTGGCGCGCAGGGCGCTTTCGATATGACCGAACAGCT
This sequence comes from Camelimonas fluminis, assembly GCF_014656355.1. Classification (GTDB taxonomy): domain Bacteria; phylum Pseudomonadota; class Alphaproteobacteria; order Rhizobiales; family Beijerinckiaceae; genus Camelimonas; species Camelimonas fluminis. The sequence continues at coordinate 4,855 of NZ_BNCG01000023.1, forward strand.
CCTTGTCGCCCTTGTCTGAAACGGCGCGAATGAAGCCGGTGCGGCCAATATTACCTTCGAGTTCACGCACGGGATCAGCCGGCAGATAGGTGTTGGGATAGATCGTCCACGTGCCTTCGCGCAGCTGCTGGCCCCATTCGCCGCCGGTGATGATGCGCAGCTTGAGATCAAAGCCGAGGTTCTTGCGCAATTGCGCCTGGACGCCCTGGATGAGCACGTCGCGACTGTCGCGAACGAATGGCTGCGGATAGCCAACTTCAATGCCCAGGCGCTTGCCATCCTTCGTGCGATAGCCTTGCGCGTCGCGGCCGGTCCAGCCCGCTTCATCAAGCAGTTGGTTGGCTTTTGCGACGTTCAGGCCCCAGGAACCTTCAAGCGCCTTGTTGTAGAGTGGATTGTCCGGGCCGATATTCGACCAGGCGCGCCGCACTGTGCCGCGATAGACGCTTTTCACCAGCGCTTCGATGTCGGCGCCGTCGCGCAGGGCCTGGCGCACGCGCACGTCGGTAGCGGGCTCAATGGTGTTGTTGATATTGAGGGTGAAGGCGGTCTGGGCGCCCGATGGCCCCGTGAGGAACTGGAAGCCAGGCTGGTCCTTGAACTGCCCGACATCGGTCGGCTGCACGCCCTCAATGACATCAATCTGGCCAGATGACAGGGCGCCGGCCCGCACCGAATACTCCGGCAGGAAGCGAATGGTCGCCTTCTCAAGATAGGCGGGGCCATTATGCTTTGCATAGCCTGGACCCCAATTGTAGGCGGCGTTGCGTTCAAGCGCGACGGACTGGCCGCGCGTATAGCCCGCAAACCGGAAAGGCCCGGTGCCGGCGAGCGCCGGGCCGCCGCCGCAAAGCTGCGCCCCGGCTTGCAAGGCCTTTGGCGACAGCAGGCCAAGCCGTACGCTGGCGATCGACTCCAGCAGCGCAGTGTCTGGCTGTTGCAAATGCAGGCGGAGGTGGTGCGGGGCTACAGCCTCAATCTGCTCGATTGACTGTAGTAATTCGCCAGCGGGAACAGCGTTTTTGGCATCGCGCGCATGGTCGAAATTAGTTTTTACTGCGGCGGCGTCGAATTTTTCTCCGTCATGGAAAACAACATCATCACGTAGGATGAAGTCATAGGTTTTGCCATCGGCGGATTTCTGAAAGCTTTTCGCCAGCCACGGCAGGAAACGACCGTCTGCATTCTTGGCGACCAGTGAATCCACATAATTGCGAATGATAATATACGAGTTCTGCTGAACAGAGCGATGCGGGTCGAAGCAGACGGGTTCGGTCGTGACGCCAAATGTCAGCGTTCCGCCCGAACGCGGCGTTTCATTGGCTGCTGCCGGCTGGGCGGCCAATAGCGACATGCCTGCGCCTGCGATGCCCGCCAGCAGCATCAGGCGGCGAGCGGTCAGTTGTTCGCTCAGTTTGTGATGACCGGATCGGTCGGTACTATTGGAACGGGCGTACATTGTTGCTCCGGGATTGCTTGTCTTTATTGGTCTGGAGCATTTTCGAGAAAAGTGGATCCCACTTCGTGATGAAAATGCGTAAAATCAGAAAGATGGAGTATGTTCTGTGACCTTTGTTTCACAGAACATGATCTGGAGCTTTTTCAGCGCAGGGCATGCCGCTTGCGCCGGGAAACGCAGGGCTCAGGCCACAAGACGCGAGGCCGCGACACTCGCTGCCGGGTGCGCGAGACCGAAGTGCTCGCGCAGGGTTGAGCTTGTGTAGGCCTGGCGGAAGATGCATTTTTCGCGGAGTAGCGGCACGACCGTGTCGACGAAGCTGTCGAGGCCATCTGGCAACACGTCCGGCATCAGATTGAAGCCATCGGCGGCGCCGGCGCGGAACCACGCCTCAATGTCATCGGCAATCCGGCGTGCCGACGATCAGCCGATGGCCAATGCCGCCGGGGCCCGCGTGACCAAAATTCAGGGCGGCTTCCGGGTCGTTGGAGGTGACAAGGTTCCAGCCGGCGCGTCCGCCTCTGATGTGATCCAGCGAGGCGAACTGGCGGGCCAGATTGTAGGGATCGCTGAAGGTGGTGGATGCGGTGCCGATCAGCCCGATGTGACTGGTGACCGCGGCCAGGGCAGACAGCAGCGTCAGGGGTTCGAAGGGGGTAATGCCGGTGTGCGCCTTGCGCGCCGCGCCATCCGGATGCAACAGCCGTACGTCGACGCTGTCGGCCAGGAAAATCGCGTCAAACTTCGCTGATTCAGCCATGCAGGCAAAGTTGACGAAGTCTTCCAGCCGGTCATCGCGAGAGGCATCAGGATGACGCCACGCGGCTATGTGATTGCCAGAAATATAATGAAAAGCTCCAAGCCGCATCTGGCCTTGTCGCCGCGTCATTGCCGAACCTCGTCTTGCTGCCCAAATGGGAAAGAACTGCTGCTTTGACCGGTAATATGAACGTTTGCATCCAAGTCATGCTGAGCAAGCTAGAGATTCCGCATATGGTAGTTCAACCCCTCCGGAGAGTATTTGAAACTCTGTGCTGTCGTGACCCTTTGGGACGAGTATTTTTTCTCCGATGTCGTCAGCAAACGACATTTTTGCGCGCGATTTCGAAGCGGTGGCAGCCACTGGATATCCCAGGCACGTCTTTGATGACGTGATCGGAAAATGCATTGAGACAACTTGGCTATGCGCAAATTCTGGTTGATCAGCCTGGATGCTGGATGCTGGATGCTGGATGCTGGAATGCGCTCTAAAAAATGTTTAGTCCCGGTATTTGATGGTGCATTATTCTCGCCAGAGTGGAAGGATGCGCTATGGGGCAAATTCTGCACGGGAGCGCCCGCACGACAGAGGCGGTCTGTAGAGCGATACAGCATAGTCAAGAGAGCCTGAGGGCGCTGGCGAAGCGCTACGGGATCAATCAGACGACCGTGGCGAAATGGAAGAAGCGGACTGCGACCCAGGATTTGCCGACCAGACCAAGGGATCCTCGTTCAAGTGTACTGACAGTCGAGGACGAGGCGACCATCGTCGCTTTCCGCAAACACACATTGTTGCCGCTTGATGACTGGCTCTATGCCCTGCAGGGCACGATCCCGCATTTCGCTCGTCCCTGCATCGCTGCCTTCAACGGCACGGGATCAGCCGATTGCCCGATGTGGCAGGCAACAGGCAGCCGAAACGCAAATTCAAAACCTACCCGATTGGCTACTTTCACATCGACATCGCCGAAGTGCGCGCGGCGGAAGGCAAGCTTTTTCTGTATGTGGCGATCGACCGGACCAGCAAGTTTGCGTTTGTCCACCTTGTCGCCAAAACAGGCAGGACATCAGCCTCTGCCTTCCTGGTCGCCCCGATTGCCGCTGTTCCCTACAAAATACACACCGTCCTGACGGATGACGGCATCCAGTTCACATATCCGCCCCGCTATGCCGACGGTCCTACCGCGACCTATATGACGCATATGTTCGACATGCGGTGTCGTGAGAACGGGATCGAGCACAGGCTCACCAAAATCAAACACCCCTGGATCAACGGACAGGTCGAGCGGATAAACCGCACCATCAAGGAAGCGAGGGTCAAGCGCTATCATTACGACAGCCACGATCAACTGATCGCACACCTCAATGACTTCATCGACACCTACAATTACGGCCGGCGATTGAAGGCCCTGCGCGGCCTCACTCCATACGAATACATCTGCAAAATATGGCAAAACGAGCCGGCCAGATTTAAGCTGAATCCGCACCATCAAATGCCGGGACTAACCACCTGGAGCATTTTGGTGAGCTGGTTTTCATCGAAAATGCTCAAATGCGCGCTCCGGGGGCATTCCCGGGAGCAAGCCCCCCGCGTGCGGGGCGCTGGCGTCAGTCGGAGCAGACCGTTTCACCGGCGGCGTTCCACCGGCCATCACGGAAGGTCTGGATTTGCATGCATTTTGTCAGCCGGTGCTGGGTTGGGCTGGACGACATGGCGATGCCAGGCAGCACCATGGGCGGCTTGTAGGCGTCCAGCGCATTGGCCATGGCCAAGACATTGGCGCGGGTGAGGTTGTCCCCGGCCTTGCGCAGCACATGCGCTGTGGTCTGGCAGATGGACCAGCCCCAGACATTGAAGACCTCGGCCTTGTTGCCTGAAGGGTAGTGGCTGTTCATCCAGGACAGCCATTCCTTTACATCATTGTCCTGCGCCTTCGCCGGCGCGCCCGGGTCCTTCAGAAAGGCCGATGAGATCAGCTTCTCGTCCCCCTTCAGGTCAGCCGCCTTCAGCACAATGTCCGGCGAGTTGGCAATGTAGGGCAGATAGATGACCGGGCTCCATGAAAGCTCCCGGATCGCCTTGATCGCCTGGGCGACGAATTTTCCTGTCGCCGCGAGGTAGATTGTGTCGGCCCCCGCCGCCTTTATCTGGGCGATTTGCGAGGTGATGGTGGGATCAGCCGCTTCGTATGGTCGCGCGGAGACCAGCCGCGCCTGGGCGTCCGTTCCCAGCCCGTCCTTCAGGCCAGCGAGAAAATCCCGTCCAAGATCATCGTTCTGGTAAAGCACGCCGATGCTGGCTGGCGTTCCGGCGCTGGCTGCGGCAGCGCGCATGTGCCGGGCGAAAATCGCCCCTTCCTGGGCTGCGACCGGCTGCCATCCCATCATCCACGGATAGGCGGCGGCGTCAGCGATCTTGCTTGCGGCTGATGCGACAAACAGATGGGGAACCTTTTTGGCGCTGAGATAGGGCGCGGCCGCCAGGCTTGTCGCCGTGCCGACGCCGCCGATCAGGAACAACACGCCATCGGATTCGACGAGCTTGCGGGTCTGCTCCACCGTGCGCGACGGATTGTAGGCGTCATCGTACGAAAGAAAACGGATCTTGCGGCCGTTGATCCCGCCGTCATCATTGATCTTGTCAAAGCAGCGCTTCAGCGCTTCCCGGTAGGTGATGTAGATGGCGAGGGGGCCGCTGGCCGCCGCCACGTTGCCGATCCGGATTTCACTGTCGCTGGCGCCCTCGTCGTAGGCGGGGCCGGCGCTGGCGCTGGAACAGGCGAGGGCCGCTGCAACGATCGATGCGGCGATCTGCTTTGTCTTTTTTCTGATCATTTCAATCCTCCCCTCCAGATGCGCCGTTTCATGGCTCCGCTCGTGCATGGGCCATCCGCATGACGCCAGGCGCGTCAGATGTCGTTTACGGGCTGGTTCGGTGATGTCGTTCAATAAATCGCGCGGCGTCCGCCAGGGCGGCGCGGGCCTCGGCCAGGCGTGGCCAGTAGAGGTGCCAGACGTGGAACATCTCTGGCTGGACCGAGAGTTCGACCACGCCGTTCTGCTGTAACCGCGCCGCGAAGGCCTGGATGTCGTCAAGAAAGACTTCGCGGCCGCCGGCCTGGATGAGCGTCGGCGGAAAACCCGTCACATCGCCATAGAGCGGCGACGCCAGCGGCTCTCCATGTCGCTCTCCGGGCGCGTACAGCCTGGCGAAGAAGCCGGCCGTGGCCCGCGAGATCATCGGATCAAGCGCCGCCAGCCGGTCATAGCTGTCGGCCGAGGTTTTCAGCGACACCCAGGGGCTGAACAGCGCCAGGCAGGCGGGGGGCGTTTCGCCCCGCGCCGCCAGGGCCATCGTCAGGGCGCAGGCGAGGCCGCCTCCGGCAGAATCGCCGGCGACCGCGACCGGGCGTCCGCCCATGGCGGACAGGGCCGTCCAGGCGGCGAGCGCATCCTCCACGGCGGCGGGATAGGGCGCCTCCGGGGCGAGCCGGTAATCCAGGCTGAACACCTCGCCCTCCAGCAATTGCGCCAGGCGGCTGGTGAGATGTCGGTGCGAATGGGGCGAGCCAATGACATAACCGCCGCCGTGCAAATAGAGCACGCACGGCCCGGGGCCTGCGTGAAAGCGCTCCGCGGGAACCCCGCCCAGGGCGCGCGTAAGGGGGGATATGGAAAAATCTCCCCTCGAAATGTGCAGGATAAAAATGGTTCCCCGGGAGGGACGAAGGCTTCATGCAGATCGCACATCGCATTCGTGAAGAGGTGCAGGCCCTCCGGGATTGCACGGACATGGATGACGCCACGCCGGTTCTGGAGCGCATTGGCCAGGCCATTGGCGCGACGCGGATCGCCTGGTCGCCGGACCTGTCGCGGCCGCATTTCGATCCGTTGATGGACAGGTTTCACCGGCAGCAGGGCTGGCCTGACGAGATCATGCAGCTGTGGTGGAACAACCATGCGACGCTAAAGATGCCGTTCTATATCCGCTGCCGCTTTGAGCATCTGCCGTTCGCCACCGATCCGGCCTCAAGCGACGCCACGGGCGCCCCCGTTGAGCAGCGCCGCGCCACGACCATCGTCGGGCGCCTGGACATAACCTCAATGATCACGACGCCGCTGCATCTGCCCAGGGGACAGGTGGCGATGATGACGTGGGCGAGCGGCGCCAGCGTGGCCGAGGCGCGGAAAATCATCGCCAGTTGCACGCCGGAACTGCTGGCGTGCGGCCATTTCTTCATGGCGATCATCCTGCGCCAGTCCGGCGGACGCCGTGGGCTGGGGGGCGAGGAGCTGTCGCGCCTCACCCCCCGGGAATGGGAGTGTCTGCGGCTGACCGCCCAGGGCTACCGCGAGCGGGAGGTGGCCGAGATCTGCAGCGTCTCAACCACAACGGTGCGCTTCCACCTCGATAATGTGGTGCGCAAGCTGGGCGCCTCCACGCGCACCCATGCCGTGGCGCTGGCCGCGCAACTGGGCATGCTCGGGCCGATTGGCGTCTGAGCCTGCCGGCGCGCCCGGTTCCGCTCCTTGGACGGTTCCGCCCCCTCGGAAACGAGGGTTATGGCGCTGCGGACATCCGCCTAGCCTGGTCCGTGACAGGAACAGGGGAGCGCCATGAACGCGTATCGGGTTGCAATTATTGGCGCGGGTATATCGGGCCTGTGCGCGGGCATTTTTCTTGATCGCGCCGGCATCGGATCGTTCCGGATCTTCGAGAAGGCCGATGATGTCGGCGGCACCTGGCGGGACAATCGCTATCCTGGCGTGGAATGCGACGTGCCTTCCCATCTCTATTCCTATTCCTTCGCCCCCAGGGCGGACTGGTCGCGAGAGTTCGCGCCTGGCGGCGAGATCCACCGGTATTTGCGGGACGTGGCTGACGACTACGACCTCACCAAGCGGATCAGCTTCAACACGGCTGTCAGGCAGGCGGAATTCGACGGGACGCGCTGGCGCCTGACCTTGTCGGACGGCGAGGAATGCCTGGCGGACGTGGTGATCTCCGCCATGGGCGGCCTGCACACGCCGCATGTCCCGGATCTGCCCAACCTCGCCGCGTTCGCCGGGCCGGCGTTTCACACCGCCCGATGGCCGCAGGATGTGGATCTGGCCGGCAAGCGCGTCGCCATGATCGGCACCGGCGCTTCGGCGGTGCAATGCGCGCCGGAAATCGCCAAAATCGCCAGCCATCTGCATGTGGTCCAGCGCTCTCCGGTATGGGTGGGGCCAAAAAGTAATCCACCCTATTCACACGAAGACATCGAAGCCCTCCGCAATGATCCCGCGCTGCTGCGCGCCAAACGCTGGGCATTGTGGAAGGGGTGGGAAACGACCGGCATGGAAATGATTACGCCAGGCAGCGCAATCAACCGCCTGGCCGAGACCCGGGCGCGCAATCATATCGCCGCGCAGGTCGCCGATCCGGAGATGCAGGCGGCGTTGACCCCGGCCTACAATTTTACCTGCAAACGCCCCACCTTATCGAACGATTACTATCGCATGTTCAATAATCCGGGCGTGTCCCTGGTCGAGGGCGCGATCCGGGACGTGGAGCGCAACGCCATCATCCTGGATGACGGTCGTCGCATCGCCGTGGATGCGATCGTTTTCGCCACCGGGTTCAAGGCATTCGACATCCGCAATGAGATCGATGTGCGTGGCCGCGACGGGCGTTCGCTGGCCGAGGCATGGGCCGGGCGGATCACGACGTATCGCACCATCATGACGGCCGGCATGCCGAATTTCTTCTTCCTGCTGGGCCCGAACACCGCCGGCCTGACGTCGACATTCCAGATGATCGAGGCGGAATGCGGCTACATTGTCAACGCCCTGCAATATCTCGAAAGCAGCGGCTTTGCCTGGATGGAGCCCAATCAGGCCGAGGTCGACGCCTTCTGCGACGACATCCAGAAGGCCTATGCGAAGACCACCCAGAACAAGGGGTGCGTCTCATGGTGGAGCGACGGATCAGGCTACGCGCACGCCAACTGGCCGCGCTCAAGCATCGCCTATCGCCTGATGATGCAGGACTTCGCGCCGCGTCACTTTTCTTACGGTCGGTGAGCGACATGGATCAACATCTCGATTTCAACGGCAGGGTCGCGCTGGTGTGTGGGGCTGAAACCGGGGCTGGCGCGGCCATAGCCGCTCACCTGGCCGCACGCGGCGCCAGAATTATGCTGGGCGCGGCGGACGGGGCGCTGGCGGAGCGTATGGCGCGGTCCGTGGGTTCTGGCGGAGAAGCCATGGCGTCAGGGGACACGGCGTCAGGGGTTGCGGTGGAAGCCTGCGCTGGGTGCGGCGCGGCGGCGGTCGCCGCGACCATCGGCCATTTCGGCCGGATCGATATTGTTGCCGGCGTTACGCCGCATCTGGCGCCCGTGGCCATTGTCGATGGCGGGGCGGCGTATGCAGCCGCCGTCACCGCCATTGATGACGCCGCTGACGCTCTGGCGGCGGCCCTGCCGCACATGCGGGCCCAGGACTACGGGCGCATCGCCTGGGTCACTGGGGCGTCTGGCGTCTTTCCCGAACCGGGTTGCGCTGGCGAGGCCATCTGCTCGGCGGCGATCGCCGCGCTGCTGCGCACCGCCGCAGCCGAGAACCGGGCGCATGACGTGCGCATCAATGTGCTGGCGGCGACCATCGCCGGGGGCAATGGCGACGCGGTTCTGCGCTGCATGCCCCATGCGGATCCCGCCCATTTCTCCGCCAGCGCCGTCATGCCGCTACTCGCCTGGCTCTGTCATGAACACTGCACGCTGGATGGCGAAATCATGAGCGCAGGCGGCGGCCGTTTCGCAAGGATCTTCCCGGCGACGGCGCCAGGATACTTCAATCCGGCGTTGCGCGATGCGGGGGTGGCTGCGGCGCTCGACCAGATCATCTCGGCGGATGGCGCCATCACCCCCCAGCGTGCGTCGGGCGAACTCATCCTCACCCATGTCTGATGCGCATCCACGTCTGACGTCGCAGGCGCGACGTCTCGCGCCAGTTATCCGTATGGAGCCTGTTTATGTCTGATGAAAAGGCGGCCCGCTATATCCGCGGCGCGGCGATCATTGCCGGGGGATCCGGCGGCGTCGGCCGGGCCATTGCCCGCAAACTGGCCGCGAGCGGCTCGGATGTCATCGTCACGTACAATCGCAATCGCGACAGCGCGGACGCGGCGGTGACCGAGCTCCAGGCCCAGGGCCGCAAGGCGCTGGCCGTCCAGCTTGACCTGCGCGACGCGGAGGCCGTGGCTGCGGCCTATGGGGTCGCGGCCAGGGAGTTCGGCGGCGTCCACACCGCCGTTTATGCCGCCGGACCCTACATCGACATGCGGCATGTCAGCCGCCTGCCGCCCGGGCTGTTCGAGAAAACCGTGTCGACCGATGTGTTTGGCGCCTACAATTTTCTCCAGGCTGCGTTGCCGCAATTGCGTGAGCATCGGGGGGCGATGGTGGCCCTCGGCACGCCGGCGATCCGCCGCGCCGCGTTGCGCGACGTCATGTCGGCGGCGCCCAAGGCGGCGATCGAAGCGGTGATCCGCGCCATCGCGGCGGAAGAGGGCCGGTTTGGCGTTCGCGCCAATCTTGTCGGGGTCGGCGTCATTACCGACGGCATGTATCACCAGCTGGTCGCGACCGGCGATTTTACCGACGCCTATTTCGAGGCGACGCGAAAGGTCCTCGCGCTTCAGCGCCTCGGGAGCGCGGATGACATCGCCAACGCCGTCGACTTCTTCGCCTCCGATGCGTCCGGGTTCATCACCGGCCAGAGCCTGATGGTTGACGGCGGTTACGCGCTCTGAGGCAGCGCAGGAGACGAGACGGCACAGGAGGCAAGGCAGGGCGCGCGAGCTACCCGGCCTGATGCCGACGGCAAAGTGAAAAGCCGGGCGCTGGTTCGCCAGCCCCGGGCGACAGGATGGAAGGAACACCCATGGAACTCGGGCTGGCCGGTAAGGTCGTTGTGGTAACAGGCGGCGCCTCGCACATTGGCCGCGCCATCGTCCGTGGTTTCGCGGCGGAGGGAGCCCGGATCGCTATTGTCGATTTCGACGGCGACCAGGCCCGCGCCACCGCTGAAATGGCGCGGGCGACCGGAGCGGCCATGGCGACGGCGCTGGTCGCCGATGTAACCTCCGCCAGCGACATCGCCACGGCGACCGCCGCCATCGATGCGGATTTTGGCGCCGTCGATGTTCTGGTGAACAATGCCGGCTGGGCGCGCCCCATGTATTTCGCCGAACAGACGCCGGACTACTGGCGCAAGCTGATCGACGTCAATCTGATGGGCGCCATCGCCATGACCCATGCGATTGCGCCGGGCATGGTCGCGGCGCGTTCCGGCGCCATCGTTTTCACAAGCTCGGACGCGAGCTTTGGCGAGCCGCGCGAAACCGTTTACGGCGCCGCCAAGGGCGCCATCAACACCTTCACCAAGGCGTTCGCCCGCGAGTATGGCCGTTACGGCATCCGCGCCAACGCTGTCGCGCCAGGCGTCATTATCCCGGAGGACGCCGCTTCGCTGGGCAAGGGCAGCCTGTGGTCCGCCTCCGCCCAGCCGTTCACGCCTGAACAGCTGGAGAAGGTGAAGGCGGCGATCCCGCTCAGGCGCCTGGGAACGCCGACGGATATCGCCAACATGGTGGTGTTCCTCAGCTCATCGGCCGCCGCCCATGTATCTGGCCAGATCGTCAGCGTCAGCGGCGGCTACGCCACACCCGGTTGAGCCGTGGCGAAACCCCGGACGCCCGGCGCGGCGTCGAGACCCGATATTCTGACCAGCGCGCGACCCTGATCCATTGAACCGCAAGGCGGTTGGATGGAAATGGATCCGGCTCTGGCAGCGAGGAAAGCGGCCATGCACGATCCCAGATTTCCGCCACGCCAAGCCTGTGTGCTGCGTGATGTCCTTGACCATCACGCTGGCCAGACGCCCGAAGCGATCTTCGTCCGGCTGCCCGATGGAGAGGAGGTCACATGGTCCCGGATGCGCGCCATGACCCGGACCACCGCCGGCGCCCTGCGGCGGCTTGGCGTGAAGCAGGGGGAGCACGTGCTGGTCTGGCTGCCCAATGGCCTCGACATGCTGCGGGTCTGGTTCGCCATCAACTACATTGGCGCCGTTTATGTGCCGCTGAATGTCGCCTATCGCAGCGCGCTGTTGGCCCATACGGTCGCCTTGTCGGATGCACGGCTCATCGTGCTCGACGCAGAGCTGGCGCCCAGGCTGGCGGAGATTGACCGGGCGCAACTGGCGCAGGCCGTCGTTTTTGGCGACAACATGCCCGCAGCTTTGGGAATTGAGACGTTTCCGTCATCCATTCTCGATGAGGATACGTCTGATCCGCTTGATCTCGAGCGGCCGATTGAGCCTTGGGACACCCAGTCGATCATTTTTACGTCGGGAACGACCGGGCCATCAAAGGCGGTGCTGTCGTCCTACATGCACCTGACCTCGCTGGCCGGACCGCAAAGCTGGCAATGGCTGCGGGACGACGACCGGTTTCTGATCAACCTGCCGCTGTTCCATATCGGCGGGACAAGCTGCGTGTACGCCATGATGCTGCGCGGCGCTTCCATCGCCCTGGTGGAGCGTTTTGAGACCGGGACGTTCTGGCAGGTGGTCAGGCGCAGCGGCGTGACCGCCGTTGGCCTGATGGGCGCAATGGCGCCGTTTCTCATGAACGCCCCGCCCGCTGACAGCGATCGCGGCCACGGGTTGCGGATCGCCGTCATCATTCCGCTGTCGGGCGATGCGGAGGCATTCGCGCGCCGTTTCGGCGTCGAGGTGTACACCGTGTTCAACATGACCGAGATTTCGACCCCGCTGATTTCGGAACGCAATCCGGTATTGCCAGGAACCTCAGGCAAGCCGCGCCCGGGCGTTGAAGTGCGGCTGGTCGACGAGAACGATTGCGAAACGCCAGCCGGTTCTGTCGGTGAGCTGATTATCAGGACGGATACGCCATGGGCGATGAACCATGGCTATTACAAAAATCCCGAGGCGACAGCGGCGGCCTGGCGCAATGGCTGGTTCCATACGGGCGATTCCTTCCGCAGGGACGCCAACAACAATTTCTTCTTCGTCGACCGCCAGAAGGATGCGATCCGGCGACGCGGCGAGAACATTTCATCGTTCGAGGTGGAAACGGAAGCCATGCAGCACCCTGCGGTGCGCGAGGCGGCCGCAATACCTGTGCCGAGCGCCTTCGGGGAGGACGAGGTGATGCTGGTCATCTCGCTTGCGCCTGGCGTCGCCATCGACTGCGGTGATCTGGTCCGCTTCATGGCCGCTCGCATGGCGCACTTCATGACGCCGCGTTACATACGGATTGTTGACAACCTCCCAAAGACGCCGACTGCGAAGGTGCAGAAACATCTCCTGCGCCAGGACGGGATAACGCCGGATACCTTTGATCGGGAAGTTGCGGGCATAGACATCAGGCGCAGATGACCAACACATCATGGCGACATCGATGGTGGCTCCGCGAACTGCCGTGATGCATGTTTCCAGCGCAGTTCCGGAACGAATGGGCCCTGCTTTTCCTAAAACGCGCTGAAGAAGGGAGCCAGAGCCTGTAAATGAGTGCTTAGTGCCCCTATGTCAGAGGTGGTCCCGCAATTTCGGACCAGTCGTTAAGCTTGATGACCTGTGTCAGCAAAGCTAGGTTCGCGCGCCCGCAGCGTGTTTTCCCGCTCCACGATGTAGTCGCGCGTCAGTGAAACCGCGTCCTGCCGCCGGGCGATCTGGATCTGGAACACGGCGACGTCCTGGTGTTCGAACGCCGTCTGGCTCATCGCCAGATAGAACTCCCACATCAGGCAAAAGCGCTCGCCATGGAGCGCCAGGGCTTTGTCGCGTCGCGCCATGAAGCGTTCCCGCCATGCTTGCAGGGTGCGGGCGTAGTGCAGCCGGAGAACTTCGACGTCGGTCACGATCAGGCCGGCTTTTTCGATCGCCGGCAGGATTTCCGACAAGGGGGGCAGGTAGCCGCCCGGGAAGATGTGACGGTTGATCCAGGGATTGGGGTGATTGGGACCGTCCGAGCAACCAATCGTGTGCAACAGCATCACACCGTCCGCGGCCAGCAGTTTCCGGCAGGTCTGGAAGTAGGTTTCGAAGAAACGCGGGCCGATATGCTCGAACATGCCGACCGAGACGATCCGGTCGAATGCGCCGGTCACGTCGCGGTAGTCCTGCAATGCGAACCGCGCCCGTCCTTCGGCGCCGGCCTCACGCGCCCGGCGGGTCGCCGCCTCAAGCTGCTCCGTCGACAGGGTGACGCCAAAAGCTTCACGGACTTTCGCGATCTCCGTCAGATACAGGAACATGCCGCCCCAACCGCAGCCGATGTCGAGGACGCTATGGCCTGGCTCCAGAACCAGCTTGGCGGCGATATGGCGCTTCTTGGCCAGTTGCGCCGCCTCCAGGTCCTGGTCCGGCGTTTCGAAATAAGCGCAGGAATATTGCCAGTCCCGATCAAGAAACAGGGCGTAGAGCCGATCGTCCAGATCGTAGTGATGCGCCACATTGGCGCGCGAGCGCCGCCGGTCGTTGCGGGTGGTGACATGGCGCAGCAGGAAGCGCGCCTTGTCGAGGCAGCGCTCCCACCAGGCTGGAGGCTGGTCGCGGGCGCCGGCCAGCACAAGAGCGAGAAAGTCGTAAATGGTCCCCTGTTCGACCAGCAGCCGCCGGTTCATGAACAGTTCGCCCAGTTGCATTTCGGGGTCGAGAAGCAACGCCAGCATGGCGCGCCTGTCCGTGAGGCGGATGGCGACCTGGGGACCGGTTCCATCGCCACAGGTAAACCGCGTCCCGTCGGGCAGGGTCACCTGCAAGGCGCCGCGGCGGACCAGCGACGACAGGGTTTTGCGCAGAAGCTTGTCCATGAACGGCTGTTCTCTGGTCGACGTCACGGGCCGTGATCCGGTTTGCTGAAGGGGTGCAGCGCCAGCCGCTGTAGGCGCTCAAGCGCGTCCAGCAAGCTGTCGCCATGACGGGCCATGACCCACAACGACGCCATGGCGATGGGAATGGCGATCAGGACGGCGCCAAGCATGTCGAATGGAAAATGGACGCCGAGGTAGATGCGCGACCAGGCGACGATCACGCCAAGAAGGACCGCGATCCAGGCGACGCGGAACCGCCGCAGCATGAACATCACGCTGGCCCAGACGGCGAAGGCCAGACCGTGGTTGCTGGGGAACGACGCGCTTTCACGGTGCTCGATGAGTTGATGACCCAGCCCCAGCATGAAGGGGCGCGGCCGGAACGCCGCCTGGCCGATGAGATAGCTCACCGCCAGCGCCATGCCGAGGGCCAGCAGCAACGCAATCACCGTCAGCCGGTCGCGCCGTCCGCCACCTATCCAGAGGAAGGCCATGTAGACGGGAATTGCGAGAATGACGTATCTGGCGGCGACGATCGCCAGCCACACGACAATGCCGTTGGGGGCGGGGCCTGCATTCAGGATGCTGAAGATCGATTGATCAATGTCAGTCATGAGCGGGCGGCCTGTTGAATTGTCGTGGCGGACTTGCTCAATCTGCGATATTTCTGAAATATCATGATAAAATTGATGTAATTCTCAGTTAATGTCGATGTTTACAATGAAATTCATCGATAGATAGCGTTCTAGTCGCCGCTCCGGAAGGCATAACTGAACCCGGCCCCAATACTGAACTGGTTGCGCTGGCCGATATCGCTCACCAGCGGTGAACGGGCGGCGTTGCCGGTCATGCGTTCGTAGTGGGCGAAGATGCTGGTGCGCCAGGCAGGCGACCACGCATATTCCAGGGACGAGGTGAGGCCGACGGATTTGACGCCTCCGCCCGCGGTGTAAGCCGGCATCAACCCGTTGACGGCGGCTTCCAGCGGCGTGACGCCAAAGTTGCGTCGCATGTAGGTAGAGTCGCCGATCGACAGGCGCGGGCCGATGGAAAAGGTGAAGTTGTTGAAGCGTGAAACCCAATCCGTCGAGAGGTCGACGCTCAACCCGTAGCGACCGAACATGCCCTGGCGAACTTCTATGCGCGTGCGCAGGCGATCCAGAATGGGCCAGTACTCGGCGAAGACCCCGCCTTCGACAGTCCAGGGCAGGTCGCGCAGTCCATAAAGCCGTGGGGTTGAGGCGGCGTAGCGGCCGGCCCGGTAGGCCAGCACGGCGCCGAAGCTGAAACTGCGGGAATCGTACAGGGAGAAGTCGAGGCTGTCGTCCGGAGCGCTGAACCCTTCCGGCTCGTTCGCCCGACGCCAGCTGATGGACGGGCTGTATGAAAAGCCGGCCTTGCTGGCGCCGTCATATTTGGGGCCAAGCTGGAAGCCGCCCCCGAGCGTGACGATCCAGCCGTCATCAACGGCCGCTGGCTTCGGGGCGGCGTCCTCCGCCAGGGCGCCGGTCAGGGGCGCCGTCAGGCTGGCGCAGAGCGCGGCGGCTGACAGCAGGAAAAGCCAGCGCATGGTCATTCCGCCACCTTTCTCGCCAGCCTGATGTCGAGCTTCTTGATGCGGTGCCACAGGCTGCGCTCGCTCACCCCAAGCAGCTTCGCCGCCTGCACCTGCACGCCGTTGGCGCGTTGCAGGGCGTCGATGATGAAATCCCGCTCGATCCGCTCCAGCTCGGCGTCCAGATCCTGGGGCAGGCCCTCGCGACCGCCACGCCTGACGTTGCTGAACAGATCCTGGGGCAGGTCGGGCAGATCGATCACCGGATTGCGCGCCACGATCACTGCCCGCTCCACGCAATTGTGCAACTCGCGGATATTGCCGGGCCAGTCGTGGGCGCTCATCGCGGAGAGGGCGGCGGGCGAAAATCCGGTAATGCGTTTTCCCATCGAATCCGCCAGCCGCCGCAGAAAATCGGCGGCGAGCAGGGGAATGTCGCCGGCCCGCTCCCGCAGGGGCGGCAGGCGCACAGGAAACACGTTCAGCCGGTAGAAAAGATCCTCGCGGAACCGTCCTTCCGTCACGGCGGCGCGCATGTCCTGGTGGGTCGCGGCGATCAGGCGGACGTCAACCTTCTGGCTGCGGTTGGCGCCGATGGGTTCGAACGTCAGCTCCTGCACGGCGCGCAACAGTTTGGCCTGCAGGCCAATGGGCATGTCGCCGATCTCGTCAAGGAACAGTGTGCCGCCGTCAGCGGCGGCGAAGCGGCCAATGCGATTGGCCGTGGCGCCGGTGAAGGCGCCTTTCACATGGCCGAACAGCTCGCTTTCCAGCAGGTTTTCGGGCAACGCGGCGCAGTTCACGGCGATGAACGGCTGGTTGCGGCGCGGGCTGTTAAAGTGGATGGCGCGCGCCACCACATCCTTGCCGGAGCCGCTCTCGCCGGTGAGCAAAACCGTGGCCCGGGTCTCGCAGACTTCGGTGATCTGCCGGATCACCTTGCGGAAGGACGCGCTGTCGCCAACCAGGGTCCCAAGATTGTAGCGCCCGTCGAGTTCGCCGCGCAGCCGCTCATTGTCGCGCACCACGTCGGCGAGGCGCAGCGCGCGCGCCACCGTCGCCGCCACGTGGTCGATCTCGAACGGTTTGGCGATGTAGTCAAAGGCGCCTTCCTTCACCAGCTCCACCGCGTCGCGCACGGTGGCGAACGCCGTGAGAATGATGACCGGCGTTTCTGGCCAGCGGCGGCGGATTTCCCCGAGCAGGGCGCGTCCGTCCATGTCAGGCATGCGCAGGTCGGTCAGCACCAGATCGAAGCGCTCCCGCTCCAGTCGCTGCATGGCTTCATGGGCTCCGCCCACGGCGGTTGCGGCGTGCCCCATGTCTTCCAGCGCCGCCGCCAGCACAATGGCGAGGCGCTCTTCATCGTCGACGACGAGAATGGAATGGTTCATGTCGCCGTTCCGCTGCGGAGAAGGGGGAAGATCATGGTGAAGGACGCTCCAGTCCCATGCACGTCATCGCAGGAGGCCGCGCCGCCATGGGCGGCCGCGACGCCCTGTACTTTGGCGAGGCCAAGCCCCGAGCCCTTCGCTTTGGTCGTGAAAAAGGGATTGAAAATGTCGGCGCGGATATTTTCCGCGACGCCAGGGCCTTCATCACGGATGGTGAGCGCCGCCGTCGCGGCGTCCGCCGTCAGCGTCACATGGATCTGGCCGCCGGCCGGCATGGCGTCCATGGCGTTCAGAACCAGATTGAGGCAGGCCTGATGCAACTGGTCGGCGTCGCCGTTGATCATGGCGCCGTCGCTGTCGTCCTGAATACGAAGCGCGATACGACGCCTGGCGAATTCCGGCGCGGCGAAATCGGCGACCCGGTCGATGACCGAACGGAGCGCCAGAGGCTCACGCACCGGCGGGCGCGGCTGGGCGAAATCGAGAAAATCCCTCACCAGCGTTTCGATGCGTCGCACCTCGTCGATGACATAACCGAGCATGCGATCTTCCGATGGCGGCAGGTGGGTGCGCTTGCGCACGACTTCCGTCGAGGTCTTGATGATGCCGAGCGGATTGCGCACCTCGTGGGCGATGACCATCGCCGCCTGCCCGAGGGCGGACAGCCGGTCCCGGCGCCTCAGTTCGTTTTCCAGTTCATGCAGCGTGCCCAGTTGCTCCGCCATGCCGTTGAAACCGGAGGCCAGCTCCACGATCTCGCGGCCGCCGCGATTTGCGTCGACCCGATGCCGGAAGTCGCCGGCGGCGATGGCGCGCACGCCCCGCGTCAGGTCGCGCAGGGGGCGCGCCAGCAGGCCGGAGATGACCAGGCCGGCGATGATCGAGATGACGCTGCCGAAAATGAAGATGCCAAGGAACAGGCTCTCGCGGCCAAGCTGCGCCAGCAGGCCCTCGCTGCTGCGCAGGCCGATAAAGCTGATGGCGGCGAGTTTGCCGCGCACGTCACGAAACCCCGCATAGACAGCCCGGTAGGCGCCGCCATCCGCGTCAGGGACGAAAATCTCGTTTTCGCCAGCGGCCAAGCGGGATCTTATGGCGTCCGGGATGGTGGTTGAGGCGCCTTCATGGGTGCGCAACACCGACGCCAGCTGGCCGCCGAAGTCGGCAAACAGGCGCACGTCGAGGGAGGTGACGACCTTGATGCCGCCCAGATAGCTTTCATCGAGCCAGGTTCCGACAAGGATATTCACCGGTTGACCGTGAATGTCGACGCGCTGGACGGCGCCCGCCATCAGCCATCGCCTGTCGGAGGCGATGATGCGGAACAGGCCCTCGCCCGTTGTGGTGGGCAGACCATCGGCGACCTGAAACGGGCGCGACGCGTACAGCATTTCGCCGTCAGGCCGGTAGATGGCGATCAGGTCATAGCCGACCGAACTGAGCAGCTCGAACTGATGCCGGATGGAGCGCGGCGCGCTCAGCTCCGCATCAGGCTTGCTTTCCATGCGCCGGGCGATGACGCCGGCGACGCGGCGCGCCTCCTGGGCGGCCTCGACCACTTCAAGGCGGAAGAACCGGGAGGTTTCGCCAAGCCACTGCGCCACGTTGGCTTCAAACGCGCCTGAAATCAGCGTCGCCGCGACATAGGCCGAAGCCAGCATGGCGGGGGCGCTGACCAGCATGAAGCCGAGCACCAGCCGCAGCCGCAGGGTCATGACGCGCGCCTTCACTGGCGCCCCCCATTCGGGGCGGCGCCGCCTTCCGGAAACGCGCGGGGCAGAGCCGCTTGCTCAGTCAATGTTTTCGCCTCCCGCTTCCTCGCCATGGCCGAGCAGGACAACGCCTGACACGATCAGCGCCACGCCACAGGCCTGGGCCAGACTGATCCGCTCTCCCAGCACGGCCCATGCCAGCAACGGCACGGTGATATAAGTCATGCCGGTCATCGGAAAGGCGCGGCTGAGCGGCATGTTGCGCAGGATCGCCATCCAGACAAAAAACACGCTGACATAGCCGGCCACCGCCAGCCAGACTCCCGGAAGGGTGAGGGCGTGCAGCAACATGGCGGGCCCTGCGTCCATACCCGCGAGGCCATCGGCGCCCCATTTGAACGCCAGCTGCGCGCCGGTGTCGAGCAGGATGAACAGCAGCCAGATGACGCCCTGGCGCCAGCGATTGCCGGCGGCGCGTGCGGTTGCAACGTTCACGGCGTTCTCCCGTTGCGCAGGCTGGCGAGGTCGGGGTCGTGGCGGGCGAAATCCAGCCATGGCGCCAGGCGGCGCAACGCCCATCGCAGCGGCGCGCGGCGGTGACGCACGTAGAGAACCGAAGGCTCAAGCCGGCTGCCGAAGCGCAGCTTGGCCGCATAGGCGGTCTGGCCGGTTTGCAGCAGGCGCAGGCCACGCTCCAGACAGAAGCGCACATTGGTCATCCAGCTGACAGCATAGAGATTGTGGGCCCGCGCCAGCGGGTAACGCATGCCCAGAAACTTGTCGATGACCCGATCCCGCCCCACCAGCAGCAGGTTGAACGCGGCGAGTTCGTCATCCACCCGATAAAAAGCGAACACGGCCTGTTCGCCCAGCGCCCGGGAAACGGCGCCGAAATAGCCAGGGGGCAGGGTTTCCAGATCGCCATAGTCAAGGGCGCTCTGCTGCCGGGTCGACTCGTACAGGGCCTCGACCTCCGCTTCGCAGGCCGAAATGTCGGTGTGAAAGCTGATCTGCACGCCGGCGGCCGATTTCGCCAGTTTGCGACGGATGTCCTTGCGGGTGGCGGCGGAGAGGCCGGCAAGCCAGGCGTCTTCAGCGCCGGGCGACAGATCCAGCACGGCGACCGGCAGGCTGCCGATGCGGGCAAACCCGCCGGCGCCCAGGAGCGGCGCAAACTCCTTTTCGTCGGCCGCCGCCAGATCCTTCCAGCCCGAGACATGGGCTTCCCTGCGGTCTGCTTCGGCCGCCAGCGCGCCTGCGAGGGCGGCGAAAGCCGCTGCACGCCTGGCCGCGTCCAGATGCGGTGCAAAACCCAGATGGCAACGTTCGCCATAAGGCGAGCCGGCGCACAGGACGCGCAAGCGCAACAAGCCGGGAAACCGCCGGTGAACCGCATTGGCGAGCCCGCGCCAGCGGCCCTGCAGGGGGGTGTCCAGACGGTAGTCGAACCATAGCGCCGGCGCCACCGCGATGACTCCCGTCGCATCGGTCGCGCAAAGGGCGCCAACCCGCAGCCCGACGCCGGAGCGCTCCGCCATGGCCTCGCAGGCGCGATAATAGGCGTGGCTCTCCGGTTCGCCAGGCAGGCAGGCGTCCCAGGCTGCGGCGTTGACGCTGGCTATGCTGGACATGAACCAGCCACGCGGAGCGGACGGCGAAGTCATTCAGCTGCGCCCGCCAGACGGTAGCCGCGGTCGTCGGCGCTATCCGCAACGGCGAGGCGCAGGCGGCTGGCGCTGCGCCGGCGGCCGTCATCATTCGCGACGCGCCGGCCAAGCGCCAGGGTCCGGTCAACCAGCACGGACTGCTGCTGGTCAAGGGTGACCAGATGGTAACTGTTGTCGAGGATGACCGCGTCCACCAGACCGCCGAGCCGGCGCTGGATGTCGAACGCATTGGAGAGGCCGGAAATGTCGTCCTCACGGGCATGAACCACCAGGGCTGGACACCTGATCTCAGGCATCGCCCGCCAGGTTTCGTCCACCAGCCGCCAGAGTTCGCGAATGGCCCCGGAGGGGGTGCTGGCGAGGCCGGCCTCCTCGCTGGCGCCGCTGGTCATCGCCCGTTTGATCATGGCGCGGGTGCGCGGGTTCTTCACGCCATAAGGCTCGCGCTCGACAAAACTGAACCGGCGACCGAGGGGCGTGTTGATCAGCCAGCGCAGCAGAAACGCATAACGGGGGATTGCCCAACCGTCATAGCGCAGGGTGGGAGCGAACAGAGCGAGGCCATCGACCAGGTCAGGACGCTCCGCCGCGACGCGCATGGCGAGGATCGCGCCCATGGACAGACCGCCAACAATGACGGTGGCGCAACTGCCGCGCAAATCCGCGAGCGCCGCCAGCACGCTGGTTTCCCAGTCGCGCCAGGTCGTTGCCAGCAGGTCGGCCTCGTCGCCGCAATGGCCGGCGAGTTGCGGGCAGTGCACCGTATGCCCGGCGCGATTCAGCGCGCGAGCCACAGGCCGCAACTCCACTGGCGTGCCGCCCAGCCCATGAATCAGCAAAAAACCCGTGCGATCGCCAGCGTAGCGCAGACTGAAGTCGGTCATGCCATGTCTCCCGCCATGTTTCTCGCCAGATTTCTCGCCATGTCTCTTGCGGTGTCTCTCGCCACGTTTCCTGGCGCTCCCGCGGACCAGTCCGGCGCGCTGGCGGCGGCGGCCGCATCAAGGCGTGTGTCGCGCATCCGCGCCTCCGTGGAATGCTTCATGCCCCGCGCGCCACGACGATGACGCCGGCTGTCACCAGCACGGCGCCCAGCCACTGACGGCGGTTCACCTTCTCCCCGAGCAGCAGCACGCTGCCGAGGGTGATGGCGAGAAAGTTCAGGCTGGCGATGGGAAAGGCGACGGACAGGGGCGTTTCAGCCAGAATCCGTAGCCAGATAAAGATTTCGGCCGTGTAGACCAGCACGCCGGCCATGACCCAGCCGGAGTGCAGCAGCGGCCAGACCATCGCCGCTCCCGGGGCGTCGTCCGGCAGCGCGTCGGCGCCGCGTTTGAAGCAGATCTGACCGGCGACGTCGGCCAGCACCGACAGGGCGAACCAGAGGGCCAGCATCATGGGAGCGCCTCTTCCAGACAGTCGATGAGCGTCGCGTTGACGCGCGCATTGATGGCGAGCGCCTGCGGCGTCGGCTGGACGCCGCGCGGATGGTCGAAAAATCCGAGCATGAAGCGGAATGGGTCTGTGAACCGCGGCGCCGACCAGTCGCCGCAGACGTCGACGCCAATGATCCGGCGCGCCGCAGCAAGCCGCCGGATCGCCTCCAGCAGATGCGACAGCGGCAACGCCCCCTGGTCCCAGTTGGTGAAGGCGTCGGACGGGGCCAGCACGTCCTTGTCGATGCTCAGCCAGACCGCTCCCGCCGGCAGGCCGGCGATCATGCCGTCCAGAAAGCTCCCCCAGTTTTCGTCCGCGAGCTGGCGCCAGTGCAGCAGCCGGTCCTGCTGACGAAAGCTGGCGCAGTCGCCATAGCGGCCGCGCACCCGCGATGGCGCGTGACGCCAGGGGTACAGGTCAATGCGTCCCGCCGCGACGGCGTCCAGATTGGCGAACCCCAGCTCCGGCCGCGCCAGATCTACGCTGCTCACCCCGATGCTCACCACCTTGCGAACCTGCGGGTTCTCCAGGGCCCGGTTGACCCAGGCCCCGCAGTTCACCGTCGCCGGAAACGCGGTCCAGTCGGGGTGATTGTCAAAATGCACCACTGTCACGGGTTCGCTGACGCGCTGCAGCAGCATGGCGGCGACATGGTGAAAGTCGCCCGACCCATAAAACCAGGCCGGAGCGCCCGCGCTGGCGGTTGCTTCGGTCGCCGCCAGCCGGCGCATCAGCGCCGCCTGGGCGTCGCGGCTGGCGACGATGCGCAGCCGCGACGCCAGATCCCGGGCGTCGACGCGGATGGCGCGACCATCGTCCAGCCGCGCGCGCACCGCGTCCTGGCCGGCGACCGAACCGTCAAGATCAATGATGCGCAGGCTGACCATGGCGCGATCCGCTCAGGCCTGCGCGACGCGCGCGAACAGCTGGTCGAGCAGCCTGATGGCGAGGTCGATTTCAGCGTGGCTCATGGTCAGCGCAGGCGCGAGCGTAATGACGTTCTTGTAGTAGCCGCCAATATCGAGCACCAAGCCATAACGCTGGCCGTCCGCCTCCAGATCCGCCTTCATGCCCTCGTCGCACATCAGGTCGACCAGTCGCTTTGACGGCGTGTAGCTGTCGTGCGGCTCACAGATTTCGATGTGAAGGGCCATGCCGAGACCGTCAACCTCGCCGACGATGCGATGGCGGCGTTTCAGTTCTTTCAACCCTTCGAGGAAGTAGGCCCCCTTGGCGGCGACCATGGTCTCATAGTCGTCCTCCTGCATCATCTTCATCGCCTCCAGCGCCACGGCGGTGCCGAGCGGGTTGGCGTTGAAGGTGGAGTGGGTGGAGCCGGGCGGGAAAACCCCGGGGTTGATCAGTTCTTCGCGCGCCCAGACGCCGGACAGCGGATTGAGGCCGTTGGTCAGCGCCTTGCCGAAGACGATGACATCCGGCTCGACGCCGAAATGCTCGATCGACCACAATTTTCCGGTGCGATAGAAACCCATCTGGATTTCATCCACGACGAGCAGGACGCCGTGTTCGTCCAGCACCTTCTTCAGGCCCGTGAAGAAGTTCGGTGGCGGGATGACGTAGCCGCCGGTGCCTTGCAGCGGCTCCACATAAAAGGCGGCGTATTCGGCTTCGCCCACCTTGGGGTCCCAAACGCCGTTATATTCGCTCTCGAACAGACGGGCGAACTGCTGCACGCAGTGCTCGCCGTACTCCTCCTTGCTCATGCCCTTCGGCCCGCGGAAATGGTAGGGAAAGGGAATGAAATGCGCGCGCTCGCCGAAATGGCCGTAGCGGCGCCGGTAGCGATAGGATGAGGTGATGGCCGAGGCGCCGAGCGTGCGCCCGTGATAACCGCCCTCGAAGGCGAACATCAGGCTTTTGCCCTTCGAGGCGTTGCGCACCAGCTTGAGCGAATCCTCCACCGCCTGGGCGCCGCCGACATTGAAGTGCACGCGGCCCTTGTGGCCGAATTTGCGCTGGGCGTCCTGGGCGATCATCGCCGCCAGTTCGATCTTCTCCCGATGCAGATACTGGCTCGCCACCTGTGGCAGGGCGTCGATCTGGCGCTTCAGGGCGTTGTCGAGACGTGGATTGCGGTAGCCGAAATTGACCGCCGAGTACCACATCTGCAGATCGAGAAAGCGGTTGCCCGCCGCGTCGAACATGAAGGAGCCGTCGCAGCCCGAGAAGATCTTCGGATGCTCGGTATAGTGCACGGTGTCGCCCCACGAGCACCATTCAGCCTCCAGCGCCAGCAGGCGCCGCTCTTCGTCGGCAAGCAAGGAGAGGCTTTCGCCAGTTGCGCGGGCGTGTCGGTTGTCCATGAATCTGGTCCTTCAGGAAAGCTGGCAGCCGGCTGCACGGGTCCGGACCCGGGGCGCAACGGCGTGCGTATTCAGGGCAGGTTGTGTGAATGCGGATTGCGAGGCGACATTCCGGACGGCCGGCTTGCGTGGCGCGAACAGGCCGCCAGCTTCAAACAACGCCGTCAGCAGTCCTGTTGCTTCCGCCAGGTCGCGGAAGGGAAGGTGCGGCGCGGCGTTGTCCTCGCAGTGGGAAATGAGACTGTTTTTGGCGAGGACGAATCCCGCCTGGCCGGCGAGGCAGAAATCAGAGCGGCCATCGCCGATGAGGATGGCCGAGGACAGGCCAACGGCGCCGGCGACTCCGCATTTGCAGGTGCCGCTGACGCAGGAGGCCGCGGCGTGCGGCGAACTCAACCGCCAGCGATCGCCATGCAGATGCTCCAGCCTGTTGGCGAAAACTGGCAGGCCGTGAACGCCATGGCGTCGGAGCAGGGCGTGAATGGTGCGGTCGAGACCATCAGAGACGATGGTTGCCGGAATGCCGTTGCGCCGGCACAAGGCCAGCAGGCTGGAAAAACCCGGATCAAGCGCCAGTTCCGACACGAAAGCGTCAAACGCCTCAGGCGTCGCCCTCAGCAGCCCGATCTGACGGGCCATGCATTCCCGCGAGCCGATCCGGCCGGCGATCCAGTCCGCCTCGATGTCTTCCCAACCGGGCAGGGCAAAGCGTTGCAAAACCCGGTCCGTCGTGTCCTCACACGAGATGGTGCCGTCGAAATCGATAATGAGATGCCACTGCATGAAGCGATCCGTCTGATTGGTCGCCTCACAACAGCAATTCACATGCCAATTAGTTCATCATTGAAATATAACGGTAATTTTAAAAGCGCACCCTGATGGGCACCCCAAATCCGGGAGGAAGCTACATTTTCTGTAGCTTGAGGGCGCCTTTGCAAACTCTCACCGGTCGTATGACAGCGGGCGGCGGCGCTTCCCCGAAAGACGGGGGAAGAGGATTTCAAGACTGCGTCCCTATGGGGCGACGGCTGTCGTCTCATCGCGCGCGCCGGTTTTACACGTCGCCTTCTCATCCGGAGACCATGCATGGCTGACCGGAAACCGCGCCCCGCTATCGATCCGGGCCGTCACCATCAAAGGAGGGGTTGTCATGGCGTTTGCCACAACAAAGGACGGGACGGACATCTACAAGGATTGGGGGCCGAGGGACGCGCAGCCGATCCACTTTCACCACGGCTGGCCGCTGCGCTTCATGCCGGTCCCCGGAGCAGGGCCAGATCTAATATCAAGCGGACGACATCCCGACAGGTATGCTGCCGACGCCCTGGCGGGTCGCCGGGCATTAGACCCCTGCCTGGAACACGGCGTCAGAGACGCCAGCATTTACGAATGCAAGGCCCGACTGGATGGAGCGGAGCCTCTCGCTCGCGGTCGTCCCTCAAGCTGAGGCCTGCAAAGAAATCGCGGAACACATCTACCATGCCCATACCTCAATAGACGTACTTCGATAGCTCAATCGATCTCGTCGCTAGCGACGATGGACATGATTGGAGGGCATTCTAGAACTGGGACATATCAATCACAATTTTGTGAGATACGTCATGACCGCTCACCCAAAGACACCCAGGGGTTTTGCAGCAATGGACCCGGAACGGGTCAAAGCCATTGCCAGCATGGGCGGGAAAAGCGTCCCAAAGGAAAAGAGGGCATTTTCTTCTCGCCCCGATATTGCGGCGGCAGCTGGCCGCAAGGGCGGGCGGAATGTCGACGCTGTATCCCGGTCGTTGTCCCAGGTCCGGGCGTTAGCCTCTTCCGCTGCCGGAAAAGCCGATCTACGCACGGCTCCCGACACGGATGCCGGGAACTGAGGTGACGTGCGGTGGCCGCTCACATGATGCCCTGACACGGCGGAAACGCCCAGCGTCGAAGAGCGGGATGACCCTGCCCCTCCTTACCGCCAGCACTCCATCCGCTCCGAAACTCAACCGACCGCTGCTCCGGACCTCTCGTTATCTCGCGCCCGCCAAACTGGAAACGAGCGGCGTGCAGCGCCCCCGTTGCAGAGGAAGCCGCAACAAGATGTTGCATGATTGAAGGGAGGAGCCCTTGGTGAGTACGGCAAGGTCGCGGCGACCACCTACCCAGACGAGTGCTGTTCTGCGCCCCGTTTTTCTCGTGCTCCGTTCGCGTGAGGATCACGACTGCAAGACAGAGGAAGGGATGTTGGAGATACGTGACCGGCAGATAGACCTGGGATGGGCTGAACATCCGGGCCGGGCCGCCCGGCAAGCAGGCGCTGCCACCAGCACAGCGGCCTCCTGATTTCTGGCTGGATTCTCATACGGGAGGGCAGAGATGGATATCGCGGTGCTGACCGCTGTTGTGGCCATCTGGTCTCTGATCCAGGGAGCCGTCCTGCTTTCAAGGTGGAATTCATTTCCAGACGCTCCCGATTTGTGGTGGTCGGGAGTCGGGATTGTACTTGTTGGTCTTGGTTCGGGATTATTCGCGGCCAGATACTTTGGATTGTCGTATATTTTGGCAAGCTTTTTCGCGAATATGATTGTACTGACCGGGCTCTCATTCATGGTCCAGGGCGTCCGATCGTTTGATGGCTTCGCAGCGCGGCCCATTTTGCTCGTCGGCCCTGCGCTATTGTGGGCTTTAGCTTCCTCCAGCCCTGCTTTCCGGGCCAGCCACTTCGCCGGGCTATGGTTGTTTTGTCCCCTTGCTGTGGCCCTTTCATCTATCCCGATCATCCAACTCGCCCGGGGAGGATTGCAACTGAGAGCACACAGGATGCTCCTCGGACTCTGGATGCTGATCGCGGGGGCGATGGCCAGCAAGATCATCGACGCCCCCTCAGTTGTCCCGGGCCTTGTCGATCGTTTCGCATTCTCCGCCTGGCACCTCGTGTTTCTGATCTTGTCCGTGATAGCGGTCGCCGCACTCGGTTATGTAAACCTTGCGTTAGCCAATTCGCTGGAAACAGTAGACGCCATCGCCCGGGCACTTGAATCCCGGTTAGGGGCCTTGTGCGGACCGACAAGGAAGCTTCAGACGGGTCCAATTTGCGAGCCGCAATTTATATGGTCTTTGAGGCTCGATCGGCTCGTCGTGAGCCAGGGCCCGCGCAACAACCTGATCGACAGCGTCATCGACGAAATCGCATCAGCGATATCTGACGAATGCCCCGGGATTATTCACATTCAAAGACTTGGATTCGATAGAATTATTTGGATCACAACGTTAAGAACAGAAAATTATGTCGGTAAACTATCTGCTCTGGTAGCACATATTAACGCAATAATTTTAGATCCGAAGTTTCCCTGTATGAATTTGACCTGTGGTGCGACCCGTCTCCGGAATGACGATTTGCCCGGAGCAGCGGCTTCCGCCGATTTACATGCCGCGCTGCTTCGGGCGCGTTACGGCGGAGGCGACTGAGCTCAAGTTTCACTCCCGGCGACGCGGATCGGTAGAATGCTGCCTTGTCGATGCCGGCAATACGGTTGTGGTCGTCGAACACCACATGCGGGCTATCTCACAAATTGACTGGGTTATTGATCGCCGAGCGCGGGAGAAGCAGGTGGCCGCATCATCGCAAGAGGTCCCTCAGGAATTCGCCGAGGCGGAAGGAAGCCTGACTGCACCCTATCCCAAAGCGCATATGCTTCCAGCATCAAGGCATGACAGATCGAACTTTAAACCGGAACAGGATCCGGGGAAACTCAGACGCCCGCAGCCCCAAATCCAAGGACAACCTCGGAGGAGGGTGATCCGCACCACTCAAATCAGTGTGACGCATGCTCCTGTGGGGCAGACGATGAGCCAGGGCGCCGCATGCGGAGGAACCGGAGGCGAAGCCGCTCAACGTACAGGTAGATCACCGGCGTCGTGTAGAGGGTGAGGATCTGGCTGAGAACCAGGCCGCCGACAATGGCGATGCCGAGCGGCTTCCGAAGTTCGCTGCCTTCTCCAGAACCAATCACGAGGGGCAGGGCGCCGAGCAGGGCCGCCATGGTTGTCATCATGATGGGGCGGAAGCGGAGCAGGCAGGCCTCCCGTATGGCGTCGATGGCCGGCAGGTCGCGCGTCCGCTGCGCGTCCAGGGCGAAGTCGATCATCATGATGGCGTTCTTCTTGACGATCCCGATCAGCAGGATCACGCCGATCAGCGCCATGATGCTGAACTCCACCTGAAACAGCATGAGCGCCAGCAGGGCCCCGACGCCCGCCGCCGGCAGAGTGGAAAGAATGGTCAACGGATGCAGGTAGCTTTCATAAAGCACGCCGAGCACCAGATAGATGGTCACGAGCGCCGCCAGGATGAGCCAGGGTTGATTGCGGAGCGAATCCTGGAATGCCCGCGCCGTCCCCTGATACGAACCGCGGATGGTCGCCGGCGCGCCAATCCGGCTCATGGCGGCTTCGATGGATGCGACAGCCGTGCTTAACGCCACGCCCGGCGGCAGGTTGAACGAAATGGTGTTGGCGACAAGCAGGCCCTGGTGGTTGACGGACAGTGGCGTCGCGCCCTGTCCGAACCGGGCCAGCGTCGCGAGCGGAATCATGGTCTCGGCCGCCGTGCTGACTGCTGCGCCTGTCGAAGCCGCGACCTTGCCGGTGGCGCCGATTGAATTGGTCGCGAGATTGCGGGCGGCGTCTGTCGACGGCGTGTTCACGGCCGTTGACCGGGCTCCAGGGGAGGCTTTCACCGTCACCGTGCCGGCCACCGCATTGGTCGCCTGTGAGCCGCGGACAAAGCCGCCGCCCGTGCTGATGAAGATCTGCTTCAGCGTTTCCGGATTTTGCCAGAAGCGCGGCGCCACTTCCATGACCACGTGATACTGGTTCCGCGCGGCGTAAATCGTTGAAACCTGGCGCTGGCCGAAGGCGTCATAAAGCGTGTTGTTGATCTGCGAGACACTGACGCCAAGACGTGCGGCGGCGTCGCGATCTATGGTGACAGTGGTTTCCAGGCCCATATTCTGCTGGTCGCTGTTGACGTCGGCCAACGTTGGCAAGGCGCGCAGCGCGGCCGTGATCCTGGGGCCCCATTCAGCCAGATCTTCGAGGGTGGAGCCCTGCAAGGTGTACTGATACTGGGCGTTGCCAGCCCGGCCGCCGACGCGGATGTCCTGGACCGCCTGCAGGAACAGCGAGGCGCCCGGAACGCCAAAGAACTTCCGGCGCAACCGTGCGATCACCTCATCAGCGGAGACGGAGCGCCCGGATAGCGGCTTCAGCGAAACGAAGACATTGCCGGCGTTGGTCTGGCCGCTGCCGGTGAAGCCAACCACCGTGTCGACGGCGGGATCAGCCTTGATGATCGCCACGAACTGCGCCAGCTTCCGCTGCATGAGCTGGAACGAGATGCTCTGGTCGGCCTGAATGACGCCGACGAGCCGGCCCGTGTCCTGTTGCGGAAAGAAGCCTTTCGGGATCACGTCATAGAGATAGCCGTTCAGGCCCAGCACAGCGGCGAACACCAGCATCACGGCGCCAGGGTGGTCTAGCGCCACCGCCAGCGACCGGCGGTAACCCGCGAGCATCCAGCCAAACACCCGCTCGCTGGCGCGATAGAGCCGGCCGTGGCTGGTGTCCGGGCTCTTGCGCAGCAGCACGGCGCACATCATCGGCGTTGTTGTCAGGGACACCAGCAGCGAGATCAGGATCGCCAGCGACGTCGTCATGGCGAATTCCCGGAACAGACGCCCCACGATGCCGCCCATCAGCAGGATGGGAATGAACACGGCCACCAGCGAAACGCTCATCGAGAGCACGGTGAAGCCAACTTCGCCCGCGCCCCTGAGCGCGGCCTGGCGCGGCTCCATGCCGTCCTCGATATGGCGCGTGATGTTCTCCAGCACCACGATGCAATCATCGACGACGAAACCGGTGGCGACCGTCAGCGCCATCAGCGACAGGTTGTTGAGGCTGTACCCCATCATGTACATGGCGGCGAACGTGGCGATCAGCGACACCGAGACCGCGACAACCGGCGCCAGCGTCATGCGCCAGCCGCGCAGGAAGGCGAAAACGACGGCGATCACCAGCAGGATGGCGATGATGAGGGTGTACTCCACGTCCTGAAGCGAGGCGCGGATCGTCGTCGACCGGTCGATGGCCGGTTGCAGCTCAATGGTGGGCGAGATGGAGGCCCGGAGTTCCGGCAACAGCGCCTTCACCCGGTCGACCACCCCGATGATATTGGCGTTGGGCTGGCGGAACAGCACCACCGCCACGGCCGGCTTGCCGTTCGCCAGACCGGCGTTGCGCAGGTTCTCGGTGGCGTCGATGACCTCTCCCACATCAGAAAGCCGCACAGGTCCGCCGTTGCGCCAGGCGATGGTCAGGGATTTGTACTGTTCGGCCCTGTCGGCCTGGTCGTTGGCGTAAATCTGGTAGCGCCGTTCGCCGACGTCGATGGCTCCCTTCGGGCTGTGGGCGTTGGCGCTGGCGATCGCGGCCCGCACATCCTCGAGGCCGACGCCGTATTTGTTGAGCGCCAGCGGATTGAGCTCGACGCGAACGGCGGGGAGCGAACTGCCGCCGACGATGACCTCACCGACGCCCTCCACTTGCGACAGCTTCTGGGCCAGCACCGTCGAGGCGGCGTCGTACATCTCGCCGCGCGTCTTCACGTCGGAGGTCAGCGTCAGGATCAGCACCGGCGCATCGGCCGGATTGACCTTGCGGTAGGTCGGATTGGCCCGCAGGCTCGACGGCAGATCGGCGCGCGCGGCGTTGATGGCGGCCTGCACGTCGCGGGCGGCGCCGTCGATATCTCCGTGACGTCGGCGATCTGACCGAGGTGACGTTCAAGCGGGCTGGCGACCGTGGTCGCGACGTCTTCAGGGCTTCCGCCGGGAAGTCTGGCCTGCACCGAGACTGTCGGGAAATCGACCTGCGGCAGGGGCGAGACCGGCAACTGGAAAAAGGCGACGCCGCCGGCCGCCGCAAGCCAGGCGGTGAGCAGGGTGGTCGCCACGGGGCGGCGGATGAAGATACGCGACAGGTTCATGGCCCGGAAGTCTCCGGCCGGGATGCCTCTGCCCCCGCGATCTTTGCTCCCGCAACCCCTGTCCCCCGTCCGCCCGCCATGGGCGACGCGTCCGGCGTATTCCAGCGGAAGCGCGTCGCCAGACGGTCGAACCACAGATAGATGACCGGCGTCGTGAACAGGGTCAGCAACTGGCTGACGAGCAGGCCGCCGACGATGGCGACGCCCAGGGGCCGTCGAAGTTCGGCGCCCGCGCCGCCCGCCAGCATCAGCGGCAGGGCGCCGAGCACCGCGGCCATCGTCGTCATCAGGATGGGGCGGAAGCGCAACAGGCAGGCCTGGTAGATCGCCTCGCGCGACGTCTTGCCCTCGCTGCGCTCGGCCTCCAGGGCGAAGTCGATCATCATGATCGCGTTTTTCTTGACGATGCCGATCAGCAGGATGACGCCGATAATGGCGATGATCGTCAGTTCCTCTCCGGCAAGCATCAACGCCAGCAGGGCCCCGATGCCGGCGGACGGCAGGGTGGAGAGGATGGTCAGAGGATGAATGAAGCTTTCATAGAGCACGCCCAGGACAATGTAGACCGTCACGATCGCCGCGAGGATCAGCAGGATCTGGTTCGACAACGACGCCTGGAAAGCCTGCGCCGCGCCAAGAAAGACGGCGGTCGTGCTGGCTGGAAGGCCAACGCGGGCCTGGGCTTCCCGGATGGCCGCGACCGCCTCGCCGATCGATGCGCCAGGGGCAAGGTTGAATGAAATGGTCGCCGACGGAAACTGGCCGAGGTGCGAAACCAGCAGCGGCGCGGTTTCCTCCCGGACCCTGGCGACCACCGACAGCGGCACCGGGCCGCCGCCGACAGATGACGGCAGATAAATCGATGACAGCGACTGCAGCGAGGTCTGCAACCGCGGGTCAGCCTCCAGGATGACCCGGTACTGGTTCGATGTCGTGAAAATCGTTGAGACGATGCGCTGCCCGAAGGAATCGTAAAGCGCGTTGTCGATGGTGGCGGGGGTGATGCCAAAGCGGGCGGCCTTGTCGCGATCAATGTCGACGAAAACCGCGAGCCCATGGCTGGCGATGTCACTGGCCACTTCAGCGAGTTGCGGCAATTGCGACAGGCGGTCGACGAGTTTCGGCGTCCATTCGGCGAGCCGGGCGGCGTCGGCGTCCTGCAGCACGAACTGGTACTGCATCCGGCTTACGGTTCCCTCGACCGTCAGGTCCTGCACCGGCTGCATGTAGAGCGTGACGCCCGGGAGGGCGCGCGTGCGCTCGCGCAGGCGCTCCATGACCATGGAGACGTCCGAATCGCGCTGCCCGTGCGGCTTCAGATTGATCAGCAGACGGCCGCTGTTGAGCGTGCTGTTGGTTCCGTCGATCCCGATGAACGATGACAGGCTCTGGACATCGGGGTCTTTCAGGATCTCGCTGGCGAGCGCCTGCTGTCGGGAAGCCATGGCGGCGTATGAGGTCGATTGCGAGGCCTCGGATATCGCCTGGATGACGCCAGTGTCCTGCAGCGGGAAAAAGCCCTTCGGAATGACCACGTAAAGCGCCGCGGTAAGCCCAAAGGTCGCGAGGGCGACCAGCAGCGTCAGGGTCTGCCGCTCAAGCACCCGGTCCAGCATCCGGGCGTAACCCGCCACCAGCCTGTCAAACGCCTCGCGGCTCAGACGCTGGAAACGACCTTCCGTGGTTTCCTGAACCGGCTTCAGCAATTTGGCGCAGGCCATCGGGGCCAGCGTCAGGGCGACGATGGCGGAGATCAGGATTGTCAGGGCGAGGGTGATCGCGAATTCACGGAACAGCCGGCCGACCACATCGCCCATGAACAGCAGCGGTATCAGCACCGCGATGAGCGACACCGTCAGCGAAATGATGGTGAAGCCGATCTGTCTGGAGCCGCGCAGGGCCGCCTCTTGCGGCGCATATCCCTCCTCGATGTAACGCGAGATGTTTTCGATGACGACAATGGCGTCGTCGACCACGAAGCCGGTGGCGATGGTCAGCGCCATCAGCGTCAGGTTGTTGAGGCTGAAGCCCAGCAGATACATGATCCCCAGCGCGCCAACGAGCGAGAGGGGGACCGACAGGCTCGGGATCAGGGTCGCGCGCGGGCTGCGCAGGAAAACAAAGATCACCAGCACGACAAGGACCACGGCGAGCGCCAGCTCATATTCCACGTCGCGAACCGAGGCGCGAATGGTCATGGTGCGGTCGGTGAGCACGGTCATGTCAACGGCCGACGGCAACGCTGCGCGCAACTGCGGCAGCAGCGCCTTCACCCCATCGACCACTGCGATGACATTCGCGCCTGGCTGACGCTGGATATTCAGGATCACCGCCGGAGTGGCGTTCATCCATGCGCCCAGACGGTCGTTTTCCGCACCGTCGACGACGGCTCCCACATCGGAGAGCCGGACCGGCGAGCCATTCCGGTAGGCGACAACCAGTCCCCGGTAACCGCTGGCGGCGCGGATCTGGTCATTGGCGTTAATGGTGGAGGCGCGCATCGGGCCGTCAAAGCCACCCTTGGGCGTATTGACGTTGGCGTTGCCCAGAGTGGTGCGAAGATCGTCTATGTTCAGGCCATAAGCGGCGAGCTTGCGGATATCGGCCTGAATGCGGACGGCGGGGCGCTGGCCGCCGCTGATGCTGACAAGGCCGACGCCAGGGAGCTGGGAGATTTTCTGCGCCAGCCGCGTATTGGCGATGTCCTGCACCTGCGTCAGCGGCATGGTCGCCGACGTCAGACCCAGCGTCAGGATTGGCGCGTCGGCCGGGTTGACCTTCGCATAGACAGGCGGCGCCGGCAGGTCGGCCGGCAACAGGTTGCCAGCCGCGTTGATCGCCGCCTGCACCTCCTGTTCCGCCACATCGAGCGAGATGTTCAGTCCAAATTGCAGGGTAATGACCGAGGAGCCGCCGGAGCTGACCGAACTCATCTGGTTCAGGTTCGGCATCTGTCCGAACTGCACTTCCAGCGGCGCCGTAACCGATGAGGTCATGACGTCGGGGCTTGCCCCCGGATAAAACGTCTGGACCTGGATGGTCGGATAGTCGACTTCGGGCAGGGCCGCCACCGGCAGAATGGGCCACCTGCCTGCTGCCATCGCGCACTGACAATTAAGGCCCCGAAAGAGTTTTTTTCATCCCGCGGATGGGCGCAACGGCAGCATTTTATTCAGCGCCCTTGGGGCGTCTCCGGTGGGTCCTCTTGATGAGGGCCATGGATCACCGAGAGTTCCGCAGTTTCTGAGATGCCCCTATCATTGATAAGCGTAGCAAGCCTAATCGTGCCTGGAGCTATGCTTGCCTGCCATCCCCGCTCTCAAAGCCTGCTACGGACGGCGGCAGGCCACCTTTGACACATGACAGAAGTCTTATCCGAGGCGCTTTCGCATTATAGAGAACTGCTTGCCGCCTTCATCGAATGTCTCGACCGTTTTCCACCCCAAGCTGGCAAAAAGGCCCGAGGCATTTGAAGTGTATAGCGACAGCTGATGGATGCAGTTGGCAGCGGCGAAGGCCTCCAGTTCTTCTACCAGCTGACGCCCATATCCAGCGCCGCGAAATTCTGGATCAACATAGAGCCCAGCAAGCCACGGATTTAGCTCAGGCCTCCCTTCGATGTCGTCCAGACAAAGAGCTATCATACCAGCGGGCCTGGAAGCGGCGAGCAGGACAAGCACCGTTGGAAGATGCCCGGTTCCTCTCGCGCAATCTCTCTCGCGCGCAATCAAGCCGGCTCGCGGCTCTGGCCCATCTTTGAAGAATGCTTCCCACCGCCACGCACCAGTCGTATCGGCCAATTCGGGTTTGTCCCTAAGATTCACGATGTGCGCAGTTGTCACGGTGCCTCCGAACTGGACGAACCAATGAGATTGGACCATCCTGCACCCCAATTGAACCCCAACCCACTGAGCAGTTGCAGTAGCGAACTCAAAGACCTTGGCATCGGGCGGCTTCCGCCGGCCGCTCGTGGTCAAAAGAAGCCCCGCCGAAGCGGGGCTTGATGCTCATGCTGCGATATCTTCCGGGGACACTACCATGCTCTGGGCCTGATCTGTCAGCTCGAGAACATCATTTCCGGAGCCAACCTCCCTGCCATTGAGGTATAAGATTGCCCGGCCATCGGGATAGGCATGGACCTCGAAAAGGTCCGGATAGCGCTCCGCCCATATGATACGTACGGTCTGCCCATCCTTCCCATCGCGCGCGAAGCTATTCCAAAACAAACGCATATAAGCCTCCTTAAGCTGATACACACCCCTTTCGGACGCCATGGAATTTGGTGAACGTCGGTACGGCATCAACTGGGCCACAAAAATTTTATGGACAGGAGCGCCAATAGCTCCCGTCGGAAAATGTCAAAATAGTTCTGGAACAAAATGTGGTTTCGTTTGTAGGGAGGGCAACCCGGCACTGCCGGCGTTCCAGCGCCGGGTCTGACTGTGCCAATTTCGGGGGGGGGGGGG
>NZ_BNCG01000023.1:40609-41427 GCF_014656355.1 Camelimonas fluminis
ATCACGGGATTGTTGGCGGGAGCCAGCGCCCTCGGCTGACAATTCAGCTATGCGCCGTGACCCAGCTGTCCCGACCGCACCATGCCTTGGCGTCAGCTCAGGTATTTGTCCCACACAGCCGCGCCCGCGAGCGCTGTAATCGCAGCTACGTAAAGAGCCAGACATATGTTCAGCCACAGGCTCGAGAGTGGTTTGTCTCGCTGGCTGTATCTCGGTTCGTAGTCCACGGTCGGCTCCCGCTGCCTCCAAGCGACCCGCCTTTCTGCGGGACGGATGATCCATAACGCTGCAGCATCACGCGCCGTGTGCGGTAGCGCACTGCTGGATACGCAACCCGGGAGAATTCCGATTTGATGTACATCAACGGATTGGGCAGATCGCCTGTGGCCCTTGCCACCCAACTCACTGAATGATGCAGGTGCCCGGCCAATCGCGGCATGATTGGCCAGCACAAGCAGTGAGGCTTACGGCCACAAGCACTGCGATGACGATTCTCGTCATGGGGCTCCCTTCAGCCGGCCGCCAGGGCAGCCTGTGTATTCGCCATCGATGAACACGCAGCCGGCGCATTCGAGGGCGGTGCTGGCGGCTGATCTCACCTGCTGCTCCATTACCCTTGGTCACCTCCCGGCCGCGCGACTACTATCTCGTTGACACGACGTCTGGGCAAAGCGGAATGGCAACCATGAAACTGACCGGATATGAATTTCTCACCGCATTCCTGGTTTTCGTAATTCTGATGGGAGCGGGAACGGCCAGTTTAGAGCGGTTTTCGAACGTCTAGAATCATAAGAGGTTCCCCCTTCGCGAGATTTCTG
>NZ_BNCG01000024.1:0-12142 GCF_014656355.1 Camelimonas fluminis
TGGGCCCCGGCCGAACACCCTTTTTGTTCGACATGAAATTTTGCTCCAAATGTTCGGCGGCCGACCAATCAATCGCGCCCGCTTTCCTCATTGTCCTATGGGCTCCCGTGGCGCCCCCGACCCTGCTCACGCAGTCAGGGCAAACGTCATGGGCACGTTCCTTGCCAAGAACCCATCCGCGATCACGGAAGACCTGGGCAGCTCTTGCGGCTGTCCCTTGCTCATCCGCTTCAAAGGCCACACCGTCCGCTTCATAACCCGTTGCCCGGGAGCACCTTGAGCAAACAATGTGATAACGGGCTTTTGTCGCGACACCGCCCGCACGCGCGACCCGCGGGCGCAACGGTTCAAAACGGTGCACCAATCGGCTGGACCCTGATCCTTGATTTTCAATGCCGATGCGGATCGCCATTCTCTCTCGCCCAATCGCGCAACCGGACTGCCAGCGCGCGTAAAAATCGAACAACACCACCCTTCCCCAGTGGCGTCACACCTCGCGACGTGCCTCTCACTTTGGAAAATGCCGCCCGCCATTTATCCGCCGGCCCCATTCAGGTGTTCATCGGGCGCCTCACCCGCACCTTGCGTCATTTTCCTGAACCAAACTCACAACCACAAACGTTGTTCCTCGAAAATCCCCTTCCACCCGCTCATTCACGGATTGCGGCCACTATGAACCAAGCGATGTTCAAAAACGAAAGTCACAAATGTGAGCACGCTGCAGTTTTCCGAACCAAATGACGCCAAAGCGTTGATTCGCCTTCGCTTTGCACATTAACCCAAACCGAAGCCTGTTCACACAACTTTGAGCAAAATATGACCTCAATCCTTTGCACAAACGGCCTCTCACCACTCTATGCCAGGCTAACCATCTGCCCCCAGCAACCTGTGCGCGACACACGACGGGGCGCGGTCCGGGACTTAATAACAAACGTCTGAATGGTGACTTGCGACTGTATTTGTTTATCTTTTTTTGACGCTCGGCTCTCCGATGCGCGCCACCCTGACCATCAGTCGCACATAAGAACGCGCGTTTTTCTGCGCGCCCCACCCTAAAGAGGCCTGCATTCCGTGCGGAATTCCACGAACGGTTCTTCAACTGGGCGCTGGTCATTCTGATGGAAATCTTGAGCGCCCACATACGGATCGTTTTCGCGCATCTCCCCGGTCGCAAGCGCCCCACCGTCACAATCTGCTGGCATCTCGTGCCATAGGTGGCTAGCACCCACACGCAGCCCGAACCTGCCGCGCCACAAAAGAACCGGTATCAAGTTATCTGCAAAAACATCGGAATGCGATAAAACCCCTGTCTCAGGTGGACAGGACCGAACTCGCGACCCTAAAACTAGTCACAAGCGCACACTTCCGCTGCGCACCCGACTAATTTAATAGCAACATGGTCGCGCCACCAGCAACGACCACGCAATTGGGGCTATCCGATCAATTCCGTTCAGGTGGCACCGACATCTCCCACGCCATCCGGGGTCCAATAGATGAGCCTGATAACGCCCAGCCAGCGCGCTCGCAGCGCTGGAAACTACGCCGATCTTAACCTTTCGATGGCATGGATGGGCACCCGCCACGACGATGCCGCTCAAATCGCGGCCATCAAGCAACATGTTGGCCAGGAATTGGACCTAATTCGCGATGACCTGTACGACACAGACATCCCCGCCCTAGCGGAGCTTCTGGAAACGGGTGGCGACATCCGGGACCAATTTCATATTTTTGTCGACGAACCCTACCAGGACCACGCTTCAGAGCATATCCGCCTTTCGCTCCTTTGGCTCGCCGCCATTGAGCGATGCGACGTATCGGCAGTCCACCTCTGCAAAAGCATTGTCTCCGCTACAGCGCTGTCCGAGGGTACCGAAAGAGAAAGCCGCGCCCTGGCATGCGAGGCTGCTGTCCGCGTCGTCGCCGCGCTAATGAACGATACCCACGACGATAGTGACTGCCCCAATCCGGAGGACCTATCTGAGCCAACCCCTCTTGTCGAAATTTTCGACCCATTCCTTTCTCAGAGCAGCGCCGAGCCGATCGACGTCACTGCAGCCCTCGAACCAATGACGTCGCCGCAATCCACCCGGACTCACGATGAATATCACCTCCCGGACACAGCGGCGGGAACTGCCTGCAGCCCAGCGGCAATAACGGCGATCGAAAAAACCCTGACATCACGTCACCCCTGGATCGGCGACCAAATTGAAGCGATCTTCCGATCGCAACGGCTGCGCGCCCTTGCCGGGCCAGTTCACCCGCAATTCCCGCCAATGCTGCTTGCCGGACCAACAGGAAGTGGCAAAACCACCCTAGCCCGGGCGATCGCGCAGGTGACCGGCCTCCCCTTCTGGTACACCTCGGCCGGCGGGCGCTCTGGCGCCCTTGAATTTGCCGCGAGCTCTCCACTCCTCCAGCGTTCTGCCCCTTCACTCGGAATTCGGGCCATGGTCTCCCTCCGCTGCGTCAACCCCATTATCATTGTCGATGACCTCGACAAGTTCGGGGATTCGAGGGTCAATGGCGACCCCTACAGCGCCCTCTCCACTCTTGTCGAAAATCATTCCTCCCGGACTCTCGTTGACGACTACCTCGGGCGCCCCGTCGACATGTCGCAAATTTCGTGGATTTTCACCGCAACCGAGACATCAACCATCCCCGGCCAGATGCTCGACCGCCTCGACGTATATTCGATCGACAAACCCTCACCGGAATTTTTCGACGCCGTCCTCGCTCTCTGTATGGAGGACATTGCCAGAGAAGCGGCGACATCGACGTGGCACCTCCCCAGCCTCGATGACGCCGTTCTGGACGCCCTCCGCCGCTCCTACCGCCGTGGTCGATCACTAAGGCGCATGAAAGCGGCCCTTCGCCAGGCCCTCGGCATCGCCGAGGGACAAAAAATGATCAACTAGCCCTGAGGTGGCCCCAGCCTCGACGAGCCCCGAACCCAGGGGCCATCAGGTCCGCGGCCATCCACAAGGAGCGTTACCGCTCCTCACGATCGAAAAAATATCCCGGCCCGGGGGAATTGCCCCAACCATGAACCACAATGCCACAGATTCCAGAAGCATTTCTCCGGGGCACCCCTGAGGGGATCGACATCTGCGACCAAGTCGCCGTTGAATTTCAATTCTCGTAAATTAATAATAAGCGCGAACCTCACCGAAGGACCGTCATGCGCGCCCTTACCGCCGCTTTTTGCATCTTTGTCGGAATTTCTGCCGCCCAGTGCGCGCAAGCCATCCAGCCTGCCCTCGCCGAAAGCATGGATTTCGGCTCAGCGCGCGGACTCGTACCGCTTACTTACGTTGATCCATTCATGGAGCCGGACGATTACATTCCTCTGAAAGCTACGTCCCCCAGGTCGGGGAAACTGATGCAAATCGGAACCGGCGAACCAGGGGAAATTATCGTAAGCTCCAGCGAACGTCGCCTCTATCTGATCACCGCGCCCGGTGAAGCAATCCAGTATGTAGTCGCGGTCGGACGCAAGGGTTACACGTGGCGAGGAACCGAGACCATAACGCGTAAAGCCCGCTGGCCTGACTGGCGCCCACCGGCGGAAATGCGGGCTCGCCGCCCCGGTCTTCCGGCTCATGTGCCCGGTGGCCCCGAAAATCCGCTCGGCGCACGCGCCCTCTATCTCGGCTCCACCCTCATCCGCATCCATGGCTCAAACGAGCCGGGCACCGTTGGTCACGCCGTGTCGTCGGGCTGCATCCGCATGACGAACGACGACATCATCGACCTATACGAACGCGTTCAGGTCGGGACGCGGGTAACCGTCCGCTAAAAAGCAATCATGCGATCAAATTATTTGGGAAAAATCCGGATTAATCAACGCCATTAGATCCAAAGACCAGACCCTCCGGAACCCCATAAAGTTGGCATTCAGACACTGAAAGCCCCACAGAGCAAACCGCAGCAGGATGAACACCATGAGCCACGCCGCCGCGCCTGAAAGCAAGCCCACTATCGAGGCGCCCATCTTCTCGTACGCTGCCAACATCGTTCCTGCTCGAAAAATCTCCACACTTATCATCGGCGCCACAAGCGGCCCCGGCCAGCAACTCGTTGCCGCCGCCCTGGGGACCGACCGCGCCGGTGACTTCCGGCACATCATCTCACTGAAGGGCTATGCCCACGGCAATACAAAGCGCCCTGCCGACGGTTCCGTTGACCTTCTCGTCGCCGACGCACGCGGCTCAAAGCGCGACAGCATCGAAGCCCTTTTTCACCTGGCCCAGGAGTGCCTCGCGCCCCGTGGCCGCTCCGCCTGGGTATTCCCCCCAGATTTTGTCGACTCGGTTGATTTTGCCGCCATCCGAAGCAGCCTGGGTTCAAAATACACCGTCACCCATATTCACCAGAACGACGACAAAGACGGACACGTCCGGTCCGATGTCATCGTCTGGGTCGGAAATGCGGCGCCCCGCCTTTCCCAGATGGTGGTTGCAAGCCGCGGCGGCCCTACCGACAACCCCACTTATCTCGCCGATCACCCCATCACCTCCATTCGAACCAATCACAGCTGGGAGACGCTCCTGCCGCATGAGCCCGTCGCACCAGCACTTCCGTCCGATGCCCTGGCCACCCATTTCGACATCGAAGAGGGCATCGATACCGGGAACGACGACCTCTTCATCCTCACGCACAGCGAAATCATGCGCCGCGGACTGGAAACGGATCTTTTCCGAGCGGTTCTCCCGCGCCCACACACCCTCGAAGACGAGGTCATTGAATCCCGGCCGGGAGGGTTCCCCAACGTCTCCCAACGCTCACTGATGCTACAGACGAACCTCAGCCCAGAAGACATCAAGTCCCAGTACCCGAACGTCCACGCCTACCTCACCGAAGCGGAAGCTGCCGGCCTAGCCGCCAACCCGGCATTCACCAACCGGGAGTACTGGTACGCTCTTCCAGAGCGCCCGTCGCCCCCGATCCTGTGCGCAGCCAACCCTGGTGAACCCTGCTGTTTCTTCCTGAACCTCTCAAAGGCCGTGGCAACAAACGAATACCTCTCATTCTACCCAAAGCCTCATCTCGCCTCAGCCATAGCGCGCAACCAGCTGCTACTGAGCCAGGTCTGGAACCTCCTGAACCAAACAATCGAGACCATGTCAGAAGACCTGATGCTGGAAAGGGCATCCACACTCGTCGTCCCTGGCCTCTCAGACCTCCTGTCAAATTGACAGGGGACATCGCCACCGGGCAGAAACGGATTATGTCAGTGCATGTTTCGGACAGTCCGTGCCTCCCTGGAGCCCAACTGCCACCAAGGGGAGGCTGTAACTTCCATGGCGCCGACTACCGCCAAAGCGATCTTCTTCCTGTTTTAAAGCCGGGGTCAGAATGGACATGACAAAGAGCTGCGCGATAGGCGCAGCGCTAGGCTTTCTCGCCGCCTTGCCAGCATCCGCTTCCACGGATCAACCGCCTGCAACAACCCCGGTAATAAGTCTGAAGCCCCAGCCGACCCAGCCAGCCTGGACAAAAATATGCAATACGGCGGAGGATGGCCAAACCTGCTACATCACACGGGATTTTGTAACGGCGGCAAACAGACCAGCCATTGCCATTGCAATCTTCGAGCAACGGGCATCAACTCCAAAATATATGGTCCGGACCCTGCTGCCACTCGGTCTGATGATGTCAAACGGCGTCCGCGTCGCCGTTGACAGCAACCCACCCATCAGCGGCTCATATGCATTATGCCTCGCCACCGGGTGTTTCGCGGAAACAATTGTCCACGCCGAGTTCATCCAGCAGCTTCGCCGCGGACAAACAATCAAGATCGCTGTCCAGGACCAATACGGCAGAGAACTCGCCTTTGCCCTCCCGGCCGCTGGTTTTGCCGCGTCATATGACGG
Source organism: Camelimonas fluminis (assembly GCF_014656355.1). Lineage (GTDB taxonomy): Bacteria > Pseudomonadota > Alphaproteobacteria > Rhizobiales > Beijerinckiaceae > Camelimonas > Camelimonas fluminis. The sequence continues at coordinate 5,874 of NZ_BNCG01000024.1, forward strand.
CGCGCCCATTCACCCCGATGCACTGGCGCGCCAGCAGGAAAACCTGAAAGAAAAGCTGGCAAGGCGCGGAACCCAGCCAAATTCCCCATAGCGCCTGCCAGGACAAACAATGTCAAAAGCCAACGCAAAGCTACTGGCGTCCTTCGAAAGGCTGGAGGCGGCCGAAGACCGCGCGCGTGCCCTACTTCGCGGCCGTATAGAAACCCTGCAGGTCGACCAACCGTGGATTGACGCCATAACCGAAAAATCGACCGCTCTCGAGGAATTCATCGCCGCCGCGAGATCCTACTGCACCGAGAAGAAACTCGCTCGCGCGGCAAGGCTGCCAGCGCCTACGCCCTCATGAGCACCCGCTCGCCAGGAAGCCAAGAAAAAGGCCCGCGACGCGGGCCAAAAAAATACCTATCTGACCAAAGTTACGCGTTGCCGATCATAACAACGGTGCCACCCACACCAGTGGCCCCACGCGCGAACTCACGCTCCATTGGAGCCAGCTCAGCCCCCTGGCAAGCAAACAGGCTCCGGCATTTGTACTCGAGCACCCGCAACAGGCCCAAAATCTTGATCGCCAAGATTACCAGTTCTTCGTCTTTTCTGATTTCGTCCGAATCCATAAACTCGAAAAAACGCCGCGTCAGATCAGCGCGCTCATCGTGCAAAATCCTGACCAGACCTGGCAGCTTATCCAAAGCTGCCGCGAGCTCGGTCATCACAGCCAGTTCCATGCGTTCCAAACACCTACGCATCTCAGCCCCTCACTACCTCTTTTTGGGCGTCGCCCTACCGCCAACTACTTATTCGGTTTTGAATTCCGATTGCCAGACAAAACTAGTGCGACATTTGCGGCCCAGTTCATTTTAAGCCGCATTTAGCGCTCCAAAAAAAGCCCGCTCGCCCCGCAATCCCACGGAAACTCTTAGGTATATTGACCGCGCACTAGACGCATTATTATGTAATAATCGGCCTTTCCTCACAGGAACCCTGTTGCGGCCCGCCGCCTTCAAACTGAATTTCGTGCTGGAAAAAAAGTCGCAAAATCATTTACTCGCGCTTTTTGGTGAACCGAAACAAAACTAAACGACCGGTTGTTTAATTTTACGCCTGCCCGCAAATTTTCAGCAAGCTTGACCGTTCTACACTTCCAAAGACAAGCGGTCGAAGTCCAGTCGATCAAATATGTTATTTGACCCGGGAAGCCACGCGCTATCCAGGTCGTCCAGGATTCAGGGGGTGGCTGTGGTAATCATGCATCACCCTTCCCCTGACGATCTCCCCGGCCCGTTGTGTCAACGGCTTTACATACGTAACTCCAATCCGAGGAATACTTCGCCGCCGCCGCATTGCCCGGCTCAAAATCTCCACCCCAGCAACGAAACTCGCTATGAATCCTGGAGCGGTCATGAATTCCCCAACCCGACGCCGCAAGCACGAGGCCAAGCGCGAATCCGCTGTTTCTGGCGCATCCGCCACCCAAATTGGCCCCTCATTCCAGAATGCCATTCAGCTCCCGCTACTCAAGGCACTTGAAGACGCCGGCGGCTCAAGTCGCCCGGCAGATGTTTATAAGGCTATTGCCTCGAAAATGGCTCTCAGCGCGGAGGCCACAACGGGCGAGCGGACGTCCGCCAGCGGCGAACGCTACAACATATTTCAACAGCAAATTCGTTGGGCCCGCCAGACCGCTGTCCTCAAAGGACACATTTCCAACGGAGCGCGTGGCATCTGGACCCTTTCCCAGGCAGGCAGAGCCGAACTCACAAAAATACGGCGCGGCTCTATCGTCCTCGTTTATGCCCTCGAAAATGGGATGGCCGTCTGGTCGCATGCTGAGGATGCTGCGACCGTCATTGAACCGCGCTCGGTCTCGCTAATCTTCCTCAGCCCGCCCTACCCCGGAGTGCGTCGCCATTATGGCTCAATCCAGGTCCCTGAGTGGCTCGACTGGATGAAGCGGCTTACCCTTCTCTGGAAGGATCTCCTTGCCGACAATGGCACCCTGGCGATCAACCTCATGGATCGCTTTGAACCTGGGACCCCGAGTTACAGCCCCTATATCGAACGCTTCACGCTAAGCGCGATCGATGATGCCGGCCTTCACCTCGCAGGACGCCAGTTCTGGCACAGCCCGACCAAGCTCGGCAATATCCAGTGGACCGTCAAGGAGCGACACCAACCCAAAAATACGGTCGAGCAGATTTTGCTGTTCAGCAAGACAAAGCGTCCCGCATGGGACATCCGAGGCCTTCCCCCCACTCCCTATGCCAAGAGAAGCGATGCGCAGCTACAGCGCGACGACACCCGTCTCAACACAGTTCGTCCGTCCGGGTACGACCTTAACCCGGCTGCCTTTGCCAGACGGTCCACTGGGTCACTTCCTGGAAATCTCATCGTAGCAGGCGGCGCCAGCGGATCCGACAAATACTCGCGGAGGTGCAGAGAGGCCGGCCTCCCTGCTCACCCGGCCCGCTTTCCGGCCGAGGTGCCCCGCCGCATCATCGGTCTGACCACCCTCGAGGGCCAGACCGTGTACGACCCAATGGCTGGATCAAACACAACTGGACAGGTCGCTCTGGAAATGGACCGGCGCTTCATCGCATCCGAACCGATGCTCGACTATCTGAAAGGTTCCGCATTCCGATTTGATCACCGGCCGGATTTTGAATCGTATTTTTGAAAAGCCGCTCAAACGCAGAAATTCCTTCTTCCACGGAACCCCCGTAATGCTGAAAAACGTCGACGCCCGTGCCTTCACCGCTGCCGAAATTAACGAAATGGTGGCTGGACTTATCGTTGACAGCTTCGCCGGCGGAGGGGGCGCTTCAACCGGAATTGAATGGGCCCTCCATCGATCGCCAGACTTCGCGATCAACCATGACGCCGAAGCACTATGCATGCACGAGGCGAACCACCCCATGACCATGCACCTCCCCCACAACATATGGAAAGTACATCCAGCAAGCATAACTCAGGGCAGACCGGTAGGTGTTCTCTGGGCGTCGCCGGACTGCCGATCACATTCCAGAGCCTCCGGAGGCAAACCGCGAAAACAAAATATTCGCGATCTCGCGTGGGTAGTCGTTCGCTGGGCAAAAACTGTCAGGCCGAAGCTCATCCTCCTCGAGAACGTTCGGGAATTTGCCGAATGGGGGCCGCTTACGGACAGCGGACAGCCCTGCAAGGAGCGCCTTGGCCAGACGTTTGCTGACTGGGTCTCCAAGTTCGAGCGGCTTGGCTACCGCGTCGAATACCGTTTCCTCAAAGCGTGCGATTACGGTTCCCCAACCATTCGCGAACGCCTGTTTCTCGTCGCGCGCTGTGACGGAAAGCCGATCATCTGGCCGGCACCAACCCATGGGTCACATGACGATCTGCGCGTAATCGCCGGGCTTATCAAGCCCCATCGGATCTCCGCCGACATCGTCGACTGGAGCATCCCCTGCCCATCCATTTTCATGGATCGCGAGGGCGCACATGATTACAAAAGGTCCACCGGGGTTATCGTTAAGCGGCCACTCGAAACCGCATCGCTCGCCAGGATCGCCAAGGGCATCCGCCGGCGCATCATCGAGGCCCAAAGGCCATTCATCATCACTACCCCAGCCCCGGAACGGCGTGTGGCCGTCTCCGCGGCCCGCTGTGTACCAGGCTCAAGGCTCGACATGGAGGCCGCCGACATCAACGCGGCAATGCCGAAGCGGTGCCCGGCACGTAGCGAAACCGCTACGTCTGCCGCAATCCTGCGCCAGTTCGGCAATTCCGTAGCCTCCTCCATCGTGGACCCACTCGGAACCACAACGTGTCACGGTGGCGGCAAATCGGCACTCCTGACCGCCCAAATGGCGCCTGCAAGGGGGGGCTTCATCGCCCAGCAGAACACCGGCCTCCATTCCAGGGACGCCCGCAAGCCCCTCTCAACCATCCTCGCCAAGGGTGCAAACCAGACGCCCGTGACTGTCGATCTTGCGCCTGTTCCCACCGGCCGACTCTCCAGCCCTCACATCCTCAACATGAAAGGATCCACTCAACGCACCAGGTGCATGGAAGACCCCATGCCCACGCAATGTGCCGGTGGCAACCACATCGGAGCCGTCGATGCGACTCTTGAGGAGTGCCTGACATCGGCAATCAGTACGCTCACGCCCGAACAGCATTCTGGCGCAGTCCGCGTTGCGCAATTCCTCCGACAGTACGGCTGCTGGGACGGCCCCGACATTGTCTGCGTACATGGCTACGTCATCACCGATATAGGCCTGCGTATGTTGACCCCACGAGAACTGGCTCGCGGCCAGGGATTTCCGGATAAATACCAACTCGATCCGGTTCATCTCGGCAAACGGCTTACCAAGACATCCCAGACCCGAATGATTGGCAATTCGGTCTGCCCACATGTCGCCGCGGCACTTGCTCACGCCAACGTCGTACTGGCCTCCATCGCCAAAACGCGTCCCCTGCCCTACCGACCATGGGGCGCCGCCATGCGAGACATGATAAAATCACGGAGAACTCTGTTGGGGCCGGAAAACCGGCGAAGAAAAATCGACAATAAACAGCCGGTAAAAAAAGCCGCTTAAATCCGAACGTCCCTCCAAGGAGAACCCCATGCCGGCAGCCCTCACAAATTCCCCCGAGCGGCAAACACCAATACCGTCGCCTCCCGCCAATCCATCCGCCGAAAGGCTCAAGCACCTCGAAGCGTTTGTCGCCGTCGTAGCGGCCATTGAGGCAGATGGAGACCTCTTCACCGCCCAAACCCCATCAGGTGCATCCCTCCGCGCGCGCTACGCCGACCTCGATGAGCTCCAAGAAGACATCGGTGAAAGCCGTCTGTTCCGGAGCCATATGGATTTGCAAAACCTCATCGGTTGCGCTCGCCTTCTTGCCGGAAATCACACCACTGCATGTTGAGCCTGCCCCCGCTCGCCAATCCCGGTCGCAGGGTTCTGCCCAACCCCACCCCGAAAACGTCACCTGTTTTCGCCGAACCCCATAACACCGGAATTTCCGGCCACATCTACAGGGACACGCCCTCATTTTTGGCCGCCAACGTCCTCAGCCCACACGAAAAACCATTAACCCAGAAAATTACAACCCTTGACCGTTCCGCTACCCATGGCTAACTGATCCCGGGGAAGCTGACCGGCGGCGCTTTAGCAACCCTTGTGACCGTAACAACGGCTCACCAATTTAACCTGCGATGCCCCTCGCCTAGAGTTCCTGGCTGATGAACGACCCCACCCAAGTGCTCGCTGCACTCACCCTGCTGCAAACAACCACATTCTGGATCGCACTGCGGGTCGCCGGGACATTCTGGTTTGGAAAACGTTGCCTCAGGGGGTCCGACACGAGCCGCCTCCCCCTGTTTTCAACCGGCGACCAGACGCTCGACCGGTACCTCTTCTTCTCAAGCCTCACCATCTGTGCGGTCACAGCACTCATTGTCTCCATGGTGCTCAACAACGAGCTTTCCCCTTGGACCATACTCCCGATATTTGGCGTTGTGGTCGGAACAGACGTAAGCGCAATCTACTCGATGCGGCCAGCCGGCGTGAAACTAGGCAGCGACCCCGTAAAAACGCTGTTCGAAAAACTCGACTCCAGACGCTAAACAGACACTAAAAAATACGAAATTGCCCGGGCCTACGCCCGGGTTTTTTTTACCCAACAAACGCTGCGAAACGCAGCCCTAGACCCGCTTCTGAGGATTGCCCTCATTCAGCCGCCAACCCCAGAAAATCACCATGGCCCTGGATGAAATAAAAATTGAAGCCTTCACCTTCAGAACCCCACGAGAGAACGATGCCAAACACCAACACCAAATCCACGATGTACACCCATGAGATCAACTTCACCGACGTGACCATCGGCACCGACCGGAACGGACGCGCCTACGCAAAATGGGCCGGCACGACGGTCGTTCGCACCGGCGCCCGCGCCGGCCAGGAGATGAAGATCTTCGGCATGGCATTCGGTGACAACTTCGAACGAATGCGCGATCAGATTTTCGTCGGCAACACCGCACGTTTCGGCGGCTTCCACGATCGCCTGCCGCCCCGCCCGGAGGACAACAGTCGCACCAAGACCACGTTCACCCTGATCCGCCTGCAGCCGGTCACCCAGCAGCAGAGCATCGCTAACACGAATGCTCCGATGAAGATCCCGGCCGCCGCCTGATAAACTTACAATCGCTACAAACTACGAGCCGGGCGCCTTGCCCGGCTTTTTCTCATCCAACCCAATAAACCCCACGTAACTAAACGCTTATCGATTTA
>NZ_BNCG01000024.1:12152-12792 GCF_014656355.1 Camelimonas fluminis
GGATGCACTTCCTTCCGGGACACGTCTGGCAATCTCGATAGACGGAGTACGACGATTGCGGCTTACTGCCACCGTTGTTGTATGTGTTCTGCGGACCAAGCATGTAAATATCCATCCGTGGCCGATTGCTGCTGTTGGCCACTACCGCCCCTGTCTTCAGGAATGAGTTCAACGCTACGACGTCCTGACTCGTCATATGGCAACCACCAAGACAGAAAACAGCAATAGCAGTGACAGCCCTTGTTTACGCAAAGTCATCAACACCTCCTGGAACGCCCACATTCGGCCGCTGTTTCGGAAGGTTCCTAGCCTGCGCTTAGCGCGTCGTCCCCGCTTTGGGTGACCCCCACCCAAACACACACCCGACGAATTTTTCCCGAAATATCACTGCGGAGCAAATTGCAGCGACTGACCCAACAGCGCCATCATAAATGTAACCGCGGTTACATCACCCAAGGATTGCCCCGCGGACACATGTGGATGGCTCTAAAAACATGGCGGGTTGAGCTGAGCTCGGCGAAACTGACGCTGTCAGATTTCGGAGGCGTCGATGGCCAGCCAGCCCGCTTTCGTTGATCTGGCGGACCGTTACGCCGCTCTCAGCGCCGCCGGTGATCCCTTGAACGTCTGGCTTCAGTGG
>NZ_BNCG01000024.1:12802-38114 GCF_014656355.1 Camelimonas fluminis
GCACCGCTGGTCGGCGCCCTGCACCGCGCGACGCGGGGCAAGGGCGGACGACCTGCGTATGACCCGGTCATCATGTTCAAGATCCTTGTCCTGGAGGCCCTTTACTCGCTATCGGATAAGGCCACGGAGATCCAGATCCGTGACCGCGTTTCGTTCCAAACGCTTCGTCGGGCTGGGTCTTGAAGGAGCCGTGCCGGACGCCACGACCATCTGGCTTTTCCGGGAGCGGCTGGTGAAGGCTGGGGCTATTAACAGCCTGTTCGCCCGCTTCGAGGCCGCCGTGACCGAACTTGGCTTTGTCCCTATGGGCGGCCAGGTCATCGACGCCAGCGTCATCCCGGCTCCGCGCCAGCGCAATACTGATAGCGAGAAGAAGGACATCCGCGAAGGGCGGATTCCTCGGGACGGGAAGGACAGGCCTGCGAAGCTGCGGCAGAAAGACCGCGATGCGCGCTGGAGCATCAAGTACAGTAAGGCGAAGGAAAAGGATCACGCCGATCCGGCGGCCTTCAGGCCCGTCGATCTAGCGGTTCCCATGTTCGGCTACAAGAACCATGTGGGCATTGATCGGGCCCACCGGTTTATCCGGACGTGGGACGCCAGCGCGGCCAACGCCCATGATGGCGCCCGCCTTCCCGCCCTTGTCAGCAAGGCCAATACAGGATCTGGCGTCTGGGCTGACACCGCGTATCGCTCGAAGAGGAACGAAGCGTTTCGGGGGGATGGCATGTTCCGTAGCCAGATCCACCGCAAGAAGCCGAAGAGCCGTCCGATGCCCGCGCATAATGCGCGCGCCAACGGCAAGCGTTCCGTTGTACGGCCTGCGGTCGAGCACGTCTTTGCCGCCCCAAAAAAAACATAGGATGGTGCTGGTGGTTCGCACCATTGGCCTTGCGCGGGCCCGGCTGAAGATCGGCATGGCCGATCTAGCGTACAACTCCACCCGGCTGCCCTGGCTCGTGGGGAGCAGTACGCCAGCATGAGCGCAACGGGCCGTTTCTGATGACCCAAAGCCGACAATCAAGCGAAACACGGCGGCCAAACGGCGCCGCCCTGAGGCTGCCGGAGCCTCAACGGCAGCGGAACAGCGCGTTTTTCGAGGTGTCCAGCTGCCTGGCAACACACCCCGAGCGGCAGTCTCACGGGGTTGCCGCTTCATAGAAACCCGCCGAACAACTACAATCCAACCCCGCCTCAGAGAGACCATCCCGCTCGCTAAGCGAGCCACGCAAACCGCTCTCCACCGAGCGAAATGCAGGATTGATGTAACCGCGGTTATACCAATCCTGCCGAAAGTAACGTGCTCTTTGAGCCAAGCTTCCGAGCAACTTCCTATCGACCACCCAACGCATCCCCGCCCTCGCAACCACGCCACCCAAATGCACTTCACCACCTCCACACTCCATCAGCGCACGTCACCGCGCCCAGACCAGCGCCAAGCATGCGATATAACCGCGGTTAAATGGACACCGGCGCACAACGATATCAGCGTCGGCGCACACGCCAGCGCACGTAAGGCGTAACAAGACTGCGGACTTATCCCCGGTTGAGCCACCCCGGCGACAACCACCACGACACACCACTAAGCGAACGGATCACTCGCGGCAGAGGCGTTTAACCGCGGTTACACACCCGAAAGTCCAGCCACGCCACGCTCCAGATCCAACGAAGCCGACCGCCAGGAACCTTCGCGTCACCAGCCCCATCCAATCACCGCTATGACCGGATTGCGGAGACGCTTAATTTAACCGCGGTTAAATTGGTCCGGGGCGCCAGCCCTCGGTGATGACCGCAACTGCTTCACGTACCAGCGGCCCGTCGCACCATGCGACGACCGCCCGAGGTTATGGTCAATGCGGATGAACCATGTAACCGCGGTTTCATGAAGAGTCATAACTGGTGTGGTCCCACGGGGTTGAGGTCTGGTTCGCTCAGCCTCCCTTGCGTAGTGGAGCGTACCCGTGGAAGGCAGGCGCGCTGTCTGCACTTCGGAAACATCAGAGTTGCCCGCGCCAGCCCATGGTCGAGGCAGGGCGAATTGATTGGCGCAGCATCCGGCAGTGCCCTGCGAGCCCCGACCGTATCCGTTTCGCCGGTATTTAACCGCGGTTAATTTCCCCCCGCATTTGCGGCGCACAGCCAGCTCTGACCCTGCCTTCTCCTTATAGCGAACCTGAGACTTCTCACCCGCAACGGAACTCCCGGGTTGATGTAACCGCGGTTACATCAACCCGGTTCTCCATGATAGGCTGTCCTATCAACCCCTGAACGCCGCCGAGACAAGCCCGACGGGGGGCATCGCGTCTAAAGCTACCACGTGAGAAAGAACCAACGATCCCGTTGCACTCCACGAGCACCCGTCTCCGGGAACCAATCCATCGCGAAGCACGGCATTTAACCGCGGTTAAACGAGAACCATGACACCCCCAGCACGGATACCGCGACATCCCTCGACGGCATCGCACGCGACGGAGCCCCGATTTTAACCGCGGTTACACCCACCTCTAGCGACCGGATCCCGGCGGGGAACCATTCAAAAAGCTGCACAATCGGACACACGCATCCCCAGCTGGAACTGCTCAAGGGCTCTGCAGTGACACAAGGATTGAGAGCGGCGGCCGACAAGGCCCCAAGCTCGGAAAGCAATTTAACCGCGGTTACACACCGCCAAATCCCGCATCGACGCCACCTCGCGCGCGCGCGTTAGCCGGACATTAACAAATGCGCCCCATGATCACCCAAAGAAGCTCTCAAACGGCGCCGCCTTATCAGGAGATGTCGATGAACACCGCAAGCGCCTTGCTCGACCTGCAGGCCTTAAAGGATCACGTCGCAATCGCCAAAGCTGCAACACCTTCTCGTGCGGCGGCCGTACCCAACGCCGCCAGCCTGGATGAAATTGACCGCCAGGCAAACCTGCTGTCGAACGCCCTTCAGGCGCAGCGCCTCGAACTGTTTCCGCCAGAGGCGCGACGCACATTTCGCGAAATCCCCTCTGCTGAAGTAGCAGCGCTTCTCGGAATCCCTGACGCATATCTCAGGAAGCTCGAGGCAGCTGAGACCCTTCCAGCGCCCAAGATTTATCCAAACGGAAAACGCACATATTCCGTTGCCGATCTCCACACCCTCCGTCAGACGATTGACCAAAGCGTGGGTGAGGCTGTTCTAAGTCCGCAACGCAAAGGGAACGAAAGTCTGCAGGTGTTTGCTGTCGCGAATTTCAAAGGTGGCTCTGCAAAGACCACAACGTCAGCCCACCTGTGCCAGTATCTGGCGCTTCACGGCTACCGCGTCCTTGCGATCGACATGGATCCCCAAGCAAGTCTTTCAGCCCTGCACGGAATCCAGCCCGAATGGGACGTCAAGAAAAACCAAACGATCTACGGGGCTATTCGGTACGACGACGAGCGTGTTCCGTTTGAATCAGTGATCCGGGAGACACACATTCCCGGACTTCACATCGTCCCAGCAAACCTCGAGGTGATGGAGTTCGAACACACAACCCCGGCGCATCTGACGACCCGAAGGGCAGGGGACCCGCTGTTTTTCGACCGCGTGACCCAAGCCATCCTCTCCGTCCAGTCGCACTATGACGTTGTCATCATCGATTGCCCGCCGCAGCTGGGTTACCTCGCGATGTCCGCAATGTGCGCTGCATCTGGGGTTATCGTCACCGTTCACCCCCAGATGCTGGACATCATGTCGATGTCCCAATTCCTGCTCATGATGTCGGACATTATGCGTGTCGTATCCAATGCAGGCGGATCCGTTGACTACTCTATCTTCAAGTACGTTATTACCCGCTTCGAGCCGCGCGACGCACCACAGACAGGAATTGTAAATTTCTTGAGGCACTTCTTTCCGCAGTCATTGATGGAAAACTCCGTGCTGAAGAGTACCGCAATATCCGATGCCGGCCTTAAGAAGCAGACCCTTTACGAATGCAATCGGGAGGAATTCTCCCGTAACACCTACGACCGGGCGATTGAGAGCCTAAATGCCGTCAATGGTGAAATCGAAAGCCTCATCAAAATCAACTGGGGGAGAGTGTGACATGGCGAGCGCTGCATCAAAAAAGAACAGGCCTTCCCTCATCCCTCAATCAATGCTTGGTGGCCCTGCAAACCCCGACGTACCCGCCGTTCGCGCTTCCGCCCAGGACGTGTACGCAAGCGCGGCGACTGGTTCGCTGCCGCCCGAGCCCAACCCGATCAAAACCGACGAACAGTGGCAGGCACTGTCCGACACTCTCCGCCCGGCTGCGGCTAACCCTGCGATGCTGCGCCCGGAACGAAACGGCGGTGTAGTCGGCGCCTTTGCCTCAGCCATGTCACATGCCTCAATGTCATCGACCCACTATGCCGATCTCCTTAACCAGCTGAAAACCGGAAGCGTGGTGATCGAACTCGATCCTGGCATGATCGAGCCATCCTTCGTCGCCGACAGGATGAATATCGACAGCGAGGACATACAGATCCTCGCGGACCAGATTTCCGCACAAGGTCAATTGATCCCGATCCTGGTTCGACCTCACCCCAAACAGGAGGGAAGGTTCGAAACCGCATATGGCCATCGTCGAACTCTCGCTTGCGCCCGGCTCGGCAAAACAGTCAAGGCCGTTGTACGCGAACTTAGCGACGACGAGCTTGTGATCGCCCAAGGGCAGGAGAATAACGCCCGACTTAACCTCTCCTACATCGAACGCGCCAGGTTTGCCCGAGCCCTCGCTGATAGAAACACCGCGCGGCCAGTCATCGCGGACGCCCTCGCACTTTCTAACGTAACCCAAATCAGCTGGTTCCTTACACTACTGGACAAGATCCCCGAGGAGATCATCAGCGCTATTGGCCCTGCCCAGGGCATCGGACGTCGTCGCTGGGAAGCGCTTGGAAAACTCATCGATGGGTCGGAGACACTGATGTCCCTGGCACTGAAGACTATCGAGGCCGGAGATTTCACGGACCGGGCGACCGACGACCGCTTCGAGCATCTGATGCGTGTCATCACACGAACCCAGCGTCCCCGGATTGAACCCGACGTCGTCGTCACCAACGCTGATGGCGCCAAACTGGCGAAGTGCCTCATCAAGGACAAGTCAGCAGTCGTCAAATTTGATCGTGGCATTGACCCGAAATTTTCCGAATTCGTTATCGGAAAATTAAACTCACTTTATGCCGAATATTCCGCTCAGACTTAAATCCTCACCTCACGCAAAGTCTCACGGGCGCCTTAGGCGCCCGTTTCCATTTTCTGAACGCGTTCTCGGAAAATATCGACCCCCAGAGATGCCCTCACACGGCGATTTCCGACGCCCCGCTTGTCATTCCATTCAAAACAAAAAAGGGGCGCAGAGCGCCCCTTAAAATCGATTTCAGACACCATCCAAATTCCAGCGCCTCATTTTGGCACCGTCACTGTCTTTGCTGCCTTCCTGGACCGGGTCCCACCGACGAACTTTTTCGGTTCCTCACCCGTCACAACATGGAAGTCGTGCCGCCGCTGCATCGCCCGTTGATTTGCGCGCCGACAACTTGCCACAAAATCGCCGGACAATACCACCTCGAAGCGTACGTCCACTTTTTTCGAACTCTCGAAAACACCGTCGGCCTCAAAGCTCTCAATGATGCGTTCCTGCTTCAGCCATTCGAACGCCTGAGAAACCTTCTTGACACTATCACGCAACCGCACCCGCCTCGCGACGCCACACCCATCAAACACCTCTGTCGCAAGAACCGACCGGGCATCTCCCTCCATGCCGAAGAAAAACACATCGTGGGAAAACCGCTTGTAAAGCCACCTGACGATCGGATTTGGCATGCGCATCATCAAGTCGTAATCGATCGCGCGAAACTCAAGCCGCTTGATGCTATCCGACACCAACCAGTTAAAACTCACCATAGTGGCGCTTTTCTCGCTGGATCGGTTCGCTAGGGCAACCATCGGAAACGTCGATCCGCTCACGACCTTTTCCCGGCCCTGCCCATCGACTTTAATGATCTCAATGCGGGACTGATGCAGCACGTTCAAAGCTTCCACCACCTCCGCATAACTGTGCTCGTGCCCGGTACGTTTTAACTCCCGTCGCACCTCGTACAACGTGAAGGCCACGCCAACTTCTTCCCCGCCCGAGTCAAGTTGCAAACGGCTTCTCAGAGTAGCAATCTGCCTGATTACCTCCTCCACTAGCTGCTCACGCTCGGACGGGTACCGCTCAACGATTGCTCCCGCTTTGTCCCTGAAGCGGGCAGGGACCACAGTTATGCTGTAGTGGGCCCCACCGTACGAGAACTGACGCTCAACGAGCTTCTGGCCTTTTTCGGCCTGCTCGTCTCCAAACCGGAACAAGTATCGAGGCGCGACATCCCACAGCGCCACCGAGTTCGTCTCCGAGCGATTTGAAAGCTCGAACAGATCGAACTGCACCGGCGACAGCTTCCGCTCACTGTTCATCGCAACACCTGCCATAGGAACCCATCACCACTCGAATCCATCTTCCGCAACGTACTCTAACATACGGAAGGGTTGCGCCAATGTGAGCGCCGACCTCGCGGCGCCTCCAAAGCAGGGCAGGGCGTTGCACACCTGCCTGAGTGGGAACCTAGCAACCACCACATAACTGGCATCCTCCGCCGCAGCAACAACAAAGATACCATCGCGGCCAGATCTCAACCCACACGGCAGGGCATGCGACGGGGAGCCAATGTCTAGCATCGATACCACGTCCAGAGGACGGGGCGCGCTGCTAACCTCCCTACATACGAGCCACTCGCCGCCTGCGGAATGAACGCACCCACCCGGCCCCCGCGCGCCTAACCTCCCTACGAGAGTCACCACCAGCGTCCTGCCCCCCGGCCGCCATAACCCACACCGCGCGGCTAACCTCCTTATTAGGAACTGCCGGTAGCTACGACCTCGCGAGAAAATAACGGAAATTTCCACGGCCTCCGCTCTCCACGATGTCACTCCGCGCGAACCCAAGCGCGGTAGAGCGCTCCTCGCACCTCATGGGCGCGCGCCTAACCTCCCCAGTCACCGCCCGCCGGCCACGTCGACACACGGCGTCAGCCGAAAACCGCTAATATATTCAATACCCGCGCGGCTATCCTCCCCATCCGAAGCGCTACAGCCGCCTGAGGAGCCAGACGAATACCGCCATCCGCGTTCAATCAGGCCCAGGGCGCGCGGCTATCCTCCCTATCGCGATACCGCACACACCCCTGTGTACCCCGTAATTTATCAATTAGAACAATGCCCGCGCGACTAACCTCCCCACCTCGGCCCGAGAAGCTTCCTAAAGACCGAACGCCCCTAACAGCCTGGGCGCGCGGCTAACCTCCCGAAAATGCCACGAGTTATCGCTCCCTGAATCGCTTCAGAGAGACAAATATCGCAGCAACATCAATGCCCGCGCACGAACTCACTCACACTCGCGAAGAGGCTGTCAGGAGCACAACACGGCTCCAACAGACAGGGGCGCGCGGCTATCCTCCCTAAAACGGACGAGCGAACCCGTCCCCTGAATCACGTGGGGAAGCTGAAAACCTCAATAAAACCAACGGGCGCGCGTCTATCCTCCTAGACGAATTAATCGCGCTACCACCCGACCGTCATCTTCCCAACAGGGACGCGCGGCTATCCTCCCGACAACGCCCCGAACCAGTCACAAAAGACTGAACTCAGCTCCCAAAAAGGCAACGGCAACCTCTCCTTAGCCGATCAACTCGGCCCGCGGAACCGGCAACGACGGATTTAATGGCAAAATAATTCCTCTATCGTCGCCGCAGCCCAGGGCGTTAACCTTTTATTAACGTTTTAAATCCGCCTGGGACGCCGACGATTCCTCACGTTCCATGAATTTCGGGATTCGCATCAACAAGCCGCCGCGCAGAGCACTATTCCAACTATGCCGCGCGGCTAACCTCCCTGGGGCGCGCGGCCAACCTCCCTAGGGCGCGCGACTAACCTACCTAAAATCGACACAAACACCGCTTTCGCACTTTGACTCCATCAGCCGACCCTGTCTTTGATCAATCCGTTATCGGAATCGTATTTTTGCGGGCCAAGAATGGATCACTCGAATTCGGTGCCGACAACGCAATGACCAACGCCCTGGCTTGTCAGCGCGAGGGTCCCTTATTTTTTGCTGGTCATCAGCACGATAGCGATCGCGGACAGATGGGATACCAAACTTCAGCCCCGATGGTCACGCGCGGCAATACCTGTGCCACGCCCTATGACGGAAATGGCACCCCGGCAATGCCGCTCGCCCACCATCCGTCAGCGATCACGTTCCGGCTGTCGCTCAACGTCTCCCACAATGACATCTCTAACGTGACCGAGACGGAGCAACTCGTGATGTAACAGGCAAAGGAAAGGCCCTCGAAACTTGCAGGTTTCGAGGGCCTTCGTGTTCTCGACGTGACGGGACAACCACCAATCACCCAACGCAGTGGTTGTCCCATCACGACAGTCCGAAGTCAAGCTAAACATCGGATTCGGTGAACGCTTCCCTTTGCCCTCAACACTGGAGGGTAGGATGCAACCGGTTTCATCCGAACCCCGTCAGCTGAAAAATGCTGTACGGGCAATGCTGGCGGCTGGGCTGAGCAAGCCCGTCTCCGTCAACCGAAAACAGCTTCTCGAAGCTGTCAGGCGCGCACAGCGCGCGCTGGAACTGCCGTCCTCTGAGCGACTTGTTCTCGCCGAGCTCGCCGCCACCCATCACCACGAGAGGGAAGGCGAGCCCATCGTGTTCGCCAGCAACAGGTGGCTCGAAGAGCGCTGTGGCTGCACCGAGCGCAATATCCGGCTCATCATCAGCAAGCTGGAAGACAAGGGTCTCGTGGTCCGCAAGGCAAGTGCGAATGGCAAGCGATACCAGCGGAAAACCGCTGACGGCGGAGCACAAGCCTTCGGGATCAGCCTCGCACCTGTCATTTCCAGAACGACTGAATTCGAACAAATGATCGCCGCCCGCAAGCGCCGGGCCGCAGAGCAGGCGGATATCCACGCCTCCATCTCTCTTGCGCGCAAATCCGTAAAGGAGGCGATCGAGTGGATGGCTCATCACCCCCGCGAAGAGCGCGACGAGATTCTTGCCAGGTTCGAGACACTCATGGCCGATACGCCCATGCGGCGGAGCAAAAACGACACTCCCCGATCCCTGCTCACGCAATGGGAGACTCTCAAGACCGACGCGGTAGCGCTTCTTCGCGATCTCAACGCCCTGCGCCAACCGCATCAGCCGGAAAATGCAAAAAACCCTGGCCCGGACACGTTTTCCTCTGATATTATTTCCGCCAATGCCGGAAATAAATTCCGGCACAAAGAGAACGTTGAATCAGAAATCTCTAACGAGGTTTGTAGCCAGGGTGTCCGCGCGAAACCGGCTCAGCGCAGCGATGGTCAATTTGATCCTGATGCACTGCCGCCTATTTTTGTCGCAGAGGCCTGTCCGGCAATACGGGAGTATGGATATCCAATTCTCACTCCTGTTGACCTCATCGCGTCAGCGGACCAGTTCAGAGGCTTGCTTGGCGCCAGCCGAGATACCTGGGACGAGGGCATTCGTCGCCTCGGCGCGTATGGAACAGCACTCGTTGTTTGCTACACGCTGCAGCGACATGAGGATGATATCGCCACAGGGCACTCTACCATTGAGAACCCCGGCGCATATCTGAGGGCCCTGGTCCGCAAATGCGCGACCCGCGATTTCGACCTCCTCGGGGCGCTCACAAAGATGCGTCGCCGCAGGCTTCAATAGTAGCCGGGCGCCTCCCGCGCACCGCGCAGACGCAAACTGGTTTCACGGCCGACACCGATGGGCATGCGCCTCACCCTGCGCTGCTTGTCCGAAAGCCCACAAACTGTCGCAGGGATTATGCAGCACCAAGCACCTCGCCAGATTGGCGACAAATCAGCGGAACCCTACCAAAACCGTATTGCGTCAGCCGTTAAGTCTGCGATTAGCAACGGTCGTTCTGGCGCCGTACTCGCGCCAACCGGGTCAGGAAAAAGCCTTCTCATAACATTCGGCGTCGAAGACGCCGCCCTCATGTCGAGGCCGGTGCTGGCAATCCACCCTGACGTAAACCTGCTTACCCAGAATTTTGCCCTCTTTCGGGAGTCACCCACGATACAGCGCGGATCCATCTCCGCCTTTATCGCGCAAAACGATACGCTACCTTGCGAATTCAGCCGCAACACACTCGACGCCTCACTCATTCTGGCCACAGGATCGTCGCTTGTGAACAAGGCTGCTGATCCGAATTTCCAAAAGGAACTCGCGGATTTTGGCGCCAAGGGAGGTGTGGTATTCGTCGATGAGGGGCAAACCGCTGCAGCAGATGAGCTGTCGCAGCTTCTTAAGACCATTGCCCGTGCCGGCGGGTCCGGCATCCTCTTCACGGCCACCCCCTTCCGCACAGACCTCCGGGATATTCTGGAGCCGTTCGGCGCGTCCGTAGAGCAGGACCTGATCGACGTTGCAGGCTACGATGAGGTCATGGCGACCGGCCGTATTGTCCCCACCCGCTTCGACATAGCGACGGACGAGTTCGAACAGCTCATCGGCGCAGAAGCCGCAAACCTCATTGAAGAACAGTTCATAGCCCTTTTAGGACAGAACAAATCCATAGACCAAGCGTCCCGGCTGGCATTTTCACGATTCTTCAAACCTGATGCATCGCCGGCAGACAGCGCCATAGCGGACCTCATCGTCAACGCCGTCGGCGAAATCTGGACCCGCCGCGCCGCGAGCCACAACACAACGATGGTCCATTGCGACAGCGTCGAGTTTGCCCGGTCACTGGCATCAAGGCTCGCTTCGCTGGAACTCCCGCATGGGCACGCCCGGGCGGGCAAGCACCCGTCGGTTGCGTTTGTCGTGGCTTCCGAGATCAGGATGTGGCGCGACAATGTCCCATACGATCGCCTCGGAAAGAGACGCGCCAGACGCCACGACGTTCTTGAGGCCGCGCGCGCCGGAACATTCGATGTCCTTGTAAACGTCAATGCCCTTGGAACCGGCACCGATGTTCCTCAAACAGACCTCAACATCATCGCCGCACAAGAGAGGTCAATAGGCCCTCTGAAACAGAATTCCGGGCGAGGGGAGAGGGCCAGTCCGTCCACGGGGAAAACCCACCAGACCTTCGTCGACATCGGAAACTCCGTCTACCGCATTTTCAACGACGTAGACGCAATGCGCCGCAACGACCCCGAGCGCTCAAGAAGGCAGGTCCGCGGCCTTGCCGCACCTATACGAGCTCAGTTCGAGGCGTGGTTCGACAGCGATCCGCACATTCGCAACAGCATCGAAGCAAGAACGCGGCAGATCAGGACCCGCCAGGGCGGGATCAGCACCGCGCGCCACATTGCCGATGAGCCGGACCCGACAATGGAATTCGGGTCGGATGCGCAGTTGCCGGTCCCACACCCCTTTGCCACCGGAATCTACGCCACGGGCAATCGGCGCTGGGACTCTGAAGCCAGACGATTTTCAGGCCGCTCAGCCCTGTTTCTGGACCTGAAAGGCATGGGGCTCTTGCCAGCGCAAACAGCGCCAGAAGCCCCAAAGTGGCTTGTCGTCACCCACGACAGCAAGCTGAACGCACTTCAGGCATTTGCGACTGTCAGCCTAGAGAACGCCCGCAAGTTCGCTGCCTTCGTCGGTGTCCACTACGACGAAGAATTCGACAACGTCGCGCCCAGTCGCGCCCAGATCAGCTTCGTCAACCGTCTGCAGTCCCTGCACCAGAAGCAGCAGCGCCTCATCTCAGGCTACGCCAGGCCGGTTGCAAAAACCCAAACAGAAACAATGATCGACCTCCTGAACGACGGAGGGCGTCTCCTGGGCAAAATGCTTTCTGTAGCGGCAACGCGCTTCATCCAGCGGGCATCTGGAGCCCGACAAGTAAACCCAGGCCTTCGCTCGATCGTCTTGCACAACCCCAACGGGCTTTCCGCACTGCAGCGGGACATGCTGGCCGCGTATTGCCGCTTACGCCACCACCTCCCGACAATCGACCGGGCGGGGGACATTGGCGCAGACCATTTCTCGATCGCAACGTACGATCCTTCCACCCTGCCAGAAGTCAGGGACGTCATATCAGGAACCCGTTTCAAGTTGTTCGTCATCGACAGCCCCGAACAGGAAACCGCGATGAAGGAGCGATTGCTGGCAGGCCTCCTTGACGCCCGCATCATTGCCATGGCCCCCGACGACAGCGGCGACATATGGATCCGGAAAAAAGCCGGCATCCCGGTCGCAACCTCAAAAAAAGCATCGGCGCTCTCGCGTGAACTCGAAGACGAATTCGTCTCATCACTTCACAGCATGACGGACGGGGCAAATGCAAAAAAATCGGGCATCCTGAACATCTCGATCACGCGTGCGGAGTGCATCGCGATAGCCCGCGCCACGCCAGGCATGGAAGTCACTGCGCCAGTGGCCAATTTCACCAAGAGCCTCATTGAGTTGCTCGCGATCCCCCCGATCCTCACCGGGCACGACGAACAACGTCCGATGGAAACGGTCGTCAATGCAATTACCGCCGCAAAACCAATCGCCACTGTGGCATTTCGGGTTGCAAACCTGACCGCGAAATTTGGCGGTTTGCCTCCGCCGGCCCAGAAGAAGCTGGTGAGAATAGCTACACGCGCGGCAGATCTGGACCATAAGCGACTGGCCTACAACCTCGCCGCCCAAAAGAAAGCAGCAAGCGGCTAGCCCGGCCAAACGCCGCCCACCCTTTGGATTTTCCCATATTCCAACGACAAATCTAATATTTATATATTTTTGAAAATCGACAACCTGACGCGTGAAATCCCAAGAATTTTTATATGCCCTTCCTTTCGTTGACCGCCGGGGCCAAATCCGCGGGATTCAGACCCACGCACGGGTTCTGAACACTGCTCCCGGAAATCCAGAAAACCGAACTCCAGTATCTCACGGTCCGGGACTGGTACGTTCAACAACTCAATCGGATAGCGCAAACCGAGGAACAGCTTTCTCAGGCCAAAGCCGCAAACGACGCTACAGAGATCAAGCGACTTGGGGCTGTGCTTCACGGAATGAACTCCGAGCTCACAGATGCCCGCCACCGTGTGCGTTTTGCAGGCGAACGATCATGGGCCGAAGCCTATCTGCTCGCGGCCACCTATATGCTGCCGAACGAGATCCGAAAGGCCCTCACAGACGCTGCAGATGCCCTCATTGGCCGCGAGCGCCACGAGATTGCACGAGGCAGCTAGTCCCCGAACAACACCAGGTTCCGCAACAAGTAGCCCCATTGCGCGCTTTGCCCTGCCAAAAACGGAAGCACCTGATACACGCAGATAAGTTCGGCCACTAGGAGTGCCAAAAGACCGTTTTAGGGAGCCTATCCCCAAACCCCAGAAATTTCGTTGCCGCCGACGACGATCACACCGCTGCCGTCGGCCGGCGCAGATGAACAGGGCCCAAAAACAATGCATGTCCACACCATCATCTCGACTGAGATTCCGTTCGCCGCCGCTGAAGGTGATGACCTAATCGCGATCGGCGACGTCCACGGCCATGCAGACGCGCTCATGGCCGTTATTAACACAGCCATGCTCATTCCCACCCTCCCGGGCGCCGTAAGAAAATTCGTATTCTTGGGTGACCTCATTGACCGTGGCCCCCATTCACTGCGCTGCATCGACATCGCCGCCGCGACGCCAAATAGCGTCGCGCTGATGGGGAACCACGAGCAGATGCTCAGGATCCTCATCAACGAACCCACAACGAGCCGCGGACGCTACTCAGGCGGGCTGTGGGCGATGAACGGCGGCCTTACCGTCCTGAACGAACTTGAGGCTATCGCGGGCGCAGTTCCCCCCGAAGGTGAGATCCGCGCCGCCATCGGTAAAACGCGCGCTGCCTGGCTTGATGGCCTCCAGAGTCACTTCATCTCCGGTCAGATAATGGCGGTCCATGCTGGTCTGAATCCGGAAATCCCTGTCGATAAATTTCTGGACGAGCCCTGGCTCGTTGAATTCCGGGCACTGCAGGAACACCGACACTGGGCATGGATCCGCAAACCATTCCTTGACCACATCCCCGCCGCCGGCAAAGGCCATCATGGTTTTTTCGTAGTGCACGGGCACTCAACGCCCGGCACCGACAAAGTCCCCGTTCACCAGCAATTGCAGCGCTCACGCGTGAACCTCGACGGCGGTTCGTTCTCTACCGGAAAGGTACGAATGGCTCACATCACCGGTAACACCCTCACTGTGTTCGAAGCCGGGTAACTCCCGAGCCAACCCCGCAAAAACCACAACAATCCCCTGAGCTCGGCGTCCCCATGGACGCTTTTTTTCGTCCCGACCAGACCCAGTCAGAGGCAAACATGGCCGCTACCACGAAATTCACCCGCATCTACCAGAGCGTCGCCAGCTCGTCGGCGATGTACGCTCTCTGGGCGCGCCACAATGACGCCCCCTTTGACGATATCCGCTTGTCAGGCCAGCGGGACGTGAACACATGGTTCGAAGTCACCAAGGAAGCATTCGACATGATGCTCGGCTTGATGCCGCCGATCTGGTTGGGCCAGGGAGCTTTTGCAATTTGTGAGGCGATGACCGACAGCATCCACGCCGTTTTCATTCCGGCCGAAATCAATGGAGCTTTGCGATTTTTCGCCGGATACCTGGATCTCAGTGACAGGAAGTCTACCGAACGCCTCCGGCAGGCAATCGTCGAACGTCTCACCGCGAGCGGGCCATCACTCGCCAGCCGTGACGAAAAACTCGAAACAATCTGGAACACCACGCACCGCGACTTCCGCGGCTATGCCGGCTCGGTGGACCCCGACATCTGGGATGCCGCTTCGATGGGAAAACGCACTGTCCTCGTACTTCGCGAAGGCGGCACCACACTGGTTTGCCTTGAACACCTGAACGACGGGGAAATCGACCGGCTTTATAACCCCGCGTACGAGCGGCGTTCGCTGGAAAGGGCGGCTGAAGCCGCCTGACGACCCCAGTCCTGGGGGGATCGCACCAACTCTTAAACCCCAAAAAGGACACACAATGACCGCTCAGAGCGCAAGGACCAGGCACTTCGCCATTCGCGCGGCAATCGCCAAGAAGAACGCCGCTGCCGCCGCCCGCGGAAAGACGCCCGCGCCGTCCCAACCCCTGGCCCGCAAGGTTACCACCGCGTCGACGAGCAACATGGCTCCAAGCCGGGCGCCCGCTACCGTGGCGCCTGGGACTGTATCTGACCTCAAACGCATCCAGGGCGCCACCGGGCCTTACTACCGCGGCAAATTTCAGGCCAAGGGAAGCGACGAGATCATGACCGTGTTTATCGCCGAGCACGTTCACGGGAAAATCCAGCCCGCCCTGACGCGCGGATACGCCCGCTACTACGGTGTGAAGAGCAATGGCGCCTTCCGCATCCTTGGCACTGCGCGTATCAACCGCGCACCCAAGGCCGCCCTCCAGAACGGCCCAGAAGTTGACTACTCATACCAGTTCGGCGCCTACTTCCCATCGCTCGCCTGACCGGGCCGACCACGCCGCAGCAATAACCCAGGGGCTGGCCACAAGCTGGCCTGCCCCGGTGAGAACTCCTGGACAAGACGCGCCATGAAAATCGCAGACCGAATGCCACGCCGCGTTGACCTGGGGCGTCACATGGAAGTGTCCATCGAATTTGCCCTCTACCAGCTCGAGAAGGTGAGGGTAGCCCCAGATCGTATCAATCCAGCCGGCCGACGGACCGTCATGGGATTTATACTGCCCGCATGGCAGCGACCGCTCGTCTGGTCGGCCGAGCAAAAAGTCGCTTTCATTGAAAGCTCCTGGCGCGGGATTCCACTCGGAACGTACACTTTTAACCAAGACGAGCCCGGCTCTGATCTGGACTATCTGCTGATCGACGGACAGCAACGGCTCACGGCAATCGAGGACTACATCCACGACCGGTTTCCGGTTTTTGGGTTGCTTTTTTCGCAGCTGACACTGCCCGAACGCTCCCGCTGGGAGAACACGAAATTCGCCGCGTACAAATGCGAAAGCGCCGACGAAAACTACCTCCGCCGCTATTACAACATAATGAACTTTGCCGGCACGCCCCACCTTCCACATCAGCGCGCCAAGGCAAGGTAATCTCAACCAACGACTGAAAGGGGCCCGAACCTTCCCGGCCCCTTTTTTTACCCCTTTTCCCAAATTGCCTTTGAATCTGAAGGCAATTTGGGAATCCGCACCAAACTCCTGATCTGGCGACGCGCGGCCTGGAACCTACGCTCCGCTTTCGAGCGCCGCCGCCTGAGGCAACCATTCCCCGTGCGGATTCGCCGCCCAAGCAACCGGGGTGAGACCTGAAACAATGTGGTTGACCAATACCCTCCTGAACCGGGCCTGGGGAGATCCCATATCCTCAACCAGCATCCGATCTATGGTAGGGGCAGATGCACTAAAATGTGTCGCTGCGCCGAGAATGTAATAGGTGAACATCTCAGCATCCAACGCCCGGAAGTAGCCCAGTGACTGCCCCCTCCTGATCTTTTCGATCACCAGAGGGACCGGTGAAGAGAAGTAGAACTTGCGCCCCTTCACGGCGCAGTCACGGCTTTCAATCAGCTCGCGCAATAGTAACCGCGAATAGTGGGGCTTCTCAAAGCACCACAACATGAAGCGCTCAAAATACTCGACGACGCACTCGAAATCTGTGGCAAACAACATTTCAGCGAAATAGCCACTCAAACTCTCGCGCAGCCGATCCAGCACCTCCCCGTACAACTTGTCCTTCGACTTGAAGTGATGCAACACGGCAGCCGTACTGATCCCGCAATCCTTGGCCATCTCCCGCATGCCCATGGCCGCAAAGCCCCCTCTCGCAAAGAGAGCTTCCGCTACGATCAAACACCGTTCCCTTGTCGTTAGTTCGTCAACAGGGAATCCCTGGCCCAACCGGCTGGCCGCTGGCGACGGCGCCTCAAACGCGTCAGCACCCGCATAGCAGAACCCCGGCGGCGACACAGTCAGCGCCGTAACCACGTGATCCAAAAGAGCAGTTCTGAACCTGGCCCGGGTTTCGCCCATATCGTCGTTCATCAATCGGCCCAACGTTGGGACCGCTACGCTGAAGTGCGCGATAGCTCCAAGCGTATAGAACGTAAAAACCTCAGCATCGCAAGTCCGCAGGACCCCGAGATTCTGCCCGGTTCTTATCTGGTCAACGACAACTGACACCGGCTCGCCCAAATGCAGCGTTTGCGCTCTCACCAACCGCAGATGGTTCTCCATGAGCTCCCGGTTTAGCAACTGCGCATAGTGCGGCTTCTCAAGGCACCAACTCAAGAAGCGATCGAAGAAATCGACAACAGAAGAAAGATCGGGCTCCATAGCGGCACCCGAGACATAGGCGGTTACACTCGCGACAAGACGCTCGAAAACAGCGCCATACAGCCTCTCTTTGCTCTTGAAATGGTTAAAAACGGAACCATTGGTTATGCCGACGGCACCTGCAATATCACGGATACTGGCTCCATCGAACCCATGCCTGGCAAACAACTCCTCTCCAGCGTCGATGCAGCGTTCATACGTGTTTGGAGCCCCCTTAGGCCTCCCCCGGTTCACCATCGCGATCAGCCCCCTTACCGATCGCTCGATTGATTACGGGAGGCCGTTCCCTGTCAAGGGACCCGCACTCTCAAGCCCCATTTCCCCCATACCCATGGGGAAGACGCTCACCTGATGAGCCAGTGGGATACAGCCGAAGTCGCCACGCGGGAAACTCCGATCACACGTCTCCTGAACCACAACTCTTCAGAATTTGCTATCACGGCTGAACAATCGTCCTGGCGTGGCTTCCACGCTTGACTCCGAATGGCCCTAAAACTCGCTTGACCCGTGCCCTGGCGAAGCAATCATCCCCGATGAATAATTGGTCATTTTGAACAGAATAAGAAAAATTCCCGCCGGTCGAAAATCGACATTGTGGAAATAGTGGGCCGCCAGAACTCGTGATATAACCCCATAAAATTTCTGAAAAATCAGCCCAAAGAATGGAGCATTGAATGTCCGGAACCGTCAACAAGGTCACTATTGTCGGAAACTTGGGGCGAGACCCCGAGGTCCGTCGCATGCCGTCGGGCGAGCCCGTCGTCAACCTGCGCGTCGCGACGTCAGAATCCTGGAGAGACAAGAACACCGGCGAGCGCCGCGAACGCACCGAGTGGCACGCCGTGGTGATCTTCAACGAGAACCTCGCCAAGGTGGCAGAGCAGTACCTACGAAAGGGCTCCAAGGTATACCTTGAAGGCCAGTTGCAGACCCGGAAATGGACCGACCAAGCCGGGCAGGAGCGTTATACAACTGAAATCGTCCTGCAACGATATCGCGGCGAGCTCACTCTCATGGATAACAAGAGCGACAATCCAGCCGGGCTGCCGGCGCACGAATACGGCAGCGGCTTCGGTGCGGACTACCCTGACGCAGGCGAGGCTCCATTCTGAAGCGAAAAGCTCACCCATGAATTGCGGGCGGTTAACAAATCGCCCGCACACCATTGTCCCGGAAGCCCCGATGCCAGTCACCCCCAAACAGATCAAAACTCTTCTTGCATCGCTCGTCGCAGCGACAGCGGTGCCACGAGAGAAACCGTTCACACGGCACGATTTTGACCCAATGCACGGTCTCGCGGAAATCCGATATGCTGCGAAACGAGGCTACATCGCAATCATCAATGCGGAAAAAAGTCCGGATCGGTTCTCGTTCTGTCTCACCGCCGCCGGCCGGCAGGCATCCACCGGATGGACCGCTCGTGGCGCGAAACACCCGGCCGGCTCCATGTTGGCAAAGGTCGAGGATTTGGTCTGGGACCTGATTGAAGACAACCCACCCCCCGAAGAAGGGTGGCTGGAAGCATCTCAGGTAACGGCAATGCCTTGTCCCGAGGCATTCGGTGAACTGCTTTCCCGCGGCTATCTTGAGGTCAACGGTCCAATTGACGTACCCGGCACCGTTGTACGCCTCACCAAGCGCGGTCGACGGGCTGACACTATCGCCAAGACACCAGCCGTCCGTAAGCCACGGATTGACACCAATCCGGCAGTTTAGCGCGCCCGCACCCGCTGAGGGGCCAAAGCAATCAGCAAGGAGCCCGGATGGTTTGGCTGCCCGACATCCAAATTTCGGACCTGCGTTCAGCGTCATCCTCCGAAACCAAATTTGGCGCAACCGCCATCCTCTCCATCGTAGACCCGGACACCGCACTTCCGTGTTTTCGAGCATCCAGGCGTTGGACACTCACGTTTCACGATGTCGACGATTCCTTCGATAATCTTCCAGGAATCATCGCCCCGAGTGAGCATCACATCCGGGCCATCATCACCTATGCCCGTTCACTTGCAGCCTCAGATCGCATGCTCATCCACTGCCACGCAGGCATCAGCAGATCGCCGGCTGCTGCCTTGATCGCATTGGCGGGAATCACCCGCTGCGCCGCAACCGCCATGTCAGCGCTTCACCGCATTGTTCCAGCAGACTGCATTGAGCCGAACTCCCGCATGCTTCAACTTGCCGACACGCTGCTTGGCATGGAAGGAGCGCTTACCGCCTTCAGTCCGCAAGACCACGGGCAATCAGGCCCATTCTGCTGGTGATGCGGCTCTGGCGCACACGCCGGGCAAATCGCGACACCCCCACGAAAGAACACTGCTCATGAAATATAACACCCGCACGCTCGCCGCCGTACACGCGGGTTATGATGGCATCCCGCTTGCCGAAAGCGCGGACAACGCAACCAGGCTAGCGCATATCGCGGGATCGGCCCTAGAAGCACGAGGCTATCTCAAACCAACTCGCGTCATCCAGATCCGACGTCGCAGCGTACGTCTCGAAGGCGCCGGCGACTGCGAATTCACCATCAAGCTCACCGCAGACCTTCGAACCATCGAAGAATTTCGTAGGGACTGAGGGAGAACAACCAAATGGCACAAAGAACCTTGCGCTTGGGCGATGGCTCCCAAGTCCCGCTCCAACGCTATACCAAAGCATGGCGCACAATTCTGCGAATGCCTCCAGACACCTGGCTCCTCCGCTGCCCCAATGGTTGGCCAGGCACCGCCGAAGATGCCCTGTGGCAACTCCGCCATGGCATGCATGACAGGATCAACAGGCACATTCCGGGATACGGCCGAGGCCGCAAATGGTCCGACGACTGGCAGCGTGAGACCATGCAGGCTGCGCATAACCTAAACACGCCACGCCTGATCATTGACTGGCTCCCCACCCACTTGAAAACGCGCTTCCACGGGCGCCTGCGGCAATCCAACGAGCTTTAGTTGTCTTCCTCCCTGACCATGGTCCGGAGGAGAACCCCAGATGAGCCCAGCGATATTTTTAGCGATTATCATCGCGACCGCCGCGTTCATATATCTCACCCGGCCAATTCGCAGGACGGTTGATCCCAAACACGCTCACGCCATTGATGGCGACACCCTTGTGATCTGGCGCCCGGGAACCAAGTTCAGCGAACGCGTAAGGATCGAGAACATCGATGCTCCCGAAATGCGCACGCTTGGGGGCCTCTTCATAAACCCACGCGGCCTGAAAGCCCGCGATGAACTAAGCCGCCTTCTCGCAAATGCCACCGAGGTAATCCTCATCGGCCCGCCTCGATGCGACCGATACGGTCGCTCGCTGGCCCGTGTGAAAGTCCGAATTCGCGGTCGCGAAAAGGACGTCGGCGCCCACCTCATCCGCCTCGGCCTCGCCCGCGCCTGGATCTGAACGACACGCCCGTCAATCTTCTCCTCTCTGTTTTGATGCGCCCTAGCTCGGAAGAATCCCAAAAAGAAAATCACCCGGGCCGTCGCCCCTTCGGCGCCTCTTTCGTTCGACCAGTCCACTGTCCCGACGCCGTCAGGACCGACACCACACCCTCCGAGGCCGCGAAGGACGCACCACGCGTCAAACACTGCGGCACACGAAAAAATCCGCCTCCAGCAGCTTGCCGCGCGGCACCAAACACTCAAGCAACAGGCCACATCGTTATGGACAGCCTTGGTTACGTCTACATCGTCGCCTCAAAAGACACGGTCCGCGCGGCATTGAATGCCGAAGGCCTGCAGGCGATCCCATATATCGTCGAGCGTCCGGAAATGGACCAAACCGGTTACGCGATAATTTTTACGCCGAATCTTCAAGCTGCCGAAAAGGATCTTTCCGCGCGCTGGCCCGTTATATTGCGGTTTAATATCGACAGCATTTCCGAAATCCGCGCAATAACCGCGCTTGAGCCCTCCAACCCTTCCGGGAAATTTCTCGCAATTTCCAATCAGCGTTTTTCGATCCCGGCCGTGGAGCTCGAGTTTCGATGCTTCCGGCCGGCCGACGGCGCGTCGAGAAACGACGAGGTCACCTGGAAAAACCTTTCTGATGAGGGCCATGCCGCCTTTCGCTACTGCCACTGAAGAACGAGGAAACCACCGATGAAAGCCTCCTCCGACGGCCTTTGCCGCCGGCATCTACGAAGTACCAACTTCAACGGAGATCATCATGCACATTGTTCCTCCCCGCCACATCACGTACCACGTCGTCCGTCATGACGGCGCCAGATGGGAATACCCCTCGCTCAGGAAAGCCATCATCAGCGTCCACAACGCCATGGTCAGCCGCTGGGGGTCTACCTGGATCTGGAATATCCTCAGCGACAGATTCATCCGCGTTGAACCTGTCCTGACCTGCAGCGGGTACATCAACACAACCATCACCACAGAGTTCATCATCATTGATGATCTCGGCGATCCCGTTCCAATATCTCTCTTGCGCAGCACCTACCAGGCAATCCGCCCTCGCAGAAAAACGCCTTCCCAGACTCACAGCGGCAAATTCCGTGATGGACCATGGCCGCACACAGCCTACCGCTTCCGCGGCAAGCACTACCGCCGGATCTGCACCAAGCAGCAGACGGCCTGGCAGTGCTCGATGGACGTTGACCTCGCGGAAGCCGGCATTGATCCCGTCAAGGCTGGGCGGATGCGCAAGCTTCCCAGCTCCCGCGACGGCATCTACCGGCACCGTGAGAGAAACTGGAAAGCGAATCGCCGTCACCAATGGCGATAACCAGGCGGCCCCCCCGGGGCCGTTTTTTTATTCGATCTAATTCAATCCGCGAGATAAAATTAATTTCCAACCCCGGGGAAATAATGACCCTGCATATCGAATCCGCAGCCGGCGTTACATCGCCGGCGGTTGCTTGCCATGGCGACATCCAACAGCATAAACAGGCGCCTGCCAATCAACAGGATACCCACCACACCAACGCGACCTCCAGCGACACCTCCAAGGCCGTCTCGCCGCAGTTTGACCTCTTCGGGCGGGCCCAACCGGATCCCGTGGCGAAAGCGGCGAACTATTCCGCAAAGGGCTATCGCAATCTGCCAAAAACCTGGCAGGGCCGGGCGGCGGCGAACAACGCCTGCATCCAGCTTGCGAACAAAATCCTCGCCGAAGGGAGAGCCGCGACTGCCGAAGAGCAGGCCTCTCTCATGCTCTTTACGGGCTACGGCGCCAGCGACCTGGCTAACAACTGTTTCCGGGACCCCGGAACAACCGCCTTCCGCTCATCCTCATGGGAGGATATTGGCCAAAAGCTCGAAAAGATCGCCAGCAAGGATGAACTGGCGTCCCTGAAACGAAGCACCCAGTACGCCCACTTCACGCCCGAAAAGCTGATCCGCCACATGTGGCGAGCAGTCTCGCGCCTGGGCTTCACCGGCGGCCGTGTTCTTGAGCCAGGAATGGGGACGGGACTGTTTCTTGCCCATCTCCCTGAGCAATTCCAGGCGAAAACCCGTTTCTTCGGAATTGAAGCCGATCCTCTCACCGCCAAGATCGCTCGCATTCTGTTTCCCAGGGCAAAAATCCTCCAGGAAGATTTTGCGCACACCCGACTTGGGCGGGATTTCTCTCTTGCTATCGGAAACCCCCCATACTCCTCGATGGTTGTGCAGAACGACCCCAACTACCGCGGCAAGGGCCTCCTGCTCCACGACTACTTCATCCTGAAATCGCTCGACGCCCTGCAGCCAGGGGCCGTCGCGGCTTTCGTCACAAGCCAGGGAACGATGAACAAATCGTCCAGCAGCGTCCGCCGCCAAATCGCGGCAACCTGCGACCTCCTCGGCGCCATCCGGCTCCCGGAAGGAACGTTTGCCGCCGAGGCGGGGACAAACGTCGGCGTTGATCTCCTCTTCTTCAAGAAGCGAGAAGCAAACGAACCCTCAAGGGGTCTCCTGTGGGTGGAGACCATTTCCGCGACCGCCCCTGGCCACGAAGGCGTTGCGATCAACGAATATTTCGTGGACCATCCCCACATGGTGCTCGGAAGCCATGGCGTCACCAGGGGTCGCTATAGCTCGGCGCCGACCTATGTCTGCCGCGCAATCCCGGGGCGAAATCTCGACCACGACATCACCCAAGCCATCGCAAGCCTTCCGGCAAACGTCTTCAGCGCCAGTCCCGAGCTCGACGCCACCGAAGAGGCTGAGGAAGTCGTGATTGCATCGGGCACCAACAGCCGGCTGCGCGAAGGCTCATACTTCCTCTCTGCCACCCGGGAACTTTACCAGCTCATCGACGGCTCCCCCGAAAAAATCGCTGTCAAAAGGAAACGAGGGGACACTGGGATATTCCGCAAGCATGCAATCATCATTGGCGACCTCATCCCAATCCGCGACACCATTCGGTCAATCCTCGCGACCCAGGAGCGCTTCGAGGACAGCTCCGCGCTGCAAAAAACCCTCAACGAGCAGTACGACAGTTTTGTCGCACGTCACGGCCCCATCAACCGAACCGAAATCAGCGTGCAGCAGGAAGCTGATGGAGGAGAAAAGCGGGAAACACACCGCTATCCCAACCTCGCGCCGTTCCGCGACGACCCTGACTGCTGGCTTGTGGCGTCGATTGAAAACTACAACGTCGACACTCACGAAGCCACGAAGTCGGCCATATTCACAGCCATAGTGGTTGGACGTGAGGTGCAGCCCCAGCTCGCAAACGCATCTGACGCCCTGGCGGTCTGTCTCAACGCCCGCGGGCAGGTTGACGTCGAGTATATGGCGGACCTGCTCAACCGCCCAGCGGCCGACGTCATCAAAGAACTTGGCGCAGCCATCTATCTCGACCCGGCTATCGACGAATGGGTCACAGCGGACGAATATCTTTCCGGAAAGGTTCGGATCAAGCTATCCACTGCCATCGCCGCCGCTGCTGGCAACCCCGCCTACCAACGCAACGTCTCCGCGCTTGAAGAATGTCAGCCCGTTGACATTCCCCCGAGCGATATTACCGCCCGTCTGGGATCGCCCTGGATCCCAGCTGTGGATATCTCCCTGTTTATCTTCGAAACCCTGGGGGTGAAGACCGAAGTCTACCACCAACCCCGCCTGGCGACCTGGTCCGTCCAGGAGTACCGCTTCCATGGGGCGACCGAGGCCAAAGCCCGGTGGGAAACACATCGATACCCGTTGCACCAGCTCGTTACCGACGCCCTCAATTCCCGCACCCCGGCTATCCACGACACAGTCGTCGATGCGGAAGGCCGTGAGACTCGCGTTATCAACAGCGTAGAAACAGAAGCCGCCAAAGAACGCCTCAGCGCCTTCCGCACTGAATTCGAACGTTGGATCTGGAACGATCCTGACCGCAGTGTCCGGCTCGCCCGGATCTACAACGACAATTTCAACAACCTTGTCGCGCGAAAATTCGACGGATCGCACCTCGCCTTGGCTGGGACGAACCCAACCTTCACCTTCTACCCCCACCAGAAAAACGCCATCTGGCGTCAGATCTGCAACGGTGGGACATACATCGCCCACAAGGTCGGCGCCGGCAAAACGGCCACCATGGCGGCCGGGATTATGGAACAAAAGCGCCTTGGCCTTGTCGACAAGCCGATGCTTGTCGTACCGAACCACTGTCTTGGGCAGATCGCAATCGAGTATCTGCGACTTTACCCTGCTGCGAAAATCCTCGTCGCTGACGAGCAAAATTTCGCTCGTGAGAAACGCAGGCGCTTTCTGGCGCGCGCGGCCACCGGCGAGTGGGACTGCATCATCATCACGCACTCCGCGTTCCGTTTCGTTCCCACCCCAGCCAAGTTCGAGGCAGACTTTCTGGCAACCCAGATCGAAGAGTTCGAGCACCTCCTCACTCAGGTCGATCGCGACGACCGCCTTTCGCGCAAGCGACTTGAGCAACAGAAGGAGGCCTTTAGAGCGTTTTTCGATCATTATGGTTCATATCCGCATGAAACGAAGTAGTTCTCACA
>NZ_BNCG01000025.1 GCF_014656355.1 Camelimonas fluminis
CCCACCACAGCGTCTCACCCAGATTGTCGCGGAATCTCACCCTGTTTGTCGCGCGGCACCAGGCGTGTGCGGACATCTGGATTCAGCCTCGGCCGCTGGGTGGTTGGGCAAATTCAGGCTTCAATTTGATTTACTGCAATGTTGGTTGTCTCGGCTGGCAGGATTTCGGCACGGGGGGCGGCTATGGAAATCGACGCGTGAATGGATTCGATTCGAACCCGATATCAAATCCTGGATTGACTGCGTGGGACGGAACAAACGGACGATATCAGACCACCTGGGGTGCCTGGAACTCGGCCATTGGCGTCTATATCGGCGACGATTGGGGGCAGCAGATCCGGGTCGGTATGGGCTTCTGAGGAGCCCTGTCCACGGAATTGGTGTTTCGGGGCCCGCAGCGTCCAGCGGGCCCTTTTTTGTGCCTGTATGCGTTGGAGATCGCGTGGAGAGCGCGCGTGAGGACGTGATGCCGTGCGCGACGGGACCTGCGTCTGGAAGGACGCGTGTCGGAGGAACCGGAGAACGTGGGAGGGGTTTGACGGCGCAGTGGCGCGCGTTGGAAATTGGAAGCGTGTGGGGGATTTTACAGGATGCAGTTCCGCTGAGGCGCGGCCTCAAAGCATATTAGAGACCGTTTGAGAATGGGTTGAGGCGATTTCTGCGGTGTGATTCAAGCTTGGGATGTGGACCCGAGCGAGCCGTAGCCGGATGGCTGGATTTGAGAAGCGCGCGAAGCGCTACCCGACTGACCTGACCGATGATGAGTGGGGCTTCATCGCGCCGTTTCTGCCGTCGGTGCCGACGCGCGGGCGCAAGCCGAAGACCGACCTCCGCGAAGTGCTCGACGCGCTACGCTACCTGGCCCGGACGGGCGGCGGCTGGCGGATGCTGCCTAACGATTTCCCGCCCTGGCAGACAGTCTACTGGTGGTTCCGGCGGTTCGTTCGTCGCTTCCTGTTCAGAACGATCCATGACGTCGCGCTCATGCTTGATCGGGAGCGTGAGGGGCGGGAGCAAAGCCCGACCGCAGCGATCGTGGACAGCCAGTCCATCAAGGCGCCGACGGCGGAAAAGCGCGGTTTCGACGCCGGAAAGAAGGTGTTCGGTCGCAAGCGCCACATCGCTGTCGATACAGATGGGAGGCTGCTGATGGTCAATCTCACAACTGCCGACATCTCCGACAGCGCCGGCGCCCAACACATCGTCGCGGCTATCCGCAAGCGCTGGCCCTGGCTCAAGCATTTGTTCGCCGACGGAGCCTACGATCGCACCCGCCTCATGGACGCCGCTGCATATCACGATTTCGTCCTCGAGGTCGTTCGCCGCACTGACAAACAATCCGGCTTCAAGGTGCTGCCAAGGCGATGGGTCGTCGAGCGAACCTTCGGCTGGATGACCCGGTGGAAGCGCCTCGTCAGAGACTATGAAGTGCGCCTCGACGTCTCCGAAGCCATGATCCATGTCGCGCTCGGAAGCCTCATGCTGCGGCGGATCGTACATCCTTGAGCATTCTCAAACGGTCTCTTACTGCATATGTATGACGCGGGCGCCGGATGAATAACTGGTGGTTTGCGCGCGGGGAATCGCCGGGATCGAGGCAAATGTGCGCGTATGGGTCTGCGCCTGGCCCGTGAAGAAATTCCTGTTCTGAGATGATTGGCTGGATGGGCGATAGAAAGTCGATTTGAAATCGACCATCTTTGAAATAGTGCTGCAGGTTTCGTCAAATCCCCTGCGGAGGTCGATTTTTCTGGGGTCGAGGCATTTGGCCATAACGACAAAATCGAATTTCATGCTGCTGTAGCTGAATGAACGCGTGTCCTCGCAGGACGCCCCCAACGCCATTAGGCCGACAAAACCTGTTAGACAAATTCGACCAAGCATGTCGGGCCTATGTTGGTGGCCGAGGCGATGGCTTCGACCGAATGCAATAAGCTTAATTGTGAATGAACCTGATGTCTACCTTCGCAGGCGTGTGGGTGGCGGTTGGATTCAAGGAACGGACGGATTTCAGAAAATGTTTATAGGCTCCTTCAGTTCCCCCGTTTGCGGCTCCCGGCGTGGCGCGTCAGCGGCATGAGTAGGCAAAGACGTGGGGATGCCGGTAGGTTCGAGTGGTGACGGAGACGCAGGCGCTTCAGGGGCGTGCGGGCTGATTGCTGTGTCTTCGTTGTGGGTGATGCCAGAGCGGCTTGGGTCGGGGCCATAATCCGTTGGAGCTGGATCGGTATCCAGTGGCCTGTCGCATGGCACGTTGATGTGGTTCTGCGGTTCGGTTGGGACCGTGCTTTCGGCCTCAGGAGTGTCATGGTTTACGACTGGGGAAGGGGTGTCGGGGATGCGCGCGGCTCGTGCGAGGAGGGTCTCGAGGGCTTGAAACGCGTCGGTATCCATGAGGGCTGATATCGACTTGCTTTCCGGTGAAGTTCGAATGGTGCGCACCAGGTCGAGGGCGGTAGCCGCGAGCTCCAGAAGCTCAATGGGTTTGGGGTCGGCGGCAATGATCTTCAGGCGATAGGCCGCCTCCATGAACTGGGGCAGGCGTTCAACGGTCAGGGGCGCCGATGTTGAAGCGAGTGTCTCGGTCCAGCGTGCCTGAAATTCCGCATCCTCGCGGTCGTGGGCGTCGATAGACAGCATGAATGGCTTGTTGGGCTCATGGTGGCCGCTG
This sequence comes from Camelimonas fluminis, assembly GCF_014656355.1. GTDB lineage: Bacteria > Pseudomonadota > Alphaproteobacteria > Rhizobiales > Beijerinckiaceae > Camelimonas > Camelimonas fluminis. The sequence goes on from NZ_BNCG01000025.1 coordinate 2,672, forward strand.
ACATCCCAACGGATCAGATCTGCCGTGTTGCAGACCGATATGATCTGGAAGCCCAGGACGCGGCGCTTGAGCGCTCCCTCGTAGTCGTCGGTGGTGTCAAATGATCGGGGGTCGATCGAGCCCGATGCGGCAATTTCTGCCGCGGTTTCGATGAGTGACTGTGCAACGTCGAGGATTGAACCGATGGTACCTCGAAGTGCCGACGGGCTCACCGGGATTCTGACGATACCGACCCGCGGGTGCTCGAGGGAGACAACATACTCTCCGGACGGCATGTCGAGGGTTTGGAGATATTGATCCGCGCCAGACATCAGGCAGCGCAGGGCAGCCTTGCGCTGGTCAGGGGAAAGGTCGGTGAGATTGCTGTCATTGAGAATTGCCAGGAGACGGGTTTCGTCGACTCTATGCGCCACGATAAATTTCCTCGACAAGAACGAGAGTTGCCCAACCAAAAATGAACGCGGCACCCTACATGGGGTATCGATGGACCGTGCCGACGTTCTCAGAGCCAGGGTGGGGTGTCCGCGGGCCCGCGTCTTCGAGAGGAGATACTGACGAAGGCCAGGTCTGAAAACTGTGGTCGGGCGTTTGTGGCGTTTGCCGGCGGAAAGCTGGCGCCGCGTCAGTGCATTTTCTTGGGCCGTTGGGCCTCTCTGGGAAGCAAGCCGTTGTCATCGTGTTCCTGCCAGTAGGTCAGCTCCGCCTCGGTCACGGAAGCCCGGATTGCGGCGCTCGTGGGCGTGTAGCCGCAGCGCAGGAGAGAAAGCGCCAGACGAATTCGGTCGGAGATGAGTTGAGGGTGAAATTTCAACATGCGCGTAGCCTTTGGCATTTTCGAAAATCTACGCGATGCCCTGATCCAATTCAATCTCGTGGAGGAAAATAAACGAATTCTGGGGCCATGTGGTCGCCGGCGACGCCGTAAACGGCGCTGATGTATGCGCAGGGTGGTCAGGGACCGGCGGATCGTGGTGAGGCCTGACGTGCTGTCTTCAAATTGTCCACCGCGGCCATGGCGTTAGTTGCGCCCTCCGTGGTTGTAACAGATGAGAGGACGGATTTTTCAGCGCTCCGTTTCCCCTGAAGACCGAGGACGATGGCAAGATTCTGCTGGATCCGTGGGTCGGAGCCGGGCTGTGCCAGAGCCTGTCGCAAGTAGACCTCTGCGTTTCCGTAGTTACGCTGGTAGGCGTATGAGAGCCCCAGGTTGGTCAGGACGGAAGGGTCGTCCGGCTTCACCCGGAGGGCCGCTTCATAGAGTTGCTGGGCCTGCTTATGGTTCCCGAGTTTGTCGTTGGCGACGCCCCGTGCGGAGAGTGTTCGCCAGTCTGGTGCGTCTGGCATGAACGCCTGCGTTAGCACCTGGTCTGCGCGGGCGTACTCTCCGATGGCAATGAGCGACTTCCCGTATGCGGCGAGTATTTCGGGGGTGGTCGGGTGGTTCATTACGAGTTTTTCGAGCACCGCGGATTGCTGCTCGTGGCGGTTCATGGCGCCTAGTGTTTCGGCATATGAAACCGCATTGGCGACGTCTTGTGGCTCTTGCTTGTAAGTAGCGCTCTGCTTTTCAGCCCGCGCGCTGAGTTGGGTTTGTGTCAGGGCGGCGGCGTCTGTGGTTGTTTCCTTGCCGCCTTGTGCGGTGATGCAGCCGGACATGGTAATGCTGAGCATGAGCGCAAACGCGGGCCGTGCAAATAGCTGTTTGGATTTCGGGTACATGAATTATCCGTGGAATTAAAGGATGGAGCCGGGTTTTAACCGCAGCTCCGGTTCGAAAAAAAGCGTGGGAATATTTTTAGCAGATTTTTTTTGCGGTGGCTATTTCCAGCCGAACGCGTTGATGAGGGCGGGAACCACGATGATGGTCACGAAGGCAGGAACGAAAAACAGCACGATGAGCATGGAAAGTTTGGGCCCCATACCGGCGGCTTTCTTTTTCGCTGCCTGCATACGTTCGTTGCGGCTTTCGGCTGCCATGGTTCGCAGTGCGGATGCAACGCTGGTGCCCGACATCTCCGCCTGGATCAGGGCCGTGGTTGTTGACTGCACGGCCGGGATCGGGATGCGCTGCGCGAAATTTGCGTAGGCGTCTGTGCGATTGGGCAGATGGGACAACTCGGCAATCAGGTAGTTGAGTTCTGCGGCGAAGCTGCGGGATTGGAGGGAGATGTTGTGGGTCACTTTCCGGAGGGCCACCTCGACCGTCATGCCGGATTCGACAAGGATCACGAGGAGGTCAAGTGCGTCCGGCCAAACTTTGGAAAATTCCGCCAATCGCTTTTGGGTCGTATTCGCAATGATGATTTCGGGGAGCTTTAGCCCAAAAAAGGCTGCCCCGATGACAGTGAGGACCCGAAGCAAGGGGGGCCAATCGACGACTTTAAAGCCGAACAGGTAGGTCACTGCAATGATAGCCAGGACGATCGGTGAGCAGAAGCGGGCAAAAAGGAAGATGGTCTCCGCACTCTCGGTGCGGTAACCGGCGCGAAACAGCTTTTCGCGGAAATCCTTCGGGCTGAGGTGATTGTGGAGCTGAAGACGCTGGACTGCGTACGCTGAGAGGTTTTCGATAAACTGGCTGTGGGTTGAAGGGCGTTTGATGGCGCCGTCGTTGCGGCCGGCATCGATCACTTCCGCGAGCCGCCGGGCGGCTACCTCCCTCCGGGTGAGGGAGGGGAGATAGTTCGCAAGTATGGCGGCAATCGCGACGACAATGAATATTCCGATGATTGCTTCATTCATGGCGGGCCTCAGATGGTCACGTTGGACATTTTGATCATGAGGAAACCGCCGATCGCCATCCAGAGGCTGGAGGCTACAGCGACCATGATGCCCGTGTTGGTTGTGAAGAGCGGGACGATGAATTCAGGCGATACGATGTAAACCAGGCCGATAAAGAATATGGGCAGCGGACAGATAATGGCTGCGGACACTTTGCCTTCCATGCTGAGTGCGGCGATTTCGCCGCGCATCGCCTTGCGGTCGCGCAATGTGGCTGAGAGGTTCCGAATGGGCTCTGCGAGGCTGCCACCGTGTGCGGAGGTCACTGTCACGGCGATGGCGAGAAAGTTGGTTTCGGCGCACGGTATCCGCGCGGCGAGGTTAACCAGCGCCTCGGAAAGCGGCCGGCCGACGGATTGAGCGTCGCATACGATCGCGAATTCCGTACGGAGGGGTTCCTTGGCGTCTCTTGCGATGGTCCGGAAGCAGGCGTTTGGGTGTTGGCCCACCATGGTGCCGCGGACGACGATATCGAGTGCGTTTGGCAACTCGTCGATAAAACTTGCGAAGCGCTTCGCACGTCGGCGGTTTGCGTACACGCGCAGCGCGAAGTAGCCAATGACCGCGCCAGCGATCGCGGCGACAAATATATTCTTTGAGAGGATAAGAACGCTGATGGCTGCCAGCGCGCCAATGACGATGCTCGATAGATGAAATTGTTTCGTGGTCCAGGGCAGGCCAGCCTGTTCGATTAGAACGGAGATATCGGAGGACCTTTGCTGTTGGTCTGCTTCGAGCTGTTTGACGCCATCGGCTATGAGTTGACGGCGGCGCTCGGTTGCGCTTAGGCGCTGGCGTTTCTTGGTCTGGATCGCTGCGTTCTTCGTAAGGGTTTTCAGGCGCCGCGAGGCGGGTGTCTCGGCGCCAAAGGTCGGCTGAAATTGGAGAAAAAAAATGACGCCGGCAGCGGCCAGACAGAGCAAGAACGCGAGCGAATTGTTGGCGAAGAATTCAATCGTGGAGGCCATGTCATCCTCGGGGGTCAGCGGTGGGCATAGCTTTCAACGCAGCGGATAGTTCGTCATGAACCTTGAAGTATTTGGCTTTCTCATAACAGATTGGCTTCGTGATCCCGAGGGAGTAGTGGCGGCCCACGATGGTGTCTTTTGGGCCGTCCCCTTCAATCTCGAACTTTACGAGATCCTGGAGAGTGATGGTACCGTTCTCCAGGTTTCCAACCTCTGTGATGTGGGTGATTTTTCGCGATCCGTCGTGCAGACGCTGGGTCTGGACGATAATATGGACGGCGGATTGGATGTGCTTCTGGATTACTTCAGAACGGAGATTGGGCTGCCCCATCATCACCATGGATTCTAGGCGGCTGATAGCGTCGCGGGGTGTATTGGCGTGGAGTGTGCCCATACTGCCATCGTGACCGGTGTTCATGGCCTGGAGGAGGTCGAATGCCTCCGGGCCACGGACTTCACCGACGACGATCCTGTCGGGAGTCTGACGCAGGCAGTTGCGGACCAGGTGCTCCATCGTGATGGCGCCTTTGCCCTCTGCGTTTGCTGTCCTTGTCTCCATGCGGAGCACATGATCCTGAAGGAGCATGAGTTCTGCAGTGTCTTCGCAGGTGATGGTGCGTTCGCTTGGATCAATCGCCTCGGTGAGGCAGTTGAGGAGTGTGGTCTTTCCCGACCCGGTGCCGCCCGAAACAATGATATTGCATCGGATCTTTCCAAGGACATGGAGGACTTTGGCGCCGTTTTCGCAAATTGCTTTGAGACGCACGAGGTCGTCCAGGCGGATCCGGTTCTTGGAAAACTTTCGGATTGTGATTGTTGGCCCGTCAATGGCTACGGGTGGAAGTGTGATGTTGATGCGCGAGCCGTCAGGCAGACGTGCGTCGACAATAGGGTTGGCGGTGTCGACGTTTTTCCCCACGCCGCTGGCCATTCGCTGGGCGATCTGGAGCAACTCTTGTTCATCAGCGAAGGGCGTGTTTGCGGGAATGTTGCGGCCGCCAACTTTGATGTATGTGCTGTTGAGACCGTTGACCATGATGTCAGCGATGTCGTCCCGCGCTAGCAGGGGCTCGAGGGGGCCGTATCCAAGAATATCGTTCTGGATATCTTTGATCATGAGCGCGGTGTGGTCGGCTGTCAGGTTGACGTTAAGGCGTACGATCACTTCGCGCACCTGCTGTTCGACCAGTTTGCGCCGCTCTGACTCCGGGTGGGATGGGTCAAGCGCCCCCAGCTGCTGATTGAAGGTCTTGATGACGTTTGCCTTGATTTCCTTCTTCGTCTGGAGGTGAGCGGGGCTTCTGGTCCCGTCGCCGACTGACGGGTCGGCTGCCGGTGTTGCCAGTTCTCTCGCCGAAGCTGTGCCGCTCTTCGCATTGTTCGGGAGTTCGGTGTCGGAAGATTTTGGTGCGAAAAGCATGGGCCTGACCTTCTCGTTTTAAGGGTGTGCTGGAGTTCCTGGTGGTCCGGCTCTACTGGAGCGCCGGTTTGCGGCGCCGGAGAAGGCGGGAGAGAAGACCAAGGCGTGGTTCCTGTCTGTCGGTGTCGCTCTGATCCAGTGTGGTCGTTCGGTTCTTGCTCTGTTGCAAACTGCCGCGAACCTTGGCCAACAGAGTGAATTCGTGGGTGGCGTTCGATGGCTGGAAGCGGGAGGTTTCTGTGCCAGCACCGATCGACGCAAGAACGATTTTGCAGATTTCGTCGAACTGCTTTGCGGGTGCGCTGCTGTCTTCAATGAAGGCGACGGGTTTGCCGTCGTTCATCGCCTGTGAGAAAAGGCGAGACTCATGAGGGACGATCGCCGCGGGCTCGAGCCCTATTGCTTCGACGAAGGCTTCCGGTTTTACCTCTTGGCGCCGGGACATGCCGACACCGTTGATCACGTAGATCGGAGGCGTGACGTCGGAGCGGTAGAGCGCGATTTGTTTGATGATGTTTCGCGCGTTCTGCAGGCTGGCCAGGTCAGGCGTTGTGACGACGATGACTTCCTTGGCGGTTTTCAGGATGTTGTTGGTCCACACATTCCATTGGTGCGGGAGGTCGATGACGGCGAGTGTCGAGGCTTCGCGTATCGCGTCGATGATTGGTTCGATTTTCTCCGGCGTTGTTGCGTAGAGTCGGCCGACGGTGGACGGAGAGGCCAGAAGGTCGAGATTGTCAGTTATCGGTGCGAAAATTTTGCTGAGAAACTGGGCGTCGACCCGGTCGGCATCAAGAGCATCTCCGATGTCCTGCTCGGCCGTGGTGTCCAGGTTCAGGCCACAGGAACCGAATGCGAGATCGGCATCAACCAGCAAGGTCTTCTGGCCGTGCTTTTCTGCCAGTTGCCAGGCGACGTTCTGAGCAAGGCAGGAGGTTCCTGCGCCTCCGGAAGCGCCGATAACGGCGATGATGTTGCCGCGCTTTCGGTTCTCATTGTCGTAGATGCGGACAATCGAGTCCAGCAGCGCTTCTGCTGTTGGTGGGCCGACGAGGTACGCGGCAATTCCTTCAGTGAGGAGACGCCTATAGAAGTTGATGTCATTGACCGAGCCGATCACGATGACCTTGGAGACGACTTTTGACGTGACGACAGTCGTTTTTGAAAGATTTACGAGTTGCTCAAGGATTTCGTCCTGGCCGCCGCGTGTCTCGACAATGAGGACGTCGGGGGCGCCGGCATCCACGTAGTGCTTGATCGCTTCGACTATGCCGCCGGGTTCGATCGAATGGGATTTGAGGCGAACCATCTGACGGGCGCGCATCACCTCTTCGACCGCTTTTTTCGTTTCAGGCGTGAGGTACCAGCCGTCGATTGTAATGCGTGGGACTGTGATGAAGCGTGTGTCGGACATGGGTCTCACCGGCTGCTGGTCGAGGACGAGGAGGGCATCGCTGAGGTCGTTGAGCCGCCAGGCGAAGTCCCGGAAGATGCCGAGGACGGCCCACGTGTGCGCCATGCATTCAGGACAGTGGTTGAGCGCGCGGCGTCGGCGGGCGTCTCCTGTTGATGGCGGACAACGTCCATTGGATCTGCAATTTGCTTCGCTACTGCCGTTTGTGTTGCACAGCCAAGGTTGTAGTAGGGGAGGTTCTCGATGTCGGTGCCGACGGAGGCAAAGCCGACGTCATCGGTCCAGAGACCGCATTTTGCGGCCACACCCGCCGTCGGTCGTGAATAGGTGATTTTAACCGGGTTCAGCGCCAGGGGATTGTCCGGGAGATAGGTTTGTCCGTGGATATTTCCCTTGGCCACGCCGTTGGCATGAAGGACATCAAGCACACGTTTGGTGTGGGCGGCCGTTCGCGCGGTGACCTTGCCGTCTGGTCCTGTTGGAACGGATACGGTTACAACGCTCTTTCCGAAACGACGGTAGGCCGCGGCATAGGAAGCGAGCCGTTTCCGCTGGTCTGGGTCCAGTCCCGTGTGCTGCAGGGGATAGATCTCCATCTCCTGCGGCGCATTCATCAGCTCGATCTTGAACCGCTCCTTGTAATCGGTTGGGTACAGTGGCGGGTTGCTCTCTTGCAAGCCAGCGCAGCCCGACAACGCAAGGGAGGAGAGGATGGTGAATGCAGCGATTTTTTGCATGGTGCTCTCCGTCACTTGACGATGAAGCCGGCGCCGGCGAGTGGGTCGGTTGACGGTTTTGCGCGTCTGGTCGCATTGACGGCATTGATTTGACCGAGGGCGACGCCGGCGACATCCGATGCTTCGCGCAGTCCTTTGTCTGGGCGCGGGATTTCTGTGCCGTTGACGCTTTTGGCGAGATAGGGGGTGACAGTGATCATCAACTCGGATTCCTGACGCGTGTAGTCACGCGATCGCGCCAGAGCGCCGATAACGGGGAGGCTTGATACGCCTGGAACGCCCCCGAGCGAGGTGCGGGAGTTCTGCTGGATCAGTCCAGCGGTCATGAGGCTTGCACCACTTGGGAGTTCAACCGTGGTCTCGGATGAGCGTGATCTGAAGCCAGGAACCATCATGGTTGTTCCGTCCGTCGACACGGGAATGTTGATGCCGATCGATGTGTCGATATCTGAGACCTCGGTGCGGACTTTCAGAGAAATGCGCCCCGGCCCGAGCACGACGGGGGTAAATTCAAGGTTGATGCCGAAATCCTTGAACTCGACGGTCGGCGCAGCGGTGCCGCCACCGGAGGCAGCGGTGCTGGGCTGCGGGACAGGGACTTCACCACCCACCTTGAACTTCGCGGCTTCACCAGATTGCGCGACGAGCGTAGGCTCTGCGAGCAACCTTGCGAGCCCGTTCTGCTCCATGGCGTTGAAGGTGACGCTGCGGGAGTTTCGCGCGGCTCCGTCAGCTGCGAGGCCGCGGCTTTGGCCGGCGACGGACGCGGCGTTCGTCGTGATGGTGTTAAAGAGACCGGTTGGAGGGCTAAGCCAATTCAGCGCGGTGTCGCCAACCATCCAGCGGCCGTCGGTTTTGAGTCCGAGCTGTTTGAGGACGTTGCGGTTCACTTCGGCGATCGTGACCCGGAGCATGACTTGCTCTTTGGTCTTGATTGTCAGGGAGTTGATGACCCTGCTGCGCTGCTGCTGGGGTGGTCCTCCGACCATGGCTGTGCCGCCAGCAGCGGCTGTAGCATTCGCTTGGGCGCCATTGAGGAACGCGTTCGCCATCTCGACTGCGCGGTCGGCATCGAGAGGGGTGTCGACTTGCCCTCGCAACACGATCATGTTGCCGACAACCGAAGGTTGGATAGTCGCGGTGGGCAGTGTCTGGCGGAGGACCTCCCGCAAAATGGTGAGGTCTTGGGTGACGGTCACATCAAGATTTACGAAGCGGTTTCCGTTTGCGTCCATCACATAGATGGCTGTGGTGCCGGTGTTCACGCCTACCAGGAATAGACGCCGTGCGGATTTGATAACCGCGTTGACCACAGTCGGGTTGGCGATGAAAATGTCACCTGCGTCTTTGGGAAGGTCGATGACTTCGCTTCGTCCGACGCCAACGTGGATGGACTGGTTTCCTCCTCGGTGGACGTGAACCTGGTTACCGGAGTGGTAGCCTGGCGTTTTCTCGCCGTAGGCCATGATGGGCGCGGTCTGCGCGAATGCGTGGGATCCCGTGAGAATTGCGAGGATGCCGGCGACGGCGGCCGATTTGCGAGCGGTATGATTGGTCATGGTTGCCTTCTCAGCGAGCCGGACTTGTCACGACGCCATTGCGAATGATGCGAATGGCCTGTTCTTCTTTTTTTGCAGCTTGGTCAGGCTTTGGCGTCTCGGGAGATTGGCCTGTGTCCCCGCTGAAAGGGCGGAGGGACATCGTCAAGCCGGATAATTTTTGCACACGTGCAATCAATTCGGCCTGATCGGGGAAGACTTCGACCGTTAGGGTGGAGCCGAGAATTGTTTTCTGGCCCTCCGGCTCGCGGGTTTCGTTGCCGACGGCAAGAACCTTCACGTTTGTGATGAGCGGCTCGGCATTTGTTTTGCCGTTTGCGCCGGCCACCACCTGGAGGATGTCGACGCGGTCGCCGGGAAGGATGAAACCGCCAGCGGTGTCCACCGGAGTGGCCGGAATGGCGACGGCGCGCATGCCAGGGAGAAGGAGAGCCGAAAGAAATGATTTGGTTTTGTCCAGAATGAAGCGGTCGGAAGTGACAGTTTCGCCCGGAACGATGTTCTGGCGAACGAGGACGCCCTGAAAATCCTCAATCGCAGTCGGACGTTCGGTTCGCGTGATTGAGTTTGGTGGGCGGTGTGCTTCCGGCCAATTTGCCCAGATAATATCATCCGTCGCAAGTCGCTTGCCCATTGGAAGCGCTTTTCCGGCGAGGAGAATCTCGATCATTTTCTCGGGCGCCTGTTGTGGCGCAGCGATTGGCGCCATCGGCGCTGGCACGGGTGCTGTGGAATTACGCCCCACCAGGAATGCCGCGCCTGAAAACGCGACTAGGGCCACAGCGTAGGTCAAGCTTCTGGTCGACTTCATATCGGCCCCGTCTGAAAGGGTTATAAGAAAAAATCAAGCGTAGTTAAAAACTTGGCGGCTTACCGTCCCAGTTGCTCCAGGAGGATAAACTGGGCGACTACTCCGCCAATGGCGATTCCGACACCGTACGGAATGACATTTTGGCCTGCTTGAATCGCGCCAATCCATGCAAGACGATGGAGCGCCACAGGCAAAGGCAAAGCCCGAAGGGCGATATGTGCCAAGGCTAGTAGTCCTCCACATACAGTGGTGAGGACAACAAATGTGAAGGTCCCGTAGCCGGGTTCAAACCAGAGTGAAGCAGCTGTGATCAGCTTGACATCGCCTCCGGCCATCAGGTTGAAGAAATTGACGCCAGCGAATGCGAAAAAAATCGCGAGAGCGATTGCAATGCGCCAGCCAGCGCCGGCCCACGTGACTGGCTCCGGGAGGGGCGTAACCGCAAACATGGCAATAAGCGCCACAGGGATAATGTCCGAGATTTTCATCTGAACGATATCCTGGAGTGCTGCAGTCGCCATCAGGATGCAGAAGATGGCGAGACCGGCGATCTGTGGATATGGGAGACTGTGGAGCATGTTCACCGGGCCAGGGCTGTTTTTTCGGACTTCGGCTTGACGTCAACGGTGGCGTCTTGCGGTCGTGTGCCCAAAGGGTTGTGGGACGCGGTCATAGCCTTCTGGAAGCCGGCCATAGAGGCATTTAGCGTTTGCTGTTTGCCACTGCGGGAATAGGCGAACGAGATTTTTGGATTTTCGGAGAACCAGCCGGCGACCGGTCCAATGATGAGCATGGACGTCTCGCATTTTCCGGTTTTGCAGGCCCACTCCGTTGCAGGGATCTTTTTCTCGAAGCCAGAGATGCCGACGGTGAAGCCGGACGACGGCTCAACCGTGTCGTCAAACGAGAATACGACGACAGCCTTGCCTTCCGACGTTGTGGCGATCTTCCATTCAATCGAGCCGTCGGCACCCCTGTCGATTGTCTGCTGGATCGAACAAACACGTTCGTTGATATCAAGGCGAAGGGCGCATGCGAGCGTCCAGTCATCAAACCGGCGGGATATGTCGAGGATATCGCCGACGGCAGTTCCAGCGGACTTGAGGGCCGCAAGGTCGACTGGTTTCGCGCGCCCTTCCGAGCCTGTGAACCTCGGGGCCTGCTTCGCTTGCGACGATGAAGCGGGTTTTATGGTTGCGCGATTTTGAGGGGAAGGCTGCTTTATATCTGGCGTGGATATTTCAGGCGGGAGCTTCCCGGCTGGGATGATGCCCAGCGACTTGACGACAGGGCCGATATCCACGGCTGTCGACGCGCCTGCCACAGGTCCAATCTTTGCAGGGTTGGAAGAGCCGGGTTTTGCCTTTGAGGGGGCGGCGGCTGGCTTTGATGCGGAGTCGACCGTGTTGTCGACAAGCGCCTTAGGCGCCACTGCATTTGGCCCGGTTGCGGGGGCTGGTTGAGGTCGTGTGGCCGGCAGCGCTGGGTGCGCGGCCGCAGGTCGAGGCGGCGCATATTGCGCTGGCGGTTTCTGCTGTTCCCCGAAAAGACTGGTTGTTGTTGACGGGGCATCCCAGTCGCCCGCCTCGATCATCAGAGGAGGCGGGGCGACCACCCGGGTCTCGCCCCCAGGGAGCGTCATGGCTCGCTGGGGCTGGTTCGCGATGCTCGCCGCGGTGTTGAGCGTCAGAGCGACGAGACTGCATGTGACGAGGAGGGGAAAGCTGTTTTGCACGGCTGACTCCGCAGCGGATGAGTTGGGCGAATTTAGGACAATTAATTTCGTTTATACGAAATTACCGAGGGTGAGAATAACAAAAATAGCGCACTAAAAATATGATTAAATCGGCGAAAATGCCGGTCTCCCGCCGCTTTCAGTGCTTTTAGCGGGCGTTCTCGAACTATCTGCCGGGGCCGGCAGGTAGTCAGTAATCCGGGGGCGTTCCACCTTTTCGATAGAGTCAACCTGGACGACCTGCGGCCTCGCTTGGTGGGATGGCGCCGGAGCTGGGGGACTGGACCGGTGGTTTCGCTGCAGCGGCCCGGCGCCCGCGACTTGGGGAAGTGGGTCGGCAACCATCATCCCCGGTTGGGGGAGGAGGTGGGGTATGGCGCTCCTTGATGCAGTGAATGGGACCGGGTCATTGAGAGCAGTCTGACTGTCCAGTCCCGAAATCGATGTGTTGATTTGGGTAGCGCCGTTGGCGGAGCCGTTGAAGAGGCCGCCATATGTCTGCAGGCGAAGGGGGACAGTGCTGTCAACAATATCGGGAACGCGGCCGCGTTGGGGCAGGTCTTCGGCCACTTCTGGTTCGGGGTGAAGCCCGGCGACAAAGGCTGCAGCGGCGTACATGTCGCTCACTATCTTCAGGCGGCCGTCGCAGTCGGCCATATACGCGTAGGAGCGACCCTTGGTACGATTTTCACAGGGGTCGATGTCGCCGAAGCCGATCGCATTGAGCTGTAAATTGGTCTGACGGACCCATTCGCGGTTTGGAAATCGCCCTGCAAACGGGCCGGTCATGAAAACGGGTGCTCCAACCATGGTCGGGGGAGGAGCGAGCTTCCGGAACCGGGTGACCTCGCTTAGGTGCTGGTGCGGGACGGCGGGGGCATCGGTCGGTGCGGGCTGAAAGTGATTGGCGATTGCCGGATATAGCCGCACCGCACCGGTAATGGCGACTACGATTGCGATGGCAGTCGCAGCCCTCAAAGACGATCGGGCAAAACTCATAATCGTTTTCCTGAAAAATGGACGTGGAGATCGTTCGGAAAAACTGCATCAAGATAATTATACGGCAGGGAGTAATGATGCCATAAAAAAAGGAAGGGCAAATTTGCCCTTCCTTGGTACCTGCATCTCTGCGGCGAAAACGTCAGGTGGTGGCGGCGCCGGTAACGGCCGTGTTGATGGTCGTGAAAGCATCGCGGAGGCTTCCGCCGAGGGTGGTGACAGCGCCGATGATCACGACGGCGATCAGGCCAGCCATAAGGCCGTACTCGATTGCGGTTGCGCCGGAGTCGTCATTGAGAATCTTTTTCAGGTTGCGGACATATTTCATCGGGTAGCCTCTTGGGGTGTGGGTTTGCTCTGCCGGGCCGGACCCTGTGGTTTGCACCGACCTTGCTATGAGGAATATTCGCTAAAAAAAAGGGGGTCAACGCCCGAGCCCGGATTTTTTCTTACTGCGACGTTCTGTCAGAAAGTGCACCGGAAGCGGTGTTGTCGCGCATTAATCTCGGAAAAAATATCAGGCAGATGTGAATTTAAATATGGTATTGAGGGTTATTCGACCGATGTCGTGGGTCAGGGTGTCGCTGGCTATCGGTCCGGATGTCGGATTTCAAATGCATAATGATGGTGGCCCGCATGGTGTCGGTTAAATTCAAGGTAGTTGCGCACGTATCGTTGGCGCTCGTGTCGCTGATCTGTGGGGGCGGGCTGGCGCAGGCACAAGCCCAGGCTCCAAAATCCGGACAACAGGATACGAGTGCAGTTGGGAAGGCTGATATTCTACCGGAGCCGGCGCAAAAGCGAAGCGCGCGTACCGCGATCAGCGTTGTAATGGATCAGGCGATGCTGGTGCGTGGCCCGGAGGCGATTAATTCCGTTCTCGTCGGAAATTCGTCGATCGCGGACGCGGTCCAGGTGGGGAAGGGAACCCTGTTGGTGACCGGCAAGGCCTACGGTTCCACAAATTTCATCCTGCTAGACAAGGAAGGGAAGGTGATTGGTGAGAGCTTGGTAACCGTTGGGCCCGCCAAAGCGCGGATTGTGCGCGTTCAGAAGGGGGACACGAGGGAGTCTTACTCCTGCAACCCCAACTGCGTGCCGACTGCGGACGTGGGAACGTCGCCCAATTTCTTTTCTGAGGCTACGAGTCAGGCCCAGCAAAAATACGGGAGTGTGGCGTCCGGCCGGTGATGCATCGCGGCAGGGAAAATGAGAAACCGCCCGGTTGGGGCGGTTTTTTTTGGCCCATGCTTCTTTGGGCGGGCCGAGGTGGATTTCAGTGCATTGTTTCGATTGTCAGAACCACGAGCTGATATCTCTCGTCGATAATAAAGGGGCGCAAACGCGTCAGAGCCTCCTCCAGTTTCTGGGCTGATGCGCGTGTGATCCGTCGTCCGTTGATGCGGACGTAGTCCGAACTCGGGCGTGTTCTTTCCATGTGGAGAGCGAAGTGCGGGTCGTCGTAGACGTCGTGTGGATCGAGTGCTTCGAAGGCGGCGTGGATGATGCTGGATTCTTCTGCGTCGAAGATCAGGGTTTCTTCGTGCACGGTTATTTCGAGCCGGCGGTCCACGAATTTTAAGAGAAGTGTCATGGGCATGCCGCCGTAGGTCGTGGGCAGGTTTGTGTGAGAGGCGCTGGTTTGGCGGTACCTTCCTGGAAATTATTTCCCGCTTCGATGGCGCATCCAGTCCTCGCAGACAGCAGCGGATATGTCTGGTGCGCAAGTGGATGTGTGGCGATTGCGGGGCGGGTGCCCGGCGTCTCGTGGGGGAAGGGCTTCGTATTCGACAACGGTGTGAGGCCGGCGGTCGACGAAGTGGGGCGCTGGCAGGTTCTGGTCGTAATACGCTCCAGGGATGTCGGGAGGTGTCGACAGCGCTGGAGGTGTCAGATTGCCCTGTTGGGAAGAGCAGGCGGTGAGGCCAAGAGCGATCAGTATGGAAGCCGCAGCCTTCATTCGCCAATACCTTTATTATAAACGGTGGTGTCAAAACGGCTCGCGGTTCGGTATCCGGCTTCAAACCGGGCGTCATAGCCGTAGGCGTAGCCCGCGACGCGTGGGTTGCTGGTTCCGTAGAGCGCGTTGACCAGCGGGTTCGGGGTATTGATCGTCCGCCGGTAGGCTCTGGGATCCGCCTGTGCGTATCCACCTGCTGCCAGCGCATCAGAACACCGCTGTCTGTTATGATTTGAGTCGAAGAAGCACTTCGGGGGGCTGGTGGTTGTGACCCTGGTAGGCCCGTCACTCGCGCAACCGGCGAGTGACGCTGAAGCAAGCGCTATAAATATGCGGAATTTCATTTCTGCCTCTGGGGAATTAAGGCAGCTCAGAAAATGATCCGGCCAGCCTTTTGCGCATTTTCGATATATACTGAAATTGGGTGCTTTGGCTCCCAATATTTATCAACTTCGACGAGCATTCCCTGAGGGCCCGTGAGGCTCAGGATCTCGTGGAGGTTGATCGCCCCAAATTCAGGTTCGCCATTTCCAAGGTCGGCGAGGCCGTAAACGAGGTTGGGGTCTTTGGAGTCGCTCTCGGTGATCAGCCAGGTGCAACGTGCCCAGGGAGTGAACAGTTTGAGATGCGGGATGGGATCAAAATTGGGATCCGCCTTTGCCCTGGTGGCGTTGTCTGAAAGCAGTTCGCGAATTTCGTTGGAAATTGAAAGCATTTTCTTAAAAACTCCGGGGGATCGTTGTTCTAAGATACCCCGACGTGGGAATTGAGAACAGGGGGAGATGTGGGCGCGGTGGCTATGTTCGCGTGGCCTTTCGAGCCTGCATGGCTCGTGCAACGGCGCGGTAACGGTTGACAGGCGTTTCGTCACTGCATTCGAACGCGGCACGCGGTCGTGGACGTTCGACGACTGGTGGCGGTACGAAGAACCTGGAGTGGCATGAGGGACAGAAGGACGAGCCGGGCTTCTTGTCCTGTGCGCAATAGAGGGGAAGGCCGCGAGTGTTGCGGCCGATGACCGAGCGGCAATGGCTGCTTGCAAGAGCCATGATGGAAACACCGTGTTGGGCTTGGCTCAGGCGCGGCACAGAGACCTCTTCGGCTGTGGGCGCAGGTTCTGGCGCTGAATGGAGTGTGATGGGGGCTCTGTGGGAAGGTGAGGCAACTGACGCGTGCCGAATGGATGCCTGCAGGCGGATTTCAAGGGCATGGCAGGCAGAAATGATCTCTTCTTGTGTGATGGGACGGCGCGCCATGATGGTCATGGTGCGCGCGGCAGTTTCGATTGAGCACCCTTGTCTCGCAATCAGGTCGCGGAGAACCGAAACCTCCTCGCCGGTGAAGGCGTGCACGTGGTCAGACGGCCGGGAGACAAGGGTGGGATGAAAATTTGCGGAGGGTGGGGGTCTTGTTGCCATTGGCTTCAGGGATATTTTTGCCCTGAAGGCGAGAAACGCCGCTTTGTTTCGGGAAATTCCGAGGGATTTTGCGACCCCTCGAAGGTCGTGGCCTGCCTGAACGAGGGCCTTCATCCGGCTGGGAATTGTCGCCAGCGGCTGGCTATCAACTTGAAGCGGAACGTTTGCGGAAGCTGGATCTGCTTTCGCGGCGGCGAAGCCGTGTTCAGGTTGAAAGTACGTCATGGCGTTGGCGTCCCGGTTTGAGGGGGCTACTGGGTGCGGGCACGCTATTATGAAATAGCGCTAATTTAAAAGGGTATTTTTGCAGCACTTCATTCTTCGTTAACAAATGTGTTTCGAATCAGCGGGATGCGCTGGTGCGACCTGTTGTCAGTTACGTGAAGCCGATTTTAATGTGGCTTTTTTCGCAACGCTGATCGCGCTCCTGGGAAATGGCCGAGAGACAGGCCGCAGGCGACATCGGGCCAAGGAAGAGCATTTGCTTTGCGACGCCAGCAAAGTCCGAGATCGAGACGTCGTCGAAATTCGCATTCTCCGGAAACGTATCAGGCGGGAGCTTGAGAATGTTCTCCCACGCAAGGCGGGCCTGGTTGATCTGCATCGGAAGAAGCTCGTATTTGAAGGTGAACCGCCGTGCGGCAGCCGGGTCGATCTCGTCGAGGAAGTTGGTGGTGCAGGCGAATGGAATTGGATGGCTTTCCATCCAGGTCAGGGCTTCGTTGGTCTGGCTTTTCTCCCAGGAGTTCCTGGCAAGGCTCCGGCGGCGGATGATGGAGTCAGCCTCATCAAAGATCAAAAACCGCTTTTCGGTTGCGGCCTGTTCGAAAGCGCGTCGGATTCCTTTTTCGTTGTCTCCAACATGGGGGCCTGCTATGTCCGACATTCTCACAGTCATAACCGGCATGCGCATCTGCTTGCCGATGTACCGTGCTAGGCTTGTCTTGCTCGTTCCAGGAGCACCGTGGAGCAGGAGGGCGATCGGGCTGTCCCGTAGAGGTGTAAGGCGCGAGACAATATCCTCTATGGGGCACGTGCTGTTGACATATCGCACGTCGAAGCTGTCCGGGGGCTCAACAGGCTTCACACATACGGAGCCGAGGTCCGTTAGCAGCCTCCGGCAGTCTGTTTCAAGATTGCTGAGGTCCTGGTTGATTGCCGCGAGGCGGATAACACCGTCGAGGTCATTCGCATTTGGTGTGAACGCCGCGAGGCGTTCAGCGAGGGGATGAGGGACATCGAGCCCGTAGTGCCTTCCGATTTCAACAATCTGGTTAGTGGTAAGAGCAACCGTGTCGATTGCGAGCGGTCTGACGTCCGACAGAATGCGGATGAGTGGCTGGCTGATGGGTGTCTTTTCGTCGAGGATGTGAATTACCGGGGTTAGAAGCCTGTCGGCAAGAACTGCGAACGCGAGTTTCTGCTCGGTCATGGCTAAAGGGTCGACGGGCGCGCGTCGGGGAGGCGCGTGGTCAAGCGCTTGCATCTGGCCGAGGGTGGAGGTCTCTACGGCGGTCAGAAAATCGTTTTCGGGGCCGACGATAGCGGCCGCCGGCTGTTCTCCTGCACGCTGGAGTTCGGACAGCTGCAAGGCGATTAGCCCGGCGAGAGCGTGGGTGCTCGACCCTGCGCTGACCGTGGTGGGCATCAGCCCCTGCTCATCGAGCATGGATGATATGAAGGACCCGGCGTTCTTGGGAGAGTTGGTTCTGACTGCGAGGTGGAGCCCTGGGATTTCGCGGGCTGTAGCCATGGTGGCGGCCGCAATGGTTGGGTGTAGGGCTTCACGAACGTAGTTGGGGACGCCAGACGGCTCGGGCGTCTGGCGGCGGGGGCATGATGGAGCCCGCAGCGCGCTGACGATCTCTGCGTTCAACGCAATGGCGTTGGGGGAAGCGCAGCTATCCGCCCCCCACATGTCGGGCTCGATGTACTGAATGACCGTTTTTCCGGTGATGGGATCCTTCGTGGCCTGCATTGTGGATTCCAGGAGGATGCCGGTTCTGAGGATTTCCTCACAGACGTGAAGATTGGCAGCTTTGTGAAAGCCGGTGGTGGCGCCATCGTTCGTGTCTGAGAGCAACTCCAGGGCGTCCAGCGGGTAGGCATGAACCCGCATCGTGGCTTCCTCGCCGAAGGAAGCAAGCGTGAGAATGTTCGTGAGGTGCTGGTCCAGATATGCGTGGCAAAGGATGGTGAGCAGGTTGGGAGCATCTGGCGCCAGAAGCTCAGCAAGGTATGTGCTGGGAGTTGCGTCTTCGATCTCCGGTATGGGAGATGCGTCGTGTTCTAGAATTTTGCCGCAGTACACGGGAATGATTGGATCTGGCGTCAGATGGTAGGCTTCGATCTGCGCGATGTCGGCTGGCTCGGGCTGGGGAAGGGAAAAATCTTCCGCGTTCGAAGCCGCATAACGCGCGAGCAGCATTGCGAATTCCGGCTTTCGGTTGAGAAGGCGGGAGAATGCCCGCGCGACATAGGCCAGGCGCGATGTTTTTGAGATCATTTATTATTGCCCGTTGGCTGCTTTATTGGGGTTTGAAGCATGTGACGAAGTGATTCAATTGCTCACTGTTTCAAGAATTAACTGTTTGAAGGTCTCTTCATCAAGTACGATGATACGTTCCCGATCTGGCACCAACCGCTCCATTCCTGGAGTTGAAACGAGCCGGTCGACGGCTTTGATGAGATTCGACAGCGCCTCCGCCGTTTCGTCTGGAATTCTATCGGGATCAGGAATGCCGTCGGGGAAGATATGCTGGACGAGGGACGCTGCGTCGAGTGCGTAGCGGGCAGGTCTGGTCGCGAAAACCCAAGGGGGACGCGGGGGCTCACCGTTGACACAGGCTTTGCGGAGCTCCTCGACGGATGGGTAAATTGTGCCGGCCTGGAAAATGGGCCCCGGCCAGTCGTTTGGGGTGAGTTTCTCCGCGAAAAGAATCTCGAGAATTTCAGAGTGCGTGATGGACAATTTTTACTCCGATTTTAAATTTGGGGCTTTCCGTGCGGTGACAATGGTTTTGGCGCAGCATACAATGCTGGCGATAATTTTCAGGAGCAATTTCGATGGATGATGACAAGGTCGCAGGATCGGGTCCACTGTCTGAAGGCTTCGAGGCCATTGGCAAGTTGGCGCGTGAAGGCATTGAGAATGCCTCCGAGGGTATGCGTCAGGTGATTGGTGGCCTCGAGATTGGCGATGAGCGGGGGCCGGAAAAAGATTTTTCCAGATCGATGCCCATCAGGGAGGCGCTTGCAACTGTTTCCCGGCAGGGTCTTGACCCAGTCGCTGGCGATGGTTTTGAGCAGCATACGCATCAAATCGCTCAGGATGCGTTTGGGCGCGAAAGGGACACGCGGGAGCGTCAGAGAAATCTGCAATCCGGGCGGGACCTCTAGCCGCTTGCTGTCGGCGCGCGGGTGGCGCTGGCGCCGCGTAGCGTGATAGACCGGATTTTAAATTCGCTGCCCGGATAGCGGAGTTCGAATTTTGTGGCCTAAGCTTATAATTCCAAAATTTAAAAATCTTTTCGTGCGTGATGCACAAGACGCCATTATTGGGGATGCCGCCGATGAGGCCGCTGCGTCCCGCCACGTGGATGATCACAGACTGGCGGCAGTCACAAAGGCGGGTCGCCTGCGGTCGGACTTTGATCTCTCAGGCGATGATCGCTTCGGCGATGAGCGGACGGTTGATCTTGGGGTTGTGGACAAAGCTGTTGCCGAGGCCCCGGTTGCCGAAGGCGTTGATGACGATGTGAGTGCCGTGTCGTTGGACGACGCCAGCATAGATTGGAAAAATCTTGCCGACCTCACGAAGGGTGTCGGGGCGCGTGATCTCTACGTTATATTTGGCCCCCGCGGGGGTAATGAAGTTGATGAAGATGACGACGGCAACCATCCATATGGTCTTTTGGCGGATATCAGGGATGAATTGCTTCCGGCGAATTTCGACGCCAGTGGATTGTTTGTAACTGACGCCGGTAAGCCGGTCGGGGATGTTGGGGCGGGTAGTGTCCTGGATATCCGCGATGACGACGTGTCGGGTGAAGGTGTGGTGGATCATCTTTCGGGATCCGTTGTAGCCGGAGCCGATTGCCCGGAGGATGGTGGCCATGAAGGCATGGCTGCGCCAACGGACGATACGGCCAGTGGCTCGGAAGAGCCCGGGGCGGAGAGCGGTAGGCGGGAAGTTGAGATTGCATTTCCGGAGACTTTTGCGACCACAGAGGCTCCCGCCACACGCGCCGGGCCCCAGATGCCGTCGACGGCTGGCGTGGAACAGGGGCCTGCTTTGGCGGGGCCGGTGCGGCAAGCGAGCCCCGGCCTTTCAGGTGGTGGGCAACAGGAGGATCGGGCGACCCTTTCGGCTGCAAGACGGCTTCACAAGGCTTGGGTGCGCCTGGTGTCAGAAGGCCGCTCGGCAGAGTTTATTCGCGGCAGGATTCAGCCTTTGATGAAGGACGAGTACATTGGGGTGATCGTCGGTATGGAAGACGGCGGCGATCTGTTGGCGCTCTTGGGAATTGCGCAGTCCGCCGATGTGCCGGCGAGGGAGCGCGAGGTTGGCGCCGCTACGATCACCGGACCATCTGAAGCGACCACCAGTTCAGTGGTCAGTCCGGCGTCTGAGGTTTCTCCGGAAGCGCTGGCCCCTGTGGTTTCGCAAGGCCAGGTGGACTCAGAACGTGGCTTGCAAGGGGTCAGGGATCTGGTTCCCGCACTTGCTGATCTAGCGGAAAGGCCGGCGGTTGCCCCTGTCCCCCGCAGCGTAGCTGAGGGGGCAGAAGCCCGGACGGCACGCGATGTAGCCGAACTTGCGATGGTGGAAAAACCTGTATTGGTTGACGGGATGCATGGCGTGGCGGGCGAAACAGTGAACGAGCCGGTCGAGGTTGTTGATCCGGATGCGGAGGATCTGGCGCGGTTCCGGGAGTTGCTGGGCGCGGCGGCGTTGCCACATCAGGATCTGGTTGCGGCGTTCCAGGAGCGGGGCCGTGGTTTTCCTGAAGCGCTGGAGATTGAGTTCGTTGTTCGGTCGGTTGGCCAGTATTTTCCATCTGGGCGGACGCAACGGTCAACGTTGAACTTGATCAGTCACATGCTTGGAAAAGAGAGCAGTGACGACTTCGACGATAGCGATGTGTCAATTTTGCGCGGCCTGGTTGGTCGCACGACTGATGAGTCCCTCAAGCTGAACAATTTTCCGGACCGTGAAGCGGTATTTCGGCGGGTCCTTCTGCTGTTGTTTGATGATCTTGTGGCTCGTCGGTCCGAGCACATCGCCGAGCACGCGAAGAACGGGTTCACGAGCGAGGGGAGTATCAACCGGGCCAAGGCGGCGCTCTGGTTTAATGAGCAGCTTGCAGCAGCTTTTCCGGACATGAAGGGGCTGTGTGCCGACTACGTCAACCAGATCCATCGGGCCTCCTACGACCTGTCGGTCAATGATACGGGGGGGGATATCATGCTGCAGGATCGGGCGCTGGGCGTCGGATTGCCCAATAGTGAGCGCGCAAGGAACCTTGGCGTTAGCCGGTTGCTGGCGTCGACGCTGCCACCGCTCGCCCAGGAGGCGTTGGTCCGGTTTATTGGCTTGGGTAAATTGATTGAGGAGATGCAGAGGCTCATCGGGCTCGAAAGCGTGCAGGACAGCTCGACGTTCGAGAAACATGTTTTGTATCCCTCAGTGATGCTGTTACAGCATCGTGCGCTTCGAGAAATCCGGGATCTTAAGGCGAGCCTGGTGCGACATCCGTCGCTGCTCGGAGAACTGCCAGAGATTGTGAAAAACCGGGATGAAAGTCTCGCTGCGCTGTTTGACCAAGTCTGTCGGCAGGAAGCGGATATCGTGAAGTTTGCGACGGCCCAGAGTGATCTTGCTGGAGAAAACGACAAGCTGGGCAATAAGGTATCGGCGCTCGAGGCTGATCTCGAGGTGTGTCGAGGCAAGATTGGGGACCTGGAGCGAAACACCCGGGAGATGCAGGACTTGGTGTCCTATTCGGTGAAATCGACTGCGGAGCAGGACAGGCGCTTTGTGCCGGTGGGCGACTATTTTGTGAAAGCTGAGGCGGCGGGCGAGGAAGTGGCGATTGCCTTCGTCCACGGATTGGGCCGTGAGTGGAGCTTGAAGGACGGGTATGTGCTTGAAGCAGAGGGCGGTCCGTTCAGGGTTGATTTGTTGGCTTTGCACAGCGAGGCAAGGGACAAGGATGGGCTTGGCGAGCGGCCGGTGACGAGGATCCGTGTGGTGATCGTTGAGGGCAAGCTCGGCATGATGCGAGGCGGCGCAGTGTTCCTCTTCGACGAATTTTCTGCTGACCCTGGCAAGGTGCTTCAGGCTGCAGCAATTGACGAGCTAACGATGAACCCGCGGCGTGAAAGCGAGCAATAAATATGTGGAAGGTTGCGTGGTATGCGACTGGATGCGTTCTTGTGTTTCTGCTCGCCTGGACGGCGTTTGCTACCTTGCGCGGCGACTTTGAATTGCCGCCTCACGTGCGGGATGCACAGAACCGGAGTCTTGTGCAATAACCAAATCCGAAAATCGGCTTAAATTGAGCGTTGTCACGCCTGTTTCGCGACTGGTATAATTTCATCAAGGAAATTGCCGACAGTTTTGTGCTCTTTTTCGTTGGTGCCGGCGCCATCCTCGAGGGATTCAGCTATGACTGAACAGAACAATGCAGCAATCGCCAAAGCCCGTGCCGGTCGTGGGGCGGAGCGTCTGGAAGAGGCGAAAGCCACTGTACAGAGGCTTCCGTATGTGCACGGAGAAGTCGGGTTGGCTTTGCCCAACATTTGGGTCCCGCGGATGACCGAGAAGGGGGACTTCTATTGGCCTGGCCGGCATATTCCTGTGAGGGGCGAGATCCTTGACGCGGTTGTAAAGGCGCGTGGGGCGCGGGATCAGAACGTGGTCAGGTATCAGGGGGGAGAAATTTCCCGCGGCGCTGACGGCAAATTCCCGCCAGTCGTGGTAATTCCCGTGAAGGCGAAGTGGAACCATCCGATCCTGATCGAGGCGTCTCACAAGAGTTTGATGCGGGACCTTGGTCGGCAGTTCCTCGCGGACCCGAAAAATATTGCCTTGCTTCGCAACAATGTTCGGACGTCTGATGGGACCAGGCGGGTTGTTGGGGTCGAAGCGCTGGTGCAGCTTGGCTCACAGGGGCCGTTCGTAGCCTTCGCCGGGAAAGGGGATCTCCTCAAGCGGTTGGAGCAATCGCCGCGGATAGCTCCCTACCTCGCGAAAGCGCTTGTTCAGCTCAACGGCCAGTACCAGGAGAACGTGGTTCACGCCAGCCAAAAACGGGGAAAGGGCAATGGAATGGAACTGTGAGGGTTCGACCTTGGGGGCGGTGGTTATCCGCCCCTTATTTTTCGATTCAATTTTTTGGCTTTAAAATGCTTCATGACCGGGCAAATTGTGAGAAATTAAGAGACAGACTGGTGGTGTTTTTGCGGGAGCGTGCACTTTCGCTAAAGGAACCCGCCGACCACGTGCTGCTCTCGACTTGGCTTGTCCGGGCGCCTTCAGATGGTTTGCCTTCACCATCTGAAAGGTTTGGGCTCGTGAACCCCCCTGACCTGAAGCGCTCCTTGTCCGATACGATGGCGGTGCTGGTGGCGGCAAAAATTTCGCGGCCAGCGGTCATTAAATCCGATGTGGATGAAATAGTTCAGGATGGGCACGATAATGGCGTGGAAATGTCGCTTGAAAAATATCGTGTAGCTGAGCACCTGAGCGCCATGCATAAAGCGGGTCATTCGAAAGCAAGCGCGGCGCCACAGAGGGCCAACTCCTCTTCGTCGGGGAATTTTTAATGATGAGGTCGGTTGCCCCTGTTGAGCCGGTTAAGGGCGGCATTGACGTGATCTGCCGTGAGAATGGCAGATTTTTCCTGCTGATGTGGGGCGAACCTGTCTCACTCGTCGATTATGAGGACGCAGTGCTGTACCTTGATATCGGGCGCAGCGAACTGGGCCTGTATTTTTATCATCCGGCAACCGAGAAGGATTTTCGGCGCAAAGTCGTGCTTGTGGAGACACAGGTTCCCGAGAACATAAATGGATTTATGACGGCTGCGCTTGTAGGGCAGCGTCTGGTCGATGTGGTATTGATAGATAGTCGCTATACTCTTGAGAATCTCCGCGTTGAAGGAATTCAGAATTTTATGGCGACGTGCCGACTTGTGTTATGAGGGTGTTCCGGCGTGGCCGAGCAGTCCTTCTGTGAATTTTCCGCGCATTTTTAGGATGACGTTATGGCAGATAGCACGATTCTCGTTGGCAACCGCACAGGTGGTCAGGGCAAGACCCTGCTTACGCAGTTGATCCACTATGGGTACACGCTTGAGAAGGTCGACCTCAAGGTGGCCGCAGCGGACACCGACGCCGCGTCTGCAGACGGCTTCAAGAGCTCGAAGCTTGGCAGCATTCTCAGGGACGTCGAGGTTGAGGAGTTGGGTATCGGCGCTGGCCTCAATGCCGTCCAGTCGAACCAGCACGTTGCGGTGCAGTACTGGGATCGGTTGGGTGAGTTGCTTCTTGAGGGTGGATGGGTTGTCGACCTTGGGGCAAACGTTATCCCGATGGTTTTCCAGTGGGCAGCGGCCCGGAAGGCCGGAAAGCTGTTGAGTGAAAATGCTCCGATGCTGGTGGTGCCAGTGACGGCTCAGCCTCAGTCCCTAAGTGATGCACTGGGGGTTTTCCAGAATGCAGCTCGGGTGGCGGAGAATCTGCCATTCTCGGAAAAAGTGATGGTACTGAATGAGTACCATGGGGCCTTCGACGAAAACGCACGGGAATTTAAGACCATCCGTGAGTTGGGGCGGGTGAGGATTGTCACGGTGAAGCGCGCGAATGTCGAGATTTGGGAAAAAATAGAGAGCCGACGTTTCAGTATCGAGCGGCTGCTCAACATGAGCGTTCAGGACTATGTGCGGGAGTTCGGCGTGAGTGTTTTTGCGGCGTCGGGCTCTCTCTCCGCGCTTACGGACTGGGTGATGGAGAGCCTGGACGCGCTTCAGGCTGCCGGGGTCGTGCCAAAGGGTAACGGGGTGACGGATACCGCGGCTGCCGGTGCACAGAAGATTGCCGGCTGAGATGGAGCGTGGGGAACGCGGTGATTACGGGGCGCAAGCGGATCCAGTCGTTTGATGACTTGCGGGAGGCGTCGCGTGTAGCGCGTGAGCAATTCGCCCTGCTGAAGGATCAGCGGCTCCAGGAGCTTATGGCGGCCATTGAGGCGACGCTCAAGCAGGGAGGGGGGGATGTTTCCTCCCTCCTTTTTGGTTTGAGCGAGGCTGAGAAGCTTGAGCTGTTTGCGCACTTCCCCCAGATTGTGGAGGCTGTGAAGTCTGCCAGCACAATTGACGATGTGCTTGCGGCGACCCGGGCGGCGCGCGCGGCATTGCGGGTGTCCGACCGACTTTCCGGTGCCGCGCGACCTTCAGGCGATCGTGATCTGGTGAATGTGGCGAGGGCTGTTGCGGTAGCTCCGCGCGGAATGGTGCGTCGTGTGGTTTTTGATCTTCAAAGACTGGAAAACCCGCCAGAGGAACTCTGGCGGGTTATTGTCATGTGGCTGGGGATAAGAGGGCGCGTGTTCTTTAACCGGCTTAGCCGCCGGGCGCGGCGGCGATAGAGCTTGGGCGGAGGAATGAGGGGCGTTCGAATCCCTCATCCTCGGAGGTGTCCGGGAAGGCGCCGTCAGCTTCGGGCTCGTGGCTAAAGCTCGGATCGCCGTAGTCGTCGCCGGTGAAGTTGTCTTCATCGAAACCGTCGGACACGGCTGAGGATCCAATCAGATCAAAGGGCGCCTGGATGGAACCGGTGTTGCTCGCATCAAGGTCGACGCTGGAGGATGGTTTATAGTAGTCTCCTACGCCTGTTGGGAGCAACTCGGGCTCATTGCGTGCGTCTGAGCCGCCTTCGGGAGCCGTCGGCGACGTACGATCCGGGGCGAAAGCAAACGGATCATACGATGCGTCGTCTGCCTCAAGTTGGGTTGTTCCGGCTGTCGGGTCCTGGTCGTCAGCAGAGGCGTCATTGACGTCAAGATTGTTGACGATAACAACATTGGCCGTGGTGAGAAGGGGGCTTGGACCGAGTTCCGCGACGGCGACCGCGACAGGATTCGTGAAGGGGGTCTCCGCAACAGAAGGGGTGCTCGGTTGTGTGGTCGCGATTTCAGTTTCATCGTTGTCGCCGCTGACATCGCCAATGGGGCTCTCGACGGGTGCCAGGGGGTTTTTGCGCGGGCGTCCGCGTCGGCGTGGGGCTTCGGTCACGCTCCCGGCAGCGGCGGCAGGTTCGTGATGAGTGGGATTAACGGCGTGAACGGTGGCCTCTGACGCGGGGATGGGCGCCGTAGGAGGGGCGGAGGCGTCCGCCTGGACATCTCCAGGGACGCTCTCGGGGATTGTGATCGACGTGGAGACATCGCCGATTTCGATCAGAACCCGGGCCTGGGTCTGGAGGAGGGAGATGAGGCGTTCGTCGGTGGAGTCCGGGTAACTGGCCTTGAGGGAAGCGAAGGCTTCCTCGTACTGTGCAAGGGCGCTGCCCCCGAGGTCGCGGGCCGTTGCGATTTCAGCGTCTTGCTGGCGCTTGAGCGCAGCGATCCGGTCTTCATATCCGGCGTTGATCCGGTCGATACGTTCCTGCGATGCCCGGGAGTTGACGTAGGCCAGCGACGCAGCGATCAGAACCTGCAGTTTACCGCTCATTTTAAAAATACCCTTTTTGGGGTTGGTCTGGAAAAATATCTGCTTGAATTTTATATTTAATTTAGCGGCGGCGCCATGTCCGCACACGCCCGGTATCGACGTGGGTAAACGTCGGGTAAAAGCCAACTCCACCTATTTCCATCGAATGGACATACTCGGCCACGTTGCTGGGCCGGATACCATCCAGACGCAAATCTGTAGCCTGGCGGTGTAGGTGCAATGAGTTGATCGCCGCGCCTTCGGCGGCGAGAAGGTTATTGGTCCTTCGGGTGCGAAAGGCCGAATTGATCACGAGGGGGCGTGTGAATCCGCTTCCGCGCTGAATGGCCCAGAGGAGATGGAGTAGCTTGGGGTCCATGTGGGCAACGGCATTTTCGCGCCAGTCGCGCATGAGGCGGCACACTTGTGTGTACGCCAGATTGTCGTACTGCCCGGAAATCCAGAAGAGGACGGTTATTTCCTCATTGGTGTGCGGATTCTGAAGCCAGAGGCCGCGTGTGTCCGGGAGGCCCGCATTCGTTGGTCGTGCCTTCTTGTCAATGAGGACAAGGTCGGCGGATGTCATTCCAGACGGCCGCAGCGGATCTGCCAATTCAGTGGCGGTATCCTTCGCAAGGACCGCCTTCGAAAGGCCGATCGATCCTAATGCCAGCGCTCCTGAGAGGAGCGCGCGGCGGGTCGGGGCGAAGTCAAGAGATTTGCTCATTCGTGCTCGGGCCCGGGCCGGTGGAGATCCAGAAATGAGAACAGGGCTTTCAATGCCTCGCCGTGATTTGGGTGCTGGGGCTCGGATTGGTCCATGGGAAATTGCATAACGGGCCACCCATTATTTATCAATTGCGCGTATTGGGATTTTTCGTCCAGGTCGTTTTGGCGTCCAGTAAACTGGATTGCGCCGACTGGCATTTCACCGTTGGCGAAAATGAGGGCGGTGTTTTCCCAAGTTTGGCTGGAGTACCCCTGTGTTTGGAGAATTTCGCTGATGAACCCGTTGGCGCCATGGGGTTCGCAGGTTTGAGCGTGGGCCGGGGCGTCGAGAATTATACGCGTCAGGCGTCTGCGCGCCCGCGGTGCGGTGAGGAGCATCGGGAGGTGTTCTGGCAGGAGACTGCAGAAAATGTCCATGCGGTCGCGCGCGCGAGAGAGCATCACATTTAGAGTTTTGTCGCCGTCTGGAAGTGAGAGTGTCAGCGCGTGGACAAGGTTTGGTGCGTTTTCAGGTGGCGCGGCAGTGAGGCTCACGAAAATTACGTCGGCTTCGAACCCTTGCGCGGCCGTGGCGCAGAGCAATTTTGGCGGGGGGTGTTCGCCCCGCAAGCGATGCTGCAGAATATGGCTCTGTCCGGTGATCAACTGCGCGATCAGGTCGCGCTGGGGTGCTCCGTTTGCTATGATCGCAACACTTTGGCCGGTGTTTTCCAGCGCATGGTCGCTATAGGCACGGACCAGCGTCGCAGCTTCTCTGAGGTTGGTGAGGTTGCTGGCAAGGTGCCCGTCCGCCACCTGAATGTAGTTTCTGCCAAAATGGGGTTGATCGTGCGGTGATGGGGGCGTCGCCAACTGCATGTAGTAAAAATGCCTATTGGAGAGCTCGATCAATGAAGGATGGCGTGAGCGATAGTGGCGTCGGAGTTGGGCTGTTTCCCAACCCGTATCGATAGCGGCCGACAGCGCCGATGAGTTGGGCAGCGCCAGATCATCAGCAGTGAGCGCTGCGACGAGAGCGTCGTGCGGGCCCATCTGGTGCTCGTCTCCGGCCAATACGAGTTGTCCGGAGACGCCCGCAAGTAGGATCGTGTTCTCTAGCGTAGCCGTCGATGCCTCGTCGATGATGCAAATGTCAAAACACCAGCTTTCTGGGGCAAGGCATACGAACTTTGAGAATGTAGTAAGTAGTATGGTTGGAGGTGTGGCTGCGGATCTGTGATCTGAGGCTTCCGGCTCTGGGGGTGGGGGTGCCACGGTGAGGTCGAGAATGTTCTGGCGCGCTTCGTGGTTAGTGAGCCGTTCAGCGATGGGTTGGAGCGCCTCTGCCATTTCGGTTGCTACGACCACCGACCTGCCATCGTTAACCGCAGCGGCAATCATATTGACGATGGTTTGGGTTTTCCCGGTTCCCGGCGGGCCTCTCAGGACAAAGGAGTGTCCTTCGCGCGTTCTGGTTACGGCAGCAGCTTGGGCGCTGTCGAGCTGAGTGGCGGGCTGAAACGGTTGTGTCTGAGCTGGAACTGAGGGCGCTGTTGGCGGCCGGCGGAAGGCAAGAGATAGGGCGATAGGGTTTGGATTTCGTTGGATTGCTTCGAGCCGTGATAGCCTTAATAGCGGCTCCTTGTTCATCGGCAGGAGGAACGTGGAACGGCCAATGGCGGTTATGATGTCAGCTGCCGAGGCCGGAGCGAATGGGTCGGCTCCCGGCGGCGGCGGCGAGAGTTCAAGGAGATTGCAGAGTTGCTCGTTAATCTGGGCCGGCCCTGTTGGCTTGATGAGGTAGCCGTGGCTATCGACATCGAGGCGAACAGGGAGGAGGTACAGAGGAGCTTTGCGGCTTTTTTGATCGAGGGCGTCGGTCCATTGGACAATCCCGAGTGCGATAAAGAGATTAGGTGTGCCGCGCTGTTCAAGGGCTGCCTCGGAAAGGCGTCGAAGGACAGCGAGATTGCGTTCCGTTATGTCCTTGGGAGCCAAGGTTTGGAGGTGCCCCCGACCAATCCGGAATACTTTGCCTGGCTGGAAATCTTCGAAAATGTCGCGGGCGTTGCCGGCGAATGGCACGAGCGTTAGCGAGTCGGATGGCGGAAGCGTCAGTCCGAATTTACGGGCGGCGGACAAATTAATATCAGAGATTAGTGCTGATATTTTTTTTGATGCGTCGGTTTCCATCGCAGAAATTGGTCCCAGTTCTCGTTCCGGCAAAGGGGTTCGCAGCAGCCAAAAAAACGGGGTTACGGCGGATATTGCTTATTAGCACGACTATGGCGCGCATTGTCGCTCGCGTGGCGGATTTTAGCTGGACCGGTCGTGCGGTAGCGCAATGGCCAGGTAGTCGACGCGCGTTCCAACTCACAGTCTGGAACTTGAAAACGCTGTTGGGCGGGGAGGATGTTTGGCGCGGCGCTTTCGCGCGGCATTCCCCCGCCCATAGCCGAGCGACATGCGCTCGGCGGGAGGTGTCAGCCGCGCTCGTGTGCGGCATTCGGGTAGCGTCGGGTGTCCGGCCCGTTTGCAACTCGTGGCTGCGATCCGTTCAGCCGCGCATTGGCGCGGCGTTCATATTCTGGCTAATCACGAGCGATGCTGGCGGTGCTCGTTCCATGACGCCCCCCCAGAATTGCTATGGGGCGCTGTGTGCTGAGATCGTAGCAAGTTTCACTCACCATTTTCCTTCAGCTCTTAGCTCCGGAATGAACTTTTCCCGTATCGCACTTGTGTCCAATAGCATGACAGCTGTCGTGGTGGCGGCTGTAAGGCACATGCGCGGCAACAGGGCAGCGAGTACGAGTGCTTTGTCCGTGGGTGTGTCAGCGTTTTTGGAGGCGGAGGTCGCGTCGGTGACCAGCGCTGCCAAGGTCTGGCGAAGAGGGATAGCGGGGTCGTTGAGGATCGCCTTGGCTGCCTCTTCACGTGCCAGACGTTCGGCTGCAGCCAATTTATCCGAAATGTAGACGGGTCCTCGTGTTTCCGTGAGGGCAAGCATGTTCAGGTAGTGTTTCTGCTCGGCGAGTTGAGCAAAAACACGGAGCGGGAGTTCAACGGAGCCGCGCAGAGCTTTTTGCGATCCAAAGTTTGTTGCGATCTTTTCGTTGTCCGCGTTTGGTGAGATCCACTGAAGAGCCTCAGAAGGATCGTTGGCGAAAATCATGGTAGACGGGGCGATGTAAGCAGCGGCGAAGGCATCGCGGGAGGCTGTCATATAGCGCAGAAGGCCAGATTCACCGCCCAACATGGCCGTAGCGGCGAGGAGTAGTGCGTTTGGATCCCAGTCGGGGTGGATCGACTTGGTAACGATTTGTGCGTTCAGGGCTGTGAGATCGTCCGAGGCACGCCGAACCTGCTCCTGCGCCTTCTGCGAGATCGCAAGGACGCGCTTTGCCTCGACTGGCTTGCCTGTTCGCTGCAAGTAGCTGGCGATGTTCGCCAATGTTGCTTCGTTCACAATCTTAAAAAGTGCTGAGGATGGGCACACGCGTGCGAGTGTTTTGGTAACGGTGGTGCCCCCGCTTGCTGGCTGCGGGTGCTCTGTATCAGCACCTGGCCCCGTCAGAATGCTGTTTGGATATTGCCCTTGTGACAGGGCGGGTTGACAGTTAATAAGGATGGCGAAAATCGCTGTCGAGATTTTTCCAAAATTCATTCGAGGGCCCCTGTGCGCTTTCCGTCGGGTTTTCATACGATTTTCGCGAGCATGTGTGAAGGTGCATGATGGCTTCAGACCTAGAAGCAGGCGGTGGCCAAGGGACTGACATAGGGTCAGCGGTTGGCGGCGCGGTCAGTCAGGGATCCGATTGGCTCAGCAAGAATATTGCGCGGGTCACTGAACTTATGAACCCCTCCAAACTGGTGGAGGGGATGGTCGATAGCAGCTTTCAGGCCTTTGGCAACGTGGGCAAGTCCATGATGGATTTCGCCAACAAAGCGCAGGCCAAAGAGTACTGCTGGTCGTGCCAGATCTACAGCTCGCTCTATGATGGCCTGCATAAAATCGTCGTCGGGATGTATGAGACGCTAGTCGACAAGACACCTGAGATGATCACATTCTCAGTGATCGTGTTGATGATTGTGCTTTGCTTCAAGATGCTGAAGATCGTCGCGTCGCCCTTCGCGGAAAATATCTCGGGCGAATGGGTGAAAATCTACACGTTCCTTTTGCGTGTTGCGATTATTTATCCGCTGTTTCTTTTCTCTTCGACAGCGGCTGGGGTTAAGGACAACGGTGAGTTCTCCCCGGTTTCAGATTTGTTCATTTCCGGGCCGCTCGCGCTTGGAAGTGAGCTTGGCAGCCGCATGGCTCAGGCGGCGTGTACAATCGGCCAGAATTCGGTTTCAAGCCTTCCGGTGTGTCAAACGTCCACTGGGAGCGCAGGCTCGCAGGGTTCGGGCGCCAAGCTGAGCGACCTGGCGAATGGGCACAAGGAAGGCGCGGTGAATATCCTCTGGACGTTTCACAAGATGGGCGTAGTGGGGATCACGGGGGGGATCTGGACTGCGACCCAGGTGCCAACAACAAAGGATTTGGGGACGATCGCCCGGATTTCGTACGTCTTCGCCGGCATTTTCCTCGCCATGATTTTCTTCATGCTGACGGTCACGTTCGGGTTCCGGTTCGTGGATGCGCTTATCCGTCTGATGGTTGTCGGGGCCCTGACGCCGATTTTCGTGTTCTTGTGGATTTTTGATGGCACCCGGAGTATCGCCCAGAAGGCTCTGAGGCAGGTTTTGTTTGCCGGGACGGCGTTTGCCGTTTCGGGTATCATCGTGGTGGTTTCGGCATTCATTATTGTCGCTGGGTTTGGGCAGGCGTTTCCGAATAGTGGCGATATTTTTTCTGCTTCGTTCTGGAGCAGCCAGCAAACGGGCTCATTCGATTGGATGGCCTACTGCTATATCGTCGGTTGCGCTCTCGTCGTGACGAACCTTTCGAAGGCGATTTTCTCGATCGCGGGTGAGCTGATTGAAAGCAACGGCGTGACCGGGATGGGTGAACAGCTGGACAACCAGACACATCGGGCCAAGGACATGGCCCGTAACGTTGGCATGCGATCTGTGGGGCTCTGAAGATGGAAAACAGGGAATTTCTGATATCCGGGGATCAGACGCTTGCGTGGTACAGGGATGAGGTGCTGGGGGCCGAGGTGACAGGCTTCATGGCCGCCGACCGGGTATTCGGCCAGGTCCGGTTTATCGGGCTGGATGGAGCGTCGACGGGTGAGATCGTCCTTGGACCGTTCGTTCACATGAGCGCTCTGGTTGACGGCTTCGCTGGCTATTTGCGCGAAATGGACGCTCTGGACGGGGAACTGGTTTTTGTCACTCGCCCCGCGAAGGCGGGCGAAATGCCCCGGAAGCCTGATCTTCCAAGGTATCGGGATCCGCGCGCCGCCTTCATGCACCCGGACTTTGCGACGAGGGTTCTGGTAAAGGCGCAGGAGTGTCTGGACGCTGGTGATGCGCCTACGGCGCCGACCTTGCGGTTCGAAAAGGACTACGATGGTCTTCGCGTGGATGATCGTCCCTATGAATTCTACCAAAGAGCGGGCCGGATTGCGCTTGGCGCCGGGTTGGTTGCAGGCGCGGCAGGGAGCGAGGCAGCGCTGTTTGCAGACAGGATGCGGACCTTGGACGACCGGGTCGCGAGTCCTGTTGGCATTGTGGTTGGGGATGGTCCATCGGCTGGGGCTGATGGCCGAGAGGCCGTGGTGTTTTCGGACAATCTGACGCCTATCGGTGAGTCCAAGCCCGAGGAGATTGCGGCTGCAAGCGCGTTTCTCGCAAAGCTGCCAAGGATGATTCTCACGCCGAAGGTGCGGGTGGTTGAGAACGCGGTGCGTGATGTGCGCGCGCCTGACGTTTTGCTCAAGGTACCTGGCGCCGGCGCGCCTTTCCAGTCTGGAGTGGAGATGGATTGGGGGCGGCTGCCTGTTGAAGTGTTTCCGCGGCGCCTCAACGAGGTTCAGGTTCTGCTCGATGCCAAGTTGCGCCGGGCGGTGGCTGGCGGTTGAACGGCACCGGCGAGAGTGCAGGGGCCCGTCAATGGCGGGCCCTTTTTTTGTGGGGACAGCGTGGTTCGTAGACGGGTGTTTTGCCTTCGCAAGGGAGGCGTACGATGTTTCCGTGGGGAAGCATGCCTCCACTTTGCGGTTGAGTGGTGTTCGTATAGGCAGCTTTCACTGCGGCGTCTTGTCAGGCCCGTCCAGTCACGGTAACGTGATCTATGGCAACTTGGTGAAATATCGGACCCGTTAGGTGTCAGTATTGGAAATCCCCATGGAGCATAGGCGGCGTTAAATGATTGGGCGGAGCGCAGAGCAAAGGGGATGGGGGTGAATCATGTTGGAAGTCGCCGCTGGTGGGTTCATCTTATTTTTCGTTATTCCGGCTGCGATTCGCGTGATTTTTGCCATTTTGGAAGCAATAGGTAATTGGGGCGCCCGATCTGGCGATAATAAGGCGGCGACTGAAGCTGAAGTTAAAAAATTCTGGGATGAGTACTATTCATGGGACGCGGAGACCCAGATTCGGTACCACGTCTATTGTCGGCTGAACAAATTCAAAGAAGCCGTAGACGGTGGCCGTTACCGTCGGGAAATCAATCGGCGAGTGAAGATTGCCAGAAACAAAGGCAACGAGGCAAAGGATGGTCGCTGACCAATTGTCGACGCGGCGGCCGTCCATAGCCCGATAACCCTCCGCGACGTCTGCAAGGGGAAACTTGAGATCGGACACCTTATCGGGATTGATCTCGCGCTGCAGAACTGGGGTCATAAGATGCGGCAGAAAGCGAGGCACGGAGGCGGGTGGCGCCAAGCAGGTCCTTCTGGGCGAGCTTGAAATCTGATACTGATACCTCTTGCGCCTATAAATTGGAAGCCAAAGCCGGGGGTGATTGTGGTAGAAGTGTCCATCGATCAATTCGAAATAACCAACACACAGATAAAATTTACCCCCGAGAATAAAAATTACAGTCTATCTCTCGAGAGAATTATTCAAATAAACGCGAAAGCACTTTTGCTCAATGAATTTTACAATTCGCGATTTTATATTGGAGAAGCACCAGTCTACGGAAAAAGTATCACTGGAGTAGCGATCATCGGCGACCGGAGTCGCGATAGTGATACATTCAATCTTATGGGTAGAGACAAAGAGACGAAAGAGTTTAAATTTTCAATATTTGCATTTGATAGCTCTGACTCCGATCCAGAAATTTGGCCGGCGAAAATTTCGTTCGAAAAGCCCGACGACTCTGGGCTTGACGGATATGGCACGTGGCGCTTGACGATAAGTGTCCCAAGAGACGTGCTAGACAATATTTTCGAGAAAGTGAGTTTTCGAAAAATTGATGGTCTATGCATATATATTGAACTGGATAAAGTTTGGGTAGATTCGTCTTGGCATCATAGCGAGTACGGAGGCCCGGAAAAATTTTATCTGCGTCCGAACCAAGATGACTATGAGGATAGCAAAGGTAGGATCCGTAACCTAAGTTGGTCTAAATCTGGAGCCGCGCCCAAAGACAATGACGACGACTGCGGGGATATCACCGAACAAGCGCCGGCTGCATTAGCAGAAACGCCGCCGCTGCCGCCGCAGGTGTACATTTCGCGGCCTATTGGCTATGTAGCAGGTGCGGCCATGTGGGTTGCGGCGCTGTCGCTCCTTGCTATCGCTGTGCATTTTTACCTCACGCGGTAGCTTCTCGGTCCCTCAGAACTGCAGCATGGTCTTGATGGCGCGGCGCTCGTCCATAGCCCGGTAGCCTTCCCCGACGTCTTCAAGCGGCAAGGTGAGATCGAACACCTTACCGGGATTGATCTCGCGCTTCAGGACGAGGTCTATGAGATGCGGCAGAAAGCGACGCACAGGGGCCGGCCCACCAAGCAGGCTCTTCTGCGCGAAGAACAGGAATTCACCGTTCAGTTCGACGCCGTGCGGCACGCCGACGAAACCGATGGCGCCGCCGGGCCGGGCACAGTTGATCGCCTGGTGCATGGATTCGTTGGTGCCGACGCATTCGAGCACCGAATCCGCTCCGACGCCTTTCGTCAGCTCCGTGATGCGTGAGACGCCGGCGTCACCCCGTTCCGAAACGATGTCGGTCGCGCCATATTCGTAACCGCTGTTCTCAGGCCACGGCCTTGATTGGGTCCGAGGCGTATGCCCATGGCAG
>NZ_BNCG01000026.1 GCF_014656355.1 Camelimonas fluminis
ACATCGGTTGTGACCTGACGGTCATCAAATCCCAACAAGCCAGATGGCCCACGGCGCAAAAGCGCCGGGCCTTCCCCCTTGAGGCGGACACTCCGCTGACTTTTCCAAGGAACACATCATGAACGACGCCAACGCGAACACGACCTCCGCCAAGAAGACCTACGACCGTCCCTACATCCCGATGTCCGAGTACATCGCCATGCACAAGGCCGCCGGCACCTACCAGCCGAAGCCGCGCGACCCGAACGCCCCGGCCAAGACCGAGGCCGTCACCGATGCAACCGATGGCGCCGCGAAGGCCCGCAAGCCGGTCTCCGAAGCCCAGCGCCGCTTCTACGCTGGCTACCACGCCCGCAAGCGCGCAGCGGCCGCTCAGTCCGCCGCCTGACTTCCCCGTATGATCCACGCCCTGAGGAACGCGCCCTGACGCATGGGGCCCAGTCGGGCCCCCACGCTCTGCTCTCTTGCAAAGACGGTGCCCGAACCACGCGGTGTGAAATCCAAAAGCAATAGTCCAGCACTCCACGCTGGCGCGCCCCTCCGGTGACGCACCCCCATTCCCGGTCAGTATCCCGCAGTTCCAACGTCACCCAGGCACACATCATCGACGAACTCCGCATGGCCATCAAGATCATCGCCTCCTGGCAAACCTTGTTTCAACTCGCCGGAGCCGCAGGCACAGCCAAGCTCGCGATGGATTCCAATCCTACCCCCGAGAGTATCGAGGCCCATCGCCAGGCGGTCCGGCAACATGAGGAATACCGCGACATTTGCCTGAAAGCAGACGAGATGACCCACTTCCCTGACATCTCATCGCAAGCGCTCGCCGGCACCGACCGGAAATACAGCTAAGAAAGCCGCCGCCAGGCGGCTTTCTTTTTTCCCGCAGACACAAACCCACCTTGGACCGGCCGGCCAGGTTTGCAAGCCGCGTTAGGCCTACGGCTGCATGAATACGCGCGGATCGCGTCTCCGGCCGCTCTTGCGCCATTCAACCGGATGACCGCCCAATCCCTGCCAGCTAGTCGGCTTCATTCGAACCGAACACCGACGATCTCATTGGGATTATTTGTCGGAGGCCATTTCAGGCCACGACCCTCCGCACCCGCGATGAAATACACCACCGCGCGTTCACCGTTGTCGCTGTCCTCAATCCCGCGCCCTTCAACGCGAAGGATCCGCCCTCCAAATTATGACGACTTCGAGCGCAAGCCGCTTCCCCCAACACGAACTGCGACGCTTCCCCAACACAATCCACACATGTAGAACTTTGATACCTACCTCGCCAGATTCCTGCCCATAGAGGCGCCGTTGAAAAAATTATCACAGACCATCCTCGCGCACATGAACGCCGGATATGTGCTCCGCTGGCATCACCCACACCACACGAACCAGCGGAATTTTCCAGATGGCGCATGGTCCCTTGTAAAGTTCACATACGATTCATCGAATGCTCCCCGGTTCCTCGTTACAGAGATTGCGGATCATCCCGGCAAACGCTTGTATCCCGCGGACAGGGGAAGGGAACTTGCATTTGATGGGCTGATCACTCCCGCTGAAGTCTACTTCAATTGTCTCACTCCGAAGGGCACAGCCCTTGCAGCAGCCTACTTCGGCCAACCTGCCGAACCCCTTCTCATTCACGATCCTGACACCCCCCCCTCGCTCACACCACCAGAGATCGGAACTCTCCGAGCCCTTGTGAACGGCCAAATCGAAGAGGCTGAAGCCATGGCC
Organism: Camelimonas fluminis; assembly: GCF_014656355.1. Classification (GTDB taxonomy): domain Bacteria; phylum Pseudomonadota; class Alphaproteobacteria; order Rhizobiales; family Beijerinckiaceae; genus Camelimonas; species Camelimonas fluminis. The sequence goes on from NZ_BNCG01000026.1 coordinate 1,738, forward strand.
CGTCTGAACATAAACGACGACATCATGGTCACGCTGCTGCACATTCTCGAAACCAACCCCGAATTCGAAGGCCCGATTCAACAGTGGCGCGCTATGCGTGCGAGCTACGCTCTCCAATCGTAGAAAACACACGCCGAGAAACCGGGGCACCCTTGAACGCGAAAAACCATCGGGTCGGACAGCGCCAACCAGACCGCCCATCCGGGCGTTTTTTTTTACCGATTGCCCTGATCCCCACCCCACCACCGTGATCAGTCACCCGGATTATTCCCGTACAAAAAAAACGGCGGATCCCACCCAAGCCGGCCGGCCTACCGCGCCGGCCCATTCATTGGACCATCATTTTCAAATGACCCAAACACGGGTTCAAAACCCCAATGAAGGCCGGAGCAGCCGAAACCTGGTGTCTCACCCCGGCCGAAGCTATCCGCATCGGTATCACCGACTACCAGGCCTATCGCGCTCACTTGACCACTCTTTCCCCGGACCCTGACAGGGCCTGACAGGCGTCCATCACCCAAAATGTGCCTCCCCCGGGAAATCGAGAGCCGTCTCACCGAGACGGCTCCTTCAGTTCAACTGAATTTTCACGAGCCCGCAGGGGCTCAAAACCCCGGAAAGAAGGCACGGCGAAAATCGCCAACGCCGGAAGTCATGAGGCGGCCCCACGCCGCTCCCATCCCTAAAAAGGAATGCACCATGCGCACCAGCACCGCCAACCTCGACCCGATCGCCACCATGGGCCTGGAGGCCGTTCCCTTCATGCCGCGTGGCCAGTTCCTCGCCATGCTCCGCCGGACCGGTGAGCTGGCTCCCGAAACGCCTGAACAGCGCAAAGCTCGCCGTCACGCCCGCGCAACCGCCACGACGCAGCGAACCACAACCGATCGCACGCCGGCGCAGAACGCCAAGCGTCGCGCCATCGCCCGCTACTACGCCATCAAGAAGGCTACCCAGAAACAGGCAGCCTGAACCCATGGCCTGTGAAACCGACCGCGCCCTAACCTACAAACGGTTGGCCGTACCCAATGACAGGTTCATCCTCCACGCCGAAACCAGCATGGAGTTCTGGAGCATCAAACCCAAGCTGGACGGTGAACCCGCCTCAATCACCCACTATCTGACCGATGGTCGCGACTTCGGTGACATCATCATGGATAAATCCATGCTCGAGCTGGCCCCCGACAGCTATGACGCACACCGAAATGCATCCCTCCGCCGGCTGTCAACTGGGCGCCACGGCTACGCTGACACTCAGGAAGACGCAGTCGCGCTCGTTGAGGTTCTCCGCTCCGGAAGCGTTACTGGGGACGTTGACGCGATTCTCGCCGATGCTTACGTCAAGCATTGCTACGACCTCAAACTGCACGGAAAGACCGTCCGCAAATATCAGCGCAAGATTGGCCGCTGCTACTTCACTTTCTGGATTAGCGACATTGACGTGCATCTCACGTTTGAGAAGTCAGGCTGGACCCACTGGGAAAACCTGGCTCGCTTCGCCTCGGCATCGAAACGCCTGGACGGAAAAATCATCCCCATTTTCTGGCCTGACCGGGTCCAGGCGAACTTCCGTCTCCTGACTGTTCGCGCGTGTATTGCGATGATGGAGCGTTATATCGCGGACGGCCGCATGTCTGCCGATCGCCGCCGGCAAGCAAAATAGAAAACGTCGCAATTTCCCCTGATCGCGAGAGGTGCCGGCTCCAGTCGGACCAGAGCGCTATCCCACGGGTGTCCCGTGCACGGACGGCAAACACCCCGCCGTCCTGCCTGACTCAATCCGCAACTCTCCCAAAAAAATCAGGCCCACCACCGGCGGGCCTCTTTTGAAATTCCAAAAAGATTTTTGAACCCGTTGGTTCTTTATAGCAAAAGCCGTGCAATTGAGTGAATGAGTGAATGCAATCCCTGAAATATCAGGGATTGCGCATCTCTGAACAATTTACACAGTGTGTAATTCAGTGTGTAAAAACTAAGGCTCGAGTTTCTGCTCCAAAACCCACTCGCGCCGTCGAGTGGCCAGTCTCTGGCGAGGGCCGCAATGCGATGAGGTCCCCTTGATGGCAAAACTGCGTTCATAAGGGCGCAGCCAAGAGCTGCGGCGTCGTTCGCTTGGCTAGTTTTTCCTCTTTTCACGTCGCAGTCGCTGGAGTGTAGAGAGCTTAGCGCTGTGCCGGCCTCATTCCACGCCGGAAACAGCCACTGACTCAATTGCTATTGAGGAATTGGCTCCAATGGATGAAAAGCAGGCGCTGAATGCGTTCGCAGCTTTCTCGCAGGAGATCACGGCTCAGAAACGTGCGCCGCCTTGTTCAGGCGGATTACGTTGCCCCCAGCTCTTATTCAGCTGTTGGTTCGATTTGGCGTTTGCTTGGGCCTGCCCCAGAGAGATCGATTGAGCATTCGTCTATGCTGATACAGGGCTGGACGATCGGCGCAATTTGGTTAGAAGGTCCGTTGCCGTGCCAACTTCGGCAAGCACCTATGCCGGCGTGTTCGACCGTCCAGATAGCCAATGCTATCCCGCTACTGGCGAGGCAGTTAACGCGGCCAACTCGAGCAATGGGTGCGCGCGCAGGCGTTGAAATCTAGCCATTTGCTTCTCAAGTTCAGCTACCCGCGACGCAATAGACCTATCAACCATTATCGCCTCAACCCCCACCCAACGAACGATAAAATCCACTACCGGGTGCGTCCCCGGAAAAACCACATAGGCGACGGTACGATTCGTCAATTCGTTGCCACGCCTGAATTTTGGCACTTGGCCTTGGAGGGCACACCAAGAGTCGAATTGTGCTTCCCATTGCTCCCTCGAGGCAAGAGCGCCATAGGCGACAACCACTACGCGATGAGTGATCCGACATTGATTTGTAGCTTCCATCCCCACTTCGAAACGAAGGTCTGGAAACTTCTGAAAGTTAGCACTGAAGCGGTTCAATAGGGCACCAGTTCTGTTGGAAGGCGAGTCATTCAGGCGCCAGCGATAGCCCAAATGTGCGCTTTACCGCAACGCGGTATAGCGCGTCGCAGTAAAGTACCCACCGCTGAATAAGAAGCGGATGGATATCAGAATTGTCATCGCGAAGAACGCTCGCAGGATCAGACTCGAGAAGGGCCTTACACAGGCACAGGTCGCTGCACGCCTTGGCGTTGACAGGGCACACGTGAGTTCACTTGAGCAGGGCCAACGAAACCCGACGGCCACGACCCTTTGGGAAATCGCCAACGCACTTGAGGTCGAGATCGCAGAACTGGTGACGTTGCCCCCAGCCATTATCCAGCGGTGAGTTCGATCTGACGGTTTGTTGTTGTCCCAATGCAGGTGTGTAAGGCGGGATCTGTCGTGAAGCCCACGACCTGGCGCTACGGCAGATCCCGCCGCTGCGCATCCGATGCCGAGAAGGCGGCTGGCGTTTGCCACGACAGTGCGGCATGCGGTCGCGCCCCATTATAGTCAGCCCGCCATCTGGCCAACTGGGAGCGTGCCTGTGTCAGCGAGGAGAACAACACTAAGTCGATGGAAACTGGCTTCTGACATTGCGCCGATTGAACTGATGGGGTGGATGCCGCCCTCCGCGCGGCGTCGTAAACTTCCCTATAGCGCCATGATGGCGCGCCGCAGGAGGAGCCCATATCTGACGTAAATGTTCTGGCGGTTGATCCGGCCAAGCGCAGCTTTCAGCTCTGTATGACCGCTCGGGGTGGGGCGGTTCACATCAGCGCTTGCAGCACCGCGAGCTCGCCTCCTAACATCAACCCCTAGACGAGGCCCACACTCCGCCAATCTACGCCGCGATCTGCGCCAAATGCTCTAAAGACGGTCAACGACCAGTACGCTTGGCGAGGTGCGCGAGGCGGCGATAGTTGCCAGCTTCTCCGTCGATATTTGTCAATCGCCAGGCGGTGCCGTGAATCGTCGCGCTCGGCCGGAAGCGATAGGTGCCATCATGTCAGAGTCTGTATACGCGTTGATTGGGTTCATCGCATGGACGCTTGGCTTGCTGATCGTGATGGAGGCAATCCGCACCTGGCTCGTCGTGTCGGGCCGCATGCCTGCGAACGGGTTTAAACCGGACAACGCCAACCTCTCGTCTTTTATGCAACGGTTGGCTCGGGCGCATGCCAATTGCATCGAAGGTCTCCCCGTCTTCGGCGGGCTGCTTGGCGTCGCGGTGCTTACTGGGAGATCCGAAGCCACGGATCCTTTGGCGTTCACGCTGTTAGGCGCGAGGGTCATTCAGTCGACGATCCACCTCATGTCAACGAGCGCCCTTGCGGTTAGCCTGAGATTTACCGCCTTTTCCGTCCAGATGGCGATCGGTGCGTACTGGGTGTGGCTCCTGGTGGGCTGACCAACCCGAATGCTGGATAAATAGCGGCTGGCCGCTCCTACTCCAAACTTCACTCGCCTTGGCAAACCGTCTGACATCAGATGTTGCAGGCCGACCAATTCAGGCGGTGAACGTCAGCAACCCGGCGTGGGCCGCCCGTCACCGAGCAGACAGGAACCCACCCCATACCCGGCATAGGGAAGATATAGAGTGAAATGTCGGCTTTCGGGAACGGCGCAAGAGGCAATGAGGGACCGGAATGGGCCCGTCAGTTTATGTCGCAAGCTGGATGGCAGCATTGGGGCCGAATGCAGACTAGCGGCTTATGGGAGCCGGCTGACGAAAAGCGGACATTCAAGCTTAGCTAGGAGGTTGCCAGGCTAGCCGCTGTATCCTACCCGATGGCGATCGTTGGGACGAATGCCTGCGCAGTACGGTTCTGGTCATAGATCGTCATCGTGAGGTCAGCCTTCGGCATCCAGACACGTCCCGTCTCCACCGACGCGGACGCCGGCAACGCCGGGAAAACATGCAGCATCACGCCTTCCCCGTGATAGGCCTTGATCCGGTCGAACAGGTTGCGCACCAGCTTCTTGTAGGCGGCGAGGTCGTCCTTCCTCCGCATGATGTCGTTGCCAGGTTGCTCGCAGGTGATCGACCAGATGGCGGCATCCTCACCCAATACCGATGTGATGCGCTCGTCGTTCACCGTGGCACTCAGGGCCAGCTTCAACGCGACCGGCACGTCCTCCCTGCCACTGTATTCGTTGACCTTGTAGGCGATGCGCGGCTGGTCAGGTAGCCATTTCCAGGTGTCCGGTTCGCGGTGCTTCTGATGAACGGAGACCGGTACCACGTCGCCGAGGAGCGTCCCGAGACGGATGAGCAACGGCTGCGGAGCCAGGGCGAAGACGCTTAGCTGGCGGATTTCCCTTTGCTCGATCCGCTCCTTGATTTTCCGGGCGAAGGCCGTCTGCAGGTTCCGGTCCTGTCCGGCCCAGTATGCCTCCTCGTGGTCCTTCAGTTCGGAGCCGATGAGTTCGATGTCAATCGTCCGAAAATCCGCCGGATGGTGATCAGGTGGCATCGCGGCGAAGATCGCTCGCGTCGTGATAACCGCGTCGCGTTGACCGATGTCCGCCGCGAACCTGACGACATGGGAGACGCGGTCGACATCCATATCGGTGACAATCTCGATGCGGTCCTCATGTTCGGCCTTCATGGCCAGAAGGGCGGGTTCGTCGTAGTCGGCCACATGGTCAACGTCGATCGCCTTATGGTGGACCGGGCACATCAGCATCAGGTTGTCGATGTCCTTAGCAAGCTGCGGCGATCTCACCGCATCGCCCCGGGGGCCGTCTGCCTCGTCGGCGACGATGTGGGCGATGTAGCCGTACTTGCCCGTCTCTTTGCCAGTGATCAGGTCACCGATAAGAAGCTTGTTGCATCCACGGAACTGGCACCGCCCCGCAGCCTTCGCCCAGAGGGCGTTTGCAACCTTTGCCGGGATAGCTGTCTTGGACATGTCGCCCCTTCAATTGCCGCGCGAGGCGACCCCTTTCAAATGAATCTCTTCTTCGCCCGTGAGATCGGGTCGTCGATCATCTCGACGCGTTGCGGGTGCTGGCCCCGCATGAACAGGTAGGTTCCCACCTGCAGCATGACGAACATCCGCAGCCGGACGATCATCAAGACCGAGAAATCGATGTTGCCGACGTCTTCGACCATCGCCTGCATGGTCCTAATGTCGGTGATGCTCGGGGCCACCGGAAAGCTCGGATGGGAATGCCATTCCCCCAGGTAGTTGAAACGACGGAAGTCGTTTCCGTTCCTCTCGAAGAATGCGTCCAGTGCCTGGGCGTGAAGTTCCGGGCGGCGCTCGAAGTAGGCGCTCTCGCCGCCGTGCGGGTCCACGGTGACGTCCACGACACGAAATCGCCCTTGGTCGTCCAATTGCTCAGCGAGCAGCAAGCCGCCGGTTTCCCGGCGTCCAGACAGGGCCAGTTCCCTGCAGATCTTCTTGCGGACGGAACTAGGCAGGGCGATCTGCATCTTCGGCCTGGCTAGGGAAAAGAAGGGTCACGAGCTCTTTCAGCTTCACCTCGTCGGGCGACGATCCCGCGTCCCAGCCTTCCGTGCCTATATAGGTGATGGGGTGGGTATCGAACGGGGCGGCGAATATCCAGCCCTCACCGAGGCCGACCGCATACGCGGGAGCAGGGAACTGGCTCCCGTCACCCCGCAACGTATCAATCGCGAGACGTGCCAGGTGGCCGGCCATTACGGAAACGTCGGCATCGTCCGCGATCAACGGAGGCTGGTCCGCCCGCATGACGCCGTATTCCGGCTGGCGGGAGGGCATCTCCCACTCGACGCCCTTGTCTTCGCACCACTTCAGGATCTGGCGGCGGGCCACGTCGGGGGACGGATCGTGATCCGGTCGAGAACGGGCAATGATGCCGCCGATCCCGCCCCCGAAGACCTCGCCCCACACCATCGGTCTGCCCTTGAATCTCGCGGCGGCCGATGCGAGGCCGAAAACGGTGGCGTCCGCCGTGGCGTCGATGATCAGGTCACAATTGGCCAGCGTCTCGAGCGCGGTGGCGGTCCACTCGGAACTCTCCTGGCCGCCGAGGTTCACGATCTGCACCGTGACCTTCGCGTCTGGGGCTATTTCGAGCAGCCTGGCCCGCAAAGCTTTGGCCTTATGTGCCCCGACGCCCCGCCAATCCAGTTCGTTCCTCACCAGGTTGCCGGGAGTGAGGATGTCGTCGTCGAACAGTTCGAGCTTCCGGGCTCCTGATCGTACGAGCATCGCTGCTATCCTCGACCCAAGTGAACCGCATCCGATCAGGGCGATCCGCTTGTCGGCCAGCGCCGCGTTCGCGGTCGGTAGTCGCTGTTGGTCGGCGTCGATGACAAACGTGGAGTATCCGTAATCCTGAACTCCACCATCCGCCTTACGATACACCATCGCCAACCACGCGGTCGTGTCATCTACCAGCAGATAGTTGGCAGGCGGCCACCCCGGATGGTCGGTCGTAACGCCCGCAGCATTAAGCGCGATCTCGAGGGTCTTCACGGTGATCGGCCCCGGAAACTTCAGCCCTCGGGGGACGCGGATGGCGGTACCCTTGTAGTTAGCCGCCGTCGACACCGGTTTGCTCCGATGCCAGATCCGAGCCCCATCAGGGCCCAGGGCAGTCAGATGAGCCACGGCGGCTTCGCCGTAATAGTGTTCGTCGATCTCGATAGGCTCCACGTGGCCGTCGTCCATGGCCTGGATCAAGCGCAACGGTTCTTCGGGTATGACCAGCCTGAGATAAGTCCCGCGAAGACGCTGTCCTTCGGATAAGACATGAGCTGAGGGAACCCCTTGGCCCGCCAGCTCGGCGCTCTCTCCGACGAGGAGCCGATGGGCGCTTTCGATCATCATGGCGCCCGTCCAATCGAGCTGCCAGTTGTCGGGCCGATACTCCAGGCAAAGTTCGCCCGATAGACCGTATTGATGTCCCGACAGACGTCCGCCGTCTGCGTTGAAGACCAGCGGAGGGATGGAGGGGAAGAAGTCCGGGTAATGCATGACGAGACGCCATCTGGATTCGCCTTCGACAATGTCGAAATCCAGGAGCAACCTCAGGCCGTCAAGGCGCCACCGTACGTTCTGAAGCCAGTCTGCGGACTGCTCGAGGCGAGCGACCTTCAGACGTTCCGACAAGCCCCGGCCCGGATCCGAAATCCACCAGCTCATTTGCCGCCGAACCCAGCCGGTTTGCCTGGAACGCGCCGCTCCGCGGGGAAGGTCGGTGTAGCCGCCGCCGTAGCGGATGCTGCCGTGGCGGTGCGCAGGAGCGATGAAGCCGGCTTTGGCTCCGCACGGTCCCTGGCCCTTTCGGCAAGGCCACGACCGATGCGGGGGGCAACGGAGTCCGTGATCATCTGGCGGCTGCTAACCTGGGCTGCATAGAAGAAGTCGAGCCGGGCTGCTTCCAGCCATTCGTAGAATGCAGCACGACGCTCGGGATGCTCGGCCCACTTGTCGGCGAAGTTCTCGAGCGGGTCAGACGGGTTGGGAATATATGACCGAACGCCATCGAAGCCGATGAACCGGTCCATCTTGGTCAAGATGGAGACCAGGGCCTGGCCGATGGTTTCCTCGCCCTCATATGCGTGGGCAGACAGGGTCGTCAGGATCACCGAGATGGGTTTGACATCCCTGCGGTCCGCGAACATCTGATCGCGGTGGCGCTTCAGGATCATGATTGCCTGTTGCAGCGGGGTGACCACCCGGTATTCGGGAATGCTCTCGATGCTGGCCTGGGCTGCGTCGGCGAGCTTCCGGCGCTTGCGAGAGAAGGCGACGGCCATCCGCGAGCGGAACCATGCGGCATAACCCTTCGGGTTGGATCGGGGCCAGTTGGTGGTGGGCTGATAGAAGAGGGGGTGCTTGTTGTCGGTGATGGCGATCGCGGTGCCGGACCACTGCGCGTCCAGGCCGCGGGACTCAAGCAACAACCGCGTGGATGTGCCGTTCGGTAGCGCCGGCACGATATCCATGTGGAACTGGGCGCCATCGGCATATTCGAGCGTCCAGCAACGACGGCCTTCGCCGAGCGGCTTCACCATTGCCTGTGCCGTCCGATAGGCCTCGATCTCGACCCGAAGCAGTTCCTTGAGCGTGTACTGGGTCAGTTGGTCTTTCTTGAGAGCGGCCAACTCGCAAACCGAGTCGATATCATACTGGCCGTTTTCGTCCTCTGGCTTGATGACCGTGCCCAGCCGGAACGAACCCTGCGAATACACCTGCGGGTCGTACTGTTTCACCGTTGAAGTGTCGCGATGGAGCCACTTGCCCAGCGACTCGTACCGGGCGACCGCCTGCTCGTACCTGGTGGGCGAGATCGAGAGCTCGTCCGCCAATGCCTCGAGGTAGCCTTCGGCTTCCTTGGTAATCGTAACCATCGCGCCCTCATCCTGCTGACCCATTGATGAGCACGACCATCGGCGCTCGCGCCCGAAGGCGCATGTCGTCCGACAACTCGGATGGCTATGTCCCGAAGCCTGACCGAGTGCGTCGCAACCGACGAACCTGAATGGATAATGCCCCCCGGCGATTTACCATATTCTAACCATATCTAAGTTGGCGCCAGCAGTCGTTCAAGGCGCATCTTTCGGCGACTCGGCCATGGGTTGAGCAAGTAACGAATTCGCCGATCAAAGCGAGAACACACACATGCGGTTGGGGGTAAGCGGCTCCGCTCTTGATCGTTACGCCGAAGGCGACGCAAGTAGCCTTTGGGCATTTATAGATGAGGCGGGTTTGAGAAGGGCCGAATAGAAGCCGCACCAAATAGGTCGGACTGTCCAGCCTCTACGAAACCGAGGCCGGGGCACCAAACTGATGTCCGCTCCTGGCAGCCACGAGGTTCCCGCGGAACGACCGAAATGGGGGCGCGCTGCCGTCCGACCGTTCCGGGGCCGGGAGCGGACCGTCTGTTCATGGACGAAACGCTCATCAAGGTGCCGTTCGCAACCGAGGCAGGCCCGATGCCCACCGGGATGACTAGGACCTGACTGCTAGGGAGTTACTTGCGCTTCATCCCAGGGAATAACTGTTTGGCAAGATCTGAGCTCACGCCGAACCAAGCCTTGAAGACAAGGCAGCCCCCCCCCGGAGGGGATAAGGCAAGTAGTCCGCCTTCTAATGTCAAATCAGCATCAGCAAGCAGGCTGATAAGCCGCTCGCGGCCAAGACGGAAATCATACCCACCTTGAACCGCAACATGGCCACCATTGCCGCGACTGCGATCACTGCGGCTCGCCAGTCGAGTGCACCCCAAACTGGAATGTCGATCTCCCCCCATGGGAGCTTCAAGCCCGTCGTACTCCGAAACAACACATGCAACGCGAACCACAAGGCAAGGTTCGCCACCACGCCCACGACGGCCGCCGTGATAGCGGAAAGGGCCGATCTGGCCGCCTGGTTGTTTCGCAGCTTCTCAACATATGGACCGCCCAGGAAAATCCAGATGAAGCAGGGCGCAAACGTCATCCAGGTTGTCAGAAGGGCTCCAAGGCTGCCTGCCAGCACCGGATTGAGGGCGCCAGGCGCCCTGAACGATGCGAGGTATCCAACAAACTGCAGCACGAGGACCAGTGGCCCTGGGGTCGTCTCCGCCAGTCCCAGCCCATCCGCCATTTCACCCGGCCGGAGCCATCCAAACGTGTCCACGGCCGCCTGGGCGACGTAGGCAAGGACCGCATAGGCCCCGCCAAAGGTAACGAGGGCCATGCCGCTGAAGAACGATCCGATTTGTGTCCACACGCTCCCCCCGCCAGTCAGGAGCCACAGAAGGAGCAGCGGGCCGAGCCAGAGCACGCCGCCGATCAGCAGCACCCGCATGGCAAAAGCGGAGGACGGAGCGGCATGTGAGAGTTCTCCTGCGGCGAACATGCGATCAATCACATTGCTTTCATCCGGGCTCTCACCGCCGTCTGACGCCTTCGCCCCACCAAACATCCATGGCGTCAGACGACCTCCGATGACGCCGAGGAGGCCCGCAAGAAGAACGATGAGCGGGAATGGAATTGCGAATATGTAGATGCCTATGAACGCGCCAGCTGCTATCGCGAGCATCATCCGGTTCTTCAGCGCACGCTTCCCGATACGCACGACCGCCTCGACCACGATGGCGATGACGGCGGCCTTGATGCCGAAGAATACAACGTCGACAAACGGCAGGTGCCGGTATGACGTGTAGAGAATACTCAGGCCCAGCATCACCAACGCGCCCGGCAGGACGAACAGTGCGCCTGCGATCAGGCCTCCCACGGTGCGGTGGAGCAGCCAGCCGATGTAAACCGCCAGTTGCTGCGCCTCCGGCCCCGGCAAGAGCATGCAGTAGTTCAGGGCATGCAGGAAACGGTGTTCACCAATCCATTTGCGCTCCTCAACCAGTTCCCGGTGCATCAGTGCGATCTGGCCGGCTGGCCCACCGAAACCGAGCAGGCCAATCCGCAGCCAGACCCGCGCTGCTTCACCAGGCGTGGGAGCGACGGAGGCCGGAGCGACACGTTCTTGTGCAAGTTCGATTGTCATGTCGCCTCACCCCTGCTTCGTCCGGGAAGGCCAGTTGTGCGTTTCGTCGGTGGCGTCGCGGCACCAGCGAAACAGCGCATCGTAGAGCAGCATGCCAGCCTCCAACTGCTCGAGATCGTCGCGAAACATCCGCGAGAGCCCAAGTGAGCATGCCAGAAAGCCGGCGGCCTGAGGCTCGAGTTCCAGTTGATCGGTGTCGGCGGCCCTTACGATCCGGGCGAGTCTCTGAAGCGGGCCGCTCGCGTGCAAACCAGTTTCCAGCAGCATCGCGTCAAAGGTGCACAGGTCTCCCCTGTGGCTCCAGTAGACGCCATCCAGATCGAACGGGGTCGCGCCGAACTGCCCAGCGACCGCAGTCACTTCAGCTGCACCAACAAAGAGGAAACTGGCCTTCGGGTCGATGAAGCGGCGGATCAGCCATGGGCAGGCGATCCTGTCAATCTTCGGACGCGCGCGCGTAACCCAGACCGTGGCGCCTGTGTCGTCGGGTTGCGGCAACTTTTCTGGTTCAACCAGCAGACCGCCAGCGGAGCGCCACGCTGCGTAGCCTCCCTCAAGCGTTTCCGCAGAAACCCCTAGCCGCCGCAGCCAGGCCGCCGCGCCCTGGCTTCCCGCGCCACCATCTGAACAGACCAAAATGACATGGCGGCCCAGGAGATCTGGCGCCCATAAACGTGCCTCCGTTGCGCTTTTGCGGAGGGCGCACGGCATGAGGCGCGGGTCTGAGGCGAACTCCGTCCCGGTGCGGACATCAACGATGGCCGGCGCTTCAGGCAGACCGATCAGACGGGATAATTTTGTCGTGGTGATTTCAGAATTTGACGGCATGCGGCGTCCATCCCTCAAATGGGAAAAGGACGCGAACTTTGGGCTGCCGCCTCACGGGGTAGTCGCGATTGACCCCTTGATTTCCAAGCTAGGCCTGGGGCCATCGTATTGCAAGGACTGCGGACGACGATCAGCCCTCATCCACACCCGCGGGCCACAATCGAGCCGCAGCGGCGATGCTGCAGGCCGCGATCGCTCCCAGCACAGCAAATGACATCGCCATTCCGTATCTGGCGCCCACCAGGCCAGCGACCGGATATGCGAGCAGCCAGCACAGATGCGATAGTGCGAACTGGCCGGAAAACAGGGCCGGACGCAAAGAGGGTTCGCTGGCCCGTCGCAACAGCCTGCCGACCGGCGTTTGCGCGAGGGAGTAGCCGAAACCGGTAAAAAACCACAGCAGCAGAAGCCAGTCGTAACGACCAACTGCAATGCCCAGGAACATGCAGGCCGCCATGGCGGCTGCGCCAGCCAGCATCACCGTCCGGTCGGAGCGTCCACTGAGCAGGCGTGGCAATATGAGCGCCGCAATCATTGAGCCGCCGCCGAATGCAGCCATGGCCCACGCCACGGCCTGCTCGCTCAGGCCAAACGCGGATTTTACGAGCACGACCGTATTCACGAAAACCATGGCTCCGGCTGCGGCGACAGCCAGATTGAGGGCCATGAGCCCCCGAAGGCTCGGGGTATGCAGAAATGTGCTTACCCCGGCGGCCAGCTTTGACCAGGATGACCCGCCTTCTGGTCTCGTGACGCCAGGAAGGACAACTGATCTGACAAGCAAGGCGGACCCGAGGAACCCTATCGCCGTCCCGGCGAACAGGTTGTTGAAGCTGATCACAGTCAGGAGCAATGCCGCGAGCACCGGGCTCAGAAGACTCTCGAGATCATAAGCCAGGCGCGCAAGGGAGAGCGCGTTCGTGTAGTCCTTGTCGTCAGGCAGGACATCTGGAATCGTCGCCTGGAACGTCGGCGTGAAAGCAGCCGACGCAGACTGCAGCAGAAAGATCAGCACATAGATCTGCCAGATCTCGGTAACGAAGGGCAGCATGCAGGCAAAAGCCCCGCGCGCGACATCGAGGGAAACCAGCATGGGCCGTCTGGGAAACCGGTCAGCCAGAACGGTCGCGAATGGAGAGATCGCCACGTAGGCGATCATCTTGATCGCCAGGGCTGTGCCCAGCACTGACCCAGCGTTACTCCCGGCGATCCTGAACGCCAGCAATCCAAGCGCAACAGTCGTGAGGCCCGTGCCGATGAGGGCGACGACCTGCGCCAGAAACAAGCGCCGGTAGGTACGGTTGATCAAAACATCAAACATGTTGGCCACCCAACCCTGAGGACAAGAGTCCGCCTGCGGTCGCGCTCGGACGAGGCCGGGGCGCATTCAGACGCCCCGGCCGCTCTCCATTACTTGAGGCGGAAGCGCGCCTGGTTCTGCTTTCCATCCGGCGCCTGCACAGTGACGACCACCCGGCCGGTGTCCGGCAAGGCTTTGGGCAGGACGCCGTCAAGCCGGTTGCCACCTTTCGGGACCAACGGCGCCGTCACGGTGTCGCCCTCGACAAGGAACGTCACGCTTCCGCCAAGCTTCTCAGCGTTCACGGGTTTGTTTTCATGGTCGTAGACAAATGCGCTGGCCTCGTTCCCCTTGCTGACGAACTCGACGTGGTACGCGCCGGCATCGCCAATCCGTCCGCCATTCGGCCCCTTTCCAGAGACGTCGCCGGCAGCCGCCGTAACCGCAGAGAGGCAAAGGGCGAGGATGCTCAACGTTACTTTCTTCATGGTGGTCTCCTGTGCTTTTGCGGCTGGGCGGATTGCATCGCTGGCCTGGCCGCGCGTGAAATACGGAAGCCAGCCTCAGTAGAGGCTGGCGTGGTCGGCCTGCTGCGCACGATCTGTCGCCACGAGATGGCTGACCGTCAGTCGCGACACCGCTTTCTGCGCCAAAGAATGGAACAGGACTGGCGTAACGATGGTGTCGAGAAGGGTCGCCGAGATGAGCCCGCCAAACATGGTGACGGCGACGGGATGCAGGATTTCGGCGCCAGGCGCTCCCTTCAGCATGATGAGGGGAACGAGCGCCAGCGCGGCGGAGCATGCGGTCAACAGCACTGGCGTCAGCCGGTCCAGCGATCCGCGCACGACGACACCCGGCCCCATGCGGTAGCCGTCCGTTGCGATCATGTTGAGGTAGTGGCTGATCTTCAGAATGCTGTTGCGCGTGCAGATGCCAGCCAGCGCGATGAACCCGACTGCGGAGGCGATGGACAGATCCAGACCCGCCAGCCTGAGCGCAACAACGCCCCCAACGAATGAAAGCGGGATGTTGAACATGATGATCGCGACAAGGACCCCCGCCTGATACTTCCGGTAGAGGATCGCCACGATCGCAAGCAATGATGCCAGGCTCATGACCAGCATAAGCTGCAGACCACGGGCGGACGCCTGTTGCGCGCCGTCCATCGCCAGCCGGTAACCTTGTGGCAATGTCGTATTATCCAGTTCACGCGCGATTGCGGCGCTGACGTCAGCGAGGCTGCGCTCTCCAGAGAGGTTGCCGAACACGATGGACCGTCGCACGCCATTCTCGCGATAGATCACACCGGGTCCCACGCCGACATGTACCTCGGCTAGAGCCTCCAGCGGCATGACGCCCTGGGGTGTCTGAACCGGCAGCTTCCTCAGCTTTGCGAGCGTCCTTTCCTCATCCCGCGCCTTGACGGTGACGTTGAAGGTGCGCTCGCCATCAAACACCCTGGCGACGTCCTTCCCACTCATCAGGGTCTGAACCTGCTCAAGCACCGCCTGCGTCCTCACCCCGAGCCGTCGGGCGACTTCTGGCTTTACGGCGACAGATATCTGGGGAGACGCCGCCTGCCTTTCGACCTGCACATCTGTAAGGCCCGGGATCATGGCCAGACGCGCCCGGAGGCTTTCAGCAGTCGCTTCCAGCATCTCAAGATCTGGACCGTAGAGCTTGACCGCAACAGCAGCGCGTACGCCGGAGAGCATGTGCTCAATGCGATGTGAGATAGGCTGTCCAAGAACGGCGTCGGCAGGCGCCCTGGCCAATTGCGCCCGTATCTCCTCCATCACCACGGCCATCGGGCGGTGATCTGGCTTCAGGCGTACGTCGATTTCCGCAGCATGCACGCCTTCGGCATGCAGGTCCCCCTCCGCCCGGCCGGTCCTGCGCCCAACAGAGGCGACGTCTGGCACTTGCAGGATGAGGCGCTCAGCCAGTTGGCCAATCTGGTTGGCGGCTTCAAGCGATGAGCCCGGCGCCAGTCGTAGTCCAACCAGGATCGTTCCCTCGTTAAAACTGGGCAAAAAGGTACGGGGCATCGACAATATGCCAGCGACACCGACCGCCACGACGAGCACCGCAGCTGCGATGACAGCCCGGGACCGTCGCAGGGCGACAACGATCAACGCCCGCGCCCCGGCCTTGAGTCTGCGCACCAGGAAACCATCGCCGCTTTTCGCGAAATCAGCGGCCTTCTGGGGCAGAAACCAGTGACACAGCACCGGCGTCAGCGTCACCGAGACGACAAGCGAGGCGAGGATCGAGACGATGTAAGCAAGCGCAAGCGGATGAAACATCCGCCCTTCCAGGCCCGGCATGAACAGTAGCGGCACGAACACAACCACCACGATCAGCGTGGCGTAGACGATGCCTGAGCGGACCTCCTGGCTCGCTTCAACGATGACATCCAGCGTCGGACGCGGCGTTGCGCTTGCAATGTTCCGCTTCAGCTTCTGGATAACGTTTTCGACGTCGACCACTGCATCGTCGACCAGTTCGCCGACAGCAATGGCGATGCCGCCCAGCGTCATCGTGTTTATCGACAGTCCCATGAAGTGAAAGATCACCACAGACAGGACGAGGGAGGTCGGGAGCGCTGCGAGAGAAATGATGCTCGCGCGCGCGCTCCGCAGAAACACGACAAGGACGATCGCCACGACGATCGCCGCCTTGAGGACGACGAACTGAAGATTCTCAATCGAGACGTTGATGAAATCGGCTTGCCTGAACTGGATCTGGTCGAGCCTCACCCCCTCAGGCGCTGTCTTCTGAACCTCCGATAGCAGCTTCTCGATGTCATCGGTAAGGACAAGGGTATCTGCGGCGGGTTGTTTGGCGACGCTTACGATAACGGCCGGGTGACCGTTGAAACCCGCATCGCCCCTCCTGGTCCGGGTGGAGAAATCAACCCTCGCGACCTGGTGCAGAAAGACAGTAGCTCCCTGGTGCTCGCCGACCGGAAGATTGCGGAGGTCCGTGAGGTCCATGGAGTGACCGATGAGCCGCAGGATATGTTCCTGACCAGCGCTATCGATGAAGCCGCCGCTGTTGTTGGCCGAGAAGCGCTTCAGGGCCGCCACGACATGATCGAGCGTCAACCCGTACTCCGCCAGCGCCACGACCGACGGCGCGACCCCAAACTGCCGTACATTGCCACCGATAACACTCACGGAGGCAACGCCAGGAATGGCCAGCAACTGCGGGCGAAGGTCAAAGTCTGCAGTCTCCCGCAGCTTCATCCCATCCCAGTCCGCGTTCTGACTGGTAAGAGCGACGAGCAGAATCTCGCCCATGATGGACGTGGCTGGCGCGATGATGGGCGTGACGCCACCGGGAAGGGCGCCCTGAAGCGCAGGTATGCGCTCGCTCACCCGCAACCGGGCGACATCAGGGGTCTCATTCCATCCGAACTCGGCGTTGACGATGGCGTAGCCCGATCCCGATGTGGAGCGGACGGTTGTAACGCCAGCGACGCCGCGAAGGACATTCTCGATCGGGCGCGTCACCAGTTTCTCGACCTCTTCCGGCGCCAGGCCGGCGGTCTCCGCCATGATTGTGACCGTCGGCCTTGTCAGGTCCGGCAGCACGTCCACGGGCGTGCGCGTGAATAGAAACGCCCCGTAGATGATGAGCGCCATGGCCGCGAACAGCACCAGGCCACGGCTTTGCAGGCTTTTGCGTACAATCCATGCGAACATGTCAGCCTCACCTGATCTGGTTGATAAGGTGGGCAGGCGTCGTGATGATACGCGCGCCGTCATTCAGTCCCCGCTGCGCCACGAAGGTCTGATCACTGACGTAGTCGCCGGTCAGGACACGCATTGTGAAATGTTCTGGCGCGCTATGTTCGTAGACGACTGGCAGTCCGCTGGCGTTCCTCGTGATGGCCTTCGCGGGAACGCCAACTCCCTTAATGTCTGAATGCAGGCCAGCAATGACCGTGACGAGTTGCCCGGCCTTCAGCCCGGAACTGCCAGCGCTTGCTTCAAAGGAAATGACTCCCGCGCCCGAGATCAGTTTCGGCGACGCAGCGACCGGGCGCAGCGCCACGCTACCCGCCGCCGATGGGCCCAACGTAGCGGAGCGGATATCGTTGATGGAAAGGCCGCTGAAATCGCGCGCCTCAACCCACATCACCCCGGGGTCAACTATCTGGAATATGACCTGATTTGGCTCAACGCCCCCTCCTGCAGGGACGCCTACTGAAGCAATGACGCCGTCCGAAGGCGCGACGATTTCCTCCCCTTTCGCCGCTTGGCCCCTGACCTGATCAAGGCGCTTCCTGAGCGCCAGCAGTTCGGTCTCCAGATCCCTGACCTGAGCCTCTGGCGCGGCGGCCCGGGACGCAAGTGTCGTCAAACGCTGCAGGCGTAGTGACGTCGTGGCGATCTGTTGCTCGATCTCAGCGATCGTCGCCGTAATTGTCGTGGCGTCCGCGGCGTTGATCGTTGGCTCCACGGTCGCGAGCAACTGTCCGCGAACCACGTTCATTCCGACGTGGGGAAACCCACTACTGGCGCCAAGTACGCGTCCACCGCGCGCACTGTGCAGCGCAGTCATGGCCGATGGGGCCGGCGTGACGCGGCCGTCGAGGCTCACAGAACGTGTGAACGAGCCAGCATGAACCTGCGTCGTGCGAATACCCAGCAGGCGCTGGGTATCCTTCGGAACGAAAACCACGCCACCAGGCAAACGGCGTGGAGCATCGCCCGTCACGGATTGTGGCGCGCTATCGTGAGAATGCCCTTCGCCGCCCGGCCCTGCCAACACGGGCAAGATCATCACGGTCAGGAACAGACTGGTCGCTACCCCGGTTCGCCCGGCGCGGCGGCCAAGAACAAAGGCGCCAATCACGACGACCAGCACAAGGCCGCCGGCAATTCCTCTCCAAATGTGGGCGCTGATATGGGCGTGACCATGGCCGACGTGCCCGGGACTGGTCTCCTGGAGCGCCGCAGAGGCTGGCGCGGTCCCGGCGACGAAGTCCTCCTCGCCATCCGCAGAGACTATGATTGTCACTGGCGACCCCGGCGCAACTTGGGCATCCGCCGCAAGCAGATAGGTCTCGCCATCAGACGCAGCCGCCCTCGGCCGCTGCTCGCCGATTTTCACCGATACATTTGCGCCGGTGACGGGAGCATTGTCGGCCAGCTGGTCGACAAAGATGCGGACGTCATGGCCCGAAAACACCGCGACGACGTCGAACACATCCCCCCTGAGCGCGAGGCGGGGCGTGCCCGCTGCTGAACCAACGGGGGCCGGCGTGTCATGAGAATGTCCCTCACCACCCGGGCCGGCGCGCGCCACATCTGGCGTCAGAAAAAGGGGAAACAGGACAAAGCAGCTTGCGCGCATCAGCACGCGCACTGAAGCGCGGCGCGAACGCCATCCGAAAACACGAAAAGTCATAGAAAATTGCTCCGAGAGCACCGCAATCTGGCGCTGAATCCAGCACCGCGACGGGCATCAGGCTCTCGGTGGCTTGTCCGGACGGCCGGCCGTCAACGACGCACCTGCCTCTGCAGGGAAGGCCAGGCTGATCCGGGTCACATGCAACTGCGGCAAGAATTCTTCGACACGGTCGAGAAATAGCGCGACATGCGAATGAAGTGCGTGCGGTCCGTGCTCAGCATCGGCTTGATCGCCCCCTCCATCGGAGGCATCCGCGACCTCAACCAGGGACATGTCGAATGCAGGTTCGCCCGGATCTCCGACGGACGACGCATGGTGATGGCCATGGTGGTGGGACTGGCCGCCGACTGAATGCGTATGGTGCATGTGCCCAGCAGCCGCCGCATCCCCGCCGCCCCACATTGAGCCTGCTGCAAGCAAGACCGCCATGGCGACGAGCGCCACGACGACAAACTTCAGCATTGGCAGGCGCAAAATGGACACTTGGGCCGCTTCCCTAGCAGTTCAGCCTCGGAAGATAGCGATCGGGTGCAGTTTGCACAACTATGTCCGTCCCATCGTTGGCTGGCTCGTGAGCCGGAAAGCGCATGCGGGCTTCGTACTCCGCGCTCTCAAGCAAGCCCTGCACGAAAGGCGGCCTGGTGCACCACTCCGATTGGATTCGCAGCATGTCGGCATCAGTCATACCATGCGTCTGGCGGAGGTTGGCGTCGAGCCGTCCGTCGGAGGTGTAGGCGACAGCTAAGTCAACGCTCTCGCCGGTACGATCAACGGTCTCTACACGGTCGAAGTGTTTCACCGGCGCGGACCATGGCGATGTTTGGAGGCGGTGGGGTTCGCAAGTCCGACCCGGGTCGACTGGTCAAATAGCCGCCGGTTGCTGGTGCCTATCGGTAATTTCCCACCGGTAGAAACCGATGCGCGCTACTACGCCATGCTGGAGCACCAGCTATTAGCAGCATGACTCGAACAAAACGGCCTCCAGAAAACCCAGGGCGGCTCCCCTCTCTTTGAGAAGGCCCTGATGCGCCATAAATTGCATCGTCCTTGGTTTGCTCAAAATCCATTTCCTGCACGCCACCGGCAACCAATGCTTTATCCTAGAGCCATTCCTGCCCAGTCGCCCAAGGGGCCGCATTAAACCGCCAAGCATTCGACCTCGAACGGCTGGAATGGGGGCGCGAAGCTGCCACGCAGCTTGGCATCGCCCATGGCCGGTCAGCATATGGGCCGCGACCGTATGCTACGCAGCAGCGTCCGCGACGATCGCCTGACGATCAAGAGTTCGATAAACGGTCGGGCATGAGATTGAAAACACCCCAGCAAGATCACTGATGGAATATTCACCGGTGTCATACATGCGGCGCAACTCCTTCTGCTGGCGATCGGAAAGCTTGGGCTTTTTGCCCCGCAATTTTCCCTTGGCGCGTGCGATGGCCATACCCTCGCGTGTTCGCATCCGGATCAGGTCTGCTTCGAACTCGGCGAAGGTGGCGAGGATATTGAAGAACAACCTGCCCATCGGATCGGATGGGTCATGGACGCTGGCCCCGATCTGTAACTTCACACCTCGCGCTGCAAGATCGTCGCCGATAGCGCGCGCATCAGGGACAGATCGGGCAAGTCGATCGAGTTTGGGCACGACGAGCGTATCGCCGCTGCGTACTGCAGCCAAAGCCTGGCTAAGACCTGGCCGTGTCCGGTTGGCACCGGTAAAGCCATGATCGGTGTAGATGCGGTCTGCTGCAACGCCGAGTTTTTGCAGCGCATTTGCCTGTGCTGTGAGGTCCTGCTTGTCCGTCGAGCAACGGGCATAGCCGATTAGCGTGTTTGTCATGTTGAATTTGTAACGTAAGAGGCCCCTCCAGCGCAATAAATATAGTACCATTCAAGTGAGACGCTCTGTGGGCTGATAAAACAAGGTCGTTCGGCTTATCGAACTGCGACGCGAAAACCGTCCGTTGAACGATCCTCTTTCGGACAGGGGGATACATGCGCAAAGCAGGGGACACCCAACGGAAGCAGCATATCGCCTCACAGTGTAGCGCCCCTATTTCGACGGCGAAGCCCCACTGACAAAGGTGGCCGCTGCCGTTGTCTTGCCGCTTCGATGGCTGCGGGCGGCTATCGTTACAATTGTTGATCCATTTGCCTGGGCCCTCAGGATGAGTTCTTAAATGAACCGCTGTTTTCCATGCTGAGCCAGGCGCGAACCCAACTGGCCGACTGGCGGACCGACTGCAACTAAACCCGCCCGCATTCTGCACTGGCGCGACGGACGCCAGCCGCCTTCTCGGTTTCGTTTGCGCAGCGGCGGGATCTGCCGTTGCGCTAGGTCGCAGGCTCCACGGCAGACCCCGCCCCAACCACCCGTTCAAGCCGAGTACTCAGGGGGATGCACTTTAGACAGCACCATTCGTCACAGGTTTGGGCATCTCGGCGACTGTAAACGCCAAGCCCTAAGGGTGTGCTACGCGCAGCATTGATAGCCGCGCCGATGCGGCACTCGGCGCGCAATCCTTCAAGCACGACTCAGCAGGCTTTCAAGATTCGTATTTCGTTGTGCGGCCACAGGGCCTCTACTCAATGCACGCATTATCAGCGACCTATCACCGTGCACACGAAGCCGCTCAGCCGGACGCGTAATGGCCGTGTAGAGCAGCGTCTGGTCAAGCATGTGCGGCACATAACCCGGTAGAAGCAGGACGCAGGCCGGCCACTGCGAGCCCTGTGACTTGTGTATCGTCATGGCGTAGCCGAGATCCAAAGCCTCAAGCAACCTCGCCGTGATCTCGACCAGCCGCCCGTTAAGTTCCAACACTCCGAGCACTCCGCCCCTCGCCTTGGGGTACACGTCAACGATTGTGCCGAGGTCACCATTGCGCATATCGGCGTCGTAGTCATTGGCGGTGACCATCACCTGATCGCCTAGGCGCAGCCTCGCGCCTCGACCGGTGACCCAGGGTATCCAACCGCGCAGATCGTCGCTGTAGTGCAGTTCGGGGCGCCGCTCGGCTGCGTCACGGTGCGATTGGATGAGAGTGTTGAGTGCGTTGACTCCAAGCGGCCCTTTTCGTGTCGGGGTCAAGAGTATGCAGCCTTCTTCGCAGCCGCTTTCTTCCCAGATACGGATAATGGTTTCTGGAGAGCAGTCGGGATCGTATTGACAATCACCGGATACGCTGTTGAGCAGGCCGTGATCGTAGGTATTCGTTCGCACGGCGGTAGCAAGGCGATGAATCCCTGAGTCCTGCCCTTGGCGCTTGACCTGCGACAGCTCGAAGACTGGCAAATTGCCGCGCATGACGGCGTGCAAGACCAAGCCGGCGCCTATCGGCGGAAGCTGTCCCACGTCCCCCACCAGCAGTATCCGCGTCGCATAGGGCAGGATGCCGACCAGACGGTACGCCGTCAGCAAATCAACCATGGACGCCTCATCGACCACAAGCAGGGCATGCTCAGGAAAGTCCGGCCTATTCTCCCCGCGATGGTCAGAAAGCAGCTTTGCGATAGTGGTGGCTGGGCGGCCAGTGCTCTCCGCCATCCGCTGGGCGGCGCGACCGGAGAGTGCGACCTGGAATTTCACCATCCCTTGCGCGATCTGGTCGTAGACCGCCAGGATTGCCAGCAAGATAGTGGTCTTTCCCGTCCCTGCACCTCCTGAGATGACGCCGACTGGTGATTTCACAGTGCCCTTGACCGCCGCGCGCTGTTCTGCGGTCATCGCAAAGGGCAACGTTGCTTCGAAAGCGCGAAGTGCGCTCTCGATAAGCTCGTCCGTTAAATCTCTCTCCCAAGCGGCCAGCATAGCACCTGCACCGGATGGGCGGGCCGCAGACCGATTGAGGAAGCGCGCAACAGCGTGTTCTTGAATCGCTGCACCGAGCCCCTGGTACCCGCGCTCAGTACGGATGAGGACACCGTTATTTAGTGCCGCTTCGATTAGGCCGTCAGTGACAATGTCGATGTCAGCAGCAACGCGCTCGACGCCCTTTAACAGCTCGTCGTCTGAGACGACGGTGGAGCCAGTGCGGGCACATATGGAACTCGCGACATGCTCGGCGATGGCCGCAAGAAGCCGTTCTCTCGGCAGTTCGATTTCAAGTACGTTGATCAGATCAAGGATTTTCGCGAAGGACACACCGAAAGCGGCGAGCAGAAAGGGGTCGTCCTTGAGCCGGCCCAAGGCGCTTTCGCCGTATACGCGTGCGAGACGGTCTGCAAGGCCAAGGGGTAGGCCAGACTCCTGAAGCCAGTTCAGAACGCCGTACAAACCTTCGGGCGGCCACTTCTCGATGAGCGCCTTGGCTCGACGCTCGTTGACGCCAGAAACGGCCATAAGCGCCTGCACGTCGCCGCTACGTACGACGGCATCGATATCAGGATGCGCACGCATCAAGCGGCGAGCTATGACGTCACCCAAGCCGTCGATGTTCTTTGCAATCCACCGAGCCAGAAGCGCGCCCGAGGGGCGCACGTGGCGCGCCCTCTCGACGGTCAGCAACTCGTCATTGACTGTAAAGCCCCTCACTTTGTAGCTGCGCCGTTCAATCTTGCCCTCCACCGACCACACGCTGCCGACGCTCGCCGCTTCCCACAATTGCGTGGAAAACTGAATCGTAAGGATTGCATCGCGGTGTGCGAGCGAGCCGTCTCCAAGCACCTCCCAGGCGGTGCGAATGCCCGATGGGCGGACTTTGGCGATCTGGATCAACACAGCCGGGGTGCTACCCCCGTCTGCTGGATGACGGCGTCCATCGCCGCATACCGTTCCAACTGCTTCCGGAGGAATGTGTTCTCAGCCTTTAGCTTGGCAATTTGATCTTCGAGCCTGCTAATGTCCGAGGCGTGCTGTGCGACACGCTTTTCAGACCGCTCCAGAGCAGCTTCATGTGCCTGCGTGTTTTGCTGATCGCCAGCGAACCACCTCTGTTCTGCGCTGATCAAAGCCGCCTTCACGGCAGGATTCTGATTGATAACTGAGCGGCTGAAATCAAGTTCCGCACACAGCGCGCCTCGGTTTACCTTGCCGCTACGTTGGTACTCGCGATAGTCGCCACACTGATCACGCTCCGAGATCCACCGCTTGACGCGCTTGACATACTCCAGTGCAAGCTCACGGCGACTACTCATCGGAAGCAACCTCTCTCACCAGCTTACGCAGACCTGTCATGAAACCACGGGGAAAAACTTCCCCACCATACTCCGTTTTTACCTGTCCGGCTTGCGTGACCAGCCAGCCTTGGCGCTCGACACACTCATCAGAAGCGGCAAACCGCAGCGCCTTGAACTCATTGTCTGAGACGATTCCTTTGAGCGAAGGGAGAAGCTCGCCTGAGGGCACTGCGCTGACGTCAAACTGCCGGATGGGGCGCTTGTCGATCACGACGTTCGCCTGGTTCTTGAGAATATTGAGCTGGGTTCGGTAGCGGTTGCGCTCGGCGATGATCTGGCCGAACAGCACGCGCAGGGCGGGATCGGGAATGCGCTCAAGCAGTTGATTGTCCTGAGGCACTCGGCGGGATCGACTTTGGAGGCTCAGGGGCTTCTTGGTAGTAGACCCGGCCTTCGCCGCCCATGCCTCGATCAGATTCCGGTAATGCTTGTTAGCGGTCGCCCGGATGGACTGGTAGCCGACACCTCTGTCTTGCGCCGAAACTCGACCGATGGTGGTGATCGAGAAATCGCGTCCGCCGCGCTCGAAATAGCCCCCCAAGGTTTGATTGAGTTTGTCGATCGACTGTTGCGTCTTCGCCGTCTTGCCCTCTTTGAGGCCCTCAAGAATGAGGTCGATGTCGACCTCCATCAGATGACCTCCTCATGTTGGATCAGCCGTTGCTTGATGCTCGCCAAGGCAAGCGGTGCGACTTGCCTCATGTCCTCGATGCCCGCCTCAAGAAGCTCATCGTCTACCAGATACTGCTGGGCCTCAATGTAATTCGCCGCGATCCGATAACCTTGCAGCTTGTCCGTCGGGTGCGCGATCTTGGCCATTTTGCGGACAAGGGCGTTTGCGGCGATCAACTGCGCCCTCTCGTCCATTTCCATCAACAGGGGCTTATACCCTTTCTGCATCATCATGCGGCTGAGTGCGAGCGTGCGTTTGGAGATGGCCGGGGTCTTGCGAAGATCATCCTGCAGATCGGGATGGAGCTCCGCGTCCTCGCAGAGCAACGACAGATGCAGCAGCTCTGAGTTGGTCTCGATCAAACGCATACTTACCTTGAGATCTTGATCAGAGCCAACGGCGACAAGCTTCTGGCCCTCGTCGGTCTCGCCGCGCCGGGTCTCGATATCCATCAAGCGCCGGATCAAGTTGAAGCAGGCGATAAAATCCTTGGCGTGCTCATCTGCCTCCACTATCTGCTTCTCGTAGCGTCGCTGCAGCACTTGAAGCTCATAGTGCCTCGTGAACGGAGCCCCGCGTTCCTCCGCGAAGAACAGCTCGTCGTTTAGCGCTTCCAGCTCGCCCTCGATCTCCATCGCCAAGCTCGCCGCCTGGTGGGCCTTGTAGCTGATCTGGTTGAACTGGCTGTTTAGAGCGGTCAGGTAGCTGGCGTCGGTGATGAACCAGCGACAGCGGATACAGTTCTCCGGCCCGTGAGGCACCGGGGCATAGACGCGGCTATACGCGCTCGCCGCTTCCTTCACTACAGGGCCGCCATTCCAGCAGCCGCCTAGCGTGCTCAGCTCGTCCGAGCGCACGGTATTGCCGCCGACCAAGCACAGCCCCGCCGAACGGTGTTCCCAACCGATAGGGTTGCGGTTGGCGATGGCTGCCTCGACGGATTCCTCGCTGTTGTAGGCGGTGCGAGTCTGGATCTGGGCGAGCTCAGCATCCTTGAGAAAGGTGTGGAGCGAGGCTAGCGCCTTGGCATCAAGCGCCGCGTGCGCCTCCTGCATTTTCTCCGCCATGACGGAGGGGGTGATCTTGTTGTAGTAGATTGTCATCAGCAGGCGCGTGTGGCCTGCCAGAAGCTTGGAGACGACCGGCAGGGGCAGAGCCGTGTCCATGGTGTAGGCAGTTATTAGGGACACCCGGAGGCTGTGAAGTGGGAACAGGGTTTTCGCTTTTGCCCCGTCACGCGTACCTTCCGGGTAGTACTCCACCAGTCTCAGCGCGCTGCCGTCGCTCAGTCGGTGGCCCGACGCCGAGAGGTTGCGCTCCAACTGAAGCAATAGTCGATACCAGGATAGTGTGCAGGGCAAATCGGTAATCGGTTTGGAGCGGTCTTCCGCGCTTTTCGCACTGGCGTCGCGGAACAGGAAGCAATACTCGCCCATGGCCCTCAGTGCTGATTCGCTCTTGATTTGGGTCACATGCTTCCTGCCCAATTCGCTCCCACTCGTTGGTGCAGTGATAGGGTTGTACTTCTCCTGCCAGTTGCGCAACTTCTCCAGCCAGCACAGCAATTCCTCGTGCTGCCAAGGGATCGTGTAACCGCGATCCATTTCACTCTTGTTTCGATCGGCGGTCTTATTGGTCGAGACGTAGAGCGCGGTTGCGTAAGCCTCCGTCATCGAATCGTAGTTGCGGCGGAACACGCCCTTGGCGTAAGGACGCCTCTTGCTGCCATAGACAAAGGGATGGATGTTCGCCACCCAGCGGCCGCCCTCGTAGCGCCAAGTATCGGCTTCACCGGAATCAAGAAAGCGGACTTGGTTGGTGCGCAAAGGCAAATGCAGTTTCACCAAGAGAAACATGGCGACGACCGGCGACCACATCTGGTGGATTCTGATTTTCTTGTTTTTTCTTGCAACCACTTTGGTGCGAAATACGCAGTCGAGGTCATTGTGGTCGATAATCTCTGGCTCCACCTCGAACCAAGCGTAGGGCACATTATCATGCGCCCATGACCAGTCACGGAAATGGCGCTTCGCCCAAGGGGGGCTTTTGTCAAAACCTTCTGGTGTGTCCAGTTGCCCGTGGCCGAGCGGATAAGGGCAGAGCATCTGTCGTAGCTGCTGAATGTAGCGATACGGCAGCGGGTTCCGGACGGTCTCCTGCGTCGAGTCCTCCCTCCTTATCGACTCGAAAGGGTTCAAGACAATGGGTCGCTTTACACCGTAGTCGTCCTCGACGCTGTAATGCTGTTTAATAACATAATCGACGAAAGCAACAATGTGACTTACTCCTTTCGCGAATGAGCTTTGTTCATTTACACCCACAGCCCGCAAAGCATCGACGAACTCTTGGGACGACGATCTGTGTCCGGCATGCCCCTTGAAAAAGGCCGTGACATCCTTGGCGTAGGCGGCATAGCGAATTAGGTAGGTGACGAAGAAATGCCTGAGAGACTTCAGTTTAGTAGCGACGCCAGCGTCCTGAGTCGCCATCCATTCCGCCGCATACTGCTGCCACGGCAACCAGCCTTCACCATGCTCACGGGCAAGCCAAGAGAATGTTAGATCACTGGAGCGGCCGTTGTATCTCTGCCGTGCCACTCTCATGCACCACTCAGTCGCGGCCGGTGGCCAGTGTAAAGCCTCTGTGGATCGATGTCCGCAAAGCCGTGCTCAACCAATGTCTTCCAGTCTGCGTTCCCCACCTTGGCGCCGGTCCCTGCAAGTTGCTCGGAGGCCGCGTTGAGCATGTTCGAAACGTCTTGGTTGCCCGGCAGGGTGTAGACCATTTGCGACTGGAGCGATTTGTGGTGAAGGCATTTTTTGCGGATCAGTGGATCGATGTCCGCCTGGGTCAGACGCCGCCCGTAATTGTGCCGGTGCCCGTGCGGATCAAGCCCCACGGCCTTATTCGGCTCCAAGCCGATTCGGAGTAGGCCGGCCGCATAGTTCTGATTAAAGGCGTTGATCGTATAAGGATTGCCAAACCATTTGCTGTCGAAGCTGATGAACGCGTAGGGGTGATGCGCGTCCGCTGTTGCACGATATTTCAGGTAGGTCTTCCATAGAAACATGAAAACCCGGCCAAAATCGACTGGAAACCACTGCGCAATCAAGTAGCCGTCCCTGTCGTCGACCAGCTTGGCCTTCCAACCCAAGTGCTGCGTCCCCGTCATGTCGCAGCGCGGTATGCGCCCGAACATCTCCTTTAGATACGCCTTGCGGGTTCGCTCGCCCATGCGACTCTTCCAGCCTTCGGGGGCAGCACCTTCGCGCTCGTTGTAGATGCGTACAAGCGCCTGGCTTGGGTCTGCAGGGTTTTCAAAGACATCGGTCACCCATAGAAGCATAGCTTCGCTGATCCTGAGCCCCGCGCCGTGCATCAAAATGAGAATCAGCTTGTCCCGCAGAGCGACGCGGGGATCCTTGGCACCGCCTACGCCTTGAGTGAATAAGGCTTCGAACTTGGCAGTAGGGAAGGAGATCGCATCGTCCTCGGTCTTCGCCAGCAGGGTTCGGCCCTTGATGCTCCGCGCACGTTTGACGGTAGTGCTGATAGACTTGTCTTTGATGTGACCTAGGAAATCGTTCTGATTCCGTCGGAACCATGCCGCGTAGTGGAGGCGTTCTTCATGAGGCGTGGCTTTGTGTAGCGGGTTCAGCGGCTTGGTGCCCCAATTGGTAGCAAGCCAATCCGTAAAGCCAGTTAGTGCGTTAATGCGCTCTCTCACGGTCGCCTCAGAGACAGGCACCCAGTACAGACCAGAAGGGTCCAGGCCCGCCTCCGAAACGGTTCCGCTGTATAGTCGCCTTACGAAGGCTTGGAACAGCTTTTCGGGGTTTTTGAACGCATCAGCGTTGGCTTCCATGTAGTCGAGAAGCATCGCTACAGCCCGGACGATTTTCTCAAGCGTCGACGTGGAGCGCCCATTGGTGTGTAGGATCAGGAGATAATCCGTCAGAGACGAAAACTCTCCCTCCTCTGTCATCAGCAGAGGAATATGGCTTGCCACACCCGTGTTGTCCTCCACGATTTGTGCGACGACTCTGACAGAGGCCACGCCCACCTCCTACACATCCTACATGTTTTATACTGTACCTCTTATTGAAGCGGAGGTCACTAGAAAGCCGCCCGGAGGCGGCTTTCTATCAAAATTACACACTTTCAAGAGCTATATGTAACGGATGGGTTCGAAACCCCAAGAAACAATGCGCCCTGAAGCGCTACGCGCCGGCGCCGTTTCACCACAACCCATGAGGCGATCCAAGATCGCTAGATCCTATGAGGATACGACCATGACCAACGTTTCAACGTCGACCGCCACCAGCACCGCTGCCAGGGTGTACGACACCCCCTTCAAGACACGCGGCCAGTTCATGAAGGAACTCCGTGAGGCCGGCAAATTGCCGCCACGCACGCCAAAGGCCAACGACGCGGCAATCGCCACCGACAAGTCGTCCGATGATAAAAAGGCAGCGCGCAACGCCTTCGCCCGCCGCCGCTACTTTGCCAACAAGGCGAAGGCCGCGAAGGCCGCCGCCGAAAACACTCCAGCCAAGGACTACGACACCCCCTTCAAGACCCGTGGGCAGTGGTTCAAGGAAATGCGCGAGGCTGGCAAACTGCCGCCGCGTCAGCCGAAGGTGGCTGCCGAGCCCGCCCAGCTTGCCTAAGCGTCTCGCTAGTCCGGCAATCCGCCCTGGCGAACCGCCATCACGATGCAACCGCCCCGACTGCCACGCGTAGCTCGGGCATTCGGAGACGCACCACTGCGTCTCCAGCACCCTCGTCACAGACGTCTATCAACGACAAAATTCGGGAGAGAAATGGCGCCATCTGATCAAGCTGCCTTGCCCTCGCACCACAGCCTCCGCTCCAAAGTTCTCGAAGAATTTCGGGCGCATTTCAATGAACCCATCCTCCTTTCGGATCGCGTCGCTCGCCTGATCGGCTTCGGGGAGGATGACCAGGATTTCTACCTGATCTGCGACTATCCCGGCGGAAAGCGGGTTTGGCATACCGCCGTCGGCGGCTACACCTTCCTGAACCGCCTCAAGGGGCAGGGCTTCGTGCTTTCGACCTCAGGCGATGAATGGGATGACCTCTTCCGCCTGGATCAGATGCTCTCCCTCAACGGTGCTCCGAAAGCTGCGACCTTCCTAGAGATGAAACATCCGAGTTCGCCCCACGAAATGGGACCCATGGCAAACACCTGATTGCCACGGGTAATCCAACAATGCGCTCACAGCCATACCGCATTGCCCTCGTTGGTGCGCACCACACCAATAAATCAGGCCCGCCACCGGCAGGCCTCTTTTGAAATTCTACAAAAAAGATTTTTTGAACCCGGAATGGTTCGAAACCCCAAGAAGTAAAGCGCCTGAAGCGATACGCGCCGGCGCGGCTTTAACCAACCATCATCACATGAGGCGGCTCAACGCCGCTCACTTCCCCAAAAAGGAAAGTCCCATGCGTACCACCACCACCAATCTCGACCCGATCGCCATCCTGGGCCTGGAAGCCGTTCCCTTCATGCCGCGTGGCCAGTTCCTCGCCATGCTCCGCCGGACCGGCGAGCTGGCTCCCGAAACGCCCCAACAGCGCAAAGCCCGCCGTGATGCGCGAGCAGAAGCAACGAAGGAACAGCCCGGTCTCAAGCTCGAAGCCAATCCCCGGAAGGTGTACGATACGCCCTACCTGACCCGCGGCCAGTGGTTCAAAATGATGCGCGAGACGGGCCAGCTGCAGCCCAAGCCGCGCGCTCCAAAGGTCGAGACCGTCGCCGCCTGACCCCATCAAGGCCACACTCCAGCGCCTCCCCACTGGCCGCCGCCTCTCCCGGCGGCCATTTTTTTTGGCACCTGCAAAACACCCACGCGCGCGTTCCCCTCGTTCAGCTCCAAACGGATTGTCCCCACATGACCGCCAGCGCCGGCTCCAACAACAACATCAAGGTACGCGCTACACCGCATCAACTACCCCGCCAACCGAAAACCACGTCGGTCAACGGACCAAGGAAACCCTGATGGAAATTCCTCACAACATCTCGCTAACGCCCGAAATCGAGGGCCTAGTTGCGTCAGGTTCTCCAGTCGCAATCGGCGTCTCTGGCGGAAAAGACAGCCAAGCGGCGGCTCTCGCTACATTTTCGTACCTGGACCGCGCCCAACACAGTGGCCCACGCATCCTCATTCACGCGGATCTCGGTTCCGTTGAGTGGAGCGACAGTCTGCGTATCTGCAAGGAGCTTGCGACACATTTCGGGCGCGACCTTGTCGTTGTCCGGCGCAAGGCGGGTGGCCTTATGGAGCGCTGGAAAAGCCGCTGGCTTTCCAGCAAGACCAGGTACGAGAGCCTCAGCACAGTTACCCTGGTGCCCTGCTGGTCCACGCCGGCGATGCGCTTCTGCACCTCAGAACAGAAAACACACGTCATCATGGCCGACCTGAAACGCCGGTTCAAAGGCCAGAAAATCATCAACGTGACCGGCGTCCGCCGCGAAGAAAGCGCCGCCCGCTCCCGAATGCCGCCGACGAGTACCGATACAGCCGGACAAATCATCACCTGGCGTCCAATCATCGACCACACAGTCGATGAGGTGTTCGGCGCCATCCACGATGCCGGCCTGTTACCGCATCCGGCATATCGAGAATTTGGCATGAGCCGTGTTTCCTGCCGTTTCTGCATCATGTCGAACCTTGCGGATCTGCAGGCCGCTGCACTCCAACCTGAGAGCCAAGGTCTGCTTCAAGAAATGGTCGACCTCGAAATTGAAAGCAGCTTCGCATTCCAGGGATCGCGCTGGCTTGGCGATATCGCGCCCGAAAAGCTGTCTTCCTCCACACGGCATCGCCTGAAACAGGCGCAAGAGCGCGCCATCAAACGAAAGTCGGTTGAAGCCACACTCACAAAGGCAATGCTTTTCACCAAAGGTTGGCCCGAGCGAATGCTAACCGACGATGAAGCAGCGCTCCTTTGCAACGCCCGCAACCAAATCTCCAAAATGTATGGCTTCGCGTCTGATCACCTCACTGTTTCAGGTATACAACATCGCTACGCCGAACTGCTGGCCGAAAAGAGCGAGAAAAATCCAAAACAAATGGAATTTTGGTAATTATTCGCTGCCAGCCCCAACTGATGGCCCAGAAGCTCCCCGACTTCTCCGCAATAATAAAATCAGGCCCGCCACCGGCAGGCCTCTTTTGAGATTCTACAAAAAGGATTTTTGAACCCTGAACAATTTGAAACACCCCAAAGAAAGCGCCTGAAGCGCTACGCGCCGACGCGGCTTTAACAAACCATCGTCACATGAGGCAGCGCAATGCCGCTCACTTTCCGAAAAAGGAATGTCCCCATGCGCCCCATCAATACGGCAGAACTCAACGGGCACAAGGCTGAGCGAACAGACCGCGAGGCGCAGTGGATCAACTACACGGTATGGGCAACCCGCACTGAGGCCATATGGCGCGCGAAAATGACACTTACATTCTCCGACAAATGGTCTGCATGGCGTGTGGTCCCGGACGGCATTCTATGGCTCGTCCAACTACGCCCCAACGCCGCCACTACCACCAGCAGAGAGGTATAATCGGCGAAGCCAGGGCGACCGCTCCCCTGTCAGCATGCTGATGGCCCTCGAGGCCACGGCCAAGAGAGAAGCCCGCCCAACAGCGGGCTTTTTTTTTTCGCGCATGCCGGCCCCGAAAATCACCCAATCATGAAGGTTCATTTCTACCCGAACAGCCTGTGAACGATTTAACCGCCAACCCATCGAGCACGAGGAATTTCACCTTTGAGCCACCATCCAATTGAGGTTCCAAGCTGGCCTACCCGAAAGCTCAAGCAGGCCTATCATGTCGGAACGATGAATCCTGCAGACAAGCGCCGCGGGAGCCAAGAGGGCGCAGGCCTATCTATCTCAAAGCACCCAGATGCATGGCGCCAGATTGCTCCAGGCTTCGTAAGCGGCGACGACTGGGTTGTCCGGCCCCAAGAAGCGGCACACTTCCTCGACATCCACAAGCTGAAGCAACCGCACCGCGCTGTCATCGAGACATGGGGTATCGAGAAGGGGCTGACCGAGATGGCCCCGATCTTCGAGCTCACCTACTTCGATGACGAGTTCGAACAGGACTTCACCTGCCTCTTCACCAACGAGCAAGACGCAATTGCGGAATCCGATGAGTGCGGCTGCCAAGTCACGCCTGTCCAAGGCCTTGTTGCCACCGACGCACTCAAAGCTATCAGCCTCAATGACTGCGAACCAGTTATGGTCCACGACATGTTGACGATCGCTTATGCCGAACTTGCGCTTCACCTTACCGGCTGCTGGTGGACGGATCGCTTGGATATCGAACGACTATCCGCGCCCCGCGGCGTCTTTTTCCAGACCCAGATCCACCGCTGGTCGACCGAACGGCGACCATAACGAAATGCGCCTGACGACCATAGCAGTCTCCCCCCAAATCAACGATGCCTTTTACAAAAAAATGATTTGGGCAAAGCCAAATCAGGCAAAACCCCAATCAAGGATGCTGCGATGTCGCTCAACGCCACGATCACCAACGCCCTGGTCATCGCTCCCGCCGCCATCCCGCAGACGCCCACGACCGCCCTGGTTCCTCCTGCACCCGCTCCTCAGTGCATCGAGATGGTTCAGGTCGCAACCTTCACGTTCGACCACCTCGCTGACGCCAGCAAGGTCTACGTCAACACGCCCAAGGGTTACCGCGCCAAGCTGATGGTCGCCGAATGCACCATCCGCACCGAGATTGAGATTGCCGAGACGCTCTCGAACGCCATTCGTTCCGTCGGCATCGAACTGAGCGTCGAGCGCAGTTGGATGCCAGCCGACGAAGCCTGGGCGTAAGCAACTGTTTCCAAAAAACCCGCCGCCCCGACATCCAAGCTAGATTTCCTGACGCCCGCGCCACAAGCGCGGGCTTATTTTTCCGACCATCACAAACCCCTGTGAAAATAGCTCCTCTTTTTCAAACAAATTTTTTGGAACGAAATTTGGGCGAAACCCCAGAAAAAGAGCGCGTTGCGCAGGAGCATACGATGATCACTGACAACATCACCCTCGGCCGC
>NZ_BNCG01000027.1 GCF_014656355.1 Camelimonas fluminis
CGCTTCGAGCATCACCATTCGCACCCCAGAGCGAAAGGTGGCGCCGGGACACCGCTTACCCATATTCCAGCGCCAGATCCTGCCGGCTCTTGTGACGGCTCATGGCGATGATCCGCTCCGCGCCCATCTGCTTTGCCGCAAGCACGCCCATGAGTCCGACGGCGCCATCCCCGACGACAACAACGGTCGAGCCGGGTTGTACGCGCGCGGCGTCGGCGGCATACCAGCCGGTGCCCAGCACATCCGAAACCGCAAGCAAACTAGGGATCAGATCCTCTTCAGGCATGGTATCCGTCGCGACAAGCGTTCCGTCGGCGAGCGGTACGCGAGCGTAAGGCGCCTGGGCGCCCGACATGAACTCACGTTGCTCGCAGGACGACTGGAAGCCGAAGCGGCAGTGCGGGCAGGTGTTGTCCGAGAGAACGAAGGAGCCGACCACGAACTGTCCCGGCTTCACCGTCTTCACCGCGCTGCCGACCTCGACCACCACGCCACAATATTCGTGGCCCATGTGCATGGGGGCGTCGACCGGCTGGAGACCGCGGAAGGGCCATAGGTCGGAGCCACAGATGCAAGAGGCGGAAAGCTTGATAATGGCGTCGGTTGGCTTGAGGATCGTCGGTTCGGCGACCTCTTCGCAGCGGATGTCGCGGGGGCTGTGCAGGACTGATGCGAGCATGGGAGTTTCCTTTCGTTGACGGTCAGGCGCCGTATTCGGCGTCGTTGACATGCTCCAGCCAGTCGACGACCTTGCCGTCCTTTACCTCCTGGAGCGCGATATGGGTCATGGCGGTCTGAGGTGATGCGCCATGCCAGTGCCTTTCGCCCGGCTCGAACCAGACGACGTCGCCGGGACGAATCTCCTCGACCGGCCCGCCCTCGCGCTGCACACGACCGAGGCCGGAGGTGACGACCAGCGTCTGGCCGAGCGGATGCGTATGCCAGACCGTGCGCGCGCCCGGCTCGAAAGTGACGTGCGCGCCCTGAACCCGGTCGGGGGCGGCCGGGTTGAACAATGCGTCGATGCGCACGCGGCCGGTGAACCAGTCGGACGGGCCGGGACGCGATGGCGTTTGGCCGGAACGAACGATATGCATGGCGATTTCCTTCAGATCAGGGGAGGATTTCAATGCGGAGCGGATACTCGCCGCGAACGAGCAGTGGTCCGGCGCCTTGGTCGAGACGGCCGAGCCGTATCAGGCCACGCGACCAGCGGTACGGCCCGTAGAACATCACGAGATTGCCCCAGGGGGCGTAGTAGCAAAGGTCACCAATAGCCTCGTCGCCGAAGCGGCCGCGGCCTTCTTTCGTCAGTTCCCGGGGCAGATAGGCGATCTTCTCATTGGTCGAATAGTCGCTGATCTTCAGGTCCAGCGGCAGGATCGAGAGCAGGTCACGAGCGGATGGATTGTCCTCGAGCGTCGCCGTGAATTCCTGATCCGCGAAGATAAATCGCAGGCGCATGGCGGGTCCGTTCTGGGCGTGCGCTGTCTCTGGCGAAGCGAGTGCAAGGCCGGGGACCGCGAGTGTGCCGGCGGCCATCAGCAGATTCCGGCGGGACAACAGAGCCGGCCCGGTCATGTCAGGCCGCTTTCGGCTTCAGCATGCGCTGGCCGTTGCCGATCAATACGAACGCAAGCACAGCCAGGACGATGCTGCCGATGAAGGTTGCCTGGATTGAAAAGCTGTCGAGCAGCAGGCCGCCGACCACGGCGCCGAGTAGGATCGACGCCTGGATCGCGGCAACCATCAGGCTGCCGGCAGCCTCCGGCGCGTCGTCGGCGTTCTGCGACATCCAGGTCATCCAGATGACGGAGAACATGGTGTTCATCGCACCCCAGATCGCCATGAACAGGGCGGCGGCGACAACTGAGAACCCGAGCAGCAACAGGCCGACGGTTGCGCCGCCCATCACGAGTGCTGGCAGTTTCAGGAAGGGTGCGAGGTTGCCCTTCAGGAATCGACTGGCCGCCCAGGTGCCGATGAAGCCAGAGCAGCCGAGAAGCAGCAGCAGGACCGAAAGCGTTGTCACGTCCACGCCCGTCACCTTTTCCAGGAATGGCCGCAGATAGGTGAACATGGTGAAAGCCGAGCCCCAGGACAGCATGCAGGCTGCCAGGCCGCGCCGGAAGTAGGGCCGCTTCAGCAACGCGAACATGGTCCGGAAGTCCTGCTTCTGTCGTGCAGGAAGGGAGGGAAGCGCCACGACGTGCCAGACGAGGTTGATCGCGACGACCGGGGTCAGCGCCCAGAACACCGCCCGCCAGCCGAGGATACCGCCGAGATAGCTGCCGATTGGAGCTGCGAAGGCGGCGGCGATGGCCTGTCCACCATACATGAGCGCGAGCGCACGGGGCACATCCTGCGCCGGCACCAGCCGCATGATGACGGCGGTCGCCAATGCCCAGAAGCCGCCAATGCAGATGCCGAGGAGTGCCCGGCCGATCATCAACACCGCAAAGTTCGGGGCGGCAGCGACCAGCATCAGCGAGAACAGCATGAAGGCGGTCATCGCGACCATGACCCATTTGCGGTTCAAGGTGCCCGCAAGCGTCGTGATCATCATGCTCGCCGCCACCGCGAAGAGGCCGCTGATCGAGATTGCCTGACCGGTTTGCCCTTCAGTGGCGTGCAGCCCCTCCGCCATCGGCGTCAGCAAACTGACCGGCATGAATTCGGAGGCAATGAGCATTGCCACACACAATGCCATCGACAGCACAGCGCCCCAGGCTGCTGTTGGCCTTATAATGTCGTCGTCGTATGTCGCATCCATACAAATCACCGCAAAAGGAAAACAGCCGCGCGGAGTTCTCCAGCGGCCCTATTGCGATGCACCATAGCCCTCATCGATTGTCTTGATTAGCTGGGTGAATTCGTTTGAACTTATCGATATGAGCCATAAATGGGCTCAGCCGCCGAAATCGAGGAAGGACAGGTCGTGCGCGAAAACTTCAATGACCTGCTGTGGTTCCTGGTGGTGGCCGAGGAGCGCAGCTTCACGAAGGCTGCCGCGAGGATAGGCATCACGCAATCGACGCTGAGCCATACCATCAAGCGGCTGGAAACGCAGATGGGTTTGCGCCTGCTCGCGCGGACCACACGTAGCGTCTCTACGACCGAGGCCGGCGAGAGGCTCCGCCAGTCGCTTGCGCCGCGGATAGCGGAGATCGAGGCGGACATTGCTGCGCTCACGGACTTGCGTGACAGGCCGTCAGGCACGATCCGTATCACCGTATCGGATCATGCGCTTGAGACGGTGATCTGGCCGAAGCTTCGTGCGGTCCTGGCGGATTATCCGGAAATCCGCGTCGAGTTCAGCCGCGACAACGGCCTCAGAAACATCGTCGAGGACGGTTTTGATGCCGGTGTTCGGCTCGGCGAGACCGTCGAGAAGGACATGGTGGCCGTTCGGATCGGGCCGGACTGGCGGCTCGTTGCCATTGGCTCTCCGGGCTATTTCGCCAGGCGCGGCATACCTGCCACGCCTCAGGATCTCGTGGCGCACAACTGCATCAGCCTGCGTTTGACATCCGGCGCTGGGTTCTATGCATGGGAGTTCGAGAAGGACGGTCGGGATGTCCGCATGCGCGTCGACGGTCAATTGATCTTCAATTCGACGTTGCCGATGGTCGACGCTGCGATCGCTGGCTACGGCGTCGCCTATGTGCCGGAAGATATCGTCGCGGACCACATCAAAGCAGGCCGGCTGCAGCTTGTGCTGGACGATTGGTCGCCTTTTTTTGCAGGGTACTACCTCTATTATCCGAGCCGACATCAGCATTTACCAGCGTTCAGGGTCCTCGTTGAAGCGCTGCGTGCTCATGGTTGATTGGCGCGCAAGGCGCTGTCTAGCTCGACGAATTGGTTGGCGGTCGCTCCCGCGCTTGTAGGCCTGTGGGCCGGTCAATTCATCCGCGACAGGATCAGCCCGGTTGCTTTCCGGGGCAGCCCGAATAGCCGGAAATCTGGGGCTATCAGCGTAGCCAGGCTGTGTTACCGATAGCTCGTAGGGGGCGGTTCCGGAGGAGAGAGTTCGGCATCGGTGAAGAGATTGGGAAATAGCCGTTCACGATAGTCGAGTGGGAACGCAATACGGACCGGCGTCTTTGGCGACGAAGACTTCAGAAACCCGGCCTTGAGCAGCGCTGAAAGAGTGTTCCGGGCCGTTCTCTCCGAAGTCCTCAGGGCAAAGTGAGCGTCACCTCGATCCATTGAGCCGTGCTTTAGGATGGCAGCGATCAGATCCGGCGCGCGTTTGTCATCGAGAACATCTCGGACCAATGCGCGGAAGCGGGACTCAAGTCGCTCGAGATCGAACATGAATGCGGAGAAGCTAATCTGGTCGAGAACGACTTTCAGGAACCATTCGCAGTAGTCCTTCAGGGCGGCGGCCGACAGGTTGCCTCGACCGTCGAGGTCGCTACGTCGCGGACTGTCCGCGTGATCCATCATTCTCTTGTACTCGCCCCGGTCTTGCAGACCTCGCGCCAAGCCCCTGGAGATCGACCAGAGTCCAAAGCCTCCGATGCCCGCTCGCTGGGCCATGGCATGTGACATCAAACGGCTGACACGGCCGTTCCCGTCGGGAAATGGGTGAATGTAGTTCAAGCGATGGTGCGCTGAGGCAATGGCTATGATCATGGTGCTTGGCGAGTTCTCTGCCGCTCTGAACCGCCTGGCGAAGTGTTCCATAAACGCCGGGACTCGTTCGGAGGATGGTGGATGGTGCCTTCCCACCACGACGTCGTCTTCCGCCTCCCGGCGGAACTTTCCTGGCACGATCTCTACCCGACTGCCATCTGGCCGCTCGATGTACCTGAAGTCCTCGGGCATCTCGTCGTAGAACGCGCGATGCAGCCAGCAAAGGAACTCTACGGAGGTAGGGCTTGGAAGTTTCCCACTGAGGTGCATCCCGTCAATCTGACGTTGCACCATCACGTGGGCCTTGGCCTCGAGTGCGAGGGGACGGGTTGTTGGCTCCAACCCGGCGCCGGCAAGTGCGCGCTCGATGTCCTTTGGCCGGGTATTATGCCCTTCGATCAGATTCGAGTAATAGGAGTTCATCATCCGCACGAGGTCAGCGAGCTCGGATGCCGACTCGGGATGAAGCCCGCGCCCGAGAGCTCCTGCTTCCCTTTGAATCTCGATCGAAAGGTCCGCCAGAACCTGAGGGATTGCGTCTTCGAAGATGGCGGGCTCGATGCGGCTGGGAGTTTCGAGCATTTTTGCCGAATCCGTTCGTGGAAAATCGTATTTTAAATTATACGCTTGCAAGCGAAAGAGGCAATGAATTGCCGATCTTGATTGCCGATGTTCGTCGCTGAAATCGGAACTCCTGTCGATGTGTCCTGATAGCGGCCAGGTCGTCGCTAACCTCAATCCGCTCAACCGATCGACTCCGCGCTCTCGCCCTGGCATGACCTTGGGCCATGCATTGGCTCATACAGCAGCACTCAGCTGAACTGCGATGACCCGGCAGGGGCGGTCGAGCGTTCGCGTTGTCATCGATCGCCGCAATCCCACTATCTAACTTCCGAATGCCCGGTTTCTAAAGCGCGGTGAACCGTGCCGCACGGCCTAACCCAAACTCCGCAGGATCCTGGACATTGGCCTCGAGCTACGGACAAACTTGATGTACGGCGCAATTCGCTGGGTTCCCGCCACCGCCCGCTATCACGCGCCACGCTTCACCTGCCCGAACCTCGCACCATTTTTGAACCTCGGGCCGAAAGGTCTGGCATTCGAGATCGCTGCATGATAGGTTACATGTAACTAATAATGGGGATTTGTCATGGTGGCTGTATCGAAGCCCAAGCCTGTCAGGGAGAAGGTGCGCGAGCATCGCGAACGGCTGCGCGCGCAGGGGCTGCGGCCGATCCAGATTTGGGTGCCGGACGTGCGCTCTCCGTCTTTCCAGACGCAGGCCCATCGCCAGTCGCTGGCGGTTGCGGCGAGCGCCCACGCGCAGGACGATCAAGCCTTCATCGACGCCATATCCGATTGGAGCGACGAGTGAGGCGCGGCGAGGTCTGGACCGTTTCCGGGGGGCAGGACTATGCGGGCAAGCCGCGTCCCGCCGTCATCGTGCAGGACGACAGTTTCGACGCCACCGACTCGATTACCATTTGCGCCTTCACCACCGACCCGACCGACGCGCCCTTGTTCCGTCTTGTCGTGGAGCCGAACGAGCGCAATGGTCTGCGCTCCGCCTGCCGCCTGATGGTGGACAAGATCACCACCGTTGCCAAGGCGAAGCTCGGCGCACAAGTCGGGCGGCTCGATGACGAGGACATGGTGCGGCTCAATCAGGCCATGACCGTGTTCCTCGGCATGGCGGTTACACCAAGGGCCGGAAGGGGGAAGCGGCCGTGATATGTGGGGCTGTGTTCCGGCGTTGCGGCGAAGGATGGCTTTCGGCGGCACATAGGCTATTCGTGTTGCGGGGCGAAGCGCCGATCCTTGGCGCATGTCCAAGCTTCGGCCATGCATTGGCTCATACAGCAGCACTCAGCTGAACTGCGACGGCCCGGCCGGGGCGGTCGCGTTGCCCTCGATCGCCGCAATCCCACTATCTAACTTCCGAATGCGCGGTTTCTAAAACGCGGTGAACCGCGCCGCATGGCCTAACCCAAATTCCGCAGGATCGTGGCCATTGGCCTCGAGCTCATGTGCGAGCGGCGCGAGGACCTTCCTCATTTCCTGCTTCGGAAGCTTCTGGAGGCCTTGTTCCAGAAGCTCACGCCAAACGGGCCCCCGCTGGTACGCCTCAACGTAGGCGTCGCAGAGGTCGCCCATCATCCCGAGTTCGGCAAAAGCACCCATGAGCGCTGCTGCCTGCATAAGGTCTTTTTGGCTCTTCGCTGAGCCGTCCCGGTCGTGTAGACGGCGCTGGGCGATGATCAATTTATGTACGGCATATCGTTCCGGCGCCGGCACCATCACAGGCACTCCGGCTCCATGCAGCAATGCAGCTCGCATTGGCTGATAGATCAGGAAGTCGAGAAACCGGAGCGGTTGGGCTGAGGCTCCGCCAAGCGCGGGCATGAGCGCCGGTTTGCCGGAAAGGTCATCCGATCCACGGTTTGGGGTCAGGAACTCGACCTTAAAATTATTTCGGGTGATGAATTGGGTTGTGACGTGCGAATCCGCCTGGCTGGGGATCGGACGGAAGGAGGGGTCGACGGAAGCGAGCGTTTCCAGGACAGGTGGCATCTCGTCATCGACGGCGACCGATATCGAATGGAACTGCGCGAAGTCTGGATCCGCTGTCATCATTGCGGACTGTGGCAGCCTTATGCCGAGCATGGCTGAATAGCACTGATAGGCCACGGTTCCCACCAGGACGCCTCGCAGGCGAAAAAAGCCTGCCTTTGCCAAAGCCTCGACAATGCGTCCCACAAAAACTTCGGGAGCAGGGAGGTTGGCTTCGCGAACCAGGGTCCTGACGAGTTGGCGTCGCTCCTTGGCCGCAGCTTTGAGCTCCTTGAATTTTTCAACGCGTCTCGTAATTTCCGGATCATCAAACCGGCCAACGTACATGCGCTTTTTTTGCCGTCTTCGCCTGCACGGTCAAAGTACCAGTACCGCCGGCCTTTCGCCTCGTTGCTGATGAAGCGGCCGCTCACGTCGAAATCTGACACGAAGCGCTCGTCGAGCGTTCGCTGAACAAGCTCGCTGTAGAGAGTTTGGAAATTGAAAAGGATCTGGGCCATGTCAGGGTATTACCATAAATGCGAGAATGGTAATAACATGCTGGTTGGTAGATATGTAGCGCCAGGATGGGGCGGAAGTGGCGGTCCGAAGCAGGGCCAGTGATGCCTGCAACGAAGAACAAAAAAGGGCCCGTCGATGACGGGCCTTTTGCATTTCCGGTTCCCAGCGCGCTATTTGGTGTATCGCTTACGTCCGTGGGCGGATGGTGCGTACATTTCCTGGTCTGCCTGACGATCGATCCATATCCTGTCGACGAGCGGTCCCTGCTGTACATAGTAGGCATTGTTTGAGACCGGCGCGAACTTCTCGGCGCCGGCGCGGGGAGCGTCGCTGATGTTGGAACAGGCCGAAAGCAAGATTGAGGCGGCAATGGCCGGGATCGCGAAGGACATTGGGCGCATCACTGGACTCCTTGTTGCTTGTAGGTGCGCTCGATGCGGTTTCGCTCGAGGGTAATGATGGGGCCGAGGTCGCACTGTCTTGACCATGCGATTGTCAGCAGCCGGTCGAGGGTCTGATGGCGGGCGATCGTTGCGGAAATCCCGATGAGAGCATTTTTGGGAATGTCGGGGCTTCCCAGGAGCGCCAGGGTGTAGGCGTTGATGATGATCTCGCAGACCTGGGCTGGCGTGGCCATGGGGGCCTTCTGGTCGTGTTGGGTTTCAGCGGTCGACGCGTGAGTGGCTCCTGCGAAAGCCACCGCCATGACTGCGAGCAAGGATCGCCTTGAGGGGATGTGTTTCATGGCTTGTCCGGGATCTGGGAGAGAGGGCAGTTGGGCCTCGTGCCGTGGGCTTTGGCGTCACGAGGCAGTCGGAAGGGGTTCCCGGACCAGATGTGGGCCGTGAGCGTTTCCCGCGCTGATTTTCTGATCTTGAGCGGGAAAAAGGATTCCACGGCCTGGAGGCTGATCGTCCAGCGAGGAGTCTCGCTCAGGATCCGGTGGCGCTGAAACGCGTCATCATACCGATTGAACGCCTCAGAGGTCGCTATGTCAGCCCGTTGGGCATAGAAGACCGCCAATTGCTGCAGGGCGCTCTGACCTTTGTGGGCAAGGGTCCTGCCCGGGTGAAAGATGGCATGGCACTGAGGGCATAGGCCCCACACGTCAGTGAGGGTCGCAGTGCTGGAGTGATAGTGCCACCGCTCGTGTGCTTCCAGCACCCCTCTGTGGGCGCCGCCGGTGGCGTGGAAGCGACAAACGCCGTTGTCGGCGGCAAGGGTGTGGGCGCGAATGGCTGCCCAGGCGCCGGCCGTACAAACTGAGGCGAGTGATATTCCCCATAGGGGTTTTGGCACGAGCCGGATTTCGGCGTCGGCGAGGCGGAAGGATGTCTCTCTCATCGGGCGGCGCCGGTGGCTGCGAACTGGGCTGGGTCGAGGAGTTCGCCTGGTTTGGCTGGATCGGGAAGAAGCGCGAAGGCTTTCACCGGGCCAGGGCGGGTGACCGATCTTTGAGGTCTGTTTGTGGTTCGGCCCGAGAGACGTGCTTCAATCCAGCTCGTTTCCCCCATCTCATCTTCTTCGGTGTCCGATTGCGCGACTGT
The DNA here is from genome assembly GCF_014656355.1 of Camelimonas fluminis. Lineage (GTDB taxonomy): Bacteria > Pseudomonadota > Alphaproteobacteria > Rhizobiales > Beijerinckiaceae > Camelimonas > Camelimonas fluminis. The sequence goes on from NZ_BNCG01000027.1 coordinate 9,261, forward strand.
GGACGGTTGGAGCGGCGCGGTTGCTTTGGGGATGCTGGCCGCTTCTGGTGCGGTTATGACGCGGGGCGTCAACGTGGATGGGCGCCCGGGGCTGTCAGTGGCGGCAGGGCGATCCGAGATGCCGATATTGGCGTCCTGGTCAATGAAGGCTGAGCGGCTGGTGGTTTTGTTGCACGCCGGTAGTGCGGTCACGGCGGCCGCCAGTACTATCAGGAGAGACAGTCGCATTTTTAACCTGAATTATGCGGCCTTGAAACCCGCAGGATTTCGGAGCAAAACCGTTATTTGAAAACGCGTTTTCACGCTTGTATCCGAATTTTGCGTTGATGTCGATTAAGGGGAAAATTGTGATTAACCTGCGAGGAATTGTCATTCTCCCCGTTATTGCGGTCCTTGCTGCGTGCTCGCCGCCGACGATCACGGGTGGCGATATCGCCGCGATTAAAAGCGGCTATGGAGAGATGATTGAGAGCCTCTCTGACAACACCGCCAGGCAGAAGGGCTTTGAGCTGGCTTTGTACAGGGCAGTGACGCCCGTGGAGTTTGTGGCGCCGCCGGATAATTTTGACGGGCGCGAACCGTTGAAGCTGGCGGTGTTGCGTGCGGACATGCCTGCACCGGGCTCTGACGCCTATTTCGAAGTGGTCAGCCGCAACGCAGGGCAGATCGCTGGGATGGACGCAGCGACGATTGTCGACAAATACGTTTCGCAGGATGGCGCCCTGCTGAGCAAGCAGGAGCAATGGGCGCGTGGTTGGCAGACACGCCGTCGCATTAAATCGAGGAATGACGCGGAGGAAGTACAGCGCAGGCGGCGCCTTCTGGCTCAGTTTTCTGCGCGCCAGGCAGCATATTCCTGGGAGGGGGGCAAGCCAGTCCTGAAGTTCACCATGCGCAATCCGCTGGATATCCCGCTGGACCGGATCGAAGTTGACCTCGACCTTTTCGACCCCGGCGGACAGAAACGGGTTGGTTCTGCACGGGTGCAGGGGGTTCTTCGCACCGCCCTCCAGCCGGAGGCGGTGGCCTCGGTCCAGATCGACCTTTCCCAGTACGAACAGGTCGCGCGGCGGGAACTTCGCAATTTTGCTGAAACGCTGAATGTCCAACTTGTTTTTAGAAATGCCTGGTCGAGGGAAAAAAGTCTTATTTTTGCCGAGCACGTGACCGACAAGGAATTTAACGATCAGAACTCGGCTGTGATCGATCTGCTGTCTGAAATTCAGCTTGCAAAACAGAACCTGTCGAAATTCCGGATTACGTTTGCGGATAGATGATGATGGACCATTTTTGCCAGCGGCATGCCCTTCTGGGGCTCTGCTGGACCGGGCTTGATCGGGTTCCACTTACCGGATCTGCAGAGACATCGGGGTTCGGCGGAGCGGTAACGGCAGATATGAGGATACGCGATGTCCTGGTTCCGTAGGCTTGTGCTCTTCGGCGCGACGGCGGCGGCTGTAATGGGCGCGGCGTCAGCGGGCGCCCAGATGAGGCAGGACGTGATGTCCGATCCGGAAGGGGACGCAACAGCGCTGAGGCTGATGCCGCTCTACGAGGTGTTGGCGCACAACCGGATTTTCTCTCTTCCTGAGCGCCGGGCGTCTGGGGAAGGACGGCCTATCACGGATCTGACCAGGGATGACGTCTGCGGTTGCTACTACGCCGAGGGCGGTGTGGGGGTGAATGCAGAACAGTGCGAGCCGGTCAGAAAGACGCTCAATGAGAACCTTGCGCGCATTGGGGTCGTCCGTGTGATTGACTATGACACGATGCGCCGGACGCTTCTGCCGAACGCCGACGCAGTCAGGGAAATGTCGGTCACCAGTGCCTTGGGAAAGCTGGACCGCGCGGAACGGAACCGTCTTCAGCGAAGAATGAGGGAGGCGCTGGCCGATCCTCACCTTATGATTTTGGCGCCGCTGCCTGTGGCACACCGCCTGATGGGCATGCGTGTGTCGAGTCCGCAGGACGGCAAGCAGCCCTGGGAGACGTGTGACGTCACGGTCGGGGATGGGGTGTTTTCACCGCCGAAGGTGCTTGATGGTTTCTTTGCACGCGGGATGCTTTACGCGGCGAGGAAGTATGGGGTTGACGTTGGGTATCCTTTGGGGACCCTGGAGAAGGTTTCGGCGGCCAATCCACCGTCAGCCTGGGAAATCGGCCGCAATGTGTTGATTGCCCGATACGTCGCTCCGTACGGTGCAAACCCTTTAATCCCATTTCCGGAAATTGCGGACACCAGGCGAAAAAAACGCTAAAATAAAGACCTATATCATCCGAGAAATCGGGCGGACATATTCGTCCCCCCTTATACCAGCGGAAAAATCCATGACCGATAAAGATGTTCGTCCTGCCAGCGATCTTTCCGATGGTGTCGACGAAGCGCCGTTTGGCACTGGCGAAGAACCCGGGGCGTTGTCCGGCGATGATTTCGTTCCAAAGCCATCAACCGATGAGTTTGGTGCGGTAGGCCGCCGGGAGCTTGACGAGTCGCCGTTCCAGCACGGCGCGTTGGACGCATATCGGGATTTCGCGAATTTCTCGCGCAAGGATCTGATGCGCGCGGTCTTTGATACGTCAACGCGCTATTTTCAGTCGGTCGGGTATCCAGATGGAAAGGTTCCGGACCAAAAGCGAGCGCTTGAGCTGCTAGGGCAGGTGACGGAGCACGCGGTGATAGCGGCGGTTATGTGTTTCAGTGACACTACCATGGAGAAGATTTTCGCATCCATGACGGAATTGGCTGGAGGCGGTGAGGATCCCTGGAGGCTTGCGGTGAACCGTGAGTATGTGGAGATTCAGGAGCGCTTGAGCGAGGGCTGACGACTGCGCTGGTCCCGGTTCCACGCCCGCCGGCAGGAGCCCGCGACGTCCTGATGTAGATGTCAGGACGTCTCGCGACTGGAACATTGGCGCAAGGTCGGTCGTCAGGACATGAGATCGATGTCAGCCATTTCCAGAGTTATCCCGCGGCGGTTCTTCTCGAGTTTGTCGAGTTCCGCCATATACGGGTCGAGCCGAAGCATCTCCATCTGATGCCGTTTGAAGGCTTCGTCGGTCTCTGCTTCTTCGTCCCACATGCTGTTTGACGCCGCCAACTCTGACTGGAAGTCCCATCCGGCGCCGAATTCGTCGTCGAGGGCTTCAATTTCGGATTTGCGATACGACATGAATTCTGGCTCCAGATTACCGGCTTATCTGAATTAAAATTCCAGAATTTAGCCGGAATTATCTGTCGATGCCGGCCGTTCTGGATTTATTGCGTTGTTTTTCCGCGCGCTCGAGTGACGCTTGTCGTGCCTGGAATTGAATTTCCTTTTCGAGCTTGGGCAGTATTTTAGCGTCAAATTCGGCAGCATACAACGGCAGCCGTGTGCCTCGCGTTGTTTGGGCAATATAGGCGCTAGCGGCGAGATTGGCGTGAGCGGCCTCGGTAATTTTCGCGAACTTCGTACTGCTGGATTTGATCTCGTCCGCGTTTTTCATGATGCGGCTTATATCGGCGATGTCCGTCTTTGTGCTTCGCTTCGCCTCGGTAATTTCCCTTGAGGCTTCCCCTATCACAGCGCTTTCCTTTTTCCGGACTGGAATTGGATCGGCCTCCACCAATTTGGCTATGCTTTCGCGCATGATCTTTCGCTTGATATCAGGCTCTATCCAGGCGCATTCACGTTCAATCCGGCGTTTTATGCGGTCGATCGATCGCTCTCGCTCCTCAATGCGCATATCGGCCTGGGATTGGCGGTCCCTCAGTTCTTTCACCTGCCGCGCTTGCTGGGCGTCGGCGCTATTGGCGCCGATGTTTTGCACATAGATCGTCACGGCCTCCGCAATTTCGGGGTGCTTTGTGAGGAGGCGCGCGTTCAGCTCGCGGGAGCGCTCTGGCGTTTCATGACGCCTTGTTTCCCTGATTGGATTTAGAAGGCTCTCGGGGCTCTCTTTCAGGGTGGCGAGTGTCTTGTCCAGGCCATGGCGCTCAACGCTGTGGGATATGTTTCGGAGAGTTTCGGCCGGATCCTGAAGGACGCCGGCCTTTTCGAGTGCTGCTGCGATATCCTCGTTGAGGCGGAGCCTCTGCAGAATTTTGTTGTCCAGCTCGAGGAGGGCTGGTTCTGCATTCAGGCGGCGGTTGTCGAGTCGGGCGATTTCAGTCTCGGTTTCCCGGGTGAACGGCTCAAGACTTGCTTCGATGTAGGCCAGCAGGGCCTTTTTCGTCTCGGGATCCACCCCTTGGGTTTTTGAGAGGCGGTCGATCAACTCTTCCGCGGCTTCCGGTGTCATGCCGCCGTCCTGGTCTTCGGTGCGGGCAATTTCGGAGAATGCGAGTGCAGGGGATTCGAAGGGTAGCCGGGCTTCCCGTTTGGCCCGCTCCTCGGCGCCGTCGAGATCAATGACTTTTATGCCGCGCTCGGTCAGAGTGTCCATAAAGCGTCGGTAGTCTGCCTCGTTGACGATGAGGTTGGTGATTGACGCCTTGCTTTGGGCGAGGTCTGCCATAGCGTTTTTCAGGGGATCGCCGTCGAAAGGGGAAGGGTTGTGCCGTTGTACGTCGGATCCCGGAAAGGTAAGGCGGTCAGGGAAAATCGCTGCTGAAACGCGGTGAAAACTGTCTTTGGTCAACGGCGCCATTTGTCCGGCTCTCCGCGCGAGCTTGATTGGGGCGTGGCCGAGTGCTGTTAGCAATCGCGGCGCCTGGCGTGATGTCGCTTTCATGGCGACATGCCAGAGCACCACGGCGCCTGCGAAGCCTAGCGCTACGCCTGCTGCGCCAGTGATGCCTGTGGCGGCCATGATTGAAGTTGTGAAAGTCGGTAATCCGAGGCTCGGCAAATTGTAGAGCGCGAGCCCTTCGGCCGCGGCGGCGAGATAGACGCGGTTTTTGATTTTAACTGCCATTTTGGTGCCGATCCTTTTAACCCCCAAATTTTATCATGCGGGGGAATCGGAGGGATAGGGCGTAAATTCAGGTGCTGTTTGAAACCCGGATTTTTTTGTCTGGTTGGGGTTCTGGCAATTCGGTGCGGGAGTGGTGGGTGGGGTCCTATATGGAGCGGGAGGTCAGCGTGGTTGCAACGCCGACCTCCGAATAGCCACGTGCTCAGGATGCGTCGGTGGTATAGCAGCGGGTGATCTCCGGGATGTGCTGGAGAGCCGCCATGAGTTCAGGGGTAGGGTTCACGCGGTTGATGAGGGTTGCTGTTTGCGCCAACGTTCCGTCAACGCTGTTTCGGTGCGTGATGAGGCGGTGATTGCCTCCACGGCCGTGGGACCTGATAGCCGCCTTTATGTTTGCTTCCAGGCGCTGTGCCGCATCTGTGTCGATGTCTGCGCGGGTCTCCAGGATCAGTGCTGGGGGGATTGCTTTCGTCGCGTCGCGAGGTGTGGACCATGACTGGAGAATACGGACAGAGCGATGCGCCTGGACAGTCAGGACCGCGATCGCCCCCTCGGGTGGTATGTTGTTCGGGGTTGGTGCGAAGACGCGTGTTCGGCCGGTTTGGTCACTCACAATCATTTCGACGCCTTGGGGGCCAATGCCTTCGGGACGTTTCGGACCGGCTTCATAGATGGCTTCAACCAGTCCGATAGTGTTGAGGCTGGTCGAAGATTGGGGCGATTTGATCTGTGCCACGCTGGTTGCGTTGACGAGAAAACCGAGCAGTTGGTGTTGCGCGGCCGGGTGCCGTGCGAGGCGAAAACCGATCGCTGCAATTTCCGCCTCGATCTCGGCGGAAACGTCATGGGGGGCGTTCTTTCGGGACGTGGCGCGCTGACGGCGCTGTGCGTCGATTTCTGTCTCTGCGGCCAATTCCTCGAATAAGCTTGGGCCGCCCGTCTGCTTGCCCGTTCTCATGGCCGAGGTGGCTATCACCAGATGAGCGCGGGTCTCGTTCGTCGTCCTGTCCAGGAGGCTGTCGAAGGCCCCGGCATTGATGAGGGTGGTAAGCTGGCCCTTCGTGATGCCGCCGGCGAGCAGGCGTAGGGCGGCGTCTGACGCGCCTCGGAAAGGATTGTTCCCGCGTATGGTATCGATCATGTCGGCTGTGGCTTCGCTGATCCCGGTAAGGGCGCGCAGGCCATATCTGATTTTGTCATTGTCGATTGTAAAATACGAGCGGGATGCGTTGATGTCGGGCTGGAGAATCGGGATTTGCATGCGTTCGCATTCGCGGATCATTTCCTCGACCTTGGCGGTGTCCCGGGCGTCGAAATCGAGGTTTGCGCATGCAAATGCGAGGGGATAGTGACATTTGAGGCAGGCGGTGACCCAGCAGATGAGGGCATAGGCGGCTGCGTGGCTTTTGTTGAAGCCGTAGTCGGCGAATTTCTCGATGGTGTCGAACAGTTTTTCACCGTCGGCCCGGGGGATGCCGGAATGGGCTTCACACCCTGAGACGAACCCTTCTCGTCCGGCCTTCAGTTCGGCAGCGATCTTTTTTCCGATCGCACGGCGGAGGACGTCGGCTTGGCCCAGTGTGTAGCCGGCCAGAACCTGAGCTGCGGAAATGATCTGTTCCTGGTAGACGAAGATACCATAGGTTTCGGCAAGAACGGGCTCGAGCTTGGGGTGGGGGTATTCGACGGAAGCCCGACCAGCCTTGCGCGCGGCGTACAAGGGGATCTGGTCCATTGGGCCGGGGCGATAGAGCGCGACGATCGCAATGAGGTCTTCGAACTGTGTGGGGCCAATTTCCAGCAAGGCGCGGGTCATGCCGCGGTTCTCGATCTGGAAAAGGCGCAGGGTGCGTCCCTGGTTGATCATCCGGAAGACGGCGGGGTCCTCGAACGGGATGTGGTCCCGGTTTAGGGTTGGGTTGAAGCCATAGTGTTGTTGGGCGAGGTCCCACGCGCGGGTGATTACGCTGAGGCTCTTAAGGCCAAGGAAGTCGAACTTGACGAGCCCGGTGTTCTCCACGGGCTTCATCGAATATTGGGTGATGCGGGTATTCTCGCCCATGAGGGGTGTCGTTTTGTATAGGGACTCGTCCGAAATGACGACGCCGGCGGCGTGCTCGGACTGTGAGTCCAGGACACCAACGAGGGTGCTGGCGATGTCGAGTGCGTCACGGAGCTCAAGATCGTTCAGGACAGCGTCCTTGATGGCTGGGGTATCCAGGACGCTCTGGAAAGACTCAATCTTTTCGGGAAACTTCTTGCTGAGGCTGTCCGCGATAGCTGGCGGGATACCGATGGCTCGCGCGGCTGCCTTGAATGCGCCCTTGGGTTGCATGGTTGTGTATGCAGCAATCTGTGCGACGTAGTCGGCGCCATAGAACTCGCGAACATAGTCGAGCACTTCACCGCGCCGTCGCTCGCAGAAGTCGATATCGAAGTCGGGGAGGGAGACGCGTTCGGGATTGATAAAGCGCTCGAAAAGAAGGCCCCAGCGAATGGGGTCGATATCCGTTATTCCCAGAGTCCAGGCAACAAGCGATCCGGCGCCGGAGCCGCGGCCGGGGCCGACGGGGATGCCTTCGCTCCGGCACCAGCGGCAGAAGTCGGCCACGATGAGGAAGTAGCCTGAGAATTTAAGGTTGGTTATGTGTCCAAGCTCATACGACAGGCGTTCGTGGTAGGCGTGGTGTTCGGAGATGTCTACGTCGCGGAGCCTGTGCTGCAGCCCGGCATTGGCCGTGGCGATGACGGTCCCGTCTTCGTCTTCGACATTCTTGGCGCGTGGGAGGTGGGGTTTTGCCCCGGGGACTGACCACTTTGCGCTCTCGGCGAGGACGGCGCCGTTGCGGAGAAGCTGCGGAGAGTCCGCGAAGAGATCGTTGAGGCGCTCAGGGGTTTTGAATTCCGAACCGAACGGGGGAGACGGAAAGGCGGGGTCGCCGATCAGGCACATGTTGGGGGTCGCATTGTAGGTGAGAACGTCGAGCGCGGTGCGATCGTGTTCGCTCCGGTGCCGGACGGGCGACATCGCGATTCCAGGGAGGCCGTGTCTGGTTGCCAGATCGTTCAGGACACACTCGCGAGCGACGTCACGTTGGTCCATTGAATCATGGCGTTCGAATGCGATGGCAAAACGGTTGCCAAAGGCGAAGGCCAGGTCCTGGACAATTTCGTCTGCGAGTTCGATGCGTCCTTCGACGATGGCGGCGTCGATCGGGCCGTCCAGGCCGCCAGTCGTGGCGAATACGCCTTTGTTCGCACTGATAAGGTCCTCGATGGTCAATGGCGCCGATTGCTTTTCGATGTGGCACCGGTTGTTGAGGGCAATGAGGTTGGCCCAGCCCTCAGGGTTCAGGGCGCTGAGGGTAATGAAGCCTTTGAACAGTCCGGAGGTAAATGGAAGGCGTACGCCGATCAGCGGTTTGATACCGGCCTTCTCGGCTGCCTGGCTGAAATCATAGGCGGCTGCGAGGCTCATACGGTCAGCTATGCCAACACTGCTGTAGCCAGCATCCTTGGCCATTTTTACGAGCGCCTTTGGGTCGATGGTCGACCGGCGCTGGCGGCTGTAGTGGGTCTCGCAAGCGAAGAGCATGGTCAGTCCAGGATGAGAGGGGCGGCAGTGAGGTGCTGGTCGCGGAAAGGCCACGGGCGCGCTGCGTTGGCGTGTGCGCTCGACAGGTCAAGCTCGCGCGTCTGAACCATGGCGATATAGACTTGGGCGAGGAGCAGGGTGTCGATGATCGCGCTGTGGCGTTCCGACCGGTTGTGGATTTCGACAGCGCGGTCGAGGCGGATATCCGCGCAGAGTTGAGTGAGGGACGCGGCGTCACGTGGGATATTCAGGCGTCTGCAGAGAGCGTCGAGACCAACCTGCGTGCCAGGCCACTTCTGGCGGGCAAGATCGATGGTGTCGATCGCGTCGAACGGGAAAGAGACGCCGCAAAGCTTCGCCTCGGCGGCGAGAAATCCCAGGTCGAAGGCCTTGTTGTGAATGACAAGCTGGCCAGGGGAGAAAAATTCCACCAGGTCTGGATAGATTTCCCCGAACGTTGGGGCGTCAGCGAGCATTTCAGCGGAAATTTTGTGAACGTTGTAGCTGCCGTACTTAATTTCGCGGCCCTGGGGGTTGATCAGGGTGTGAAAGCTGCGGCCGGTGAGTTTGTGATCGCAGATCTCGACGACGGCAATCTCGATGATGCGGTCACCATCGGTGTGGTGGAGACCCGTGGTCTCGGTGTCCAGAGCGTAATGATACACGGTCGCCCCCAGGCGTTAAAAAGGGGCCGCTCGGGCCCCTTGTGCGCAAGATTTACGGGAGGTTAGCCGAAAGGGTTGTCGGCGTAATCCGACTGTGGCGCGGCTGCGTTGTCTGTGGTGACTGGACGCGGGCGGGGGTCCCGGATCGCGCAAGAAAAATAGACGTTCTGGTTTTTGTCCAGTCTCTCCCAGATGCTGATGTCCTTCTTGACCGGATCCGGAAGCCCCATGTCCCCGCTGATGTCGCCGGTCCATGCAGGAGCGCGGTCATTGATCGCAGGCCTTGTGTCGCCGGTATCAGGGTCGATGCGCTTGTCGAACACGAGACCCTTGATCTCCCAGGCTCTCTGGGTGTTCTTGTCGACAAATACGACCTGGCGGGAGGCATAATGCCTGCCGCTCTGGGACCTGCCCTTGTAGGGGCGCTTGATTTTCACGCGGTAGGGTTGGCCGTCGATGTCACCGTCGCCTTCGAACTCATAGTCGCCCGGTTCGCGGGGGGTAAACGCATTGGCGGTGTTCGGACGCTGCGTAAAGGCCATTTAAAGTTCCTTGATTTTTTTGGGGTTCTCACAGGGCTTGGCGCTGTGTGCGTTGGTTTGAACGGAATTTTTGTTTTTGTATGGATTTTTGTCGAACGCCCCGTAGCGGTGGTGGGAATTTGCTCGAAAAGCGCGCAGTGGAACAGGGCGCTTTTTTTGCATTTAACTTCCGAGCCCAAATCCTTGGCTTTGGCGACGCGTCTTGGCAGCCGCGGCGACTGCTGTCTGGGGGATGCGGGTTTTCTGCGGGTTTTCTCGCGCCGCTACGATCGCTTCAACGAACTGCCGGTCGGATACGGGCGAGCCTCGGGCCATCATTAGAGCCGCGTCTTTCTGGGCCTTCCAGATCTGGCTCAGTATGATGTTCTTGACCGGAACCGTCCTGGTTTCACCGCCCGGCAGTGTGATTTTCTGCCGGCGGCTGCGGAGGCGGATGTAGTCTGTTTCGTTGGCAATGATCGCCTTTCTGGTGAAAGTGTCGAGTTGCTTTCTCGACATGATCTTCGCCCCGGTGCCGGGGTCGGGAATGTGGTCAAGCCGCCGTGTCTCGGTTTTGGTGTCTGTATACGACCGCATAACGCTGTAGCCAGGTCGACTGTTTTGATCGAGGGTAGCGACCGCATACAGGACGTCTTTTCCAAGACAGATGCCCTGGACGAAAGGGTCCTTCTGCATTTTCGTCCAGGCGTCATTTGGCCCACCGCGCAGCACGTACTGCTGTGCTTTTACGTATTCCTCCATGGTGCCATGAATGGCGGTTGAGGCGCCATAGTCGCGGTAGACGCGATCGTGGCTGGATCCGAAAATTCGTTGGGCCCGGCCTCTCGCCTGAATTTCTTCGTCCAGGGTCGTGAGAGCCTTTGTCTGGATGATGCGGGTTGTATGTGGAGCGTCGAACCCCTCGCCGATCATGTCGACAGAGGCGAGATGTGTGATGTCGCCGCGAAGGTAGGCTTTCACGTTGGCTACAACGGCGCTCTCCGGCATGCGGGAATGGATTACGGCAGCTTTGATGCCCTGTTCGAGGAAGGCGTGCTGCAGCTTTTCCGCCTCAGCGATCGTGTCGGCAAAACACAATGTGGGCATTGTCTGTTCGCCGTTACGCACGATGTCTCGAGCGACCATGTCGGGGAAGTCTGGAGGGCGAAGGCGGCCTATCATCGTGGTGATGCCGGCTCTGGTGTCAGCAACCCTGCGATCGTCGATCTTGGCTTCAATTGCCTGGTGTATGTAGCTGCCGTCTTTGAGGCGGTAGTCAGGGGTTTCTGTTCTGATGCCGGTGATCATCCCGGCCTCAATTGCTTCGTGATAGGTGATGGTGATGCGGCGGGCATTTTCGAGGCGAGCACAGAACTTTTGCCCTTTGGGTGGGTAGGGACTCGCAGTCGCCCCGAGGAAGGCGACGTTCGGGTTTGCCGCCTCAAGGTCCTGGATGACTGAGTTCAGTTCGGTGCCGTCGTCGTCGCCGGCATGGTGAGCCTCATCAAGTACAACGTAGCGACGGGGGCCAATTTCGGCGGTACGGCCGGCGAGAGTTTGAGGCAAAGCGTAGATGAAGGGTCGGCTCGCGGCGTCTGGGTGGATTTCGCCATCCATCACGACGTGGGTATTGTCGGGGGACACGCCATAAAGATGAGCCCGTGCCTCGTTTTGTTGAGCGAGGTGGCGGCGTCGCTGCAGCACCAGGGCGTTGAAGTCAGGGCTTTTCGCGGCGAGCGTGACGAGCGCGTCTGTGAAAATTTTCGTCTTGCCGCACCCGGTGGGGCCGACAAAAAGAATGTCTTCTCCTTTCAGTGCGGCATCAACGATTTCTGCTGTGACGCGGCGCTGGATGGCTTCGCCTTCGGCGCTAAATGGCCGCAGCTGTTGATCAGGCTGCATGTTGTACCCCGAAAAATTCTCGCTTTGTGATCCCTATTATAGCCTGGCGCTGTTGTGTGTTTGAAGCCCTGGCAGTTGGATAATTGGAATTAGCGCCCTATAATTTCAGCTCAAATTTATGGAGAATTTTCATGGCACGAAGGCCGCAGAAGGCGTCCCCGGCAAGGGGGCATCAGCAGGAGGCTGGAGCTGGCGGGCGTGGCTCGGGTTCCGGCGGTGCATCTGGAGCCGGTGCGGGTCGTGCCGAAGGCGCCATGGATGTCGCGGGCGAGTTGGCTGGTGCTGGTGGTGGGCGAGGTATGCTTGGACGTATGTTGTCCGGCATGGTCTCCGGCAACACCATGCGAATTGGGACGTATGCTGCACTCGCCTACGCCGGTTACTCCGCGCTGCGTGAGTATGGCGGGTTTATGCTGGGCGGAGGCCGGACCACATATGACCTGCGTACGCAAGCGCAGAAGGATGCAGCGCTTGGTCCTGCGAATATGGATAAGGCGTCGCTGGAAAAGGCTCTTGGAACGGCTTCGGGCCGTGAGGGTCTTGCAGCAGGGGGCAAGTTGAGCGCCGCTGTTGGCGGGCGTTCGGACTTGAGCGTTGCGCTCGATGTCGACGCTCATAAGGGTTTGTCTGCCAGTAAGCGGGAAGGGCTTGCGCCAGGTGATGCTCCCGGTTTGCGTGGAGCGATGTCCGGGCAGGTGGTTCGCGTTTCGCTCCCGGGTGATATGGGCAAGTCCCATGACTTTCATCTCGAGGGCGCGGTGAATGATGAAAGCGCGCTCGCAGAATTTAAAAAGAACTATGGGGAATTTTCCCGGAAGAACGGGCTTCCGGCGGAGCTGCCGAAGGGCGCGTCTCTTATTATCGGGGACGGTGGGGGAGTGCTCTCGTCCGCGCCGGCGACGGCCCGGGAGTACAGGTTTGTTGGCGGCGAGCAGTTCGAGAAGAATGGCCGTATGCGGGGGTCTGTCTTGGACCCCGGCGCTGACGCCTGGAGCGCCGATCCGGCGTTCAGATCGGGGGCGGCACGGTTTACTGGAGCGGAAGTTGGCACGGGATCGGCCGATCTGGTCAGGGCCAGCTCGCTTTCAGAACAGGCAGCGGCCTCCAGCCTCGTGCGGCAGTCTCAGGTGTTTGGCCAGATCGGGGATGCGCCTGTGTCTACGCCCACGTCGTTCGGCGACCGTTTATTGGGTCGGGATGGCGGCCGGGACTTCTCTGAGTTCGCGCGGTCCGCGGGCGCGACGGTTGGGGAAAGCGCAGTCGTGAAATCCGTGAACCTGGAGACGGGGGAGCGTTCGGTGGGCATTGAAACCGCAAAAGGAGGGGTTGCCTTCACGGGCGGTGCTTCTGGTGACCGGGTAACGATGGAGCGCGATGATGACGGAGTCGCGGTTTTCGCGCGGCGCAGCGGGGCTTCGGGTGACCTCGGGAAGTTCGACGAGAAGGGGAATTTCCAGGCAAATGATGCGGCCGCACATGCAATGCGCGATATGCAGGCTGCTGTTGGAGAAGCGGGTCGGTCACCGGTGGTTGCACTGGCAAACGGCGCCGGCGTGGAGACGGGGAAGGCGATTTCTATCGATATGACCCCGGGCAACGAGTCTGTGACCACGCGCGTCGCCTATGGCGACAGGGTGGTGGATTATCAGGCTCGCAATGGTTCCATGATGATGATTGAGCGTGACCCGGTCACTCATGAACCACGGGACGCAGCGATTATCCGTTCTCAGGGAATCCGGGTGCGCGATGGTCAGTTCGAGATGGATGAAGAGTCGAGAGGCGTCCTGAAGGATCATGTCGCCATAGCGGCAGAGGGTCGTCCGGCGATCGTTTTTGCAAAAATGCATCCCGAGACGCGTGAGAACTTCGCGTCGATGGCCGACGTCGGCGCGAGGCCGGAGGTTGTTGGTCCTGTGGTGGGGGGCGATCGCAGTGAGCACACGGGCGTTGAGGCCAAGACGGCGGATTTGAATCTGGATGTGGGGCAGTCAGTCCAGGGCGGCGTTCGATTGGATCTGATCAGGGATGAGGGAAAGAAGCAGGTCGCGTCGGTGAGCGGCGCCGATGTTTTGGGCGCTGCTGGTGCGGCGCGGGCCCGGCCCGCGGGCTTTGAGGTTGGAGGGTGAAATGCGGAAACTGATAGTGTGCCTTATTGCAAGCCTGTTCGCTGGCGCCGGCGCTTTGGCGGCGGACGCAGATGTTGATTTGCGCGGGCTGGATACCTTGGGCGGAGAATATACGGGGAAAGCGAAGGTGACGTTGAAGGAATCGAACCTGAGCGAAGGGCCGAAGCTGGATTTGTCGAATCCGCTCCTCGCAGACACCCTCGGGACCGCCGGTGACAAAGACCAGGGGCTGTGTTCATCCAGCGCCGGCGGGTGTGATGGTCTTGTTGGGGCCCCTCTTATTGGGGGAGATACGTTGAAATAAAGGGCCGTTAGGTCGTGACGCAGGGATTTAGCCCGGCCAGCAATGGCCGGGCTTAATTTTTTCAGAAAGGTGGCGGGCTATCGCTGGCGGGAGTTCGAATTGGCGGGAGGCTGCATACGCGGTACGTCCGCGTCCGGATTGTTTCGCGCCCACGCACGGATTTGGGCGAACTGGGCGAAAACGCCAAGGATATGGACGCCAACAAGGGTCAGACAGAGTGCGTACGCGCCGTGTAGCCGTGTGAAGCCAAAAGCCAGGATGAAGGGCATGGCCCAATAGGAGAGGTCGCCGATAAGGCGGCCGTAGCCGTTCCAGGCCCAACGGATGCCTTTGACCGCGTTCGTTGGTTTGGCAGATTGTTGCACCCAGCGAAGCAATATGTAGTTTCGCCAGGCGACACCCGCGACGCTGCTATTGATAGCTGCCGCCTTGAAGCCGATGCGAGCCAAGGGTTGGTCATATAGATCACGGTGGCCTGAAGCTCTCACGGTGGTGAGCGCTGCCATTATGAAAAAGAGGGCAATCCCGGGGCCTGGGACGCCAAGAGCGGCGAAGAGCGCCATGAGGGCGACGAGCGCGGTGTCCAGTGCGACGTCGGAGAGGGCCTGCTTGTGTATGTCCAATTTCTGCTCCGCACGTTGGTTGGCTGGGCCGCGATGTCGGCAATTGGGCGGTGAGTGTAGGGTTGCGGGGCATTGCCACCCACTTCCGCTGTTTCCTCATGTGCGCGTATTGAGAGGGCTGGGCGGATTTATGGGGTATTTGTTAGCGCCTCTTTCAGGCGAGGCGCGGCAGGGGTTTCAACTTATCTTTGAGTGGGACGAGTACCGCTCTGAGAAGGCCGTGAGGGCTGTGATGACAACGGCCAGGTCCTTTGAGGGAACGGCCTTGGGTATGTCGATGGAGAGTTTCTCGTCTGGGCGGTGTGGTAAGTAGAGGTAGGCATGGCCGACCCGTCGGGTTTTTCCGCTGGATAGAGTCACGAGGGCAATGAGCGTTCCTTTGACATTGCCCTGAGGAGTGGGAAACAGGGTTTCCTGGATTTCGAAGCTGGTCATGTGGCCGTTGCCCTATTTTTTATTGCGCGAGGAACGGCTTCACCAGCGCAATGTCAGCGATGATCGTGTTGAGAATTTCCTGATCGGCGTTCCGATATAGTGCATACGCGGGGTGATAGCTTGGGATCACTGGCGCATCATCGAGCATGGGCGTCTTCAGGACATTGCCTCGATGCTCGGAAATCTTGTCGTGGCCCGTGAGGAACCAGAGCGCTGTGGCGCCGAGCGCCAGGATGGCTCGTGGCTTGACGTGGTTGAGCACGGTCCAGCAGTAGCGGAGGTCATGTGCATTCGAATTTTTCGCGTAGGCGGAGCGGAACAAGGCGCCGTCGTGGATTTTGGTGTTTCCTTCGGCGGCGTCCTTTGTGAAAAAATTCGAGATGTCGTTGTTCCTGCGGGTCCCGTTGTCCAGGGGGGTCCACACTGGTTGATAGAGGAAGGGGTTTAGAACGAGCGTTTCATGCCGTTCGATGTCAACGCGCGAGAGGAGGGTGTCAAGAAGTTCTCCGGCGGGGCCGGAGAATGGAACGCCGCTAATGGCTTCCTGGCGGCCAGGGGCCTCGCCGAGAATGGCCAGTCCGTTCCACTCGAAGATCGGGATTTGTGGGAGCACAGGCCCCGCAAGAGCATTGTGCGGGATGTTCGTGGGGGGCGGCGGTGGAACGTTTTGAATAAGCATTTTGGCGGCTCGCGTACTGGGATCCTGTTAAGGCAACATCAATGGTCGGCGTCAGGCGGGAAACTGGTGTGTCACAGCCCTTGAAATGGTCGATAAGGCTGTCGCGGGTGTCCTTGCTTGCTCGTTTTGTCGCGAGGAAGCTGTGGATCGGCCCTTTCATTTATGGGGTTATGGAACCGGTTTTGAATTTTCTTGTAACTCATTGAAATCAGTAATGGAATAAATCATGGCGCGTTCGAACTTGTCGCGCTGGTGGTTATAGGAAATCTCCATCGGGATTATCGCGGGGTGCCGGTACAGTAGTGGCTGGACCAGATCGTGCCCCAGATGGATCTCGTTGCCAGCCGCCGACAGGGAGATGCCGTGCTCGCCTTCGTTCCAGAGGCGAATGAAGGAAAGCAGGGAGAATGCGTAAAAGACTGGGCCGGTGGGCGCGGATGCCATCGCTGCGCAGGCCCACCGGTCACGACACTGGAGGAGAGCTATGTTCAGGCGATCTGCGACAGGTGTTGGCAGGGTGAGGGAGCTGTTGTGGATGTATCCGTAGGCCGGGTTCCATCGGTCTGCGGGGATTCTCGACGCCCAGGCCGGGCTTGTTTTCGATCGCCTAATCATCAAGTTCGGCGCCCCGAGTCCGGGTTTGGGATCGAATTGGGAAATTCGCGGCTGATCCGGGGTTTTCAGCCATTCCGGCCCTCGCCGCAGACAGGATATCAGCGGTTCTGGTTGGCTTTGCGGTTTCCCTCGACACCTGTGGTGACGATAGGTCGACGCCGTCGTTGGCGATCGACTGTGCGTCTTGCAGGAGGACGGTTTGGCGCAGGTTCTCGATTGCCAGGGGCGTTGGATCGATTGACGTGAGGGCAGCGCCCGGGCCGTCTCTGGCGACGGAAATGTGTTGAAGGTTGCCGGGTGGGACGAAGCCTGCTGCACGGGGTGGATGCTCAAGGGTGTCGTGCGCAGTCATGGTCGAAGTTGGGCCCCTGATCAGGAGCGGTATTGACGGGTCCTTGGGCAGGAGACCTGTTTCGCGTGCATCCGCTATCGCGCTTCGAGCTCCGGCGCCGGCGTCTGTGGCGCGTTGTGGGTCTCGCTCATCGCCGGGGAAAGCCCAAGGCTTCACGACGTTATTGAGGAAGTCAGAACCTAATTTCCAGCCGACGATGTCGGTTAGTCCGGAGGCGGCGGCGAGGCTGGCGCGGCCGGCTTGTCCAACTGCCCAATCGATGGGCTTTCCGACCATCGTTTCGCCAAATGGCTTTCCGAGAAATGCGCGAGATCCGATGTCGGCGGCTGTATATGCCATCATGGCCCAGCCAACACCTGGAACCAGCCTGGCGCCGACCATTATGGCGGCGCTGCTGCTGGTTGAAAGCAGGGTCTGGCGGGATAATCGACCTGTGGCGCTAATCTCTGCGGCGGCGGAAAGGCCTGTTGCGACGGCGCCTGAAGCGCCCCGGACGGACCTCACGGAGCTAAGTATGCGACTGCTGGATGACCTGCCGATATCGAGAAGTTCGGTGAGGTCTGCATTGGAATGATCCGACATCATTCGATCCCCATGCCGGAGTTGCGATGCCGGCGCTGGGGCGCAGGGTTGGCGGCCGGTGTTTGGGCAGTCGGGGTCGCCAGGTTTGATGTGGAGGCGACGCCTTCGTCGTAAGCGGTTTTGATGCGATCAATGTAGCTGGGCGCATGGTCGACTGGAGGCTTGTCGGCCTCGATACGGGCACGATGTTCCTGCTCCTGACGCGTCGCGTGGTCATGCTGGGCGGCCAACGCGATTGCGCCAAGCGGCATGCTAAGCGCCATCTTCCCGGCTTTGGTTGTGGTTTTCAGGGTGTCTTTCTCTGTGAGATCGCTTTCACCGCCTTCAATCCCCGGATTGAGTGATCCAGCCACTTCGTGAGCCAGGTCGTGCATGGGGCGAGCGGAGAGGTTCCGTTGGAGCACTCCCATATGCATTGTTTTGTCAGCCGCTTCAGCGACGATGGTTGAAGCCCGGCGTTTCGGGTCGGCGGTGGCCTCAGCCGCCTTGTCAGCGCTCATCTGGGGCGCGTTGTCGGATTGCCGCTCGTGGTCGAAGGCGCGGTTGGCTTGCGAGCGGTCGGCGGCTTCGCGCGTTTGTTCTCCGATGGTGGGCATCAGGAAACTCCTGGGTGGTTTACGCCATATTATCTCACACCGGCGATCGGCGCGTCAGTGAAAATGCGGGAAAGTGGGCACCTGCCTCAGGAGCAGGTGTTTTCAAGGGCAGAGGTGTTGCCGCCATTTGCGTGCATAATTTGTCGTATCCTGCAGGCATAGCGACGGCCGCGGTCTGGCTGGAATGAGTGGTATCTCGCGACGGCGGCGGACCACGATCCGTATTTTTCACGAAGCTCGCTGAGGTGCCAGGACGCATATGAAAGATTGGTTCGAGGATCGAGCATGGCGCCAATGGAGGTAAAACGAGGGCCGTGCCAGCGGACGGTTAGCTGCCCGCAGCCAACATCCACTTCGAATGACCTCGGGGTAAGTTCCTTGATGGCTGCAGCCGCTTCGACAGCGGAGGAAAAATAGAGGGCCTTCCCGTCGACGTTCAGGGCGTTGGGATTGGCCTTGGACTCCAGAGTAACGAGGGCCGACATGAGGCCCCTTGGCATCTGATAGTGCTGTTCAGCAACCGAGGCCCAGAAGAGGCAGGCGGGCTGCGCTGCCGCTGATGGGGATAAAGAGGCGCATGTGAAGGCAATGCCTGCGGCCAGTGGTGAGAGCAGCTGGGGTGTCATGCCTTACCTCCGATGTTCTCGCCAATGAGGAGACGTGGCAGTAGCGTGGTGCGGCTTTCGGTGTGGTGTTTCGCCAGACTGGTGGTGAGGCCATTTTGGTGATCCAGGATGATGCACCGCTTCTTCGCGCGGGTCAGGCCAACGTTAATGAGATTCCGACCGAGCATTCTGGCATGGGTCCTTGATACGACGAGAATGACGATATCGCACTCAATGCCTTGGGATTGTTGGTAGGTAGTTGCCGAGGCGTGTAACAGATCACGTATCTGGGCGGGAGATCGCTTGATCTCCCGGCCGTCGTCCCTCGCGAGTGTAATTCCGTTGGGCCCGATCCTGCGGATGGTCGCGAGCTCTCCGCTCCAAAATTCGGCGCTCCGGTCGTTGACTGTTTGCATTACGAGGTCGCCCACGGAGTGGTGGGAGTGGCCGGCGATTGCCCTGTTGATCGCGTGGGTGCCCAGATGGCCGTCGTGGATGGCGGTCAGGATCTGGACGGTATGGCAGGCCGATTTGGCAGCAACGAACTCTTGCCGGATCCGATCGAGTGCGTCGTCGTGGGAGGATGTGCGAAGTATGCGGATATTTGGAGAGTCAGCGAGTGGGCGGCCCTGCATGACGCGCGTCGCAGCGGCTGGGATATCTCTGGCGGTCCTGCGGTGATTGGTTTGCAATTGGACCACGGGAATTGCACGGGTGCGCAGAATGGCCTGGAGGGGGATGCCCTCCATGACAGGTGGCAGCTGCTCCGGATCGCCGACGAAAATGATTGAGCATGTGGAGGGGACCGCTAGGAGGAGGTCGGCCAGGAGCTGGTTTCCGATCATGAAGGCCTCTTCGACGATGAGGAGGTCGAGGGGGAGCGGGTTGTTGGGGCCGTGCACATATCCGCCCCCGTCCGGCAAAACGCCAAGGGTGGCATGTGCGGTATCCGCTTCAATGCCGGTTTTCTCACCAATAGCCCGAGCAACCCGGGCAGAGAGCGAGATGACTTTGACCCTCGCGCCTGGCCTGATCTGTTTCACGACGCGATTGATGGCCGCCAGAATTGCGGTTTTGCCGGTTCCCGGTCCGCCAGTGATCATGGACACGGTGTTTGAGGAGGCGGACTGGATTGCGGCTATCTGGTTCTTGTCGGGAGTGCGCATTCCCGTTTCGCACATGGCTTGCAGGATTGAAGAATTGTCGACGGGTGCGGAAGGTCTGTATTTTTTGGTGATCAGTGAGGCGACAAGGCGCTCGGTGCGCAGCGCGTCGGCACGTACCAGAATTTCGGTTCCTGAGGCGGTGGCCGATATGAGAATGCCATGTGAGATGAGGGTGTCTACAGCCGCCTCGACATCATCCCTTGTGGCGAAAATGCGCTCCAGGATCGCGTTGGTGAGCGCCATGCGGGCAAGAAAGACGCTGCCGGAGGCCTTCAGGGCGGCCATTCGCTCGTTTGCCGCGGCCATCGCGACCCGTCTCTGGCCGATTGGCTCAGGGGAGAGGCGGCGCCACAACGCCAAAGCGATATCAAATGTGAAGCCTGGGACAGGGCCTATCATCTCAAAGGGGTCACTCCGGAGGATTTCCAGCGTGCGTGTGGAAAATCGCGTGGTGGCTGCCCGGAGCATTCGTTCTGTCAGCCCGGATGCATGAGCCGCGATCCGGAAGCCGTTTTTCTCGAGGTAGCTGGTGAGCGTTGGGGCAGTGTGGTCCGAAAATAGCTCGGTCAGAAGTCGCGCCCGAGTATCCGGGCTCACGTCTTCGTTGGTCAGGTAGTGCTTTATGTCTGCTGGCGTTAGGCGGACTGTTGGAGGCACGTTGTATCCGTGTTCAAAAATGGCGCTGGAAAATGTGGCTATATCTTACGAAATTCCACTGATATGATAAATGGGATTTAGCCGCGAGGTCATTCGCGGGCAATGCAGCTTCCGCAAAATATTCCATTTTGGAGAATTTCAGGTGCAGCCCATTCAAATTCGCACCCCAGGCCCAGGGAAAGTCGAGATTCGGCTGTTTTTTCGGACATGGGACGATGTCCCGATTGTGGAGCGCATTTATTTGGACAAGAACTGCCAGCAAAGCATGCTGCTGGAAATGATTTTGCGAGTTTGGGGGACGTCTCCGGAGATGGAGGAACTCTCGTTCTTCATGTCAATGGACAACGTGGGGCGTGTCGTTGCGACGAAACAGAGCCTGGTGATGTACATCAACGGCAACAAGCAATTGTATGGCGTGGGGGGCTAGGGTGGGTCTGCGCGAGAAGCTCAGGCGGGGACTGGTCGACAGGGCGACCCTTGGTTTCAACTTTCTGGGCGCGATCCTCGTTTTCGCAGTCATTGACTGGCTCAGTCGCAGCACCGGGGTTTTGATGCTACGATTAATACTCTTTTTTATGCTGATTGGCGCCGGCGGGTTCGCATGGTTCACGTGGATGCGTGTGAAAAATAGCGGCGTGCATGTGCCCTCGCTCGGTGAATTGCGCGAGATGCGCGGAGGCTTGTCGGAAAGCGGAAAAACCGAGGTTGCAGTGAATGTCGCTGACGGCGAATTGCCCGCTGAAAACCGCCGACCATCAGAGCGTGCGGACGGGGGCGACGATGCGTGAGCTGAGTGGCGCAGGGGTCGCCGGATGGGCTGCGGACGCCGCTCGTTGTAGGTGACGGTGCTCGCGGCCGTTCGCAGAGCGGGTGGGTGGCGCGCGGAGGGCAGATAAATAGAGTGGCGGCCAACGGCCGCCACTTTTCTTTTGAGGCCGCGCCGGGGTTATTTTGGCGCGACGGCGCTGCGGTCACAGTTTCTGACGGTGTGTCCGTCGTTCGTGATGCGGAACGACACCCGGTTGGTTGCGGGATCGAAGCTGGCTAGCGTCTTTTCGGTGGGGGGTGCGCCCGTGTTGGGGCCCAGGGGAAAGCCGTTAAAGCAGGCGGTTGTGCGCACTGTTTTGACTTCGCCAGACGGCCGGATGGTCGTGACGCGAGCCGGACAGTCGGCCCAGGTCTGGTCAGAGCCTTTGGAGTTCGCCGCTTCCTGGCAGTTGGCTTTCCAGCCGTGGAACACGCTGGCGATGACCTTTGTCCCGTCGACGTCGAACGTTCGGGCGTAGATCAGGATTGGGGCGTTGCCCGTTGCAGATTGGATCGGTCTGACATCGGCCGCGAATGCGCGGTTGGTCGAGCGGATCTGGTCGCTCCAGATTGCAGCGATTTCCGGTGGCGGATTGGTCGTAGCGATTTGCAGCAGTTGCATTGGCTGCCAGTCGGCGGCGGCGGCAATTGCTGGTGCGGTGATGATGGCGCCAGCGAGAAACACGGCAGGAAGGAGAGGTTTCATTGGTGGCCTTCTTTATGGTATTTGAGATCAAACGGAATTTCTAATCGTGTCTCGGTTTTACAGGGCATTCCTCTCGCTTCCAATGATCTTTCGTGCTCGGCGTGGCTCCGTCCGGGCCGGGCAGGCGTTGTGGTGGAAGAAATCAGCAGCCTGTGCCTGGAATTTTGCCGATATGAGGAAAGCTATGCGCTGGGCTTTTGATGGATTTGTCCGCGTGATGTGGAACGGCGCGGTTGGGCTATGTTTTTGCTGCCTTTTGATATTCGTCGGGATGGGACAGGCGCAGGCCGCGTCTATCATTGGATCGTCGGGGACTGCTTCGGCAGCGACGGTGGCGGAGGCCATCCGTGGGTCCAGTCTCAACTCAAATCTGAAGCAGTACGCGGACGATATTGGCCAACTCGCGATGTTCGAGTCCGGCGGCAAGCTTGGAGTTTATAACGGGAGTTGCTGTACGGGCCTTCTCCAGATGAACCGGAGCAACCTCGCTGCGCAAGGTTTGACGCCGGAGCAATACGCTAACATGGGTGTCAACGAGCAGGTTGAGGTTTGGGCGAAGCTGACAAATTCGGCGGCTAATTCAGCGCCTGTTCGTCAGCTGATGGGTATGGAGACGTTCGACGGACGGAAAGTCGACGGTTCGCTGGTTCTGGCGTGCATCCAGCTTGGAACTGGCAATTGCCAAACGATGCTCAGGAGCGGAAGCTGTTCCGGGTTTGCGGACAAAAACGGCACGACCATCTGCAAGATGGCCGACGCAATGCGGGGAAAAACGAACCTCGGGACAGATAGCGAAGGCACCAAGCAGGACGCGACGAAATCGGAGACGGGTGACACGTTGTCAGCCACGATCCTTGAAAGCGCAAACAAGTGCTGGGCCTGCACGGTGATTGTTAAAACCGGTGAGGTCGCTGTTCAGGTGGTTCCTGCGGTGCTTGAGAAGCTGACAAGCGTTGTGCTGCCTTTGATGGCGGTCGTTTTCGCGATTGTCACCGCGTTTATGATCGGGCGTGGCTTTTTGTGGCCGGGTCTTATGAGGTGGTCGGATATCTGGTGGAATATGGCGCGGTTCGTCGCGGTATATGCGCTGATTTCCATCTCATCGTTCGCATCCGAGTATGTGATGGGCTATGCGTTTTACCCATCGCTGCAGTTGGGCGCCGCCATTGGTGAGATGGGTGTAGAGCAGGGCAATGCTGCGTTCGGTGTGAGCAATGCAAAACAGAACTGTCAGTTCGTCCAGGTTGATACCTCGATAAGTTTTCAGGCGAATGCCACTATCGACAACATGTCCCAGCTGGCGTGCAAGGTGCACATGGCGGCTTATGGGCCTGTGGTGGCGGGCGCCACGCTTCTTTCGCAGAAGAAGGCGGAGGCGACGCCTGCGGACTGGGGCACGGGTATTGTGGTGTCGGTGATATCCCTGTTTCTGATTGTCGCTTCGATCCTTGCTCTGGCGGCATTTGCAATGAGTGTTGTGGAGGCGTTGATCAAGTTGGCGGTCACGCTGTCGTTGAGCCCGATCATCCTCTTTTTCTGGATATTCAGGCGGACCCGGTATCTTGCGGTGAACGGGTTTAACCTCCTGCTGTATGGCGTTCTCCTGCTGGCCTTCTCGGGTCTGCTGGCGTCGGTGTCGACGTTCGTTCTCACGCGGCTAATTGGCCAGGGCATGGGGCAGTCCGGGGGCAATCCGACGCTGGAGCAGGTGTATAATTGGGTGAACACCCAGATGTCGCAAGGCGGTGAGGTTTCAGGGTTGGTGTTGTTCGCATCCTTCTCGATCGCCGCTGCGATGATGGCTTCCCATTTGCTGCGCGCCGGCGGTGATATCGCGGCGTCTCTGACGGGGGCGAGGATGGGGCAGATTACAAATGGCGTGGTGGCAGGCGTCCGTTCCTTTGCGATGATTTCTGGCGGTGGTCCGGCGGTTGGCGCAGCGATGGCGACTGGTTACTTCGGAACACGTGCTGGCATCGGAGCGATTGGCGCCGGCGCCGCTGGGGTTATCAATGGGGGCAAGCAGATTATCGGCAGCGCTGGGCGCATTGTCGGTCGGGGTGGTGGTTAGAGTGCGTCGGCTCGCGTTGGAATAAAAAAGGCCCCGGACTATTGTCCGGGGCCTTTTACTTTGTGTGCGCTACCGGTAGGTAGCGGTTTTGGTGAGCGCTGGTGAGATGTCGCCGAGGAACCGTGAAGGCGGGAGGTCGTACTCGCCGTGGAATGACTCGACCGAGGTGATGGTCGCTGTTTTCTTGGCTCTTGTGAGGCCGACGTAGGCCAGTCGTCGCTCTTCTTCAAGGTCGCGACGCAGGCGGCTTTCCTCGTCGGCCGGGAGGTCCCGTGATGCGAGTTGGCGCACAATCCGCGATGAAGGGAAGATACCTTCAGACCACGCGGGGAGGATAACGTGGTCAAATTCCAGGCCCTTTGCGGCGTGGATCGTGCCTATCCAGACACCGTCGGTAATTTCATTGTTATCGACCGGGTCTAGCGCCAGGGAGTCGACCATTTCGTCGAGGTTCGGGGCGCTGGTGATTGCTGCCTGAAGTTCGGCGATCCGGTCTGCCCGGCGCTGGACGCCGGCATGGGCTTTGTTGCGGGCGATCTTTTCGACGACGTTTCCGGCTTTTTCGGTTGCCTTGGCCAGGTCTTTGTCGAGTTCCAGCTCGACGACCACCTTTTCATAAATCTCGGCCGGGGGCACCTCGAGCTGATAGTCGTCCGCGAGTTCGTTGAGAAAGTTGAGGAGGTTTGTGAGGCCTTCGCCGAGCTTTCCTTTCAGTTCGCTCGACGCCAGGAGACTGGCGATGGCATCGATCATCGGAATATGGCGGGTGCGGGCCTCTTCCGACACCTTCTTCATTTTCGTTGGGCCGAGGCCCCTCGGTTTGGCGGTGAGGATTCGCTGCAGCGCGTAGTCGTCGCGTCGGTTTTTTGCAAATCGGAAGTAGGCGATAATATTTTGGATGTCTTGTGTTTCCTGGGCCTTCTTCCCCGCAGTGATGGTGAAGGGAATGCGCGCCTGAGCGAGGGGTAGCTGTATCGTGGCGAACATGGTGGCGTAGCGGCCGAGGATGGCAATGGAGTTGTAAGGCACGCCTTGCTCGTGAAGGTCCGCGATGGCGTTGACGATAGATGCAGCTTCCTGGCGGGGATCACTGAACCGGTAGTGCGTGATCGGTGCTCGCGCTGCTGCCATCGTATAGAGTTTTTTGCCCAGACGGTCTTCATTGCGGGCGATGAGCTTGTTGGCCGCGTCCAGGATTGACGAAGTGGAGCGGAAATTCTGCTCGAGCTTGATCACGTTTGCGCCGTTGTAGCGTCCCTGGAACGTCAGGATATTTTTGATCTCGGCGCCGCGCCATCCGTAGACGCTCTGATCCTCGTCACCAACGCATGTGATGTTCACCTGCGGATTGAGCATCAGGCGGATGAGGTGTTCCTGGGTGGCGTTTGTGTCCTGATACTCGTCGATCAGGACCATGCGGAACATGGTTTGGTAGTAGCGGCGAACCCCGGTATTTGTCTCGAGGAGTTCGACTGTTTTGATGATGATGTCGTTGTAGTCCAGGACCTGCGCATCAGCCTTCTCGCCGTCGTAGAGCATGGCGATGTTTTCCAGGGCGTCCCTGGTCCCGAGGAGGCCGACAGTTTCTTCGGCCTTCCGGTTTTTCTGGAGGACGTCCCATGCGGCGACGGCGCCGTCACTGTTGCGCTCGGCGTCTAGAGCGCTTTTCGACCGCCATGAATCGCACCGGATTCCCTTTGTGGCTGACTTCTGAT
>NZ_BNCG01000028.1 GCF_014656355.1 Camelimonas fluminis
CGAGAGCGCCGGCGATGAACTCTACACGCTCGATCCGCAGAAGATCGCCCAGGCCATCTTGGGGTCGAATCCGGCTGAGGGCGAAATGACACCCTAAGCCTCGGCACCCTTCGGCCAGAGGTATTCGCCGGTGAGGAGGATGTGCGCCCACCCGAGCGGTGAGATATGGGCCAGCAGGTGGTCGGGCGTATCGAGCCCTTCGCGTCGCCGGGCTTCGACGGCATGGCCGAGATGCAGGGTGTTCCAGTAGACGATGACGGCGGTGAGCAGGTTGAGGCCGGCGATGCGGTAATGCTGCCCCTCTGTCGTACGGTCGCGGATCTCGCCCTGGCGACCGATCCGTAAGGCGTTCTTCAGCGCGTGGTGCGCTTCGCCCTTGTTGAGGCCGACCTGCGCGCGGCGTTGCATGCCGGCATCAAGGATCCATTCGATGATGAATAGCGTCCGTTCGATCCGGCCGACCTCGCGCAGTGCGGCCGCCAGATCGTTCTGGCGCGGATAGGCGGCGAGCTTGCGCAGGATGCGGCTTGGCGGGACCTGCCCTGCGCTCATGGTGGCTGCGCAGCGAAATAGATCGGGCCAATTGGAGACGATCAGCGCTTCGCGCGCCTTCCCGCCCACCAGCGGACGTAACTCGCTCGGCGTAGCGGCGGGATCGAACACGTAGAGCCGTTTGGACGGAAGGTCGCGGATGCGCAGCACCAGGCGGTAGCCGAGCGTGGCGCTGATCCCGAACAGATGGTCGGTGAACCCGCCAGTGTCGGCGTATTGCTCCTCGATCCGTCGCCCGGCCTCATTCATCGTCAGCCCGTCGAGCAAGTATGGGGCTTCGCTGACGGTCGCAGGGATGGTCCGCGATGCAAACGGCGCGAAGCGGTCGTTGACGTGGGTATAGGCCTTGATGCCGGGATCGTTGCCATAGCGAGCGTTGACCGTGTTCATCGCCTCGCCCTGTCGCGCGGCGGGGTAGAATTGACCATCGGCGGATGCGGTAGTGCCCATACCCCAGACCTGCGCCATCGGCAGATCGCCTTGTGCGGCGACCACATGGGTCAGCGCCTGATCGATCGCCTCGCGTTCGACGTGCCAGCGCGCGAGCCGAGAGAGTTGCCAGTAATCATGGGTGTTGGAAGCCTCGGCCATCTTGCGCAGGCCCAGGTTCAAACCCTCTGCGAGCAGGACATTGAGCAGGCCGGTCCGGTCGTCGCACGGAACGCCGGTGCGCAGGTGCGTGAAGGCCTCGGTGAAGCCGAGCGCGGCATCTACTTCGAGCAGCAGGTCGGTAATACGGACGGACGGCAGACGGCGGTAGAGATCGAGCACCAAGTCATCGATCCCATCCGGCGCGTCAGCGGTGAGGCGATCGATGCGCAGTGTGCCGTCCTCGATACTGCCTTTCGGGATCGTGCCGTTACGCGCGGCGCGACCGAGCCGGGCAAGGCCATCGGCAAGACGGGCTTTGCGATCGGCGAGCCAGACATGCGGATCAGACGGTACGGCCAGCTTCGCAGCATGCGCGACTTCCATCGACACCAGGACGTTGCGCAGGTCACCATACCGATGCGAGCGGTCGAGCCAGATGTCGCCCGAGCGTAGCGCGTCACGCAGGTGGAACATGACCGCGACCTCTCGGAGACGGGCATCATCGTCGCCCTTCGCTCGCAACTGTCTCCGCCATTTGGAATGCGGCCGCAGGAAATCGTCAGTCGCCGGGGGCGTGCCTTTGGTGGCGATGGCGGTCACCGCGTTCAGCAAGGGCCGGGCGACCGGCGCGCCTTCGAGGTCGAGGCAGCGTAGCATTCGCGGGGCATAGCGACGGAAGCGGTGATAGCCCTGATCGACATGGGCCAGCGGATCGTCGCCCAACGTGTCTGTCAACGTCCGGGCCGTAGCGGTGAGGCGGGTCAGATGCTCCCATCCCGCCGCACGCGCGATCGCATCGTCAAGCGACGCACCGTCGCCATGCGCTTCGAGCAGCGATCCGCCGAGCGCCGCGAAGCCCGCCAGCGTCGCAGTGACCCCACCCCTGCTGTCTGCGACCCGTGTGTCATGCAGTTGCTTCGCCTCGCGCCAGGTGCGGCCAACGATCCGGTCATGCGTCTCGATCACCGCATCCGCAGTCGCGGTTGCCCACTCAATGATACAGACCGCGAGGATGGCGCGACGCCGGTCGGCACTCAGATCACGCAGACCATCGGCAAAGTACCGTTCGCCCTGTCGCCGCAACCTGGCGACGCGATGCGGTGGGACTCCGGCAAGCAGGCCGGCATCGAGGTCCATCGCACGCAGGAACTCCAATCGATCGAGTAGCCGGTTCGCCGCGGCGGAATTGTTGCCCGGCTCGATCCGGCGCAGCCAGATGAAACGGCTGATCGTGCCCGGCAGCATTTCAGTGGTCAGCTCGTCGAGCCGAGCGCAGGTCGCGGAACTGAGCCGCTCGGCGATCCGCCGTTCAATCCGGCGTTCGGCCGCGACGAGCGCATCCGCGCACAACCGCTCGATAGTCGTGATCGCGGGCAGGATGGTCATAGTGTCACGGCAGCGAGCGATGAAACGCCGGGCGAGATCGTCGTTGGAGCGTGCCTGTTCGGCTTCGGCGAACAGCCATTCACGAAAAGCCTGCGCTCGCGGACCCTGTCCGGGAAACGTCCTGTACCCATATACAGAGCGCAGCACCTCCATGTGCTGCTGGCGGGTTTGGCGCCTGACGGCGTAGCGGACGAGCGTATCGCCGGCGATGCCAAGTTGAGCCCCCAGGAAGGTGGATACCGCGAGCGGGATCACTTCGCCGGGCACCAGCATCCGGCCCGGATGGCGCAGTGCGCAGAGTTGCAGGGCGAAGCCGATCCGGTTTTCCGGCCGACGCCGCCGGTCGATGTGAGCCAAGTCGTCATCCGCCAGAATGTAATGCCGCAGCAGCGACGCCTCGTCGGTCGGCAGGTCAAGCAGCGCCGACCGCTGCCGGGCGCTCAGGATGTGGCGTCTCGGCATGTGGCAGTGTCCCTGTTGAACAGAAGTCTGTTTTGGACAACACTCACCCCACGCAAATCAAGGGTTTTTGAAGCCTGATTTCAGGAAGGTTCAATTGGGACAACGCGCCGCCATCTACGCCAGGGTCTCGACCGCCGACCAGTCGTGTGAGCGGCAGCTGCGTGACCTCGCCGGTTTCGCCGAGCGTGGCGGCTATGAGGTCATCGACGTTTTCCGCGAAACCGCCTCAGGGATGAAGGCCAACCGCTCGGCGCGCGCCGAAGTGATGAAACTGGCGCAGGCCCGCCACATCGATGCGATCCTTGTCACCGAACTCAGCCGGTGGGGACGCTCGACCCAGGACCTGCTCGATACGCTGAAC
Organism: Camelimonas fluminis; assembly: GCF_014656355.1. Classification (GTDB taxonomy): domain Bacteria; phylum Pseudomonadota; class Alphaproteobacteria; order Rhizobiales; family Beijerinckiaceae; genus Camelimonas; species Camelimonas fluminis. The sequence goes on from NZ_BNCG01000028.1 coordinate 3,353, forward strand.
CGGCTGTCGGGTTGGCGGGTATCGGTAGTCGCGATGAGCGGCATGACGTTCGAGGTCGATACACCGCACGGGCGAATGATGGCTACGATGCTCGCCGGCATCGCGCAATTCGAGCGCGACATGCTGAGCGAGCGCGTTCGGTCCGGTCTCGCCGCGGCGCGGGCGCGGGGTCGCAAACTCGGGCGACAGTCCGGCGACCGCCCCAAGTCCGACCGGCTCGCCCCCAAGGTGCTGGCGCTCGTTGCCGAAGGTCGCAGCTATCGTTGGATCGCGCGCGACCTCGGCCTCAGCAAGAACACCGTCGCCGCGATCGTGGGGCGGGCGCGGTTGGACACGGCCCCTGACATTGAAATAGCAGAGTAATCAGTTTTCACCTCCCGCCCCCGCCGAGAGGGCGCCAGTCGCCCCATATCGGCCTGTCGCTGAAGCTGCCGTACATTCATCGACCAGCAGATTGGGTGCCGCTTGTCGGACGCGACGCCAGTCTAACGGGCAAACCTGCTGAACAACCCCCATCCCGCCAAGCCGGCGGCTGTACCCAGCGTACCGGCAATCAGATAAGCACCGACCGCGTTGCTCGGGGTGAACAGTCCACCCGTGACATAGCCAATGATGACGGCGCTGCTCGTGACTGCGCCGTAAATAGCTGCAACCTTCCCATGGTGGTCGGTCGGCGTTTCGTTTTGCAGCATCGTGCGTACCGCCACATTGTGCACGCTGTTGGCAACTCCGCCGAATACGAAAACCATCCCGATCAACATGATGGTGGCCGCGCCGACCAAAGCGGCGCTGCCGATCACCAGCATGGTTACGCCAATCATAGTGGCCGCAACGAAAGCCAAAGGAGCAGGTCGGCGCATCGGCCGCGCACCTGCCGCGAGAGCGCCCAGGATCATGCCGGCGGCCCAGCAAGCGGTTACCAGGCCAAATGCGAGGGGGCCTTGCTTCAGCGTCACTGTGATCAGGAACACGAATGCTACATCTGCGATGGCAGAGGCAAAGACCTCCAAAGCCAGCGATCCTGTCATCACCGTGATCCGCCGGTTGCGGAGGATCGGCCAGTACTCGGCGAGCAATGTACGAGGTTCCTGCTCATCCGGCGCTATCGGCCGGCGCAAGCCGCTGGCCAGGATCACGGTGGCGAGCAAGACGTAGCTGGCAGCATCAATGAGCAAAGCACTGCGCGCGCCGATCCACGCAATCAGGATACCGCCCGCTACCGGACCTGCAAGCATCCCAACACCGCGCACAAGCTCAAGCACGGAATTCGCGCGGCTGAGCGGCATGCCAAGTGCTGTCGCCAGTACGGGTATAAGCGCGAAGGTCGCCGTTCCGCTGATGGCGAAGCAGATGCTGAGCACGCTTGCGCCAACGAGCGTCGGCAACATCGCCGTGTTGCCGGCAATCCAGGCGAGAAGCGCCGCTTGTGCTAGGCCGGTGACGACAAGTATTCTGCCAGCATCACGCCTATCGACAAAGCGACCGATGAACGGAGCAGCGATTAAACCAGGTAGCAGCTGCGCAATCAGCAGCATGGGCACGGCAAAACGCGTCTCGTTCTCGGCAGCCCGAAACATCAGAGTGATGAGGGAGATCTCGTCACCAATGGTGGAGACAGTTAAGGTCACCAGCACAAGCCAGCCCCAGCCCGATCTGATCCGTACAGCTACCGTCCCGGGTCCCTCCATAACAGGCATTTGTCTGAGGCCGGGTGCTGAAGCAACTTATTTGCCCGGCGGGCGCTCGACCGGAAGATATTCAGGGCAGTGCTTCCGCAAAGCCCGCTGCGTACAGAAAAACCGGGCGAACTCGAGATGGCAGCGAGTAGAGGATCGCTGTCGGAAAGCCACCAGTCCGTTCTCCAGCCAAACCCGGCCATTTCGCTTAGGGTGTCATTTCGCCCTCAGCCGGAACCGACCCCAGGTCGCTCAGTGCAGCACCGAAGTCAGACCACTCCTCATCCGGTACATGCGGTTCTTGATCCGGTTGTTCCGACACGCGACAGCCCTTGCTCGATCGAACCAGGGCGCCGTTTATACACCGACTGGTTTACTTACTCGAAAACGCCACCTCTCCCGGGTTGTTCCACTCCTCCGTGATGAGGCCCGATAGGCGAACAAGCGCGTGATAGGTCAAGGGCGGGGATCCGGATATGCGGAAGGCTGGGCAGCCGGAGGTCAGCGCCTCTATCTGCTCGCGAACCAGGCCCAGGCTGCTGGCAGCACCGCAGACGCCATCATCATTGCGCCGACAACATCATGGTCGCGCTGAAGGATCGCGCCGGCGACAAGCAGTCCGGCTGACAGGATGTTGGGATCGGCGCGCCGGGGCGACGTCGGCGTTGGGGAAACCGCGCCTCCCTGTAATTCGATCGGCAGCGCGCCCGACCGCGCAACCCGCTCGGCGAAGGCCACCAGCTCGGGCGAGGCGGCGGCCAGACGGCCAAGGCTCGTCGCCAGCCGGCGTCCGCCCCGCTTGAGGCCGGCCGGGCCGATCCGCTCCCGCAGCAGTTCGCGCGCGATCGGCGCGGCGCGCGCCGCAATGTCGAAGCCAGGATCGAGCCGTCGCACGAACCCTTCGGCGATCAGCAGGGTGCGCAGCAGCAGGGCGAGGTCGGGTGGCAGCGCCAGGCGGTACGTTCGTAGCAGCGCGAAGACGCGTCCGAAGATGTCGGCCAGCTCGATCTGCTGAAGTACCGCCCCGCGGAACTGGCCGATCAGCGCGTCGAGGTCGCGGGTCAGCGCCTGGCGATCGACGTCGGTCTCGCCCGACCATTGCAGCAGCACGTCCGTCACCGATCGCGTGTCCTCGCCGGCGATGGCGAGGACGAGCGTGACCACCTCATTCCGCCGGGCGGGGCTGAGCACGCCAACGGCTCCGAAGTCGATAAACGCCAGAGAGCCATCGGCCAGGACGAAGACGTTGCCGGGATGGGGGTCCGCGTGGAACCGGCCGTTGAAGATTATCATCCGCAATACCGCATCGGCATATCTGCCGGCGACACCCGCACCGCCCTCACCCACCCCGTCGAGGATTTCGCGGACCGGCATGCCGTCAAGCCGCTCCTGCACGTTGATACGGCGGCCGACCTGATCCCAGTAGAAGGCCGGCGTCCGGACGCCGAGCGGCTGCAGGAACGCGCCGATGCTCTCGCAGGCTGCCGCTTCTGCGCTGAGGTCCATTTCCTGCGACAAGCTCTCCGCAAAGAATCGGAGCAGTTCGTCGGGCTTGAGGCGGCGGATCTCCGGTGAGTGCCGGGCCGCGAGCCGCGCGATGCGGCGGAGCAGCCGTAGGTCGGCATCGACGCGTTCCGCAATCCCCGGCCGGCGTACCTTGACCACAACCTCGGTTCCGTCGCGCAAGGTTGCAGCATGAACCTGCGCAATCGACGCCGCCGCGATCGGCTCGCGGTTGAAGTTCGCGAACACATCAGCGATCGGGGAGCCGAGCGCGGCCAGGATCGTCGGCTCCAGCGCCTCGAACGGCAGCGGGGTCACGCGATCCTGCAGCGTCGACAGCGCCCGCACCCATTCCGGCCCGAGCAGGTCCTCGCGGGTGGCTAGCACTTGCCCCAGCTTGACTGCGACAGGTCCAAGGTCCCGCAGCAGCGCGACGACCCGCTCGGGCGTACCGACGTCCACTGGCTGCTCCGAGCGACCGGGCAGCAGGCCCAGGCGCGAGGCGAGCCCGTTCAGCCCATGGCGCCCCATGATCTGGATGAGCTCGGCCAGCCGCGCGCGCTCACCGATTTGAGACTCGTCGTCGGTGGTGGGCATCACGCGCTGCAACCATCCTCCTGCCGCGGGCGGCAGCCATCGAGGAACAGGTCGATGCCGCGTGAAATGCGATCCCGCGCTGCCTCGTCGTATGCTGGAGGAGACAGCCCCAGCGCTGCGCGGCGCATGGGTGCGACCACGACGAGCGTGACGAACTGCTCGGCAGCGAACACGGGGTCCGCCAGCGACAGTTCTCCCTTCGCATCGGCGTGGGCGAGGATCGACGCCACCCATTGGACGGCCCGCTGGTAACCGAAGTCATGGATGTTCGCCGCTAGCGCGGGAAAGCGCACGGCTTGCGCAATGACGACGCGTTCCATGGAGGCGATCCGGGGTGTCAGAAGCCACTCGAGCAGGCGATCGGCGATCACGCGAAGGCGCGATCCGATGTCCGGCTCGTCGCTGCCGGAGGGTTCGAGCGCGCGCAGCTGCGTGTCGATCTCATCGAGGATCACCGCCTCGAACACGCGGGCCTTGCTACCGAAGCGCGCGTACAGGGTCCGCTTGGAGATGCGCGCCTGTTCGGCAATCATGTCGGCACTGGCACCGTCGAAACCGTGTTCGAAGAACAGCTCGCGAGCGCTCTTGAGGATGTGCGATGTCAGGCGGAGCGCGTCCTCGGTGGTCGGTCTGCCCATCTTCCTCGGGCGCCGGCGTTTCTTTTCGTCATCACTCAATCTCGTTCTCCTGGATCGAGGGTAGCGCGATCCGGACCCGTTTACGAGAAATCAAGCCGAGAGGGGCGGTTGCTTGCCTCCCGCCCGCTCTCGGGCGAGGGCTCATCGATTGTTCCGTGGTTGTTCACCGCCGTGACGTCGGCTTGTAGGTCGGGAGAGACGGAGCACCCACTCCCAGCCCCTCCTGATCGATGCGGGCCGCCGTTTCCCTGACGCCGCCAACCTTGTTCCTTGCTGAACGAACCGTCTCGGCCAGCTTGGACTGCTCGGTGGTGGTGTCGCGTATTGTAGGCCGAATAGCCTCGACGCGAGCCGTGAACCGCTCGGATCCGTCACGGGCGTTCAGCAACGCGCGATTCGCTCTGGTGAGAATAGTCGCGCCGCGATCCTCCAGAACGCCTCCCAGCCGTTCGGCGCTGTCGCCGGATCGCTGCAAGGCGTTCCCCACGGCCACGACACGCCCGCGCGTGCCGGTAAGCGCGTCGGACGCCGCTCCCGCCTTGTCCGACCAGCCCGCGGAGCTCTCCGCCAGCGCCGCCAGCCGATCGCTGGCGCGCTGCTGCTGAGCGGCATCAAGGTTGCGCGACACGGAATCGATTGTCTGGCTGATCTTCTCCACGAGTGCGACGGGATCCCCTCCCCCGCCAAGAAGCCCACCTTCCTTGGCGGGGATGATGGGGAGCTCGCCGTCGCTCCTCGCAACAATCCGGGGCGCACCGGATGTCGCGCCGTCGAGACTGATGTTCGCCGTTCCCGCCAGCGCCGATCGCGCGATCGTCGCCTTTACGCCTGCGACGATCGGAGTCCTCGGTTCGAGGCTGACGGTGACGAGAACCGCTGACGGATCATCTTTGTCGAAACGTATGGACGTGACATGGCCCGCCGGGACGCCCGAGAAGGTCACTGGCGATCCCTTTTCCAGGCCGGCGACGCTCCCGGTGAAACGGATCAGATAGGGGTTTCCGTCTCCATTGCGTGCATCAAACAGCCAAAGGGTAAAGACGAGGAGCGTGCCCAGCAGAAGGCTGGTGACCGCGAGCACAAGGAATTTGTTGGATTGCGTTTCCATCTCAAGACGCAGGCATTAAAGCGGAGACAAAGGTAAGTAAACCGTACCGTTTCTGATCCGGCTGGCGTGTGGGTGCAGTGCGGATCAGTAAGGGTCAGGGCAAGGAGGGGTTTGTGGCTGGAGACTGGAGCCTGCAACCAGGAAGCATACCATGGGGCAATAGGCTTGGCCTTGAGGTGGTTTCTATCGGCGATGGCCTCAGCTCGCTGCGGGTCGGTTGGCGTCGGGAGCTGGCGGACGAGGACGAGGTTCTCGCAACCGGCGTGTTGACGAGCCTCATCGATCAGGCCTGCGGCGTTGCCGTGATGTCCCGATTGGGCAGACGGCTGGCGATCTCCACCCTTAACCTGAAGGTGGACCATGTGCGATCCGCCGAGGCGAGATGCCCCGCGACGGCGTGGGCTCACTGCTACGACGCGACCGAGCACCGTGCGTTCGTACGCGCCGAAGTCTGGGATACAGATCCGTCTCACCTGATCGCGACTGCCCAAGGCGTCTTTTCGATCAATCGGGCTGTCGCCCCATGAACGAAGGCGCGATCGGGGCCAGTACCGGGCGGAACGGCTTTGCGAAGCTACTCGGTACCATGATGACGCAAAGCGGTGAAACGTTCACGCTGATCCCCACGGAGGAGCTTGTCGGGAATCCCATTCTGCCCGCCTTGCATGGAGGCGCGATCGCGTCCTTTCTTGAGCTGGCCGCACAGCTTGCTCTCTCCCGCACACTCTCGCCAGGGCAGTCCTGCCGGCTGATCAGCATGAACCTTCAATTTCTCGCCCCGGTCAGACTGGGCGCAGTCAGCACGACGCCGACGCTGGTGCGCGTAGGGCGTCGTGTCGCAGTGGTGCATGCCGAAGGCGTCGAGCGAAACGGAACCGGAAAACTGTGCCTTGCGCAGCTGGAATTCGCCGTCGGACAATCCTCCGGAGACGAGGATCACACCCGACATTCCTGATTGGTTCAGCGGGCCGATCTCCAGAGAGCAAGGATGCTTCTGAGCGCCGTCGCGAAGGCGAGCGGCTCATCCAGCATCAGGTGATGGCGCGCGTTGGGCACCGCGACGATCGGGATCGCGCCGGCTCCCAGTTCGCGCAGATATGCCGCGGAATCCCTGCCGAAGAGCGCGCTGTGCTCGCCGTAGATGATTGCCAGCCGACCGGGCGCCGCGGCGACACGGCGACCCATCGTCATCCATTCGTCCGCCGAGTTGCCGCGCGCGAACACCGCGGGCGAGAACTTCCACGTCCACGCGTCCCCGTCCCGCCGGAGCGAATGATAGGCCATGTAGTCCATCAGGAACGGCTCACCCGCGGGCTGTGGCGGCGCGAGCACGTAGCGCGCGCGTGCGGTCGGGTAATCGGGATACCGGCTGGCGGGCTTGTTCGGGTCGCCCGAGCCGGGGCTGCCGCGTCCGCCACGCCAGTAGGCGGCAAGCGCCTCCGGCCGCATGATCATCAGGTCGCAGATGATCGCGCCCGCGAACCGTTCGGCCGCGATCGTCATCGCGGTCACCGCGACCCCCGCGCCGAAGCTGTGGCCGATGATCACGGGCGGCGCAGCACCGTCGAACAGCCCGGTCGCCTCCGCCACCGCGATCATCTCGCGCCCGCGGCCGTCACCATCGATCCCCACGCGCGCGTCGCTGTCGCCCATGCCCGCAAGATCATAGGCGACCACATGGTAGTCCGCGGCGAGCAACGGCGCGATAAACGCCCAGCAGCGCGCATGGGCAAGAAAGCCGTGCGCCATGAGCACGCCCGGCTTTGCGCGGTCGCCCCAGCGCAGGTAGTGGATCTGCGCGCCCTCTACGGTGACGAAGCCTTCTTCCCGCGGAACGGCCAGCGCATCGACGAACCAGTCCGGCAGGTGCGACCCGTCCTCGGCCCATATCGGGTCGATGTCCGACGATCCGGTAGCCTCGGCGGCGCTCATGCCGACAGCCGGAAACCGCTATAGCCCGCCTCGGCGACCGCATCGCAGATCTCGGCATAGCCGACCACAGACGGATAGTTGAGTAGCTGACGCGGTTTGCCTGGGATGTTCGCTCCCATGTACCAGGAATCGGCCCTGGGAAAGAGCGTCATGGCGGCGATCTCGTCGATGTGGCGCGCCCATGCCGCGTGCGCGTCCGGCTCGGCCTCGAAGCGGGACCACCCGCCCGTGCGCAGATGCTCGAGGAACCGGATGACCCAGTCACCCTGCACCTCCGCGGCAGTCGGACCATTGGAGAAGCCGGACGGGCTCTGCGGGCCGTAGAGGAACACCATGTTAGGGAAGCCCGAAACCGCGTAGCCGAGATGCGTGCGTGCGCCTTCGCCCCACGCGTGCGCCAGCGTCGCCCCGCCGCGCCCGCGAATGTCCATCTGCATCAGCCCTCCCGTCACTGCGTCGAAACCGGTCGCGAGCACCAGGACGTCGTGTCGGCGCTCACCGACGCTCGTGGCTATGCCGTCGGGCAGGATCCGTTCGATCGGCTCTTCCCGCAGGTCGACGAGTTCGACGTTCGGCTGGTTGAAGATGTCGTAATAAGTCTGCTCGAGCGACGGCCGCTTGACCCCGAACGGATGCGGCGGGTCGCTGGGTGCGAGCTTCTCCTGCAACGCTGGGTCGGTGATCCGCTCGCGCACCTTGTCTCGCCAGAAATCGTAGGCCAGCCGGTTGGCGCGCTCGTCCACCAGGATGTCGGCGTAGTTGCCGACCCAATAGTGGAAGCCGCCCGCCGCCCACAGCCGCTCGAACGCCGCGGTGCGCTCCTCGCTTGACACCTCGAGCGCGGACTGGTCGAGCCGCAGGATCTCGAACCCGCCGCTGCTCAGTCGGCGTTGACGGAAGATCTCGGGGTAACCGGGCTTGGCCTGCTCCTGCTCAGCCGCGGTCAATGGGCGCTGGCGCATCGGCAGAGCCAGTATAGGTGTGCGCTGGTAGATCGTCAGCTGCGCAGCCTCGCGTGCCGCCTCCTGAGCGACCTGCACACCGCTCGCGCCGGTCCCGATGATCGCGACGCGCTTGCCGCCAAAGTCGATGCCCTCCTGCGGCCAGTGGGCGGTGTGGTGGGCCGGGCCGGCAAAGCTGTCGAGTCCCGAAAGTGACGGGATGTACGCCTTGGCCGCAAAGCCGGTACACGGTAGCAGATAGCGGGTGGTCAGCCGCTCTCCATCGGCGAGTTCCACTCGCCAGAAGCCGGCATGTTCGTCGAACACGGCGGAGCGCATCCTGACGCCGAGCGTCATTGCAGGCCAGAGGTCGAGAACGTCGCAGGCATGTCGGAAATAGCGACGCAACTCGCGCCAGCCTGGGAAGCGTTCCGACCAGGTCCAGTCGCGCCACACCCGCTCGTCCGAGAACTCGTAGATCGGAACATGCGAATCGACTCGCGCGCCAGGGTAGCAGTTCCAGTACCAGATGCCGCCCGGCTCCGCCGCCGCATCCACCAGCCGAACGTTGAAGCCGTTCTCGCGCAACTTCCCGAGCAGGTAGATCCCGCTGAAGCCCGCGCCGATCACCAGCGCGTCGATGTCGGGCACGCCCGTCATCGCGCAGCGACTGCCGCGACGGCGATGTCGGTCGCCGCCTTGTAATCCGCCTTGCCGTTCGGCGCGCGCAGCGGTCGGTCCGTGACGACGATCGCTTTGGGCGTCTTGTAGCCGGCGAGCGCGGCGCGCACGTGAGCGCGCACCGCCGCCTCGTCTACTGTCGCCCCCGGTGCGGCATGGACCACCGCCGTCACCGCCTGGCCCCATTTCTCGTCGGGCACGCCGACCACAAGCGCGTCCGCGACCGCTGGATGCGTCTTCAGCACCTCCTCCACCTCTTCCGGATAGACCTTCTCACCCGCCGTGTTGATGCACACGCTGCCGCGCCCGAGCAGCGTCAGCGTCCCGTCCGCGGCGACGGTGCACCAGTCGCCAGGCATCGAGTAACGGACGCCGTTGATGGTGCGGAACGTCTTCGCGCTTTTCTCCGGATCCTTGTAGTAGCCGATCGGGATCGCGCCCTTACGCGCGATGAAACCGGGCGTGCCGCTGCCCGGCACGACCGGCCGGTCATGCTCGTCGAACACGTCGCACAGCCCGCCGATGGTGAAGCGTGCGGTCGCCGTCTCGCCCGCCGCGCTGGTGACCGACAGGCCGAACCCCAGCCCTTCCGACGCGCCGAAGCTGTCCATCAGCACGACTTGCGGGATGTGCCGGATCAACCCAGCCTTCACCTCGCGGCTCCACATCACCCCGGATGAAACGATCGTGACGAGGCTGGACGTGTCGTAGCGCCCGGGCGCGGCATCCAGCGCGGCCAGCATCGGCTTGGCGAAGGCGTCGCCGACGATCGCGATCGATTCGACGCGGTCGCGATCGACCGACCGCCACAGCTCGTCGGCATCGAACGATTCACCGCCGAGCGTCACGATGCAGCCGCCGCTCATCAGCGTGCCGATGGACGTGATGAAGCCGGTGCCGTGCATCATCGGGCAGGCGGGCATCGTACGCCGGCCCGGTCCGTCGCGCGCGGTCAGCGCCGCGGTTTCTGCAAGGTCGGCGGGCGTCGGCCCCATCAGCCGCTGCGCGTCGAGTTGCGCCTCGCGCATGTCGGTGTGCCGCCACATCACGCCCTTCGGCATCCCCGTCGTGCCGCCGGTGTAGATGAACAACTCGTCGTCGGGCGAGCGCGCGATGCCGAGCGGCGCGCCGTCGCCCTCCCGCGCGAGCGCCTCGTAGGGCAGCGCGAACGAGGCGCGCTCCGCCTCAGGACCGATCTCCACGAAGGTGTGCACCTTGCCGAGCCGGCCGTGCAGCTCCTCGATGCAGGCGCGGAACTCGGCGCTGTAGACCACGACCTCGCTGTCGCTGTCGTCGAAGATGTAGAACACCTCGTCGGGCCGATAGCGGTAGTTGATGTTGACGTGGGTCAGGCGTCCCTTGAAGCACGCCGCCATCAGCTCGCCGTATTCGGGCCGGTTGCGCATATAGAAGGCGACCTTGGCGCCCGGTCCCGCGCCCCGCGCACGCAGCGCCCGCGCGATGTTGTTTGAACGGCGCGCCATCTCGGGCCAGGTGATGACCCGGTCGCCGTGGATCAGCGCGGGGGCGTTGTGGGGCATTACGGGCTCGATCGCGTCGAGGATGTCGCCCAGGTTCCACTGCGTCATGCCTGCTGCTCCTCGTCTCAGGCGGCGCGTTTGCCCCAGCCCTGCAGCGCGGCCGCCTCCGCGCGCACGATCTCCGGCCCGCCGAGCAACTGCCGGTCGAAGCCGATGCGCTTGAACCAGTAATGGAGGCCGAGCAGGTCGGTGAACCCCATCCCGCCGTGGACCTCCGTGGCGGTACGCGCGACGAATCGGCCCACCTCCCCGGTGTGAGACTTGGCATGACATGCCATCAGCAAAGCCTCATCCGGGACCGCGTCGAACGCATGCGCCGCGTACCAGACGAGCGATCGGCACGGCTCCAGCCGCGCCGCCATCTCGGCGCACATGTGCTTGACCGCCTGGAAGCTGCCGATGACGCGCCCGAACTGCTCGCGCTCCCCGGCATAATCGACCGCCCGCGCGATCATCACGTCGCCCGCGCCCACGCTGTCCGCCGCGAGCAGCACGCGGCCCGCGGCGACAAGCCGGTTGGCGGTCCCGCCGTCGTCCTCGCCGAGCGGCTCGGCCGCGACGCCGTCGAGCCGCAACTCTCCCACCGACCGCGTGAGGTCGATCGTGGACAGCGGAAGGCGTTCGAGCCCGTCCGCCTCGCCGGCGACCAGATGCAATTGGCCGCCCTGGTCGGCGATGACAAAGGCATCGGCGTCGGCGCTGTCGAGCACGAACAGCGCGGAGCCGCTGAGCGTGCCGTCCGCGGCCGTGACGCCGCCGCCGTCGCGACGGTTGACGACCTCGGTCAGCCCGACGCCGAAGCGCGCGCTGCCGTCGGCAATGCGCGGCAGCCAGCGCGCCTGCTGCGCCGGCGTGCCGGCAAGCCGCAGCGCAAGCGGGGCGAGGACGCAGCGCGCCACGAACGGCACCGGCGCCACCGCTGCGCCGAGCGCCTCCGCCACTACTAAGGCATCGAGCAGGCCCAGGCCGAGGCCGCCGTGCTCCTCGAGCACCATGATGCCGGAAAGGCCAAGCTCGGACAGCGCCGCCACCACCGCCGCACTGACGGCATGGCCGCCCTCCGCGACCTCGCGGACGTGATCGAGCGGGCAATGTTCGCGCAGCAGCCGATCGACCGCGTCGCGCAGCATCCGCTGCTCGGGGGAAAGACCGAAATCCATCTATGCCGCCTCCGCCTTGGGTGCGCGCGCGTGCTCCAGCTTCGGCTCGCGCGGCATGCCGAGCCCCCGCTCGGCGATGATGTTCTTCTGGATCTGCGCGGTGCCGCCGCCGACGATGAGGCCGAGCTGGAACATGTAGTTCCACTGCCAGCTTCCGCCCGCCCGCTCGCGCCGGCTGCCGCCGTACAGCAGGCCGAGCTCCCCCATGGCGTCGATCGCCAGCGCCGAGATCTGGTGCGCCAGTTCGCACGACTGGAGCTTGACGATCAGCTTGGCGAGGCCGCCGGGTTCGCCCTTCAGCGAATTGGACAGCAGCCGCAGGCCGTTGAACTTCATCGCCGCGACTTCGGCCTGCAGCGCCACCAGCCGGTCGCACAATGCCGCGTTGTCGATCGCGCGCACGCCGTCGATCCGTTCATCGTGCATCAGCTGCACGAGCGCGGCGAGGCGATTCTCCAGCGCCGCCGGGTCGCCCAGCATGCCACGCTCGTAACCGAGCGTGGCGTTGGCCACCATCCAGCCCTGCCCGCGCTGGCCGACGATCTGGTCCACGGGCACGCGCACGTCGGTGAAGAAGGTTTCGTTGAACTCGGCGTGGCCCGTCATCGTGCGCAGCGGGCGCACCTCGATCCCGGGTGTTTTCATGGAGAAGATGAGGTAGCTGATCCCCGCATGCTTGGGCGCGTCCGCTTCCGTCCGCACGAGGCAGAAGATCATGTCCGCCTGATGCGCGGTGCTGGTCCAGATCTTCTGCCCGTTGATGACGAACTCGCCGTTCTCCTCGCGCGCGCTGGTGCGCAGCGCCGCCAGATCAGAGCCCGCGCCCGGTTCCGAATACCCCTGGCACCAGACGATCTCGCCGCGCAGCGTCGGCGCGATCCAGCGGCGCTTCTGCTCCTCCGTGCCGAGCTCGAGCAGCGTCGGAACGAGCATCGAGATGCCCTGGTTCGACAGCCCGCCCGGCACGCCCGCCGCGGCGAACTCCTCGGCGATGATGCGCGAGGTGAGGATGTCGGGTTCGGCGCCGAAGCCGCCATATTCGCGCGGAATGGTGCGCGCGGTGTAGCCGTGTTCGAGCAGCAGCTGCTGCCACGCGACCGCGTCCGCCCCGGCGCGCTGCGCCGCGCCGGGCGCGGCCGGGGCACGGTGGCGGTTCTCGGCGATGAACGCGCGCAGCTCATCGCGGAACGCCTCGTATTCCGGGCCGTAACTCAGGTCCATCGGTTCACGCTCCTGCAGCTGGTGTGAAGACGGGCAGCCGAAACCCGTCGCCGATCGTTTCGAAGGCCAGCGCCACCGGCATGTCGAGCGCGAGCGTGGCAGGGTCGGCGCCGGTCAGCCGGGTCGCCATGCGGACGCCCTCGTCCAGCTCGACCACCGCCGCTACATACGGCACGTCGGCCGCGAAGGCGGGGTGAAGCGCCTGGTGCGTCACCGTCCAGGAAAACAGCCGCCCGCGCCCGCTGCTCGGCTCCCAGGCGAACGACGGCGAGCCGCAGCGCGCGCACATGTAGCGGGGCAGGTGGCGCCACGTCCGGCACTCGCCGCACCGTTGGAAATGGAGCGTGCCGCCCTGGCAGCGCTGCCAGAACTCCTGCTCTACCGGATCCTGCGGGTGCGGCAACGGCTTGGGCGGCGAGACGGCGGGTGCCCGCAGCTTGGGCGCAATGTCGTCGTCGTTCATGCGAACCTCCGCAGGATGGCGATGCTGCCGTCGCCCAGGTCGCCCCAGCCGGTGACGAGCCCCGTCTGTGCTCCCGGCACCTGGCGCTCGCCGCAGTCGTGCCGCAGCTGGCGCACGGCCTCGACGACGTGGTTGAGCCCCCACACGTGCGCCTCGCTCAGCAGCCCGCCATGGGTGTTGAGCGGAAAGCGCCCGCCGAGCTCGATCTGCCCGTCACGCACGAAGTCGAGCGCGCCGCCCGGCTCGCAATAGCCCATCGCCTCCAGCTGGAGCAGCACGACGTAGGTGAAGCAGTCGTAGACCTGGAGGAAATCCATCTCCTCGCGGCGCACACCGGCCATTTCGAAGGCCTTGGGCGCGGCGTAGCTCAGCCCGATCTTGAACGGATCCGGGCGCGAGGGGATATCGTCCGCGGGATAGGGATGCCCCTCGGCGGCGCCTGCGATTGTGACGGGCACATGCGGCATGTCGCGCGCGCGGTCGGTGCGCGAGACGACGACCGCGCACGCGCCGTCGGTCTCGAGGCAGCAGTCGTAGAGCCGGAACGGCTCCGACACCATCCGGGCGTCGTGGTAGGTTTCCCAGTCGAGCGGCCGGCCGTAGGTGAACGCCTTCGGATTGAGTTGCGCATGCCGTCGGCACGCCATCGCCACCGCCCCCATGGCTTCCGGACCGACGCCGTGGAGCTGCGAATGCCGGGTCGCCAGCCAGGCATACATCTGCACCGGCAGGAACACGCCATAGGGCATGTAATACCCGCGGATCGTGTTGGTCAGCGTGTTCATGTTCATCGGCCGCGTGGGCGGAGCGCCCGGCTTGGGCCGCAGCGCGGAGAAGCCGTTCCAGCCGAGCGTGACGAGCACGTGGTCGCACAGCCCCGCCGCGATCGCGATCGCCGCATGCTGGAGCGCGGTCGTCGGACTCGCGCCGCCCATGTGGACGGTCGCGGCGTAGCGCAGCACGTCGATGCCGAGGTTCGCCGCCAGTTCCTCCGACGTGGTGTAGATGGGCGGCGGCACCATGCCGTCGATGTCGGACGGGCGCAGCCCCGCGTCCGCGATCGCGCGCCGCGACGCCTCCAGCATCATGTCCACCGCGGTGCGCTCGGTGCCCTTGACGTAATCGGTTTCCCCGACGCCGGTGATCGCCGCCTTGTCCGAGAAGGTCATATCTGTCCCTCCTGTACCAGCCGCGACCCTCAGCGGAGGCCCGCCGCGCGGCCGAGCGCGCGCTCGGCATCGGCGACGAGGTCGCGCATCACCTCGGCGGCGGGGCGCACGGCGTGGATCAGCCCCATGCCCTGCCCGGCGAAGCCCGGGATGATGTCCTTGCGCTTCGCACGGATGCCCGACGCCATCACCGGACCGGCGATCATCGACTGGTATGGCATCGGCAGCGGCTCCTTGCCCGCCGCCACCCAGGCGTCGGCCCACTTGCTGCGGATCATGCGGGCAGGCTTGCCCGTGATCGAGCGGCTTACCACGGTATCGGCATCGCCGCTGTCGACGATCGCTTCCTTCTGGAAGTCCTCGATCCCTGCCTCCTCCGTCGCAAGGAACGCGGTGCCGACCCAGGCGCCCTCGGCGCCCAGCATGAAGGCCGCGGCCACACCGCGCCCGTCGGAGATGCCGCCAGCGCCGAGCACCGGCACCCGGTCCCCCACGGCATCGACGACCTGCGGGATGAGCGAGATGGTGCCGATCGGCGAATTATGCCCGCCGCCGTCGTGCCCCTGCGCCACGATCACGTCGATGCCCGACTCCACCACCTGTAGCGCGTGCTTTACCTTGCCGACGACCGCCATGACGACCGTGCCGTTGGCGTGGAGTCGATCCATCCACGGCCCCGGATTGCCGAGCCCCGCCGCGTAGACGGGCACCTTCTCCTCGACGACGACCTCCATCTGGGCCTCGAAGAACTCCTTGGAGAACAGCGCCGCGCCGCCGTTTGCCGCACCCTCCGTGACGGCGCGGCCGGAATCACGCGCGACGATCTCCAGCCCCTCGCGCTCCATGAAGTCGCGCGTGAACGCCTGATAGTCGGCGAGCACCGCGCGCGGGTCCGCCGGCGCGGCCCCGGTTTGCGGCGCCGAGCCGCGCCGCACCGAGGCGGGCAGGAGCGTGTCGACGCCGAACGGCTTGTCGGTCAGCGCGCGCGTTTCGCGGATCCACGCGCGGAGCTGCTCGGGTGAGCACGCTGCCGCGCCGAGCACGCCCAGCCCGCCCGCGTTGGACACCGCCGCCGCCAGTCGCGGGACGCTTGCCCCGCCCATGCCGGCCAGGACGATCGGATAGTCGATGCCGAGCATCCCGCAGATTCGGCTGTTCAGGGCCATTGTCCGTCTCTCCCACATCGTTCTCGTTGCTGATCTACTCCGGCGGCTACGCCTCGAACGCCTGGGTCCAGCGCACCTTCTGATCCATCAGGTCGGGGCTGCGCCGCCCGAGATATTCCGCCGATCCCTCGACGAGCCGTTCCATCTCGCGCCGCGCCGTGACCGCGTCGCGCAGCCGCACCGCATGGACGACGCGCGCGAGGCGACGAACCTGGTTCTCGCGCTCGTGCTCGGAATAGCCGAGCTGGCGCGAAAGGTCGCGGGTCAGCAGATGCAGCGCGGACGTGAGCAACCCGAACAGCGGATTGCCGCTCGCCCATGCCAGAAGGTCGTGGAAGCGCCGGTTGGTTTCCTCGAACAGCATCGATTCCACCTGCTGCTCGAGATCGGCGAAGCAGCTTGCCAGCGCCATCAGATCCGCCGCCGTTGCGCGCCGGGCAGCGTGAGAGGCCGCCCGCGGGGCCAGCGCCTCGCGCAGCTCGATCAGCGCGCGCAGGTCGGTGCCGACGAAGTGCAGTACGAGCGCAAGCGAACTCGTGAAATCGCCAATCTGCGGCCGCGCGACCACCGGCCCGCCGCCTCGACCGGGCTGCAGGTGGAGCACGCCCTGCAGTTCCAGAAAACGCAGCGCCTCACGCAATGTGGCGCGGGCGACTTCGTACCGCGCGAGCATGTCGTGCTCCGGAGGCAGCCGGTCGCCGACCTGGCGTGCGTCGGCCTCGATGTCGTGCACGATCGCCTGCGCCACGCGAAGCGCGCGCTTGCCCCTTGCGAACGAGAGCGCCTCGCCCTGCTCATCCACGTCCGGCATCAATGAATCCTTATCATGGTTTTATGTTGCTCCACTGCTTTATCTTTGTCCAGCGGCAAATTGCTGCCGTCGCCGGCTTGCAAGGCTATTAAAAGGGTATAATGTTAAAGCGCGGGAGGGGAATTGATGACCGACAACGCAGCCTGGATGGAAACCGATGGATATATCGCCATCATCCATCTCAACCGACCCGCGGCGCGCAACGCGCTTGATCCGCAGATGCTGGTGGAACTGGCCGACTGCTGGAGCAGGGTGCGCGACGCCGCCGAGATCCGCGTCGCGGTCGTGACCGGCACCGGCGACGCCTTCTGCTCGGGTGCCGACCTCGGCCGCCTTATCCCGCTCGTCAGCGGCGGGCGACCGCCGGAGGACGAGTGGGATCGCCGCGTGCTCGCTGACCGCGATATTCTCGGCACCGCGCTGCTGCGCACATTTGACGTCGTCAAGCCGGTGATCGCCGCCATCAACGGGCATGCGATCGCAGGCGGCATGGAACTGGTCCAGGGTACAGATCTCAGGATCGCATCGAGCGCCGCGCGCTTCGGCGTGCAGGAGGTCAAATGGGCGATCTTCCCGGGCGGGGGATCGACGGTGCGACTGCCGCGCCAGCTTCCCTTTGCGCGCGCGATGGAATTGCTGCTCACCGGCGATCTGATCGATGCCGGAACCGCGCTCGACTATGGCTTCCTCAACCGCGTCGTTGCGCCGGAGGAGGTGCTGCCTGCGGCGCTCGACTTCGCGCGACGGATCGCCGCCAACGGCCCGATCGCGGTGCAGGCGATCCGCGCGTCGGCGCGCGCCTGTATCGGGCGGCCGGAGAGCGAAGGCATGAACCTCGAGTCGGGCTTCGCCGCGCCGGTGTTCCGAACTGAAGACGCGCGCGAAGGTCCGCGCGCCTTCATGGAAAAGCGTACACCCGTTTTCAAGGGACGTTGAGATGGTTGACGAGGCATCCTCGGGTATCGCGAACGGGCTGGCGGGCGCCGCATTGCAAGGCGCGCTCTCGATCGCGCCGTTCCACGCCTGGCTCGGGCTTCGCGTCGAGGACGTGACAGACGGTGTCCTTCACCTCAGCATGCCGTGGCGCGACGAGATCGTATCGAATCCGCGGATCCCGTCCGTGCATGGCGGCGTGCTCGCCAGCCTGATCGATCTCGCCGGCATGTATGTCCTGCTGACGAGGACGCGTGCGGTCAGCGCCACCGCGTCGCTCCACGTCGATTATCACCGTCCGGCAAGCGGCGGCCCGCTTCACATCCACGCGCGCGTCGTGAAGATAGGACGGACGCTGTCGGTCGCGGACAGCGAGGTGCGCTCGCCCGACGACGTGCTGCTCGCCAGCGGTCGCGGTTCGTATCTCATGCGGGACGGCGGCATCGCGACATGACCGTGCAGAGAATAGGAGAGATCATGAGCATCGAGACCGCGTCGGCGGACGCCAGGCGCACTCCGGCCGAGCCGCGACCGGCCGGCACCATCCTGCTGCTGCGGGATGTGCCCGAATATCAGGTGCTCATGGTGCGACGACACCACCAGATCGATTTCGCCTCGGGAGCGCTGGTGTTCCCGGGAGGCAAGATGCACCCCGGTGACGACGATCCGCGCTGGCGCGATCACGTAACCGGGTGGGACGAAATCGACGCGACCCAGCGCGCGCTGCGCATCGGCGCCATCCGCGAGGCGTTCGAGGAAGCGGGGATCCTGCTGGCCAACTATCCCGACGGCCGCGGCTTCTCCAGTGTATGCGACGCCGAGGCCCGCCGGAAGGTCGATACCGGGGAACTCGCCTTCCTCGATGTCGTCGCCGGATTGGGGGTGAAGCTCTCGCTGACCGCCCTGACCGTTTTCGCCCGCTGGATCACTCCAGAAATGATGCCGAAGCGGTTCGACACCTGGTTCTACGCTGCCCCCGCTCCGGCCGACCAGGTCGCGATCTGCGACGGACATGAAACGGTCGATGCCGAGTGGATCGCGCCAGAGTCGGTCCTGGACCTCGCCCGAAGCGGCGCCCGAACCGTGATCTTCCCCACCTTGATGAACGTGAAGCTGCTGGCCGAGGCCGAGAGCGCAGCGGATTGCCTCGCCCGAGCGGAGGCACGTCCGCTGGTCACCGTGCTCCCGCAGATCGAGACACGGGACGGAGAGCGCGTTCTGACCATTCCGCTCGATGCTGGCTATGGTGAAGTCACACAGAGTTTGACTGAGCTCAGGGCCTGACATCCCAGGTTCCGACTATTGCAGAACCTCCCCATGCCGCTCTGGCAAAACAGAGCGGCCTTTTCTTGGGACTTTGGCCTGACACCTGGAAGTTGCCGAAGGCCGACGTTTCGCGTCGGCTGGCGCCCGGCCAGATCGAGATCAGGATCTGCACATACCGACCGTCACATCTTGGGTGGCGGCGAGACACAATTCGAACGTGGTTTGGCCAGCGTCGGATTAGCTTCCCGACGCGACTCATTCGGGCGTCATATGTGCGACGCCCGGAATGTCTGTAGCGTTACTCTCGAGCTCCGACTATGCTACGGTTCGGTTTACATTTGACGGGACGGCAGGGTGGCTGACGATCGGGCTGAGAACCACGAAAACAAAGTGAGACATGACGACCCGGACGCGAATTTTCACCCAGAATCCAGGTCGGAGGACGGTTCCGAGGAGATGAATGGCGAAAAGAAGCCGTCGCTTCTCGAGCGCTACCCCATCATTCGCTACGTCCTCATCGCCGCGCTTGTCGCCGGCATCATCGCGGCTATCGTTTGGTACATGAATTACCGCGCGAGCGGCCAGTTCCTGCAGTCGACCAACAACGCCTATGTGCGCGCGGACTTCGTGACCGTCTCGCCGAAGGTGGGCGGCTATGTCGAGCGTGTTCTCGTCGCCGACAACCAGCCTGTCCGTCGCGGTCAGCTGCTCGCCGTGCTCGATCCTCGCGACTACCGCGCCAATGTCGAAGAGGCGCAAGCCCAGATCGCCGCAGCCGGCGCCAACATCACCACTGCGCGCCGGACACTTGATGAGCAACAGGCCACGGTCGCCCAGGCGGCCGCCCAGGTCGCGAGCGCCGAGGCTGCCGCCGCAGCGGCAGAGAACGAGGTAAGACGCTACGAACCGCTCACCCGGACAGGGGCGGAATCGCGTGAGCGGCTGGCAAGCCTGGTGCTTCAGCGTGACCGGGCTGCCGCGGAGCTGCGCGCGCAGCGAGCGGCCTACCTCGCCGCCCGTCGCAGTGTTGCAACCCAAGCGGCTCGCATCGGTCAGGCGGAGGCGCAGCGTGGCACCGCGCAGGCGCAGCTTGCGCGCGCCTCGACGGACCTCGGGGCCGTCGAGATCCGCAGCAGCATCGACGGCGTTGTCGCCGACAAGGCCGTCCGGGCTGGGCAATATGTCCAGCCGGCGACCCGGCTGATGTCGGTGGTGCCAGTCGATCAACTCTACATCGAGGCGAACTTCAAGGAAACTCAGGTCGCGCTGATGCGCGTCGGGCAGCCCGTGACCATCAAGGTGGATGCACTGGACGGTGCCGAACTGCGAGGCCGGGTCGCCAGTTTTTCTCCGGGGACGGGCGCGCAGTTTTCACTCATCCCGCCCGAGAACGCGACCGGGAACTTCACCAAGATTGTCCAGCGCGTGCCCGTGCGGATCAGCATCGAGGCGGGTCCGGAGGCGCGGCGGGTGCTGCGTCCCGGACTGTCGGTGGAGGTGACGGTCGACACGATCGGCGCCAAGGGAAGCCGGGAACGAATCAAGCAGGAAACCGAGCGGCTGAAGCGCGGCGAGACGCAGGGCGCGCGCTGATGGCGGCGGAACGCGCCGGCCTGCGCGACTGGCTTGCCGTCGCTGCAGGCACGATCGGGTCGTTCATGGCGCTTCTCGACATCTCGATCGTCAATGCGGCCCTGCCCACAATCCAGGGCGAAATCGGCGCGAGCGGCACCGAGGGCACCTGGGTCGCGACCTCCTATCTCGTGGCGGAGATCGTCATGATCCCGCTAAGCCCCTTCCTGGTGCGCCTGTTCGGTCTGCGCAACTTCCTGCTGGGCGCGGCGATCAGCTTCACCGGCTTTTCCGTCGTGTGCGGCATCTCGACGACGCTGCCGATGATGATCGCTGGCCGTGTGGGCCAGGGCTTTACCGGTGGTGCGCTGATTCCGACTGCCATGACCATCATCGCGACGCGGCTGCCCCCGTCACAGCAGCCGATCGGCACCGCCGCGTTCGGCGGCACCGCGATCCTCGGCCCGGTGCTCGGGCCGATCATCGGTGGTTGGCTCACCGACAATTACAGCTGGCATTATGCCTTCTTCCTCAACGTGCCGGTCTGTGCCGGGCTCGTCCTGCTCCTGCTGTTCGGGCTCAAGCACGAGAAGCTGCGGCTCGACCAGCTGCGCCATGCCGACTGGTTCGGGATCGCGGGGCTCGCGATCGGCTTGGGAGCGCTCACCGTCATGCTGGAGGAGGGACAGCGCGAGATGTGGTTCGAGTCCGCGATGATCGTGAAGCTCGCGATCGCAACGGTGTTCGGCTTTGCGCTCATCACGATCGGACAGGTCCGCTCCGCGCATCCGGTTCTCAAGCTGTCGCTGATCTTCAGCCGGTCGTTCGGCAGCGTCTTCGTCCTCAGCCTTGTCATCGGCGTCGTGCTCTACGGCGTGACCTTCCTGATCCCGCAATTCCTCTCGTCGATGGCGGATTACAGCGCCCTGCAATCGGGCAAGGTGGTCTTCGTCTCCGGCATCCCTGCCCTGATGCTGATGCCGTTCCTGCCGCTCGCGTTCAAATATCTCGATGTCCGGCTGGCTGTCTTCGTCGGGATGACGCTGATCGGCGTCAGTTGCGCCATGGATTGGCACCTCACCGCACAATCGGCGGGGGGCGATCTGAGGGATTCCCAGCTCGTCCGCGGCTTCGGGCAGATCTTCGCCATGATGTTCCTTAACCAGGCCGCGATCAGCGCCGTGGCGCCCGAGGATGCCGGCGACGCGTCCGCGCTGTTCAACGCGGGACGGAACCTTGGCGGATCGATCGGCCTCGCCCTGATGGCGACCCTCCAGGACCGGCAGACTTTCCTGCATTTCAATCGGCTAGGGGAGACGGTGTCGGCCAACGCGGCGACCACGCAGGAGTGGTTCGCGAAGGCCATGTCCATGCCGTCCGGCGAAGCGGGCGCCTATAGGCAGCTTGCCGGGCAGCTCCTCGAGCAAGCTACCGTCATGGCCTATAACGATCTGTTTTTCGCGCTCGGCGTCGCGATTGCGATCACTACCCCGCTGGCGCTGTTCCTCCGCCCGATCTCCTCCGACACGCAGATGGCGATGCACTGATGAAGCGACTTAGCTGGGCCATTCTGCCCGCCCTCCTGACCGGCTGCGTCGTCGGACCCAATTATGGAGGCCCGCCGGGCGTCGCGAGCGGCGAGCGTCCCGGAACGACATTTCGCCGCGCAGATCAGGTAGTCACGTCACCGCAAGCCCCTGTTGCGCGCTGGTGGGAAGGCATGGGCGATCTGCAGCTCACGACGCTGATCAACCGCGCGCTTGCCTCAAATCCCGACGTGGCGATCGCGGAGGCGCGCATCCGCAAGGCGCGCGCCAGCTTGCGCGAACAGCGCGCGAACCAGCTGCCCACCGTCTCGGCGTCGGGCACTGCGATCGTCGCCGATCTTCCCGCAGGCTCGCTCGCGCTGCCGACGCAGGGCGAGCAATCCGATCGTATCAGGGCCGAATTCTACAATGCCGGCCTTGATGCGTCGTGGGAGATCGATCTCTTCGGCGGACGGCGCCGCGCGGCCGAAGGTGCCGAGGCCCAGGCTCAGGCGGCCGAAGCCAATAGAGCTGATGCGCAAGTTCGTCTCTCGGCGGAGGTGGCCCAGAACTATGTGACCTTGCGCGAACTCCAGCAGCGCCTGATCCTGGCGCGCCGCTCCGCGCAGCTTCAGCAGCGATCACTCGCCCTGCTGCAACAGCGCGAGCAGCGCGGCGCCTCATCGCGCGACGAGGTGGTGCGTCTGAAGACCGAGCTGACTCGCACGGAGGCGGGACTGTTGCCGCTTGAGGGACAGATCGCGACCACGCTGGACCAGCTTGCCCTGCTCACCGGCGACGAGCCCGGTGCGCACGACGCGGCGCTCTCCGCGCCCGCTCCGATTCCGATGATCCCCGGGACTGTCGCGATCGGCGATCCCGCCGCCATGCTTCGGCGCCGCCCAGACATTCGCGCGGCCGAGCGGCAGCTGGCGGCATCGAACGCAAAGATTGGCGTCAACATTGCCCGGCAGTTCCCTTCGGTCAGTATCATGGGCATCATCGGCCTGGGTGGTCCCAATATTGCCGATGCGGTCGATCCTGACAGCGTAGCGGGTCTGCTGCTGCCGCGGATCAGCTGGAGCTTCCTTGACTTCGGCCGCAATCGTGCCCGGGTCGAACAGGCGCGGGCCGACCGTGACGAGGCTGAAGCACAATATCGGAAGGCTGTTCTCGGCGCGCTGTCCGATGCGGAAACCAGCCTGACCCGCTTCGGCAATCAGCGACGTAACCTCTTTTCGAGCATCGCGAGCCGGGATGGTTCCAGGCAGTCGGCGACCTACGCCAAGCAGGCCCTGTCGGCTCGAAGCTGGGATTTTGGCCAAGTTGACGAACGTTGTGGGAACACGGTGGCGATGATTGACAGCTGAATTTGCAGGGAACGACAGTCTGTTCCGAATTATGGAGTAGACTGATGGGTTTGCGTATTTCGAATGAGGAATTTATCGGGCGTTGGAGTCTGAGCTTTTCCGACATGGATTTTGTGAACGGCAAGCCGGCCCCGGCGCGACTGGGATTGGGGGTTCAGCTCAAGTTCTTCGCCGCGCACGGCTTCTTCGTACGGGACCATGCCTCAGTCCCCGCGGATGGCGTTGCATATTTGGCCGAGCAGCTTGGCGTCGAATGTGACGCCGTGAACCAGTACGATTTCTCCGGCCGGACTGCACGCCGGCATTGTGCCGAGATTTTGCAGCATCTCGGCTTTCGGCGCCTGAAACGGTCCGATCGGGAAGAGCTGACATTATGGATCGCTAGCGAACTGTGTCCGACCGGGCAATCGGTTGGCGCCATGCTCGAGCAGGTTTTTTTGTGGTGCCGGGACCGTTCCATATACGGCCCGTCGCACAAGGAACTGGAACGCCTGGTGCGTTCGCAGCGGCAACATTATCTCGACGACTGGTTGGCCGGATTGAGCGCTCGCCTTTCAGCAAGCACGGTCGCACTGCTGGAGGCTTCTATTGCCGAGGCAGACGGCCAGACCGGCTTCAATACGATGAGAGGTGATGCTGGCCAGGCCACGCTCGACAACGTCCTCGCGATGACGGCAAAACTTGCCTTCATTCAGAAACTTGATCTGCCACAGGATATCTTGTCGACGACCGGCAAGGCATGGGTGGAACAGATCGTCCGCCGTGTCGCCGGCGAAAAGGCCTGGGAGATGCGGCGGCACGCGCCGGCCAGACAAATCGGCCTCTACGCGATTTATCTTTTGTCGCGGGAAGCGCAACTCACGGACGCCATGGTCGACCTGCTGATCGAGACGGTCCACAAGATCGGGACGCGCTCGAAACGCAAGGTCGTAGGCGATATCGCGAAGGATATCGAGCGGGTCTATGGCAAGGAAAGATTGCTGGTTGAGATTGCCAGCGCTTCGATCGACGAGCCCGCGGGGCGCGTCTGCGATGTCATCTTCCCTATCGTAGGCAGGGACAAGCTGGCGGCGATCGTCAAGGAGAGCCAGGCGAAAGGGGCTCTCGACCGGCGCATATATAAGGTGATGCGCTCGTCCTGGGCCAATCATTACCGGCGCATGCTGCCCAGCCTGCTTTCGGTTCTGGAATTCCGGTCGAACAACACCGTGTGGCGTCCGGTTCTGGCGGCGCTGGATTGGATCAAGAGCAAGGTCGATGATGGCTGCCGGTTCGTGCCGATGCAGGATGTGCCGATTGACGAGGTTATTCCGGCCAGATGGCGCAGTTCGGTCATCGATAACGATGGCCGTGTGAACCGGATCAGCTACGAGCTTTGTGTCCTCACCCAATTGCGGGATCGCATCCGCTCCAAGGAGATCTGGGTTGTCGGTGCGGACCGCTATCGCAATCCTGACGACGATCTTCCCAGGGACTTCGAAATCCGTCGTAACGTAACCGCTGTTCTCAGGCCACGGCCTTGATTGGGTCCGAGGCGTATGCCCATGGCAGCAGTTCGTCGATCTGGCTTTGCGGATGTCCGGCGACGATGCGGGTAATGACGTCGGCGAGGTAAAGATACGGGTTGACGCCGTTGAGCTTCGCGGTCTCGATTAGCGAGGCGATTTTCGCCCAGTGCTCTCCGCCGCCGTCGGAGCCGGCGAAGAGCGCGTTCTTCCGATTGAGGG
>NZ_BNCG01000029.1 GCF_014656355.1 Camelimonas fluminis
TGGCTGAAACAGCGGGTGAACCCCGCCGCCGATGGGTGCCTTATAGGACCCACATCCCCATCATGTCAATGCCCATTCATCCAGCCGTCACATCATCCCCCCCACCCTGTGGACGTAACAGATGTAACCGTTCGCATGTCGTTATACGGCATGGATATTTTCGACAGACCCAGCAAAATCCGGCGGGGAAAGGTTCCTCCATCCGGCCCCTCCCCTGTCGCGATCAGCCTCTTGCGTCAGGCAGACGACCCGCAGAAGATCCGCGCCGATGGCCGATATTGTCGACGCCCCGACCCGCAGCCGGATGATGCGCGGCATACGGGGCAAGAATACACGTCCCGAAATGGCGATACGCCGGGCGCTTCATGCCCGGGGCCTCCGCTTCCGCCTGCACGATCGCAAGCTGCCGGGCGCACCGGATCTGGTGTTTCCCAAATTCCGCGCCGTGATTTTCGTCCATGGCTGCTTCTGGCACGGGCACGGCTGCCACATGTTTCGCTGGCCGGCGACGCGCGCCGCCTTCTGGCGCGCCAAGATCTCCCACAATCAGGAAGTGGACGCCCGCGCCGCAAGCGCGTTGCTGGGCGACGGCTGGCGCGTGGCCGAAGTGTGGGAATGCGCCCTGCGCGGGCGCCGGCGCCAGTCCATCAACGATATCGCCGCCACCCTGGCCGCCTGGCTCGCCAGCGATGCGCCGCGCCTCGAGATCCCCGACGCCAGCGACATCGGCCTGGATGACGAAGCCGCCTTCGATGACGATCTCTCCTGAACGTCAGCCCACCCGCACCAGCAGCGCCGTGGCGTCGTCACTCTGTTTGAAACGCGGATAGCGCGCGCCGTCCGGGTCTTCCTGACGCTCGATGTGGCGTAACTCCGCGCAAAGACTGGACAGCCCGCGCCGGGTTGCGGCCTCAAGCAGGCTTTCCGCATCGTACCGCCGGTAATGGTCGACCAGTTCGGCAAAGCCATCGCTGCACAGCAGCACCGTAACCGGCTCCGACAGGTCCAGCGTCTGGATCTGCAAATGATCGGCGGCTTCGGGAACGACGCCAACCAGCCACGAGGGGCCGCCTGGCCGGTTGTGCAGCCCACGCTTGCGCCGCAGTTCCTCCAGCGCCCCGGCCTCGTCATAGGCGGCGCCGGCGCTGCCGAAACCATTGTTGCGCTCCAGGGCGGCCCTGGCCGAAGCGCGCTCGTTGTCACGCCCGTATGCAGCGGGCGTCCAGCGTCGCGTCGCGCCAAAGCCGTCGCGCATGAACGCTACCGTATCGCCAAGCCCAAACAGGGTTGCGCCCTCTGCGGCGACGCGTGCGCCGAGCAGGCTGGCCACCGGATAGCGCCAGGGTTCCAGCGCATCGCCGGCCATTTCGCGAAACCGCCTCGCCGCTTCAGCGATGGCCGGCCGCAGGGCCTCGGCAGTGGCGACTGGCGGGACGAGATTCTCCTGTAGCTGCGCGCTGACGCACGTCGCCAGCCAGGCGGCGTCGGTCAGGGGCGGCGGGGCGACTGATGGCCCAAGGGTGGTCGCGCCATCGAGCACGAAGGCGGCGCTGGCGTTCCAGCCATGAGCGTCCTCATTGATCCGGCCTGGATGGCCGGCGTCAGTCAGACTGTCGATGATATGGAGTTCAGGCATCGGGTCACGGCTCCGCTTTCCCAGACACGTCCGCTCAAATCAGGACCAGATCAAGCCGGCGGCTTCGTGACGGACCGGCGGGAATCCGCTCCTTCCGACGAATATTCCGCAGACAGGCATCGCAGCCAAGGCTTGAGGCCCGGCGGAAAATGCGGAACCTTCCCGGACGGGCGTCATTTGCCGGTTGGGATCATGATATTTCGCGGGAGAGCAGGACATGACAGCGACCTCATCCAACGGCGCCTCGCGGGCGACCGGCCCGGGCAGCCCGGCGGCGCTGGCGCAGCGCGCCGGCATCGACCTCCGCGATCCCGCGTTGCTGACCGATCACGCCCTGATCGCCGGGGAATGGATCGCGCCCCAGGCCGGCCGGACGATCGCGGTGACCAATCCGTTTGATGGCGCGCTGATCGCCGAGGTTCCGGATCTGGGCCCGGACGCGGCCCGCCGCGCCATCGACGCCGCCGCGGAGGCCCAGAAAGCCTGGGCGCGCCGCCCGGCGCGCGAGCGCGCCCGCATCCTGCGCGCCTGGCACGACCTGGTGATCGCCAACGCCGACGATCTGGCGTTGATCCTGACCACCGAACAGGGCAAGCCGCTGGCAGAGGCGAAAGGTGAAATCGTCTCCAACGCCGGCTATCTCGAATGGTTCGGCGAGGAAGCCAAGCGGATCAACGGCGACATTATCCCGGCTGCGGCCCCGGACCAGCGCATCATGGTGCTGAAGCAGCCGGTTGGCGTCTGCGCCGCCATCACGCCGTGGAATTTTCCAAACGGCATGATCACCCGCAAGGTGGGGCCGGCGCTGGCCGCTGGCTGCGCCATGGTGCTGAAGCCGGCGCAACAGACGCCGCTGTCGGCGCTGGCGCTGGCGGTGCTGGCGCAACGGGCCGGCGTGCCAGCGGCCCTGTTCTCCGTCATCACCGGTGAGGCTGAGCCGCTGGGGCTGGAATTCTGTCATAACCCGAAGGTGGCGAAGATTTCCTTCACCGGCTCGACCCGGGTGGGCCGCTGGCTGCTGCGCGAGGCCAGCGACAGCGTCAAGCGGCTGTCGCTGGAGCTTGGCGGCAACGCCCCGTTCATCGTGTTTGACGACGCCGATCTCGACGCGGCCGTCGATGGGGCCATGGCCTCGAAATTCCGCAACTCCGGTCAGACCTGCGTCTGCGCCAACCGGATCTATGTGCAGGCCGGCGTCGCGGACGAGTTCGCCCGCCGCCTCGCCGGGCGCGCCGCGCGGTTGCAGCTCGGCCGGGGAACCGACCCGAAAACCGATCAGGGACCGCTGATTAACGAAGCGGCGGTGAAGAAGGTCGAGGATCACATCGCCGACGCCCTCGGCAAGGGCGCGACCCTGCTGACCGGCGGCAAACGTTCGGACCTCGGTTCGACCTTCTTCGAACCTACCGTGATGACCGGCGTGACCCAGGCCATGAAGGTGACGAAAGAGGAAACCTTCGCGCCGTTCGCGCCAATCATCGCATTTCGCGATGAGGCCGAGGTGATCGCCATGGCCAATGACAGCGAGTTCGGCCTCGCCGCCTATTTCTACGCCCGCGACATGGCCCGCATCTGGCGCGTGGCGGAAGCGCTGGAAAGCGGCATGGTCGGCGTCAACGCGCCTTCGCTCGCCAACGACATGGCGCCGTTCGGCGGGGTGAAGCAATCCGGCCTCGGCCGCGAAGGCTCGAAATATGGGCTGGAGTCCTATCTGGAACTGAAATACGTGCTGCTCGGCGGCGTGACGGCGGACTGAGCCGCCGCGCCATCATGATGTTCAGGGGCCTTTCACGGCTCCGGTCGTGGTCGCCGCGGAAGGCCGCAAGGTGGCGACCGGGCCTGAGCGGATCGCCGCCGAGAAATCCTCATTGGCCGGCGTCTGCTGGCCGATGGCGGAAATGCGCGCCCGCTTCTTCACCTCGTCCAGCGGCAGGGTGGTGGTGATATAGCCGTGATCGTAGAGGTAATCGGGCAGGTAGCCGGAGAACAGGATGCGCCAGTCGAGGCTGGCTCCGGGCGCGAGGGTGCGCGCCAGCCGGTAGACCACCGTGGTGCAATTGCTGAAAATCGTCTCGTACCATTCCGGCCGCGCGGCCAGACGATTGCCGTAATCCAGATAGGACATCAGCAGGGCGCGCCGGAAGCGATCGTCCGCATCGACCGGGAACAGCGAGACGTCTTCCTTGCGGTAGTTGGTGCGCAAGCGGACGATGTCACGCTCGTCAGCTGCGATCAGCACCATCTCGTACTGCTTGAAAAAGCCGCCGATGGATGAGAATTCCTCGCCACGCTCCCGGCGGATCTCGGCGGAGAACACCAGATGCCGGCCATCGCGAAAGCCGAAGCTGACCAGGGTGTGCGCGATCGCCGGGCTGTCCCAGACCGAGGTGAACACATCAAGACTGTCGAGATCGGACAGCCGGTAGGTCCGGGTTTCCCAACGCGCGACGCCGTCATGCTCCGTGCGCCAGTCGAAATTGCGCACATTGCGCAGGGTCAGGATGTCGCCGTCGATGGACGCGGTCACGCCGTGGGCCACATCCGCCGCCCAGTCGCGATCATTGCTGGGCGAGACGCCGCCCCACCACACCGCCAGGACCGCGAGGATGGCGACCAGGGCGCCCGCGCCCGCCAGACGGCGTCGGCCAAACCACAACCAGAGCGCCGCCGCCGTGGCGACGACAAGCGCCGCGATGGCGATGGCGCCCCACATGGCGCCAAACTGATAGCCGAGCGCCATGGAGCCAAGACCTGCCAGCAGCAACGCCGCCAGGCAAAACACCCCATGTCCGGCCAGTCTGATAACCACCAACGCCCTCCCAAAACGTCTTGCGCCAATTTCCGGCCTGGTTCGCGACCAGCCGTCCGGCTGACTGCGGTATGAGCAAAGCCGGCCCACCGTCAGGGGCGCGCCTGCCCTATCATTCTGAATTGACGCGTTTTCTTACACCAAGCGCCAACACCTTCGCCGGAAACGCTCTAACATGTACAGTTGATGTCGCAACCCCCGCCGCGCCATGGAGACGCTGCTTGCCTTGAGCGCCGGCCCTGGCGATACACGGCTGCGGCGGGAGGCGCGCATCTGGAAGCCAGCCCTGGCCGCCGGATTTCAGATGCAGATCCCACCCATTTGCCAGAAACCCGAAATATCAAAGGCCCGGTCAAGGGCGCCCTGTTGGGGAATGACCCATGCATGGGCGCCGCGCCTGCAAAAACGCCAAAACAACAGGGAACGTCCATGATCAAGCTGACCTTCTGTCTGGTGCGCCTGCCCCATCTGACCCGCGCGGAATTTCAGACATACTGGCGTGAAAGCCATGCTCCGCTGGTGCGCTCCCATGCCGGAACACTGCGGTTGCGCCGCTACGTGCAAAGCCACACCCTGCCAGAAGACGCGGCGCCATGGCTCTCCGCGTCCCGGGGCGCGCCAGCCGAATTCGACGGGGTTGCGGAACTCTGGTGGGATTCGATGGCTGACTTCACCCACCGTAGCCCCGAAGGCGCCGCCGCGGGCGCAGCTTTGCTCGCCGACGAGAAGACCTTCATCGACCTGGCGAAATCACCGATTTTCGTCACCGAGGAGTTTGAGGTCGTCCCAGGCGGACGCTAGAGCGCTTTCCGATCAGCCGGAATCGGCTGATCGATCAGAATTCGCTCAAACAAGGAGAACTGTGGCAGATTGCGATCCAGATTGATGGAAAACTGCTGTAGCGGTCTGTTTCCGACATTCCCATCCCTCGATACCGAGCGGCGGAGCGAATGTCGGAAACAAGAAGACCTCCAGCAACTTATTGATTTTCTGGTGGGACTTGTGAATTTAACGTTTGCTCGCCGCCTGGCGTGGAGGTGGATGCGAATGTTAAATTCGTTCCACCAGATCGTTTTCGGGAAAAGTGGGGCCAATTTTTCGTGAAGAGAATGCTTCGGGTTAAAGAGATGAAGCATTTTTTATGAACCGGTTTCACCGAAAATGCTCCAGATCGGCCGGACGCTGCGCCCGAAGCGGACAGCTCCAGGCGTAATTCCGCCCAAACAGCGAAAGCCACATGCGCCGGCCGCGACCGAGCACTTCCTTCCTGCCGTGCCTTGACTTGTGCTGGGCGCGAAGCCGCCGGTGCCGCAGTCGCGCCCTTGTTTTCCGACGGAGTTGAGGCATCGCCCATTTTCCGTCCAGGAGGGCGGAGCCGGACGACGACGCCCTCCCGCGCGGCCGGCGTCCTCCGGCGACGTGGTTGGATGCGCATGACCCACCGCATCCGCGCGACAACGGCGGTGGCCCCAAAGCGGCGGCTGCGCAACGCACGCCTTGTCAGCCCAATCGGATCGCGCCTGGCCGGCTGCCCGCCTCTGGCGACGCAGTTTTATGAAGTAAATTTCAATACATTTCATGTATATTGAAATTATTCGCAGCACGTGTAAATTCAAAATTCATGCTTTCTCACGAACGAGCGCCGCATGTATTTTCGCGCAACAAATCGCCATTTATCATTTACCTTTCTGACGGTTGCGCTGATTTCGCTGGCCGGCTGCATACATGATGATGAAGCGGCGTCGAATGCGGCGGCGGCTGTAGAGCCCGCAGCGTTTGCCCAGCGCCTCGACGCCGGCGACCAGTTGCGGGTTACGGTGTTTGGCGAGGACCGGCTCACTGGATCGCTAACTGTTGAAAGCGATGGTCGCATCACGCTGCCGCTGGCCGGGCCCGTCGAGGTCGCAGGCCTGACGCCACAGGAGGCCAGCAAACGCATAGCCAGGCAACTAGAGGGGAACCTGGTGCAACCGCGCATCACTGTCTCCGTGACCGCATGGCGACCGGTTTATGTGGCTGGGGAAGTGGAGCGCGCCGGCCAGTACGCCTGGCAGCCAGGGCTCAATCTGGCCAGCGCCCTGGCGCTGGCGGGGGGCGCCACACGCCGGGCCAGCCGCGACGAAATTCTGGTGCAGCGCGCCGGCAGGGGGCCTCTGGTCACGATGCGCCAGTCACCCGAAACACCGGTTTATCCGGGCGATCTGCTCAAGGTCCCCG
This sequence comes from Camelimonas fluminis, assembly GCF_014656355.1. Lineage (GTDB taxonomy): Bacteria > Pseudomonadota > Alphaproteobacteria > Rhizobiales > Beijerinckiaceae > Camelimonas > Camelimonas fluminis. The sequence goes on from NZ_BNCG01000029.1 coordinate 6,663, forward strand.
AACGGTTTTTCTGATGCGCGTCCCGGGAGGCGGCATGGTTGCGTATAAAGAAACAAACCGGTTCTGAATGGCGGCGTCATGCGCCGGTTCCGCGTGACCCAGCATTTCCAGTCCCGGGCCGGAACCGGCCGGGAGCCGGTCGGGCGGCCTGAGGGCGGCATTCCGCCTCACCGCGACGCTGCCTTGCTTGCAGCTTCGGGAATGCGCGGCGTCCCGGTCGCCTCCACGCCATCGTGATCGCCTGCCCAGGACTGCAACGGAGATTTTTTGGCGAGCCTGTTCTCAAAGTGAACAGGCCTTCCGGCCGAGCCTCCCAAATCCCAATAAATCACAACCAACGACAACCTGAATGACATAAATATACATTAACAACAATATTGCCTAAATCTGAAATTTATCTGAATATATTTACATGATACTTCCGCGCCACAGCCGCCATTCTGTCATACAGACGCCCGTTCCTAGCGCGGTCAGCGGCCGGGCGCCTGTCGGCAACAGCGGATACGGTCGGGGTCAGGACACACGACCTGACATGTCATCCGGACGTCGCGCCCTGGGTGCGATGCGACCGGTCACGGCGTTCAGCATGCCATCGCCGTGGCGCGCCCGCTGGGCCTGGTGGCTTGGCGCCTGCTCTGGCCTTGCGTTGATTCCAGCCTGCGCCGCCGGCTTCGGCGGGCAGCCGGCCCTGGCCCACGAAGATATCTGGAGCCGGACGCGCATGGGCGAACCTGCGTCAGATCTGGATGAAGCGCCACCATTGGCGAAACGCGCCCCATGGGCCCCCCCGGCAGCGGCGACGCCTCTGGCTGCTGGCGCGGCAGTTCCCACCCTCCCGTTGCAGGGCAGGGAGGCGACGCGCGCCCGTAGCCCGGCGCAGCGCCCCACCACATCGGTCGCCGGTTGGGACATTTACGCCAGTGTGAGGCTGGACGCCGTGAACGACAATGGCGGCAGACCGGCAGCCAGCGCGCGCGCCACGCCCATCGCTCTTCTTACCCGCGATCTGGGGACCATACGGCTCACAGCCCACGGGGCTGTCGACGTCCCCCTGTACGCCTCACGGACAACGCCTGGCGCAAACTACCGTTTCGGCGGCTCTGTCGCATATAAGCCGGCAAATGACATACAGATCGACGCCCGCCTTGAAGCGGCGCGGCTCACCGCCGCCGCCCTGCCGTTCGTCCCGGGCTTCGCGACCGGCCTTTTCCAGGACGGGCGCCAGTTGGCCTGCGGCCCGGCGCGCATCGATACGGCGAGTTGCGAACGTCTGGCCGGCGGCATAAAGGCGCTGAAGCAGGCAGGAGATTTCACCTTCATCGCGCAGGTCGCCGCCGCCAGCGACCGGGCGTCATCAAACCTGATGCGCCACGCTGGCGACGCCAGTGTTCTCGCCGGACAGCTGCGGGCTTCCCGCCGGTTTTCGCACCGGTTTGAGCCTTATGTGGAGATCTCTGCGAGCCACTGGCGGACGCCGGATGGCGACGCCGGACGCCAGCGTTTTGTCGCCGGCGCCCTCTTCCCGGAGATCAGCCTGTTCTCTGGACGCCTCTACGCCGGGATGGACAGGCCGCTTCGCGGCGCCGCGCTTCCGGTTCTGGGTGGGTCGCTGTCATGGAGCCCAAGGCGAACGCTCGTGTTTGCGGCGCGCGCCGAAACCGGCGGCGTCGATGGCCCCCCGCCCGACGACGGAATGATCACGCCAGTCCAGCGCTTCGCCCATGAGAACGGCTGGCGGGCCGGACGGCAAACCCGGTTGTCGCTCTCAGCCCGGTGGACGCCTGCTCCCATGCTCGACCTGACGCTGGCCTCCGCCTGGGAAGACGCGCGCTGGCGCCCCATGCAACCGCCCGGGGCCGCCTGCGAGGATCAGACAACCAGCCTCACGGCGGCGCTGGCCTGGGCCTTCAGCGCGGATTGGCTGGCGCGCCTTGATGTGGCGGCGATCCGCCAGACCATGTCTCCGGGCCCACCCCAACGCCGCGTCGTCACCGTCCTCAGCCTGCAAAGGATGCTGTAGTCATGAACATGGATCATGCCGGCGCGGGCGAGAGATCGCCCCCCGGCCACGCCAGGCGGGCCACCAGTCCCGGCGCCATTCCGGCGCATCTGAAAGTTGTCACGGCGCCTGCAACTGGGGCCGGCGACCGGACGCCGGCCCCGGATGCGGGTGGATCACATTCCGACGGCTGGCCGCTTCCGGACAAGGCCCCGGTTTTTCAGGATCTTCGCCGTTTTCGCGTCCCTCCGGGCTTCCGGGGGCGCAGTCTCCTGATGGTGGCGATGTGGCGCGTCGTTCAGGGCAGCCTGTTTGCCTGGTCGCCGCAGCCATTGCATGGCTGGCGCCGCCTGGTATTGCGGCTGTTTGGAGCACGCATTGGCGCGGGCGTCCGCATCATGCCAAGCGCCCGCGTCGCCTATCCATGGAAGCTGTCGATTGGCGACCACGCCTGGATCGGCAGCGGGGCGGAACTCTACAGCCTCGCGCCCATCCTTATCGGCGCGCACGCCGTCATTTCCCAGCGCAGCTATCTCTGCGCCGCCGGTCACGCCGTTGATCGCGCTGACTTTCGCTACACGGCGGCGCCGGTTGTCATTGGCGATCAGGCCTGGGTCGCCATGGACGCCATGGTGGGACCGGGCGTCACCATCGGAACCGGCGCGGTGCTCGGCGCCCGCTCGTCGGCCTTTCACGATATTCCCCCCGGCGTCATCGCCATGGGCTGTCCCGCCCGGCCGGGACGACGACGCCCTGCGGAGCCCACTTTGCCTGGAGGATCGAATGCCCGGCCCGAAAGCCCTTCCCGCGCCTCCCCGTCATGTTCTGCTCGGGCCGCTGCCGCCGCCAGTTCATGGATACGCCATGGCCATGCAGGGCCTCGCCAGCCGGGTTGAGCGGGCGGGCGCAAGGCCGATCGTGTTCAACCTCGCCGCGCCTGGCTCCCGAACCAATCCCGCCTACCACTGGCGGCGCGCGCGGCGAGCGGCGGCGGCGGTCGTTGCGCTGGTTCAGGAGCGGCGACTGCGCGGCGAACCGGTTCGCGCCCATATTGGCTGCGATGGCGGCGCCGGCCTGTTCTACGCCATGGCGCTGACCGTTGCGGCCCGGCTGGCCGGATGCAGTCTCGTCTTCCATCATCACAGCCATGCAGCCCCAGACCGCTGGCGCCCCCTGTTGACCATTCTCCTCAAGCTCGGGGGCCGGCAGGCAGTGCATGTTGCGTTGCGACGCCCAATGGCGGACGCCCTGCGCCAGCGCTATGGCCGTTCGCTACGTCTGACCACCCTGTCCAACGCCGCATTCGTTGAACAGCCGGCCGCAGCTGGGATGATGGACGCCACGCGCGCCAGCCGCCTCCTCACCATTGGCATGATCAGCAATCTGTCGCCGGCAAAGGGGCTGGACGTGTTCCTCGCCCTGGCTGGAGCTTTGCGCGCCCAATCCGGGGTGCGTTGCCTGCTGGCCGGACCCGCAGCTTCACAGAAGGATCGCATGGCGATCGAACGCAGCGTGGCCGCTGGCGAGATCGTATGGCTGGGGCCGGTCGAAGGCGCCGGGAAAAGCGCATTCTACCAGCAGATTGATCTGCTGGTTTTTCCAAGCCGCTACGCCAACGAGGCGGAGCCGATGGTCGTGCTGGAAGCCATGGCGCAGGGGGTGCCCGTGCTCGCGACCGACCGGGGCTGCATTCGCGATCTGGTGGGCGACGCCGGCCTCGTGCTGCCGCCGGAAAGCTGCTTCGTTCCGCAAGCCCTGAACCTGGTCGGGACAATCCGCGCCGACCCGGCCTGGCTTCCGCGCCATCGCAGGAATGCCTGGCGCCGTTTCCGGCGCGAGCGCGCGACAGCCCTGGTTCAGGCGGCGGATTTGCTCGGCGTCCCGGCCCTTGCGCAGATGTCCGCCGATATGGACGGACGTCATGGATGACGTCGCCATCGCCCTGATTATCGCTGCGGAACTGGCCGTGCTTCTGCGGCAACGTCGCCTTGCCCGCAGCGCGCCGGCGCTGATGCTGTTCAGGCTCTATCTCGTCGCGGCCCAGGCCATGGCCTGGCTGGTCAGGCTCGACCTTGCAAGCCATGAGATGCTGGATCTCTATGGCGGAACGGATCGCGACGCCGATCTCCTTGTCGCCATTGTCGCCGCCGCCGTCCTGTTCCTGGCCACGCGCCTGCTGGAAACGACGGACTGGCGGGCGCCGTTCCAGAATCATCACGCGCCTGCCTCAACGCTGGTGGGGGGCGCCTGCGCAACGGTCTGGGCCGCGCTGTTTCTCACAGCGCTGTCGACGCTGGACCTGGAGCGGCTGTGGGCCGCCTCCCATTATCTGGATCTGACCGATCCGGCGATCATGACGCGCAACGCCCTGCCGGGTCTGGCCCTTGGCGCGTTGCCGCTCGCCGGGGCCGCGGCCGCGGCCATGGCGGCCATTCTGATCGCAACGCCGCGTCATTCCCGTCCGCTCGCGGCGCTGCTGCTGCTTCAGGCCGCCGTGACGACGATCTGGCTGCTCGCGGCGCATTCCCGCGCGGCCGCGCTGGCGCCAGCCGCTTTCACATTCTTCGCCCTTGTCCGGAATGGCCGGGGCGGCGCTGGCCGGCTGACGGCGGGCGGGCTGGCGATCCTCATCGCCCTTGCGGGAGCGCTGGCCGGTCGCAACAGCGGCGAGCATGGCCTCGGGAGCCTCGCGCACCTGCCGGAGCAAATCGCCCGCACGGGCGAATGGGCGCCCCGGCTTGCCGGCAATGTAACGGAAGGCATATTCGCCGTCGCCGCTGGCATCGGCGAATGGCGCGCCGCCACGTCCGGGGCCATTTCCTTTCCGGACCGATACGTTTGGCTCAGTTTCTCGCCGATGCCATCGGCTATCGACGGCTTCGCCCATATTCTCGACGCGCAGGTCCGGCTGCACGCTTTCGCGCCCATGCCCGGCTATGTGGAGCTGGCCTGGTTTGGCCCGGTCAGCCAGCTGGCTTTCATCGCCCTGATCGCGTCCGCCGTTCGCATGAGCGCCCGGGCGGCGCGCATGTCCACCCTGTGTGGCGCGGTGACCAGCATGCTGTTGATGGCCTGCCTGTACCTGATGGCGGCCTATCCGGTGCGCACAGCGCTCAAACCGCTGTGGCTAAGCCTTGCGTTGAGCACGGCGGCGACCATCGCCGCAGGCTGGCGATCCCCGGTTTCCCACATGCGAACGAGGCAGGCTGATGACGCCGCGCGCCACAGACTCTGAGGCGTCCCGCCCGGCCTGGCCGCAACCGCAACCGCAACCGCAACCGGCTGACGAAACGTCAATGGCGGCGCGCGGCGTCAACGCATTGCGCCGACATCGCCCGGCCATGGCTGGCGGCGCGGCCCTCGGTCTGCTGGCCGCGGGTCTGGCGCTCGCATGGCTTCCCCAGCAATGGCAGGCGTTTGCAGACATTGAACTGGCGCCCCCGAGAACCGGCAGTAGCGGACGAATCGATGATGGAGCCGGCCCGCCCGACGCGGCTGTCGAGAACCAGGGCCTCATGGCGCTGTCACGGCCGGTTCTGCTGAGGGCCCTCGCCAATGCGCCGGACCTGGTCGCCCGGCCCCATCGCGACCCTGCCCTGGCCCTGCGGGACCAGTTTGCCGTTCGCCGCCTGCCGCGCACCATGGTCTGGCGGATCACCGCAACGGCGCAGACGCCGGACATCGCCGCCAGCCTTGAAGCGCGCCTGCCCGCGCTGGCACAGCAACTGCAGGCTTCGGAGCGCGCGGCGGCGCTCTGGCGACGACAGCATGCTCTCGTGGCGGGAGGCGACGCCAGCGGCGCCAGCCTGGCGGAGAAGCAGCTCGCCGACATGAACGGGCGCCTGGCGCAAGCCCGCGCCGCCGCCATTGACGCCAGAACCCGCCTTGAGCGTTTCTCGGCGGCGACGCCGGGAGACGACGGTGAAAACATCTCCCCGGCAATGCAGGGCATGCGCCGGCAGATGACAGACCTGGCCCGGCGCGACGCCGATCTGGCGACCCGCTATGGCCCGCAATACCCCGAACGCGCCGCCATGCGCGCCCAGATCGGGGCCATGGCGAAGGAGATCAGCGCCGAGCGCGAGCGGATCACAAAAACCTTGGGGATCGAAGCGGATATCGCTGCTGCCCGCGAGGCCGCCATGCGCCGGTCGCTGGACGCCAGCCAGACGGAAGCGGCGCCCCAGGGCGGAGCCAGCGATCAGGCGATCAGGCTGCGGGAGCTGGAAAGGCAGGCAGCCGCCGACCGGACGGCGTATGAAGCGGCGCTGGCCCGCCTGCGGCGATCGCAGGAGATGGCCCACGTCGCGGATCCCGAAGCCCGCATCATGTCGCCCGCCGTGGCGGGCTCCGGGGAGCGCCTCGCCTCGCCTTTTCTGCTGATGATCATGGGCGCAGCCGGCGGCGCGATCATGGTCCTTGGCGTCGCGTTGCTAAGAGAAAACATGGTCGATCCCTGCCTCTGCCCTGAACAGGTCGCCACGGATCTGGGCCTCGCCCGCGTCGCGGAAGCACCGATGCTCGGCCCTGGCGAACGCAAGGCGCGCGGTCATGTCATGCAGCCCGCGACAACTGTCGCCCTGCGTCCGCACTCGCGTTTTGCGGAAAGCTTCCGGGCGGTCCGGATGACCCTGGAGGCGACGCGGGCCCACCCCGCCCTGCTAACGAACCCGGGACTGCCGGAGCCCAGGCGCGGCAGGATCGTGCTGGTGACCTCCGGGCAACCCGGCGACGGCAAGACCACAACGGCCATTGGCCTGGCCCTGTCGCTCGCGGAGGCCGGGCATCGCGTCGTTCTGGTGGACGCCGATCTGCGCAATGCCGGGCTGTCGCGGTATTTTGACCTGCGCGCCCACCTCGGGCTGGCCGACATGTTACGGGCCGGCGCGCCCTTCGCCAGCGCCAGCGTACGCCGGGCGAACGTGGCGGTGGTTCCCGCGGGAGCCATGGCTGGCGGCGCGAAAAACCCGTTGTCGCTTGTCGATATTTCCGCTGCGCCCTTGCTCCATCGCATGGCGCTGGCGTTCGACCATGTTGTGGTCGACGCGCCGCCCATGGATGTGACGGAGGACGCCAGCGTGTTGCTGCGCACGGCCGACACCGCCGTGCTGGCGCTGCGCTGGGGCCGCACGCCCCGCTGCCTGGCGCGGCGCATGGCGGCCCGTCTCGCCGCCCATGGCAAACTCGGCGCCGTGATGCTGACGCGCGTCAATCCGGCGCGCACGCCCCGCTATGGATCGCCGGCCGTTCAGGGCAGGGCCGCCATGCGGAGATATTTTCATGGCTAGAGCGACGTCCCGCGAAGTGGACGCCGCTTCGCGCGCAGAAAAAGCATCAACTCAGGGAGCCCTGGCGAGAATCCGCCTCTGCATGACCGGCTGCTTTTCCGTCAGGTCGATATTCCGCCGACCTGATGCGCCAGGCCGTCCCCCCAAACCGGCTGCCATGCCGCGCGTCCTTGTTTACGGCATGAACCATGCGCCCGAGATTGTCGGGGTCGGCCGCTATACGGCGGACATCGTCAACGAACTGGCGCGGCGTGGCTATATGGTCAGCGTCATTACCGCGCCGCCGCATTATCCACACTGGGACACCCGCTTCTGGCGGAACAGGGATTTCGCAATCGCTACGCGCGCGAGGCGCGCGATGGCGTGACCATCTGGCGTTGCCCGCTGGTTCTGCGGCGCCCCATGCGCGGGGCATGGCGTCTGCTGGCGCCGCTGAGCTTCGCGATTGGCTCCGCCCCCCTGGTTATCTGGCGAATTCTGCGCGACAGGCCCAGTCTGGTTGTCTGCGTCGAACCCACCCTGCTTGCGGCTCCCGCGGCCGTGGCCGCGGCCCGCCTGGTCCGGGCCTCCTGCGTCCTGCATGTCCACGATCTTGAACCTGAAGCCGCCGTGGGAGCCGGCAACGGATGGGCTGGAAGATACGTCGGCGCCCTCGCGGAGCGCGTGGCGCGGTTGCGCCGGCATTTTGACGGCGTCGTCACCCTGTCGCCCGCCATGGGCCGGGAACTGGCGCGCCACGGCCTCGCCAGCAGCCGGATTCACCTCTGGCCAAACTGGATTGATGTCCGGCGCATCGCGCGTGGCCATGATCCGGCGCGCGCCGACGCCTGGCGGCGCGAAGCCGGCATTGGCGACGGACAGCGCATCGTGCTCTGCGCCGGTTCGATCAACCGCAAGCACGCGCCGCTGCTGCTGGCGAACGCGGCGCGACTGCTGCGCCATCGCGACGACCTGGTTGTCGTCATCGCCGGCGATGGACCTTTGCGCGCCGATCTGGCGGCGGAAGCGGCCGACCTGGCCAACGTCCGCCTCCTCCCGTTGCAGCCGGAGGAGGCCCTGCCAGCCCTCCTCCAGTTCGCCGACGTTCACGTCATGCCCCAAGATCCGGCCTGGGATGGACTGGCGCTGCCTTCCCGCCTCGCCGGCATGCTGGCCAGCGGCAAGCCGGTGGTCATCACTGGCAATGCGGATACGGAGCTGGGGAAATTTCTGGGAGCCACAGCCCGGATGTGTCGCCCTCACGATGCAGCGGCGCTCGCGGCGGCCATCGCCCAGGCGCTGACTCCAGATTGCCCCGTGCAGGCAAGACGTGGAAGGGACGCCCGCTGGCGCAAGGCGCTGCTTCTGGACCGGCGTCGCTGCCTGAACGGCGTCGTGGATGTACTGGAGGCTGTGGCGGCGCGTCAGAAACCGGGCCGGCGCGAGTGGGCTTCAGGGGCGACGGCCCGCGTCGTACGCCCGCAGATGATCGTAAAACCCGGCAGGACGGACGCACCGTAAGATCACCCGGCTCCTGGTCGCGCCAGTCACCCTGTTCCATACCATAACCCAATGAGACCGGCCCATCGGGTTGTGGCGAAGCCCCGGCGGCGCCTGGCTTCGCAGATCGCTGCGGCGTCAGCGGCTTCGTTGCCTGGGGTCAGCGGACGCGCGCAAGCGTGACGCGCGGGGTGCGACGCTCCACGACCACCTTGCGCTCGACCACGACCTGGCGGGCGGAACTGGAGCGGGTGGAAATGGTGAGAACCTTCTGCGGTCGGACCCGGGCCAGTTCGGTGGCGACAGGCCGCACGTCCTCCGCCGGCACGCCCATCAGGCTGGCGGCGATGGCAATGCGTTCCTCGGCGTCGTCCGAGAGATCGCTGGCGGCCGCCAGCGCTTCCGCGATGGTCGGCGGCTCATGGCGAACCCGGAGCGGCGGGAGGTCTTCGCGCTTCTTGTCGATGATGAGCGGACGGTTTTGCATGATTGCGGCGCTATAGCATGAGTTGACGCAATGAGCATTGCTTATGGCGACGGCAAGCCATGCTCCCTGGGGGAAGCGGAGGAAAAGCCGGACGCACGGCTTCTGCTCCGTGGGTCTCTCATGGCCCGCAACAGTGGCCCGAATATGTCAGCCGGCGGACCCGGGCGCGAATCCGCCCAGCTCTGGCGCCTTGTGGCGATTACCTGGCGCCGCCGCCGCGGCGCTCCCGAAAACTCCGCTCAGCCAATCACCGGCAGCACGCGCGGCACGGCCAGCAGCGCAAGTGTGACAAACGCAATCAACGCATAGCACAGGGTGTTTACAGCCATGGGAGCTTCTCGGAATGGCCCGGAACCGGGACCTGGTTGAGCGGCGAAGAAAACGGGCCGCCTCTATGTTGATGATTTACGGCAAGTTGGTGACCACGAAGTAAACGGTCGCCGCCAACAACAATTAACCTTAACTTTTCAACAGGAAGGCCTGCATGGCGCCGCGGACGTCGTTAGAGACGGCGACGCCCGCCCCGTCGCGGGCGTAAACCAGCGTGGTGTGTGGGCGACGGCGATGCAGCGCCCTGGCTGGAACAGGGCTGACGCATAGACAAAGGACGTGCGCCCGAGATGGGCGACGCCCGCAGCGGCGGTGATGTCGCCGGGATAAAAGCCCTGGGCCACGAAATCGATGCTGACGGCGGCGGTGAGCAATTGCACGCCCCCGGAAGGACGTACGATCGCGTCCTCGCCAAACACCCGCATGTTGAGGCTCGCCGTCGTCTCTTCCACAAAGCGCAACAGGGCGACATTGTTGATGTGATGGTTGGCGTCCAGATCGCCATATGTGGCGCGGATGACGATAGAGAATGGATAGGCGTCCGGGGTCAGGCGGCCTGGAATATCCCTGATGCGCGTCATGTCTGCCCAACCTGTCGTCAAACGCCCGGCGAACCGGGAAAGAAGTTCAGCCGTCCTGCGGCAGCAGGTCCGGCCGGCGCGCCCGGGTGATCGCCAGAGACTGCTGGCGACGCCAGCGGTCGATGCGGCCATGGTCGCCGGACATCAACACCTCCGGAACCTCCTGCTCCTCCCAGAGCCGGGGCCGGGTATAGTGCGGATACTCCAGCAGGCCGTTTTCGAAACTTTCCTCACCGGCCGAGGTAAACGCCCCCATCACGCCGGGAATCAGCCGGACACAGGCGTCCAGAATGGTCAGCGCCGCCATTTCGCCGCCGGAGAGGATGTAATCGCCGATCGATACTTCCTCCAGGCCGCGCCCGGCGATCACCCGCTCGTCCACGCCCTCGAAACGACCGCAGACCATGATGACGCCGGGTCCATCGACCAGTTCGTGCACCCGCTTCTGGGTCAGCGGGCGTCCGCGCGGCGACATCAGCAGCCGGGGGCGCCGGTCATCCGCCGGCGCCGCGGCGTCGATGGCCGCGGCCAGCACATCGGCGCGCAGAACCATGCCGGGGCCGCCGCCGAACGGCGTATCGTCCACGGCCTTGTGCCGACCGAGGCCGTGGTCGCGAATATTGCGCGCCTCAAGGCTCCACAGGCCGCGCGCCAGGGCGTCGCCGGCCAAAGAGGCGCCCATGGGGCCGGGAAACATGTCGGGATACAGCGTCAGCACGCTGGCCCGCCACGGCGCGCGGGGCGTCCTGGGAGCAGTTTCGCCAGCCTGGGATTCACCAACCCGGGATGCAGTGGTCACGATGCAATCCCGTCGCCGGCTGGCCCGCGCGGGCTCCGATCGTCAGGGCCTTCGTCGTCAGGGCCTTCGTCGCCAGAATCCTGGCCATCGCTCAGGAACGGATCGGGCGTAACCACCACCCGGCGGCCGGCGATGTCCACCACCGGCACGAAATCGCGGGTGAACGCCACCATGACGGAGCCGCGCTTTTCACCAGTTGCGGCCAGGGGACGGATCTCGATCACGTCGCCCGCGCCGAAATCATGCACGGCGATCACCTCGCCGATCTGGCGGCCCCCGTCGTTCTCGACGGCGAGCCCGACGAGATCGGCCAGATAAAACTCGTCTTCATCGTCCAGTTGCGGCAGGCGGTCGCGTGGAACGAACAGCCGCTGGCGCGCCAGCGCCTCGGCGGCGGACCGGTCGCCGACGCCCTCCACCTGCACGATGAACATGTCGGCCTCGCCGCCGGGGGCGGGCCTCAGGCTGGTCAGGCGCAATGGACGCCCGTCAGCGCTTACGAACGGTCCGTAGTCGCGAACGCTGGCCGGATCGGCTGTCCACGACTTGAGACGAACCTCGCCCCGAACGCCATGGGCGCGGCCAAATTCAGCCACCACCACGTGTCCTTCAGGCGTGCGGGAGGGAGCGGACCGCCCCCTCTCGCGCGAATTGTCAGCCGGTGCCTGTGGCGCGGCGACGGGCGCGCCCGCGCTGCCCCCGGTTGCGGAGGCAGGCCTGTCGGATGCCCGCGAAGCGGGCGGGGCGCGAAACCGCCTGGTCATCGCGGGTTACGCAGAGGCCTCGTCGCCACCAGCGGCTGCTTCAGCAGCGGCGGCGGCTGCGGCGGCGCGCTCCTTGGCCTTGGTTCCCGGCTCGCCCTTCTTCGGGTTGTTGCGGGCTTCGCGCTTCAGCACGCCAGCGTTGTCAAGGAAACGCAGCACGCGATCGGTCGGCTGGGCGCCCTTGGCCAGCCATTCCTTCGCCTTCTCGACGTCGAGAACGATGCGGGTCTCGTCGTCCTTGGCCTTCTGCGGATCATACGAACCCAGACGGTCAATGAAGCGGCCGTCGCGCGGCGAACGGGCGTCAGCAACGACGATGCGATAGAACGGACGCTTCTTGGCGCCGCCACGGGCGAGACGAATTTTCAAAGCCATTGGTTTCTCCTGGGAATGCTCGAAAGTTCAAAAACTGTTCCGCAGCGCGGTCCGGCTGGATCGCGCCCCGGCAAACGGATGTGTGAAGACGGGTTTTCCGGGAACGGCGCCTATTTCTTCTTGCCGAACGGCAGCTTGCCCAATCCGCCAAGGCCACCGAGGCCGCCAAGCCCCGGCAGCCCGCCCTTGAGCGCCTTGCCAAGATCCGGCGGCAGTTCCGGCATCTTGCCGCCCTTGCCCATCTGGCCCAGAGCCTTCTGCGCTTCGGCCAGCATTTCCGGCGTCGGACCGCCAGGAGGCATGCCAGGCATGCCGCCGGGAAGACCGCCAGGCAAACCGCCGCCGCCAATGCCAAACATGTTGCCCAGCGCCGCGCCGAGACCGCCGCGGCCGCCCTTGCCCATGGATTTCATCACGTCGGCCATCTGCCGGTGCTGCTTCAGCAGCCGGTTGACGTCCTCAACCTTCACCCCGGCGCCAGCGGCGACGCGCTTCTTGCGCGAGGCTTTCAGCACGTCGGGATTGCGCCGCTCCTGCGGGGTCATCGACATGATGACGGCGCGCTGGCGACGGAAAATGCTGTCGTCGATATTGGCCTGCTCGATCTGGCTGCGGATCTTGCCCATGCCGGGCAACATGCCGAGCACGCCCTTCATGCCGCCGACCTTCTCCATCTGCGCCAGCTGGTCGGCCATGTCCTCCAGGTCGAACTTGCCCTTGCGCATCTTTTCGGCGATGCGCTGGGCCTTCTCGGCGTCGATGGTTTCGGCGGCCTTCTCGACAAGCGAGACAATGTCGCCCATGCCGAGAATGCGGTTGGCCACGCGCTGGGGATGAAACTCTTCCAGCGCATCGATCTTTTCGCCGGTGCCGACGAGCTTGATTGGCTTGCCGGTGACGCCGCGCATGGAAAGCGCCGCGCCGCCACGGCCATCGCCATCCATACGGGTCAGCACGATGCCAGTGACGCCGACCTTGCTGTCGAAGGCGCGGGCGGTGTTGACCGCGTCCTGGCCGGTCAGCGCGTCGGCAACCAGCAGCACCTCATGCGGATTGGTCGCCGCCTTCACCTGGGCGACCTCTTCCATCAACTCCTCGTCGATGGTGACGCGGCCGGCGGTGTCGAGCATCACCACGTCGTAGCCGCCGAAGCGGGCGGCCTCCATGGCGCGCCGGGCGATCTGCACCGCGCTCTGGCCCGGCACGATCGGCAGCGTCGCCACGCCCACCTGCTCGCCCAACACGGCCAGCTGCTCCATGGCGGCCGGGCGACGGGTGTCGAGCGAAGCCAGCAGCACCTTGCGCTTGTTGCGCTCGCTGAGCCGGCGGGCAATCTTGGCGGTGGTGGTGGTCTTGCCCGAACCCTGCAGGCCAACCATCAGCACCGGCACCGGCGGCACCGCTTCCAGATCGAGCGTCTCGCCCTCCGCGCCGAGCATGGCGACCAGCTCGTCATGGACGATCTTGACCACCATCTGGCCCGGCGTCACCGAGCGAATGACCTCGGCGCCGACGGCGCGGCTGCGCACCTTGTCGGTGAACGAGCGCACGACTTCCAGCGCCACGTCCGCCTCGAGCAGCGCCCGGCGCACCTCACGCAGGGCGGCGTTGACGTCGTCTTCCGACAGCGCGCCGCGGCGCGTGAGGGAATCGAGGATGCCGGAAAGCTTCTCGGAAAGGCTCTCGAACATTATTCGGAATTCCCCGCGGTTTCGGCCCGGCGCACGGCCAGCGCGTCCTCGAACTGGCGCACGGCCCTTGCGAACTGGTCCCGCAACTCCGCGTTGGCGAAACCCACCACGGCGCCTGCGTAAAGCGTCAGACCGTCGGCGCTGACCGGCTTGCCGGTCCATGGGCAGACGGCGTTGACGGAGTCATTCACACTGGGCGTCCCGGCGGGCGCGCCAGACGGTCCAGTAGTTATGTCGGCGGAATGACCCAAAAATCCGTCTCCAGATTTGCTGGCAGCGAAACTGCGCAAACAATGCGGCGCCCGGCTGATATGCGCAAACGCCAACGGCGCCCGAGGGCGCATCGCGCTGTCGGACGTTGACCTCCGGAGAACCTGTGAAAGGCCCCTGCCGGTCGGCGGCTCGCGAACAATCGTTCGGGCAATCTCCACGCTAATGGGCCGTAAATGCCTGAGAGTCAAGAATCACGTCGGCTGATCCGCCGCCGTCGCGCCAGCAGCGCGATAACGGCGGGCAAAGCGTGATGCGCCGACCGGCGCGGCTTCACCGCGAGGGCTTGCCAGCCGGGCCGTCTTTCGGCGGGGCCGGATCAGGCGGCGCCGGCGTTTGGCCGCCGGCGGCGGGAGCCCCCGGCTTTTGCGCGGCTTCTGGCGAGGCCGACGGGCCGGGATTCGCCGGGTTCCGGCCCGCGTCGCCGCCTGCCGGCTTTGGCTGCACATAGATATTGATCTGCAGCGTGGCGTCGGACGGATCCTTCGGATCCGTCACATACTCCTCGATAAAGGCGTCCTGCGCGGCGATGTTCTTGGAATCGAGATAAGCGGTGATCGCCTCATAGGTGGTGTCGATTTCCTCGTAAGGCGCCTTGTGGGTGAAGCGGATCGCCTTGCCAGCCGGCGAATCGCCGAAACGCACGCCGCCGCCCACTTTGGCCGGATCGGCCGGCGCGGCCGCCACCGGGGTCATTGCTTCGAAGCTGAAGCCGCTCTCGTCAGTCGACACGAACACCGCCAGCGGCCGGCCCGCCGGCTTCAGGCCCGCTTTCGCCAGCTCCGCGGCGATGGCGTCGAAGCTGTCGAACAGGCTTTTGAAACCGTCATCCCAGCTGCTGCGGCCGGAGAGGATCGCCATGGGGCGCTTTGGCAGCTCGACTTCATCGATATGCCCGGCCTCCGCCGGCGACGGCAGCAGGGTCGGCAGACCCACATAAGCCGTCGGGCCACGCGGCGCCGGGGGCGGTCCTTCGGCCCCGCGGCGCAGCTTGCCGTCATCCGGCTCCGGCAGCGTCGCCGCATCCTCGTCCGTGCCCTCATCAACCGGCCCGACGCGCTCGCCTTCATCGGCAGGAGCAACGCCTTTTCCCTGGTCGCCTCCCTGGCCTTTCGCGTTCTGGTCTTTGGGATCCTGTTTCCGGGCGTCCTGCTTCTGGGCTCCAGCGGCCGGCTGCGCGGCTCCAGCCGGCGCAGAAGGCGTCGCCGCTGGCGTTGCGCCTGGTCCAGGCGCCGGGGCCACAGCGGCCCCCTTGCCGTCGCCGCCCCTGACGTCAGCCCCTTCGGCCCTGGCCGACGCCGCGCACAGCGCCACTGCCAGCGCCAGCGCCAGCGCCAGCGCCGACGCCAGCATCAGCCTCGCCGGGCCAGACCAGCCAGGCGCCGCCACGGCGCGCGCCGGACCACGCGCAAAGCCGCGCCGGCGCGTGTCCTGGATCTGTACCCGCCGAATGGCCGCCTCATGTTCCATGCGCTGCATCGCCGATCACCATCTTGCGCGCCCTGCGGCGGCCACCCCGGCCTTTGGCCTGACCCGGCCATGGCCGGACCAGGCCCACCGGGAATCATCTCCCAGGAAGCCACTGGCGGAATCGTCCACGCGCCCTGCGGCGGAATGTAGGCTGCTTTGCGTCAACGCGCGAGCGTCTGAACACAAAACCCGGCGTCAGCGCACAACGGCTTGCGGACGCGGCAAACGCCGCGCCAGACCAGCGCGCCGCCCAGTTGAACCAGACCTTGCTTCAGGCTGGACCGGCCTCTGGCGAAGCTGGCTTTTTGCCGCCGCCGGAGCCATATAGGGGACCATGTTTCAAGCAGGGCGCTGCTCAGGTCGCATTGGCGACGGCGCCCGAAAGCAGGATTGCGCACGCCATGGCCGCCGCTTCGCCCCTCGCCGGCTTTCCCTTTCTGAAGATGAACGGCCTCGGCAACGAAATCCTCGTCATGGATCTGCGCGGGCGCGACCACGTCATCACGCCCGCCGAGGCCCGCGCCATCGCCGCCGACCCGCGCTCGCGCTTCGACCAGTTGATGGCGCTGCACGATTCTCCCAGCGCCGCTGCTTTCATGCGCATCTACAATAATGACGGCTCCGCCTCCGCGGCCTGCGGCAACGGCACGCGCTGCGTCGCCTGGGCCCTTGGCCGCGACGGCGGACCGGAACGCGTCAGGCTGGAAACCGCCGCCGGCGCGCTGGAAGCGCAGCGCATCAGCGAAGCCCGCTCCACCGTCGACATGGGGCCGCCCCGCTTCGACTGGCGCGAGATCCCTCTCGCCCACGCCGTCGCCGATCCGGACGCCGTCGCCGTTGACCTTCCCGGCTGGACAGCGCCTGGCCTTGCCTCGGCGCTCGGCATGGGCAACCCGCATCTGGTCTGCTTCGTCCCCGACCAGCAGAGCTATGACCTTGCGACCCATGGTCCGGCGCTGGAGCGGCATCCACTGTTTCCGCAACGAACCAACGTCTCCTTCGCCCAGGTTCTGGATCGCGGCCACATTCTGCTGCGCGTCTGGGAGCGCGGCGCCGGGCCGACGCTGGCTTGCGGCACCGCCGCCTGCGCCACCGCCGTGGCGGCCATCCGCCGTGGCCTGGCCGACCGTGAGGTCGCCATCGACCTTCCCGGCGGCCAGTTGACCATCGCCTGGCGTGAGAGCGACGGCCACGTGCTGATGACCGGCCCGACCGAACTGGAATGGGAAGGTCGCCTGCCGGACGATTTCGCCGCGGGACCAACGCCGGACGCCGCCTGATGTCCGTCGAGGTCGTTACTTTCGGCTGCCGCCTCAACGCCGCCGAATCGGAGACCATGAAACGCCACGCCCTGGCGGCGACTGGCGGCGATGGCGTGGGGCCGGTCGTCATCGTCAACACCTGCGCCGTTACGGCGGAGGCAACCCGCCAGGCCCGGCAGACCATCCGCCGGCTTGGTCGCGAGAACCCGGACGCCACCATCATCGTCACCGGCTGCGCCGCTCAGGTCGAGCCCGCGACGTTCAGCGCCATGCCAGAGGTCGGCCACGTCATCGGCAACGCCGAGAAGATGCGCGGCGACGCCTGGCGGTCGCTGCTGGCTCCGGGGCAGGCCGAAGCGCCGCGCACGCTGGTTGGCGACATCATGGAGGTGCGCGAAACCGCGCCGCATCTGGTCGACGGCTATGCCGTGAAGGCGCGCGCCTTCATTCAGGTGCAGAACGGCTGCGACCATCGCTGCACCTTCTGCATCATTCCTTACGGTCGCGGCCCGTCGCGCTCCGCTCCCATGGGCCTGGTGGTGAACGAGGTGCGCAAGGCGGTGGCGCTGGGCGCGGCGGAGGTGGTGCTGAGCGGCGTCGACATCACCAGTTTTGGCGACGACCTGCCGGGACGTCCGCGCCTTGGAACCCTGGTGCGCCAGGTGCTGAAGCATGTGCCCGAACTGCCGCGCCTGCGCCTGTCGTCAATCGATTCGGTCGAAGCTGACGCCGACCTGATGGCGGCGCTGGCCGATGAGCCACGGCTGATGCCACACCTGCATCTGTCGCTGCAGGCGGGCGACGACATGATTCTGAAGCGGATGAAACGTCGGCACAACCGCGCCGACGCCATCGCATTCTGCGCCGAGGCGCGCCGCCTGCGCCCGGACATCGTGATCGGCGCCGACATCATCACCGGCTTCCCGACCGAAACCGGGAGCATGTTCCAGCGCTCCCTCGATCTCGTAGCCGAGTGCGGCCTCACCCACCTGCACGTATTCCCGTTTTCTCCCCGCCCCGGCACGCCGGCGGCCCGCATGCCGCAGGTCAGCCCCGCCGAAATCAAGGAGCGCGCCCGCCGCCTGCGCGCTGCCGGCGACATCGCGCTCAAGGCCCATCTGGACAGCGAGGTTGGCCAACGTCGCCGCGTGCTGGTCGAGCGCAAACAGGCCCGCACCGAAGCCTTCACGCCCGTCCGCCTGCGAACCCCGGCCCCCTACGGCGCGATCATTGACGTCACGATCGCCGGCCACGATGACCACAGCCTGATTGCAACGTGATATCGCAGCCAGCCTTGCGGCCGCGCGAGACGTCTTCATGTCGGGGGTCGTTTCAGGCGTATGGCCCCCGGAGCACCACTCCCAGTGATGCGCGCCCTTAGGAGGACTGGCGCCAGAAGCCGGCATTCTGTTCAAGACGCCCGTCACGATCGGAAACGCCCCAAAACCGGACGGACCTGGTTCATCGGGCGCCTGTCGAGGCCAGGCTGCTCATGAACCATCGCACGCCGCGGATGCGCAACTTCCTGACCTGTTGTTGAAGCAAGGACGTAGCTGCGGACGCCGAAAGCCAACACACGAGCGGGAGTTCGCGACCACGCGTGAGCCTCACGGGTCGCAATGCAGACCAGAGCGCCAGCAGGTGAAAGACCCGCGAGGCGACAGACGATGCAGCCGGCACAGACCGGCACCTCTACCTTGTCGCGGCGCCAGTTCCATGGCTTCAGGCAAGCTGAACAGGCTCAGACCCTGTGCACTTTCGACCATTCCCCGTTGCCTGGCGCCGGGATGTGAACATCCCCAACCACCGCCACGAACGGATTGACAGAGCCACCGGACTGACCGTAAAAGCCCTCATCTTGGTCGGGGGCTGTAGCTCAGATGGGAGAGCGCTGCAATCGCACTGCAGAGGTCAGGGGTTCGATTCCCCTCAGCTCCACCAAGGATTTCCTAAAGCATTGATGTCCAAAGAAATTTTTTGATTTCAGGCACATGCTGGGCTCTTGTGGTGCACGATACTGGTGCACAGAGGCCCTGAGATCGCATACCCCGCCTCCCAGAACACCTGCAACTGCGTGGCCTAATTTACTGGGTGCGCACGCCGGACGATCTACGCCCCATCGTCGAAAAGCTCGAAGTACGCCGATCGCTTGCCACCTCCGACTCCCCGAGGCCGAGCGTTGAGTGCGTATAGAGCGTGTCAATATCGAAGCTGAGTTCGATGAACCGCGTGAAAGTTCCCGCGCAATGAGCGCGCGTACTATAGAGCCTGTTTCTCTGACCGAGGGACAAGTGTGGGCGCTAGCGACGCTGATGGTTCGTGCACAAAAAACAACAGCAAGCCGTGATTACCTAAGCGGATCCAAGCGTCGACCTGGATGCGGGCTACGAAGCCCTGCAGTTCGTGGGGGATTGAGACAACGCTTTCCATACCATTCATTCTGAGATCACCGCCCTACTCGCCGATGCCGGACTTCCACCAGCAGCACAGCTGTCTGCGGAATGGCGGGCACGTTTTGGCCAAAACATTTCACGTCTCAGTGGTTGAATCAGAGCGGCGGCAAGTGAACTTTGCGGCCCGACAACACAGCAGAGAATTAGTCATTAAAGGCAATTATTTGATCAGGCCATCACCCTAGAATTAATTTGGCAGAATCTATTGAGCATTTTCGTCACTTGCGACGGCAATGGGGACAGATGGGCGGCGGCTGACTGAGTTGGACCAGGATCGCTTGCCTGATAGCTGGCAGGCTCGGTTGCGGCGGGGGGCACGGCTCTTTTTTCCGACCCGCTGCCTTCAGCCGGCGAGCTTGTAGGAAGGCGAACGCGATCATGGTCATGAGCGCATGTCGGTGCAGGCCCTGCCATGATCGAGCTTCCAAGTGGTCAAGGCCCAACTCTTCCCTGAGTTGCTGATGGGCCTGCTCGCAGAGCCAGCGGGCCTTGATGGCCCCGTCCAGTTTCCTGGACGGAGTGTTGGCGGGCAGGTTCCTGAGGTAAAATTCGCGCGCTCCAGTGGAGCGATGCTCGCCCACCAGCCAGACCTCCACGTCGGGTAGATGCTGCTGCCCAGGATTGCCAACGCGCTGCGGCGGTCCGTCGCCGACGCAGACACCCATGGCAGCGAACAGGGTTGAAAGCATGCCTTTCGTGCCAACTCACGGTCTGCCACTTCACACTAAAGGATCTCCTGCGCCGGACAGGATGGAACGTTGGGAATATGGTGCTCGCGCGGTCATCCGCAGGGCGACCGGGAAGATCACGGTAACGTCAGCCGGGTAGACTTTCTGCTTGCAGGGAATGCCAGAGGCCAGACAGGCCATAGCCGCCGGCGGCCAGGATACCGCAAAAGCACACGCTCGCACTGCGCACACGGTCGATCTCCGCCAATGCGATCTCAGGCTTGGTACGGCAGGCGCAAGCCCCGCCATGAACCTTTGCCCTGATCCATGCACGCCGCATCACTGAACCAGTTCGTGGGGAGGGAAAACAGTCGAATCCCGATCATCACGGGCACTTCGCCTGACGCCAGAATCACCGACACAAGGATCGTGTTTCTGCGCTGTGTCGCGGTCGATGACCAGAGCGTCGAGGCGCCGACGCTCGCGTCGCAGACAGTGATGGAAATCCCAGTGCGTATGACCAAGGTTCGCACGGGACCGCAAGCGGCGGAATCCCTCGCTGGACTCTTTCGTTTCGCTCATACCAAGACTCTTGGATCAGAACCCATGCGCCCATTGGCGGAGCCCGATTGACATG
>NZ_BNCG01000030.1 GCF_014656355.1 Camelimonas fluminis
AGTCGATCTTCCTACATCAGCAATCAACGCAGAAGGTGGGAGCAGGACAGCGGTTACGAAGCTGCAGGCATGCTGCATCAACTTCAATGACACCATCAAGGAGCTGTTCGGACGCGAGTTTGCCTTGGAGAAGCGGATGCCGATCGCATTACAGTTCGTGACGTTCGACGGTGTGCAGCGACAGAGTCTGATCGCCACCGACCTGCCGGGCCATATCGCGACCGCCATGGACGGGTTTCATGCGGCCCTCTCTGAGGAAGAGCAGAAAGACCCAAAGTTCCGCTTCCGCGTCGCCTTCGTCCCGAAGCTCGCGAGCAAGCCCAGCAAAGCGGATCTCGCGATTGAATTCATCAAGCCCGGCTCACCGGAAGCAGAGGCCGTCGAGCGCGTTTTGTTGAAGGAGATCGAGCGTCCAAAATTCCTACCTAGCGAAATCGTCGCGAAGGTGCAGGCGGCAGGGCACGCCGGATTCAATATGTACGATCACACGAAGCTCTCGCAGCAGCTCGACGCTCGCAACGCCGGCAAGGGCTATGGCGTGAAGGTAGCGAACACTTGGTACTGGTATGAAAACTGGCTGGAAAAGGTACTTGAGAAAATCAACGAAGGCTGGACCCGGCCACCGAAAGTGTAGTCCGACGCCAACTATATTATTCACGTAATGGATCTGCGCCACGCCAAGCCACATATGGTAGCATGCAAATGGTGAGAACATACAATCGGATAGCGAAACAGCGGAAGCCGAAAGGGGACATCTTTGGTCCTAGTGGTGTCTTCCCCCTAGGGACTGAAAATCCAGAGGCTGAAGAGTGCCTCGAACGCAATCGGCCTGCGTTTTGTCTGCGGCCTCCAACGCTTGTACCTGCAGGATCCAGCAGACCGCACCCTACGCTTTTTCCTGTATTTGCACGCCAGGCTACGACGCCGTCAAGCAGGTGTTGAATCGGCCCTGTTTCGGGTTCTTTTAATCGTCCCCGTCGGGACAGGATCGTCTTGTCTCCGGCCAGAGCGGGGACACAATGGCGGCCTCTCACCACAGTAGCGAAGGACGCGCGCGCAGCTCGCGCATGCTGCGCACCGCGCTCGGGGGCACCATCACCCGGCTTCTCGATGATCCCGGCGTCGTCGAGGTCATGCTGAACCCGGATGGCCGCATCTGGGTCGATCGTCTCTCCGAAGGTCTTGCCGACACCAAAGAGCATCTTTCGCCCGCCGATGGCGAACGCATCATCCGCCTGGTCGCCCATCATGTCGGCGCGGAAGTTCATGCCGGGGCGCCGCGAGTCTCGGCCGAGCTGCCCGATAGCGGCGAGCGCTTTGAAGGTCTGCTGCCGCCGGTAGTGACGGCGCCAGCTTTCGCCATTCGCAAGCCTGCTGTCGCTGTGTTCACCCTCGATGATTACGTCGCTGCCGAGATCATGTCGGCGCGCCAGGCCGAAGCGCTGCGCCTCGGCGTTGCGGACCGGGCCAATATCCTCGTCGCAGGCGGCACCTCGACCGGCAAAACGACGCTGACCAATGCGCTGCTCGCTGAAATGGCGCGGACGTCGGATCGCGTTGTGATCATCGAAGATACGCGCGAGCTGCAATGTGCCGCGCCCAATCTTGTCGCCATGCGCACCAAGGACGGTGTCGCTTCGCTGTCCGATCTGGTGCGCTCATCGTTGCGTCTGCGGCCTGACCGGATCCCCGTTGGCGAGGTGCGCGGCGCCGAAGCGCTCGAACTGCTCAAGGCCTGGGGTACGGGCCATCCCGGTGGCGTTGGTACCATCCATGCCGGAAGCGCCATCGGCGCGCTGCGGCGCATGGAGCAGCTAATCCAGGAGGCGGTGGTCACCGTTCCGCGTGCGCTGATCGCCGAAACCATCGACCTTGTCGCGGTCCTGTCTGGCCGTGGCTCAGCGCGCCGCCTCGCGGAACTCTCGCGCATCGAGGGCCTCGGCCCGGACGGGGACTATCGCGTCGTGCCGGCCTGCGAGCCTTCCGCCGCCCATCCCGAAATCCTTGAGGAGCCCCAAGCATGACCCATGCCTTGCGCACCCTTCGTCGCCATTTGTCGCTTGCCGGCTCCGTCATCGTGCTCAGCATGATGATGGCGCCTGCAGCCCATGCTTCCGGTTCATCGATGCCCTGGGAAGCGCCGCTTCAGAGCATTCTGGAATCGATCGAAGGTCCGGTCGCCAAGATCATCGCGGTGATCATCATCATCGTTACCGGTCTCACCCTGGCCTTCGGTGATACGGCGGGCGGCTTTCGGCGGCTGATCCAGATCGTTTTCGGCCTGTCGATCGCCTTTGCCGCCAGTTCCTTCTTCCTCAGCTTCTTCTCATTCGGCGGCGGGGCGCTGATCTGATGGCGGTGGGTCTCGAACAGCTTGGCGAGGTGCCGGGCTTCATGGTCCCGGTCCATCGCGCCCTGACCGAACATATCCTGCTCGGCGGTGCGCCGCGTTCGATCGCCATCATGAACGGCACGCTTGCCGGAGCGGTCGGTCTCGGTCTGCGCCTCTGGCTGGTCGGTCTTGCTATCTGGGCAATCGGACATTTCGCCGCGGTCTGGGCGGCCAAGCGCGACGCGCTTTTCGTGGAAGTCGGTCGGCGCCATCTGCGCATCCCACCCTTTCTGGCGGTGTGAGGGCGGAGGCATGATGAACCTCGCCGAATATCGTAGCCGCAACGCCAGACTGGCCGACTATCTGCCCTGGGCGGCATTGGCCGCTCCCGGCGTGGTGCTGAACAAGGATGGTTCGTTTCAGCGCAGCGCAAAGTTCCGCGGCCCTGATCTGGATTCGGCCGTGGCGGCCGAACTGGTCGCGGTCGCCGCTCGCATCAATAATGCCTTCCGCCGACTGGGTTCGGGCTGGAGCATATTCGTCGAAGCGCAGCGCTTCGAAGCCGCGACCTATCCTGAAAGTCTCTTTCCCGATGCCGCGTCTGCCTTGGTCGACGCCGAGCGAAAGGCCGGGTTCGAGGAAGCCGGGGCGCACTTCGTGTCCAGCTACTTTCTGACCTTCCTCTGGCTGCCGCCGGCGGAAGACGCCGCTCGCGCTGAAACCTGGCTCTACGAGGGACGCGAGCAGTCTGGTGTAAATCCTCACGAATTGCTGCGCGGCTTCATCGATCGCACCGACCGGATACTGGCGCTGCTCGACGGGTTCATGCCCGAGTGCCGCTGGCTCGATGACGCCGAGACGCTGACCTTCCTTCACTCGACCGTTTCGACGAGCCGCCACCGCGTGCGCGTGCCCGAGACGCCGATCTATCTCGACGCGCTTCTCGCGGATCAGCCTCTCGCAGGAGGGCTGGAGCCGCGTTTGGGTGACCAGCATCTGCGGGTCCTCACCATCATCGGATTTCCGAGCGCAACAACCCCGGGTCTTCTCGATGAAATGAACCGGCTGGCGTTTCCCTATCGCTGGAGCACCCGCGCCATCCTGCTCGACAAGCTTGAGGCGACGCGGCTGCTGACCAGGATCCGCCGCCAGTGGTTTGCCAAACGCAAATCCATCGCCGCGATCCTCAAGGAAGTGATGACCAACGAGGCGTCGGCTCTGGTGGATACCGATGCTGCCAACAAGGCCGCCGATGCCGACCTGGCCTTGCAGGAACTCGGCGCCGATACCGCCGGCATGGCCTATGTCACGGCCAGTGTCGCGGTCTGGGATGCCGATCCGCGCATCGCCGACGAAAAGCTGCGATTGGTCGAGAAGGTCATTCAGGGTCGCGACTTCAATACCATGACCGAGACCGTCAATGCGGTCGATGCCTGGCTCGGAAGCTTGCCCGGACATGCATACGCCAATGTCCGGCAGCCACCGATATCGACGCTCAATCTTGCCCACATGATCCCGCTGTCGGCCGTGTGGGCGGGGCCGGAACGGAACGAACATCTCGCAGCGCCCCCCTTGCTTTACGGCAAGACAGAGGGATCGACGCCGTTCCGGCTTTCCCTTCATATCGGCGATGTGGGCCATACCCTGGTCGTCGGCCCGACCGGCGCGGGAAAGTCCGTATTGCTGGCGCTGATGGCGCTGCAGTTCCGGCGCTACGCGCGCAGCCAGATTTTCGCCTTCGACTTCGGCGGTTCGATCCGCGCCGCCGCGCTCGCAATGGGCGGCGATTGGCATGATCTCGGCGGCGGGCTGACCGAGGGGTCGGATGCTTCGGTCTCGCTGCAACCGCTCGCCCGCATCGACGAGCCGCACGAACGCTCCTGGGCCGCCGACTGGATCGGTGCGATCCTGCTGCGCGAAGGCATCGCCATCACGCCTGAGGTGAAGGAGCATATCTGGACGGCGCTGACCTCGCTCGCCTCGGCGCCCATCGAGGAACGCACCATCACCGGGCTCGCGGTGCTGCTGCAGTCCAGTGATCTCAAACAGGCGCTGCGGCCCTACTGCGTGAGCGGTCCCTATGGGCGATTGCTCGATGCTGAAACCGAACATCTCGGCTCAGCCGACGCCCAGGCCTTCGAGATTGAGGGTCTGGTCGGCACGGGAGCGGCGCCGGCCGTATTGTCGTACCTCTTCCACCGCATCGGCGACCGGCTCGATGGCCGCCCGACACTGCTCATCATCGATGAGGGTTGGCTGGCACTGGACGATGAGGGGTTTGCCGGCCAGCTGCGCGAATGGCTGAAGACGCTGAGGAAAAAGAACGCCTCGGTCATCTTCGCCACGCAGTCGCTATCGGACATTGACGGTAGCGCCATCGCCCCGGCCATCATCGAAAGCTGTCCGACGCGGCTGCTCTTGCCCAATGAGCGCGCGATCGAGCCGCAGATTACCGCGATCTATCGCCGCTTTGGATTGAACGACCGGCAGATCGAGATCCTGGCGCGGGCTACCCCCAAGCGGGACTACTATTGCCAGTCGCGGCGCGGCAATCGGCTGTTCGAGCTGGGTCTGAGCGAGGTCGGGCTCGCGCTCTGCGCTGCATCCTCCAAATCTGATCAGACCGCCATCGCGGGCATCCATGCCGAGCATGGAAGCGAAGCCTTTCTTGAGGCGTGGCTGCGTCATCGCGGCGTCGATTGGGCCGCTGACCTCATCCCCGATCTCACCAATCTCGCCGACCCGCCGGAATTGACGGAGCCCGCCGCGCTCGCTGGCGCGCCAGAAAAGGAGACCCACCCATGATCCGTATCCCCATTGCCCGTTTCGCCAGGAGGTCGACCGTTGCGTTTGCGCTCGCCGTGCCGGTCGCGCTTGTGCCCATCGCATCGAGCCCGGCTCATGCCCAGTTCGGGTTCGGGCGCATCGTCTATGACCCGACGAATTATGCGCAGAACGTTCTGACCGCCGCGCGTACGCTCGAGCAGATCAACAATCAGATCACCTCCCTTCAGAACGAAGCGCAGATGCTCATCAATCAGGCCCGCAACCTCGCCAGCCTGCCATATTCCGCGCTCCAGCACCTTCAGCAAAACGTGCAGCGCACCCAGCAGCTTCTGGGCCAAGCGCAGAACATCGCGTTCGAGGTCGGCCAGATCGATCAGGCGTTCGAGCAGCAATACGGCCAGATCTCGCTCTCTGCCACCGATCAGCAGCTGATCGCGGATGCGCGCACGCGCTGGGGAAACACCGTGGGCGGCCTGCAGGACGCGATGCGCGTTCAGGCCGGCGTGGTCGGCAATATCGACACCAACCGCGCCGAAATGGCCACCTTGGTTGGTCAGAGCCAGAATGCCAGCGGAGCGCTACAGGCAACGCAGGCCGGCAATCAGCTTCTCGCGCTGCAGTCGCAGCAGCTTTCCGACCTGGTCGCGCTGTTATCGGCCAATGGCCGGTCCGAAGCGCTGATCGAGGCCGAGCGCGCCACCGCCGCCGAGCAGGGACGTGTCCAGCGCGAGCGCTTCCTCACGCCAGGTTCGGGTTATCAGCCCGGCAATGCGCAAATGTTCGGCAGCGGCAATTAAGACGCTGGGGAGGGGTGGCCATGGACAGCAAAATGCTGGTCCGGCTTGGCGCGGTGATATTCGTCGCCATTGCTATTACGGCTACCGTGATCGAGCTGACGCGGCAGGAGGATACCGCACGCGTCAGGACCGCGCCGCAGCTTCAGCCCACGGCGGACCCTTTGCAGGCCATGCTCCGCCGCTGTCAGGGACTTGGCGAAGCCGCCACCCGTGATGCCGATTGCCTGTCGGCCTGGGCGGAATCCCGCGACCGCTTTTTGGGCAACACGCCTGCGCCCGCCGCGCCGCAACCGGGCGAGAGATAGCGACCCATGGGCGGAACCGGCGTCATCGACAATTTCCTGGGGGTCTTCACCAGCTACATCGATTCCGGTTTCGGTCTGCTTGGCGGCGAGGTCGCTTTCATCGCCACCACCCTGATCGTCATCGATGTGACGCTGGCGGCCCTGTTCTGGAGCTGGGGCGCCGATGACGACATCATCGCGCGCCTCGTCAAGAAAACGCTGTTCGTCGGCGTCTTCGCCTATCTCATCGGCAACTGGAACAACCTGGCGAAGATCATTTTCGAGAGCTTTGCCGGGCTCGGGTTGCAAGCCTCGGGCACCGGCTTTTCCGCCGCCGATCTCATGCGGCCCGGCCGTGTGGCGCAGACCGGTCTCGACGCGGGCCGCCCGCTGCTCGAATCCATCTCCGGCTTGATGGGTTACTGGTCCTTCTTCGAGAACTTCATCCAGATTGCCTGCCTGTTTTTCGCCTGGGCGCTGGTGCTGCTCGCCTTCTTCATTCTCGCCGTCCAGCTCTTCGTTACGCTGATCGAGTTCAAGCTGACGACCCTCGCCGGCTTCGTTCTGATTCCCTTCGGACTCTTCGGCAAGACGGCCTTCATGGCCGAGCGTGTGCTCGGCAATGTCGTTTCCTCGGGTATCAAGGTGCTGGTGCTTGCCGTCATCATCGGCATTGGCTCGACCCTGTTCGGCCAGTTCACCGCAGGCTTTGGCGGCGCCATGCCGACCATTGACGATGCCATGGCGATCGTCCTGGCGGCGCTGTCACTGCTCGGGCTCGGCATTTTCGGGCCAGGCATTGCGTCCGGGCTGGTTTCGGGCGGGCCGCAACTGGGAGCAGGATCGGCGGTCGGCACCGGCCTTGCCGCCGGCGGCATGATGGTCGCCGGAGGCGCTGCCACAGGCATGGCGGCGAAAGGCGGCCTAGCTGCGCTTTCGGGAGGAGCTGCCGCTGTCCGGGGCGGTGCGGCCGCCGCCGGCGCTGCCACATCCGCCTATAGCCTTGGCTCGTTCGGTCAGACTGGTGCGGCCGGGGTGGCGTCCGGTGTTGGCGGTGTCGCCCGGGCAGCGGGGTCGGCCGCTATATCGCCGTTGAAAAACGCCGTCTCCAGGGCTTCGCAAAGCGTGAAGTCCAGCTTCTCCGACGGTGCGCGTGCCGGCCTCGGTCTGACCGGAGGCTCATCCTCCACGGGCGGTCATGGTGGTGCGAGTGTCACTTCAGAGGCGCCAGGATCGTCCCCGCCGGCCGGTGGCCCGCCCGCCTGGGCGCGGCGGATGCAGCGGCGGCAGGCGCTCAGCCACGGCACCACCATGACCGCCCATGCCGTCCGCTCCGGCGACAGCCATGGCGGCGGCTCTTCCGTCTCCGTCTCCGAAAGTGACCGATCATGAGCTTGTTTAAACGCCCGGCCGCCCATTACGGCAAATCCCCCGAGCCTGAGACACCCTATCAGAAGGCCGCCCAGGTCTGGGACGAGCGCATCGGTACGGCCCGCGTCCAGGCGCGCAACTGGCGCTATATGGCATTCGGCTCGCTGATCCTTAGCGCCGGATTTGCCGCGGCTCTCGTCTGGCAATCGGCGCGAGGGACGGTGATGCCCTGGGTGGTACAGGTCGATAATCTCGGCCAGGCGCAAGCGGTCGCGCCGGCCACGGCCGACTATCGGCCGACCGATCCGCAAATCGCCTGGCACCTTGGCCGCTTCATCGAACAGGTGCGCTCAATTCCGGCCGATCCGATCATCGTGCGGCAGAACTGGCTGCGCGCCTATGAATGGACGACCGATCGGGGGGCGGCGGCCTTGAACGATTATGCCCGCGCCAACGATCCGTTCGCTCGTGTCGGGCGCCAGCAGATCGCCGTTGAGGTGTCCTCGGTTATCCGGGCCTCACCGGATTCCTTCCGCGTCGCCTGGATCGAGCGGCATTATGAAAATGGCCAGCTCTCCACCACCGAGAGATGGACCGCGATCCTCACCATCGTAATCCAGACACCGCGCGATGCCGAACGCCTGCGCGCCAATCCGCTTGGCATCTATGTCAACGCCATCAGCTGGTCGCGGGAGATGAGCCAATGATCTCCGCCATCCGTACATCCGCAAGTCCGGCTTTCCGTAAACCCGTATCGGCGGCCTTGCTGCTCGGCGCGACCCTGCTCGCGGGCTGTGCCACAAACCGAACGCCGCAGTTCAGCTACGACGCTGACGTGCCGCCGCTGCCGGCAGTCCAGGCCTCCGTCACCGATGATCGGCCGCGACCGCTGCACACGCCCCCTGGCTGGACCGTTGCGCGCGGCGGAGAACCTGCGAGCACCGCGGCCGGCCGCGTTGAAAACGCCAACGCTGCCGCGCGCGTCGAGCCGCGCCGCGCGGGCTATTACAATGCCATCCAGATCTACCCCTGGTCGCAGGGCGCGCTCTACCAGGTCTATGCCGCACCGGGGCAGATCACCGATATCGCGCTCGAACCAGGCGAAAGCCTGACCGGCGCGGGGCCGATTGCAGCGGGTGACACCGCCCGCTGGATTATCGGCGATACGATAAGCGGGTCGGGCAATGCCGCGCAGGTGCATATTCTGGTCAAGCCGACGCGGCCGGAGATTTCGACCAATCTTGTCATCACCACCGACCGGCGCACCTATATGATCGAACTGCGGGCTCGCGAGGCGCTCTATATGCCGGCGGTTGCCTGGGCCTATCCGGCGCCACCACCCGGGCAGCGCCAAACTGCGCCTGTCGCGCCGGTCATCCCCAAGGAAGCGGCGCGCAACTACCGCTACGGCCTGACCGGCGACAGCCCGCCATGGCGTCCTATCTCGGTCTTCGATGATGGCCGCCGCGTCTATGTCGTTTTCCCACGCGGCATCGTGCAGGGTGAGATGCCGCCGATCTTTGTTCTTGGGGCCGATGGCGAGCCGCAGATCGTCAACAGCCGCGTCCACCACAATATCCTGATCGTCGATCACCTGTTTGGTGCGGCCGAGCTTCGCCTTGGCAGCGGTGATCGCCAGCAGACGGTCCGAATCGTCCGCATCGAGCAAAGACAAGCTGCGGCCTCGTCCTCTTCTGCGACCGGAGGCGCCCCGTCATGACGGAAGCCACTACTCCCAAGGACGCCGCAGCTCCAATGCGGCTGCGCGCGGAGCCGCCCCGGGTCACCCGCCTGTCCCGCAAGATGCTCGCCGCTATCGGCGGTTTCGCACTTCTCGGCATTGGCGGTGCGCTCATCTACGCGCTGCAGACGCGCGATGCCGAGCCTGGAGGCGACGAGCTCTATTCTGTCGAGAACCGTCCGACGGCAGACGGGCTATCCGAACTGCCGCGCGACTATACCGGCCCGGTTCTTGGACCGCCCTTGCCGGGCGATCTGGGCGGTCCGATCCTCGATGCTCAGAACCGGGGGCAGCCGGTCGCGCCGCCCGCAATCACTGCGCCGGCCGTCGATCCCGAGGAGCAGCGCCGTTTGGCCGAAGAGGAAGCCGCTCGCACCAGTCGTGTGTTCTTTCAGACCGCTCCTGCAACTGGAGCCACACCGAGTGCGGCTGTATCCAGCCTTGCCGGCCTCGATCTTGGGGGCCTGCCTGCCGCACAGGACAGACACACCGCTTTCCTGAATGGTCCCGTCGATCGGCAGACAGTCGCCCTCGATCGCGTCATGGCACCTGCATCGCCCTACATCCTTCAGGCGGGAGCGGTGATCCCGGCGGCGATGATCACTGGTATTCGTTCCGATCTGCCAGGACAGATCACCGCCCAGGTGACCCAGAACGTCTATGACAGCCCGACCGGTAGCCTGCTACTGATCCCGCAGGGCACCCGCATCATCGGCGAATACGATGACGGCGTGACTTTCGGTCAGCGGCGCGTGCTGCTGGTGTGGAAAAGGCTGATCTTCCCCAATGGCCATTCGATCGTGCTGGAGCGCCAGCCTGGCGCGGACGCTTCGGGCTATGCCGGACTTGAAGACGGCGTCGACTATCATTGGTGGGATCTGATGAAGGCCGCCGGGCTCTCGACATTGCTCGGCATTGGAGCCGAACTCGCGACCAGCGACGAGGACCGGCTGATCCGCGCCATCCGTGACGGCGCGCAGGGCACCATCAATCAGGCCGGGCAGCAGATCATCCAGCGGCAGTTGCAGGTCGAGCCAACGCTCACCATCCGGCCGGGTTTTCCGGTTCGGGTAATCGTCACCCGCGACCTCGTGCTCGAGCCCTACAGGAGCTGATCATGGCGAAGTTGAAACTGGGTCCCATCGTCGAGGACAAACCCGTTAAGGTGACAGTGGCGCTGCCCGGGCCGCTCCATCGGGATCTGGCCGCTTATGCCGAAGTGCTGGCCCGTGAGAGCGGTCAAGCCGCGCCCGATCCGGTGAAGCTGATCGTGCCGATGCTCGAGCGGTTCATTGCCACGGATCGCGGCTTTGCCCGGGCCAGAAGGGGCTCCGCAACCACGTCCTGATCCCCGCGACCTGAACCGGCCGCCGACATTCGCCATCCCTCGTAGATTGACCTGCCCCTCAGATGGGGATAGTAACTCAACGGGTCACGTCGATATTCCCATCGGGTCTTTGTTGCTATCGACTTTGGGATGCTTGCGATGCCGGGGGGCAAAACGGTGCTGAAATGGGGCGTAGAGCGCCGGCTCGAATTCATTGAGTTTCGTCTTTATTGGGAAGGCGGGGTCAACCGATCCGATATCGTCGAGGCCTTCGACGTCTCGGTGCCGCAAGCATCGAAAGATCTGACGCTTTATCAGGAACGCGCCCCACACAATGCCGTCTACGACAAAAGCGCCAAACGGTACGTGGCGAGCGAGACGTTCCAGCCCTGCTTTTTAAAACCTGACGCCGCCCATTATCTCACGCAGCTTCGATCTGTTGCCGAAGGTATATTGCCTGCCGCAGCATCATGGATCGCACATTTCCCGCCCTTTAGCGGCCCACCTGTTCCCGCGCGGGATGTCACGAACGAAACGCTGCGGACCGTGCTCGGCGCCATTCGCGACAACCTCGCCATCGAGATCAAATATCAGTCGCTTTCGCGGCCGGAACCCCGCTGGCGCTGGATCGCGCCGCACGCCATCGGCTTCGACGGCTTTCGGTGGCATGCTCGGGCCTTCTGCTGCATCGACCAAACCTACAAGGATTTCCTCCTTGCTCGGATTGTCGACGTGCGTGGTTTCAAGCCCAGTGAAGTTGAGCCAGGTGGCGATACCGATTGGAACGAGGAAATCACGCTGGAGATCGGGCCGCATCCAGAGCTGTCCGATACGCAGCAGAGGGTTGTCGCTCTCGACTACGGAATGCGCGGCGGGAAAGCCAAGATCCCGGTCCGGAAGGCGCTTCTCTATTACGCGCTCAAGCGCCTGGGTCTGGATACTGACCCTACTGCAAGACGGCCTCAGGATCAGCAGGTTGTACTGCTCAACGGCGCCATACTCGGCGTGATCGCGCAGGCTCAGACCTTCGAGACGAGGATGGAGGGCTGACCATGATTGAGAAACTGGATCGCCTCGTCGACGATATCGCGAGTCTGAACAGCAAATTGGCACTCCTGATCGGTCCGCCTCGATCCGGAAAGAGCAGTCTGCTCATGCAGCTATCCGCGCGCAGGCGAGTGTCCGTGCTGAACATCGGAGCCGCTCTTTCTCGTGAATTGCTGGTAGTGCCGAGTACGCGAAGACATTTGCACGCAGCCGATCTGCTAAAAAACCTTGCCGATCACTTTGCCAGCAATGGGCTTTTGCTCGTCGATAATATCGAGGTCCTGTTCGATCGAACGCTGCAGCTCAGCCCGCTCGATATATTGAAGCGGCACGCTCACGCGCGTCGCGTCATCGCGGTGTGGCCAGGAGAGCTCCGGGAAGACCGGCTCTCCTACGCCACGACAGGACATCCAGAACATCAGGACTATGGCATCGACGGCCTGGTCCCATTCGAAATTCGTTGAAGGGGGAACACGGGATGCCGATGCGTTATGGCGATCTCATTCAATTTGAGCCGATCGAGTCCGTCATTCAGCTTTTGGACGCCAATCGCCCGGGCGAAGCCAGGAAGCTGGTGTCGACCTACGTCATTTCCGACGACATGGCCGAACGGATCGCCAAGCAGATGATCCCCCAGCTCTCGTTCGACGAGGCGGTTGACCACAAGGGCGTACTGGTTGTCGGCAACTACGGAACCGGTAAGTCGCACCTGATGTCGGTGCTCTCCCTGGTTGCTGAAGATGCCGAATATGTCTCGATGATCCGCCATCCCAAGGTGGCCGAGGCTGCGGGCGCCATCGCGGGAAAATTCAAAGTTCACCGGATCGAGATATCCAGCCAGATGTCCCTTCGGGACATCATCACCCAACAGCTTGAGGTGTTTCTCGAAAAGCACGGCGTCAGCTTTTCCTTTCCCTCGGCGGATAAGGTCATCAACAACAAGGCGGCCTTCGAGGAGATGATGGCGGCGTTCGCTGAGGTCCATCCCAATCATGGCGTGCTCCTCGTCGTCGATGAGTTCCTCGAATACCTGCGGTCACGCAAGGATCACGATCTGGTTCTCGACCTGTCGTTCCTGCGTGAGATCGGCGAGGTCACAAAGCACCTCCGCTTCCGGTTCGTCGCGGGCGTCCAGGAAGCGATCTTTGACAGCAGCCGCTTCCAGCATGTCGCCGACAGCCTTCGCCGTGTGAAGGATCGCTTCACGCAGATCCTGCTTGCCCGCCAGGACGTCAGCTTCGTAGTGGCGGAGCGCCTCCTGAAAAAGACGGCAGATCAGCAGAACAATATTCGCACATACCTTACGCCATTTGCGAAATTCTATGGCTCGATGAATGAGCGCATGGATGAGTACGTCCGATTGTTCCCGGTACATCCCGATTACATCGGAACCTTCGAGCGACTGGTGTTCACCGAGAAGCGTGGTGCGCTGGTTACGCTCCGCGATCAGATTCAGGCCATTCTCACCGATGAGGTGCCTGATGATCGACCGGGGCTGATCGGTTACGACAAATTCTGGGAAACGGTTACGTCAAACTCCGTGCTGCGGGCAGACCCGAACATCGGGCCGGTGCTCAAGGTCTCCGAGGTTCTGTCAGAGCGCGTAAGAAAGGCTTTCACCCGTCCGGCATACAGACCGATGGCGCTCCGCATCATTGACGGACTCTCGGTGCACCGCTTGACGACGGGCGGCGACATCTATGTGCCCGTAGGCCCGACTGCTGAGGAACTCCGCGACACGCTCTGCCTGTTTCAGCCGGGCATCGAAGAGATGGGCGGAGAGCCGGAAGCGGATCTGCTTTCGCTCGTCCAGACCGTCCTGCGGGAGACACTGAAGACCGTCAACGGCCAGTTTATTTCCAAAGCGCCGGACACTGAACAGTACTACCTCGATCTGAAGAAGGACGTCGACTATGACGCCCAGATCGAGAAGCGCGCCGAAGCCCTGTCGGATGATGCGCTCGATCGTGCGTACTACAGCGCGGTCCGCCAGCTGATGGAGCGCACTGACGACACAACCTACGTCACCGGTCATCAGATCTGGCAGTATCAGGTTGAGTGGCAGGATCACCGCGTGGAGCGCAGCGGGTACCTCTTCTTCGGCGCGCCCAATGACCGCCCAACGGCCCAGCCGGAACGCGACTTCTATATCTATTTTATTCAGCCATTCGAGCCGCCACGGTTCCGGGACGACCACAAGGCTGACGAGGTCTTCTTCCGGCTCAAAGGGCTCGATGATGCGATCCGGCGTCATCTCTCCTTCTATGCCGCCGCTCAGGATCTCGCATCAACCGCCAGCGGCGGCGCAAAATCCATCTACCTCGACAAGGCCAAAGATGCCCTGCGCGACATGAGCAAGTGGCTGCAGGAAAAGCAGATGACGGCCTACGAGGTCACCTATCAGGGCAAGAGCAAGACCTTGCAGGAGTGGACCAAGGGCGTCTCGTTGCGCGACAAGGCCCGTCTTGGCCCGGAAGAGCGGATCAACTTCCGCGACGTCGTCAACGTCATCTCCGGTCTCGCGCTGAACAACCAGTTTGCCGAGGTGGCGCCTGAATACCCGACGTTCTCCGCGCTCGTCACCGAGGCGAACCGGAAGCAGCTTGTCGGCAACGCCCTGCGCGCGCTGGCAGGCGGAAACCGGACCAAGGACGCCGTAGTCATCCTCGACGGCCTGGAGATGCTGGACGGCGATCGCATCGACCCCACACGGTCTCGCTATGCACAGGATGTCCTCGCTCGGCTGAAGGCGAAAGGCCATGGCCAGGTGCTGAATCGTGGCGAGCTGGTCAGCGGCGACGCCGACGTCGAGTATTTCGCGCCGATCAAGTTCCGCCTGGAGCCCGATCTGCTGGTCACCGTTCTGGGTGGGCTGGTCTATGCCGGCGACATCGTCCTGGCGATCACCGGCGACAAGATTGATTCCGGCAAGATCACGCTTCTCGCGGAAAGGCCGCTCGACGAGCTGAAGCAGTTCAAGCACGTCGAGGCGCCGAAGGAGATCAACGTCGCCGTTCTCCGCTCACTGTTCGAGATGTTGGGCTTGCCGCCCGGGCTCGCTCAGCAGGCAACACAGGGCTCGGACGAGCCGGTCAAACTGCTCCAGGAGGAGGTCGGGAAGCTGACGCGGCGCGTGCTCAGCGCCGCCACGGACATGTCTGGTCGGCTGAGCTTCTGGGGTCAGCCGTTGCTGCGGGAAGAAGAGATCCGGGACTGGCGCACCAAGCTCGATGCGCTCAAGGCCTTCTCGGAGAGCCTGGCCCCCTACAACACGGTTGGGAAGCTCAAGAACCTTCGCATCGGCTCTGACGATATCGCGGCCCAGAAAAAGAACCTCGAGGTTCTGCAGGCTGTCGAGGGGATGCTGGAGTTGGTCGCCGAGCTCGGTACCACGGCCAGCTATCTGTCGCAGGCCGAGATGGTTCTGTCGGCAGACCATGCTTGGGTGCGCCAGGCGCAGGAAGCTCGGAAGCAGGTCCTCGACAAGCTCGCGGCAGATAGGACCGCACAGCATGCGGCCGAGTACCGGCAGACGCTGGCCAAGCTGAAGAAGGATTACATCACCGCCTATGTCGGACTGCACAGCAAGGCGCGGCTTGGGGTCTCGGAAGAGAAGACGAAATCCGCGCTGCGCAAGGATCCGCGGCTGATCGCCATGCGGGCGTTGGCTGGCATTTCGCTGATGCCGACCAGCCAGCTGACGAGCTTCGAGGAGAAGCTGGACAAGTTGAAGAGCTGCGCATCGCTCGTCGAATCTGAGCTTTCGGCCAGCCCCGTCTGCCCGCACTGCGGCTTCCGGCCGGCGAACGAGCAAGGCGACCTGCTTCCGGCTGCGAACGTCCTGAAGCAGCTCGATGACGAGCTCGACCGGCTGATCGATGGCTGGACGCAGACCCTGCTCGACAACCTCGACGACCCGATCATCCAGGAGAACTTCGATCTCCTGAAGCCAGCCGCTCGCGGCCTGGTCGATGGCTTCATATCGTCCAAGAGCCTGCCGGATCCGGTCACGCCCGAGTTTGTCGCCGCTGTTCAGGAGGCGCTGTCTGGGCTGGAAAAGATCAACGTCAGCAGCGCGGACATCAGACAGGCGCTCCTGCAAGGCGGCTCCCCGGCGACGCCAGAGGACCTGCGCAAGCGCTTCGAATCCTTCCTGAACGACCGCTGCAAGGGCAAGGACACCACCAAGCTGCGCTTCGTGGTGGAGTGATGTCCATGTCCATCCAAGCTGTCACGGACATTGATGTTCTCGCGCTAGCGGTTCGGGACCGGGAGTCTCGCCGACTGGTCGAGGAAGCTATCACTGCATATCGCGGAGGAGCTCTGCGCTCCGCAATCATGTCCGTCTGGATCGCGGTCGTGCACGATGTGTTCTCCAAGGCTCGGGAACTGGCTAGTCAGGGAGACGCGGCTTCCATTGCGTTCATTGGGAAGCTCGACAATGCGATCGAGCACAAGAATATCGTGCAGATGCAGGCACTGGAGCGTGAGCTACTCGATACGGCCAAGGACGATCTGCAGCTCGTCACACCCCATGAGTTTGAAACGCTCCGGCGGATCCAAGAAGACCGCCACCTTTGCGCCCACCCGGCCTTCATCACCGAGGATGAGTTATTTCAGCCCTCTCCTGACCTCGTCCGATCGCATCTTGTTCACGCCCTGCAGTGCCTACTGATTCACGCGCCGCTTCAAGGAAAGAGCGCACTCAACCGCTTCAAGGCAGATGTCCTCAGTCCATCGTTTCCGTCGACCGAGGACGGCATCAGGACATTCGTATCGGCCAAATACCTGAACCGCTCCAAAGATGCCTTGGTGGCGAACCTGATCAAGGTTCTGCTCAAGGCGCCGTTCCTGGAAGGTGAAGAGGAACTGCTCAGAAAGAAGCGACAACTTGCATGGACGCTTAGCGAGGTCGCCGTGAAGAAGACGCGAATTTTCGAAGAGATCGCCCGACCGTTTGTCGGCCAATTCTTTGATGGCGTGGGTGACGGTCGGCTTCTGAATATCTGCACCTTCATCGGCGCCGAGCCGCAGCTTTGGGGCTGGCTAACCGATCCCGTCAAGCTGCGTCTTGTACGCCTCATCGAGGAGTGTTCGATCGAGGACTTGAAGGAGCATCTGGTCTTCGATGCGTTCGCGATTCCTGAGCTGGCCGACACGCTGTTGGCAAAGTTCACGAGCTTTGCGGCGCCCGAGCGCATACAGCTCCTGTCCGACAATCCCTGCCGGGAGTTCGTGCCGTTCGGTATCGATATCTACGCAACCGCCGGCAGCTATCGCGACGCGGAGAGGCTTGGACAGACGGTTGTGATCCCTCTCGCTCCGCATTTTGGGGCGGATGACATCGGCCGTTTGCTCGATGCGGTGCTCGGCAACAGCCAGATTTCCTACGCTTCGGGGACGGCGGATGTCCTGCTGGAGGTGTTCAAGCTGGCCTCAGCGGCCTTGCCGACATCGCGAGACCACTGGCAGCGCTTCGTGGACGAGATGACCGCTCAGCATGGCGGCAAGACCGACACACCGTACTCATATCCCAGCATTCGCGCGAAGCTAGACGCTGCGTAAAGGTGACACCAATGAACGACCTTCTGAACCAAAAATCCGGAACGAAGCAGCCAGGCGAAGTGGAATGCCTAGGCATAACTTTTCCGAGCGAGGAGGCGCGGCGGGAGCACTTCTTGGGGCTTTTGGCGGAGAGGCTGAAGGATCCGGCTTTCCGAAGCCAGGAAGGATTTCCGCAAGGAGCGGATGACGCGATCCTTGCGATGTCGGACCCGCCCTACTACACGGCGTGCCCGAACCCGTGGTTGACCGATTTCGTTCAGCATTACGGACAGGCTTACGACCCGACCAAAGAGTACGCCCGCGAACCGATGGCTGTTGACGTTTCCGTTGGGAAAAGTGACCCGGTCTACAAGGCGCATTCGTATCACACCAAAGTTCCGCACCTGGCAATAGTTCCGTCTATTCTACACTACACCGAGCCTGGCGATGTTGTTCTCGATGGGTTCGCCGGCTCCGGGATGACGGGTGTAGCGGCCCAATGGTGTGCAGTTGCACCTTCACAGTATAAGGCAAAGATCGAAAGCGAATGGAAAGCCTCTGGAATGGCGGCACCCAAGTGGGGCGCGAGGCCGACAATTCTTTCCGACATATCTCCAGTCGCAACATTTATTGCAGACAATTACAACCACACCCTCGACATTGAAGCATTTCTTCATGAGGCAAATCGAATATTTTTAGAGCTGGAGACTGAGTACGGCTGGATGTACTCAGTTCAGGACGGTTCGCGAACTGGAAAGATCAACTTCACGGTTTGGTCTGAAGTGTTTCACTGCCCTGAGTGCGCCGGTGAGATCGTATTTCACGATCACGCACTGGATGAGTCCGGGCGTGTCAAAGACTCAATTATTTGCCCCCACTGTAGCGCTGACTTGGGAAAGCGCGACTTGGAGCTCGCTTTCGAGACAATTCGCGACCCTGGGACGAAACAGGAAAAGCAGCGCCCAAAGCGACGCCCCGTTTTGATAAATTACACGAGCGCAAAGAAGAAATCCGAGCGGCAGCTCAACATAGATGATTTAGACATCATCAAGCGTGTGGCTGATCTTCCATTTCCCACCAACGCACCCACGATTGAGTTTCCCGACATGCAAATGACCCGGGTAGGCAGGATGCGGACAACCAAGGTTCAGAACATTCATGACCTATTTTTGCCGCGCTCACTGCAGGTACTGTCGGCCTTTTTTGCAAAAGTTCGAGAGATAAACAATGCAGACATAAGAAAAGCTCTCACAATTATTGCCCAGCACCAGTTCGTCAACGCATCGATTTTAAATAGATATCGCCCAGCGTCGTCCTTCGGAAACTCGCCGCTCACGGGCGTTTTCTATGTATCGTCACTTGTGGCGGAAGCTAATGTAATCGATCTTCTGCGCGGAAGCATTAACCGCATCAAGAGAATGGAGAAGACGTCTTGGGGAAAAGGAAGAGCATGGGGAAAAAATGTCTTTGTGACGACGTCGAGCGCCACGAATATCAGTGGCATTCCCGGTGAAACAATCGACTACATTTTTACTGATCCTCCATTCGGAGAGAACATCTATTACTCTGATCTCAATTACCTGACTGAATCCTGGCATGGAGTGATAACTGATCCATCTCGTGAGGCGATCGTAGATCGCGTGAAAGGTAAGGGCATTCCAGAGTATCAGAGGTTGATGCAGGGGTGCTTTGCAGAATTCTATAGAGTTCTGAAGCCCGGGAGGTGGATGACTGTCGTCTTTTCGAACAGCCGCGCATCGGTTTGGAATTCAATTCAAGTTTCACTACAGCAGGTTGGCTTTGTTGTCGCGGAAGTGTCTACCCTCGACAAGGTTCATTTGACCTTTCAACAGGCAATGTCGCCAAACGCCGTTAAGCAGGATTTGGTTATATCCGTCTACAAACCGAATGGAGGATTGGAGCAGCGGTTATCGGAGAGGGGTGCCGCACCAGAGTCTGCGTGGGATTTTGTCCAGACCCACCTGCGGCAACTTCCTGTTTCCAAGCAAAGAAATGGTTTGCTGGAAGTTGTCGTAGAGCGGGACGCTCGTCGCATCTACGACAGGATGGTCGCTTGGTTCGTGCGCCATGACTTCCCAGTACCGCTTTCGACCGAAGAGTTCCTTGATGGGCTGCGCAATCGCTACCCTGAGCGCGACGGCATGGTGTTCCTGCCTGAGCAGGTCACCGAATACGATCGCAAGCGGGCCCAGGTCGCTCAGGCGCCGCAGATGGAGCTCTTCGTTTCGGACGAACGCTCGGCGATCGACTGGCTTACGGACTTCCTCCGCAAGCGTCCTTCGTCTTATCAGGAGGTGCATCCGGAGTTCACGACCCAGCTTGGTGCTGGCTGGCGGAAGCACGAAGAGAAGCCGGAACTCTTGGCGCTGCTCGCCGACAACTTCCTCCGCTACGACGGGAACAGCGATGTACCGAGCCAGATCCACAGCTACCTGTCGACAAACTTCAAGGATCTGCGCGGTCTGGAGAAGGAAGACCCGCGGCTGAAGGCCAAGGCGAAGGACCGTTGGTACGTCCCCGATCCGAGCAAGGCGAAGGATCTGGAGCAAAAACGCGAGCGGTCGCTGCTAAAGGAATTCGAGAGCTACAAGTCTGCGCCCGGCCGAAAGCTCAAGGAGTTTCGGCTCGAGGTGCTTCGTGCGGGCTTCAAGGCCGCGTGGGGCGCTAAGGACTACAAGACCATCATCGGCATCGCCCAGAAGATCCCCGAGGAGGCGTTGCAGGAGGATGAGAAGCTGCTCCTCTGGTACGACCAGGCGCTCACCCGCATGGAGGCTGATGCGTGACGCATGCGGACAGCGGACATGGCATCGGCGCGTGGTGCTGGCATGAGAGGCATGCCGCACCCTGCCGTGTCGTTGACCGGGAGGAGATCTGGGGCGAGACCGCCTATCGGGTCTGGCTGCCCGGCAAGGACGCTGTCGTCCGCGCCCGCTCGCGCGATCTGAGTCCGCTCGACGCGGTCCAGCCGACGGTCGATCAGATCCTGCACACCGCCGCGGCGGCAAAGCTTCTCGACGCGCTGGAGGACAACCTCCTGCTGGCGCCGATCCAGTCGAGCGTCGTGCCGCTGCCGCACCAGCTCTACGCGCTCAACCGCGCCATGAGCCGGGACCGCATCCGCTATCTGTTGGCGGATGAGGTAGGTCTGGGGAAGACCATCGAAGCCGGTCTCATTCTGCGCGAGCTGAAGCTGCGCGGCATGGCGAAGCGGATTCTCGTCGTGGCGCCGAAGGGGCTGGTCCGGCAATGGCAGGCCGAGATGCGGCTGCATTTCGGCGAGAACTTCCAGTTTATCGAACCCGCTGAACTTTCAGCCTTCCGCCAATGGCGAAGCGACGAGGAGAACCTCTGGCGGCTGCATGATCAGGTGATCTGCTCGCTTGACTCGGTGAAACCGCTCGAAGGTCGCCGCGGCTGGAGCCTTGAACAGCTCAGCACCTATAACCGGGAGCGTTTCGAAGATCTGATTTCGGCATCCTGGGATCTGGTCATCATCGACGAAGCCCATCGCATGGGTGGCAGCACGGATCAGGTCGCGCGCTACAAGCTGGGCGCGGCGCTGGCGGAAGCAGCACCGTACCTGCTTCTGCTGTCCGCAACCCCGCACCAGGGCAAAACAGATCAGTTCCATCGGCTGATGCAGCTGCTCGACCGGGACTCCTTCCCGGACGAGAGCAGCGTGTCCAGCGAGCGGGTGGGCCCCTTCGTCGTGCGCACGGAGAAGCGCGTCGCCATCGATGCCGAGGGCAAGCCGCTCTTCAAACCGCGCATGACCCGCCTCCATCCGGTGGCTTGGCAGGACCGTCATGCGAGCCAGCAGAAGCTCTACGAGGCTGTCACCGAATACGTCCGGCATGGCTACAACCAGGCCATGGCGGCGAAGCAGCGGCACATCGGATTCCTGATGATCCTGATGCAACGGCTCGTGACATCGAGCACGGCTGCCATCCGAGCGACACTCGAAAAACGTCAAGCCTTGCTGGACCAGCCGCAGCTTCAATCATCCTTGTTCGAGACAGCCGACGTTGACGAGTGGGCTGAGTTGGACGGGCAGACCCAGGTGGATTTCGCCATCCAGGCCAAGGGCTGGGAGATGGAAAAGGCCGAGGTCGACACGCTGCTCGACCTGGCCCGCGCCACGGAGGCACAGGGGACGGACGCCAAGGCTGAGGCGCTCCTTGAACTGATCTACAAGCTTCAGCAGGAAGAGAACGATCCTGAGCTGAAGGTGCTGGTCTTCACCGAGTTCGTGCCTACACAGGCCATGCTTGCGGATTTCCTCGAAAGCCGCGGCTTTTCTGTCGCCACATTGAACGGGAGCATGGATCTCGAAGCCCGAACCCGGGCGCAGCAGTCATTCGCCCGCGATATCCGCATTCTGATCTCGACGGACGCTGGTGGCGAGGGTTTGAACCTCCAATTCTGCCACGTCATCGTAAACTTCGACATGCCGTGGAACCCTATGCGGGTCGAACAGCGCATCGGTCGCGTCGACCGTATCGGGCAGCCGCACGTCGTGCGCGCAATCAACTTCGTCCTGGAGGACACAGTCGAGCATCGCGTGCGCGAGGTTTTGGAGACGAAGCTCGCGATCATTGCCGAAGAGTTCGGCGTGGATAAGGCTGCCGACGTAATGGACTCGGTCGAAGCAGAGCCGCTGTTCGATGAGCTCTTTGTCCAGGGGCTCCAGAATCCAGACGCCATCGAAAGCGAGTGCGACGCGGTTGTGTCACAGCTTCGGTCGACCATCGCTGAAAGCAAGAAGAGCAGCGAACTCCTGTCCGATGAGCACCAGCTTGATGCGGACGATGCGCGCAAATGGAGGGACCACCCGGCACAGTTCTGGCTAGAGCGGGCGATCACGACCGGACTACCCGCGCGCGGCGGGGACGCCGTCAAGGAAGCCGATGTTTGGCGGGTGCGCTGGGTAGACGGCAGCGAGTCGGCCAAGGTTTGCTTCGACGCGAGGACAGCCGAGGAGCGGCCCGACGTCGAGTGGGTGACGCTTGAAGATCCTCGCGCTCGGGCAGTGATCAGCGATCTGCCGCGTTGCGTTTCGGGTCAACCGCTTCCTGCCGTTCGGATTGCCGGTCTTCCGGAGGGCGTCCGGGGCGTATGGTCGCTCTGGGAGATCAGCCTGTCCGCCGATGATTTCAGCCGCCGGCGTTTCCTGTCCGTCTTCGTGAGCGACGAAGGGCGGACCTTCCTGCCGACAGCGAAGCGGATCTGGGATCTCCTTCTGACGGAACGGGTCGAGAGCGTCGGAGCCGTCACCGCCGCAGATGCAAATGGCTGCTTTGATCGCTCGAAGAATGCCGCGCTCGCCCAAGGTGAGCGTATCTTTGCGGATCTGGTGGCGGAACACGGGGCCAGAATCCAGGAAGAACGCGAACGTGCCAAATACGCATACGACGTGCGGCACCAGGCCATTGGCCGGGTCGGGCTCCAGACAGTCCGGGACTACCGCCGCAAGCGTCTGCGGGCCGATCATGATACCCGCATGGCGCAGCTCGATGCCGCCGAGGCCTACACGCCCGATCTGAATGCCGTTCTCCTGTTGCGTGTCGGCGGACCAGGACCGGCTGCATCATGAGCGCCTGGACCGATCGCATCCTGCAGGAGTTTCCTGCCGATCTTTCTCGCTTCTGGATTGCCTGCGATCCTGACGATCTTCTGCTCGATGAGCGCATTCTCCACGAACTTCGGGATCGGGGCTTCGAGGTTCTGCCATTCGAAGATTCCATCGCTTTCAGGACGGAATATGAGGAGCGTTATCGAGCCGCTTGGGACCGGGGCGAAGAAGGACCGGCACACGCGCTTATTCTGCAATTGCGTGGAACCGATCTGAACGCGCTGCCCTGGGACTACGTCCGGATGGGCCGCAAGGTCAGCCTGAGCCTAGCCGACCTGTTTCCGAGGTTGAGCTATGGCGTCATCCGGCAAATGGACTCCGAGCACCATGAAACCCTGTTTCTGGCACACAACAGACACGCCACTCAGCCGCTGGGAGAAGGAGCGACCAAGGACTTCATCCTGACCCATATCTTCCGCATCAGCCCTTACCTGCTCAGCAGGCCCGAGGACTTCTGGCGAGAGGTTTTGCGGCTCCATTACCGCGGCGCAGGGCTGCCGGAACTACTCGCTAGGCATGTTGAGGGGATCTTGAAGGACTCCCGCCTTGGCGACCTGCCTATCGCGGAGCTGCTCTCGTCCAAGAGCTATATGGTGCGCGCGGTGCAGGATGCCTGGGGCCGCTTCTTGTCGCAGTATGGGATCCGCAGCGATCGCCGCCCGATCGACGAGACTGTTGAGGCATTGCCGGACGTCTCAGTACCGTTTGAACATCCCGACGTCAGGGTCATCATTGACACCATGTTCCTCGAAGGGGCCCTTCAGCCCGTCGGTGCACCGAGTTCAACGGCTGATTTGCCAGACTGGGTCAAAGTTGGTCTGGTTGATGACCCCCACGCACTCAGCAAGCTTGTCTCCGCAGGTGTGCAGAAGATCGCCGCCGACCTGCCCACGGTTGAGGCAACGCATCGCGATTGGGTGGAAATGGCGCGTCGGCTCGGAGAGGTGATCTCGCGCTTCAACGGACTGAACGCGGGAGTGGCCGAACCCATAGAGCAGCAAGTCCGCACTTTGCAGCGTGATGCGGATGAGCGGTTGAAGGATTGGCTTTTCCAGCATTTCGCCGACCTGCCGTCGCTTCCTGCGGCAAAGGGCCCGGTGATGGTTCATCACGTGCCGCGGTATCTGGCCTTACGTCGGAATGCCGGCGAAGAACGGGTGGCTCTCTTGGTGTTCGACGGGTTGGCCATGGATCAATGGATTCAGAT
Source organism: Camelimonas fluminis (assembly GCF_014656355.1). Lineage (GTDB taxonomy): Bacteria > Pseudomonadota > Alphaproteobacteria > Rhizobiales > Beijerinckiaceae > Camelimonas > Camelimonas fluminis. Next base: position 24,094 of record NZ_BNCG01000030.1, read on the forward strand.
CCGGGAGCATCTGGCCGCACGCGTGCCCGGTTTCTCAGCGGAGGAAGGTGGGTGTTTCGCGTGGCTGCCAACGTTGACCTCTGTGTCACGGCAGGCCCTATTTTCGGGTCTCAAGCCCAGAGAGTTTGCGAACTCGATCGAAACGACGGCACGGGAACCGTCTTTGTGGGACCGCTTCTGGCAGGAGAATGGCCTTCGCAAGTCAGAGATCATTTATCAGAAAGGTCTGAAGCGCAACGAGCAACTGGCTGAACTGCAGGAAGCCATCTCCCGGCCGGCTACGAAGGTTGCCGGAATCGTCGTCGATATGATCGATGAGATTGTCCACGGCGCGATGTTGGGGAAGCGCGGTATCGCCGGACAGATCGGTGCGTGGTGCGATACGGGTTTCGTCGAAAAGCTATTCCTGCTCCTCGCCGAACAGGGATATGTGATTTACCTCACTGCCGACCATGGCAATGTCGATGCTGAAGGCATTGGTCGTCTTAGTCAGGGCGTGGTTTCCGAACTCAAGGGCGAAAGGGTTCGAGCCTATCGCAGTGAAACTTTGGCATCGTCGGTTCCAGCCGACATTGATGCCTTCCGGTTCGATAGTCCCGGCCTACCGCCGGACTTCTTGCCGCTATACGCGGGTACGCGCGGCGCCTTCGTTCCGAAAGGTGACCAGATTGTCGCGCATGGGGGGATATCAGTCGAGGAGCTCATTGTTCCTTTTATAAAAATAAACATGCCGAAAGCGATTTGATGAGTTCGCCGTCCCCGCAAATTGGATTTGATCGTTTCATACAGTTGGATTGGGCCGCTACTGCCCTCCGCATCAGAGCAGGTATAGCCACGCTTGATGACCTTGAGGCGATGCTCGATGCCTCGCACGCCGGCATAGCGGCCAAGAAGAAGACCAGGACCGTGCTTAACCGCCTGTGGTTGGACCCTCGGCCCGACCTGATCGGTTTCGCCGATCGCGGTGTAAAGCTCTATCGGGATGCTCCGGATATTTCCGTTCCGGTGCTCACGTGGGGCATGGCCCTGGCTACCTATCCGTTCTTTGGAAAAGTGGCGGAGATTGTTGGCCGTCTGGCCGCACTCCAGGGGGATTGTACCTCCGCCGAAGTCCATCGGCGCATGGCGGAGATCTATGGCGAACGAGAGGGCACCCGTCGCATGACAAATATGGTGCTGCAATCTCAGGCGGACTGGGGGGCAATCGTGCGGACCGACAAAGGCAAGCGGATCGTGCTTGGGAGGCCCACCGATTTGGGCGCATTGCCGGTGGCGGCCTGGATCGCTGAAGCTTGTCTGCGGTATTCTGATCGCGCGTTGCCGGTCGCGACTCTTGCTTCCCACCGTGCGCTCTATCCGTTCAGCCTCGGCGATTCGATTACCTATCTCCTTTCCCAATCGCCGACAGTCGAGTTGCGGGTCGATAGCGCGAGCAATCAGATTGCATCGCTCGTCGACGTTCAGGGAACGACCGGATAGAAGGGCTTGCCCCAGTCCTTGTCGGGATTGTCCATCATCAGATCGGTGAAGACCGGCATCAGGAAGCCGAGGATCGCGGCGCCATCGCGGACCTGGGTGCGGTTAATGCCGCTGTTCCACGTCGAGCCGCCATGAACGAGTTGGTTGCGCAGCACGTATAGCCGGTCGAAGACGAAGCTGAGCACGCGCTTGGTGTCGCCGCTCTGGATGGCCTGCGCGAAGGCGCGCGAGGAGGCTTTGAAGCGCTCTTCCCAGTCCTCGAAGCCGACAATCCCGTTATGGTGCTGCCAGAACGGATTGAAGACGTAGCGGTTCTCCATCAGCAGCCGCACCGGTCCCGAAAAGCGCTGCCAGATCGCACCGTAGATGCGGCGCTGCTCGTCGAGCGCGATCAACTTTCCGAAGAAATCGGCGAAGGCGGCGCGCTCGCCCGGCTGGATGGTCTGGAATTCGCCCTCGTCGGCATAAGCGGCGTTGAACGCGATCCATAGGAAGATGAATTTGGCGTCGTCGTCGGTCCCGCAGGCCTCGGCGCGGCCGATCCAGCTGATAGCGCGATGGACGCGCAGGCCCATCGTTTCCGGAAAGCCGTCGCGGATCGCGCGTTGCTTGGTTTTCAGTTCTGCATGGGTGAGGCCCGTCTTTGTGGTCATTCCGCTTTATGGCGCGACAATCTGGATGCGACGCGCGCGACAATCAGTGTGAGATTCTACGTCGC
>NZ_BNCG01000031.1 GCF_014656355.1 Camelimonas fluminis
GAAAGCGGTTGGCTGGGGAACCTGGATTCGAACCAAGACTAACGGAGTCAGAGTCCACATTTTTTTGATACAATTCAAATACTTGATTGTAAAAACATCCAAACGCGCCACCAGACAAATCAAGCACTTACAAGAGGAATGTAAACCGAAAAACCGCCTCACGGCGGCGCTCTGGCGTCCTTGCCGCTCTGGCGGACGATCCAGTCGATATTCGTGCTGATACCCTTCAGGGCGCTGCGAACCTCGCTCATGTCGCGGGTCAGCATCTCCAGCTTGGCGTCGGCTTTCTCCCTCACTTCCCGAATCTCTGCCCTGATCCGGGCGTCTTCCATTTCCAGCTTGAGTATCTGCTTTGCGTGGTCATTTGCCTGACCTTCCATCCGCGACCAGCCGAGAACGATAGCGATGGCGAACCCGGCGACGGTCACAATGACATTGAGGGTCAGCTTAAACTCGAACCACGATGGTTTCTGCATCTCATCCTCCATTAGCCGCACCACGCTTTCCGGCAGGCCGCTTCCAGCCGCACCCGGCAACGCCGCGCTCTATCGTGTCGTCAATCCAGTCCTGATCCCGCGCCGTAGCGCCGACGACCAAAGAAGCTGGCCTGACAAACACCTTGCATTCACCGCCGGCGACAGTTGCCGGTGCTGACGTCCCACAAGCCGCCAGCATCAACGCACAGGCGCCGATTGGCAGAAGCCTCATTCGCAGCATCGACAGCGCTCCTGTCCTGTTTCGTGATTTCGGATTTCGCGGCTTCTGACCCGCGCTCGTAGCCCCGGCTATCGATCCACCAGACCGCGCCGACCACGGCGAGGCCGGCGGCTGCGCCAGAGGCCAGACGCCAGTTGGAAATGAGCCAGGTCATGCCGGCCTCAAACGGTCACGCAGGAAGAAGTAAGCGCCGGCAGCAAAGGCAAGGATCATGATCACCGCCAGCGCCCACTGAACCGGGCCAGAGCCGCTGATCGTGGAGCCGACCGTTGCCGCGATGCCTGCGCCCCACGACACCGTTTCCTTGGTCAGGACGGGCGGAGCTGCTGGCTTGGCTGGCACGTCAGCGGACGAAACAAACTCGCCCTTGGCCCACAGCCCCGCCTCACTGGCGCGGCGGTTCACCAGCCCCTGAACGCGCTTGCCGCCGGCATTCACCCATTTGGCAAGCTCCCCCGGCACGGCGGCATAATCGCCCGCGTTCAGCTTCTTCAGCAGGGTGGATTTGTGCAGGGCGCCGGTGTTGTAATCGAACGAGACAAGCGCCGCGAACTGGCTGTCACTGAGCGGCACCTTCACCAGCCGCTCAACCCGCTGTTCAAACTTAGCCAGATCGCTCTGAAGGATGCGCTCGGCCTCGGCTTCAGTAATCTTCATCCCGGCTTTCACCTGAGGCGCGCCGGCTGCCGACGTGTGGCCGTAGCCAATGGTCAATACCCCAGCGATGTCCTGGTACGCGGACAAGCGGAGGCCTTCCCAGCGCTTGATATGCGCCAGGCCGTCTGCGTTGATTTTTCGTGTCATGGATCACCCATAAAAAAGCCCGCCAGAGGCGGGTGTGGAAACGGTCAAAGAAAAACCCGCCAACAAGGCGGGTGTGTTATTCACGGAGCCGGCCAGGGCGATGTATCCACTCTCCATGACGTGTCGTTCTGGCCAGAGCCGGCGTGGACTTGCAACACCCATGCCGGCTCGCTCTATGGGGGGGGCAGGTTGGCGGGCGTTGACGATGCGCTGCTACAATTCAGGTATTGAGCATCACTTCAATAATTGCGTGAGGCGTACACATAATACGGAACCCAAGGTCTGGCGTCTCTTCGTTGTGGCAGGATGGATAAGCCAGCAGAACTGAGCGTTTCCACAACATCGGACCACGTGGCAGAATTCTCATATCCAGGTATATGCGCCATGAAATCATGACACGAAATCACCCATCGTTCTGCTATGCCGACCGCCGCGCAACCGCCGCGCAGCGCGGCCACCTCTGCCCCCTCAATGTTCATTTTGATAACCGACACGCTCCATAGACCTAGCGTCTCAATCAGGTAATCTAGGGTAATAGCCCTCACTGACGTATTGCCAGTCGACCCGACTCTGTTCGCCAAATGGTTTTCACCATCCTCAACGAGTAACTCACCCTGGCTGTCTGATATCGCAACGTTTAGTGGCGTGACATTCGACAAGTTGTTTGCTGCGCAGGTTTTGCTCAAGCAGCGGAACGTCCCAGGATGAGCTTCCACAGCTATCACTCGCCCAGTGGGGCCGACCATTCGGGATAAAACAACCGCGTCATCTCCAACGCCAGCGCCAATATCGATCACGGTATCGCCGTGCCGTATTTTGCCCCCATGGCACCAGATATCTTGAATGCCGGCCTCAACCTCGGAAAAACGGATAGTGCTGTAATTCCTGCTATAAAGCGTTGCATTTTCTTGGTTATTTACCCAATCCCCATCCTTGTCTTTGTAGATAAGGGTCTTTTCGCGCCGTATGGCGGTCAATGCAACTGTCGCTGCCGCTGACAAAACTGGTGATAGCGGCGTTTTTTCCAACCCAATCACGGCGCTTTTAAAGCTACCCATTCGCATCCATCCCCTAACTTCATTTTATCAGACTAAGGGCGGAGGGCATCGCGTGCAACTGAAGTTGTTGAGTTCTAATTCATCCACATAGTCGCCATGAGATCGAGCTCGTCTTTGCTCAGCAGCCGGTCATAGATGACGACGTGTGTGTAAATGGCGTTCATTAAGTTGTCATAGTTATTAATCCCGCTGGCTCCACCTATATGCGTTGAGACAAAACCCGACAGTGGCTCGAAACCAGTAGCACGGGCGCTCAGGCCATAGCTTATCAACCCTACATCTGCCCCGCTACCCGCGAAGCCTAGCCCGAAGACTATTTCCTTGCGAAGAACACCGTTAATGAGCGTCAGGGTAGTGCCAGCACCAGCTGATTCCCCATCCGCCTGACGTCTTATAGTGTCATTAGCACCTGCCAAGTTGTTCATGTTTGTGGTAACGTATAGCCCACCTTGTCCCTGCCCTGTCTTAACCGCTAAGGGTATAGACCCTGACCCAGAGCCATAGGAATAGTCGTCCGAAAAGCGTGTCGGAACCACAACACGCGCAACTATAGTCGCAGCCGATCCAATGAGTGACCGAAACGGAACGCCGAGGGTCACCGTGTCACTACCAACAGTCTGATCGAAACCCAGTCGCTCAGTCGGCTGCCGTGCATATTCCTCGACCTGCTGAAACGATGTGTCACCGCTCAAGTTGATCGTCGCAGTGAAGGGGGTCGATACGCTTTTTGAATACCGCTTGGCCTTGCGCCGACCAGATACGTAAGACCCGACCAGCGTTAAATTCGCTGAAGTCAGGGAGGCGTCGCCGCTCCCCTCCCAGCTTAGGGTGATTGGAGTATTTACGCCGCTAGCCCCAAACGACACGTTAGAGCCATCTGTAGGTGTATCCGTAAGTAGGTTTTTAGACTGCCGATTCACATACAGCCCGTATGCGTCGCTCTCATGGTCAAACCGAAAGCGCGGCTTGTTAGCCGGAGCAGACCTGAGAACCCCGTCCCGGTCGAAATAGTTGGCCGCTACGCCAGTGCGCGCAACAGAAACCGCCTCGTCGGCGGCGTAGTCCGTGCGTGTCCCATCGAGCACGGTGAAATACTGGCCGCGTGCAAAATCCAGCATCCCAACGAAGTCCTGGGGGCCGGTGTTGCCGTGGATGCTTCCAACGGAAGCAGTCGCCTGAGAGTTCGTCTTGAGGATAATCGTCATGACATAATTCCTTAAAGTGCGTTCACATCAACCGTGTTGCTCTTTTGAATGTACAGGTGCTGCGGAACGCCGATGGATGGGAACGTGTACGAATTCCAACCGACAACCAGCGTCAAATTCGGGCCGTCCCACAGAACCTCAAAAGTCCCTTTGTAAACGGGCCCGGCAGGAGCCTGGATAAGCGCGGGACCGAACGTAAAATTATGTCCGTCGCTTGATATTCCTAGGTAAAGGTTTGACGGGCGCGTGTTGTTGTTCGTGTGCTGGTTCAAAAGCATTACGAACTTAGTGCCGATATATTTGACCTCGAAGTGCCAGGGGCCAATGTCCCCGGTGTCAACTGCGCCCACAGACACCCACGGCCCCCTGAACGACGGACCTGTCCAGTGGCCCATGGTGTAGAGCCCCGTCTTGGCCCACAGGTGCCAAATGTCAGCGATGGGATCGTAGAGTATCGCCGGGCTATCACCGCCACCACTTGCCGCCACTATCTCTGGCGTCCAATCGAGGCCGTTCCACGTTGAGCGGCTCTTATGCTCGCCTGCCCCGCCGCGCCAGAAGCATACCAACTCCCCATTCCGTGGGTCATAGGTGAATCCCACATCAGCGTTCCATGTCCCGTCTGGATATTCCAGCGGCCTGCCCAAAGGCTGGGACACGCCTGGGAGAATATCGAACCGATTGAGATCATTTGTGCCGAACAGACACGGGTTCTCCGCCTTTGCCCCGCCGCTACCGTGAGGCGTGTCAGCAAACAGGTATCGGTATCCAAGGACAGGCTTTCTCATTTCGAGCAAGAAGGGGTGGACAAGGTGTCCGGGGTAATGCGGCGTGGCAAAATACCTCACGCCGTCAGGGCTTGGCGGTGGAACGGAGAATGCCGAGACAATGCTATCCGGCACGTTGTACAGGTTCGGGACCAAAGCTCGCGGCGGGTCAATATAGGGCCGCCCCTCGGCCACAAGGTCCGCGATAAGCGGCTTGACGGCGGGGTGGAGCTTTTCGCGATCGTCGGTTGGGAAGCGGATTTCGCGATCCACCGGCATGTTGAGCGCCGCCTGCACGGACATGCCTATGCCAGGCAGGAACATGCCACCGGCGCTGTCCAGCCGCACCGCGACTTCGCCATTGCCCGTCTCGATTTGCCAAATATCGCGCGGGCGAAAGCCGCTGCCCTGGTGGATGTCTTGCTTAGTTGTGGCGGCATGGGCCTGCACCGACTGGCCGTTCATGTTGGGGATGTATAGTTCGCCAGCGGCGTCCGTTCTGCGGACTATCGCCCCTCTCATATCTTCAAGGATTTCAGCGTCGGGCTGTTCAATGTCAGTCTTGGCGGGAACGGCTTCCACCGCGCCAGCCGTTGGGTAGTCAGTCAGCTTCGTCGCCACACTGGCGCTATCCCGGCGATAACGCACGTTCCGGTCGCCGTCCGGCACGATGAACTGATCGCCGTCTGCGGTCGCAGCGAGGCCCGCTGAAACGCTGGCGTAAACCTTGGCGTCGGCCTGTGCCGCGTCCCTCGCCGTTTCAGCCTGCGTCTTGGCCGTCTGCGCTGCGGATTTGTCGATGCCAGTTTGCGTCCTGTCGGCGCCAGTCGCAGCGCGATCAAGCCCGGTTTGAACCCGGTCCAGCGCGACCTGTTCAGCCGCCGGCACCACAACGGCCTTGTCATCAGCTACCTGCTGGGCGTCCTGTCCGACCTCAATCGCCTTTTCAGCAACAAAGGCGCGGGCTTCGATCGTCGCCGCTGACGTCTCCCCCGTCGCGCCGGGGATGCCCGCGGTAAACCGCAAGGTGACGCGCGGCATTGCCCCCTGAGTGACCGCCATCAGATGTTTCCTTCAGTGATCGTGACAGAGCCGTCGAAAACCTGAAACGCCACACCCGTCTCTGGATACGTCAGGCGCAGGCCGTGCTGATAGGTTCCGGGCCGGAGACGGAGGCTCGGCAGGGAGCAGACAACGCGGCTCGTCTCAGCATCGGCCCACAAGCCATCCTGATCAGAGGTCATATCCAGAACACGCTGGCCGCAGTCATTGCGGATCGAATACTCCGCGCGCGCTCCCTCCCATGGGAAAGGTTCTTCGCCCTTCACGCCAAGGACAGCCTCCCAGCCAAAGGTCGTGTCGTCGGTCAGGCTGAAGCTGACGCCGAATGGTGCGCTCATGGCGGCTCCATAGAAAAAGCCCCGCTGGAGGGCGGGGCTTGCGGAATAAGGTGGGGGGTTAATCGTCAGTGCGCTTCGAGGTAGCCAAGAGCCGCCTTGATCAGCATCATGTGGGACTCATCGTCATCGAACATCGTCATTTCTGACAGCGCCATCTTCAGCGCTTCAGCCGCGCCTTCCCGAGTCACCGCTGGGCGTTCCCAGTTGCAGATGGCCTGATAGGGCTCGCCATAGGTGGCCCAGACTACGGCCATCTCGCCGCCGAGTTTCGGCCAGTCCGCCTCGTCAATCGCGTTGAACGCAGCAAGGCCGGAGCGGTGCTTCACCTTCAAACACAGCTTGCGTTCCGGGCGACCAAGGCCCTTGAAGATATCGCGAAGCGGATTGACACAGGGGAGCCCCTTTCGCCGGATGAACGCAGCCTCATCGAGGTGGCCAGAGGGTTTCAATTTACCCATCTGCTGACAGAAGGTGACGAAGCGGCAGACAAACCCAAGGACGCCGAATGAAGCGCGCGGCTGACCCAGCGTGACGTTGACTCCCTGCCCCATCCTGGATCGGATGAAGGGAACAGGGGGATTCGATGGACAAGTATTTCGTCACGTTCAGGATCTACGATGGGGTTGCAGCGGGGAAGTCATATGACGAACGGCGCCAATCGCTCATCGATGCTGCTTATGACGGGTGTGAAGCGTGCTGGGCCGAAACCACATCGTTTCTGATGATCTCGACCGATCTGAGAACACCGGATTTCCTCAAGAAAATCACTCGCGGGCTCAGCGCCGCCCACGATATAGTTGTGGTGTTTGATCCAGACGACCAGTCATGCAGCTACTTCGGGCCTGTCGCCAACGCTGACCTGTTGAGGTGGTTCGTGCCATTGGCAAAGAAGCTGCCATGAACATCAACCGGGACTGCGAAGCGCCGCGCCACCCACATGACAAAGCGCAGGCGCGCCTTTCGCAGCGCCGAAAGCGGGACCGGCCTGTAAGGCTCCCTCACAATGGCCGCGAGCCGCTGGCTTTCATCATGGTACCAGCGGGCGGTGTGCTCAGCCCATGGGTCAAGCGGGTGCTGCCGGCGAACTGACATGGTATCTTCTCCTGTGCTAGGAATGAGGGATGAAATTCCCCATTGAATTCTGGACCATCTTTGCCGTGACCAAGGACGCCGTATGAAGACTAGGCTCCTATGGATGGCGGGTCAGGTGGCGTTCATAGGCTGGTACGTCTGGACGTTCGCCAATCGTGAGCCAGACATAAGCCCGTTCTGGCTCGTGTTCGGCGCAGTCATATATGCAGCGGTGGGGACTGCCATTCTAGCCATTGCAATTGATCGGCTGCGCTATAACCCGCTCGGAGCGTTGAAGTGGGCTCTCTGGGTTTCCGGGCTGTCACTGCTGATCACGGGAGCGCTTTCTATCGAGGCCGGGATAAAGAGCTTCCAGAATAAATTTTTACTCGTCCTTCTCGTCGTCGCCATCGCCTCACCGTTTGCCATTTCCATTTTCCGCAGCCTGACGGGCAAGGGCAGTAAGACGGGCAGTGAGAACGATAGCCTTGGCGCTCCCGGCCTCAGTGGTTCCGAGCGTCTTGAACAGAAGCGTCGCCTTGGGATCGGTGAGGATCCGCGCTAGTTCCGCCGTGTTCCGGCCAGCGCGCCAGTCGCTCCACCGCTCACCAATGGCCTTGGGGAGACGCAGGCCGCCGGTCGTGATGTGCTCGGCCATCTTACCCAAGGCTCCAGCGCCGCCCGTCAACTCCCTCTGGACCTCCTGGTTGAAGGCAGTCGCTGAACCCGTCGTCGGGCGCCAGCGGGTCGCCTCAAGCGTCTCCATCAGCCGCTCAAATCCAGGCAGGATGTCGTCGCCATTCTTCAGACCACGGATCGCGGCGCGCATGTTGGCGGCCTTTTCCGAGTTTCCCACCAGATCAGTAACGAACCTTGCCCCGCCGTTCACGTTGGGACCTCCGGTCAGTTCCCGAGCTGTCCTGTTGAACACCTGCTCGACATAGGTCCTGACAAGCTGGTTCGCGACCGCTGGTTTCTGTGCGGACAGCGCCTGGACCGCCTCGAATGTCTGCTGGGAGTTGCCGGGAAGCGGGTTCTCCGGAAACAGCGCTTTGACAGCTTCCTGTGTCGTCATGTCCCGTTTGGCCAACCCGCCAATGAGAGACTTTTCAATCTTCGCCAGCCCGTCGCGCGATGCGGCGATGTCCAGAAGCCGCTCTTTCGCGGCAGGGAATTGGGCGAACACATCCTCCTGCTTCCGGACGGCGTTCCTGATGCCGGCGGCCGATACATCCAGCCCCCGGCCCTTCATCGTGTCCAGCACATCTGTCACGAGCCGGGATTCCATCGCCTCCCGGGCGGCCGGCGTAGCCACCTGATTGAAGGCGCGGGCGTCTGAGGCCGAGGACAGAGCGTCAGGGACGCGCTCTGGCGGCATGGTGAACTGCTTGTTGAACTGGTCGCGCTCGATGACGCGCCCCGGGCCGCGCGCGGCGTCGAATGGCGCCAGAGGCTCGCTGGCCGCCTTGAACCCCTGACGGGCCTGACCGTAGAGCGGGACAGCTTCTAACGCCTGATCCAGCGTGTTCACCACGCCTTCCAGTTGCCGGGCCGTGTCATTAGCCCCGGCGCGCTTGGCCTGGCTGATAAGGTCGTTGATTGCGACCCGCGAACCGTGAAGGCCTTCAACGCTGCTGTCGAGAACGCCGTCTGGCGTCATCAGGGCGCGCTTTGCTGCCGCCAGTCCATCGCGCACGGCTCCCTTGGCCGTGGCCATAGCCGCATCGATCCCCTGAATGACCGGCGTAGGATCGACTTGGGCAAACTGCGTCGCCCGGTCGCCAACAATCTGAAACCGGCCGGACTGGTTGTTGTCGGCCAGCCATTGCGCCTTCGCCGCGTCCCGCTCGCCCTGGTTCAGGATGATGGGAATTTCCCGGCGGTTCAGGGCGGTTGCCGTGCCTTCCACCTCCCGCAGGCCTTCGTTCAGCGGGACCGTGGCCGGCGCATTGCGAGCAGCGGCATAATCCTGATCCCCGAGCGCAGCCCTCATGCCCTCGCGGCGCTCAAAGACGTTCTGCAGTTCGTCCTGAATGGTGCGGCCGGCCTGCTCCGGTGATGTGCGAGGGCCAGCCCGCCAATGAGCCTGAGAAAGCGCCTGACCTTCCGGCGTGGCGTCGACGGCTGCGCGCGCGGCGGCCGATACATCGTCTCCCAGGGCACCTGGGTTTGGTGGCGCAGCGCCAAGGTCATCGAAGGCTGAACGCGCAGCCCGCTCAACCTGGCCGGGACGCGCCGCATACAGATCATTCATGATCTGGCCGGCGTCATCACCACTGTTGGCTACGACACGTTCAAGGCGGGAGATGTTCTGGGCCCGTCCGCCGGTCACCTGATTGAGCGCTTCACCCAAGGTCAGGTTGACGCCCTGTTCCGCACCCCGAGCTTGCAGCGCTCTTGCAGCGTTCCAGTCAGCCTCGGCAATGCCACCGAGATTGTCTGAGAGGACGGATTTTGCCCCTTTCGCTGACTGCCATGCGGCGGTTCCAATGCCGCCAGCTATCGCAGCGCCAGCCCTCGCCCACGGCTCAAGCGCCGTTCCCTTGGTAGCCTGACCGGCCGTTTCGCTGGCTACGGCCGGAACCAGAACCTGGGCGGCCCGCGCTCCTGCCGACCCGCCTCCGAGCAACGCTGCTGGGGCGAACTCAGCAATTGTATTGGCATACTGACCGGGAACCGTCTGCGGCTGATAGAGCGGGCCAGTGACGCTCTCTACGGCGTCCGTGGCGTTCTTTGTCGTTAGGGCATCGCCAGCATTCCCGAGGGCCGAGAATGGAGAATTGGTGATTCCAGGTCTGCTTGCCATCGCGGCCTTCGCACGGGCAGCGATGTCATTGCGGGTTGTTGGCTTTCCGGTGATCAACTGCTCTGCAAACGCAATCGGAGCGTCGACTAGAAACTCTTGGGCTGCCCCCGGCAACCCGACCACCCCTGCCACGCCCCTTGCTAGCCCAGAAGGAATGGCCTTTGCCACGTCCTCAACCACGCCGGGTTTTTGGCTTGGGGCCTGCTGCGCTGCCTTGGGCGCCGGGGTGACAATCTCGTCGTTTTCACCAAAGCCCCAACCGCCCTGTGGCGCTGAAGAAGCTTGGTCCCATCTCCCCACAATCGGGTCGTTTTCACCGAAACTGGCCATGCTCGACTCCGGTCAGGAAAGATTCAATGCTGGCTGGGCCAACGAAAATGGGGGACATGAAACATGAGCGCTGAAATTGACGCGCGGGGGCTCGCCGCTCTGGTTATTTCCGTCAGCATCCTGCGCGGCCTGAAAAATAAAGGCCTGCTGTCGAAGGAGGACGTTGACGGCCTCTTGAACGGCGCAAATAACGACATCAAAAACTGGGAAGCCCAGCACAATTCGCCTACTGGGGGCTACGCGAGCGGCCTGATTGCAGGCATCAGGGCGGCCAACAACGGCGGGAAGCTTTAAAATCCCTCTCGTATGCGCTTTGCAATGTGACGGGCCAGATCAAGCACGGCATTTGCCAGTTCTGGCTCTTCAGGGAGGCTCTGGGCGATCTTCAGGGCCTCTTTCCGAAAATACTGCGCCCTGTCCAGCGGGTTGGGATCGCGCATCCACTCAGGCAGACTCTCCTTGATCCTGTCCGGAGAATTGGCGCGGGCATTGCCGGAAGAGAGCATGCCGAGGCCATTCTTGAATGCGTCATAGCCCTCAGCTGCGTAGTTCACGCCTTCACTCATGGCTTTCTCCTGATTGATCCGTCTGGGTGCTGGTAGAGCGTTCCAGAAGGGATGGCTTGGTACTCTTGTGCGGTTCCCGCTCGCGGAGTTGCGCCAGACTTTGCCGGCTTCGTCCTCTCCGCCTCTCTCTGGTAGGACTTGAAATTGTCGAATGGCGAAGGCAGCTCCTTCAGCATGCGATCCGCTGTTTTCTGGTCGATCTCTCCGCGAAGCACCTGCCCGGCGATATCGCCAGCTCCCACCTGGTAGTCGTAGAGCGACTTGAACGTATCAGCGATGATCCGGTTGCCCTCCGGCGTCTTTGACAGCGACGGAATGGAGTTGCGGAACGTCCGCATTTCCATGTCAGAGGTCGCACCAGATCCTGGAACGCGCATTCGTGGGGTCAGCTTGTCCACGAGCGACATCGCAGCTTCCATGTCGCCCATTTTCCCGTTGGTCAGCGAGTCTGCGACGCCATCAAGGCCCATGGCTTTGGCGTGCTGGGCCAGCAGAAGGCGGGTTTCGGCGCCCTTCCCTGAGCCCGCGCTGGCAATGAGGCCGGCCATAATGTCGATGTCGCCGCGGAGCTGCCGTGCCTCGTCGGAAGCGCTGACAATCTCACCATAGCGCTTGGCCTGGTACTCGTTGGCCTTCTCCGCAAACTTCCCGGCGCCCTTGGTGTCGATGTTGTTCTGGATCGTCGTTGACCGTTTGGACGCGACAAATTCGGGGAAGGTGCCAGTATAGCCCTGCCGCTGGGCGTACTCGTATTCAGTGATATCGCCGGTCGTGTCGCCGCGAGCTGCCTTCCTCTCGGCCTCCTGGATAGAAAGCTCCTTGCTCCTGCGATCCAGAGACCGCATCGGGTCAGCATAAGGCGTCAACTGGTCAATCTGCGCCTTGTACATGGCGCGCTGGCCCTCGGTGTTGCCGGGGTGTCCCATGCGCCGGGTCAATTCCACGATGGCCGCCCTGGCCCTCTCTGGCGGAATGCCCCACTGCCGCTGCTGCTGACCTGGCGGGGTGAATCCCTGCGCCGGCTGCGCGCCCTGGACCGGGACGTCGGCCTCAGCGATCTGAACGTACTTCTGGCGGCGATCCTCCAGGCTCTGACGCTGCTGTGGCGTCAGTTCGCGACCCTGGTCATTAAGGAGCATGTCCACGCGCGCGATTCCTGCGCGGGCCATATCCGGCGTCGTGGCTCCAGTCTGGGCCTGCGCAACCATCGTTGGCTGTGGCTGGCCGGTAGCACGCTGGATGGTGTTGCCGTCGCCCTGATAGCGCGGCAGGTAGGCCATGGCCGTTTGCAGGCGCGCATTGTACTCGGGCGAATTTCCCTGATAGCCAGCGAACCGCCAGGCGTTCGCCATGATCTGGTTGGCTTCGGCAACCGAGTTGGCGTTGTTCAGACGCGGGATCAGCGTCGGATCCTCGCTCGCTAGGAACGCGGCTTGGGTTTCCGGCGTGATAGACCCCACGTTCTCGCCGCGCTGCTGGGCGAACCCATAGAGGTTGCGGAGACGCTCGTTGCGCCACGCGAACAGGCCGCCCGAGGTCCCGGCCTGCCCGCTCTGGGACGGGTCCGACCACGAGCGGTTGGCGTTCTGTGGGGACCAGCCGCTTTCCCGCTTCCCGTAGGCGGCCACAGTTGCCAGCCCGTATGGGTTTGTCAGCCCGGCCTCGCGGATGCCTGACATGAACCGGGTTTCGATCTGATTGGGGTTGCCGAGATTGGCGAGTGTCTGCCCGCCGGCCTGCGGCTGCGCGGCGGCCCCAATGCTACCCAGCGTCGCCCCGCTCCCGGATCCGATGCTGTTCAGATCAAGTGGCTGGCCGGCCTGCCGCATCGCGTCGGCCTGAAGCGCGCGCGTGTGGCCGACCTCAAGCGCCTTCAGGCCGTTGCCGATGTCGCCTGAAGCGAACAGGCCCTGTGCCAGCGCATTATAGTCGCCAGTCGCAGCCTGCTTCCCGAAGGTTGCCGCCTGCTCCAGCTTTTTGCGCTTCTCCCAACCCTCGCCAATCCCGCCAATAGCGTCATTCAGGTTGCGAAATGCGCCATCAAATGAATAAACGGCCATGATTATTTCGCCCCCGTTCCAGAGAACAGGCCGAGCGCCTTAATCGCAGTGCCAGCCGCGTTCACACCAAAATTCAGGTTATTCGCCAGCGCATCCTGACCAGCCTGCCCCGCCTTCTGGCCCAGCTGCGACAGGTTGTTCATGAAGTTGGTGTTGTTGCCGACGATGGTATTCGCCGCGCCCATCCTCAGGCCTGCCTGCTGCTGGCCAAGCCCGGCGTAGAGGTCGCCCATGCCGCGATCCAGATTGGCCTGCTGTCCGGTCGCCTGAAGGCCCATCTGGCCGAGGTTCTGCAGGTTGTTCTGCCATCCGCTGTATTCTTGGTTCGCAAGCTGGTTGGCGCGGTCCTGAATGGCCGTCTGGGTGTTGCCGCTGCCCAGCATGCCAAGGGCGGACTGCTTGCGGGCCACCGCGTCCGTCGCCTGGTCGACCTGCCACTGGTAACCGGGCGACGCCTGAAACGCCCCCACGGCCCGCGCATTGCCTTCAGCGCCGTTAACCCCGAGGCTGTCGCCATACAGGTTGTATCCGGCCAGACCCTGCGTCGCCCATGGCTGGTATCTGTCAATCGCGCCCTGGTAATAGGGCAGCGCCTTGTCGATGCCGGAGCCAAGGTCTGATAGCGAGTTACCGAGGTAGTCTTCAATAATCTTGTTGTTCTGGGCGCGCTCTTCGCCGGCCATGTTGCCGAGGAAGACCGCAGAATTGCGGGCAGATTTGCCGCTGAAAAGTGCCATGGCGCTATCCTGCCTTCGGGGGAGTTTTGGGGAGGCGGGCCTTCACGGCTTCGCAGTTCTCTACCCATGCCCGCGTTTCGTCGGGCAAAGAAAAACCCTGCTCAAGCAGGGCGCGGAAACCTTTGGCGATGGCGTCAAGCTGGTCGCCTGTCGGCATGTAGGCGCGTTCCCGCAAGCGATGCGGGTTGCCGCCAATGCGGGCTGATTTCACTCAGACCTCCAGGGAGAATTCGCCGTCGATATGGGGAACGCAGCGCACGCTGACCGCGTAGGCGCCGGGGAAGTCGAACACCAGAGCCAGATCTGGCGCATCAGCTGCAATATCGGTCTGGGCGCCGGCCGCGTCCGTCACGATCACCGTGCATGGCGCTGGAAGATTGTGCAGCGTGGCCCCGTCTAGGGCAGCAGGGCATGGCGTGCGCTCGGCAATCGACTTGGTCGCCAGATCCACATAATCCAGACCAAGGCGAGCTGGCCGCGTGAGATAGGACCAGCCAGTCTGCTGCTCCAGATACCTCACAGCGCCGATAGCCATGTTGCCAGTCTCGAGCACCTCGCCCGTTGCCGGGTCGTAGCGCACAAATGGCGTTGCCCGCGTGTCTGTGAGCCAGGTCATTTCGAGCCCTCAAACACCCAGATGCGGACCCCGCCGCCGACGCCATTGGTAACCGTGAACGTGTGGTTGCCGGGCGACGGGGTGATCTCTGTCAGCAGGGTGGTTTGCAGCAGGCGGATCGCGACGGGGCCGCTAGACGGCACGTAGGCGTAGTAGTTGTTGCCAACGGCGTCGATCTGGCCACTATCCATGGACACAGCCAAATTCGGCACGCCGCCACGATCGATTGCAGGTGTCCCAGCGTAGTAAGCGATGATCGATATCTTGCCGGTGCCACGGTAGTTGATGGCGAGGCTGGCGCTGGAGTCTCCTGACGCAGTGGCAATCTGCGTCGCAGCGTTGTTGTTCAGGCCGACGTTGAGGACGGACCCGGTAACCAGCAGGTTGCCGTTGATGACGACGTTGGACTGGATCTCCAGCAAGAAGTCGGCGCCCGTACCATCGGCCCGTTTCAGCCCGGTGAAGACGACGCCGCCATATGAGCCGCCGACATACGCCTGAATGGCCCACTGGACGCCGAGGCCATTCACCGATGTGAACAGCTCTGAAATGTCAGCCGTGTTCTCGCCTACCGTCGTGGAAACCGTGGTGATCTGGGCAGCCAGCGCATTGTCAGCGTCTGTCCTTGCTTCAATCTCCGTCGTGATGGCTGCGGTGTTTCCGTTGGTTTCACTTTCGACCGTCGTCAGCTTGTGGTCCAGCGCGACGACGTTGTTTTTCATCCACGACCAGAGACCCATGAGCCAATCGTGAAAGGCTGTCGTTGGGCGCCCGCTATCCGTTTTCGTCAGCGCCACCTCGACAGGCGGGACGAATGGGATGCTGTCCGGGTCAATATCAGCCATCAGGCAACCGGCCGCTTGTCAGGGATCGGGATATTGGCCCCGATGAATGAGAGGTCCTGATCCGTATCCGTGGTGATGCGGATGCGGATGCCGTGATGCGTGGACAGGCCAAGACGGTTGACGCGGACAGGCCAGCGATCAGCCGTAGCTAGCGAGCGATCCACGCCTGCGGCCCATGTCTGGCCGCCGTTGTGGGACCATGACAAATGCACGTCGGCGGAAGACATGGTGAAATCCAGAAACAGGGACGGGACCGCGATGCGCGCCGGGAAATCCTTCGTCGGCCCGCTTTCGAGCAGGACGGGGAGCGGAGAGCCATTTTCGGTGAAGTTCGTACCGCTGAAGGTCAGGACATCGCCGGTCAGCCGGTCAGCAACCAGCCAGCGGTCATTGTCGAACCACGTTGGCCCGCCGCGCCACCGATCCGATCCAACGCTTTCCCGCTCGGCCCACGCGCCGCGCGTCGTATCGAACTCCCAGCTGCCCTTGTCAGATGAGAGGATGACAAACCCGACGCCGCGCCACACATGCGCAACCATGCGGATCTGGGCCCGGTCAGACGCCTGAACAAACCGCTCGACGTCTGGCGTACTGATGCGCGCTGTCTCATAGCCGCTGAGGCTGCGAACCGTGTAATCAGAGGCCACAAAGAACAGCGGGTTGTTCCAGGCTTCCTCGTTGCCGCATGCCGCCATGGTCGCCAGCACGCCAACCGGGATAACCGTCGTGGCCCGCTGCATGGGATATGGCTGCGTACCGACGTTCTGGTACGGCTCAATCGTGCTCTCGCCCATGGCGTACAGCAGGGATCCCGTAGCAATGGCCCTGCGAAGCCCATCTGGCCGGCTTTCGGCCGTGGTGACGGACAGCGCGTTGACGTCGGTGCTGTTCAGCTCTGATGCGAACAGCCGGCCATCTGGAATGGTGAAATGGAAATAGCCGCCCAGAAACTCGACGCTGTTGACCGTCGCCGGCAGGTCTGCGTCTGGGTACGACGAAACTGCCGTTGTCGTGATGACGTATGCGCCGCCGGAAGACCTGACCGCCACAACGTCAGGCGTTGAGACGCCGCCAGTGGCCTTGTTGTTGCGGGCAATGGTCACGCCATCATCGCCGGGAATTGAGCCCGTCAGCGTGGTGACCGTCGATCCGGTGATGCGGACAACTGACCCCGTGTAGACCAGCACCCATGCGCCGCCGACGTTCA
Organism: Camelimonas fluminis; assembly: GCF_014656355.1. Classification (GTDB taxonomy): domain Bacteria; phylum Pseudomonadota; class Alphaproteobacteria; order Rhizobiales; family Beijerinckiaceae; genus Camelimonas; species Camelimonas fluminis. The sequence goes on from NZ_BNCG01000031.1 coordinate 16,190, forward strand.
GCGCGCCGCGGATGCCAGTCTTGTCGGTCTGAAGGACCTGCACGAGCCCGGGGGAGCGGCGAACAACGTCCTTGTCTCCGTCCTTGTCGATCCACGCGTTGACGCGGCGGCCCTCGCCCTCGCCTGGCCTTGCGCCGGGTGTTGATTGCTTGGGGAACGGGACGGCAACCATCAGATGCGGCCCCGCGAGCGCCAGGGCGACCAGACAAGCGCGCAATCAACCTTCAGGCGGGCGCCGGGAACGCCCTTGCCGATCCGCTGGATGGTGCGGAGCCGCGCTTCAGCCTGGGCCATGTTGGCGGCCTCACGTGGCCGCCCAAATGCCGGCGAGCAAAGCTCCACCAGAATGTCCACGATGTACTGGAATGCGCCGTCGCTGATATCGTCGGCGTCAGGGATATAGATGACGTTGCGCACGGCCAGATCGGCCAGAAGCGGATCGATGCGGGCGGAGACAAGCGCATTGTCGTCAGCAACGGCGCTCTCGCCAGCCTGGAGGACGCCAAGGTCCTGCAACACGGCCTTGATCAGATCATCTCTGGTCGCCATCGCTGCCCCTCAAATGGATAGAGCGGCCCGTAGGCCGCCCTTGTTGGTGTGTTCGATGAGGATCAGGCCGAACCGCTGAGGCGCACCGCGAGGCGCTGATCAACGGTCTTGAGGCCATAGAGGATATCGAGGCGGTAGCTCGATTTGTCGTTCACGCCGTCGTAGTACGGGATCAGACGGGCCGAGACGCCCTTGTAGCTCTCCCGCGCCACGTCAACCGCCCCGGGCGGGCTGACAAGCGGGATCATGACCAGCGCGAAGGCGTTGCGATGGAACACCAGGTTCTGGCGGAAGTTGCCAGCAGCCGCGCCGACGAACGTAACAGCCTGGTTGTCCAGATCCGTGACGCCCTGAACGTTCACGTTCTTTTGGGCGCCGGTCCAGATCATGGCCGGGGCAATCGTCAGCGTGGCCGCATTGGTCGCCGCGGTGGCGTCGGCCATCACAACAAACTGCTTGAGGAAGGGCAGCGGCTCTTTGGTCACAGGATTGACGGCATAGACGCCGGCAATGGTGAACACGTCCCCGGCCTTCACCGTCTGGGTAGCGCCGCCAAGGCCATCGATGCCGATGGCCTGGGTCATCGTGTCCTTGACCGCATCGTAGGTGATGGTCGCAGACGTGATGGAGCCGTTGATGAGCGGCGAACCAGCGCGGGTGCCGGCGGTAAACGTCGCGACGTTCTGCGCCATGAACGTTTCGATGCCGGCGATTTTGCCCAGTGTCCCCTCACGATAGGCTCCGGTGGCCGGGCCGTTCATGTAGAGGTTGGTCTGGGTGCCCATCAGGCCCCAGAAGTCGGCCGGGGACAGGAAGGAAGAGCGGTCGCCCTGAGGCACGCCGTACTCGTCCAGCCGTTCGGTCGCCTTCGCGAAATCAGCAAAGGTCTTGACCGTTTCGCCAGGTGTTCCGACCCAGTTGGGGACTTCCTTGGACAGGAGGTGAACGTCCTTGTCCACCTGGTTGGCCAGCTGGATCATCGCAGGACGAATGACGCGCTCTGACAGCTCGTCAATTTCCAGCGTCAGCTCCTTGGACGTGAAGCCGAAGTCGATGCCCTTCTGCTTGTTCACAGTCAGGGTCAGCTTGCCTTCGACCACGTCCTGATTGGACGCAACAGCGCCATCGCGAACGGTGAAGTCAGTGGGGCGCCGGATGCTGATCGTTTCACCGACCGTGTATCCGTTCACCTTCTTTTCGAACTCGTCCTCGTAGCCGCGGTAAACCTTGCCCGCGATGCCGAGCTCGTTTTCAAGAATGCGCACCGCCGCCTTGGCGATGATCGAGGTAGTGAGAGTACGGTTTGCCATGATGGCCGTTCCTTCTGGCCTCAGCCGCCGTATTTGCGCTTGATGTACGCATCCAGTTTCGCTTCATCGGACGCGGGACCAGCGCCGCCCTTCAGAGGGGCGTTTGGCGGGGGAGCCTTGGAGTTTCGGTTTGCGGTGGGCAGGGACAGACTGGCTTCGAGCCGTCCGACAGCGCGCGCGGCAGACAGCGGGTCCATGGCGCTAAGCCGCTGGAGCTCGCCGGGGTTCTTCGCGAAGTGGTATTTGAGCAGTGGCCCCTTATCGCTCTCGATAACGAGCTTGGTCACGGCGTCAGAAGCCGGCATGTTGCCCGCCGCCGCCATGGTTTGCGCGTAGTCTGGGATGGCCTTGGCCGTATCCAGCTCGCGCTCGCGGAAGTCCTCGATTGCCTGCTGCTGGGCGACCGTGGCGCGGGCATGGCGCGATTGCGCCTGCCGCTTCACCTCGCGTTCAGCCAGTCGCTTTTCGACTTCGTAGCCTGTCATCGCCCGTTCAAAGGCGAAATAGTCCTCGAAATCTTCCAGCTTCGGCGGGGCTCCGATTTCCGCATCAACTGCGCGCTTGATCGCCTCACTGTCGACGGGGGCGGCCCCACGACTGCGAAGCATCTCATTCTCTGCGCGCGCATCAGCAAGCTGGCGCTTGAGGCGGTCAACACCCGACCGCTTTTTGCGCTTCTCACCGTCCTGCTCATCACTGTCTTCGCCTGCGGCTTCGTCGCCGTCAGGGCTCGCATCAGCCTCCTGTCCTGTTTTGGCCGGGTCCTGTTCAGGGGTAACGGCCTCAGACTGTTTGGCTTCGGCCTGCGGCTCATCGGCCACTGGCACGTTGTCCTGGTTGTCATCCTGCATTGGATTGCTCACAAAAAAGCCGCCGTGAAAGGCGGCACTCGTCATCGCGGCCAGCGCCTCATGCGCCTGCCTGCGTGATGCTCAGACCGGCGGCTGTCCGGCTTCATCGGGGCCAACAAAAAAGCCGCCCTGAGGCGGCTCTTGTGGCAATTCCATATCGGCCGGCGGCCCGACGTCAGGCGGCGGCTCCATCTGCATCTCTGGCGGCGCTGGCGTGGCCTGGATCATCTGGAACAGGTCGCCCACAACCGCCTGAAGCTCTTGCACCGCCCCGATCACCTGATCAACGCGGGGATCTTCGGCAGGCCGCTGCTGATGCTGAGGCGCGACAGGCTGCGGCATGCCAGCCATTTGCAGCTCCATCTCGGCCTTTGCCAGATCAATCTGAGCCTTCTGTGCGTCAGCCTCGGCCTTGGCTGCCTGCGCCACCTTCTGGCGCGTCTCGGCCTCGGCGGACACCATTTGCATCTGTATCGCCTGCTGTTCTTGCGGCGATGGTTGCGGTGGCGGCTCTGGCGGCTCGTCAGACTCCTTGGCAATCTGCTGCTGGATCTGTGGCGGGGCCAACAGGCGCAGGCGCTCGGCCATCTTGTCTGCCATCGGCCAGTCCTGGGCTTGCACGTACAGATCACCAATGGCCGGGAATAGGTCAGGAGCTGATTGGACAAGCTCCCGCATGCCCTCGCGGGCCTCTTCACGCCGGGTCGTGTAGCTCGGGCCCATCGACATGACGACGTCATAGCTACCGACCGTCAGATCATTCATGATCGGCGCAGCGCCTTCAACCGCCACGCCATTAGGCTGGTTGATCGCAAGCTCTTCAATCGTCCCATCCTCGCCGGCGATGCGCAGCGTGCGAGCCGTGTCGTAGATGCGTGGGATCAGATCGACCAGAATTTCGCCGGTGCGCTGGATCGCGTAGGTGAAGTGGTCGACGTAGACAAATGCGCCGACGTCGCCCTCTCGCTGGCGGGCCAGAATGGCTTTGCCAGATGTCTCGTTGGATTGTGCGCCGAGGCCAGCGTCATAGATGCCGATGGTCCGCTTGATGTCCTCTGCTGCGAGAGCAATTTCCTGCGTCAGAGCGACAGAAGGCTGGGGCGGCGGCTGACGCGACGGCATGGAGCCGCCATTTGCCGGGTCCGGCGTGTAAGCGAGATACGGCAGGTTGGCGTTGTTGGCCTGCTGCCACAGGCCCTCGTTTTCCTCGAAGTTCTTCTCCGTCCCGATGTACGGGGCTTTAGGTTGGAGCGCTGTCAGCTCGATCTGCGCTGACCGGCCATAATTGTAGAGGCGCTGTGGGTCACGAGCGAAGCGGATGGAGCCATACCGGACGCGCTTGCGCTGGATGGTCATCTCGTTGCCGATGACCGGAACAATCGGGATGTGGCGGCCGACGTGGCGCTCTGGCCCTTCTAGGATCTCGCCGCACGAGATTACCGCGCGCCACACCTCATCAACGGTGCGCTGCTCCTGCCTGGCGATCTCGCCTCGCGCTCCGGCTTCTTCAGCAATCTTGGCGTTTTCAGCCGCCCGATCCTCATCTGGGTCGTCCAGATCGTAGACACTGCCGCTTTTCAGCAGCAACAGGCGATGCTTGACCGACTTTTTAAACCAGTACTCCGCAACCCGAACATGGTCGTCAGATGCCCACATGCCGGCGTCGTATGCGTAATTCGTGGTCCAGCCTGAGACGCTCTTGCCGGGGTAACGATCCTTGAAGGCCGCCGTGCTCATGTCGACCGGGACGAAGCAAAATCGAGCATCTGAACGCGCCAGATCGGACGCATCCGGGTCCCAGATCACGGATACGCCATCATCGACAAGCGCCAGACGTATGTCCTGATCGAAGGTCGTATCGCTGGCGTATTCGGTCATCACACGCCAATGGGCGATGCCGCAAACCACCTGGCTGTCTGCCGCCATCGAATAGACGGCGCTCTGGGCCTTTGAGCGATTTTCGATGTAGCGGATGACGGCCGACAGCGCTTCGGCGGTGTCGGGGTCAGAGTTGTCATCGACGCCGACGCATTTGATGGAGGGCCGCATCTGGCGCATGTCGCCAGTGATCTGCCGGGTGTACGTCGGCAGGGCGTTCACCGTGATGCAGGGCCGACCTTCGCGGACGCGCCTGGCCTCATCTTCCCACTGGTTCAGACCGTTGTGAAACTCAAGGTCGTAATAGGACTCCCGGATGTTGTCCCGCTCACGCTCATAGCCTGAGTTGTATCGTTCGTGGGCCAGACGCAGGAAATCGCCGTCATCATCCTTCGCGGTCGATTTCTGTTCATCCGCCATCACGCACCCATCCATCCGCCGCGGGCGTGTCCGCCCTGCCGCTCTTTCTTGCGTTTCGCCTTGGGCTCTTCGTAGGCCACGCACATGAGGCCAAAGGCGTCGGCGGCGTGGGATGACCAATCGTGCTCCGGGCCTAGGTCAATGCCGCGCGCATCGTCTTTGCGGGCGTGATACGCGCCGAGCGCCTCGCGGCCAGCCTCTGTCTTGGCCTCATCCATCCAGATCATGGGGAAGAGCCGGCGGGCGGCCTCAATGCGGGCCATCGCCGCGCCCCTGCCCTGATTGGCAACAACCACGACCTCAAAGCCAGCCTGTCTCAGCGCGCCCTCATAGGAGGCGTCGAAAACCTTGTCGTGGGTGCCGCCATCATGTGGGAGGACGCAGAGCGCTGACCCGTATCCATGGTCGCGTAGCCAGGCTACATGCGTTGCGAGCGGCTGGCCCTGGGCCTCGTAATAATCCAGCACCCGGATTTCGCGACCGACGAACTGGCATATCCAAATTGACGTTGCGTCAGCCTTGGCCCCGGTCCCGCCAATGTCCCAAACCGCCCTGATCGCCATCAGCGGGTCAGCGGCAACGCGGCAGAGCCTGCCCTCATCGCGCATCGCCGTCAGGGACGCAGCGTAATAGGCGCCAACATGGACCGACGCATAGTCGCCGTCCCAGATGTGTGGGTACTGATCCGCTGTCATGCGCAGGCAGTCCAGACGCTCTTGCTCAAGCTCCGGGGTAAACCATGGGTTGTCTCGCCAATTGGCCTGGATGACAGCCGCGCCAGTTGGGCGCTCGGGCCCGCGCAACATCACGTCAACCGGGTCAACCTTGCGCTGCGGATTCCAACTCCACCACATCTGCGCGCCGGATGCCCGCATGGTCGGGCGAAGCAGGCTGATAGAGCGAGCCGTCGCTGTGTGCGCCTCTTCCCACCAGGCACGGCGAAAGCCCTCCAGCGACTTAACGCTGTCCGCGCTATAGTCGTTCATGCCCTTGAAGATGATCACGCCATCGCCCGGCGTCTGGATTACGTCGCGGAAAACCTTGAAGCCGTCAGCCTCACCAATGCCGAAAGAGCCCAGCTTGGCCTCGATAAGGGCCTTGGCCGACTGAGACAGGTCCTTCTGGATTTCACGGATGCAAAGGGCGCGCATGCCCTCGCCAATCTCTCCAGGCGCTGCAAGGCATTCCTCAATCATCATGCTGGCGAAGAAATGGGACTTCCCAGACCCACGGCCACCGTGAGCGCCCTTGTCGCGCGCCGGCTCCAACAATGGCAGGAAAACCTCAGCCGTTGGAATCTGTATCCTTCGGCCTGACAATGATCCGCTCCACTGCTGCTATCTGGACAGGGCCACCATTGGGCCCGGTCAATTCTGCCTGAACCTTGTCGCGCCAGTCCTCTGGTCCTGCGTTCTTCAGGGCGAAAATCGTACTGGTCACGACAGGCCCCGCATCAGCTGACAGGAGCCGACGCTCAAGGAACAGCTGCCTCTTCGCCTGGGCCAGTTTTACAGTGTCCGCAAATTCAGGATGGCGATCCATCCACTCGTAGACGCGCTGCCGGTGGAACCCCAGTTCAGCCGCGCTCGCAGCTAGCGAAAGCCCGCTGGCCATAAGCTGCAAAATCTCGGCGCCATACTCCTGCCGGTACTCTGTCGGCCTCCCCGGCTTTGGAGCGTCGGTCATCGAACTACCTGCATCGTGTTTGAATGCCCCTGAGCAATAGCAAGGAGGCCGGAGACGGACAGGCCAACTATGACCATGAGGATGATTGCCAAGGCGAACTGAGGCAGATCTGATCGGGTCATGTTGCACCCTCGTCGATATAACCCGCCGGCCACTCGCTTGGGGATTTCGGCAGGATTATGAAGTGCGTCCAGACCTTCTCCTGTCGCACCTCATCGGCGTTGAACGGCCGCGCCTCAAGGAACGGCAGGTCAGGCCCGTTGCATGGGTTAGAGAACATGAGCCTGCCACCGAAGTGCTCATCGAGGATCTTGTCCGTGAGCTTGCTGATGGGCTTCCACTTCATGCCGCACCCATGAAAAAACCGCCCGAAGGCGGCTGAATGGATCGGGGTCGATGGCTCCCGTTTCAAATGGAGCCCGGAAAAGCTTCATGGCTTGAGCCGTTCGCCATCAACCCCAAGCTGGAATCAAAAAGCCGGCTCTTGGCCGGCTGCTCGTTGCGGACTTCCACAACTCAATTTCGGCCCCGATGATGCAACGCGCGCGCGTGCGAGTCAAGCGCCTTTTTGGCGCACACGGTCCACGATATTGAGCAATTCGCGCAGCTCGCCAACCTGGTCGCGGTGAGGATCGCGGTCCAGCACGCACACGGAGAACATCAGCGAATGGCCGGCGTGATGCCTGCCCGCATCGCAAAGAGCGCCCTCCACCGCCGCCCAGCGCCGGCGCAACTGATTGTCCTGATCCGGGTCGTTGTCATCGTTGGCGTGAGACAGTGGGATATCGCTGCTGGCGACAAACTCCTGGAGGTGGGCGGATACCTTTGGGAGAGTGATGCCGGTGATGCGACGGTGATAGGTGAGCCACAGCTGCGCGAACCACTCTCCGGCCGCGTGCTGATCCCGGCTGATGGCCCCGGACGCGAACAGGCGCCCAAGAGCATAGCCCAGGAGCCGGCTGCGCGCGTCGCTGGCGCCCCTCCTATGTGGTTGGCCCGTCACTGTAGCCAGCACCTGCTCTTGCGTCTCCACGGGCTTCCTGTGGGCCTTGACGATGCGGCCGCACGCGGAACGGGAGACGCCTTGAACCGGCTTACGCCCCGCTCTCGCTGCTTTCCGCTTTTTCAACTTCGCGTTCATTCCGGCATCCTTGGGCTTTGGCGGTTGGTTGGTCAGGCTGGAGGGCAAGTCCTGCCTCAATCAGGTCAATGGCGGCGTCCTCTTCCCACTTGAGCCCCTTGACTCGTTTGTGGGCGAGGATGCGCTGCACGAGGTCATGAGGGAGGACGTATGACCGGATGGGCATTGCGTTGGCTCATGCTGCGAGGTCCTTTCCGTTGTCGCGACGCCACTTGGCGACGAACGCATCCGGGATGCGGCAGCCAGGCTTGCCCGGCTCGGGCCCCCAATGATCGGACCAGATGCCCCGAGCATGTGACCGGAGCGAACTGGCCCAACGGTCTTCGTCAGGGATTGGTGGTGCCGAAGGCTTGATGCCTGAAAGGCTCGCGGCCGGCGTCATAGCCTCCACGATGGCCGGCACGAAGAAACGCCACGACCTCACGCCGGGTCGCGCTTTGGCCCTGATCACGGGGACGATATCCCGCTCTAGATCAGCCCCCTTTGCCAGCAGCTGGTTGATAGGGCTCAGGTCCAGAAGGCTTGGCGATGGATCGTTCTCAAGCCCGGCAGCCTTTCGGCATTGGCTTTCGATCTGGTCATAGCTCAGGCCGGCGCGCGAAGAAGATGCTGCGCTAGCAGTATCTTCTATTCTCCTATTCCCTCCTCCATCCTCCATCTGCAGAGACTTTTCCCCACCAGTGGCGGACTGGTTCGGAACTGGTTCGGAACTGCCTGAGGATGCCCCGACGAAACCACGGAACCGGTCCGGGAGGACGCCCGAACTATTCGGCTTCTTTGGACGCTGAAACTTCTGGAAATTGCGGACAGCCCCGTATGCTTTCTCGCCGGAGTCGAACCTCGCCACGATGCCAGCGTCCACAAGCTCACCGAGAAGCGCCGGAACGTCTGCGTCATTGACCGGGAAGATGCGCGCCTTCAGCGTCAGGGGCTTCCAGTCAAACACGCCATCATCATAGGCTTCCGTCCAGACGCCGATCAGCAGCAGGCGCGCTTCGACCGAAACGGACATGAACGCTTCATCGGTGAAAATGCCGGGATGAACAGATCGGATTCTGGCCATTATGCGCCCCCATAGAAATTTGATTTGCAGCGGACGATTGACCTGGCCGGGTCACACCAGAGGCTGACCGCGCCGGTGCGCCCCTGACGGGATTTGTCGATTGCCAGCTCAAGGTCGTTCTTGACGCGGGCCAGTTCGTCCTGGGCGCCAGGGTCGCCCTCCTTGAACTTGGCTGATCGCTCGATGTAGTAGGCCGGCCGGTACAGCAGGCCGATGCAGTCGGCCGCTTCCTCGATTTCGCCGGACCCGCGAAGGTCAGCAATCGTCGGGCGCTTGCTTTCGTCGCCGTTTTTTTCGACGGACCTGTTGATCTGGGAGGCCAGCGCAACGCAGCAGCCGAGACGCTTGGCAATGACCTTCGCGCCGTTGGCAATCTCGCCAAGCTCGCCCACCCGGTTGCCCTGGTAACGGTTGCTCGCCTTGACGATCTGGGCGTGGTCGATCACCAGCAAGCCAAGCCTGATATCCCGCTTGGCGATGTGATCCGCGAACGATGCTGCAGAGCGCTCAATATCTCCCAGGTTGAGCCCCGCGCGTGGGTCAATCATGATAGGCAAGCGCTCTAGCTCACGACGGGCCAGATGCATGGCTTCGAGCTGGCGATTGTCGAGGTCGCCTGACAGGACCTCCTCATAGCTTGGGCCATTGCCGGCGATATCGACCATCATGCGAGCGGACATTTCGTCGGCGCCGACTTCGAGCGAAAAAAACGCCACGCCGCAGCTCTTGGCCGCCTGCCGCGCCATGCTCGACAACAGCATGCTCTTGCCCATGCCGGTCCTGCCGCCAATGACAAGCAGGGACCCTGGAGCAAGCCCCCGCATCGGCAGCTTGGCGTCAAGGTCAGGCAGCCCGGTTGATGGCGCACGCATGCCGCCGCCCCTCGCCCGTTCTTCTGCCGCTGTCAGAACGTCAACGCCGATGTCACCGGCGGTCCGTGGACGACTGGCCGTCAGCTCGATCATATCAGCGCGGATTGCCTCAATCTGATCAAAGGCCGCGTTCAGCAGGTCGGACGGCATGGCATTGCCAAACTGCTTTTCA
>NZ_BNCG01000032.1 GCF_014656355.1 Camelimonas fluminis
ATGTGAGAACTACTTCGTTTCATGCGGATATGAGCCGGAATGATCGAAAAACGCTCTAGGATTTCTGCGGCGGTCGGATAGTTTGGCTTTATCTTGTCCACCCCATGCGGGGGAGCGGAATGTGGGGTGGCCCTGGGCGGGGCGGCGAAGGCCGTGGCGCTTGCAAGAAGAGCGGACGCGGTAATTGCAACGGTGAGTTTCAGCATTGGTTCTCTCGGGATCACGGAAAATGCCGCGAGATTTTTTTCAAAATCGAGGCGTGGATCTGCTCGGGAGGGAGAGTACCGTTTATGAGCGAATATGTTGATGGGTTTCTCGCACAAATATCGCGATATTTTTGGCGAAGCTTTTCATGAAATTCGAGTTTCTCGGATTCGAAGCGGTCTGGCGCTGAGCCGCGAGCTTTTTGACGTTGGATGCTGAGAGCTACGGGGATATCGAGCACGATTACCTCGTCCGGCTGTGTGTCCCCTACGATCACGTCCTGGAGCGTGTTGAGCCATTCGATGTCTATTCCGGCGCCGGCGCCTTGGTAGGCAAGCGTGGAGGCGGTGAAGCGGTCGCAGATAACGGTTGTGCCGTGTTGCAGCGCGGGCCGGATCAGTTCGCTCAGGTGGTGTGTTCTCGCGGCATTAAAAAGCATCACCTCGGCAATGGGCCCGAGGGGCTTGATTTGCCCAGCGAGCAGGGCGTTGCGGATTTTCTCCGCGCTCGGAACACCACCCGGTTCTCGCGTTGCAAGCCATGGGATCTGCCGACGGGAGAAATGCTCGCCCAGAAGGCGAATTTGTGTGCCTTTTCCGGAGGCGTCGATGCCTTCGATAACGATGAACGGTGCTTTCACGGGTATTTTCGCTATTCGTATTGTTTGAAAAGGGCTGGATATCGCGGGAGATCTGAATTCTGTTGGACGTCTTGCTGGCGATGGGAGTTTTATCGTTGCGCCTTTGCTGTTCGGCGGTGGGCAGCGTTTAGTCGGCTGACCTGTGGTTATGAGCCGGTTTGGAGTACTGCTCGCACGTCGGCGGCGATGGTCGCGGGCGAGGGGCGGTTTTTCGACTGGTATCTCAGGACGCGATATCCGCAGGACTGAAGGATTCGGTCTCGACGGCGGTCCGCGTGAGCGTCATGTGTGCGGTCGTCCAGTTCAATTATCAGAAGCGGGTTTGCTCCGTTGGCGATGACCCAGTCGACGCGCCTGTTTGATATAAGGCGAAACGAGTTGGGGAACTTTCCGTTTTTTGCAATTCTCTTTGGTTCGAGGAGCGCGAATATCGGGACTTGCGGCCAGATGTTGAGCCCGGGGAGGGCGGAAGTGAGCCGCTCGAAAAATTCGGTCTCGTTCTGGGTCATGATTTCCCGGCGCTGGAAGGCGGGGCGTCCGGTGATCCAGATAGCTGCGGCGATGGTGAGAAGGGCAAATGCCCCTAACGCTGCGAGTTGCAATGGAGAAGGATGCGAGATGAAGGATTCCATGGCCTCAGTCGCTGCTGGTCCGATGGCGGTCCGCATCAGATTGGTCATTTAATGATGGCCTACTTGTATGCCACATTGTGGCGGCGCGACTAAGCCCAAGTACACCCTGGCGCTGGGTCATGGCGTTTGGCGAGCCGATTTATAGGCTACAATGACCGATTCTCCGTCACCTCAATGTCTTGGAGCAGCTCGATGAATTGCTCCTGGCTATGTTGTCTACCGGCAAGGAGCATCAATGCGATGCGGCAGCGAGCCCGGATGTCGGCATCGATCACGTCGATTGCCGAGACAACGACGTCGATCGGAAGTTCGCGATTGGGTTGACCGACATTCTTTAGTGCGTCGGTGTCGATCGACGCGCTGCAGCGGTAAGGGGTGGTAGCGGCGTCAGGGGCGTGGATTGAGATCATTTCCAGGGAGTAAGAGGCCGCAAGGCGATCAATTGCGTCAAGATAGTCGCTGTCGCTGGTGAAGATGTCATATGGCACGCAGGCGGCGGCGAACTGCCTGGTCGCTTCCTCAATGATGGTGTCGATGTGCTCGGTGAGGAGAACGGGCGCTGTCGTTGGTGAATCGATTTGAACCGTGGTTTCGACAGCGTCGCCATTCCGATGTCGGGCGTTTACCCGGATGGTGGTGGGCGTCCTCATGGCGCCTCCTGGCTTTGATTGTGCAGAGGGGTTGCTGAAGCGCGCCGCGTTGTGCGGCGCTGCGATCTTGGTGGTTGTCGAGATGTGGGCCTCGTGTGTGTTGGAAGGCCTGTTCGCCTACCAGTCATAGGTAGGGAGTTCGTGGACCACTGAACCGTCGCAGTCGAGGTAAACGTAGGCATGCCCCTGTTCGTGGACAAAAGCGAACACGGCTTTGAGGTCGTTGGGGAAATCGCTGTCAGCCCAGGAGTCGGGTTCGGGGACGTAGAGGAAAAATCCATACGGTGTGGCGCCAACGTTCAACGCCGGGTGCTCGTCGCCGGTCACTTCACATGCGGCCGCGATCCTCCCCTGGGTGCGAAGCCATTGAGCCGTTTCTTCAGACACGTGTGTTGTGGACAGCACCAGGAGAGTTTCGACGATAGTCGGGGCTTTCACTGGTGCGGTCGGCCTGTTGAGCGTGGTGGGCTTCAACGCTTTGTGGAGTGCGTCCTTCGCATCGACCGGGTGGTTAGAGTAGGTGTCCTGCAGAAAGAGCGCAGAATCGTAGCCGGGCTGTTGGATAAGCGGCTCAACGACGTTCTTTCCTTCGGCGTTTTGGCTTAGGACGTATTGGCGTTCTGGTGATGCGGCGGGATTCAGTACGGGTCGTGTCATGTTTTGGCCCTTTTCTAAGACGGAGGGGTGATCGCGCGTCCGTGGTCCGTCTTGCGTTGTCGTGGGTCGAGAGCGGCTAATTTGTTTTTGGGATTTCCGACGGCGGATGATTTACTCAGAAATAGAGAAAAAAATGGGCCGGTGTTCGCCGGCCCATGTAGGCAATTCGGTTCCGTCAGTTTCTTTCCGGGGGGCGATCGCTGTCGTATCGGTCGGGCGGCCCGTTTTGGGGATCAGTGATCGTTTCTGCGAATCGATTGCGGGGGCGGGCGGTGTATATCACGCGAGACTTCCCGCTCCAGTTCTCGTTCTTCAGCAGGGCTATAGCGAGTTCACGTTCGGGCAAATTGGCCGTCTCGTGCATTTCCACGTCCATTGCCCTGCCGGTTAGCTCAGCGAGGAAACGGGCTCTCGCGCATGCCTCGTCTTTCCGCTCGGCGTAGTGAGGGCGTTGTGCCAGGTCGTCGGGGATCAGATAGATGATGGTCATATGGCGTCCTGTCGCTGGTGTTATGCAGCATGGCGGACGAGCGCGGAAATAATGTGCGGACGCATCGCTTGTGCGAGAAATTCGACAAGCGGCGCGACAACTGAGTTGCCAAATTGTCGATAGGCCTGGGTATCCGAAACCGGGATGTTCCAGCGCCTTCCTTGCCGGTCGAACCCCATAAGACGGGCGCATTCAAGAGGCGTGAGGCGCCGCGGTCGTGTGCCGTCCTGGCGGATGAGGATCTCGGATCCGTCTTTGTAGTAGCGGGCAGAGAGGGTCCGCGCGACGTCTTCCGGGCCGACGAGGCCGTATCCGAAGCCGTTTCCATTTGCGTTGTGTTTGGCCTTGTAGGCCTGGAGATAGTCCCAGAGCTTGGGGGTCAGCGTGTAGCGAGGATCGACCGCATGGTTGGGGAGAAGGATATCGCCCAGAATAGGTCTTGTGGCGGGAAGTTCGAGTGAATCGAGGTCGAACGGTGTTTGATCCCTGAACCCGGTGATAAATATGCGTTCGCGCTTCTGGGGGACCCAGTGGTGGGAACTGATTACGCGACTTTGGACGTGGTATCCGAGTTCATTTTGAAGCACGTTTAGGATCGTGGCAAAGGTGCGGCCTTTGTCGTGGGTCTTCAGGTTTTTGACGTTCTCCAGCAGGAATGCGGCCGGTCGATGATGAGCTATAATTTTGGCGGTGTCGAAAAAGAGGGTGCCCTGGGTGTCGCAGAGGAACCCGTGGGGGCGTCCGAGCGCGTTCTTTTTCGAGACGCCCGCGATTGAAAACGGCTGACAGGGAAACCCTGCGAGCAGCACATCGTGTTGTGGGATAGTTTCTGGTGCGGCAGAAAACGGTCGGAGATCGCCGGCCAGGTCGTGGTTGTCTCGAAAATTTGCACGATAGGTTCGCTGGGAAAAATGGTTCCATTCGGATGTGAATGCGCAATGTCCACCGGCGTTCTGAAAACCGAGCCTTAGTCCGCCGATGCCGGCAAAAAGGTCGATAAAACGAAATTCGGCCATGCTTTTCTCGATTAATTTTAAATTTGGATTTCTGTAATTATAGCCGGCGCAATCTGCTCGTCCAAGTGCGGGATAGCGGTTGCGTAAATTTGAGTGGGGTGTGGGCGACTGACAGCGTTGGCGCGCGGCGTGTATTGGAAAATTGCGCCAGGTGTTTCGAAGTCGTTGTTCCTATGATCTGCGCGGATGCGGGGCATTTACAGATCGGGACGCTGCGATCTCTCCCAACAGCTTTCGCTTATCAGCCGCGCGAACGCGCGGCATTCACTGAATATAGCGCCCCTCGGTCCGTTCCTCAGTTGCTTATCAGCCGCGCGCATGCGCGGCATTCACATGACGGAAATGGAGTTTGCGTTTCTGAGTACATCTCATCAGCCGCGCGCATGCGCGGCATTCACGGTTTTGGGGCGTGGGTGTCAGCCTCCGCTTTGTGAGCTTATCAGCCGCGCGCATGCGCGGCATTCACCGAAAATGGCCGGTGTGCGCGACCCGACCTGCTGCTCTTATCAGCCGCGCGCATGCGCGGCATTCACGCAATTGGCGCGCTGGCGTTGGCCTCGCGTGCGTCTTATCAGCCGCGCGCATGCGCGGCATTCACCTTCACGATTTGATCTGTATCGCGATTAAGAGCCTTATCAGCCGCGCGCATGCGCGGCATTCACTTTGGGTCGCTGATTAGCTTGACGTCCGGTGTCGCTTATCAGCCGCGCGCATGCGCGGCATTCACCCGGTGCATCACGCAACCTCCATATGGGTTCGAGACTTATCAGCCGCGCGCATGCGCGGCATTCACACCTGTTGGTCAAGCTCTTATGGATGTGGGAAAATTCCTCAGGTTTGCGCGAACCGGTCTGGGCAGGGTGCTTCTATAAGATTTCTATAAGATGTTCGGTGCCGAGATGTCCAGATAGCGATGATTTCATTGGGGTATCGATGTGCGACCGTTTGTGGTTTTTTTGGCTCGCTTCGGGTTCGCGCACTGCGGCTGTGGACTTTGACGGGGAGCCGGTTGGCGCCGGCATGGGAAAATTGTTTTTTGATTGGCGTTCGATGGTCGGTTCGGCAGCCACCTCTTGTCGTGCATATGCTCGAGGTTTACGGCGGTAAATGTCTGCCGTCGGGCGACATCCGCAACTTGCCAGCCGCGCGGGCGCGCGGCGTTCACGCGGTCGCCCCAGGAGTGTCCGGTTCTCCGGGATTTTTGTCGGCCGTGCGCATGCGCGGCATCAGGGGCGTGTTGGCTCGTTCTGACGGAAGCGGATAACGTGATGCGGGTACTTGTTTAGAGGATCTAACGGGCCGGCAAGATACCGGCCCATATGTTCGCTTGCGAGTTTTAGAAGTTGACGGTGACGTTGGCCTTGATGGCGTGGTCCTGGACCTTTTGGCCCAGTTGGCCCTGATAGGAGACACCAATCGCGAGATTGGGCGCAATCTTCATGTCGAGGCCGGCCTCAAGGATGACGCTGCTGCGCGCGATTGGCGCGCCCGCGACGGAGAACGGTGTGTTGCTGCTCTGGAACAGCATGACGCTGCGCGGGTCGACGTCGCCAAAGGCGTGACGGTAACCAACGCCTGCGCGGGCAATGAGTTCGTTGCCGTTGTCGAGCTTGTAGGTGTGCGAGAACCGGGCGCCGACGGTTGTGAAGAACGTGTTCATGTCGGCTGACTTGCCAGTGAGCCCGGCGTAGCCGCCCCGTTCGGTGAACCGGTCGGTGTGGACGTTTACCCAGGCGAGCCCGAGGTATGGCTCGATGGTCGTGGCGCCGCTCGTGATGGTGTAGCTCATTTCACCGAAGACTTGGGCGACAGCAGCGTTGTATGAAGCCGACGTGGCGTCAGTGAATCCAGGGAAAGTGATTGACCTGTTCAGATCAATGTCGTTCCACGTGTAGGAAGCGCCAAGGCGGAGGCCGAGGTTTCCGAAGTTGGCGCCGCCATAAAGGGCGACATGGTAGCTGTCGACAGTTGCGGCCGACTGGCGACTTTTCACATCGATGCTCGAACGTGAGTAGCCAGCGGCAGCGCCGATGCGCCAGGTATCAAATACCGGGGTGTCAACGCCGATGAAGAAACCAGCTGTCGAGCGGGAAGCAGAGCTGATGGAATAGCCCTGACCCTTGCTGTTGCCCCAGCCGCCGAAGCCTTGACCCCAGAAGGTCAGTCCCTGGATGGTGCGAGTGTTGTTGGAGAGGCCGGCTGTAGCGCTTCCGGCCGCCTGCCTGAGGCGGGTGTTGACGGCCTCGCGGACGTGGCGGCTTTCTTCAACCAGAGCACCAGTGACGCTTGCGTGTGCCTCACCGCTGAGTGCGTTGAAGGCGTTGCGTACGTCATTCACGTCGGTCAGGGTTGCGACCTTCATGAAGAGCGGGCTTAGCCCCATCTGCTGGTCGATCGCCGAGCCGGTTGCCGCCTGGTTGGGGGTCTGTGCGACGTCTTCCATCTTGACGTCGGTGCGCTTGATCGTGAGGTAGACGTTGTTGGGATCATACGACAGCTGAGGGTCTAGGAAGATGTAACTCGTGGTGTCAACCCACGATGCGCCGTCGAAGCGTGTTCCGGCGAAGCCGCCGCCAGCGGTGACGATGGTGTAGGGGGTGTCGACCCGGTAATCATTGACGGCCGGATATGTTGAGACCGCTACTTGGCCTGCCAGATACGCGACGCCTGCGACGTTGATTCGGTCGGACTCGCCAGCAGCATTGATTTCGACGTTGTAGGTGGCGGTGGGAGCTAGGTTGAGGTTGCCGGCGACGTTGACAACGCCAATCGAATTGCCGGGCGTAATGGTGCCGCGGGCATTCAGGGCGCCGGCAATGTCCCAGTTGCCCCCCATGACGGAAGTTTCATCAACGTTCAGATTCCCGCCAACGACGATCGGCGTGGCGATGCTGCCGCCGGATGAGACGGTGCCGTTAGCCAGGTTGATCGAGCCACCGACGGTGCCGCCGGCGGAATCGAAGCGGAGCTTGGTGCGATTGGTCTCGATATCCCCGAGGATTTCGGTGCCCTGGGACAGAGTGATGTCAGAGCCAGGAGCCGCCGAACGCAGGTTACGCACGCCGTAAGCCTGGCCTTTCCAGATAGCCGTTTCTCCAATGTCGACGTCGGTGTAGCCGGTGGTCCGGGCACCGTCATCGATAATGTCGCCGTGGGATACGGAACCGTTCTGGAGGTTCATGTTCACGACGCCGGTGGCGCCGCCGGCAGCGTTCGAGCGATCAACGTAGAGAAGGATGTTGTCAGCCGAGGTCAGCACCGATCCGGCGCCGACGGTGATGTGTGCGGTTTTGTTGGGGCTGGTGAAGCCAGCTGCGATTGTTGCGGTCTGGCCCGCCACCCGGGTGTTGTTGAGAACGACGGTTGCGTTGTCCGTCATGCGGACAGCGGCGTCCTGGGCAGAAGTAATCGAGGCATGGTTTGCAACAAGGGCCGCGCCTTCGATGTAGGCGCCTGCAGCGCTTGCGCCGGTGGCGGTGATTGAGCCGCCATTAAGATTGAGCTGGCCTGCGGTGGTGATGAACGCGCCGTGGGCATTTTCACCGGAAGTGTGGATTGGGACGCTGGCATTGATGACGGCGGTTTCCGACGCCATGACGCCGAACGAAGAATTTCCCGTGGTCGTGACGGATCCGGCATTGAGGGCAACGGTTGTTGTGCCTGCGGCGCTGACGCCTGACGAGATCATGCCGTTGGTCTGAATGTCGGCGTTGCTGACGACACGGCTGTCGATAGCGACCAGCCCAGAGGCAAATGAGCCGTTGGTCGTTACGCTGCCGGTTACGTCGATGAGGCTTTTGTGTGCGTAGATGCCGGCGGCTGAGGCGCCGGTGGTCTCGATGTCGGTGTCGATGCCGATGGTGGCGTTATTCGCATTGACACCATGGGCGTTTACGCCGGAGGTGCGGATGCTGCCCGAGGCGAAGCCGACGCGAGCGCCGTCGGTAGCTTCGATACCATGGGCGCTGGTGCCGGATGTGGTGACGCTGACGGACCTCGCGTCGATGACGCCGCCTTCAACAGCATCCTGATAGGGAAGGCGTTCGTTGCTTGCGCGGAGGCCGGCCGCGGAGCTTCCGGTCGTGCTCACATCGGAGGTGTCGATGATGATGGAGCTGTTGCTACGGGCATGGACGCCATGGGCAAGTAGCCCGCTCGTATGGGCGGCGACGTTTGCGGCGGCGACGGAACCACCGTCAGTTGCGGTAATGGCGCTGGCGTTCTGACCTGAAGTTGTGAGAATTCCACCGGTCAGCGCGATATGTGCCGCAGTGTCGCTGTTGTAGGCGAGGGCTTCCTGGTTGGCGCTGTTCAGCCCAGCCTGGACTGCGTGGGCGCCATCCATTGCCGTCGTCACGTTGGTGTTGCTGAAGACTGTTGCGCCAGCGTGGGCAAGCAAGCCGATCGAGTCCATTGCCTCCGTGAAAATGGCGCCGCCGGCAACATGAACGGTGGCGCCGTCGGTAGCCTCTACGCCATGGGAGCCGTAGCCACGGGTCGTGACGGTGGTGTTGGTGAGGTCAACTACGCCGCCAGTCGCAGTTGGGTCGATCGACTTGCGGTCGTTGTTTGCGAGGACGCCAGCGGACTGCGCTTCACCGGTGGTGATGGAGCTGTTCGCCACGTTGATGGTGCTGTTGCTTTCTGCGTGAGCGCCTGGGCTCTGGAGACCAGCGGTATTAACGGTGGAGCTATCCAGGTTGATGCGACCGGCGTCGACTGCGTGCAGGCCTACGGCGTACTGGCCGTCGGTCGAGATCGTGCCAGAGCGTACGGTGATGGCGCCGGCGGTTGAGCCGTCATAGATGGAGGTGGCGCTGCCGGTGCCCCGAGAGCCCGCTTGGACCGCATGGCCCCGGTCGCCGGTGGTGTTGACCGCGATACCATTCGCGAAGATCGAGCCGCCAGTATGGGCCAGGAGGCCATAGCTGCGTTGCGAGGTGGAAGCGAGGCTATTGGTTGCGATCTGGCCGTTGGACAGCGTGAGATCGGCGCCTGGATTGAAAACGTTGACGGCGTGGGTGCCTGGGCCGGTCGAAATGGCGAAGCCGTCATAGAGGCCGCCATTGATCCCATTCAGGGAGATTGGCGGGATTAGCTGGGGCGGGCTCTGCGCGAAGGCGCCGGACGAGGCCAGAGCGATAATTGCGGTAGAAAGAAGGAGTGTCGCTCCGTGTTTCGAGAGCGTCTGCTGGTGGCTGCGGACGGGCGCCCCGATCTGCATGGTCATCGAAAAAACATCCTGAAGAGAGCAAAAAATGAAGGTTGCGAACGACATTACTGGGCTTTCGTTTTGATAGAAACTCGACGTTTCCTGCCCGGAGAAGGGGTGGTTAATAGGGGGAATTTTTTCGAATAACTCGTGGGGGTTTTTCAAACATCCAGCGTATGCTGGCGCTTGTCGGGTTGGGTTAACGGTTTGACTTATAAGGGGAATGTGGCATGGCGGCTGGTCTCTTCATTTGAAATTAAATTCAAGTGCGACATAATCGCTATGACGATTTTTAGTGGCCTTTTGCTGGGGGTATCTGGATGCCTGGCTGTGGACAATTTGGGTTATCCGGAGGTTGGCGCGGAACCTGGCTGGCCTCTTGGTTCAATTGCGACAGAAGTTAGGCTGCTGCAGCGACTCGGGTGGCCGGTTTGGTTTTGGGGGACGCAGGGAGGTTCCGAAACGCTGCGGGTGGCAAATGGCGGAGATGCGGCTAGCGGTGGATAGGTATTTTCCGGAGCATTGACAGGCGCAGGTCGAAAAAACCGTTTTCGAGCCGAGGTGCGAAGGCATTTATCCAGGTCTGGGTCTCCTGCCGCTGGAGTGCTGCACGTATGGCGTCCAGGGAAAACCCGTCCTTGCAGGTGGCCACGTGGATGTTGTGGTCGAGCGGCAACACCCCGGCGGGGAGGTTGATGCAGCGTACACGTCTGGCAATTCGGGGAATTATGATGGCGTCCCGTGACAGGTCGAGATTGATGGGCTCAGGTGGGGTCCACCAATGCTTGGATCGGCCGCGTGCGGGCATCTTATGCAAGCCCGCGCGGATATAGTCAGCGACGGCTCCCTCAGGCTCGCTGTGGCGAGTGGTCCTGATAGCATGCCAGGACGGGGGGCGGAGTTCGTCAACTTCGGGTTCGATGTTGCTGCTGTCCACGCAGGGAAGGAGATCGGCGTGGGGCAGGGTGTGGGCGTATTTTGAGGGGATGGTGAATATGCCCGCAGGCCCAAGCCAGGGAGCGAGCCTGAGCGTTGCAACATCTTCCAGGCGAGGTCCTTCCCACGTGTCCAGGGTGCCGTCTGGGGACATGGGGCGTTCGGTCAGATGTATGTGGCCAGGTTGGCGGGGTGAAAGGACAACGGCAACAGGATGGATTCTGGGCGCCGTGCCTTTCTTGCGGTTTTTGGGCCGGTAGAAGGCCGTTGTGGGATCGAGACGTTCGAGGTGTTTGATTCCGGCCCGGGTGCCGAGGTGCTCGCGGAGATGGCTGGCGGTTGAGTTCATAAGCCAGCGATCAGATGTAATCATGGCAATGGCTCCCAAAGGTGCGGGCATCATGGAAACGCAGCGGTCCAGGAAAGCATGCAGGAGATCGGCGCGGACCCGCTGATCGAGAACCGCCGAGTAAGTTTCCTTGAAATAGTGAGGAAGGTTGCGGAAGGCCGCGAAGGGTGGGTTTCCTGCGATAAACCGAAACTGGCCGGTTGGTTTCTCAAGCAGAAAGTCTGCCTCAGTGAGAATTTTCCGGGCTGTATGGCTTGCCAGATGGGGATCCCAGCCGGCGTCCGTGAGGTATTCGGTGATCCGTGTGCGGCCGGCTGCGACGGCGTGGGGATGGATTTCCCAGCCAAGTACACGTTGGGCGCTGTTGATGTCGTTGGGCGCCAGGTTGAGTCGGTGAAGGGCGCGCACCACGAACATGGCGTCGCCTGCGGATGGGTCGAGGAGGCGGCCGTCAGCGTCGGGCCATCCAATGTGATCAAGCAGGTCGTCTACCACCGGGGCGACGGTGTAGAGCGCGGTCATGGCATGGAGCGCGTCCACGGCTGCGCTTCGTTCGGAGGTGCCGAACAGGTCCGTATCGGTCATGGCGTTCTCGATGTCGTCCGGGGGGCGTTGGGTGGCGGGCGACGCCCTGGAAGGCGATCATCTTGCCGGGTATTCCGCCGCTGCGTCTTCAGGTGCGGCATGGTGGGAGGGGGTCAGACCGAGAGGTTTGTGAGCCGAACCATGTAGGGCGGTGAGGGAGAGGATGCGGCGCCTAGCGTCGTGCGACATTCAGCAATGATGCGATCCCAGATGTCGGCGGGCATATCAGAGTCGCTTCCTTCGCCATTTAGGGACGGATCAACAAGGACGACCACATCTGACCACTCGCTGACAGGTCCGGCCCGGTGCCAGGAGAACTTCGGGGCGCCGTTGTTGAGCCATTTTTGGAAAGCGGGGTCGGCGAAGACGTCGGGAGCGTTCACGACGATACCACGACAGATTTCTGTGCTCATGTGAGGTGGTCCTTGCGATGTGGGCGGCGAAATTCGCGGACTTAGGCGTTAATCGGCAAATGCGGCACGAGCGTTTGCGGCGGGAACGTAAAATGGCGGCTACAGGCCGCCACTTTGTTGGTCAAATGACTTCGGATGGGTGCGGGGCTAACTGCAGCCAGATGTCGTCATGCATGAATCGCATGTAAAACAGGTACCTGTTCTCCGCAGGGTGAAGTTGTGGCAATTTGTACATTCATCACCGGTGTACCCGCGAAGTATTGCTTCGGAGCGCTTCGTCTCCCCTGTGGCAGCACTTGCATTTGCGGCAGCAGCTTCAGGTGACTTTTCGGGAACGATGGCAGGTTGGTTTGCCAACTCGTTGCGGGCTACTTCAACGATTATCTCACGGGCGTCGGGCATCTGCCCGCGCTCGAAGCCGCCTTTTGCGATCTGCTGCTGTGCAAGAGGGGTATCTTCAAACGCAGTGCCGTCGTTCTTGCCCATACCGACGGACGTTGCGTCCTTCGGTTCCGGCAGGACATGGGCGAGGTCATCTCGGCCAAGGTAGGAGATCGCGAGCTCGCGGAAGACGTAGTCGAGGATGGAGGTTGCGTTCTTCAGGCGTTCGTTGCCCTGGATAAATCCCGACGGATCGAAGCGCGTGAAGGTGAAGGCTTCCACAAATTCTTCAAGGGGCACGCCGTACTGCAGCCCAAGGGAAATCGCGATGGCAAAGTTGTTCATCATTGCGCGGAAGGCGGCGCCCTCCTTGTGCATGTCGATGAAGATTTCGCCAAGGCGCCCGTCGCTGTATTCGCCGGTGCGGACGTACACCTTGTGGCCGCCGACGGTGGCCTTCTGGGTGTATCCCCGCCGCCGCTCCGGTAGTTTCTCCCGCGATCGAACCTGCTTTTCGAAAATTCGTTCGACGACGCGTGAGGTGAGCTCGAGAACGCGATTGGTATCGCTGCCGTTGAGCAATTGGTCGACGCTCTCGTCCAGATCGTTCTCGGCAATGAGAGCGGCCTGCAGGGGCTGGGAAAGCTTCGAGCCGTCGCGGTAGAGCGCGTTGGCCTTCAGCCCCAGTTGCCAGGAGAGCATGTAGGCGTTTTTGCAATCTTCGATGGTTGCCGAAGAAGGCATGTTGACCGTTTTCGAAATTGCACCCGACAGGAAGGGCTGGGCGGCTGCCATCATATGGATATGGCTGTCTGCAGAGAGGTAGCGGGTGCCGGTTCGTCCGCAAGGATTGGCGCAGTCGAAAACCCCGTAGTGCTCGCGTAGCAGGTGCGGGGCGCCTTCGAGTGTCATTGCGCCGCAAATGTGGATGTTTGCAGCATCGATTTCGGACTTGGAAAAGCCCATGAAGCCGAGGAGATCGAACTTGGGGTCGTCGAGATCCTCGGCTGGGACTTTCAGTACGTTGACCAGCACATCGTTGCTGACTGACCACTTGTTGATCAGGTGGCGGATGTCAAACGTCGAAGGTGCCTTGGCCTCCAGATCGTCCAGGATGTCGGGGTCGAGACCTTGGCGAGCCAGTGAAGCGAGGTTGATGGCGGGGGAATCCTTGAGAGAGCCATGGCCGGTCGCGAACTTCTCGATCTGCGTGATCTGGGCGTCGGTGTATCCGAGCTTTCGCAGAGCGGCTGGTACTGCCCGATTGATGATTTTGAAATAGCCACCGCCGGCGAGCTTCTTGAACTTCACAAGGGCAAAGTCAGGCTCGATTCCAGTCGTGTCGCAGTCCATCACCAGGCCAATGGTGCCAGTTGGGGCTATAACAGTCGTCTGGGCGTTTCTGTATCCGTGCTGCTCGCCGGCCGTCAGGGCGCGTTGCCAACTGGCCCGTGCACGAGCGACAAGGTTCTGATCCGGGCACCCCGCTGAATCCAGCGGGACTGGGCGACGTGAGAGGCCTTCGTAACCGTCGGTGTGGCCGTCGGCCGCCCGGCGATGGTTGCGGATCACGCGAAGCATGTGTTCGCGATTGCGTTTGAACTCAGGGAACGGGCCGAGGGCTTGGGCCAGTTCTGCGGAGGTTTCGTAGCAGATGCCCGTCATGAGAGCGGTGAGAGCGCCGGCGAACGCCCGGCCTTCCCGGGAATCGTAGCTGTGGCCCATGCTCATTAGCAGGCCACCAAGGTTGGCGTAGCCGAGGCCCAGAGTGCGGTAGTCGAATGAAAGCTGGGCGATTTCCCTGGATGGAAACTGGGCCATGGTGACGGAAATTTCCAGCACGATGGTCCACAGGCGGGCGGCGTACTCGTAGGCGTCGGCATCGAAGGTGGAGCTCTGCAGGTCGTAGAATTTGAGCAGATTGGCAGACGCGAGATTGCAGGCGGTGTCGTCGATGAACATGTACTCCGAGCAGGGGTTTGACGCCCGGATCGGACCGCCCTCGGGGCAGGTATGCCAGTCGTTCATCGTGGTGTTGAAATGTAGGCCAGGGTCGGCGCATTGCCAGGCCGCTTCGCCAATCCTGTCCCAGAGCGCCCTGGCCTTGATCGTCTTCATGACGCGGCCGGTGGTGCGCGCCGTGAGGTTCCAGTCAGCATCGTCTTCCACGGCGCGCAGAAACTGGTCGGTGAGAGATACGGAATTGTTGGAGTTTTGGCCTGCGACGGTGAGATAGGCCTCAGAGTCCCAGTCGACGTCGTATTCGGGGAACGAGATGTCGGTGTGACCCTGCTGGGCGAGCTCGATCGCACGTTTGATGAAGGCTTCAGGAATGAAACCGGTCTTTGCTTCACGAACTGCGCGACGGAGCTCCGGGTTTGCAGACGGAGTGAAGGACCAGCTCCCATCTTCGAGCTGCATGGCCTTGATGATGGCGGCCAGGTGTCTCTTGGCTGCCTTTGAGCCGGCGACCAGGGCAGCAACCTTTTTCTCTTCTTCAACCTTCCACGTGATGTAGGCCTCGATATCGGGGTGGTCGACGTCAAGGACAATCATTTTTGCGGCGCGGCGGGTTGTGCCGCCGGATTTGATGGCGCCGGCGGCGCGATCACCGATTTTCAGGAAAGACATGAGGCCTGAGGATTTCCCCCCGCCAGAAAGAGGCTCCCCTTCGCCACGAAGCGCCGAGACGTTCGTGCCCGTTCCGGAGCCGTACTTAAAAAGGCGGGCTTCACGGACCCAGAGGTCCATAATCCCGCCTTCACCGACGAGGTCGTCTTTCACGCCCTGGATGAAACAGGCGTGGGGCTGTGGGTGTTCATAGGCCGATCGGGAAGGGGTGAGTTTGCCAGTGAGGTGGTCAACGTAGAAGTGGCCTTGCCCGGGCCCGTCGATGCCGTAGGCCCAGTGGAGACCGGTGTTAAACCACTGAGGTGAGTTCGGCGCCACCATTTGGGTCGCCAGCATGTATCGAAGTTCGTCGTAGAAAGCGCGGGCATCGTCCTCGCCATCGAAGTATCCGGCCTTGAACCCCCAATAGGTCCAGCAGCCGGCAAGGCGGTCGAAGACCTGTTTTGCACTTGTTTCGGCGCCAAACCGGATGTCTTCGGGAATGCCGGCAAGAGCGGCGGTGTCCGGCACACGGCGGGCGAGCCATTGCGGGATGTTTTTCTCGCTGGCGGGCTTCAGTTTTGCTGCCACGCCGGCTTTTCGAAAATATTTCTGGGCGAGGATGTCGCTTGCGACCTGACTCCAGGATTTCGGAACCTCCAGATCGGCGAGATAGAAGACGCGGGATCCGTCGGGATTGCGAATTTCGCTCGAAACGGTGTGGAACTCGATGGATGCATAGCAGCTATCAAGGTCGGCGTCGGCGCGTTCAGGCGCCGTCGTAAAGCGACGTGCAATTTTCACTTGTTTCTCCAGATTTATCCGCCCGGGGCGGAGCTGGGACATATTTTCGGATTGATTAAAAACGCTGAACGCCGCCATTTTATCGAAAACGGCTTGTCCGGTCTATGTGGCCGAATATTTATTGATTTATTTTATTGGGCTTTGAATCGGCACCTTGGTGGAATCTGGACCGCAGATTTGAATTTTGCGAGCAGCGGCTACGCTGCTCGCTGTTTTGAGTTGAGCGCCGCGGCGCGCCGCCCGGAGACTGTATTGGGATTTGGAACGGCGATGATCGCGAAGGATGGGTCCGACTGCCCATCGCGCATGAGCTTGACGGCCATAACCTCTTTGGGTCGGATTGACCGCAGTTCGTCCTCCGAAATCCTGAGCATAGTGGTTGTGCGTTTCCAGAAACTGGAATGAACGCCGAGGAGGAACGTGGCGCCGACGTTGGTGAGGAACGACTCCGGAAATTCCGTAGGCTGTTGTGAGGCGCACCACAATCCGAGCCCGAACTTCCGGGCCTCTTTTGCGATCACCGCGATGATGTCGTCGGATTTTGCAGGATTGAAATATTTATGCGCTTCATCGAGAAAAACGACGTGTCGAAGTTCGGAGCCAGTAGGGGTTGGCCCCAGTTTCTTGAGATCTTCGAAAATTGCGCGGAGCCGCAGCTTCGTGAAGAGGATCTGTTGCTCCGTGGATAGTGCCTTGATCTGATGAACGCGTACTTTCGCGTTTCCGAAAGGTGGGGGGTTCGCCCTGAACGTACCGGCAGCGCCCAAAAGATCAAGGCGGTTCACGACAGCGGTGAGAACGTCCACGCTGTCGTACTTGAGCACATCTTCCGGCTCGCGGCCTGTCTCAATGCCAGTAACGAAGGCCGTGAAGGCCTCAATGGATTTTGTCCGGGCGGCCTCCATGAGGACGTTGATTTTCTCAACCTCCTTGTCGTCGTGGGCCTTGTTATACCGGTTCGTGAGATTTGTTCGCTGTCGGGCCAGGCGGGTGAGGTGGTCGTAGGCCGTAACGGTGGGATTGTCACCGCCGATCGTTAGGGCAGTGATTTTTCGCATTGCGTAGGAGCGCATGTCCTCAAGCGTGGGATAGAAGTTGCGCAGTTCCTTCCATGCGCGGTTGTCGTGGATCGCGGTGCGCTGTCGCTCGGTGATTTCCATGCGGCGCCAGGTTGTGGCGGAGTTGGCGAATATCCCGACAGCAGCATAGGTGTCGCGGATGAGGTTCCGCAGCACGCCTTCCTGTTTGACGCCGAGTTGCGGGCTGACGTCCCTGATGAGTCCAACCAGGAAGTCGATCTGGCGATTTACGCCACCGACATGGGGATCTGTGTCTAGGGTGAGGGGATTGTATCCGTAGCCGGTGGCCTGGGAGTATTTAACGGCTTTGGCACCGTGAATCGAGTCAAGCTCCTCATGGACGTCGAAGACGTCAACTGACAGCCCGGCCCGGGCTGCTGTGTCAAGGAGGCGTTTGGACTGCAGCGATTTCCCGGTGCCAGACATGCCGCACAGCAAGATATGGGAATTGAGCAGTTTGGCCGGTTCATAAAGGGCGATTTGATCCCGTCGCTGGTTGCGGAGGACATACTCGTCGAGCCCCAGATAATGTCTCATTGGTGATGAGCGCCTTGAAATTCTGGATAGAAAAATGATTTTTTTGCCGAGCGAACACGGTTGTCGCCGCAATGCGTGGAGTCTGCCACGAACGGCTCTTGTTTGAAAGGCTTGGAGGTAGCGGAGGCTAGGCGCAGGTCGGGGCGCGACCGTGATGTGCGGGCGCTAAACTGGACATAAAAAAAGCCCCGCGCACAGGCGGGGCTTGGAAGTGTAGATCAGCTGTTTCGGCGGGCTGCCGGTGGCGTCAGAAGCGGTAGTTCAGGCCGACCCGGGCAACCGAGAACTGGTGCTTCTGCGAGGCGCCGAACTGGTAGACGCCAGGATTTTCGGCGTAGAAGACGTATTCGTGCTTGCCCAGGTCGGTGTACAGGTATTCGGCCTTGACGGACCAGTTGCGGTTGAAGGCGTATTCGCCGCCGCCGCCGGCGGTCCAACCGTACAGGGTCTTCGACTTGGAGCCGAAGCGGGAGCCCAGGTCCATGTCGTAGCCGAACGCAGTGAGCGTTTCGGTGGCGCCGCCGGAGGACTTGACGTTGCCAAGAGCTGCGCCGCCCGTGGCGTAGACCATGAAGGACGGCGTGACGAGGTAGCCGAGGCGGGCGCGAAGGCTGCCGTAGCCGTTCATCTTCGAGCGGGAGTGGGCGTCGACGCGATAGGTGGCAATCCCGTTCCACACGGGCTGGTTGAAGGTGAAAGCGCTGTTGCTGTCGGCGTTGGACCAGTTGTAGTCGACCTCGACGCCGGCGACGACGGAATCACCGATCTGGTAGTTGTAGCCGGCGGTGCCGCCGAAGGTGAAATCGGTCTTGCTGGAGTCACGAAGCGCGCTGGCGCTGAAGTTGTAGAAGCTGGAGTCGAGGCTGTAGCCGGAGACGTCGCCGCCGGTGTTGTGGCCCCACAGGCCGCCCAGGTTGGCGCCGAGATAGAAGCCGGTCCAGTTGTTGGGGGCCGCGGCGATCGGCTGGGCGTAGACGGTCGGAGCGGCGCGCGATGGCATCAGGTCTGCTGCTGCAGCGGCGGAGCACGCAGTGGCGAGGGCCACCGCTGCGAAAGACATGGTTTTGAAAAGCTTCATGTGGTTGAGACTCCGTTTTAGAATGCTGTTCACGTTGGAGGCGGGCTCAGGACCGGGGGGCGCCCGACGTGATCTTCTTTTTTGGGATTCGAATTCTTTAATCCGCACTGGATTAAAAAATAACTAAACCCCTTTATCCGCAGGGGAGAGGACGAATTATGTTTGATACGGCAATGGGCGGTTGTCAATTTCTGGGAATTTAATTTCTCGAACAATTAGCGTTAGTGGCTAATTTGTGAGATTTTTGCCACTGTTAGGCCGCGCGCCGTTGGCGAGTGCAGAGGGACTGGGTGCTGTCGATGGCGATCGGTACACTGCGACTGCGTCTGCGGTCTTTCCACGTCCATCGACGACGCGGACGGTTATTGTCCCGCTGGCGCCAGGGAGTGCGGCGCCGCTAATTTCACCGGTGTGTGGATCGCAAACCATTCCTGATGGTGGATTCGAACAGGAGTACCGGAATGGGGCAATGCCGCCGGTTGTTTGGGTGGAGAAGGCGACTTGCGATGCAGGGATCTGTTCGATCTTCAGCTTGAGTTTGTGAACAATCCGGTAGGAAAGTGCCGCTGCCGCCGGCCGCTGGCCGGCCGGGTCCTCTCGGTCGGTGACGGATACGGCGATTGAGCGAAGCTCAGGGCTGCAGGGGGCGATGCAATCCTCATCACGGGGGAGTCCGTTGATCTGGCCCGTTACCTGGTTGAGGCTGAGGCCGTGAGGCAAACGTGGACCCACCGAGAAGCTGAAGGGCGCGGTCCCGTTGGAGACCGAGAGCTGCGTTGGCAGGGCGGGTGATGATCTTTCCCCGAGCCAGAGGTCCGAAGTTGGTGGCGCGATCAGGGTGAGGCCGCGTTGCCTGGAGGGGGTGGGAAGGCCTGCTCCGCCCACAGTTTCGTTTATCCCGATTGAGCAGTTTCCTACAAGTACTCTGGAGAGCGAGCAGGGGTACGCGGCGGTCGCGGTGATGGCGAGACGCCGCGTGACAGGGTTGAGGAGGATCGGTGGCGATATGACAGGTCGGGTGGAGTATCCGTTGGCAGCGAACTGTTGCTCGACGAGCCGTCTTGCCATTGCCTGGACTGTTTCGCCCTTTGGGCCTCCGACGGGGCATTTGGATATGTCGCTTGGAAATGTCGCGGATGTTGGCCCACTTGGAGGGCATTGGATGCCGCGATCGAGGATGTCTGCGGCGGCCGTGTCGATTGCTGCAGATAGTACCGATCGCATGCGGGTGGCGCGGGAGAGATCGATTGCGAACGCGATGAGTCCGATCAGCAGCGGAAGGGCAATCGCGAAGGCAATCGCGACATTTCCGTTTGTGTCCTTGATCAATCTCTCTGAAGTGGACACTGGCGCGACCTAAATATTTTGGGGGAGGCTTTGGCCTCCCCATGGGTGGTGATTGGAGGCGGGATTTTCAGTTGGCGCGCGGTAAGCAGGTCACGGAATAACCAGTGGTGCGGTTCCAACCCTTCTTCGCAGCGCATCCATAGAATGTCCCGGTGCAGCCCTTGATGGGGGTAAGGGGAGTTCCGTCGGTTGTGCATGGGTTGTTGTGGCTGGGGACCCCCATCGATTCATTGGGCTTTTCAACCATCGATTCCGGAAGGTCGCTGGATCCGCCCTGGTACACCCATTTTTGTTGGCAGGACAGGCGTCCGTTTCCATTCACGCAGTTGGTGAATTCGCCCTTGAAGGTGCCAGGGCACTTGATTCCTGAGTTCGACAGGCAGTCGACGTTTCCAAGATAGGCCATTGTCCAGCCCAAGGAGGCCGACCTGGACTGGCTGGCCTGGTCGGTCGCGGTGCAGGTCAGGCTGCCAGTGGCTTCCTCTTGCGACCCGGAAATCCAGATGCCGGCTATGTGGCCATTGTTCATCTGTGCTGCCGGCATTGACGTGTGGCTGTAGCCAGCGGGGAGGCCTGTGCAGCTCACGTTTAGTGTGCCTATGCCGCCGCTGGCCGTGACGGCCATGGTTGTGTTGCTGGTGTTGTCGCCCACGAGGGCGGGACGGTCGAACGTTAGGTTGAGTGGGGGCGGATTGAAGTTGTAGGGCATGCTGGCGCTGGCGGTTCGACCGTCGTTCTGGTCCCGGACGGTGACGGTCAGATTGCCCGCTTGCCAGTACGATGGTGTTCCGGAAACGCGACCTGTGGCTGCGTTGCATGTCATGCCGCTCGGAACGCCGGTGCATGTGTAGGTATAGGCGCCTGTTCCTCCGCTGCGCGTTGCGTTTGCGTAGTGGGTGGAGGGCGTCATGTTTGGTTGGGTCGTCATCACTCCCGAGAGGGATATGCGCAGCGGACGGATTAGCGTGAAATTGACGACTTGCTGAACACGTTGCCGGTTCAATCCGCTTCGGTTTTGGTCGCCCGCGTCCTCGGCGATGATCTGGGAAGCAGGGAGTGCGAGCGGGTCACAGGGATTTGGGAGCCCGCAACCGGTGGCGTCTGAGGGGCTCGGGGCTCCCTGGATGCGCGCCGTAGCGGCGCCAGATGCCTGGTTCGACCCAAGTCCGGCTGGAAGGCCGGACATGGCGAACGTGTAAGGTGGCCATCCGCCGGAAACCGTGTACGTCAGTGGCAGGTTTGTGGATGCGTCACCCACATAGATCCGGACGTTGCCGCCGGGCCCGCCAATCTGCAACGTGTCTGCCTGCGTGGAGAGATTTGCATTGGTCAATGACCGTGAAACAATGTTGCAATCCCGCAGTAGCACCTGAAATACGAGGCAGTTGTAGCCGACGGTCGCCTCGATCGCCATGCGGCCGGAAATCTTGTCGAGGGTCACGGGTCCGGTGAGCGCAGGCGCAGCGGTGAAGCCACGCTGCCGGAAGTTGCTTGTGAGCAAAGACTGGGCCTGGGCTTGCATTGATGCGGCGAAGGCGGGGTCATTCATGCAGCCGGTGTCAGTCCGGATATTGTCTGTCCGGTTTTTGTCGTGACATGTGTGGACCTTGTCGGTGATTGCCTGACTTGTCGCCTCGACGGACTGCTGGAGCGAAGTGCGCATCGCAGATGCGCGTGAATAGTCAATGCCCGCGCCAATTCCGCCGATTACGACAGGCGCGGCGATCGCGAAGATAATTGCGACATTCGCCCGCTTGTCTTTGAATAGGTTGACCAGCCGTCGATAGCCCGTGCCACGGGGTTTGGTGCGTGCGGGATCAGTCATGGGTTAATCCGTTGTTCGGGGAACTGCGCTGTTAGCAGCCATTATCCCATAACGGTATCGCGCGGCCAAGAAATTTCCGCTAAAATGGGTCCGCGCCGAAACCGGATAATTGATGCAAAATCGGCTGTGAATTACGTGTTGCCATGTGTGATAATGGCAAAAGTCAAAGGTATGGAGCGGCGGAAAATGCCATTAAATTGTCGGGCGCTGAAACGGATACTCGGCGATGCGGACGGTGCGACAGCAGTGGAGTTTTCGCTCCTGCTCGTGCCGTTTTTGTTGCTGCTCCTGGGGGGCATCGGGATTGGGCTGTCGTATTGGGCGAATGTGGTTTTCGATTCCAATGTCGATATCATTGCCAAGGCCATGTACGAGGAACAGCCGTTGTGCGCTGACGGAAACGCAAATTTTCCGTACACCCAGGCCTGTTTGCGCGAGAGGATTTGTGATGTGGCGCCGTTGGTGGTGATCTCGCGGGCCGAATGCAAAAACCGTATTTTTGTGGATATCCGTACGATGAAGGGAGACGGCACAGATCCTGCGCTCCCGGCCATGGTGAGCGGTTCTGGCATTGTGTCGGCGGCATTTGGCCAGCAGTTTGGCGTGAAGCCGAACGTAGTCGTTCTCGTTCGTGCCGCGATCTCCGTGCCTGGGTGGGCGTGGATCGTACCCCAGGCCACGCAGGACGGTCGGAATTCCATCCTCACGGCTGCTCAGATGTTCAGGGTTCGCGAGCAGCGCACATACGTGTCGCCACCGACGCCCTGAGAAGGTTTGCGATGAAATTGCCGGCGGGATTTCCTCGCTGGCGCTTTGTTGGATTGGTGCAGGCAGGGTTGCCGGGCCAGCTCGTGGAATGTTGCGGAGGGGAATATGGGATTGCTATCGCGGCTAGGGTCGGCGTGCTGGCGGCTGTTTGAGAGCAAAGGGGGCGCCGTCGCGGTCGAATTCGCGCTAATCGTTCCGTTTGCGATATTTGTATACGTCGGCGGTTCGTATTCCGCGGCTATCTCAACCCTCAATAAAAAGATGCAGAGTGCGTCTTACGCGTTGGTCAACACGGCGCCGTTTCCCCGCACTGTATGCTCGTATCGGCTGTTTATTGAGGATATGTACTCCAGCGGCGCGCAGATGACGCTGGCGGCTCAGTTGCTGGCGCCATTCCCGGTGACAGATGATAATACGACGGTGCGGTTCATCGAGTCAGCGCCAGATGCCGATGGAAAGTTCACCTCCCGGGTGCGCATCCAGTACACACCAGACAGCGGCGCCCTAAAAAGCCTGCTAACGATGTGGTCGGCGCTTGGCGGTCCGTCGGAAGGCGGGACGATTGTGGCTGAGTCAGCGGATGTGACGATCACGCAGGACATTCCAGTTTGTCCTACCACGCCGCTTCGGCTTCAGTTTGACCCCGTAGCATCGGTCACGTACTTCGAGGTCCTCAACAGTTCCGCGTACAACAACACGGTTACGGCGACTGGTGGCGTGAAGTTCAAGGGGAAGTACCGTCCGTACTCGGTGACTAACCTGCCGGGCGGCCTGAATTTCGATACGGAGACGGGGAAGTTCGGCGTTGCGGTGAATGTTCCGTGCAACCAGACGTCCAATCCAAAATGTACGCCGGTCACGCTTCCCGTCACGCGTTTCTCCGTGCAAGACTATCGCGATAAGCTCTATGATAGCGCGCCCGCGACGGCGGAGGTTGATGGCCAGTTTGTGGTCTACTACCCGGTCCTGGGAACGCTCACCGTGTCGTCGGGTGAGATTGTTCAGGGTCAGGTTATGGCTGCTGCATTCCAGCCGCGACCGGACGTTAATGGGGGCTGGCCTGTTGCCGGGGCGCCGTCGGGTTACGTTTACTCTGGGACCGGGCTCCCGACGGGGTTGTCGATCGACGCGCAGACGGGAAATATTTCTGGAACAACGACCGTTTTCCCAGCCACGTACTCGGTGACGTTGCGAGCAACGGACGCCAGGGGTGCGTATCGTGAGTGGACGTACTCGCTGCGGGTGAAAGCGCAGCCTCTCAACGTCTGGGCGAGTCCTCCGAGTGTGGTCGCGACGCTTAACCAGTATTTCGAGGTCCCGATATATGCGACCGGCGGCGCTGGTTCTCTCGCATTGAGCTGTTCTAACCAGCCAGCAGGCGTTAGCTGCGTTGCGACTGGTGCTACGGGCAATGCGTCTGGGGTTGCACAACAGGTGGGTTGGTTGCGTGGCACGCCAACCGCGTTGGCTACCAATCAGAACGTCACGGTTCGACTGACTGATCAGGCTTCCAATACGGCGACAGCGATCGTCGTGCTGACGGTAAGTGTCCCGCCGCTCAACCATTGGTTTGAGGGCTGGATCTACGGATCCTATGCCGGCGATTGGTATGTCGGGTATATCGGGTTTAGCGGCGGATCGGGAAATATGAGCGTAACGGGGTGCTGGGCGCCCCCAGGCATGAATTGCGGCTCCGATGGTTGGCGCCACTGGTTCGCGGGAAATCCCAGCCCTGGTTCAGGAACAGCGACGATCCAATTTCGCGACAACCTGACGGGCGTCATTTACACACAGCAGGCGTGGTTCAGTTTTGGGTCGCGGCCGATTGATGTCTGGTACGAGAGCCATTGGGGCGATCTCTACAGCGGAGGCTGGCTCGCGGTTCAGTTCAGGGCGTCCGGGGGATACGGCGGCTACGGCTACGACTGCTATTCGTCCACGCCAACGGAGAGCAATTATCTCCAGTGTTATGCAGGATTCGGGGCGTGGGACGCGGGCACTCGTACGTCTTGCATCAGCGTCTGGGACGGTTATGGACAATCACGCCAGGCGTATGGCGCGACAATCTGGATGCGACGCGCGCGACAATCAGTGTGAGATTCTACGTCGCG
>NZ_BNCG01000033.1 GCF_014656355.1 Camelimonas fluminis
CGGCGCGCCGCGCCTGTTGCTCAGGCCGCAAAAGCCGTTCGGAACCATCCGTGTCGACGCGCTCACCACCCTGTGCAACGTGCCGCCAGCGATCTGGGGGCACGCGGTGGGCGAGGACGCGGTGATGGAACTGGAGTTCGCCGCCTGGCGCGCCAGGGCGACGGCGGACGGCCAGGACGCGGCCATCGACAAGGAGGCGTTGACCCGGCGCATCGCCTGGCTGTGCCGCGTCAGCATCGAAACCGTGCGGCTGCTCGGGACATGACCTTGCGTTGGTGCGGGCTACCGGCGCGATTGTCCGGCGGAGCCGCCTGACCGGCGCATGGTCCAAAAGGCGGTTGATGTGGAACCGCCCTGGTCGCAACGCAAGACGGCGCCCGGTTCGCGAAAATGTTGCGGTGGCGATTGGCGTTGACGGCGGTTGCCCCCATATTGGGGACCATGCCGAAGAAGCCCCAAAATCCGGACGCCGCGACCGATCCCGCCGCTGCGCAGCGCAAGCGGCCCGCGAAGATTGCGACTCCGCGGTCGCGCGCCGCCCGTCCCGAGCTGGTTCCCCTCGACGCCCATCTGGCGGAACTGCTCAATCCGGCGCTGAACAAGGGCCGCGCCGGGCCGGGCGCCGCCGCCAGCGACCGCGCTGATTTGCAGGCGAAGAACCGCGCCAGGGCGAAGCCGCCCGCCCCCGGGGGCTTCGGCGAAGCGCCCCAGGCAGGCTACGACGCCATGTCCGGCGCCAGCCCCCTGCCGGATGGCGCCCCCGATTCCGGCAAGACCGGCAAACGCGCCCGCAAATGGGGCGAGGCTGACGGCGCGCTGACCCGCGACGACCTGCTGAAGGCGGCCCCGAGGCGCGTGCGCGAAGGCAATGTCGCCGCGATGCCGGACGACGACGATCCGGCGGCGACGCCCGGCGCCCAGGCGACGCGCACCGCCCTGGAGCAATTGCTGTCGAGCGGCGATCCGCGCCTTGATGCAAAGCCCTGGACGCCGCACCGCCCGCCCCGTCCCGAAAAATCCGAAGGCGGCGTGTCGTTCGAACTGGCCTCGGATTTCGCCCCGGCCGGCGACCAGCCACAGGCCATCGCCGCCCTTACCGCTGGCGTCAGCGCCCATGAGCGCGACCAGGTGCTGCTCGGCGTCACCGGCTCCGGCAAGACGTTCACCATGGCGCAGGTGATCCAGCAGACCCAGCGCCCGGCATTGATCCTGGCGCACAACAAGACGCTGGCGGCGCAGCTTTACGGCGAG
The DNA here is from genome assembly GCF_014656355.1 of Camelimonas fluminis. Taxonomy (GTDB): domain Bacteria; phylum Pseudomonadota; class Alphaproteobacteria; order Rhizobiales; family Beijerinckiaceae; genus Camelimonas; species Camelimonas fluminis. The sequence goes on from NZ_BNCG01000033.1 coordinate 1,252, forward strand.
TTCAGGTCATTTTTCCCCGAGAACGCAGTCGAATATTTCGTATCATATTACGATTACTATCAGCCAGAAGCTTACGTTCCACGTTCCGACACCTATATTGAGAAAGAAAGCTCGGTCAACGAGCAGATCGACCGGATGCGCCATGCCGCCACCCGGTCGCTGCTGGAGCGCGACGACGTCATTATCGTCGCCTCGGTGTCCTGCATCTATGGTATCGGTTCGGTCGAGACCTACACCGCCATGACCTTCTCGCTGAAGGTGGGCGAGCGCATCGAGCAGCGGCAATTGCTGGCCGACCTCGTGGCCTTGCAATACAAGCGCATCCAGGCCGATTTCGCCCGCGGCACCTTCCGGGTGCGCGGCGACGTGGTGGAGCTGTTTCCGGCCCACATGGAGGATCGCGCCTGGCGCATCAGCCTGTTCGGCGACGAGATCGACAGCATCGCCGAGTTCGATCCCCTCACCGGCCACAAGACGGCGGATCTGTCTTTCGTCAAGGTCTACGCCAATTCGCACTATGTCACGCCGAAGCCAACGCTGGGTCAGGCGATCAAAAGCATCAAGGAGGAGATGAAGCAGCGGCTTGACCAGCTCAATCGCGCCGGCCGCTATCTGGAGGCGCAGCGACTGGAGCAGCGCACCACCTTCGACATGGAAATGATGGAGGCGACCGGCTCCTGCGCCGGCATCGAGAACTATTCGCGCTATCTCACCGGCCGCCGCCCCGGCGAGCCGCCGCCGACGCTGTTTGAGTATCTGCCCGACAACGCCCTGGTGTTTGTTGACGAGAGCCACGTCACCGTGCCGCAGATTGGCGCCATGTACCGCGGCGACTTCCGCCGCAAGGCGACGCTGGCCGAATACGGCTTCCGCCTGCCCTCCTGCCTCGACAACCGGCCGCTGCGCTTCGAGGAATGGGAGGCGATGCGGCCGCAGACCGTGCACGTCTCGGCCACCCCCGGCGCCTGGGAGATGGAGCAGACCGGCGGCGTGTTCGTCGAGCAGGTGATCCGCCCCACGGGCCTGGTCGATCCGCCGGTGGAGGTGCGCCCGGCGCGCGCCCAGGTTGACGACGTGCTCGGCGAAATCCGCGCCACGGCGGCCCAGGGCTACCGCTCGCTGCTGACCGTGCTGACCAAGCGCATGGCCGAGGACCTGACCGAATACCTGCATGAGAATGGCGTGCGGGTGCGTTACATGCACTCGGACATCGACACCCTGGAGCGCATCGAGATCATCCGGGACCTGCGCCTCGGCGCCTTCGACGTGCTGGTGGGCATCAACCTGCTGCGCGAAGGCCTCGACATTCCCGAATGCGGCCTGGTGGCGATCCTCGACGCCGACAAGGAAGGCTTCCTGCGATCGGAAACCTCGCTGATCCAGACCATCGGCCGCGCCGCCCGCAACGTCGACGGGCGGGTGATCCTCTATGCTGACCAGGTCACCGGTTCGATGGAGCGGGCGCTGGACGAGACCCGCCGGCGCCGCGACAAGCAGATAGCCTGGAACGAGGCCAACGGCATCACGCCGCAAAGCGTGCGCAAGAACATCGCCGACATTCTGGACAGCGTCTACGAACGCGACCGGGTCACGGTCGACGCCGGCCTCACCGGCGAAGCGGCGCCCGTCGGCCACAACATGCAGGCAGTGATCGCCGACCTCGAAAAGCGCATGCGCGCCGCCGCCGCCGATCTGGACTTCGAAACCGCCGCGCGGCTGCGCGATGAGATCAAGCGGTTGCAGGCAACCGAGCTCGCCATCGCTGATGACCCGCTGGCGCGGCAGGCCGCCGTGGAGGAGAAAGCCGGCGGCTATGCCGGAGAGCGGCGTTATGGCAGGGCGGCCAATGAACCCCCGAAGTCACGGGCGCGCAAGCCAACCCTGGATGAGATGGGGCCGCACAACCGCGAACTCCCCCTGGGTGCCGACAGCTATGTGGCGCCGCCGCGTCCCGATCCAGGAGGCCGGCAGCAGGGCCCGCGCGGCCGCAAACGCCGGTAAGCGGCAACAGGCGCAAAAAAATGCCCGGCCAGAGCCGGGCATCAAGTTTACGGAGTGAGAGAGTATCTCGCAGGAGATCGTCAGAAGCGGTAGTTCACGCCCGCGCGGATGACATGGAAACTCGCGGAGTCACGGGCGCTTGTGTAGTATATATTCGCCTTGTCCCGAATATTTTCTCTAAACTGGTATGTCTTTGAACCGAGATCGACGTAAGCGTATTCACCCTTGAGCGTCACGTTGTCGGTGATCGCATACTCCAGACCGGCTCCCAGGGTCCATCCGGTCCGGGTTGACGAGCGCTTGCCGCCAATATTCCAGTCAGCCCTGCCAGCCCACCTCTCCGTATAGCGACCAGACGCCTCCACCCCGCCGAACGCCAGACCGCCAGACCGCCGGTGGCGAAAATCAGCAGGCGATCGTTGACCAACGCGCCAATACGCGGCCTGACCGTACCAAACCAGTTGACGGAACTCCTGGCCACGATCGTCTGGCTGTCGCCTGCAACCGCCCCACGGTTGGTTCCCGAGCGTTCCGAAGACAGATCCGCATAGTTGATGTCAACCTCAAGGCCGATCACCATGGCGTCGATCTGGTAGTTGTAACCAATCTGGCCACCGCCCACGAATGAGCCGCTGCGCTTGTTGTTCCACTGCGTGAACGTGCGATCGTCGGATGACCAAGCGGCGTAACCCGGGCCCGCGTCATTGCGCAGGGCAACCTTGTCAATCTGGGAATCGCCAAAACCGTAACCGGCGTTCAGGCCCACATAGAAACCGGTCCATGTGAAAGCTGGAGCCACGACCACGGGCGCCACCGGCGCATACTTCCGGGATGGGAGATCCGCCGCAACGGCCCCGGTGGCCATGGATGATACGACAACGATGGCAAGGCCGAGCGACCTGTACATTAATATCCCCATTGGCTAGAGCATTTCCTGAAAAGTGACAGTCACTTTTCGTAAAGAAAACACCTGACGTTAAAGAGCTTAAGCGTGTCATGCGAACTGATTTCACCGACGCGCCCTGACGAATTTAGCCGATGACGGGACAATCTCATCATCACCCACTGATGTAAATCTTGTTTTCATTTCAAAAAATACTTGAATATACGATGTTGCAATGCCGCAACGCCCTGGAGCCCGGGATGCAACTGCCGGGTCACGGGGTGATTTCCGGGCCCGAAAGACAAAAAGCCCGGCCGAAGCCGGGCTTAAGTCAACGAACGGAGAGTGAGCGTCAGGCGCTGCTCAGAACCTGTAGTTCAGGCCCGCGCGAACAAAATGGAAGCCCAGATCGTCCCTGGCCGAGACATACCTGGGATCGTTGTGCTTCATGGAGGTTTTGTTGTTGGAGGCGCCGAGGTCGACGTAGCCGTATTCGCCCTTCAGGACAACGCTGTCAGTCAGTGCGTATTCAGCGCCAGCGCCGATGGTCCAGCCAGCGCGAATTTTGCTTTGCTTGCCGACGTAATTGCCATCGACCTGGCCGTTCAGGGTGTCGGTGAACTGCACGGTGTTCCGCACATTGCCATAGGCCAGGCCGGCTGTCGCGAACACCATCATGCGCCCGGTCGCCACGAGGCCGATGCGCGGACGCACCGTGCCGAACCAGTTCAACGTGCTTCCGGCCATGACGGAGTTACCCGAACGCCAGCCCGGCGCGGTTTCCTTCTCGGCGTTCACGCCCGAACGCTTCGCCGACAGGTTGGCGTAGCTGAAATCAGCTTCGACACCCAGAACAACCGAACCCATCTGGTAGTTGTAGCCAACCTGCGCGCCGCCGGTGAAACCGTCCGAACGCTTGTCAGCCCACTTGGCGAATTTTTCTTCCCTGCTGGCCCAGGCGTCAAAGCCGTCCCTGGCGTCGGCGCCAAACGTCACGTCCTTCAGCTTCGAGTCGCCGAAGCCGTAGCCGCCATTCACGCCCGCGTAGAAACCCGTCCATGTGAACACAGGGGCGATCATCGGGGCGACCGGGGCGACCTTGCGGGTGGGCAGATCGGCGGCGACGGCCGACGACACGGCAAGCGAGGCAGCGGCGACGGACGCCAGAAACAACTTCATAACCAGAACTCCATATGCACGTCATGTGCGGGAGCGCTGGATAGAAAAACGCATCGCCTCCGGATAATGCCAATTAGGGACTATATGGGAATACCAAAAGATATTCGACAATTTTACAACATTTACATAACAATATCTACGATTTCATATAAAAATATGCAAATCTCATAACAAATCAAAAATTCATTGCCGGCTATTCCCGCGTGAGGCGGACACCATGAAAAGCATCTGGACAAGCGGCTTCAACGTGGCGTCGCGCCGCCCCGGACGGACGGCGCGACGGGCGTCTCAGGAAATCTTCGCCGTCTTGTTCTGGAAGGCGGCGATGCGATCGGCCATGTCCGGGCCAACCCCGCGGCTGCGGGCGATTTCGTAGCTGAGGCCGGCGGCCAGCGGCAGGCCGTCGGTTTCCACCAGCAGCGCCTTGTTGGCGCGGTGGCTGTACCAGGAATTGGCAAGGATGGCCTTCGTCAGCGCCGCCAGCTCCGCTTCGAAATCGGCGTCCGCCACGCAGGTATTGGCGAGGCCCATGGCTTCAGCCTGACGGCCCGTATAGGTGCGGCAGGTGAACATCATCTCGCGCGCCTTGGGCAAACCGACGCGACGCGGCAGGCGCTGGCTCATGCCCCACACCGGCGACAGCGACCAGCGGGCGTGGGTGTCGGCGAATTTGGCGTTCTCCGAGCAGAAGACGATGTCGCCGGCCAGAGCCAGTTCGAGGGCTCCGGTGTAGCAATGGCCGTGCACGGCGGTGATGACCGGCTGCGGCAGATTGGCGAGCTTCTCGATGACGCTGGCCTGGAAATGTGGACGCGGCGGCTTTTCGCCGGCGGCGATGTCATTGAGATCATGACCGGCGGAGAAGCATTTGCCGCCGCCGCGCACCACGACGAGGCCGACGCTGTCGGTCTGGCCGGCGATGGCGTCCACATGCCTCTCCAGCTCGGCGAACAGCTCCACATTGAGCGAATTCAGCTTGTCCGGACGGTTGAGCGTCAGGATGGCGCAGCCGTCCCTGTCTTCCCTGAGCACCAGCGCGGTCATGGCGTTTCCCCTGTTATGCAAAAAACCGGCCATGTATGACCTGGCCGGCAAACTGGCGGCGCGGCCAGAGCGGAAGTCCGTTCGCATGGAACAGGCTCCCGCCCCAGCTTTCAGCAACTGGGCGCTCCCCGGCGCAAAGTGGCGTCCACTTTTTCCGGGAAGCGCGCCAGCCGCGCCGTCTACTGGTCCAATATCAGCGGACGAAGCCGGCGAGACGACCCTGAATGATCTTCTGGGCGTCGTCGACGATCCGCGAGATCAGTTCGGCGCAGCTCGGAATGTCGTGGATCAGGCCCTGGATCATGCCGGCGGTCCAGATGCCGTGATCCGGGTCGCCGTTCTCGTAGACGACCTTGCCGCGGGCGCCCGCCACCAGATGGCGGATGTCCTCGAACTGCACGCCCTCCTTCTCCTTGCCGACAACCTCAAGGCTGACGGCGTTGCGGGCGACGCGGGCGGTGTTGCGCATGGTGCGGAAGATCAGCTCGGTGGCGCGCTCGTCGTTGGCGACCAGTTGCTCCTTGATCTTCTGGTGGATCGGGGCTTCCTTCGTCGCCATGAAGCGGGTGCCCATGTTGATGCCCTCGGCGCCGAGCGCCAGGGCGGCGGCGAGACCGCGGCCATCGCCGAAGCCGCCCGAGGCGATCATCGGGATGGTGATCTTCTCGGCGGCGGCCGGGATCAGGATCAGGCCCGGAATGTCGTCTTCACCAGGGTGACCGGCGCACTCGAAGCCGTCGATGGAGATGGCGTCGGCGCCCATGCGCTGGGCCGACACGGCGTGACGGACCGCGGTGCACTTGTGGATGACCTTGACGCCGTGCTTCTTGAACTCGGCGATGTGCTCTTCCGGCTTGTAGCCGGCGGTCTCGACCGCCTTGACGCCGGATTCGATGATCGCGGCGCGGTACTCGGCGTAAGGCGGCGGGTTGATCGCCGGCAGGATGGTGAGGTTCACGCCGAACGGCTTGTCGGTCATCTCGCGGGTGCGCTTGATTTCCCTGGCCAGGTCTTCCGGCGTCGGCTGGGTCAGCGCGGTGATGAAGCCGAGGCCGCCGCCGTTGGCGACAGCCGACACGAGCTCGGCCTTGCCGACCCACTGCATGCCGCCCTGGGCAATCGGGTGCTCGACGCCGAACATCTCGGTGAAACGGGTTTTGATCATCTGAAATCCTCTGGAAAATCAATCGGCGGCGCCGCGAAAACATCAGGTCAAACAGGGGCGGCGTTCTGCCTCAGGCCTGTCTGACAACGCCGGCCGGCTCAGGGAGCCAGCCGGGCGTCCAGCGCCGGCGGCGTTACTTGCGCCCGCTGGTGGGGATGGCGTTGAACGCGACGTCCTTGTCGACGCGGACGTCGGCAGGCAGGTTGAGCACGCGCTCGGCGATGATGTTGCGCAGGATCTCGTCCGAACCACCCTCGATGCGGGTGGCCGGCGAGCGCAGCGCCATCGCCTGAAACTTGCCGCGCGCCTCAGCGTCCGCCGCATTGGTCAGGACGCCGGCCTCGCCCTGCAGGTCCATGGCGTATCTGGCGATGTCCTGCATCATGGCGCCGGCGACGAGCTTGCCGATGGAGTTCTCGGGACCGGGAGTCTCGCCCTTCGACAGCGCCGACAGGGCGCGGAAGGCAGTGAACTTGAGGCCCGAGGCTTTCACGGCCCAGTCCGCCAGCTTAGCGCGCACCGCCGGATTGTCGACGTCGCCGGTTGCCATGGCGAAGTCCAGCAGGTCCGGGAAACCGGTGGGCATGCCCGAGCCGATCGACAGACGCTCGTTCATCAGCGTGGTCAGCGAGACATTCCATCCGCCGCCGACCGGGCCGAGGCGCTGGTTGTCCGGAATGCGGACGTTCTCGAAGAACACTTCGTTGAACGACCGCTGGTCGTTCATCTGACGGATCGGCCGCACCTCAACGCCCGGCGACCGCATGTCCAGGAAGAACATGGTCAGGCCCTTGTGCTTGGGCACATTCGGATCGGTGCGGGTCAGCAACAGGCCCCACTGGGAGTGCTGGGCGCCGGAGGTCCAGATTTTCTGGCCGTTGATGATCCAGTCGCCAGAGCCATCCGTCGCCTTCTCGGCGCGGGTGCGCAGGCCGGCGAGGTCCGAGCCGGCGGCCGGTTCGGAGAACAGCTGGCACCAGATTTCCTCACCCGAGGCGAGGGTTGGCAGGCGCTCGCGCTTGGCTTCCTCGGAGCCCCAGGCCATCACGGTCGGGCCGCACATGCCGTGGCCGATGGTGAACAGGCCGGAGAGCTTGGCGTAGACGCCCTCCTCCTGGCCCCAGATCACCCGCTCGATCGGCGTGGCGCCGCGGCCGCCGTATTCCTTCGGCCAGTGCAGGCAGGCCCAGCCGGCCTCGGCCTTCTTCTTCTGCCAGGCCTTGCCGGCCTGCATCGGATCCTCGCTCTTGAGGTACAGGCCGCCGAAGCCGGACAGCTCCAGCTCTTCCTTCAGGTGCTTCGGCGCGTTGGCGGCGATCCAGGCGCGCGCTTCCTGGCGGAATGCGGCTTCTTCCGGAGTATCGTCAAAATTCATCGGTTCGTTTCCTCAGGACAGACGGTCGCCGCTGGCGCGCGGCCCATGCGGCGCTCCTGTCCGTGCAAATGGGAGGCGAAGCGGCCTGGGCCGCCTCGCGAAAGCAGCCGTCAGCGGCCTGGCGCCTGATTGAACGGCACGTTCTTGTCGACGCGCACGTCGCCTGGCAGCCCCAGCACGCGCTCGGCGATGATGTTGCGCAGGATTTCGTCCGTGCCGCCGGCAATGCGCATGCCGGGGGAGTTCAGCACCATGTTCTGGAACAGCGCCGCCGCTGGCGCATCCTCCTGCGAGGTCAGCACCCCGGCCTCGGCCTCAAGCTCCATGGCGTATTTGGCGATGTCCTGGGTCATGACGCCAGCCACCAGCTTGCCGATGGAGTTTTCCGGACCAGGCCGCTCGCCCTTCGACAGGCTGGAGATGGCGCGGAACGCCGTGTAGCGCAGGCCGCTGGATTTCACCGCCCAGTCGGCCAGCTTCGCGCGCACCGCGGCGTTGTCGATGGCCGGGCCGTCGGGGAGCTGGAAATCGGCCACGAAGCCGAAGATCTCCGGGAAGCCGGTGGCGAGGCGCGAGCCGATCGACATGCGCTCGTTCATCAGCGTGGTCAGCGCCACGTTCCAGCCGTCGTTGACCGCGCCGAGGCGGTGGCTGTCGTGGATGCGGACGTTCTCGAAGAACACTTCGTTAAAGCCGCGGCCACCGTTCATCTGGTGGATCGGCCGCACCTCGACGCCCGGAGCCTTCATGTCAACGATGAACATGGTGAGGCCGGCGTGCTTGGGCACGTTCGGGTCGGTGCGGGTGAGCAGAATGCCGTAGTCGGAATACTGCGCGCCGCTGGTCCAGATCTTCTGGCCGTTGATGACCCATTCGTCCGAACCGTCAGCCTTCTCCGCGCGGGTGCGGAGGGCGGCCACGTCGGAGCCACCAGCCGGCTCGGAGAACAGCTGGCACCAGATCTCCTCGCCCGAGGCCAGCTTCGGCAGATATTTCCGCTTCAGGTCCTCGGAGGCATAGGCCATCACCGTGGGGCCGCACATGCCCTGACCAATGGCGAAAGGCTGGGCCAGCTGGTTGTAGAGCCCCTCCTCCTGCTGCCAGACCACACGCTCGATCGGCGTGGCGCCGCGGCCGCCGTATTCCTTCGGCCAGTGGGGCACGGCCCAGCCGGCGTCGGCCTTCTTCTTCTGCCAGGCCTTGGATTCGGCCATGATGTCGCGACCTGGCAGACGCAGGCCGGCGAGGCCGGATTTCTTCAGGTCCTCGTCCAGATCGTGCGGCGCGTTGGCGCTGATCCACGCACGAACTTCAGCCCGGAATTTCGCCTCTTCTGGCGTATCGTCAAAGTTCATCGCCCTGTTCCTTCCTCAGGCAAGGGGACGGGCCGCACGGCTGGGCGCGCGGCCGGCGGAAACGTCAGGCCGCGTCGCGGGCGGAATTGCGGGCGCGCATGCGGGCGATCAGGCGGTTCTCCCACACGGAGAGGCTGCCGAGGTTGAGCGCCAGAAGGTTGGAGCGCTTGTAGTAGAGATGGCAGTCGAACTGCCAGGTGAAGCCCATGCCGCCGTGCACCTGGATGTTGTTGGTCGAGCAGTGCTGGAAGGCCTTGGTGGCGCTGACGCGGCACGAAGCGGCGGCCTCCGGCAGTTCCGCCGAGCCGGTGGACAGGGCGTAGGCCCCCCAATAGCAATTGGAGCGGGCCAGGGTCGCCGAGACATACATGTCGGCGAGAATGTGCTTGATGGCCTGGAACGAGCCGATCTGACGACCGAAAGCAATGCGCTCCAAGGCGTAGTCACGGGCCATTTCCAGGGCGCGATCGGAGCCGCCGACCTGCTCGAAGGCGGTGAGCACGGCGGCGCGGTCATACACAGCCGCGATGACGGCCTCGGCGTCGCCCGAGCCGAGCTGCTCGACCGGAGCGCCGTCAAAGACGATGCGGGCGTGCTTGCGGCTGGGGTCGATGGTGTCGACCACCGTGCGGGTGACGCCGGGGCCGGTCAGATCGACCAGATACAGGCCAAGACCCGAACCGCTCTGGGCCGCCACGACGGCGAAATCAGCGATGGAGCCGTCGGCGACAGGGATCTTCGTCCCGGAAAGCTTGCCGCCGGAGACGGTCGCCTTGATGCGCTCCGCCGTCACTTCGCCCGCGGTCTCGGCGTATGCGAAGGTTCCGATGACTTCGCCAGCGGCGATCTTCGGCAGGTAGTTCTTCTTCTGGGCGTCGTTGCCGGCGGCGAGCAGGAACTCAGCCGCGAGATAGACAGTGGAGGAGAACGGAACCGGAGCCACAGCGCGGCCGAGTTCCTCGGCGATCACGCACAGCTCCAGATAACCGAGGCCGGCGCCGCCGAACTCTTCGGGAATCGCCGCGCCGGTGAAGCCCATCTCCGCGAGGCCCTGCCACAGCTCCCTGTCGTAGCCTTCGTCGCCCTCAAGCACCCGGCGCACCACCGCCACGGAGCTCTGCTTCTCCAGGAACCGGCGCGCCGAATCGCGCAGCTGCTTCTGCTCGTCAGAGAAATCGAAGTTCATGTGTCCTCCCCGGAACGCCGTGCGTTCCCATGCGCCTGATTGCGACCGCCCGCCTGGGGCTGTTGCCGCCGCCATGGCCGGGGCAGAGGATGCTGACGCATCCGCGCCCTGCCAAGCCCAATTTATCGCGAGGCGGCGTCTCCGGGAGCCGGACCCGTTGGCATGGGACCGTTCCAGGAATGTCGCCGCGCTGTCCAGGCCCGACCAGAGCCCGCCTGGACCGGTCTGACGACGCCCTGGCGGATTTTGATCATGACGGCTTGCATGATGCTGTTGCACCACCTAACGATCGTTTGGTCAACAAAATAGAAGCGGGCGCCGCCTGACTCAAGTCCGCCCGATGGCGATCAATGGCGGCGGCCGCAGCGTCCTTCAGAAAGACCGTCAGGGAAAGGTTCAGGAAAACGCAATGGAATACCAGCATCTCCTCGTTGAGCAGGACGGCCCGGTGGCTCGCGTCACCATGAACCGGCCCGATCGCCTGAACGCGCTCAACCGCCAGCTTGTGGAAGAGCTGCGCCATTTCTTCACCGGTCTGTACTGGCGCGACGACGTGCGCGTGGTGGTGCTGACCGGAGCCGGCCGCGGCTTCTGCGCCGGCCTCGACCTGAAGGACCGCAGCGGCGAGAACGACCAGCCGACCACCTGGTCGTCGATGCGTTTCCAGCGTCGCATCGCCGAAATCGTCGTCGCCATGCGCCGCTGCCCGCAGCCGATTGTCTCGCTGGTCAATGGCGCTGCTTCCGGCGGCGGTTTCGCCCTGGCCCTGGCCTCGGACATCCGCATCGCCACGCCCAATCTGAAGATGAACGCCGCCTTCATCCGCATCGGCCTGTCGGCCTGTGACATCGGCGTCAGCTACTTCCTGCCGCGCCTCACCAACGCATCGATCGCCTCGCAATACATGCTGACCGGCCGGTTCATCGATGCGCCGAAGGCGCTGCAACTCGGCCTGGTGGCGGAAGTCGCCGACGAGGCCAATCTGCAGGCCGTCGGCCAGAGCTATGTGGACGACCTGCTGCACGCCACGCCGCTCGGCCTGCGCCTGACCAAGGAAGCGCTGAACCACGCCATCGACGCCGGCGGCCTTGAGGCGGTGATCGCCATGGAAGACCGCAACCAGATCCTGTCGTCGCGCTCCAACGATTTCAGGGAAGGCATCGCGGCGTTCCTCGAAAAGCGCAAGCCGTCGTACACGGACTCCTGATCCAGCGGGCGTTTACGCGCCTGCGCCAGACAAGAGAGCCTCCGGCCCGCACCGGAGGCTTTTCTTTGGCCGCGACGGCGGCGCGCCCGGGACGGTCCACTTTTTGCCGCCAAGAACAACGGCGGGCGGGTCTTTCGACCCACCCGCCGTTTATCCATGGTCCTGGAACTGCGCCTGGAGCGCTCAGTTGATCTGGCGCGTATAGCCTGCCCAGAACGGCTCGCGCAGGGTGCGCCGCAGGATCTTGCCCGAGGCGTTGCGCGGCAACAGGTCGATGAAGTCGATCGACTTCGGCGCCTTGAACGCGGCGATGCGAGTGCGAACGAAGCCGATCAGTTCCTCCTCCGTCACCTGCTTGTCCGGCCGCAGGGCGACGATGGCCTTCACCTCTTCGCCCCACTTCGGCGACGGGATGCCGATCACCGCCGCCTCGGCCACCGCCGGATGGCTGCACAGGGCGTTCTCGACCTCGGCGGGATAGATGTTCTCGCCGCCCGAGATGATCATGTCCTTCATCCGGTCGTGGACGTAGAGATAGCCGTCTTCGTCCATGTAGCCGGCGTCGCCGGACTTGAACCAGCCGTCGCCGGGCATGGCGGCGGCGGTCGCTTCCGGCAGATTGAAGTAGCCGACCATATTGGAGGGACCCTTGATGGCGATCTCGCCAATCTCGCCGGGAGGCAGCGGTTTGCCGTCGTCGTCCAGGATGGCGATCTCGACGCCAGGCAGCGCCTTGCCGGCGGAGCGCATGCGCGGCGTCTCCTCCATGGTGTGGTCTTCCGGGGGAAGCGCCACCACCGTGCCGGTGGTCTCGGTGAGGCCGTACATCTGCACGAAGCCGCACTTGAACACGTCCATGCACTCCATCAGCAGCGCATGCGGGATCGGGCTGGCGCCGTAGGAGATGCTGCTCAGGCGGGAATAGTCGATCTGGCGGGCGCGCGGCTGGCGCACGACGAACTGCAGCGCGGCCGGCACCATGAAGAACTTGTTGACGCCCTCATGCTCGATCATGTCGAGCACCTGCATCGGATCGAACTCGCGGGTAATGATCGCCTTCACGCCATAGTACAGCACCCAGATGCCGAAGCCGGTGCCGCCGATATGGCCGTTGGGCATGGCGACGAGGCCGACGTCGCCTTCATACCAGTGCAGCCACTCATCAGCCGCGGCGTCCTGAAGCCGGCGCATGACGAGAAAATTGTTGTGGGTCAGCATGGCGCCCTTCGGACGCCCGGTGGTGCCGGAGGTGTAGAGCTGCAGGAACGGCTCGTCGCCGCCACACTCCAGACGCGGATCAATATCCGGCTGGGCGTCGCGCCACTTCACGAAATCCGGCCACGCCGGCTCGCCGCCTTCCATGGCGACGACGCCTTGCAGACCAGGACATTCGGCGGCGACCTGGCGGCCGAGTTCGATGAACTCGGGGCCAATGAACAGCAGCTTCGCGCCAGAGTCCTGCACGATGTAGGACACTTCTGGCGGAGCAAGACGCCAGACCACCGGCACGATGATGACGCCAGCCTTGATGCAGCCGAAAATCAGCTCGAAGTAGGAATCGGTGTTCTTGCCGACATGGGCGACGCGATCACCCGGCTTCAGACCCGCCGCGATCAGGGCGTTGGCGATCTGGCTGGCGTGCCGGTTGAACTCCGCATGGGTGGTCAGGCGTCCCTCGAACGAGGTCGCGATCTGGTCGCCCTTGCTGGCGGCATGTGCGCGCGGCACGTCCGCGAGCGTTTTCAGATTGGCGTCGAGGCTCAACTGCATGGACGTGTGTCCCCCTGGGTCGCCGGCTGCGCATCGCCTTGCCGGTCTGCCTTTTTGTCAGCGACGCCAGGGCAAAACCCTCGCGTCCTTGAGCAAACCCTAACAGCCGGCGGGCGACGATTGTCAAGCACGCCGGCTACCTGGAACAACAGGCTGGGGACGGCTGCGAAACCGCTGTTTTCCTTGCGGGCGGGGGGGCTGGCGCGGCGTTGTGCGCGCCAGACGCTGTCACCGTGACGGAACGGACAGGTTGCGCTTCAGGGACGGCGCCGGCTCCTGCACCGGCGGCGCGGTCAGCTCGCCCTGCTTGGGCGTGATGCCGGCGTTGCGCTCGGCCGGCGGCGGCGGCACGTACTCCCGCGGCAGGACGCCCGTGGGCCGGACCTTGCCATTGCAAGCCGCAAGGGTGAGCGCTGACGCCGCCGCGAGGGCGATCAGCGCTGCAGTCCGGAAAACCCGCGTTTGGGAAACACCTGTCATTGTGCTGTCCTGTTCTGGCCAGCGCGCGGTCGCCCGACGCCCGGCGATGTGGGAGCATGATCTGCTGAAGGCGACCATCGCCTTCAGCAGATCATGCCCGGAAGCAGACAGAGCCAATGGCGCCCGGTCCGGCGCACCGCTCCCGCCGCCATCATGCGGCGCCGCGCGCCTGCTGGCACGACGGTTGCAACACAAAATACGTCATGTGCGCATCATGTCACAATCTGCGCCATCACGTCCCCCAGGGCCAGGACGGGCCTGCGGGACCGCGCCCCTTCCCTACAGCGGCGAGACGGCGCCTTTCGCCCGCTCCAGTGCCCCTGGAGCCAGCTCGACATACAGGATGCGCGCCGGATCGACTGGGCCTGGCAACACCAGCGAGCCAGGCGCGGCGACCTGGAAGCCAAAGCGGCTGTAATAGGGCGGATCGCCCACCAGCATCACCAGCTCCTCGCCAGCGGCGCGGCAGGCGTCGAGGGATTCCCGGATCAGCGCGCCAGCAATGCCCCGACCCTCGAACGCCGGCTCAACGGCCAGCGGGCCAAGCATCACGGCGTTGATGGCGCCTGAGCGCACCGCCGACAGGCGCACCGAACCCACCAGCAACGTGCCCACCAGGGTGGTGAACGACAGATCCGGCCGGTGCGGCCGTCCCTCACGCAGGCGATAGGCGGTGCGGGCGTAACGGCCTGGGCCAAAGGCGCGATCGTGCAGGCGCTCGATCTGCGCGGCGTCATCTGGACTTTCGGGACGCGTCGTCAGTTCAAGCTCGGCCATAGGCGACTCCGGAAAAGCGGCGCCGCGTCCGGCGCCCGCTACCCGCGCCTTATCATCGCCTCGCGCCGCCGTCCATGACAGTGCGCAGCCTCAGGCGTCTGCAACGCCTCACCAGAACGGCGAGACCGGGGCGCCGTTCAGGATTTCGGCAAGGCGCGCCCGGGTGGCGGCGGTCGCGTCCTCCGGCAAGGCGTCAGGCGCGAAATAGCCGGTTGCGGCGATCTCGCGGTCAGGAGCGCGCGGCGCGGTCTGCCGGTGGCGGTGCGCCACATACAGCGCCACATGATCGCGACGCGAGGCGCGCCGGTTAAAATACAGGCCGTGCAGGCGCGGCGGCTCCTCCAGAACGATATGCCCCTCCTCCTCCAGCTCACGGCGCAGGGAGGTCAGGGCGTCTTCGCCAACCTCGACGCCGCCGCCGGGCAGATACCAGCCTGGGACATAGGTGTGGCGCACCAGGAAAACCCGTCCGTCCGCATCGAAAACCGCGGCCCGCACGCCCATGGTCATGCCCCGCGCGAAACGGAAATACTGGTGCAGCGCGCCCTGCATCAGCCTGTTGGTGAAGGTGCTGGTCATGATCTGCATCCGGTCATTGGTCGCTGCATAATCTCCTTTGGCGCCTTTCACCCTGTTTCACGTGTGCAGTTGCTCTGGTTCAATCCACGCCCGCCCGAAAAACGCGCGGCGGATCACGTTACGTGAAGCACAGGCGCGCGCCCAGCATGTGGAGAGGCGGCGATCGCAATTCCGGCTCTCACGCCCTGGCCTTACCCATCGTGACGCCGCCGGCCAACCCCGGCGTGGCTGGCGCGGGGCGATATCCGCTGAACGCTATTGCTCGCGCGGGCGTGATCCGGTCAGATGATGCAACGCCAGGATGCGAAGACGCCGACGCATCCCGGCATGCGCCGGCCCGCGCGGCCGTGGCCGCGATCGCGCCGTCGCAATCTGGCCGCAGCTTTCCCATCACGGCGCACGCCGCTTTTTCAGGACCAGACCGCTTCACATGCTGATAGCCCATTTGTCCGACGCGCACATTGGCCCTCTGCCAGCCCCCCGGCTGCGCGAACTCGCCGGGAAGCGCATCACAGGCTGGATGAACTGGCGCCGCGGCCGGGCGCTGGCCCATGACATGGACGCCCTCGCGCGCATCCGCGCCGACATTCACGCGCACGCGCCGGATCACATCGCCCTGACCGGAGACGTGGTCAATATCGGGCTGACGGCGGAGTTTCCCGCCGCGCGCGCCTTTGTCGAAACGCTCGGGCCGCCAGAACGGGTCAGCTTCACGCCGGGCAATCACGACGCCTATGTGCGCAGCGCCCTGGGGCCCCTACGTCAGTATCTTGGGCCCTGGATGGCCAGCGATGCGGGTGAGCCGCCGGGCCCGGTCGACGGCTTCCCGTTTTTGCGCCGTCGCGACGGCGTGGCGTTTGTCGGCCTCTGCTCCGGCGTGCCGACCTTGCCTTTCCTCGCCAGCGGACGCGTGGGCGCGCGACAGCTGGCGGCTGCGGAAGCCATGCTGGCGCAATTGCGGGCGGAGCGGCTCTGCCGGATTTTGCTCATTCACCATCCGCCGCATGTGGGGGGGGCGGGCCCGGGCCGCGGCCTCACCGACGCGGAGGCCTTCGAACGCATGATCGGCCGCGTCGGCGCCGAGCTGGTGCTGCATGGCCACAACCATGTCATCTCGCTGGCGCGGATCACCGGCCCGGACGGCGCGGTCCCGATCCTCGGCGCGCCATCGGCCTCCGCCATGGCGGGCATGCACAATCATCTGGCCGGCTATCACCTGATCCGCATCACGCCCGATGGCGTGCGCTCACAACTGACGGCGGCAACGCGGGGCTTCAGGGACAGGCGGCAGGATGCGGTCGGGGAACTGCCGCCGGTCGCCGACGGCGGGCGGCTCGACGCCCGGTCCTGAGCGGCCGGCGCCGGCCAATGGGCGGGCGTTCAGACGCGCGCCCGGCGACGCAACCAGCGGAGCACGGGAGCTTCAACCAGACGGTACAGCAACCAGCCGCCGATCGATGAGGCGATCACCCCCGCGAGGGCAAACAGGGTGGACGTCATCCACGTCCCAAACCCCAGCATGACGAAGACCTGGCGCATGGCCCGGATAATGAAGGGGTGCAGCAGATAGAGGGCGTAAGACGCGTCGCCCAGTTCAGCGAAAACCCGCACGACGCTGGCGAAGGGCCGGCGCAGGAAGTCGACCCGGCCCACGACGCGGACCGACAGTTTCTGGGTTTCGCCGAACGCCGCCATCGCCACCAGCAGCGTCGCCGGCAGACCATATCCGGCGATGGCGCCCAGGGTTGGCCAGTCGCTCAGCGGCGGGCGCGTCGGCAGATCCATCGTCAGCAACGCCACGGCGATGAGTGCGCCAGGCCACGCCAGCAGCGGAGAAATGGCGACGCCACGGCCGTACAGCAGGCCGAGGAACAGACCAAAAATGAAATCCAGCACCAGCGGCCGCGTCCAGAACTGGAACGGCTCCGGCAAAGGGCCCGCCAGGGCGCCGATCAGCACGCCCAGCCCCAGCACGAGCGCGACGCCTGTCACCGCCAGGCGGCGCGGCAGCAACACGGCCCCGGCGCACAGCGTGTAGAACATCATTTCGTAATTGAGCGTCCAGCCGAGCGAATACACCGGCAGGGTCAGCCCGTCGGCCCGCGGCCACGGATAAAACAGGTATGACGCCAGGATCTGCCGCCAGTCCGGAACGCCGCTGTTGAGCACCCCAGGCGCCATCAGGACGACCAGCAGGAACAGCGAGGTCATCGCCCAGTAAAGCGGCAACACGCGAATGAGCCGGCGCATGACGAACAGGTGGAAACCGCCTGGCGCGCCGAACAGCTTGCGGGAGCTGAGAACGATGATGAAGCCGGAAATGACGAAGAAGACGTCGACGCCCGCCATCCACGGAAAGACTTCCGGGGGACGCGGCTGGCCGGGGTACAGCCAGTTCAGCGCCTCGCTGTGGCAATGATAAATGACAACGGCGATGGCGGCGAAGGCGCGCAGCGCTTGCAACAGCGCCAGCGTGCGGCCATCAGCTTTGGGATGGGTCGCAGGAACAGCCGCCCCCGGATCATGCGCGCCCACGCCCTGAACGGATGTGGACGTATCAGGACTGGCGGACGACGATGGCTGCATGAGCTTCCGGTTTTTGATGCGGCGACGGCCGCATGGATGGACGAGACAGCCTCAGAAAACAAGCCTGGCGCCGCCTCCGCATACCCCCTGGTCGCACAAGCCGCTTGCCGGAACCGCCACAATCATTGATGACGGAGCCAGCTCCGGAAAAGGGGGCGGTCCGCCCGGGCCGTCGCCCGGCTCCGCCAGTTTGCAACAGGGCGCGCGCTGCATCTGAAACTGCGCCGCCCCTGCAGAATGCACGCCTGACCTCGCAACCTCCCGCTGCATGAGCCGGATGACGCGACGGGCTGCCAGGAAACAACCGGACGGCCAGGCCGTCAGACCAGGGAACGACTGAGGGTATGAGCGACAACATTCCAGATGGTTTCCGGATGCTGCGGGACGTGGGCGGCCAGTTCATCAATGTGAACGGCCCGCTTTATTTCAGGAAAACCGACAGCGGCCTGCTTCTTGGCCTCAGGATCGAGGAGCGCCACTGCAATCCCATGGGCATATGCCATGGCGGAATGTTGATGACGTTCTGCGACATGGTGATGCCGATGGCGGCCAACTACGCCCACAAGCTGGCCCAGTTCCTGCCCACCATCTCCATGACCACGGATTTTGTTGGACCTGCGAAGCTCGGCGCATGGCTTGAAGGGCGCACCGACGTGCTCAAGGTGACGCGCAACTTGGTGTTCACCCAGGCGATCATCACGGCGGATGGCGAACCGGCGGTGCGCGCCAGCGGCACGTTCAAGCGCGGCGCAACCCAGGCTGATCTGGCGAAACGCCAGCAGGGCTGAGCCAGCGCCGGAGGCGGCGCTTCCGGAATTCCGGGCGCAAGGCGCGGACAAAGCCAAAAACGGGCGGATACAAAAAAGCCGGGGTTTTCGCCCCGGCTTTCTGTTTTCGCCAGCCCGCCGGCGACAGGGTCAGTTGACGTCCTGAATCGCCGAGAGCGTCCAGGGGCCGCGATTGTCGCGACGGAAGGTCCATACCTCGGTGACCTCGGTCGGGCGCGACGGGTCGCCGTCGACCACACGGCCGCTGGCGCGCTCACGCGTGACGTCAATCATGGAGTAGCGCATCGCCACGGTCGCGTAGTCCGTCGCGCCCTCGCGCCAGGCCTCAGCCAGATCGCCCTGAACCAGCTTGACGTCGCTGGCCGTATTGACGACGCCGCGACGCTCGTTCTCAGCCAGTTCCTCTTCCAGATAGGCCGCCGCTTCCGGCGTGCAGATCCGGCGCAGGGCTCCAACGTCGCCACGTCCGTAAGCGGTCTGCATCTCGGCGAGCAAACGCTCGAAGTTTTCATAATCCTGCTGGCCAAGCCCAACGCCGTCACTGCCAGCGGCGGCCGTCGCCGGGGCATACTGCGGCTGGCGCGAAGCAGCTGAGCCGCCGCCCATGGCGCCCATGGCTCCGCCAGCGCCGCCGAACCCGGAGGCGCCCAGACCCGGACGCGGACCTGACTGGGAGGGAGCGGCCGTATAGTTGCTGGCGCCCGGCTGGGGCCCGGCGGTCGCCGCCTGGCGGCTGCGGAAGTAGCGCACGGCCAGCCAGACGAGGCCGCCGACCAGCGCGACCTGCAGCAGCAGGCCCATGAAGCCGGCAAGGCCAGCCATGCCGCTGAAGAAGCCGCCGCCCATCAGCATGCCGATCAGGCCAGCGCCCAGCAGGCCGCCCATCAGGCCAGCGCCAAAGCCGCCGAAGCGACGCGGTTGCGCCGCCTGGGAAGCCATGCCGGCCGCGCCGGACTGCATGCCGGGCTGCGTTTGCGTGCGTTGCATTGGCGCGGCGGTGGATGGCGCGGTCTGCGTCGACGGCGGCGCCGACCACGTCTTGGAGCCGCGACTGCCAAAACCGCCGCCGCCACCTTTGCGCGCATCGGCGGCGCCGATCGTCATGCCAAAAGCAACCACCAGCGCCAGAGCTGCAAGGCCTGAGCGGCGCAACGCCTGATTCATCCGAAGGTACCCCCCTGAAATAAAATGCATGGCTGCCATGTGGGTATGACATTGCCGAATTAAAAGCGTTCCAGAGTCATTTTCCGAGTCTTTTTGCCCAACAAACTGACGGAATTCGCACCGTCCGCCATGAACAGGCGGGCAGATCGTCATGCGTGCATGTGACAGCGCCGGCAGGCCATCGCGCCGGAGGCTAAACCGGCAAGCAGCGGCGCACCGCGAACCGGAGCCCCGCCCGGACGCAGCCGCATTTGCTCTGGTTGCAGAACGGCGGCAACGCACACGACGCATCACCGCGCCGGAGTGCGCGGGGCCTGACAGTGACGCGCCTCTCCCCACCCCGCCCATTTCATCCACAGGCCGGCGCACGCGATCTGAATTTTGGTTTTGTAGATATTTATCAGTCTCATGAAAGACGGGCGTCCGGCCAGCGGGCGCCTTGCGGGTTCCATTCCGCCGGGCGCCGTCGCCGAGTTACCCACCGCCCGCGACGGCAAAATGACGTTTCTGGGCGAGGACGCTTGCCAAGCCGAAAATGTCAGGCTACATCAGCGCCATCAGACGCAAGCGCTTCACACGAAGTCGCCGCAGCGTTGGCGCCCGTAGCTCAGCTGGATAGAGCACCAGACTACGAATCTGGGGGTCAGAGGTTCGAATCCTTTCGGGCGCGCCATTTACTTCACGACAATCTGGCATAAAAGCCGCGCGGGGCGACAGGTTGCCCATGGCGAGGTGCGTTGAGATGGGTTGCCCGCGCCTCTTCTGGCGCGGTTTTGCTGTTGCCGCCCGCCCGGCGGCCGCACGGCCATTGATTGCCAGATGCGGCAAATGGCGCCAGAACCTCCCCGATAACAGTCTGAATAACAGTTCACGGGAAGGTCTTCGCCATGACAGGCGCCAACGGCACTCAGTCCGCATCCACGAGAAACCTTGGCGAGCCCCTGCCATTGCCGCGCGGCAAGGCCATGAAGAACCGCTTCATGCTGGCCCCGCTGACCAACATGCAGAGCAACCCGGACGGCACCCTGCATGAAGATGAATACAAATGGCTGGTGCGCCGCGCCGAAGGCGGCTTTGGCCTGACCATGACCTGCGCCGCCCATGTGCAGCGCACCGGTCAGGGCTTCAACGGCCAGTTGGGCGTCTGGAGCGATGACCAGCTTCCTGGCCTCACCCGCCTGGCCGGGGGCATCCGCGCCGCGGGCAGCCTTTCCTCCGTGCAGTTGCAACATTCCGGCCAGCGCTCATCGCGCGAGTTGACCGGCGTCGCCCCTGTCGCCCCCGTCGCCATGGCCGAGACCGGCGCACGCGCCCTCACCACCGACGAAGTCAAGCAATTGCGCGATGATTTCATCGCCGCGGCGGTGCGTTCCGAAAAGGCCGGCTTCGACGGCGTCGAACTGCACGGCGCCCATGGCTATCTGCTGTGCCACTTCCTTGACGCCGGCAACACCCGGGACGACGCCTATGGCGGCTCGCTGGAAAACCGTGCGCGGCTGCTCAATGAGATCATCGACGGCGTGCGCGCCGAAACCCGGGCCGACTTCCAGCTCGGCGTGCGCCTGTCGCCGGAACGCTATGGCGTCGTGCTGGACGAAGCCCGCGCGCTGGCGACGGAACTGATGACTTCGGGCAAGATCGATTATCTCGACATGTCGCTGTGGAGCGTCTTCAAACAGCCGGAAGACCCGGCGCACCACGGCAAGCGTCTGATCGACTGCTTCACCGACCTGCCGCGCGGGAATACGCCGCTGGGCGTCGCCGGCAAGATCATGGACGCGGCCACAGCCCAGGCCTGCCTCGACGCCGGTGCGGATTTCGTGCTGATCGGCCGCGGCGCCATCATTCACCACGACTTTCCCCGGCGCGCACTTGCCGATCCCGCCTTCTCGTCGCTGCCGCTGCCGGTCAGCCGCGACCATCTGGCGGCCGAGGCGCTGGGGCCAAAGTTCATCGACTACATGGCGACTGGCTGGAAGAACTTCGTCGCCGACGCCGCCTGAACCAGGCCGGGACAGCTTTTAACAACGGACAACGCCCTGGCCCGCGCCGGGGCGTTGCGCGTTTCAGGCCCCGGGATCAAACTTCGGCGGCAGGCGGAACAGGTCGGCGAAACGCATCGCCAGCGTGGGATCGCCACGCAAACTCAAGCTCCCGGCCTCCGCCAGCCCAGGCAGGGGCGCGCCGCCATAAACGAATGCGACAAGGGCCTCCGGCTCGCCGGTAAAGCAGATATCGGCCCCATCCGGATCGCCGCGTCCGACATGGAAGGCCTCCGCGCCCGCCTCGCCCAGCCAACCCTCTTCACCCATACGAAAGCCGACCGTAAACGGCGCGTCCCCCACGGCCCCGCGCCGGAACATGGTGCGAAACGACAACAGCGTCGACACGGCGCTGATCGGCAAAGTGGGATCATGCGCCGGCGAACGCGCCGCCCAGCGCCCCAGCGCCTCGATCACCGGGCCGGCTTCATAGCCCCATTCCGTCAACTCGTAGATCTGCACGCGCGCCGGCGGCGGCAACATGCGCCGCCGCAGCACGCCGTGCGCCTCGAGACTGGCGAGACGCTGGGTCAGCACATTGGCGCTGAGGCCTGGCAAGGCGGAGCGCAATGCGCTGAACCGGCGACCGCCCAGCATCAGTTCCCGCACCACCAGCAACGTCCAGCGCTCGCCCAGCAACTCCAGTGCATGCGCCAGGCCACAGGCGTCGTCATATACGCGCCGGGGCAGGCTCACGGAGTTGTCAGTTATTTTTTCTAACTTCATGGTTGTTATTTATAACATATGCTGCAACATGGGGAAGTGAAAAAGGAGGATGCGTCATGAGCTACGTTGATGGATTCGTGATCGCCGTTCCCACGGCGCACAAGGAGAAATTTCGCCTGCACGCCGAAACGGCCGACGCCGCGTTTCTTGAGATGGGCGCGCTGCGCGTGCTCGAATGCTGGGGCGACGACGTGCCTGGGGGCGTGCAAACGGATTTCCACCGCGCCGTGCAGACCAGGGACGATGAAACGGTGGTGTTTTCCTGGATCGAATGGCCGGACAAGGCCACGCGCGACGCCGCCATGCAACGCATGGAAGAGCTGATGAAAACCGACGACCGCTTCAACCCGGAGAAGAACCCGATGCCGTTCGACGGCAAGCGGATGATCTAGAGCGTTTTTCGATCATTCCGGCTCATATCCGCATGAAACGAAGTAGTTCTCAC
>NZ_BNCG01000034.1 GCF_014656355.1 Camelimonas fluminis
CCCCACCACAGCGTCTCACCCAGATTGTCGCGGAATCTCACCCTGTTTGTCGCGCGGCACATTTCCCCGCAGTACGCATGTACGCGCCACCGTGGCGCGTACATGGAGGTGCCCACCCCGGCATTTGCGGTATGCGTACCTCACCGCTCCATGCCAATGTCTAAGGGGTATAGTCGGCGAAATTAGCCGCCTTGGCTTCTAATGGGAGGGCTAGCCCGTTGGCCAAGAATGCAACCTGATGATAGAAAGCACTTATCTGAATTATTTCAATAATTTGCTCATCGGAGTAGTGCTGTTTTAGACCGCGAAACTCAGCATCTGAAAGGGTTGATCGGTCATGTAGCGCGTCTACGGCTGTCAGGAGGGCTGCTTCTCGCTGGGACCATTTTTCCGGCGCCAATGGATAAGTGAGGGTGCCGGCAATCTCGTCCCTTGATAGTCCTGCCTTCTCGGCAAAAAGCCAGACATGCACGCCCCACTCGTATTCGCATCCTGTCCGCGCGGTGGTCCGGTCAATGATCAACTCTCTCTCCCTCAGAGATAGGGGAGAGTTTGCGAGCAGAGACCCCCGACTAAACTTTTTCCAAGCCCTTTCACTGCGTCCAATAGTGGTAAAGAGCACCAACTGCGGTGCGCCGGTCTTCTCGAAATATTCCTGCAAAAGGGCTGGAAATGGCTCAGCCGCCGGCTCAATCCGTTGCATATTGATCACCTTTTGCTACGATATCAGTAGCAAATTATTGCTACTAAAAATGTAGCGAGTCAATAGGCACATCAGATGGACAAAGAGTCGGCACTCGCTCTCCGCACTAAAACCCAACGGCCCATCATGGTGCTGTTGGATTTGCTGGGCCGTCGCTGGGCGTTGCGCGTTTTGTGGGAGCTAAGAGACGCCCCTTTAACATCGCGAGCTTTGCGAGATGCAGCAGGAGGAATTTCTCCGACTGTCCTGCAAACGCGAATGAATGAATTAAGGGAGGCTGGATTCGTCCAGTTGGACAATCATGGATATTCCCTCACTCCTTTAGGGAGAGACCTGCTGAAGGCGTTCAAGCCCCTCTATAGCTTCGCTGACATATGGGTCAGCACAGTCAAGCCGGTTGGAGCGGACCCAGAATAATCCGAAAGAGAGGTGTTGATGCAACCGCCTATGGCGGGCAGGAGTTTCGCCACAAACTGCGCGCGTGAGATGGCCAATGGGGAGCTGCTCAGAAAGCGCTACACCCTCGGGCAAGCCTGAACGCGTGAGCTAGGAGCACAGTCGGAAAATCCGATAGTGGCATGGCCAGGACAGTCGATCCTCTGTGGCCGTGTCACCGGTCTGAAGCTGAAACATAGAAACGGTTCTGCACCGATTCCCTCCCATGCTGTCACCACCCCCTCACCGGATCATCGGGCAGGTTCCGACGAATTGCGTCGCGACCTTTGGGAGTTTCGCCACCAGTACGCACGGGCGCGTGGGGCGGCAGTGACGCGTCCATCCCCCAGTGAGGGCCGGACCAAGGGTATCAATTGAACTGATACCCTCCCCCGTCACTGTCAGACGATGTCAGATGAACATCCCCGCCAGGCCGGCCTGCTCTAGGAACGGGCCAACCTGGTCGCGGGCCGCAGGCGGCAGAGCAGCATGGCTGTCTCTAAGCCACTTCAGGCACTTGGCTTGGTAAGGAAACGGCGTCTGAACCCAGGGTTTGCCGTCGACCTCAGCAGCCACCTCTGAAGCGCCAGTCGCCAGGGCCTGGGCATTGGCAAGCATCACCGGCGGATAGACGCGACCAATCTCAGCCAGTAACGGCGCTAAGGTAGCTGGCGCCGCCGCCAGCGTCGTCCAGGCCAAGTCGCTCGGCTCAAGCCCCGATAGGTCCTCCATCAGGCTGACCCAAGCATACACACGGGGTGCGGTCTCGGCGGTAAGAGCCATCGGCGTGGGGTCGAACTGGGCAAGCTGGCTCAGTTGACCGAATACGGCGAAGTCGCTCGCCGCAGGGCGCGTCCCCAGCAGGAACGGCTGCTGAGCCAAGTGGGCTTCGAAGGCTGCCAGGAACCGCCTGTAGCTGGCCTCGATCACCGGTCCGGTCACCGCGTTGGAGCCGACCACGCCTAGCCGGCTGATCTGCCGCTGACTGAACACCTGGCCTCGCTGAGCCAACTCCGCATCGGGGACCGAATAGCCCGACCAGCAGGGTAAAATAGCAGCAGCCTTGCGGATGTCTGCATCGTAAACCCAGCGGTAATGGAACATGGCCTTGGTCAGCCACTCGTCGGCGTAGTCCTCAATCAGTTCGTCAAGGAAGGCGAGAGCAGGATCATCAGGGATCACGGAGCGGCCCTCCGCTTCGCGCTCCAGACGGCGGATGATGGGACTGGAGTCGGTAACCGCCTCTAGCTCGCCGCTGTCGCTGGGTAAATAGAAGGTGGGCAGCAGCGGCACCCGAGCCTGGGGCATGGACTTGGCGGTGAAACTGTTAGACGGCAAGAAGCGATAGGGGATGTGTCGGTAGCGCAGCACCGCCAACATCTTTCGCGTGTAGGGTGAGCCAGGGGAGCCACTGAAGGCGACAGGGATCTGCAAGGCCATCGTATCGTTTTCTCCGGTCTGACTGGCACGACGCTACCGCGCTTGGACCAGCCAAGGGACTACTGACAGTCCCGCCTGTTCCAATAGCAATGCTTATGCACTGCCCCAAGAAAGTCCAATACGCTGGTACGCCATTTCTGTAAAGGGGGCACCTCAAGGTTTTACCGCCAGAATACGCTAAGCCAGACAAAACGAGAACGCCGTCAAGCGGCGGTAGCGAGGATATCGTCCTGGAGGCGGAGGGGCCGGTAGTCGGTGGAAAGCTGGGCCGTCTGCTCCCACAGGTAATCGCCGGTGAGACTGATATGAGACCATCCGAGCGGGGCGACATGCGCGAGCAGACGATCGGGGACGTCAACGCCCGTCGACCTCAGGTGCCGCACAGCCCGATCCATGTAGATCGTATTCCAGCAGACGATCGCCGCGATCACCAGATTGAGGCCGGAGGCCCGAAAGCCCTGGTTGAGCAGGGTGCGGTCGGTCATCCGGCCCTGTCGCTGGGTATGGATGGCCTGAGCGAGGAAGTGCCGGGCTTCGCCCTTGTTGAGGCCCGCCCGACAGCGGCGCCGGAGATCTGGATCCTCCAGCCAGTCGAGCGTGAACAGCGAGCGTTCGATCCGGCCGATCTCCTGGAGCGCCAGATCGAGCCGGTTCTGCCGCCGATACGCGGCGAGCTTCTTCAAGATGATCGAGGGCGCGACGGTGCCGGCATCGACGGAGGCGACGGTGTGGACCACCTCGTCCCAGCACTCGAAGATGGCGTCCGTCCGGATCGGTTTACCCATAAGGTCTTTTAGCCCCGGGTACTGGTTTGCAGAACCGATCGGGGCGAGCTTGCGATCGGCCAGGTCGCGCAGCCACGGCACGAAGCGGAAGCCGAGCATATGGCTCAGGCCGAAGATATGATCGCTGGCTCCGCCGGTGTCGGTATAGTGTTCGGTGATCTTCAGTGACGTGCCATGCTGCATCAGGCCGTCGAGAACATATGGCGCTTCGGAGCCTGTCGAGGAGATGACCACCGAGCGATAGGAACCGTGCTGGTCCGAGACATGGGTGTAGAAGCGAACGCCGGGATCGATGCCGTATTTGGCGTTGACGGCAGCCTGGCCTCCCCTGCCGCGGCCGGTCCGAACGAACTGGCCGTCCGAGGACGAGGTGGTGCCCTGACCCCAGATGTCGGCGAAGGAATGGGCATGATGGGTGTCGATGATCGCCGCCAGCGCCGCACCGTATGTCTCCTCGCGCATATACCAGTCATGGGTCCAGGCGAGCTGGGCATAGCTGACGCCCGGGGAGGCGTTCGCCATCCGCTCCAATCCCAGATTGCTCGCGTCAGCCAGGATCGCTGCCAGCACGGCGTTCGGATTATCATGCGGCCGGCCGCTGCGAAGATCGGTGAACGCGGAGAGAAAGCCGGTCCGCCGTGCAACCTCGGTCAGCAGCTCGGTGATCCGGATGCGAGGCAGGATATCATCGA
This sequence comes from Camelimonas fluminis, assembly GCF_014656355.1. Taxonomy (GTDB): domain Bacteria; phylum Pseudomonadota; class Alphaproteobacteria; order Rhizobiales; family Beijerinckiaceae; genus Camelimonas; species Camelimonas fluminis. Next base: position 4,056 of record NZ_BNCG01000034.1, read on the forward strand.
TCATCCGGTCCAGAGGCTCGACCTCCGGCGACGTGGCCGCAGTCAGCGGTGTGATGTGCAGCCGCCCGTTGCGCAGCTCGACATCCTTCAAGGCACCCCGCTTCAGCTTCCGCTCGAAGCGGCGGAGCCGCCAGTCGAGCAATCGCGTCCGCCCCTCGATATAGGCGTGGGCATCGAGGGTGAACGGCAACTTCGCCGCCGCGGTCGGGACGGCGGATTTCGGCAGGAGGTAGCGGTCGAAGCGCTGATAGTTGCGCGTGCCGTCAATCCAGATGTCGCCCGACCGCAACCGGTCACGCAAGGTGGCGCAGACCGCGATCTCGTAGCGGCGGCGATCGACCTTGCGGCCATCGACGACGAGCGCCTTCCACTTCTTGTGCGAGAAGCTCATGGGCGCGGACGCCGGAATCTCGACCCGACCCTTGCTGCGGTTCGCCTGGCGCAGGATTTCGATGGCGGACAGGACCGGATCGCGCGTCTTCGTCGCCCTGAACGTGAAGGTTTCCAGGAAGGCGGGCGCGTATTTGCGCAGGGTCATGTATTTCTCGGTGGCGGTGATGAGCGGATCCTCCGCCGCGAGCTCGGCCAGCGCTGCAACCTCCGGCTTGGCCTTCATCAGGGTCCACCAGCCAACCTCTGCGTCGAGCACGTCGAAGGCGTCGATATCCCGATCGTGAGCATTCTGCAGCGCCGACAGCGTCTGGTCGAACAGCCGCATCAGCCGGCCCACATCCTTTACCGTCCCCTGATACTGTCGTTCCTTCCGCCGATTGGCGCGGGTGAACATGGAACCGACCAGTTTGTTGAACATCTCGACCGCGGCGTCAGCAAGCTGGCTTTCCAGGTCGATCATCTGGGCGACCAGCGTCGCCCGGCGGCGGCGAGGGCCATAATCGCTCAAGAGGAAGGCCGGCGCCACGGCGCCTTCCCGCACGAACTGCCGGAAACGGTTTTCATGGATCGCATCCGCCAGGACCGGCTGGAGGGCGATCCGGCGGATATGATCGAGCCGCTCCAGGATATCGTTGAGGTTGCCGGCGCTGGGCGCTTCCGGGAAGCCACGGAGCCAGGCGAGCGGCGTGCGGCCGAGATCCGGATTGGTGCCGAGCAGGGCATCGATCTGCGCCAGCTGGTCCGGCGTCAGCGGCGCGATCAGCGCTTCCGCAGTCAGTCGCCGTGCCCGAGCGCGCCCTGTGGCGCCGGCGCGCTCCAGTGTCCCCGGAGCCGGCAGGATGATCTTTCGATCGCGGAGTCCCTCCATCAGCGCGTTGGCGATATCAACGCCTCTATCGGTCGACCAGGCGGCTTCCGCCGCGATGTCGACCATCAACGGCATGTCGGCCCGCCCCGAGGATCGCAATCCCAATCGCTTCGCCACCTCCTGGCTGTGCTCGAGGCGGGTCGGGCGCCGACGGCCGTAGTCGCGGTAGACCTCCATCGGAACGGCGAGTTGTGCCGCCAGATAGTGCAGTACCTCGTCCGGAACCACCTCCTGATCGCGCAGGCCGAAACCCGGATGCCGAAACAGACAGAGCTGAAGGGCGACGCCAAGCCGGTTGCGATCACCACGCCGGGCGAGGACGAATTCCAACTCCTCGGGACTGAGCGTGTAATGCCGGATCAGTGCAGCTTGGTCGGTCGGGATGCCGAAAAGCTGACACCGTTCGTCATCGGTCAGCAGGTTGTATTGCGCCATGAAGGGCTCCGGCAGGAAGCGATCGGCCCAGACCATCCCAGTGCGCGCGGCGAGTCCAGGGGAATGCTCTATCCCGTCCGCAAGAGGAACGCTTAACGGACGCCTGGCCTGCAAGCGCTTGCGCCTCGAAAATACAGGACGCTGGCCGTCTCATTAAGCTGGTACGGAATTTATTGCAGTGACGGCACCCCTTACGTTACAGATTCCGAGATGACGAACACAATAATCGGCTATGCTCGCTGTTCGACCGACAAGCAGGATCTCGCGGCCCAGCAGGAGGCTTTGTTCAAGCTCGGTGTTGCGGCAGATCGCATCTACACGGATCGGGGCTTCACCGGCACGAACCGGACGCGGCCCGGCCTCGACCAAGCGCTGGCGGCCGTGCGCTCCGGAGACACATTGGTGGTGCCCAAGCTCGATCGCCTCGCCCGCTCCGTCCCTGACGCCCGCGCGATCGGGGACGATCTTTCCGCGCGGGGCGTGCGATTGCAGATCGGGTCCAGCGTCCATGATCCGTCCGACCCGATGGGGAAGCTGTTCTTCAACATCCTCGCCACCTTTGCCGAGTTCGAGGCCGACCTGATCCGCTTGCGGACCCGGGAGGGCATGGCCATCGCGCGCGCGAAAGGAAAGCTGCGTGGCAAGCCGCCGAAGCTGACCCAGAAGCAGCAGACCGAGTTGCGCCGGATGCACAATACCGGCGACTATTCGATCAGCGATCTGGCCGAGGTGTTCTCCGTCTCAAGGCCCACGGTGTACCGGACCCTCGCTCGAACCCAATCTCCTCAGACCGCGGCCTGATCACGTTCCCGGTTTGTCCGGCTTAGCGTATTCTGGCGGTAAAACCTTGAGGTGCCCCCAAGATCGCCCGATCCGACCGATTGCCGGTCCGCTCAACCGGAAGAGGAGCGGCGAACATTGCGGTGATCTTGGCATGCGCTGCGGGCGTCAGAACGAAAAGCGTTTCTACTATTGAGGCTTTACGAAGATTGGACTATCGCGGCATTTATGCAATCGTGAGAACAGTCCGGTCAGCCCCGTCTCCATCTCGGAGAAATGATGAGGAAGCGGCCAGCACAGGCTGGCAGCGCTCTCCCATCGTCGTCAGTGGCTTGAGGCAAAGAGGTGTGAGATGACCGAAAAACTTCGTCTGGATATTCCGATCCTGCTGCCTGACGTGCCGGACGCCGACGATGCCTGCGTCGCGCGGCTCACCTCGGAGATCGGCGGGCGCGCGGGCGTCGAGGAGGTGCACGTGCGGGGCACCGGCCCGGGCGAGCCGGCCCAGCTTTGCGTGCACTACGACCCGGAGATCATACCACTACCGCGGATCCGCGAGCTCGCGGCGAGCGCCGGTGCCACGATCAGCGAACGGTTCGGCCATCTGCTGTGGCAGGTCGAAGGGATCGCCCACCAGCGCCGGGCACGCACGGTTGCCGATGGTCTGCGTACAGTGCCGGGCGTACTGGAGGCGCAAGCGAGCGCCGGCGGGGTGGTGCGTGTTGAATTTGACCGGAGCCAGGGGTCTGAGAAGGCCATCCGCGATGCGCTCGCCAAAATGGGTGTCACGGTGCGTGAGCAGGTCGTCGCCCGGGCGCCTGCGCCGGAGCCGCGGCGTTCCGGGACGGACGAGGCGGCTGACGCGCATGGGGACCATAGTCATGCCGGTCCCGATCATGCCGGCCACGATCACGGCGAAGACAAGGGCGGCAGGGGCGAAAAAGATCACGATCATGCGCATGGCGGCCTTCTGGGGCCCAACACCGAACTGATCTTCTCGCTCATTTGTGGCGCTCTGCTTGGCGTCGGCGTCGCGATCGAGAAGCTCCTGCCGACGGCTCCCTTCTGGCTGCCGACCGCCTGCTATATCGCCGCCTATTTCTTCGGCGGATTCTATACGCTGCGCGAAGCGATCGACAATCTGCGCCTCAGGAAGTTCGAGATCGACACGCTGATGTTGGTCGCAGCGGCGGGCGCCGCGGCGCTCGGCGCCTTCGCGGAGGGGGCGCTGCTGCTGTTCCTGTTCAGCCTCGGCCACGCGCTCGAGCACTATGCGATGGGGCGGGCCAAGCAGGCGATTGAAGCGCTCGCCGAACTGGCTCCACGAACTGCCACTGTCCGCCGCGACGGCGAGACGCGCGAGGTCCCCGTAGAGGACCTCGTGGTCGGTGACGTGGTTGTCGTGCGTCCGAATGAGCGGCTGCCGGCCGATGGATTCCTGGTCAAGGGCGAGTCGAGCGTCAACCAGGCGCCGGTGACCGGCGAGAGCATCCCGGTCGACAAGCGGCATGTCGAGGACATTGCCAAGGCACGGGCCAAGCCCAACGCCGTGGACTCATCCTCGCGCGTCTTCGCCGGCACCATCAACGGCGCGGGTGCGATCGAGATCGAGGTGACGCGTCTTTCGACGGAAACAGCGCTCGCCAAGGTCGTGCAGATGGTGAGCGAGGCCGAGACTCAGAAATCGCCGACCCAGCGTTTCACCGATAAGTTCGAGCGCATTTTTGTGCCGGCCGTGCTGGCGCTCGCCGTCATTCTGCTGTTCGCCTGGGTGGTGATCGACGAGCCGTTCAGCGCGAGCTTTTATCGCGCGATGGCGGTCCTGGTGGCGGCTAGCCCCTGTGCGCTGGCGATCGCGACGCCCAGCGCCGTGCTGTCCGGCGTGGCGCGCGCGGCGCGCGGCGGCGTCCTCGTAAAAGGCGGCGCGCCATTGGAAAATCTCGGCTCGTTAAGCGCGATCGCGTTCGACAAGACCGGCACGCTGACGGAGGGCCGTCCGCGCATCACCGACATCGTCCCGGCCGAGAGTGTTTCGGAAGACGAACTGCTCAGGGTCGCCGTGGCCGTCGAGCAACTCAGCGATCATCCGCTTGCGGAGGCGATCGCACGCGACGGCCGTGAGCGGTTGGGTGGACGCGACGTCCCGGAGGCGCAGGATCTCAAGAGCCTCACCGGACGCGGGGTGACCGCAACGTTGGAGGGCAAGCCGGTCTGGATCGGCAAGGCCGAGATGTTCGGCGCCGACGGCATTGCGCCGCTGGGCGAGGCCATGAGAGCGGCCATTGCGAAACTGCGCGACGGCGGCCGCACCACGATGGTCGTGCGCTACGGCGACAAGGAACTCGGTGCGATAGGCTTGATGGATACGCCACGCGCCGCCGCGCGTGTCGCGCTGGCGGAACTGCACGCGCTCGGCATCAAGCGGATGATCATGATCTCCGGCGATCACCAGAAGGTCGCCGACGCTATCGCCAAGGATGTCGGGCTCGATGAGGCCTGGGGCGATCTGATGCCGGAGGACAAGGTTGAGGCGATCAAGAAGCTGAGCGCCGAGCAGAAGGTCGCCATGGTCGGCGACGGCGTGAATGACGCGCCTGCGATGGCGAGCGCGACGGTTGGCATCGCGATGGGCGCGGCCGGCTCCGACGTCGCTCTAGAGACTGCGGACGTCGCGCTGATGGCCGACGATCTCAGTCACCTGCCCTTTGCTGTGGGCCTCAGCCGCCACACCCGCGGGATCATCTTGCAGAACGTGTTCATCAGCCTCGGCGTGGTCGTGATCTTGGTGCCGGCGACGATCATGGGGCTCAGCATCGGTGCGGCAGTCGCGGTGCATGAGGGTTCGACGCTCGTGGTCGTCGTCAACGCGCTGCGGCTGCTCGCGTATCGCGACAAGAGACAATAGCAGCTCGGCGTATTCCCCACCGGAGGAGCCGCCCGGGCAATGTGGGCGGATACGGGAGCCGGCGAAAGATACGAAGGCTATTCCAGCCGTATTGGAACGGCGAGCATTGTCCTGTCAGGTTCTCCCTTACAGTCAGGGTCGTCCTGACAGTAGGGTTCGTAGTGTGGCGCAAGCTATGCCGTTCATTCTGTGGAAATCGGAACGCGAGGTCGCTAAGCTGGCCGCAGGGCCGGGCGGCATTCACATTTGCGACGCTTGCGTCGAAGCGAGCCGACTTTTCATGTCCGGCACTGCTGCACTGCCGCGGGATTTTGATCCGGCGACGTGGCCGACTGATCGTTTCGTCGCGGCCCTTGGACCCCTCCACGCCACAGCAGAGGCGCACCGCGAGCATCTCGCGGAGATCGTCGACACGCTCCGCCATCGAGAGGTAAGCTGGGCAAAGATTGCAGAGCCCCTCGGCGTGTCCTGCCAAACTGCGTAGGAACGGTTCGGCGGGCAATAGTCGGCTTAGGGAGATTCCGCGAGGGGCGGCGATCAAGGCTCCGCGCGGTACTTGTCCGGATTTCCCGGCCGCCCTCAGCCTTCGGCTGAGCGAACTGTTGGGCATCCACGCATAATTGTGGTTGGAACCCAATGCGAAGATTGCCGTTTTCCTTACTGCCATGGCCCGTTTCGTTTGTGGTCGGAGGCGGCATGAAAAAAGGCTTATTTGCTATCTCTGACGTCGGGCATAAGCCGCGATGTCAAGCGTCGGACCTTCGGAGCTGCGCAAGAGTCTTTGATTGTACGATACCTAAAGGAGGTGATGATGCGGAAACTTCTCATAATCGGGATCAGCGCGGCCTCGGCGTGCCTCTTGTATTCCAATGCGGCGAGCGCTTTGCCCGGCGCCGCTCCTAAATCTCTGGCGCCGAGTGCGTCCATCGGAGGGGACCTATTCCAACAAGTTCATTCCCGCAAACACCGCCACCGACATCGGCATTATGCATATCGTGGCTACAGGGGATACCCGATCGGCCCTTATCCGTACGCCGCGTACTCCTATCCCGTCTATGTGCCGCTCTATTATGGTCACCATTTAGGTGGCTATTACGGTCACCATTTAGGTGGGCACCTTTCCAGTGGACATAATTTCGGGGGTCATTTGCAGCACCACGGGCATCATTAGCTTTGCCGGCTCGTGCCTTGAGAAGGCGAATCGTCAGACATCGAAAGTCTGGTCGAGCTTATCACCCTCTAATCGTAGTGGCGCTGCGCGCGAACTTGGACAATCCGCAAATCCGCAGACTCTACTTTTGGCTCGGACGGGCGTGGAAATGTAACGCTGAAAATAATTATAAGCAGGCGCAATCAGCGACTACTGCAAAAAAAGCTGCCCTGTTAGCTGTACCTCTCTCGATCAAAGCGTTTCTGGCAAACTCGCGCGATTGATGGGGTGTCTCTCGCACATCTTTGTAACCGGGCTTATTTCGAAAGGAACCCAAATAGCACCGCAGCGTTGTCTATGCCGAATAACGCACATTGGGCGGGTAAATGGCAGACAACAGACCTTCGATTGCACGCGAGAAGCTGGCGGCGCTGCTGAACGAAGACTTGGCTCGCGAATACCAAGCGATCATCGCGTACGTTGTCTATTCGCAAGTGCTCAAGGGTGCTGAGTATATGAGCATTGCGGATCAGCTACAAAAGCACGCCGCGGAAGAGCTGAAACACGCGCTGACGATATCTCGGCAAATTGATTATCTCGGCGCTACACCAACGACGATTCCAAAACCCATCGAAGTATCCGATAGCGCGGAGAAGATATTGCGGGCAGATCTTCAGAACGAGATCGACACAATCAAGAACTATCGCGAGCGGATCCGTCAGTGTGAAACATTGGGCGAATTCGCTATCGCCGAGCACATCCGCGAGATCTTGCTCGATGAGCAAGACCATTTGATTGATCTTGCCACCGCTCTGGGCGAAGACGCGCCAGATTTGACCAACTAGCATCGCGTGCGAGGTGCACGCACGCCGAAGGATTTGAGTGCGAGGTCTGTCCGCGCCCAATGTGTTGATTATTTTGTCGAAATGACGATTTCTGGCGTGGACGCGCGCCTCAAATATTAGCTTTTGCCATCGTTGGGTGTTGAGGGCTGGATCATGCTTTTCAGAGGGGCAAGAGAGCGGAGAGTTGCGAAGGTCACAATGCTGAGGATCAGGGCAATATCATAGAGACCGTAGCCAACAGCTCCCCCGAGCGCCCCTGTTGCCCACAAGCTGGCCGCTGTGGCTGTGCCGGACGTATGGTCTCCGCGCTTCAGGATGGCACCTCCGCCAATGAATCCTATTCCCGTAATCAGACCTTCGAGAATCCGAGCCTGACCCATCGAGGTCTCGCCCAAGACGCGGATCGCGACGAGCACAAAACCGCACGCGGCAATCGCGACGAGCGGAAAGGTTCGTAGACCAGCGCTGCGCTCCTGACTTTCCCGCTCCCATCCAATCGGCAATGCCAAAATGTAGGCGATAGCCAAATCGACCAAGTGGGAGCCCATTTCTACCCAATTCAAGGCTGCAAATCTCATCGTCATCTCCCACTCGCCAACGGACATCCAGAACAATAGTGCTCGTGCAGGGGTTCCTGTTACTCTGTTACACGACGAAGAGATTTTCCGTGCCCAGCCTCTTCCGCCCCAGTCGATGATTGGCTACCGCTCGGCCAGAAATTCTCCATTCGTTCAGAGCGGGCGGAATGTTACAAAATGAATGCGAGATTCTAGCTAAAAAATCCCGGGGGTTTGCAATTGACTTTCAATTGCGGAGCCCGAACACATGGCGGCGGGACCGGCTCCCGGCGGTTGTCAAGATTGGACAGGCGCCTTATTTCATGTTGGCAGACTTTTACTCGTAGGAGGTTGCTGTGGGTTCGCATTTTCTCGACCGTCTGTTTGGCCGGAGGTATGGCGGCGGCCATGGAGGCGGTCATCATGGAGGCGGCCACGGAGACCGGTACGGCCGAGGGCCCGATCGTGGTGCGCCTTGGGGCAATCAGCAGAATCCGGACTGGGATCAATCGCCGCCGCCCGCGCAACAGCGGGTGCTTGTGTGTCCCAGCTGTCGCTCTGACAACGCGCCGGACAGCCGTTTTTGCGCCAATTGTGGCCAGCGCTTCGGATCGTCCGAGGCGGCGTGTTCGAAGTGCAATGCGTCAATTCCAGCCAACTCTAAATTTTGCCGCTCTTGCGGTACGGCGGTGGCCGGAGCAAATCCTGAGGGAAAGTGAGTCCTATCTTCACGCCGACGTCCGATTGGTGAACATGTGAGGCTGAAGGCCTCGTGCATTCACAGGAACGCGACGTCATGCCCGGTTGGGGATGAGAGTGATCGTCGAAAAGAATCTGCATCCGTGCCCGAGGCTGTACAAGCAGGAGCTGATGCCGAGGCGCGCCGTCTTAACGAACTGAATTCTAGGCGCGAGAGGGTGACATGGCCGCAGGGGTTTCAGCGAGCGACCCAGTATCTACCGCGACAGCAGCGGGGCGGCATAAGCGCAGACTGTACATTGCGCTGACCCTCACCACCACTTTTATGGTTGTCGAGGTTATCGGCGGCTTGTGGACCGGCAGCCTCGCTCTCCTTGCCGACGCAGCCCACATGCTCACCGATGCCGGCGGCCTGGCATTGGCTTTGATCGCGATCCGTTTCGCCGAACGGCCACGGACACCACAGAACACCTTCGGCTATGTTCGTATGGAGGTGCTATCGGCGCTCACCAACGCCGTGGTTCTCCTCCTCCTGACTGTATATATCCTCTACGAGGCCTATCAGCGATTCTTGAGCCCGCCGGAGATCATCGGCGGACCGATGCTGGCCGTGGCAGTTGCCGGTCTCGTCGTCAACCTGATCAGTATGAAAATGCTCTCCGCCGGCTCGGCGGAGAGCCTCAACGTCAAAGGCGCCTACTTCGAGGTGCTGGCGGACATGCTCGGTTCGCTCGGCGTCATTGTGGCTGCAATCGTGGTGGTTCTGACCGGCTGGCAACTAGTCGATCCGATCATCGGCGCCGGCATCGGGCTGTTCATTGTCCCGCGCACGTGGATCCTGCTCAAGCAAGCGATCCATATTCTAATGGAGGGCACGCCGCCGGAAATCGACATGGCCTTGCTTGAAAAGAGGCTTCTCGAGATTCCGGGCGTCCTTGCCGTTCGTGATCTCCATGTCTGGACGATTACATCCGGCGCCGATGCGATGAGCGGCCACCTTGTCGTGACTGACACGGCTTCAGCCCGGACGATACTGGCCGAAGCTCAGGAGGCGCTGAAGACTGGCTTTGGCCTGACACATGTGACGATCCAGATCGAGGACGAAGCGCTTGAGGGAGCCGAAGCCAAGCGGCCGTTTTGATTTCGTCGAGAGTTTGCCGCAGTGAACGAGTGAGGACGACGTGGGTAACGATCATTGGAATGAACGCTCTTTCCGAAAGGGTCCTGGATCAAATCGATACCCGGCGCCCAGGTCCGGTTACTCGACTGATGCTCCGCCGCGGGCGCCGATCTCGTGGGTTGTCGTCATCTTCGGTCTCCTTGCATGGACGGTCGTTGTCTATGTTGGATATGTCGCACTCGATATCGCCCTGTCGTGGCTCTCAACCAGCGGCGGCGCCGTGTTGCAAGCGGGGAAGGACGCCGGAAGCGCGATAGGCGTCGGCAAAGAGGTCGGCGTCGCGATCGACAGCCTGAAGTCCACCGGTCTCCTCGACCAGGCGGTCTCCTTGCTGATGATCGTCCTGAAGCCGGCAGCCATCGTGATTTGGGCGCTTGGCGCGCTGTTGATCGTCCTCTTGCCGAGGATGCTTTGGCGTTTGGGTGGAGCATTCGGCAGACGCCGACATTAAGTAAGTGCTATCGCTCCGGCCGCGCTCTGGAATGATCCCAGTCATATCTTGAACCACTGCCTTGTGGTAATTCCACTGTCGCAAATGAGTGACCGGCGGCATGATTGGGGTAGCCATCACCCAGTTTCGGCAAATTCTAGAGTCGAGGAAGGATGACAGAAAAACAAGACCATCCGGGATCTGCTCCTCGCCTGATCCTTTCCCTGCCGGGCAACGAAGCCTTTGGGCAGCATCTGGCAGCAGCCGGGCATTGGGAGCTCGGCACAATAGGAACCCGGCAATTTCCGGATGGCGAGTCCTACGTCCGTATCCTTTCCGACGTTGCAGGCAAAGCGGTCGATCTGGTCTGCACACTCGCAAGGCCCGATGATGGCTTCTTGCGTCTTGTCTTCGCGGCAGATGCCGCGCGGGCGCTCGGCGCGCGAGAGGTCACTCTGATCGCGCCTTATCTCGCTTATATGCGGCAGGATCGCCGTTTTCAGCCGGGTGAGGCGGTGACGTCGAAGAGCTTCGCGCGGCTCGTCTCGTCGAGCTTCGACCGGCTGGTCACCGTCGATCCGCATCTGCATAGATATTCGACTCTCTCGGCGCTCTACACGATCCCGACGGATACGCTGCATGCGGCGCCGCTGCTGGCGGATTGGATTGCCGCGGAAGTCGACAATCCTTTTCTCGTCGGTCCCGACGAAGAGAGCGAGCAATGGGTATCGGCCATCGCCGCACGCATTGGCGCCCCACACGCGGTGCTGCGCAAGATCCGGCATGGCGATCGCAATGTCGACGTCGAATTACCCGATCTGTCCAGATGGCGTGGCCGGCAGCCGGTGCTGGTCGATGACATCGCCTCGTCCGGCCGCACGCTGATCGAAGCGGCTCTCAAACTTCCGCTTCAAGGCTTTGCGCGACCCGTGGTGGTCGTTGTGCATGGCATTTTTGCCGAAGATTCTTTCCAGCGCCTTGCGCCGCTTTGCAGCCGGATCGTTTCGACAGATTCTGTTCCTCACGAGAGCAATGCCATCGGCCTTGCGCCGCTGGTTGCGAACGCGCTCGGATTGAGCGCTCCATCGTCGGCAGACCTCGTCCGGCACCGGCGTCCGCCCGAGCCCTTGGATGAGGTGGAGCGGGCGGGTCTCGATTCCTTTCCCGCGAGCGATCCGCCATCCTGGACGAGCGGGGCGCGGTGAAAGTGCCGCCTCCCGAAACCAGATCCAATAAAGGCGACGATGCAGCATGAGCGGCACGGCCTCCAAGATGTTCAACACTTGGCGCAAGGGATACGGCCCGATTGTCCATCGTGAAGAGACGGTCGAGCGCATAGTGGCGCTGGCTTCGTCCGGCCGCATCGATCCGCAACCGCTCTATCGGATGCTGGTGGCTGCCGACCGCCTCACCTCCGCCGCCATGTGGAGCGTGGTCCATATGACCTACACCAAGCGGGTCGATCTCTCTGGCGCCCCGCTCCCGGCGGACGCTTTCAAGACCACCCCGGAAGGACATACCGGCGGCTCGCTCAACATGGTCCCGGCTTTTGTCGGCTATCTGACGGCCAATGCGATTTCAGCGACGACGCGTTCCTGGCTGATGGGCCAAGGCCATTGTGTTGCCGCTATCGAGGCCGTCAACGTCCTCACCGGCGATGTCTCACCGGCGCAGAAGGGCCGCTACGATCGCAGCGAGAAGGGATTGTCGCAACTCGCCGCCGACTTCTACTCATACAAGATCGGCCCCGACGGCGCTCCGGCCGTACCGCTCGGCAGCCACGCAGGACCGAATACCGCCGGCGCGATCTCCGAAGGCGGTTATCTCGGCTTCGCGGAGGTGCAGTACGTGCACATGCCGCTCCCCGGCGAAAGCCTCGTGGCGTTCCTGAGCGACGGCGCATTCGAGGAACAGCGCGGTTCGGACTGGACGCCTCGCTGGTGGCGGGCCGAAGATTCCGGCCATGTCATCCCGGTCATGATCCTCAACGGGCGGCGTATCGAAGAGCGCGTCCAGATCGCGCAGCAGGGTGGCGCCACATGGCTCGCCGACCATCTCAAGCTCAACGGCTTTGATCCCTTCATCGTCGATGGCCGCGATCCAGCCGCCTTCGCAGGGGCCATTCTAGAAGCCGAGCGCCGACTCCAGAGTTTCGCTGCGGATGCGGCGCATTCCTATCCGGCGCCGGTTCCTTATGTGATCGCCGAAACCGTCAAAGGGTTCGGCTTTCCGGGAGCGGGCACGAATGCCGCGCACAATCTGCCGCTCGGTGGCAATCCCGCGCAGGACGAAGCAGCCCGTACCGCCTTCAACGATGCGGCCCGCGTGCTGTTCGTGCCGCCTGACGAGATTGAGCAAGCCGTCGCAGCGATCGCTGTCCATGGCAAGCAAGGCCGCGTGCCCGAAAGCCGGCACCCCCTCGCGCTGCGGCGGCCTCCGACTCCAGTACTCCCCGAACCTGATTGGACCGTAGCCGGCAGTCCGCCCGACTGCGCGATGCATGCTATCGACCGCTGGTTCGTCCGCCTCGTCGATGCGAACCCCGGCCTTCGGCCCCGTGTCGGCAACCCCGACGAACTGCGCTCAAACCATATGGGTGCAACCCTCGACAGGTTGCGCCACCGGGTGAACGTTTCGGAGCCCAACGTCGCCGATGCCGTGGATGGGGCGGTCATCACCGCGCTCAACGAGGAAGCGGTTGCGGGCGCGGCGCTCGCCAACAAGGGAGGCATCAACCTGATTGTCAGCTACGAGGCTTTCGCCTTGAAGATGTTGGGCGGGCTTCGCCAGGAGATCGTCTTCGCCCGTCGCCAGCGTGAGGTCGGCCAGAAGCCGGGTTGGGTATCCGTCCCGCTCATCGTCACGTCTCATACCTGGGAGAACTCCAAAAACGAGCAGTCGCATCAGGACCCGACCATTGGCGAGGCGCTGCTCGGCGAGATGTCCGACACGGCACGCGTTCTGTTCCCCGTGGATACCAACAGCGCCATGGCCGCCCTGCGAGCCGTCTACCAGGGTCGCGGACAGGTAGCCTGCCTCATCGTGTCGAAGCGCGACATGCCGTATCGCTTCGGTGGCGAGGCTGCGCTCAAGTTCATTGCCGATGGCGCCGCTCACATCGAAGGCGAGCGCGACGGGGCCGAGTTGCAACTGGTTGCCATCGGCGCCTACCAGCTCGAGGAGGCGCTCAAGGCAGCACATCGCCTCAAGACGCACGGCCGCCGCGTTCTCGTAACCGCTCTCTCGGAACCTGGCCGATTCCGAATCCCCCGCGATTCCATTGAAGCCGCCTTCACAGCTAGCGAGCAGGATATTGCGGCGCTGTTCCCGGCCGGGCTGCCGCGAGTCATCGTGTCTCACGCGAGACCGGAACCAATGCTCGGCTTGTTGCGGCGGCTCGACTCCGGGCCTCAAAGGACTGTCGCGCGCGGCTATATCAGCCGGGGCGGCACGCTCGACGTTGCAGGCATGCTGTTCGCTAACCGCTGTAGCTGGGCGCATCTGGTGGACGCGGGAGGCGCTCTCCTCGGCTGCAAGCGCGAGGAGATTCTCTCCTCGACCGAGCAAGGCGCGCTCGACGGACGCGGCGATCCGGCGGATTTGGCCGCCTTCACATTCTGAAAGTTCGCAATGTTGACTCTGACCTCTCTCGGCGGCGCCGGCACTGTCACCGGCTCGAAACATCTCCTCACCAACGGCGGCAAGCGCATCTTGATTGATTGCGGTCTATTTCAAGGCCTCAAGAACCTTCGCGAGCTGAACTGGGAACCGTTGCCGGTCGCGCCGTCGAGCATCGATGCCGTCGTCTTGACCCATGCTCATCTCGATCACTCGGGCTACTTACCCAAGCTCGTGCGTGACGGCTTTCGTGGCCGCATCTACGCGACCGCGGCGACACGCGATGTCGCAGAGCTCATCCTCAAGGACAGCGGCTACCTCAACGAGAAGGACGCTGAGTACGCCAATCGGAAAGGGTTCTCCAAACACAAGCCGGCGCTGCCGCTGTACGGCGCGCGTGATGCCGAACGCGCCATGGAGTTCTTTTCGCTTGTTCCTTTCAACACGGTCACGACGCTCCCAGGTGGTGCGACCGTGAGGTTTCGCTACGCCGGCCACATCCTCGGAGCCGCCAGCGCCGAGATCGAATGGGGCGGCCGCCGCATTGCTTTTTCAGGGGACCTTGGCCGCTACGGCGACCCAATCTTTCCGGACCCGGCAGCTATCGCCGAAGCAGATTACGTCGTCGTTGAATCGACCTACGGAAACCGCCTCCACGATTCTGCCGATCCCACCGAAGCGCTCGGCAAGGTCATCGAGCGCACCATCAAGCGCGGCGGCACCGTCGTCATCCCGGCCTTTGCGGTCGGGCGCGCACAGTCGCTGCTCTATCATCTGTGGCGCCTGCAGACCGCCGGCCGTCTATCGGGCGTCCCGATCTATCTGGACAGCCCGATGGCGATCGAGGCGACAGGCCTGCTCCACGCCCACCACGACGATCACCACTTGTCTTCCAAGGAATGCGACGCGATCTGCGGCATCGCCACCTATACACGCGATGTGGAAAGCTCCAAGGCGATCTCGACCAGCCCCTGGCCCAAGGTCGTGATATCGGCGAGCGGGATGGCGACGGGAGGCCGTGTTCTCCATCACCTCAAGGCCTTCGCGACCGATCCCAAGCACACGATCCTGTTCTCCGGGTTCCAGGCCGCTGGAACGCGAGGCCGAGCGATGCTTCAGGGCGCGCGCGACATCAGGATCCATGGCCAATGGGTGCCGGTTCGGGCAGAGGTCGATGACCTGTCGATGCTGTCGGCACACGCTGATGCTAGCGAGCTGATGCGCTGGCTCTCCGGCTTCCGCCGCGCTCCGTCTCGCGTCTTCATCGTCCATGGCGAGGCCGACGCCGCCGAAGCGCTGCGGGTGCGGATTGATCGCGAACTTGGGTGGGATGCCGCTGTGCCACGTCAGAACCAGATCTTCGATCTATGACGACGACAGATAACGCTGCTCGTGCCGATCAACCAAGGCACCGTGTACGCCGTCTCCGGCTGCATAGCCAGCATCAGGCGATCGTAATCATGCGTGCCGACTGTCACGTCTGCCGGGCCGAGGGATTTGCTTCGCGCTCTCAGGTTCTCGTGGCCAATGGCAAGCGCCAGGTCCAGGCGACTCTTTTTCAAGTCGACGGTGAAGCCATGCTGGGCCTCGACGAGATCGGACTGTCCGAAACCGCCTGGGACCTTCTTGGCGTCGCGGAAGGCGACGAGGTCAGGGTCTCCCATCCACCCGCAATGGATTCGCTCGCTGATGTGCGGCGGCGTATCTATGGCAATCGTCTGGATACGTCCGCCTTCTCGGAGATCGTGAGGGATGTTGTCGCCGGCAGCTACACCGACGTGCACCTCGCCGCCTTCCTGACCGCGAGCGCCGCGCTGCCGCTGGACGAAGAGGAGACGGTTAGTCTGACGAGGGCAATGGTGAATGTCGGCGACCGCCTGCGCTGGGATGCCGCGATCGTGGTCGATAAACACTGCATCGGCGGGCTTCCTGGCAACCGCACCACGCCGATTGTCGTGGCGATCGTGGCCGCGAACGGCCTCGTCATGCCCAAGACCTCCTCGCGCGCGATCACCTCGCCGGCCGGTACGGCCGATATGATGGAAACCTTGGCGCCTGTCGATCTCGACATCGCGACTCTCCGACGCGTGGTGGAGGCGGAAGGGGGCTGCATTGCCTGGGGCGGTGCGGTCCACCTCAGCCCGGCCGACGATATCTTCGTGCGGGTGGAGCGCGAACTGGATATCGATACTGAAGGTCAGTTGATTGCGTCCGTCCTCTCGAAGAAGATCGCTGCAGGCTCGACACACGTGGTCATCGATATCCCGGTCGGCGCAACCGCGAAGGTGCGCGGTAAAGACGTCGCTGACCGCCTTGCCGAGCGCATGACCGCAGTGGCTGCGCGCTTTAACCTTGCCGCCTTATGCCTTCAAACCGATGGCTCGCAGCCCGTCGGCCGTGGCATCGGTCCGGCGCTCGAGGCCTTCGATGTGCTCGCCGTTTTGCATAACAAATCCGACGCGCCCGATGACCTGCGCCAGCGAGCTGTCACGCTGGCGGGCGCGGCACTGGAAATTGGCGGAAAGGCCAGCAAGGGAAGCGGCGTGACGCTGGCGCTCGCGACGCTTTCCGACGGCCGGGCGTGGAAGAAGTTCGAAGCCATCTGTGAGGCGCAGGGCGGACTGCGCACTCCGCCGCAGGCGCGCCACGTCTATCCATTGGTTGCGCCGCGCGCAGGCCGAATCGTTCATATCGACAATCGCAAACTAGCGCGGCTTGCCAAGCTGGCCGGTGCGCCCGGCGCCAAGGCTGCCGGCGTCTTCATGGAGGTGCGGCTTGGCGCGGAGGTTGATCGCGGACAGCCGCTCTTTCATGTCCACGCCGAGACACCCGGCGAGCTCGCCTACGCGCTCGACTATGCGGCACGTGCTGGCGATATTCTGATAGTCGGGTCTTGAAGGCTCCCTGCTGGCGGTTGAGTCGGATCGTCTAGGCTTACCTGGGGGCACCTCAAGGTTTGTTCGCTAAACCGCGTTTAGTTGGACGGACCGGGAACGCGGCGATTTGGGCTTGCGGCCGAGCAGCTTTTCGCCGTCTGGCCGGAGATCCCCTGTGGGCGCGACATGGCGGTAGAGCGTCTGACGGGTGACGCCGAGTTCGGCACAGAGCTCACCGATTTTCGTCTCGGGTTTGCCCATGGCCGCCTGCGCCAGCCGCAGTTTCGCCGACGTCATCTTGAAGGGCCGGCCGCCGTTGCGCCCGCGGGCTCGTGCTGCGGCGAGGCCGGCATTGGTGCGCTCGACGATCAGCTCGCGCTCGAACTCCGCCAGCGCCGCGAAGAAGTTGAACATCAGCCGGCCGTTGGCCGTGGTGGTGTCGATCGCGGCGCCTTGGCCGGTGAGCACCTTCAGCCCGACGCCGCGTCTATTGAGAGCCTGCACGACATCGACGAGGTGCTTGAGGCTGCGGCCCAGCCGATCGAGCTTCCAGACCATCAGCGTGTCGCCATCGCGCAGCGCTCTCAGGCAGGCCTCCAGTCCTGGGCGGTCGTCGCGTTTTCCCGACGCGCGATCGGTGTAGAGTTGATCGACGGCGACGCCGGCCGCCACGAGCGCGTCGGATTGCAGATCGACGACCTGGCTGCCGTCCGTCTTGCTCACGCGCATGTAGCCTATCAGCACCAGCTTCTTCCCTTCCGGCGCCGTCACGCAAACGGCCGATTATCCGAGCGCCGCTACTGCAGCTTGATGATCGACGAATCGTGTCACTAATCCCGTCATTCTGTCAAAGGCCTGCAAACGCATTGAGCTGTTGATTGTGTGACGCAATCCGACTGATCGGACTCGGCGAGGTCGGTGAGGCGGGTTAGGGTCGATCATCCTTGGGGAGGATGGCCGACATGGCGCGGCGGGAGCTGCTGACCGATGACGAGCGCGGGCGCCTCTTCGGCATTCCCGAGGGCGAGAGCGAACTCATCCGGCATTACACCTTGTCGCCCGCTGAGTTCGACCTTGCCGCCGATCGGCGCGGCAGTCGCAACCGTCTTGGATTTGCGGTCCAGCTTTGCCTTCTGCGCTATCCGGGGTTTGGCCTACGCGCCGGCGATGCGGTGCCCGACGCGCTCCTGACCTACCTTGCTCATCAGCTCGGGCTCTCGGCGGCAGCCTTTCGCGATTATAGCCGTCGCACCCAGACCCGGCTCGATCACGCGGGCGAACTCTTCGGCTATCTCGGCTTGCGCCCCTTCATCCGTGCCGATGTGCCGCTCGCTCTCGATCTCGCCGCCGCAGCCGCGTGGTCGACCGACAAGGGCGAACCGATCGCTCACGGGATTGTCGAAGGTCTGCGTTCCGCCAAAATCATCCTTCCCGCCCCCGACACGATCGAACGAGCCGGATTGGCCGGGCGGGCTCGCGCTCGACGGAAAGCCGCGGAAGCTCTCGTTGCTCCATTGGCGCCCGAGCAACTCGGCCGCCTCGATGCTCTGCTGGTCAACGATGCCGCGCTGAACTCGACCCGGTTTGCCTGGCTGCGCGACATCCCGGAGTCGCCCTCGACGACGAACATCAACGACCTTCTGGATCGCTTGGCCTTCGTGCGCGGCATCGGCATCTCCGCCGATGACGTCATGTCCGCGGTTCACGAGCACCGCTTCCGGCAGTTCGTGCGCGAAGGCGCGGTGGCGCCGGCGTTCCTGCTCTCCGACTACTCCGCAAACCGACGCCGGGCGACCCTCATTGCGAGCCTGATCGACCTCGAGATGCGACTGGCGGATGCCGCGATCGACATGTTCGACAAGCTCGTCGGATCCCTCTTCAGCCGCGCCCGGCGCGGTCAGGAACGGCGCTACCAGGCAACGACCCGTGACGTCGGCCAGCTCATGCGCCTGTTTGGCCGCACGATCGCGGCGTTGTCGGAAGCGCGCGAGGGCGATACCGACGCTCTCGCCGTGATCGACGAGACGGTCGGCTGGCATCGGCTCCTCGCCGCCAAGCCCCAGATCGATGCGCTGGCCGAACTGGCCGACGAAGACATGCTGGCGGCCGCGACCGAACGTTACGGCACGATCCGCCGTTTCGCGCCGGCGTTCCTCGAGGCGTTCGCTTTCCGCGCCGCTGGAGGCGGAGCTTCCCTCCTGCGGGCGGTCGAGATTTTGCGCGAGCTCAACCGGCGTGGCCGGCGCGATGTGCCGGACGATGCGCCGCTGCCGTTCAAAAACAGGCAATGGAAGCGGCTCGTGCGCCAGGGTAACGGCCGGATCGACCGCCGGCTCTATGAGACCGCCGTGCTCTCGACGCTGCGCGACCGGCTGCGGGCAGGCGACGTCTGGATCGAGTGCTCGCGGAACTATCGGCGCTTCGACGCTTATCTGCTCTCGAAGCGGGCAGCGGTCGAAATCGCCACCGGATTACCGATCGGTGTTGCCGCGGACGCCTACATTGCAAGTCGCGCCCGCGTTTTGGATTGGCGATTGAAGCGCTTCTCTGCGCTGCTGCGGCAGGACAAGCTGGAAGGCGTGTCGATGGTGCGCGGCAAGCTGAAGGTGAAGCCGCTGCCGCCGGCGACGCCACCCGAGGCCGACATGCTCGACCGCAAGCTCGACGCGCTCTTGCCACGCCTGCGCATCACCGATCTGCTGCGCGAGGTTGCGGCTCGGACGGGGTTCCTGTCGGCTTTCCGCGATCTGCGCAGCGGCAAGATCCACGACAACCCGAACGCCGTGCTCGCCACTGTCCTGGCCGACGGCACCAATCTTGGCCTCGAGCGCATGGCGAACGCCAGCCAAGGCGTCAGCTACGCCCAGCTCGCCTGGACCCACAACTGGTATCTTTCGGAAGAAAACTATCGCGCCGCGCTCGCCATGATCGTCGATGCTCATCACCGGCTGCCATTCGCGCGTCACTGGGGCGACGGCACGGCCTCTTCCTCCGACGGGCAGTTCTTCCGGGCTGGCCGCGAGCGCGCGGGCGCGGCCGAAGTGAACGCCAAGTATGGGGGCAGAACAAGATCTGCTCGAAATCGTACGCTAATACCAAGACTCTTGGATCAGAA
>NZ_BNCG01000035.1 GCF_014656355.1 Camelimonas fluminis
CCCACCACAGCGTCTCACCCAGATTGTCGCGGAATCTCACCCTGTTTGTCGCGCGGCACCGCTTCGTTCCTGTTGCCTTATGGCAGGGCGCCAAAATCGCCCCTGCGGTGATTTTCGACCAGCGTGCGCAGCCCCTCGGGCGCGATAACCTCAACCGCATCGCCCCATTGATAGAGATGCCACGCCATCTCGAGCCAGCCCGCCGCGTGAAAGCGCACGATGATGCCGCCATCTTCTTGCACCTCAACGGTTTGCTTTGGGTGAAAGGAGAACTCGGCCGCCCTTCCTGCGGCATGCGGTGCAAACCGCCAGATGACTTCGTCATATTGTGCCGGATCCTGGTAGACGCCGAAGGATTGCGCCGCATAGTCCTCCAGCGAAAAGCCGGGCATCAGGCTGAAGCTCTCATCCAGGGTCTGGGCGCTCAGGATCTGGTCCATCCGGAAGTTCAGCATGTCTTCGCCGCGCGCCGGCTGGCGCGCCACCAGATAGCTGCGATGCCCCAGCAGCAGCCCGTGCGGCTCGATGATCCGTTCAGGCGCATCCTCGTCCCGATAGCGCAGCCGCAGACGAAACGGGCCGCGCAGGCCCTCGATTACGGCATCGAGCACCGCCGGCGCCAGATTGACGCGCGGGCCGGGGCGGGTCACCGAGCCCATTGCCAACAGGACTGCCTCGACATCGGCTTCGGTGCGCAGCGCATCCTTTGGTGTCAGCCGCGCCAGCAATCCGTCGCGCAGGTCTTCAAGGGCCGCCGCGTGGCGTAGCCGGCCATCGCCGCGCGCCGTTCGTCCGGCAATTTCCAGCGCTTCGACCGCCGTTTCCTGGCGGGTCTGAAGCCGGTCGAGCATGGGGTCGGCAACACGCCAGCGCCGCCGGCGGTCGTCGCCATCCACCGCTTCGACATTGGTGAACACAGTCTCCAGCGCATCGGTCATGCGCTGCGCCGTGCGATGCGAAACGCCGAATTCCTCGCAGATCTCATCAAGACCGATCCCCGTCCGCCGCGTGGCGGCCAGACGCGCTAGCCTGATCAGGTCCTGAGCCTTGGCGAACGACATGATCCAAATCCTGGTCACAGACTATGTCAGATATTGACACCCACGCACGCTATGGCTGAACGTGCAATCTGTCGAGATGCAAGTCTTGTTGGAGATTGCATTCGACGAGGGGGCAACAATGCGAACTATTGAAGGGGGCCGGATACTCTTATCCGCATCGGATCTGATGCTGTTCATGGGCTGCGCTCACGCGACCGCGCTCGATCTCGCCTATATCCATGGCACGGGGCCAGTGCCACGCGAAGATACCGAGGATGCGGCGCTGCTCCAGAAGCAGGGCGATGCCCACGAAGCTGCCCATCTGGTCAAGCTCAAGGCATCTTGTGCGTCGGTGATCGAAATCGACCGGTCCGATCTTGCCGAGAATGCGCAGACAACCCGGGCGGCTTTGGCAAGCGGTCCGCAGATCGTCTTTCAGGGGGCGTTGCTGGGCGACAATTGGGGCGGTTGGTCGGACTTTCTCGAGCGCGTCGAGCGCCCGTCGGATCTCGGTCCCTTCAGCTACGAAGTCACCGACACCAAGCTCAAGCGGCGCCCCCATCCCAAACATGTGCTGCAGCTGGTGCTCTATTCGGATTTGCTGACCGAGATTCAGGGCGTCGCCCCCGAATTTGCCCATGTTGAACTCGGTGATGGCAGCCGGGCGCAGCTACGGCTCGCGGATTATCAGGCCTATGCGCGCATGGCGCGTCAGCGGCTCGAGGCTTTCCTGGAAAACCCGGCGCCGACCCGGCCGATCCCTTGTGCCGATTGTGGGCTGTGCCGCTGGGGCGATCACTGCGAAAGCCAGTGGCAGGCTGAAGACAGCCTGTTCAACGTCGCCAATATTACCCGG
Source organism: Camelimonas fluminis (assembly GCF_014656355.1). GTDB lineage: Bacteria > Pseudomonadota > Alphaproteobacteria > Rhizobiales > Beijerinckiaceae > Camelimonas > Camelimonas fluminis. The sequence continues at coordinate 1,897 of NZ_BNCG01000035.1, forward strand.
ACCCAGGTCAAGAAGCTCGAGGCGGCTGGCATCACCACCATGGAGCAGCTGGCCGGACTCGATCATCCCATCCGCGGCATGGCCGAGACCACCCGGATACGGCTGGTGACGCAGGCGCGCCTGCAGCACGCCCGCAAGACAGGGGCGCCAGCCTTCGAGTTGCGCGAGGCCGAACCCGGCAAGGGCTTTGATCTTTTGCCCGCGCCGCAGCCGGGCGATCTTTTCTACGATATCGAGGGCGATCCGCATTACGAAGGCGGCCTCGAATATCTCCACGGCGTCTGGTTCGACGGCCAGTTCAAGGCTTTCTGGGCCCATGACCATGGCGCCGAAGCGCGGGCCTTGGCGGACCTTCTGGAGTTTTTCCGGCACAGGCTCGCAGCCTATCCCGAAGCGCGCATCTATCACTATGCACCCTATGAGATTACCGCCTTGCGGCGGCTGACTGCACAATACGGAATCGGCGAGGTCTTTCTCGACCGCCTGCTGCGCGAGCGGCGCTTTGTCGATCTTTTCGCGGTGGTGCGCGGCGCGCTGATAGGCTCGGAAGCCAATTACTCGATCAAGTCGATGGAAGCCTTCTATGGCCGGGTGCGCGAAGGTGAGGTCAAGACCGCCGGCGGCTCGGTCGTTGCCTACGAGCGCTGGCGCGAAACCGGCGAACAAACGATCCTCGACGAGATCGAAGACTATAACCGCATCGACTGTATCTCGACCGAGGAGCTGCGCGACTGGTTGGTGAGCATCCGTCCCGCCGCGCCCTGGCCGGTGCTTGCGGTGGATGCCGGCGACAAGGAAGTCGAGGAGGACGCCGATACACAAGGCTTGCGCGCGAAGCTTGCCACATCCGGTCTGCCGCAGGAGCGGCAAGACATGTTGTTCAACCTCGGCCTGTTCCACAAGCGCGAGGCCAAGCCTGCGCAATGGGCGGTTTTCGACAGCGCCGGCAAGGACGACGATGAGCTGATCGACGATCTCGATGCCTTGGCCGGCCTGGAAGCCATTGATCCGGCCGAACCCGTCAAACGCTCGGTGCTGCGCCGTTATCGCTTTCCGCTTCAGGAGACCAAGCTGCGGGCCGGCCGCAAAGCGACGGTCCCGGTCATTGACGGGCCGCCGGCCAGTGTCAGCATCGAAGAGCTCGACCGCTCCGAGCGGATCATCGCGATCAAAGCGGGGCCGGCCAAGGCTCATCTTTTGACCGATCGCCTGACGCTCCACCCCGACTGGCCGGTCAATACGGACGTCATTGCCGCGGCCCTGCGCGATGTAATCGACGATCAGTGCGGTGCGCGCCGCCTGACCGCGCTCGATGATCTGCTTGCGCGCACGGCTCCACGTCTGGTGACGGGACCGCGCGCCGATCTGCTTGATGGCGCCGATCCCTTGACCGGCACGATCGCGGCGATCGCCGCTATGGATGGCACCGTGCTGCCAATCCAGGGGCCGCCGGGAACCGGCAAGACCTATGTGACCGCACGGGCAATCCTCGCGCTGGTGCGCCAGGGGCACCGCGTTGGCGTGGCCTCGAACAGCCATGAGGCCATCCGCAATGTGCTGATGGGATGCCTTGCCGCGCAAGATGATGGCGATCCTGTCCCGGGCCTGTGCATTGGGCACAAGGTCAGCAGCGGCGAAGACGGTTATCCGGACGACTGTTTCGGCGTCATCCGCTCGACCGCCAATGACGATTCCTTATGGAGCCGCGCCCATGTGGTCGGCGGCACCGCTTTCTTTTTTGCCCGGTCGGAGCACGAGCAGGCGCTCGACTGGCTCTTCATCGATGAAGCCGGGCAAGTGGGGCTGGCCAATATGGTCGCCATGGGGCGCTGCGCGCGCAACATCGTCTTGGTCGGCGATCCGCGGCAATTGCCGCAGGTCATCCAGGGTGCCCATCCCGATCCGGCCAACCTTTCCTGTCTCGAGTGGATGCTGGGCGAGCACGCCACCATCCCGCCCGATCGCGGCATCTTCCTGCCGGTGTCACGCCGCATGCATCCCGATGTCTGCGGGTTTATTTCGCGGCAGGTCTATGAAGGCAGGCTCGTTAGCGCGCCCGATACAGCCGTCCAGGCAGTCCGCGGGACGGGCTTTCCTGAAGCTGGCGCTTTCTGGGTGCCGGTCGCCCACGAGGGCAATGCCCAGATCGCAGCCGAGGAAGTCGCTGCCATTCAGGCGGCGATCGACGATCTGCTCTCGGGAAGCTGGACCGATAAGGATGGGACAACGCGCGCCCTTGAGCCCGCCGATATCATCGTCGTTGCGCCCTATAACGCGCAGGTCAATGCCCTGCAGGACGCCTTGCCCGCTGGCATTCGTGTCGGCACGGTCGACAAGTTCCAGGGGCAGGAAGCACCCGTCTGCCTGGTGTCCATGACCGCCTCCTCGGTCGAGGAAACCCCGCGCGGCATGGATTTCCTGTTCTCGCTCAACCGCATCAACGTCGCTGTCTCGCGCGCCAAAGGTCTGGCGCTTGTCTTCGGCGCACCGCGGCTGCGCGAAGCAAAATGCAACACCGTTGAACAGATGCGCCTCGTCAACACGCTATGCGCATTGCCTGAATTTGGAGACGTTTGAATGTGGGAGAATTTCGAGGCGCGCCTCGATGAAAATGAGCGCGAAGGCTCCATTCCACTGCGAAGAGCGCTTTTCGAGGTATTGCGCAGCTCGGGGCTACGTCCGGGCGCGGGTATCACCAAGAAGATGGTGTCGCTTGAATTTGGCGCTGGCGAGCGGCTCGTGTGGGAAATCCAGAATCCATCCAACGTCTTTCTGCACATAAAATGGCGCGATTCTGTCGAGGCGAATGGCTTTGCCACCGAGTTGCGTCCTTATCAGCGCGGCATGAAGGATGGCGGTCGGCATTCCGCCCTCAGCCGCGACTGGTCCTTTGGCGACGCTGACTGCTTTGTCGTGAGGATTGAAGACGCCGAAACCCTGCGCCGGCTGATCGCGGTGCTGTTGCAGTCCGGCGATGCGCTGATGCTCAATCCGGCTGCGATCACGCGCTGGATCGAGCGGCTACGCCATTTCTTTCCCGCCTTCGACCGTTTCGATCCGCCCGGTCCTCATTTCGACGAGGCGGAGCGGACCTACAAGTTGGCGATTGCGGCGGAGCTCAGGACGGCGATCGAACAGGCCGGTTCAGACCAGGGACTGGCTGATGCCGTCAACACCGCGCTGGCCAAAAGCAATCTGCTGCAATGGCGCGCCTATTGGCCGATGTCGCCCAAAGGCGACGCCGATCGCGAGCAGCTCTGGCCGGCCTTGCGCGCGCTTGTCGACGCCGCGCTTGGCGCAGCGGACGGTCACGCCTCGGCGCTGGAGGCCTTTGTTGACGCGTGGATCGCGGCCGTCCCGGACGGCAAGCCCGATCCGGCGCGCCAGATCGCTGAATTCCTGTTCCTCCATCTCGCTCCGGACGAGGGCATTTATATCCGCCATTCGGTGCGCCAGGACCTCTGGCTCGAAGCGGTTGGCAGCCGCTTTCCCGATCATGCGTCGATGGCCGACACCTATCGCGACGAATGGCGCTTCATGCAGGCCGTGCGCACCGCTTTTGCGGACCGGGGTCTGGCGCCGCGCGACATGATCGATGTGCAAAGCGCGCTGTGGGTCGTCCACAATTACAAGGATGAAGATGTGGCGACCTTTTCGCGCGAAGCGATCGAGGCGGCGATGGACGCCTATGATAGCTACCGCCAGTCGGGCGAGCACGCCGCCATCTTCGAGGCCTTTGGCGAGCCGCGGGACTATTGGGTGCGCTCGACACGCGCGCGGCCGGGTCGGGTCTATCCCTCCAAGCCGATCGTTGGCTTCCTGCGCGGCAAGACGCAGCTCAATGGCGGGTGGGGACAGAAGGCCGATGCCGCCGCCCAGCTCCACAATGCGGGTTACATCATCATCGATGCCGATGACGCCCCGGTCACCCCGCCCGAGCGCTACGAGCATCTGATCCGCGACGCAGATCGCATCCGGCTCTGTGCGCGAAACTATTATGTCGAACCAGCGCGTGAGAACGGCGCGGCAGACATTGCAATCCGCGCCGGCGATCTTGGCCGCGACATGGGACTGCGCGACGCGTTCCCGGCGATCTGCAGCGCGCTCGGCGGCGAGAAATTTCAGAAGCTCGCCGATGTCCCCGCGCCCTCACACACGCTGCCAAATCCCAGCAGTTCCACCGTCTTCACTTACCAGCTCGCCTCAGCGGAAGGGCACCAAATCATGACCTTTGAACCGATGACCGCGATGCCGGCGACCACCAATCTCATCCTTTACGGCCCGCCCGGGACCGGCAAGACCTATGCCACCGCCTGGGAGGCCGTGCGGCTTTGCCTGGGCGATGCTGCAGCCGAACCACTGCGCGATGACCGCGATGCCCTGATGGCCGAGTATCGCCATCTTGCCGGCGAAGGACGGATCGAATTCGTCACCTTTCACCAGTCCTTCGCCTACGAGGATTTTGTCGAGGGGCTGCGGCCGACGACAGACGTTGAACAGGAAGGTGACGATGAGGCTGCCAGCACGTCGGGGGGCTTCAGTCTCAAGCCCCATGCCGGCGTGTTCAAGATCATCAGCGAGAGAGCGCGGCTCGACACCGGCGATGCGCCGGCCAAGCGGCTCGATCGCTCACGCCCGATCTACAAGGTCGCGCTCGGTCAGCGCGGCAGCCAGGAAGACCGGATCCGCGTAGGCCTCGATGGCGGGCTGATCCATCTCGGCTGGGGCGGCGATATCGACTGGTCCGACGAGCGCTTCGATGATTTCGAAGAAATCCGGAAAACGTGGAACGAGGAGAAAGATCCCGACGCATCCGGCAAGGACCCCAATATCGAGATGCTTTACGCCTTTCGCTCCGGCCTGCAGGTCGGCGACTATGTCGTCATCTCCGATGGCCGTGACAGCTACCGTGCCTTTGGCCGGGTGAGCGGCGAGTATTATTTCGATGCCGACGCCGATTTCCATCCGCATCGACGCAGTGTCGAATGGATCTGGCGCGATGATAATGGCGCCGAGCGCGCGCCATTCTACGCCCGCAATTTCCGCCGCCAGTCAGCCTATCGGCTTGATTCGGACCGGATCGACTGGGATGCGCTCGAAGCGGTGGTCATCGATCCCAATGCCGAGCGGCCAGTGGCCGGCGCGCGGCCGCATGTCCTGATTATCGACGAGATCAACAGAGCCAATATCTCCAAGGTGTTCGGCGAGCTGATCACGCTGCTCGAAACCGACAAGCGGCTCGGCTGTGAAAACGAAGTCCGGGTGCGACTTCCCTATTCGGGGACGAGTTTCGGCGTGCCGGCCAACCTGCACATCATCGGCACGATGAATACCGCGGACCGCTCGATCGCGCTGCTCGACACCGCTCTGCGCCGCCGCTTCACCTTCCGCGAGCTGATGCCCGATGTCGAGGACCTGCGGCGGGCGCTGGCGGCCAGGGGGCTCGATGCAGCAAATCTTGAGGGGATCGATCTGTGCAAGCTGCTGCACACGATCAACGAGCGGATCGAATATCTCTTCGATCGCGAACACCAGATCGGCCACGCCTATTTCACTGGCTGCCGTAGCCGCGCCGACGTCGAAGACGTCATGCGCCATAAGGTCATCCCGCTCCTGGCCGAATATTTCTACGAGGATTGGTCAAAGGTCGCTGCGGTGCTCGGCGATGGCGACGGCACCAATGGCTCCCATTTCCTCGATGCGCGGCGGCTGACGGCGCCGGCCGGTTTTGCCGACGATGAGCTGGGCGGCGACAAGCGGCGCTGGAGCGTCAAGGCGCGCTTCGACTTTTCCGAGTTTGCCGCCTGATGCCCGCCTATACGGTTCGGGAATGGGACAAGCTCGCCTATGGCGAAGGCGCGGGGCAGATTCTCGATGGCCATGCCGAGAGGCTGGCGGCCCTGGCGGCACGCTCGGCCTTTGCCGGACGCGGCGGCAGCGGCGTACTCGAACATGGCCGGCATGCCTTGCGCGCGCGCGGCGTGGTCGGAATTCTGGCAGCGGGCGATGCGAGCCTGGAGATCCTGCCCAAGATCGATGTGGCGCCCGGTGAAACAACCGATCACCAGAACGCGGCGATCCGCAAGCGCCTGGTGCACATGCTGGCGGTTGCGCTGGATTTGAAAATTGACCTGGGCGTCATCACCGATCTCGCCTGGCAGCGCGAGACCCTGCTCGAAATCCTGATCCGCATCTTTTGCGACAAGCTGACCGAAGCGCTGCGCAAGGGCATGCCGCGCCGCTATATCAGTTGCGAAGACGATCTGCCGACCTTGCGCGGCCAGCTCGACATTACCCGCCAGTTCACCCGCCATGCGGTCAATCCCTCGCGCCTTGCCTGCCGCTTCGATCTTCTGTCCGAAGACACGCCGCTCAACCGGATCATGAAAGCGGCCGTGCAGCGCCTGGCGCGCCTCTCGCGACGGCCCGCAAACCAGCAACGTCTGCGCGAGCTGGCTTTCGTCTATGCCGATATTACCGACGTGCCGGTGGCCGCGCTGCGCTGGGATCAGGTGATAATCGACCGCACCAACCGGTCCTGGCAAGAGCTCTTCGCCATGGCTCAGCTCTTTTTGCAGGACCGCTATCAGACGACGACCGGCGGCGCCGGCCAGGGCACCGCCATGCTGTTCGAGATGAACGCGCTGTTCGAGGAATATGTCGGGCGCTTGATCGCCCGCGCCCTGGCAGGAACCGGGCTCACTGTTTCGTTGCAGGGCGGACGGCTGTTCTGTCTGAGCGCGCAGGACAGCGGACGCGCCCTGTTCCAGACCCGGCCCGATATCCTGATCCGCCAAGGCGGCAGGGTCGTCCATGTCATCGACACCAAGTGGAAGCGGATATCGGCGCGGATCGATGATCCCAAACAGGGCGTCTCGCAGGCAGATGTCTACCAGATGATGGCCTATGCCCAGCTCTATGACGCGCCGCGCCTGACGCTGCTCTATCCCCACCATCCCGGCCTCGGCGGCCAAGACATGGTTCATGGGCGCTATGCGATCACCGGACACGCCACGATCCTGGAAACCGCAAGCATCGACGTGGCCAACAGCACCGACATGCTGGGGCGGCTTCGCCGCCTGATCCTGAGGGAAGAGCCGGTGGCTCTGGAACCGGTAGGATGATGGGCTGGCGATCTCAGGGAACGAAGCTTGGTCCAACCGGCGGCGGTTACGCACTCATCCGGGCAATTTACAAGCGTTGCGAGGGACGAAAATGAGCAATTTCCGCTTCCGGCGTCTTGAGCGCCATAGAACAGGAGGGACGCGCGATAAGATGCAGCTTTCCTACCCGCTGCCCCGCAGTCCTTCGGGCAAGGCCTACCAATATTCTCCGAATCCGAGCGCGCCGCCCCGGCTATTTCTGATCGGGGATGCTCCAGAGACGCGTGCGATATCGGAAGAACACCGCCTGGCCATCCGACGCGAACCGGGCCCCGGACAAACGGTATGTCCCTATTCCGGCTTTGTGGCCGATGACGATGAGTTCATTCATTTCTCCGACATCGAGGCTGTCAAAAAGCAAGTGGCGTGGGAAGCAACTGCGGACGTCGAGGATCATATCGCCGATCTGGCGAAGAACTTTAACCGACGTCAGGGCAAGGGCGGGCTCATCTCGATAAAGATGGATTTCAAGCCGAGCAGACGACCGCGGCCTCTCGCCATCCGTGAAGACCTCCTGCGAGAATTGACCTGCAATGTCTGCGCGCGAGAGTACGCTGTCTACGCCATCGCGCTGTTCTGCCCCGATTGTGGTGCGCCGGGCTACGGCCAGCATTTTGAGCGGGAAGTCGAGCTGGTGCGCGAGCAGGTTGCGCTTGCTGACGCGCAGGATGAAGCCGGACGGCCCGAGACGGCGTATCGCCTGATGGGAAACGCCCATGAAGACGTTCTGACGGCGTTCGAGACTGCCCTAAAGACGATTTACCGCCATCTTGTTCGTGAAGGCCTGCCGGACAAAGCCGAAGGACTGCTGAAAAAGAAAACGGTCGGTAACGCCTTCCAGAACATCGGGCGTGGACGTTCCCTTTTCAAAGAGATTGGCATCGATCCATTCCACGTCCTGTCCGAAGACGACCTCGAATTGCTGCGCCTGAATATCGAGAAGCGCCACGTCATCGGGCACAATCTCGGTATCGCCGATGAGCATTACGTCGAACTCACGCAATCAGACCAGCCCGGCGAAACGGTCCGCCTGATCGGCGGCGAGATCGAGCGCTTCGCTGCGCTCTGCCTGCGGGTCGTGCTTGATCTGGAAAAGTCTCTGCTGCCTGGCCCGCCGGATACGCACGAACAGACCAGTTAATCAGTAAGAAGAGGGGGGAGCTATGGGCTACCGCAACAAGACCTATGTGATTTTTGATGGCGACAACGACATGTGGGCCTATGCCTACATGAAGGGTTGGAACCAGAACAAGAAGATCGATTTCAACTTCAACGACGCCCATGATCTGAACACGATCACCAATGCGTCGAGTGAGGCGAACACCAAACGGAAACTCCGCGAGCGGTTCTCCACCGCGAAGCAGGCCGTAGTGTTGATCGGGGAATCGACCAAGAACCTGTATCGTTTCGTGCGGTGGGAGATCGAAGTCTGCCAGACGCTCGGCCTGCCGGTCGTGGCTGTGAATCTGAACAAGATGCGGCGCTATGATGCCGACCTCTGCCCACCGATTCTTCGTGATGCAGACGCCGTGCACGTGTCTTTCAATGCCCGGATCATCAAGCACGCCCTCGATGATTTCTGTACGAGCTACAGTAAGTACCAGGGCAAAGGGGATAACTGGCATTATAAGGAGCAGGTTTATAAGGACCTCGGCTTGTGACGCCCGAAGATTACCCCGCTCTGTTCCATTCCGCTGACGCATCCTCGGTTGCCGCGCAATCGAGCTACCTATGGCTGATCCGGCTCCAATATGGGCTGTTGATCACGGCCGCGTCAGTCGCGTTATGGTTCGATTATGCGCCCGCGCTTCTCCTCGTTTACGCGTTTATCGTCGGAGCGTCGACGGCGTTGCTGATCTATATGTCGGTCAAGAAGCCGGAGAAGGACTGGTACGGTTGCCGCGCGCTGGCAGAGTCCATCAAGACGTCGACCTGGCGCTATATGATGCGCTCCGAGCCGTTCGAAGACGTTCCTCAGGTAAGTTCGGTCAAGCAGAAGTTCGCCGCGTTCCTCAAAGAGATTCTGGACGCGAACGGCCATGTGCGCGATTCAATCAGCCGCCGCCCCACGCCGGGCGATCAGATTACGCCCAAGATGAACGAAATCCGTGCCCTTCCTCTTGAGGAGCGCCGCGAGTTTTATCGGACCAGGCGCATTGTAGAACAACGCAACTGGTATGTTGGGAAGGTAAACACCAACCGACGGCATTTTCGGGGCTGGATTGCTTTCTGCATCCTCATTCAAGGCAGCGCTATCGTTCTTGCGCTCATCCGTTCGCACTATCCTGAAGGTTGGTCGGTCTGGCCGGCAGAACCGCTGCTTGTCGCCGCGTCTGCTGCGATCGGTTGGATTCAGATCAAGAAATTCAACGAGCTGGCCTCGGCCTATAGCCTCACGGCTCATGAGATCGGGATCATACAGACCCGGATCAGCGATGTTACGACCGAGTCTGAATTCTCTGAATTCGTGAACGAGTCTGAGCGCGCATTTTCGCGCGAACACACCCAATGGGTGGCGCGTCAGAACGATTGATGCGGTCGCTAGTCGGCCACCGTCTTTTCCTACTCGGGTCGGGTATCGAGTTCCGGGCTTTTGACGACTGTCATACCGGCTGCAGCAACCAAACGGTTTGACGGACAGCGCTTCGAGCAATGCAAGATCGGCGTGCCGGAAGGTGCCTTCCGGCACGCCGATCTGTGATGCGGGAGCTTGTGGTGCTTCCGCGGGGCGGCTGGACCTGATGGCGGCCAGCCTGGTGGGCTTCCTGCGGGTTCGCCGCCATTCCCACCACCATGCTCGATCCGCCCCACAGTGCGGCGTCTCCCATGGTCCCCGCGCTTATCGGGTCCGGGTCCCCATTGCCTGCTCAGGCGTCCGGCTCGGCGATCGGCGCCAGCGTGTCGATCTCGGCGATTTTCTGGAACTCGCCGAGATATTCCTGGCGGTGACTGGCCAGCCAGCGCGCCACCCGGCCATTGGCCAGAAGCTTGGCGACATAGCCGCGCGCCACCGTCAGATGCAGATTGTCGACCCCATAGGTTTCTTCGACCGATTTGACCTGCGTTTGCAGCGCCGCCAGTTCGCGCTCCATGCGCGCGATCTGCTGGCCTGACGGGGTCGGCGTGCCGGCGCCTTTGCCCTTCCTGGCTGTCGCCAGCTGATTGTCCGGGGTCGCTGCGCGAAGGGCCCGCGCAAACATGATCGAAAAGTTGTTCTGCCCGATCATCAGATCCGCCGCCTCGATCTGCCGCATCGCCGACATCTGTCGCAGAATGTCGAACACCTTCATCGAGCAGGGCGTGTCTTTCAGCATCTCGGCCGCTTCGGGGCTGATGCCCTCGAGCAGGCGAAAGCGCCGGATGACCGATTCCACCTGCAGGTTCAGCGCCTCGGCAATATCGGTCGCCGCCACCCCGCGATCCATGGCCCGCGCGATCATCCGGTGCTCCTGGATCGGCGGTATCCGGTTGACCCGCTTGTTATAGGTATAGGTGTCGTCATCGGTGGCGATCAGGCATTCGACTTGGTCGATGCCAAGCTCTTTCAGCGCTTCGATCCGCAAATGCCCATCGAGCAGGAAATACGATCCGGTCTTGGCCGTATCGGCCATGACCGCCGGGGCTTCGATCAGCCCGACCGCCTTGATCGAGGAAAGTACCTGCGCGAAGGTTCGGCCCTCGCGCGCGCCATCGGGCAGCGTCTTGAGCGGCACGATGCTGGAGACGGGTATGGTCACGAACTGGCTTTCGAACGCCTGATGGATCCGATCGCCGGGATCGTCGATCCGTTCAGCCATCGTGCTCTCCCGCAATCCGCATCGCCAGCGCCCGCGGCATCGTCGCCAGGCCTTCGGCTCTGAGCAGGTTAAGGAAGCTCTCATCGGTGAGCAGGTCTTTGAGCGCCTCGACAATGAACAACAGCCGCGTCTGCGTGAAATCGGATTTCTTGACCAGAAGTCGCTGCTTTTCCGCCTCGCGCTGATAGACCTGCATGAGATCGTTGGCGGTCATCCGCCTGCCGCTGCCCTTGCGCCCCAGTCGCCCCGAAGGCAGCCCCTTGCCCTGCGCACGCATGCGCATGTCGAGCATACGCCGCGCCGCGGCCAGCTTCTTGCCTCTGAGCTTGCCGGTCTCATAGGCGTCGAGCAGCAGGGTCTGGGCCTCCTCGCTCTCGGCCTTGGAAATCTCCATCGCCAGCGTGATCGGGATCACGCCGGTCTCGACCGCGGCGACCAGACGCTCCTCGCCGCGTTCGAGCAGCGAGGCGATCATGTTGACCCAGGACGCGCCGACCCCGAGCTTTTCGCCGATGGCCGTGTCGTTATAGCCCCGCGCGCGCAAGGCGCCGATCTCGCGCATGATGTCGATCGGACGCGGCGTGCGGCGGGCAATATTTTCAACCAGGCTCATCACCAGGCATTGGCTCTCGCTCGCCTCAATCACCACCGCCGGGATCTCGCTCTGGCCCAGCATCTGGAAGGCTTCGAGCCGACCCTCGCCGCAGACCAGATCATAACGCGCGCCGCCCGGACCGTTGTGGCGCGCCACCGTGATCGGGCGCTTGAGGCCGATGGCCTCGATATTGTTGACGATCTCGCGGTGCTGGCGCTTGTTGCGCGCCCGCGAGTTGAGCACCGTGATCCGCGAAATCGGGATCATTTCGACACCGCTGGAACGCACGGCAGACATCAGGCAGCCTCCGGTAAGGGGATGGGAGCGGCGATGGTGTAGAGCAGGTCGAGGTCATCGAAGCGGTAGGCGTCGAGCGCCAGCGCATTGTCTTCACTCAGCCGGACCTTGTCGGCCAGTTTCTCAAGGCGCGGGAACAGATAGTAGTCGAAGGGCGCATGATTGGTGCGGTCCATGCGCACGACCACGGTAATGTCGGGGGCAAGCGAGGTGTCGAGACGCAGCTTCCAGCGCAAAAGCCCCGTCTGGGTCTCGAAACAGCGCGCGATCACCACCGAGACGCTGAATTCGCCATTGACGATCACCCGGTCGCTCTTGTCCTCCTGCCACGCTTCGCTGCCGCTCGCCTGCAGACCGTCGAGCACCTCGCGCAGGATGCCAGGATGAAGCTGGCGCAGTTCGCGGTTGATTGCGACATAGCGATAGTCCCGCTCCGGGGTGAACCCGACCAAACTATAGGCCCTGAGCAGGCTGCCGAACCGTGAACTGTAAGCGCTGCTCGAGGCCATGGCCTCGCATTCGTCGATGATGATCCCCGAAAGCATGCCCTGGCGCTGGTAAAGTTCGGCCAGGGCCGTGAGCATCTCCTCATCGCTCAGCCGGAACGAGCGCGCGGCGATGATCGAGCGCGCCGCCTCGAACAGCTCGCGCTCGACAATCGCCGCGAACGCGCCGTCGGCGCGGATCCACATCTCGGGCGCATTGCGCACCCGCTTCTTCTTGAGCTTGAACGAACGGCGGTTCCAGACATTATCGCCGACATATTTCTCATTGATCAGCAGCTGATGGACCGTGCCGCGCGTCCAGGGCCGGCCAAGATCGGTTGTAAGGCCCCGCGCATTGAGATCGGCCGCGATCACGCTTTCGCTTCGCCCCTCATGGACAAAGGCGCGGTATACATCGCGGACCAGCGCGACCTCTTCGTCCGGCCCGGGCGTGAGGATCACCCGGTCGGTCTGGATGCTCTTGTGCTCGCCGCGGACCAGCGCCCCCTTAATCGCGCCATGCTCGTCGATCAGCGTGCGCCTCAGACCAAACCCGGCCGGGCCGCCCTGACGAAAACCCTTTTCGATTAGCCGGCCTTGCCCGGCAAACACCTTGGTAGAAAGCTCGCGGCTATATTCGCCGGCCATGGCGCGCTTGACGCCCTTGACGATGGTCGAGACCGGGCTGCCATCATTGTCGAATTGCTCGGCGCAATATTGCACCGCAATCCCGGCGCGCCGGCAGATATATTCGTAGTAGGCGCTCTCGTCGGCGTCCTGAAAGCGGCCCCAGCGGCTGACGTCATAGACCAGCACCAATGTGAAATCGGCCGTGCCGGCTTCAACATCCTCGATCAACTGCCTGAGCGCATCGCGGCCCTCGATCTTGAGCCCGCTCTTGCCAGCATCGGCATAGGTGCGCACGATCTCGATCCCGCGCGCTTCTGCATATTGCCGGATCGCGTCGGATTGGTTTTCAGTCGAATATTTCTGATGATCGGTCGACATGCGGACATATTCGGCCGCGCGCACCAGAGGTGCCGGCTCGGATCGGTCGTCGTCGTTAAGATCCCATCTCGGCAAACTTTGCCCTTTCCTGCTTTACCTGAGGCGGTCCGGGCAACCGACCGCCTCAGCACGTGGCCTCGCCACCGCTTCCGCACCTCGACCAGTTTAACTGTGGAGAGACCGGAAGATGTTGCAGAAAAAGGGCAGGAAATTACCGCCATGGAAAGGTGTCCTGGCCACGCGCCAGATCTATGCGCAAACCATGGCCGAGCTACTGCGCAAGGAGCACGGCGACAGCCACCGTGCGGTCAAGCAGATCATGCGCCAGACCCACGCCAGCGAGCGCACCGTCAAACACTGGCTCTCGGGCCAACACGGTCCCGATACGGTGTTTTTCTTGCGCCTCGTGGTGTCCTCACCCGTCATTCGCGCTTTTGCTCTCGGGATCATCGAGGGACCGGTGGCCGCCAAATTGTCAGGGTCCGTCGATCGCTATGCGCTGGCGGCGGCCCGGGCCGCCTATGTCGTCGGCGAGTTTGCCGGGGGCAGGAGACCGACGGATCACCGGCCAAATGACCCTAAAGATGACCCTGATCGCGACCCTATGAATGACCCTGATCGGGTAGAACTCAATGAGCGCCAATACTGGTTTCTAGCCAGAGTCGCCGAAGGCGACCGCTGCGGCGCCAGCGAGATTATGGCCTTGTGGCAAGTAAGCCTCAAAACCGCGCGCCGCGACATCGCCGCGCTGAAAATGGCGAACCTCATCTGCTATGTCGGATCGCGGCGGAAGGGGCGATATCGACGAACAACCAGTGCTTCGGAAACCGACGCGCGTCCGCTCGGCGGATGAGGCCGTCATTGGGGCGGATTGTCCTTCGTTACGACCGCAGACCCGGCCTTATGCGCGTCGTCGCAAGCGGGTGGCCGGATGCGTCTCAGCTCCTTCACTATGCCTGCAATCGGGGAACTGGTTGCACCCGCTGAACACCGTGCCCTTCCTGTTGCGCTTCTCGACCATCTGCCCGACCAGGCATTTGGGGCATTGACGCAGCGCAGCGCCTTCGATCGTCTCAAACCGGATCTCGTCGCCCGCGATCTCGCAAAGCTCCCGGATATAGCGCGACGGTTGCCGGCTATTGGTGATGAGATATGCGCCCCGGCTGGCGCGTGTCAGCGCAACGTAGAACAACCGTCGTTCTTCCGCATATGCGTAAGTCTCAGGGCGCGGAATAACCAGATTGAGCAGTTCATCGTCCTCGATGCGGCTTGGCACGCCATAATCGCCCTCGCTCACATCGAGCAAAACCGTATAGTCGGCCTCGAGCCCCTTGGCCCGGTGAAAAGACATCCCCGAAACCTCGATATGGGCAAAGGCGGGCGGACGTCCTGCGAACGGATCGAGCAGATTGTATCGCCATAACACCAGAACTTTGAGCTTGGCGTTCGGCTCCTTGCGCCACTGCGCGGCCATACCGCCCAAAGCCGTGTCGAGCCGTTCGAGCAGGCGATGGCAAGCCTTGGCAAAATCGGGTCTGCCGCGCTCATCATCGATGGGAATGACCCGGATCGAACGCGCGATGGCAGGCCGTGTCGAGCGAACCGCCTTGGCGATTTGCTCCGGATTGCGCTGGACGAATTTCGCGGCCGTCTCGGCAATCAGCTGATTGCAGCGATAAGTCTGTTCCAGCCGCCCCCGCCAACTTGCCCCAAAATTGGCCTCGAACTGCGTGAAGATCGTGATGTCCGAGCCGGCAAAGCGATAGATCGACTGCCAGTCGTCGCCGACGGCGAATACCTTGCTGAACGCCACCTGCTGCTTGAGCGCCTTGATGAGATTGGCGCGCGGTTCGGAGATATCCTGGAACTCGTCGACAAGAATCAGCGAATAGGGGCTCTGATAGCGGCCGGTTTCGACAAGCCTGACGGCATCGGCGATCATGGAATCGAAATCGATCCGGTCGGTCTCTTCCAGGCGGCGGGAATAGCCTTGCGCGATCGACCAGACGACCCGGGCATAGAGCTTTGCCCGCTCCTTGTCGTGCAGGGTTTTGGCGCGTTCGAGCAGCATGTCGAGCGTCAAATGGCTGGCGCGAATGTGCTTGATGCAGATCGATATGAGCTTGTGATAATGCTTGATCACCACCGGCTCGAGCGCCTTGGTGATCTCGGCATAGTCCCTGCGCTCCAATGGCACGGCGCGCTGCGCCAACTCGGCTTCGAGCGTGCTCAAAAGCGTTTCGCTGCTGGCCTGGGCTGACGTCGTTTCGAAGAAGTCGATGCCTTTGCGGCGATAGGCCTGCCGCTTGCTCTCGGCATGCACGGCATAGTCCGCAAATGGCGAGGTCCCATCGGCGTTGAGCGCGAAGTGCTCATGCACCGTGTCAGCCTGCGGATAATAGAAGTCGGGATGGAGGTGGCGCACCGTACCATCATCGTCTTCGACTGCGATCTGCCGCTCGTATTCGAAGGCAACCGAATACAGCCACAGCCAGTTGACGATCTTCTGCTCCTGCAGGGACTTGACGATAGTGCCGGCAAGCGAGCCGATCGTGGCAGAGCCCTTCCTGAGGCGATCGGAGACATAGCGATTGTAGTCGGTTTCGGTGTCGAAGACCTCGACCGGAATGTCGGCCTTGGGATGCACCACCAGCAGATCGCTCCACATCCGCGCGAACTCCGGATCGCTCTCGACCAAGGCTTGAATGATCTCTTCGATGACCTTGGTTTCGCCGGCAGGGTGCTCGACCCAATTGGCCAGTTGGGGCGGCCGCCCCTCGACCTCTTCGATAATGCCGCGTCCCAGCGCATGAAACGTCGTGACGCGGCAAGCCGCCTCGCTTTCCTCGACCTGCAGCTGCCGGGCGATCCGGGTCTTCAATTCATCGGCAGCACTCTTGTTGAAAGCCAGAAGCAGGATCTCCTCCGGCCGGTAGAGCTGCTTTTCCAGAACATAAGCAACCTTGCCGACCATGGTCGCGGACTTGCCCGAGCCCGCCGAGGCGACCAGCAAATTGTTGTCCTCGAGGCGAATGCAGGCTTCGCGTTGCTGATCGGACAGGGACCGCCCGTCGAGATCGTCGAAGAACGGCCCGAATGTTTCCAGCTCCGCGGCGACGAATGCTTCATTATAGGCTTGGCGAACGCCCGGATCCGTCAGGAAGGTGAACGAAGGCGGCAGAGACGCCTTGAGCTTGGCCGGCATTAACTGTGAATTCAAGAGCGGATGCGCGAGGGCGGCCGCCGCATCGCCTGGCACGCTGGCAATCGCCCGGCCAAGATCGGCCTGAGCGAGATACTGCCTGCTGCCTTCGGTGATTTTCCGAAGCTGGGCATCGACATCGTGCAAGCGGCCCGTTTCGGCGCCAATCAGGCCGAAGAGATGGGTATTGATGAAGGCGTGAAGGTCAGTGACCAATTGCGCGGCTGCTTCAGCAGTCAGGCCGGACAGAGCATCCGTTCTGCCGCGAGAGCGGATCTCAACGCTGTGCCACAGCAGAGCCTTGCTGGCCGAAATCGACACAATATCGAGGCAGGCAAGCTCGATATCACCTTCCTGGCGCAACCGGATGCGCCCGGACAGTCTCGGGTCCAGGGTCAGCTTCCATTTTCCGGAAGCAAACAAACGCGCAAGAAAGCCGGGGCGGTATGTCTGCGCTCGGCCGGATAACAATTTGCTCAACGCCACCTTCGATATGCCCGAACATCCAGATTCAAAGGGCTGATTATCAGCAACTTGTTGAGATGTTCCAAACCGGTGGCGGGCAGATTTTTGAATGAGCGGTCATGAGCGCCGCCGCGGAAGTGATACTTTGACTGCTAATCGATGCGGCGCACGCGTACCGCCTTAGGCATGCCCTCGACATGCATATACCGGCCCTCGATCACCACACGCGGCCGGTACTTGTACTGATAGCGATAATAGTACTGATCCTGGCACCAGACCGTTCCATTGGCGAGCTTGACAATGGTATCGCCGCTCCAGCCCGTCCAGGCTCCTGCAATACGCGTCTGCATCGGCGTTGTTCTCCTAGTCGATCCGGCGGACGCGGATGCCGCGGCTCATGCCCTCGACATGCATGACGTTGCCGGACAGGGTCACTGAGGGGCGGTAGGCGTAGCGATATTCATAGTGATATTCCTCCTGACGCCACACCGAACCGTCGGTCAGCCGGACGATGGTGTCGCCGTCCCAACCGTTCCATTCATCCTCAATCTGCCTTCTCATTTGGTCTCTCCTGCCGCCTCCGGCGTCACGCTGCGTTCGGCAAGCGCACGACGTCGGCGATTTCCGCGGCAATCTCTTCAACGGTGTGGGTGGCGGTGCTGCGCGCCAGTCGATCGGCGAGCGAAGCCGAGTAGCCGATCACTTCGCGTTTGGAGACGTTGTGCCAGATCGGCAGCAGGATCTGTTCCCCCGATACGGCGCGGGTGACGAGCCCGTCGAGCTCGTATTCGGGCCAGCCTTTGCCAAAGAACGCCTGCGACAGCACAACCACGCCGAAGCGGCTGCTTCCCAGGCCTCGGTCGATTTTGCGGCGAAGGCTGTCGCCGATTCGCAGTTCGAATTCATCATACCAGACCGACAATCCTGCTTCGCGCAGTGCATTTGCCAGCGGTCGGACGACCTCGTTCTTGTCTTCGGACGCATGAGAGATGAAAACGTCGAACACTCGGCCATCGGGTGCCTCGGGCGGCGGCGCGAGATCATCATCGGCGTCGCGGACGAGTGTGGGGACACTGCGCAGCGGTGCCTCGTTGATTGTGGGCAGAGGGGTGAGCGCCGCACCCGGGACCACCTGAACTCCGGACCGGACCGATCCGCGAAGCCCCTGCATGTCGATGGCAACATGCCAGGTGCCGGAACGCGGCACCGGTAGGCGCACGGGAGAGCGCTTCGCGAGGCCTCCGACATAACTATGGCGACGGCCCGCTTTGTAGCTGTTGAAGTTCGAGCCATCCATGAGGCGGACGTTGGCCGCACTGCCGCCGAGCGTCACCACGACGACACTGCCCCGTTCGACATGCCCCAGATTGTAATGCGTGAAATTCATCGAGCTCTCCGATCGCGTGCGTTCAGCTAAGAGCAGACTGTTCGAGAGCGCGGAGAGCGATCGCGAATCGTCTATCCTTTTCAGGATAAAATTCGCATACGAAGGTGACAAATCCTGTCACCTACGCCGACTGCCTAACGCGGCCCAAAGTCCGGTCCGTCACCATGCGATGGACAGATGCCGCGCGATGCACACTAGGGACTGGTGCCCTGAGAGCTTTTGCTATACCAATCATCTCAATGATTCTTGAATTATTGAGATGATTATGGATGAGAAACGAGCTCTCGCGGCCTGCGCCGCGCTTTCGCAGGAGACGAGGCTACGCATCGTTCGGCTTCTTGTGACGGCCGGGCCGGAAGGAATGTCCGCCGGTGCCATCGGCGAAGCAGTGGACGGCGCGTCCTCTTCGCGCATGTCTTTTCACCTGAGCCATCTAGAACAGGCCGGGCTTGTTGAATCCCGGCGAGCCGGGCGCTCGATTATCTACACCGCGGCGCTCGGGGTGCTCTCGGGCCTTATCGAATTCCTCATGCGCGACTGCTGTCAGGGGCACCCGGAAGTGTGCAACCCGGCCATGGCCGCGTTGTCATCTTGTTGCGAACCGACGAAAGGCACAGCCCATGTCTGATGCAAGCCAACCCGATCGTATTTTCAAGGTCCTGTTTCTGTGTACCGGCAATTCGGCGCGCTCGATCCTGGCAGAAAGCATCCTGAACAAGGATGGCGCGGGTCGCTTTCGTGCCTTTTCCGCCGGCAGTCAGCCCAAGGGGAAGGTCCATCCCCTCGCGTTGAAGGTGCTGAAAAGCTTTGACTATCCTGCCGACGGCTTGCGCTCGAAGAGCTGGGAAGAATTCGCTGCGTCTGATGCGCCGACCATGGATTTCGTGTTCACGGTCTGCGACAGCGCGGCCGGTGAAGCCTGTCCGGTCTGGCCGGGCCAGCCAATGACCGCGCACTGGGGCATCGAAGATCCCGCCCCGGTGGAAGGCTCCGAGATCGAACAGGAAGCCGCCTTCGTTGCGGCCCTTCGCTACCTCAAGAATCGCATCTCCATTTTTACCGCGCTCCCCGTAGCCAGCCTCGACAAGGCATCCCTGCGCGCCAAGCTCGTGGAGATAGGGCAATCGGATGGGGCGTCCTCGTCCCGCAACAGCGCCGCGTGAGGTCAGCCATGGACGTTGTCATCTATCACAACCCCGAGTGCGGTACCTCACGCAACACGCTGGCGATGATCCGCAATGCCGGTGTCGAACCCCATGTCATCGAATATCTAAAGACCCCGCCCTCAAGGGTGATGCTGGACCAGCTCATCCAGCGCATGGGCATATCGGTGCGCGCGCTGCTGCGCGAAAAGGGAACGCCTTATGGGGAGCTCGGTCTTGGCGATCCGGCGCTGACCGACGACCAGCTTCTCGACGCCATGATGGCGCATCCGATCCTCATCAATCGACCGATCGTGGCCACACCCAAGGGCGTGAAACTCTGCCGGCCGTCTGAAGTCGTGCTCGACCTGCTGCCGCCGCAGCAAGACAAATTCATCAAGGAAGATGGCGAGCGCGTCATTGACGAGCACGGTCACCGCGTAGCGACCGCATAAGGGAAATCCATGTCCACATTCGAACGCTACCTAACCCTGTGGGTCGCGCTTTGCATCATCCTTGGCATTGCACTCGGCCATTTTGTGCCGGGCGTGTTCCAGGCCATTGGCGCAGCCGAAATCGCTAACGTCAATCTGCCGGTGGCGGGGCTGATCTGGCTGATGGTTATACCGATGCTGCTGAAGATCGACTTCACGACGCTCGGCGAAGTTGGCCGGCACTGGCGGGGCATTGGCGTAACGCTGTTTATCAACTGGGCGATCAAGCCTTTCTCGATGGCGTTGCTGGCCTGGCTGTTCATCGGCTGGCTCTTCCGGCCCTTTCTGCCGGCCGGCCAGATCGACAGCTATATCGCCGGCCTGATCATTCTTGCCGCTGCCCCGTGCACGGCGATGGTGTTCGTCTGGTCGCACCTGACCAAGGGCGAGCCGCATTTCACGCTCTCCCAGGTCGCGCTCAATGACGCGATCATGGTGGTGGCCTTCGCGCCGATCGTTGGCCTGCTGCTCGGCCTGTCGGCGATCACCGTACCATGGGGCACGCTCGTTTTATCGGTTGTGCTTTATATCGTGATCCCGGTGATTATCGCCCAGATCGTGCGTCGCTATTTGCTGGCGGCAGGCGGGCAAGCCGCGCTCGACCGGCTGCTCGCCAGGCTAAGCCCGGCCTCGCTGACGGCGCTGCTGGTGACACTGGTGCTGTTATTCGGCTTTCAGGGCGAACAGATCATCGCCCAGCCGATGGTCATCGGGCTGCTCGCGGTGCCGATCCTGATCCAGGTCTATTTCAACTCCGGACTTGCCTATTTGCTGAATCGGATCACGGGCGAGCAGCATTGCGTCGCCGGCCCTTCGGCCCTTATCGGTGCCTCCAACTTCTTCGAACTCGCCGTCGCCGCTGCCATCAGCCTGTTCGGGTTCCATTCGGGCGCGGCGCTCGCCACCGTCGTCGGCGTTCTCATCGAAGTGCCGGTCATGCTCTCGGTCGTGTGGATCGTGAACCGCTCGAAAGGTTGGTATGAGCGGGGCAGCAAGACCGTGGCTGTCGCGGAGGCGAACCACTAATGCTGAACGCTCTGCCCAATATCGATCCCGGTTGCATCGATGTTCCCGATATTGACCGGCTGCGGGCGTCGCCTTCGGCGCATCGGCCGCGCATCCTGCTGCTTTATGGCTCGCTTCGCGAGCGCTCCTATAGCCGGTTTCTGACGCAGGAGGCCGAACTACTGCTGAATGCCTTTGGCGCCGAAACACGCATCTTCGACCCGACCGGCCTGCCATTGCCGGACGGAGCGGAAGTCGCTCACCCGAAAGTGCAGGAGCTGCGTGACCTGTCGCTCTGGTCGGAGGGGCAGGTCTGGACGAGTCCCGAGCGGCACGGCGCGATGAGCGCGGTGATGAAGGCCCAGATCGACTGGATTCCCCTTTCGGTCGGGGCCGTCCGGCCGACACAGGGCCGAACACTGGCCGTCATGCAAGTATCGGGCGGCTCCCAGAGCTTCAACGCCGTCAATCAGATGCGGGTGCTTGGTCGATGGATGCGCATGGTGACGATCCCCAACCAGTCATCCGTCGCCAAGGCGTTCCTGCGGATTCCACGGATGATGGGCATCGATTCCACGCGATCGTGGGCATGGATTCCACGG
>NZ_BNCG01000036.1 GCF_014656355.1 Camelimonas fluminis
ATCAGAAGTCAGCCACAAAGGGAATCCGGTGCGATTCATGGCGGTCGAAAAGCGCTCTAACCGCGCGAGCAGTTCCTCGACCGGCGTGAAGGAAAAATCATGCAGCAGGATGACGACCTCCTGTTCGTCGCGCGCCCGATCGGCGGCGCGGCGAACGATGAGCGGCGCGGCAAGCAGGTTCTGCTCCTGAAGCGTGTGCGCGTGCATCCAGTGCGTGCCGCCCTCGCCCCGACCGGGAAGGTGTACCGATGGCTACTTGCGGGTTTGAGCAGGGGCTGCGGGTTGTCGGGCACGCCGTCGGACTCCCACGGCGGTGTGAGGCCATGCCAATGGACCAGCGTCGGCTGGTCGAGTTGGTTCGAGAGCTCGACGTCGAAGACGGCCTCGGCGTCCAACGTCAGGCCGGGCACGCCATTGGGCTGCAAAAGGCCGAAGACGCGTGCGGAGCGGCCTTTGACCTCGATCGAGCGGCTGGCTGCAGCGAGCTTGACGGGAGAAGGGGCGCCTGGCGTCTGAGCCCAGCCGAGGGCGGGGCGGGCAAGTGTAGCGGCGCCAAGGGCCGCGGCGCCGCTCATCACTGAGTGAAGAAATCTGCGTCTGTTCATGGTCGTTAGTCCTCATCGTGCCTGCAGGTGGCAGGCGTGCTGATTGAGCGCACCGAGACGGCGCGCGCCGAGCCCCGAAGCGTCGGGGCGGGTCGAACTCGATCAGCATCGAGGAGGTTAGTGCGGCTGCCCGATCAGGATGCCAAAGATCGGATCACCGCGGTCGAGTCTGTGCTTTGCGAGTACTGGCCGCGGCTTCTCGTTCCATCCCGTGGCAGCGGGAGCGGTGCAAAGGCTGCACACGGAGGTGCAACAACGGGCGGCATGCACGCCGCTCGGCTTGCCGACGGCGCTTGTCGACGAATGAAACTCGGCAGCGTCGCTTGCAACATCATTGCGTACGGAGCGTTCGACCGAGTGGACTGCGCTCGCGCAGGACGTCACGTCTGCACTGGCCATCGACATACCGAGCAAGGCGAAGGTAAGGGCGGCGACAAGCACCGTTCTCATCATCCCTGCCAAGCGCCGCGACGGCTTCGTGTGCGTCAGGTTCATATCTCCCATATAGCAGCAGATTTGAGCAACGACTTGATCGGAATCAATACATCGTTGAAACAACGCGCGAGCCTGGGCTGTCATCGTCCGCCCGGAGAGCGAAGCAGACGGAACGTCCCCACGTGCTGGCATCGCGAACAGGCGAAAAGTCGATCAGGCCGCATCTTTCACGTCGGCGCGACCATCGCCACACGCCGAGATCGGAAGACCTGAGATAATTCTGCCGGTCGGAAACGCCACGCGCCGATCCTGCACGCGAGGTATGCGGCTTTTGGCGGGCACATCGATACGGCAATGTCATCCGGCTGAAGTGCCCGAGACGCCTACTCCGAAAATCTGCGTCAGCAGTACCACGTTAAGAAGCAGCACAATAACAGTTCCAACAATCGCCATGGCTCCGATGAGCCGCGTATTGACGTATGGACCCATGATATCCGGGCGCCGCGTGAAGATCACCAGCGCGATCATCGGCACCGGCAGCGCAATGCTCAAGATGACCTGGCTGACAACGAGCGCGTTCGTGGCATTCACCCCGAGCGCGACGACGACAAAAGCCGGAACCATCGTCACGACGCGGCGTGCCCACAGCGGGATCCGAAATTGGACAAACCCTTGCATGATCATCTGACCGGCCATTGTGCCGACGACAGAACTCGAGATCCCGGATGCGATCAGCGACACCAGGAACACCGCCGCGGCGGCAAAGCCCAAGAGCGGCGTCAAAGTATGATACGCGCTTTCGATTTCGGCGACATCGCTGTGTCCGTTATGAAAGGCGCTGGATGCCATCATGACCATGGCCATGTTGACGAGACCCGCGGCGGCGAGCGCCAGCACAACCTCGATGTTCGAAAACTTCAAGAGCTTGCGTCGCTCCGATTCACCGGCCACAGGTGCGCGCTGTTGGGTCAATCCCGAGTGAAGATAAAGAGCGTGGGGCATGACGGTCGCGCCTATGATGCCGACCGAGATGATCAGCGCCTCACGATCCGGAATGTGCGGCAATAGCGCACTGTATGAGGCCGCCGTCCAGTCAACCGGCGCGATGAACATTTCGACGAGGTAACACAGCCCAATGACCGCAACGAGGCTGCCTATGATCAACTCCATCGGACGGAAGCCGTGCTTCTCGAAAAGCAGGATTCCATAAGTCACGACCGCTGTGACCAGCATGCCCGCAAGGAGCGGCATGTGGGCGAGAAGAGACAGGCCGAGCGCCCCGCCGAGAAACTCGGCAAGATCTGTGGCCATGGCAGCGATTTCGCTTATGATCCACATCGCGATCACGATAGGGACGGGAAAGTATTCTCGGCACATTTCCGCAAGATTGCGCCCGGTCACGATGCCGAGCTTGGCCGAAAGCGCCTGAAACAGCATGGCGATGAGATTCGCCATCAGGACAACCCACAGCAACGTGTAGCCGTATTTGGCACCGGCTTGAATGTTGGTGGCAAAATTGCCGGGGTCCATGTAGGCGATCGATGTGACAACAGCCGGACCGGCAAATAGCAGGGCCGTGGTGGGCCCTCGACGCCGACCCGCCAGCGCCTCTTCGATGGCCGCAATGGTGCGCTGTGTCACGGTCTGCAATGAGAGGAGAGAGGACATTTCGAAGCCTTTCGTTACCTCTGCTTCGAAATATAGCCAAAGCTACATTTTCGTCAATCGACTTTAACGGCGGGCGGGGCGAGGCGTATAATGTCGCTGCGATTCACATGGCTGCGGACTTGGACCATCCGCTCAATCAGAAAGCGACCTCAGTGACCGCGGCACAAATACGACGACGGAGTGACTCATCGGACCGTGATGATCCACGGCAGGCTGAGCGGTTTGAGAAAGCCAGAGCGGCGCGATCGATGACGCTCTTGGAGGACTACGTCGAGCTGATCGCCGACCTGTTGAAAGAGCACGGCGAGGCTAGAACAACCGACATCGCCCGAATACTCGGGGTTACGCACCCCACCGCCACGAAGACGATAGCTAGGCTGAGGCGTGAGGGGTTGGCTGTATCGCGTCCTTATCGGGGCGTGTTTCTGACCGAAGCCGGAATTGCCCTGGCCGACCGGGTTCGGCGAAGGCACCGTCTCGTCGTAGAATTATTGATCGCGGTCGGCGTACCGCAGGAGTCCGCTGAAGCGGATGCCGAAGGCATTGAGCACCACGTGTCAGATGTCACGCTGTCGGCATTCGAGCGTTATCTGAAGAAAAGCGCTGCCGGCGGCCGCAGCCTCGGTGCGACCGGCAAGCCGTGACATTCCTGGCTGAGACGAGAGTGGTCACAGACCGCGGGACGGTATGACGTTCTGTATTGACCGGTGTTGGCAACGGCGTGGACTAGCCGAGATGCGGCAGCGTAACGAAGGCCGCAAAGCCGACGGCACCTGCCACTACGGAGGCGAGCGCGAGAGGAAGCCAGAAACGCACTGGCCCGGTCGCTGCAGCGACGATGAGCCGGCCGGCGGCATTGGTTGCAAGCGCGATCAGCACGGCGTGCCCCACGGTCTCTCTATCGGCTGAGACGCCGAGAAGCCGTAATGCGCTCAGCACGGCAACGTCGATATCGAAGGTGCCGGTGATCGCCGACGTGACCACCATGCCGCCGGTGTTCCCGACCGAAACTGCAGCACTTATGGTCGATACCACCGCAAAAAGAATCGCAAAGGCCAGCAGTGCCCACAATTCGAACGGGTTGCGTGGCATTTGCCCGGCGTCGCTTGGAACTGCACCGCGCGACAGGAACACCCCGCCACACATTACGAAAGTCAGCACCGCGGCAAGAATGGCAAGACCTGCGACGCCGAGCACTGATGGTGAGACGATCGCGACGATGCCGGCAACACGCAGCACCGAGACAGCCGCGGCGAGCGTGGCGGCTCCGGCCAGCGGCCAGGGATTGCCGCCTGCTGTTGCCGTACGCGCGAGCGCCAGCGTGACCGCCGTCGACGACACCACTGCCCCCGCCAATCCGCCCACTAGCACTCCACGTGTGGCTCCGAACAGGCGGACGGCAATATAGCCGAGGAACGAGATGGCAGCCGTCAGCACTGTGAACAGCCAGATCTGTTGCGGATTGAAGCCGCCCCACGGATCGATCGCCTGCGCAGGGAGGAGCGGCAGAATGATCGCCGTCATCACCGCCAGCACCAGCGCTGCGCGCAACTCGATCCAGGAGATGCGCCTGAGAAGGCCATGCAGCAGATCGCGACTGGCGAGCAGGACGGCGAGTGCGGTTCCTCCGGCGGCAGCTGCGCGGTGATCCCCCGTAACCGCCAGAGCTCCGAGCACGAACACGCCCAGCGCCGCGACAACGCCGGTCACGCTGAAATCGGCATCCTGAGTGGCTTCGCGGCTCTTGAACCACGCGAAGACCGCCGTGAAGGCGATCAGACCCGCAATGAGCACCGAAGGCGCCTCGAGACTGCGGGAAAGCGCCGCGAACACGCCGCCCAGCAAGCCGGTGATCGCATAGGTACGGATACCGGCCGTCCTGGCACCGTCCGGGGCGTCGCGCTCGCGCCAGCCGCGCTCGAGGCCGACGAGCAGACCAATAGCCAGGGCGAGGCCGAACTTCGTGATCAAGATTTCCATCGCGAGTCTCCCGACGGCCGGTGACCATAATGGGAGACGTGCATCATCGCGCTTTGCGGATCATCCGCCACAGGACATCGTCGCAGCGCCAGAAGTGGTGCCAAAGCGCGGCGCAGGCATGCAGGAGAACAAGAACGAGTAGCGTCCAGCTAAGGACGCTGTGAACCGGGGCGATCCGAAACGTCAGATACATGGCGATCGTTCCGGTGATCGGCAGTGCGATCAGCACGGCATAGAGGGCGGCGTGCATGGCTTTGGCCGACATGCGCTCCAACGGCGACAAGCCCGGAACAGGCGCCGGACGGCCGTATGTGAAGCGCAGCAGAAGCTGCGCCAGCGCGAGACCAAGAATGGCCCAACCGCTCCAGGCATGCACCTGATGCAGAAACAGGTCGATGGGACGCGGCTTCATGAACAGGTGCGCCATGTGGGTGCGCTGTATTGCCCAGGCGGTCGGCACCTGGACAAGACACAGGACCAGCACCAGCCAATGCATGAGTCGATGCGCGAGAGGAAATCCGTCCGGGCGATCCGCGCCGCGCATCCATCCGGGCAACAGCGTCCTCAAGCCTCGACCTCAACGATGTCGCCTGAGCGTGCGGCATAGTCGAGCGCATAGGCGAGCTCGCCTGTTGTCTCGGCGTGGACATGGAGAAGCGGCTGGCCGCGGTCGATCTCGTCGCCGAGCCTGACCTCCATGTGAACGCCCGCCGCCTTCGCTTCCGGCGCGCCCGCGAGCTTGGCGAGCCGGGAGAGCTTGCGGTTGTTGATATGAACCACGCGGCCGGCGTGCGGTGCCGTCAACGGATGGGCGTAGGCCGCCTTCGGCGGCACACGAAGGCCGCCCTGCGCCTGGCAGATCGCCTCGAATTTCGACCAGGCCCTGCCGCTCGCAAGGGTAGCCAGCGCGAGATTGACACCCTCTCCCTTCTCCGCCTTGCCGCCGATCTCGAGCGCGGCTCCGGCCAGCGCGGCGGCGCGACGACGCAGATCGTCGGGCGCCGTCGGCGCGTTGTTCAGCACGGCAAGCACGTCATGGGCCTCGAGAGCCGGTCCGATGCCGCGCCCAACAGGCTGGGCGCCGTCGGTCTGGACGCAGGTCGTTGCAAGATCGAAGCGTGTCGCAACCGCGCTCAGGCGCTGCGCAAGGCGGCCAGCCGCGTCCTCGCCGCGCACCTTCGCGGTGGCGCCGACCGGAATGTCGATCACGACATGGGTTGACCCCGCTGCGATCTTCTTGGACAGGACGGAGGCGATCAGCTGGCCTTCGGTGTCGATATCGAGCTCGCGCTCGACGCGCACGAAGATATCGTCGGCCGGGCTCAGATGCACGGCGCCGCCCCAGGCGATACAGCCGCCTTCACGTTCAACGACGCGCCTCAATGTCGCGATGTCGAGTTCCACCGGAGCCAGCGTCTCCATCGTGTCGGCGGTGCCGGCCGGAGAGGTGATGGCACGTGACGAGGTCTTGGGCATGAGCAGGCCGTTTGCCGCGACGATCGCGACCACGATCGGCGTTGTCCTGTTGCCGGGGAGGCCGCCGACGCAATGCTTGTCGACCACGATCGGCGCGTCCCAGCGCATCCGTTCGCCGACGTCCACCATAGCGCCGGTCAGGTCGGCGGTTTCGTTCTCGTCGAGGGGGAGGGCAGCACTGGCGGTCAGAAAGGCCGCAAGGTGGACCTCCGTGTAGCGGCCGGCGACCACGTCGCGCAGGATCTCGGAAAAGGCTCGGGAGTCGAGCCGATTGCCGTAGATGCGCTGACGCACGCTCGCCAGGGAGTCAATCGCTGGCGCATGGCTGACCCGGACCACATCACCGTCGGTCAGGCCAAGCCGTTCCCACGCGGCCTCGGAAAGGCCGACCTCGTCGATGGCGATGAGCCCGTCACCATCGACCTGAAACAGCGTCGCCTGCACCTCGCCATTCCCGTTGGACACGAGCACCTGCGAGCGCGCCGACAGTCCCTCCGACCGGCAGACGTGGCAATCGGTGCGCATGACGACGACAGCCTGATGCTGGGTGTGCAGATGGATGCGTCGCACCCGCAGCGTCGGTTGAGCGGGAATGGCCATGTCGGTCGACGTCATAGATCGAACTTCTGGTTCTGACGGGGAACGACGGCGTTCCACTTGAGCTCGCGGTCGATGCGAACGCGCAGGGCTTCCGCGCCTTCGTCTTCACCATGCACGATGAACACACGTGACGGCGGTCGCCGGAAGCCCGAAAGCCATCGCATCAGCTCGTTCGAATCGGCATGGGCTGACAGCATCGACAGTTCCTCGACCGCAGCGCGAACCGGAATCCATTCGCCGTGGATCTTGGTCTCCTGCGCGCCTTGCAGCATGGCCCGGCCGCGGGTGCCGGCTGCCTGGAAACCGGAGAACAGGATCGTGTTGCGGGCGTGTGGAGCGAACGCCTTCAGGTGGTGGAGGACGCGCCCGCCGGTCGCCATGCCGCTCGCCGAGATCACCACCTTGGGGTAGGGGCTTGCCGTGATGCCCTTCGAGCCGTCGACGTCGCGGGTGTAGGTCGCAATCGCGCAGACTTCCTTGCATTGCTCCGGCGTCAGACGGTGGTCCCCGCGATGGGCGTGGAGGAGGTCGGTGGCGTCGATTGCCATCGGACTGTCAAGATAGACAGGCACCTTCGCCAGGCGCCCAGCCCTTTTGAGCTTCCAGAGATGGTAAAGGAGCGATTGCGCGCGGCCCACGGCGAAGGCGGGAACGACGACCGTCCCGCCGCGCGCGACCGTTCGCTCGACGACGGCGCCGAGCGCTTCGGTGGGATCGGCAGGATCGTGCACACGGTTGCCGTAGGTCGATTCGACCAACACATAGTCCGCCTCCGGCACCGGCACGGGATCGGGAAGAACCGGATCGTCATAGCGGCCGAGATCGCCGGAGAAGGCGACACGGCGTCCGCCCCATTCGATCTCGGCGGTGGCGGCCCCAAGGATGTGACCGGCATGGCGGAAAGTCAGCGTCGCGCCGAACGAGAGCTTGACCGGTTTGTCGAAGGGGACGGTCGAGAAGAATTCGAGGCTGCGCTCAGCGTCACGGATGCCGTAGAGGGCGAGCGCCGGCTTGTGCTTCGAAAAGCCCTTTCGGTTGGCGTACTCCGCATCCTTTTCCTGCAGGTGACCACTGTCCTTGAGGATAAGCTCCGCGACGTCCCGGGTCGCCCCCGTCGAATAGATCGTTCCTTTGAAGCCGTCGCGCACAAGCTTGGGAAGATACCCAGAATGGTCGAGATGGGCGTGCGTCAGGATAACGGCGTCGATGCTCGATGGGTCGATCGGCAGCGGCTCCCAGTTCAGCTCGCGCAGATTTTTGAGGCCCTGAAACAGTCCGCAGTCGATCAGGATGCGTTTGTCGCCGTTGGCGAGCAGATGTTTCGAGCCGGTGACGGTGCCTGCGCCGCCGAGGGAAGTAAGTGTCAGCATGGCGTCCTTCATTTGGTAGGAGGGATGAGATCGGCGGGCGAGCCTTTCCCATCGATGGCATTGCGTTCGGCGACTGTCAGGAATTCGTTGCGCGACCATCCGGCCAAAGGTGCGGCGGCATCGATCAGATGCGCCCAACTGCAGCGATTGGCGAACAGCAGGCCCGCGGTATCCAGCGTGCCGCCCCGGCTGATATAGCCGCGGGCCACAGTGTGTTTCGGACCGCTGTCGAGCCGTCGCAGCAGGCCGAGCATCGGCTCGGGCCGTGTGTGCGAGACGATCAGGCGCGGGACATCGACCGGGAAGAGGCGCACGAGCTCCTCGTCGGACGCCACAAAACGCGCCTCGATCGGATCGCGCGGGATCCGGAAGCGACCGGGCTCGCTGATCGCCGTCACCACCACCCGCCGTCCATGCTCTTTCAGGCGGTGCGCCGCCTTGAGCGCCTCTTCGAGCTGGTAGGCCCCGATCGCAACGATCTGCAACTCGGCGCCGTCAACCTGTCCTGCGATGTGGGCAGCGCCGTCGGCGACAAAACGGACGGCGGCCGCGCCGTCGAAGCGGTGCGGCATGTCGCGCTTGGAGACGATCACGCAGGCGACCTGGCCGCGCCCTTCGAACACCGAAGCCATGGTGGCGACGGCGCTGTTGGCGTCAACGGGAAACAGCACACGCGCTGTGTCCGACATCTCGCCGAGCAGAGCCTCGCCGACGGTCGGGTCCTGATGCGACTGCTCGTTCTTGGAATTCTCCCACGTATGCGAGGTGACGACGAGCGGCACGGAAATCCAGCCTGGGTTCTGGCCCACGGTGCGTTGGTGGCGCGCGAAGATAATCTCCTGACGCAAGCCACCCAGCATCTTCATCGCGAATGCTTCGTAGCTGACGATGAGGTTGATCCCGCCTTTGTTCGCAAGGGCCGCGGCGGCGACCGCCTCCTCGTTGAGCGCCGTGATCACGCTGCCGTTGCGTGCTTCGGCGACGCCCGTCTCCGGCGAATTGACGCGATGGCGCAGGCGCTCGAGGGTCGCGCCCATATGATTGGAGCTCAACTCGTCGGGGTTGCCGACACGCACGC
The DNA here is from genome assembly GCF_014656355.1 of Camelimonas fluminis. Lineage (GTDB taxonomy): Bacteria > Pseudomonadota > Alphaproteobacteria > Rhizobiales > Beijerinckiaceae > Camelimonas > Camelimonas fluminis. The sequence goes on from NZ_BNCG01000036.1 coordinate 9,213, forward strand.
GCAGAGCAGGATTGGCGTCGACGAGCCGTACAAACCAGCGATCGAGCGCGTGCATAGCGCAGTCCGCCGGTGAGCCGGCTTCCGTCCAGTGGGGGGCGGGGAGTTCCGGCGCCGGCGGATGGCGGACCGCCAGAGGGTGAAGGCTCTCCGCTGGCCGGTTCTGCCGCTCGTGGACCGCTACGGCTGCGACCGCCGCCTCGATGTCGCCAGGTGGGACGAACAGGTCTTTCGCCGCGGCGTTGAAGGCGCTGCGCGCAGCTTCGTTTCGCGAAGGGTTTGCTGCCAGAGGCAGGTTGTGCGCGGCATTGGTGCCTGCGCCAGGGAAGCCGAACCCCTTCACGGTCTCGGCGATGACGTAGGGCATGGGGGTCGGATAGGCGCGATCGGGATCGGCGGAAAAGCGCCCAAGGCGTTCCTCCGCCGTCAGGATCGCCCAGACGAAGGCCGCGGGATCGCGACCGTCGATCTCGAACGGATCGAAGCCGTTGAGCCTGAGATGATCGGCGAGCCAGGCCGCACCGCCCTGCTGCGCAATCTGCGCCCGCTCCTCAATCCTTCGGCCGTTGAGGATCATGACCGGCACGACGAGACCGCAGTCCTCGGCCCGCCACCAGCGCGGCGTCCAGTCAGAGCCGCGCTGCTCCTCGAAGGCGCCATCGCTCAAGAAGGCGACCAGGCTTTCTCCCGGTAGCGGGGCATGCACATATTGGACCTCGGCGAAGCCGAGATACCCGCCCTCGGAGATGGCGCCGGCCGTGTTCGGTCCGGCATGGCTGCCGATCGGCACCGCCGGACGGCCTTGGGCGTCGATCGCGTAGGAATAGAAGTCGGCCGCAAGCTGGGAAAGCCCCTTCTCGCTGCGGTCATAGCGCCCTTTCTGCGCATCCGAAACATCGCCGGTCAGCGCGTTGAGCGCCTCGATCGCGGCGACGCAATGGCCCTGGCCCATCACCCAGGAGCGGGTGGTGGCCGAGAGTGCGTTCGCCGTGAGATAGCCGACAAAGGCCGGCACCATGTTTAGCGATCCGCCGGTATGACCTTCCGGAGCAGCCTTGAAAGCCTCGGCCGGCAGCGGCGCGCCGGAGAGGTCGACGCACTTGGCATAGGTCATGTGAACGACCGTCCACATCGCGGCAGACGCCAGCCGGTCGGCGGCGGCGAGCAGGCGGTAGAGCGCGTCAGGGTCCAGCTTTGGCGACTGCGCGAGTGAGCGAATGCGCTCGATGGTCTCGTCGGTATGCGTGATCGGGCCGTAGCCGGCGCGCCAATGTTCGAATGCTGAGGACGTCGTCGCGGCCATGCGTTTGCTGCCTTCAAGGATTGATTTGCTTCACGGCTGTTGGCCGGTTCATCCGACCCCGCCGGTCCAGGGCGGAGGATCGCTCGCAGGGAAGGAATCGATACCAGCGCGTTCGACGTCGTCGACCGCCTCGGGTGGGCGTCGATGACGGACGAGTTCGGGATCGGGCGCGTCGGCAGCCGCGATCGCGTCGGCGATCAGCTGCGAGAGTCCGATCGCGTTGGTCGGGTGACTGACCGAATCGGTGGACACGATCCTGCCGCAGAGCGGCGCCAGACGCGTATAGGAATCCCCAGCGAAGATGCCGTGCACGACAGCGACGTCGGGACGTGGGAATCCAAGCGGCGGCAGCTTGCGCGCCGCTTGGATGAGCGTGTTGCCGGAGGAGGCGATGTCGTCGACCAGGACGGGCTGCAGCCCGCTCCATGAAGAGAGGTCGGGAAACGCGATCTCGACGTCGCGGTCGCCATGCCGGATCTTGCGCAGCACCGCATGCGGCGCGCCGATCTTTGCGGCGATGGCAGACACCCATTGCTCGCTTTCCTCGTCCGGACCGATGATCAGCGGACTGGCAACCGAGGCGGCGATCCACTCCGCCAGGAGCGGCGCCGCGTGCAGCGTCAGCGCCGGGATTTTGTAGAGCGCGGAAAGCGCCGGATAGCGGTGCAGGTGCGGATCGACGGTGACGAGCCGGTCGAAGCTGGACGAAATCAGGCGCGCGAAGGTTCGCGAGGTGATGGCCTCACCCGGCCGGAAACGCCGATCCTGCCGCATATAAGCCAGATAGGGAGCGATCAACGTCACCGCGGTGGCGCCGAGCGATCGGGCCGCGTCAGCGAGAAAGATGAGCCGGAGAAAGCCTTCATCGGGGCGAGCGAGCGTCGAGACCAGAAGAACCGATTTTGCTGCGACGTCGCCGGCGAGGCGCACATAGCTCTCGCCATCCGGAAAGTTGCGCGTTTCGATCTCCCCCAGCTCGCCGGCGCCAGCGTTCGCAAGTGCTTGCGCAAATGCTTCATTGCCGGGGAGAGCAATGATGACGGGGACGGAAGTCATCTGGGCTGGGGCAGGAGGCATCATCATTCTTTCGCAGTCTCGTTCCGGCGTGCAGACGGACGCGCGGTCAGCTCATGATTTCTTGCCCAAAGGCGAAGACAGGTCCCCGATAAAGCCTGCACGGAAGCTCGATTCTTTAATCGAGATTAAGTTCTTGCCCTTGGTGTCGAGCCGGTCTGCGCGCTGGAACGGTATTTCCGGACATGCGCAAAGGGCATACTCAAGGGCACCGGCCAACAGCTTTCCGGACTCAATCTTGATCTGAGTTAAAGTTCTGGCCCTCCCGGGCGCGCATTTTGGCGACCAAGCAGGCTTCAAGTGCCTTTTAGCAAAGAACCTTGTTGATCCTGACGCTCAATAGACGCGGCGATCCATGACGTACCTGGCTGATGACATGAACCGCATTGGCCGTCGCGCGCGCGAGAAGTACGGGAATGCAGCTGATGGAGAATGAGAACAAAGCGTCGACAAAGCGGGTCTTCAAGTTCGACATCCTGTACTTTATTGCCGTCTTCTTCGCCGTTCTGCTGATCCGGGATCTGCTTGTCGGTCAAGGCCACATCAAGGTCATTCCGTACAGCGAATTCCAGAGCCTGATCGAAAAGGACGCCGTCACCGACTTGGTGGTCGGACCGACGGAGATCACCGGCGCTTACAAGTCGCCGGTCGAGAAGGACGCGCCCCAGCATTTCTCCACGGCTCGCGTCGATCCGCAGATCGCCGACCTGCTGACCAAGCGCAATATATCGTTCTCGGGCAAACCCGCGCCGGGCCTCTTCGAAAACCTGCTCTCCTGGCTGATGCCGGCTGCGATGTTCGTGTTGATCTGGATGTTTTTGCTGCGGCCGATGATGGCCGGACAGCATGGCGGCCTGATGGGCATCGGGCGCAGCCGGGCGAAAGTCTATGGCGAGAGGTCTGTAAAGGTGACCTTCGCCGATGTCGCGGGCGTCGATGAAGCCAAGCAAGAGCTCGCCGAAGTCGTCGGCTTCCTAAAGGACCCGGCAACCTATGGCCGGCTCGGCGCGCGCATTCCCAAGGGCCTGCTTCTCGTCGGTCCGCCCGGAACCGGCAAGACGCTGCTGGCGCGTGCCGTCGCCGGGGAATCGGGGGTTCGCTTCTTTTCGATTACCGGTTCCGAATTCGTCGAGATGTTCGTCGGCGTCGGCGCTTCGCGCGTGCGCGACCTGTTCCAGCAGGCGCGCGCGCAGGCCCCGGCCATCGTCTTCATCGACGAACTCGATGCGCTCGGTCGCGCCCGCGGCGTCGATATGCCGGGCGGTGGACATGACGAGAAGGAGCAGACGCTCAATCAGCTGCTCGCCGAGATGGATGGCTTCGACCCGAGCGTCGGCATTATCGTTCTCGCCGCGACGAACCGGCCAGAGATTCTCGATCCCGCGTTGCTGCGCGCAGGTCGCTTCGATCGCCAGGTTCTGGTCGACCGCCCCGATCGTCAGGGCCGGATCGACATACTGAACGTGCATCTGAAGAAGATCAGCGTGGCGCCCGAACTCGACGTCGCGGCGGTCGCGGCGCTCACGCCCGGCTTCACCGGCGCCGATCTCGCCAATCTGGTCAACGAGGCCGCGCTTGTGGCCACGCGCCGCGGCGCGAGCGCCACCGTGCTCGACGATTTCACGCAGGCCGTGGAACGCATCGTCGCCGGCCTGGAGAAGAAAAGCCGGATTCTCATTCCACGCGAGCGCCAGATCGTCGCCCATCACGAGATGGGGCATGCGCTCGTCGCCATGGCGCTTCCCCAGACCGACGTGGTGCAGAAGGTCTCGATCATCCCGCGCGGCATTGCTGCGCTCGGCTACACGCTCCAGCGGCCGACCGAGGATCGCTTCCTGATGAGCCAATCCGAACTGCAAGATCGCATGGCGGTGCTGCTTGGCGGTCGGGCCGCCGAAAGCCTGGTGTTCGAGGAGATTTCGACAGGCGCGGCGGACGATCTCGTCAAGGCGACGGACATCGCACGCAACATGGTGGTCCGGTTGGGCATGTCGAAGGAGCTGGGACAGGTCGCTTACGAACCGGAGACCGGCAGCTTCCTCGTCGGACAGACCCCGGTCTGGCGGCCGCGCACCTATAGTGATGAGACGGCCGAGGCCATCGATCACATGGTGAAAGACCTGATCGACCGCGCCTTCCAGAAGGCACGCGCGATCCTCGAGCGCAACCGTTCCGTGCTGGATAGCAGCGCGCGCGAACTCCTCGCGCGCGAAACGCTGGGGCCTGATGAGCTGGCCAAGCTGACCGCCGGTCTATCGCGCGAGGCGTCGGGCCGGCCGGGGCTCGCTCTCGTCGAATGATGCGGATCAAACGCTGTCGGCTCCCTGCCGAGCCGGCGCATGCTGTTCAAGGGACCATAAAGTGCGCAGATCGCCTCTTGTCGTCATCGCCGTCTTGGTCGCAACCGCCGCGGGCGGCGGCTATGTCTATTGGCTCGGTACGCAGAACCGGGTTCCGGCAGGCCTGGCCCGAGTGAATGGAAGGATCGAGGTCGAGCGGGTCGACATCACCAGCAAATATGCCGGGCGACTGGCTGAAGTCCTGGTCAACGAGGGCGCGAACGTCAACAAGGGCGACGTGCTTGCCCGGCTCGATACGAGCGAGATCCAGGCCCAGTTGACGGCCGCGCGCGCCGCCGTCCATCGCAGCCATCAGAGCGTCGCCAGCGCGCAAGCGAGTGTTGCCCTGCGCGAGGCTGAACTCAATCTTGCGCAAATCGAACTCCAGCGTGTCGTCGACCTCATGCGAACGAACACTTCGACCCAGGCCGAGCTCGATCGCCGCACGGCGCAACGCGACATTTCAAGAGCGTCTCTGCAGACCGCTAAAGCCGCCGTCGAGGACGCCAAGGCCTCGGTGGAGGTTGCCGAGGCGCAGGTCAGCCAGATCGAAGCCGCCATTGCCGACATGGCGTTGAAGGCCCCGGTATCCGGTCGCGTCGAGTACCGTCTCGCCCGAACCGGCGAGGTCGTCGGCGCCGGGGGGCGCATATTGACGGTCTTCGACCTCTCGGACGCCCATATGACGATCTATCTTCCGACGGCCTCGGCCGGTCGTGTGGCGGTTGGCGCGCAGGCGCGCCTCCTGCTGGACGGCCCGGGCGGCTACATCTTGCCGGCGATCGTGTCGTTCGTTTCGGCCGACGCGCAGTTCACACCGAAATTCGTCGAGACGGCGAATGAGCGCGAGAAGCTGATGTATCGCGTCAAGCTGCATCTCGACCCGGCGCTGGTCGCCTCCGAGCGGGGCTATGTCAAGGCGGGGATGACCGGCAACGCCTATGTTCCGGTGACCCCAGACGCGCTTTGGCCAACCGAACTTGCGCCGAGGCTGCCCGATGGAGGCTGAGCCCGCCACAGCCGTCAGCCTGTCGGGCGTCCAACATGCCTATGGAAAGGTGATCGCTCTTCGCAGTCTGGCTCTGACCATTCCGCGAGGGTGCAAGCTCGCCATCGTCGGGCCGGACGGGGTCGGCAAGTCGACCTTGCTCGGCTTGATCGCGGGGGTTCGCCGCATTCAGCGCGGTTCGGTCAATGTGCTGGGCGGCGACATGGCTTCGGCGGCGCACCGCCGCGAGGCCGCGCCCCGCATCGCCTATATGCCGCAAGGGCTCGGACGCAATCTCTACCCGACCTTGTCGGTCTACGAGAACATCGACTTCTTCGCCCGGCTGTACAGCCAGCCGGACGATAGTCGGCGTCGGCGCATCGACGAGCTCATGCGGGTCACCGGGCTGTTTCCGTTCGCCGATCGCCCGGCGGGAAAGCTCTCCGGCGGGATGAAGCAGAAGCTCGGGCTGTGTTGCGCGCTGGTTCATGATCCCGATCTCCTCATTCTGGACGAACCGACGACCGGCATCGACCCGTTGTCCCGCCGCCAGTTCTGGACGTTGATCGGACGTATCCAGGCCGAGAGGCCGACCATGACGGTGATCGTGGCGACCGCGTACATGGAGGAGGCTGGCGCCTTTGATCGCATCGTGGCAATCGACGATGGCGCGATCATTGCGGACGGGAGCCAGGCAGAACTGCTTGCGCGCGCCGGCGCCACCACTCTCGAACAGGCCTATATCGAGCTACAGCGTCCGGAACGGCGCGGGGCGCGCGCGGCGCCGTCCGTGCCGCATCTCGAACCCGACGGCGGACCGCCGGCCATCGTGGCCGAAGGCCTGACCATGCGCTTTGGCGATTTCACCGCGGTCGATCATGTCAGCTTTCGCATCGAGCGCGGCGAGGTCTTCGGCTTCCTCGGCTCCAATGGCTGCGGCAAGACGACGACGATGAAGATGTTGACCGGGCTGCTTCCGGCGACCGAAGGTCATGCCGAGCTCCTGGGCAAGGCGGTCGATGCGCGCGACATCTCGACGAGGACGCGGATCGGCTACGTCTCGCAATCTTTTTCGCTTTACGAAGAGCTGACCGTGCGCGGCAATCTCGAGCTGCACGGACGACTGTGCGGCATCGGCGGCAAGGTGCTGCGTGAGCGGGTGGATGAGGCCTTGTCACGCTTCGAGCTCGGCAAGGTCGCCGAGACGCTGCCGGACGCCTTGCCCTTGGGCATGCGCCAACGCCTTCAACTGGCGGCGGCATGCCTGCACCGGCCGGACGTCCTGATCCTGGACGAGCCCACCTCGGGCGTCGATCCGGCGGCTCGCGACCGCTTCTGGAGCCTTCTGCTCGAGATGTCGCGCCGCGACGGGGTGACGATCTTCATCTCGACGCATTTCATGAACGAGGCCGAGCGCTGCGACCGCGTCTCTCTCATGCATGCGGGCCGCGTGCTGGCGGTCGGCGCGCCACGCGAGCTCCAGGCCGCACGTGAGGCCGCAAGCCTGGAGGATGCCTTCGTCGCCTATTTGGAAGATGCGGCGGGTACGGGTGCTGGCGAGCCGTCCGTGAATGATGAAGCGGTTGGCGTGGTCGAGCCGACCTTAGTGAGGCTGAATAGCAATGCCGAGGTGGCGCAAACGCCGCGCCTTGCTTCGATGAAGCGGATCTGGACGTTTGCACGCCGGGAGGCGCTCGAGCTCAGCCGGGATCGCATCCGGCTGGCCTTCGCGCTGATCGGTCCGCTGCTGCTGATGGCGGCGTTCGGCTACGGGATATCGTTTGATATCGAAGGTTTGCGTTACGCGGCGCTCGACCGTGACCAATCTTTGGAAAGCCGGGCGTTTCTCGACCAGTTCTCGAACTCGCGGTACTTCGTCGAGCAGGCACGTCTGAACGACGATGTCGAGATCGACCGGCGACTGCGCGCCGGCGAGCTGAAATTCGCCATCGACGTCCCACCCGGCTTCGGCCGCGACCTTTTGCAGGGCCACAGGCCCGAGGTCGGCTTCTGGCTCGACGGCGGCAATACCTTCCCCGCCGAGACCGCGCGCGCCTACATTCTTGGAACGCTTCAGACCTACGCTGGCGAGCTGGCGCGCGCCGCCAATCGCGGCAACGGACTGCCAGCCGAGACGCTGCGGGTGGAGCCGCGCTTTCGTTACAATCAGGATTTCCGTTCCGTCTTCGCGATCACGCCGGGATCGATCATGCTGCTGCTCATCATCTTCCCGGCGATGCTGACCGCCCTCGGGGTCGTGCGGGAGAAGGAGATGGGGTCGATCGCGAATGTCTATGCGTCGCCGGCGACGGTCGGCGAGTATCTGCTCGGCAAGCAGCTCCCTTATGTTGTGATCGGCGTCCTGAGCTATCTCAGCCTGCTGGCTTTCGCCGGTGGCGTGCTGGGCGTCGTGCCGAAGGGCTCGCTGCTGGCGCTCTCGCTCGCGGCCCTGGTCTATGTCTACGCCGCGACGGCATTCGGGCTTCTCGTGTCCGCCTTCGTCTCGACCCAGGTCGCCGCGATCTTCGGCACCGCGATCCTGACGGCGATGACCGCAGCGCATTATTCGGGCTTCCTGATCCCGGCCTCCTCGCTCGAGGGGCCGGGCCGCATCATGGGCCTCTCCTTCCCGCCGCTTTGGTTCCAGACCATCAGCCTCGGCGTGTTCGCCAAGGGCCTCGACACGCCAGCGTTCGCCCGCGAGCTTCTGGTGCTGGCGGCGTTCGCGCTTGGATTCCTGCTGCTGGCGCGGCTCTTGATCCGCAAGCAGGGGGCGTAGCGATGCGGCGCTGGATCGAAAACGCCTTCCGTCTCGGCGTCAAGGAATTCGCCAGTCTGTCGCGCGATGTCGTGATGGTGGTGCTCATCGGCTACGTCTTCACCTTCGCTGTCTATTCCGAAGCGACAGCGATGCGAACCGACGTCAATGACGCCAAGGTGGCCGTCATCGACGGCGATCGCTCGACCCTCTCGGGCCGGATCAAGGACGCGCTGCGGCCTCCCTATTTTCGGCCGGCGGTCGAGATCGACCGCTCGAGCCTCGACGGCTTGATGGACAAGGGCGCTTTCACGTTCGTTCTCGACATTCCGCATGGTCTGGAAGCCGATTTTCTCGCCGGACGCAACCCGACCGTTCAGGTCAATGTCGATGCCACCAGCATCTCACAGGCCGGCGTCGGCACCGCCTATATCCAGGAGATCGTCGCGCAGGAGACAACACGCTTCCTCAAGCAGGCCCCCGTCGAGACGCTCGCCCCGGTCAAGCCGGTGATCCGCGCGATGTTCAACCCGAACCTCGAAGCCATCAGCTTCACGGCCAGCATGGGCGTCATCAACAATGTCACCATCCTCGCCATCATTCTGGTCGGCGCCGCGGTGATGCGGGAACGGGAGCATGGCACAATCGAGCATCTTCTGGTTATGCCGGTGAGCGCCAGTGAGATCATCGCCGGCAAGATCTGGGCAAACGGGCTGGTCATATTGCTGGCAGCCGCGTTCTCGCTTCACGTCGTGGTCGAGGTTGTCCTGCGCACACAGATCGTCGGCTCGATCGAGCTGTTTCTTGCCGGAACGGCCATCTATCTCTTCGCTGTGACGTCGCTCGGCATCCTCCTCGCCACCGTCGCGAACTCCATGCCGCAATTCGCGCTGCTCTCCATCCCGGTCTTCGTGCTCATGTTCCTGCTGTCCGGCTCCTTCACGCCGTTCGAGAGCATGCCGCGCGCCCTGCAGCTGATTATGGACCTTTCGCCGTCCACGCATTTCGTGCGCTTCGCTCAAGCGGTACTTTACCGGGGTGCTGGCGGTGATGTCGTCTGGCGCGATCTTCTGGTCATGGCAGGGCTCGGCGCGGGGTTCGTGTCGGTTGCTCTTTACCGCTTCAAAGCTATGCTCGCGCGCCCGTCGTGACGATCGGCCTCGAGGGTGCGACGCGCGGGTCGAGGCTTGTCCGCATGGGACTCGACGGCAGCTAGCGACTTGCTGTCGGTTCCGGCATGAGAAGGCGGGGCAGACGTATGCAGGCCAACAGTGTGGCCAGGATGAGCAATGCAGCGAGGAGAAAGCTCGCATCGGGCAGGACCGGCAAATTGAACAGCGCGCCGCCTGCGACCGATCCCAGGGCCTGGCCGAGACTGGCAGCGGCAGTCATGCGACCGAGCTGTGCGCCCTGGCTTGTCGGAATGCCAAAGGAAGACCAGTAGGTGGCGACCGGCGACAGCAGGCCGGCGCTCGCTGCCACCAGTGCGACTGCAACCGACATCAAAACAGACGTGTTAACGACCGAAACGACGACCAGCCCGATGGCAAGCGTCGCCAAACCAGGCGCAATGAACCAGCGCGTGAACTCTGGCTTGATGAGAGGCGAGAATACCAAGGCTTGCACGACCGCCATCACCAGGCTGCACTCGGCAAACATGATGCCGATATGCGCAGCGTCGAGACCAAGGTCCTTGCCGCGCAGCGCCAGTCCGACTTCGAAGACGCCAATTGCGAGGGCCGTCACCAGCGCGATCGCGAGGAGCCGCAGCATGGCGGGCCGTTCGATCTGCGCGGTGTCGGGCGTCACATCGACGTTGTCGCGGCGCGAGCCCGAGGGAAGCAGGATCACCACCGACACGGCTGCGATCACGGCCAGCCCTGTCGCCGAGAGCAGCGGCATCGCAAGAGAGCGATCGGGTGAGAAAATCCAGACTCTGCCAGCGACACGCATCGCCAGCCCACCGAGCAGAGGCCCGATGAAGAAGCCGGCGGTGCCCGCTATATTGATCAGCGCGAAGCGATGGGCGCGCCATTCTTTCGACGGCGCATAGTCGCCGATGAGCGCATAGGCGACAGGTGTGATAGCGGCGGCGAATAAGCCGCCGAGAAAGCGGCCGAGATAGAGAAGCGGGAGACTTTCCGTGACGGCAAAGAATCCGGTGGTCACCGCGAAACCCAGAAGGCCGACCAGGATGATCGGCTTGCGCCCGCACCGATCGGAAATCCGTCCCCAGATCGGAGCGCCGATGAAGATCGCGATGATGTACGCGCCCGTCAGTAGCCCCGTATGCCATGACAAGGCCTGTGGCGTGCTCGCGCCGGCGATCTGCTCGATCAGGAAAGGCAAGATCGGCAGAGCGACGCCATAGCCGACCGTGATCGCGAACATTGCCACCAGCACCGCCGAAAGCCCGCGCCAACCGAGGCTCTCCGGTTCAGTTGCAGCCATGGCACAGAGCCGATCTTGTATGAGAACACCGGTCGCGCTCTGCGCCTGACGCGGCTCTTGCAATTTCTAGGTGGGCGAACAGCCAATTGAGCTGCAAAGCGTTCGACACCATTTCATCCACGCCCTTCGACGAGACGTCGCGCGCGAGCCGACCAGCGGGGCGCCAAGGGCTTGACGAGCGACCGAAGCTTCGAGCTAGACTTGGGATTCAACGAAGTCTTTAATCCGCATCAAGCTTTTAGCCGACATCGTCGTTTGTTCGTGCTCCAGACGACGATCAGCCATGCTAGGTACAAGAATCGATGTCTGGCGCTAGCCTGACCGGGGAAGAGCGTCCGACACCATGTCCGAAGCCTTGTTATCGTCTGTTCCCGTACCTCACGCCGACCTGTTGCGCGAGCTGATCCGACGCTGGCGCGATGACCCAGGCGCAACCTACCGCTCGTGGTTCTTGTGGGACGAGCGACTGAAGAACTTCCGCTCGATACGGCGCGGTCTGCAGGTGGTGGTCGCCGAAATCGAAGCAGGTCGTTTCGGCGTCGCCTATCGAGGTTCGTCGCTCGAAACGGTAGTTCATTCGATCGCCGAGCAACGCCAGATATTCAAAGGTGCGGACCATGCCTGGCTGTGGAAGCCGAAGCTGCGCATCCCCGACATCTACGAAAGTCCAGAAAACCAACGCGCGTTCGGACGATTGCTCGACAACTGCTCATGTTGCGACACCGCCGAGGAGGTCATAGGTCACATCCGGGCGATCGATCAGCGCAAGATCAAGGGATTGGGACCTGCCGCCGCCAATCTTCTCTACTTCCTGCATCCGACCCTGATCCCGCCGTTCAACACTGCCATCGTCAACGGCTACAACGCCGTGAGCGGCGCCAAGGTAAAGCTCGGTTCATGGGACCACTTCCTGGCGATGCGCGCCGGTATCCTCGATCTCAACGACTGCTACCGCGACCTTCTATCCAATGACCTAGGCGCGATCGGCGGATTCTTGTTCGACGTCGGCTCGGGGCGTTACCCCGCCCCGCCGCTCGATCAAGAGGGCTCTGCCGCCCGCGACTGGCTGGGCCAGCTGGAGCAGGCGCGCGCTGAGGCAAGCCGCCTCGACAAGGCGGTGGCAGCGCAGGGCGAGACCGATCGCACCCATGCGGAGATTCAGGCATGGTTGCGCGATCTCGGTCTTGCGCTTGGCCATGACGTGTGGATCGCCGCCAACGATCGCGGCCGGCTTCATCAGGGCGTTCCCTTAGGCCAAGGGTGCCTAGAGCGGTTACCCGATGCCATCGCAACTTCGCCTGGCGCGGACTCGATCCGGCTGATCGACGTGCTGTGGCTCTCCAAAGGCGGAGGCGTCGCGGCCGCCTTCGAGGTCGAACACTCGACATCGATCTACTCGGGAATCGTCCGCATGCTTGACTTGGCATTGTCGGGCGGCGACCTGCACGCGACCGCAGGTCTGTTCCTGGTCGCGCCGGACGCGCGTGAGGCAGACGTCCGTGCCCAGCTCCGCCGGCCGGCGTTCAGCCGGATCGCCGATCTGGATTTCGCCTACCTCTCCTATGGCGAGCTTGAGAGGAACAAAGACGCGATCGCCCGCTTCGGGTCAGACCTCAAAGCAATCAGAGCCATAGCGAGTCCGCTTCGCTGACGCGAGAGCCGTCGCGCGTCGTCCTGGCCAGGCTGTTGTGGAATGCCGCCCTTTGCTGGCGGTGGTCCCGACCCTACGAAAGGACGTGTCCGATGAGCATACCTGCAAAGGCGGGACATCAGAGCCACATCGATTCAACATCGATCCGATTTATCGAACTGCCGGACCCAAGACCTAGTAGTCGTAGAGCCCACGAAAAGCCCGCTCCTGTGCGCTGTCCCGCGTCTCGCGGGCCATCTCGATGGCTGCTTGCATCTGTTCGCTCAAGGTACGCTCCGCAGCACGCATGGGATTGTCCATGGCCGCGGGAAGCCGCTTCGCGCGAACTTCGTCGGCAAGCCTTGCGATCACATGCATCCACGGTGAAAACTTTTCGGAGAGCATATAACGGCTGGTCCGCATCGGATGAAGCCATCGCAGCACCTCGGCCGACCACGGCGTGGTCATGGCCTGAACCCACGGGCTGACGAAGTTGCTGTAGAGCGTCTCGTTCGCCTGCGACAATTGTCGCACGCGTTCAAAGGCTTTCCGCGGATTGTCGAAGGCCAAGTCTTCGACGCGCCGCTCTTCGAAGGAAACGCTGTATTGCGGTTTGCGACAGTCAGGATCGTTGGTCGGGTTGGAGATCTTCATCTCGTAGAGGCCGGGCGGAAGGTTCACGACGTCATCGAGGCTCTCCAGGATGGCGCGGTGTTCCAAACGCGCGACCGACGCTGAAACGAAGATACCTAGATGCCCCACGCGGGGATCGGTCATGAAGACAATTCTCTGGCCTGCCTCCTTCAAAGCATCTGTGGTCTTGTAGACGGCCTTAAGCCAGGCCAGAGCCTGATGGGGCGGCGTGATGTTGTCGCCGTAGGAGGCAAAGATTGTTGTTTTTCACCCAGAACTGAGCCGGTTTTTCCATCGAGAAGTGAGCCACTTCTGACT
>NZ_BNCG01000037.1 GCF_014656355.1 Camelimonas fluminis
GAGGCCCGCACTCCGCTAATTTACGCCGCGATCTGCGCAAAATGTTCTGACGACGTACAGGCGCCCGAGAATGCGGCGGTCATTTCAGCAGCCCCGCCAACCAGAGCAACAACAATAAAACCAACGAAGGCGGGGGTCATCCCGAAGGTCTCGGCGGCCTTCTGCACGGACCCGACGAAAATCTCGCTCACCAGCGCCACCAGCACCGTAACGCCGGCCAATGTGGCCAGGGCGAGCCCGATAGGCCACGGCCCCTCTTCTGTCAGGGGAGCCTCAGCTCCCGAGAAGATCTCCCGGTGTGTGCCGAGCGAGAACAGCAAGCCTGCCCCATATCCGGCGATCAGCAGCACGGCGAGGCCCAGACTTAGTTGCTGGGTGACCGCTGCGGATGAAGCGGAGTCGACTTCCGCAACGGCGGACGGCATCAGCAACGCGATTGTCGCCAGGAAAAGCAGCCCCGCTTGCAACCGGGCCGCGGCCCGGTTGAATTCCTGGAGGTGATGCTTGAGACCGCCGACCAGAAACGAAGCGCCCAGCATGAACAGCGTATTGGTGACAATGGCGCCGGCGATCGACGCCTTCACCAGCGTATGTTCACCCGCGCGCAGGGCGGCCAGCGCGATGACCAGCTCGGTCAGATTTCCAAGCGTCGCATTCAGCAGCCCACCGGTCGCGTCGCCCGTCCTTGCCGCAACGGCTTCGGTCGCATGGCTGAGCAATCCGGCCAGCGGCACGATCGCCAGCACCGACAGGACAAAGAGCGCCGTATGGGCTGCGGGAGCCAGTTTTGCGACGGCGAACACCACCGGAACCGCGACCAGCAACCACAGCAGGGGGCTTTCGCGAATCTGTTTCAGCAGAGGGCCCATCCGACTACTCCCTGCAGTTCATTTGGGCTCATTGCTTGTTGGCCCTGGTGATGCGCGCGCCATCCACGAAACGACGGCGGACCGGAAGGCGGTCTGTTGCAGTCAGCGCTTGAAGCCGATCACAACGCCGTCCGCTCCGAGGGAGAGCTGAATGCCCTTGCGATGCGTGGTGAGGCGCAGGGTGACGCCCCTGCCGTTGCGCAGCCACAGGCGACCGCGCCCCGTATCCCCGAGGGCCCAGCCCTCGCGCAACTGTATATAAGGGCCGGCCAGGTCCCCGATCGCCCGTAACCCATATACAGACCCGGTCGCGGTCAGCTTTGAGGCGCCAATGCCTCCGATGCCAAGGCCTCCAACTGTGATCGGATAGGTGCGACCTTGATAGGTGACCGACCCGCCGCCACGCTGGGCCGATCCGATGAAAGCAACCTGCACCTGCTCAATGCGAATGGATGCGCTCGCCGGGCCAAGCGAGGACTTTTGCGCCGATGCCGGCGCGCCTGCCATCAGGCTGACCGCGAGGGCCATCAACAGGGCCGTGTACTTGATCATGATCGTTGCCTCCGTGTCCGGACAGCCGTTTGCCGGGTGGATGACCTCAGGAGCAACCGGCCGGAAGCATTCCATCAAGCCAGATCTGCTATCCTAAGGATGGCCTCACGGAAAAGCCGACGCAACGCCATATCCATCTATTATGTTCGTCGAATTTTTACGAGAGCCCATTGACATGACTATATGGAAGTGATGAAGATCCTAGCTGGATTGTACCAGATGGTCCAAGGTTCCGCGAACGCCTATCATAGGCGAATACATATAAAACACCCTCGGCGACTCGTTGCCGATGGGGGATTTTGGCGCCGGGCTGTCAAAAGCAGCCGCCATGTTCTCGATCGCCGTGCGCTTCCAGGCGCTGATCATCGTCGGATGAATATCGTATTTTTTGGCCAGCTCAGCCGTCGTCAGTTCATCGCGGATCGCCTCCAACGCGACCTTCGCCTTGAACTCAGCCGAATAGCGCTTGCGTGTCATACTGCTCGTCCTTCGTCAGCTCATCGAGTTTAACGACTGGTCCGAAATTGTGGGACCACCTCTGTTTGGCAATGAAGGTGAACTTCATGTCGCCTCTCGCGCGAAAAAAGCCGCAGCTTTCTTCAGGATGTCACGCTCCGCACGCAGCCGCGCGACCTCTTTCTTCAGCACTGCAATCTCGGCCAGATCGGCAAGCATCTGCCCGTTCCCGGGAAGTGCTGTGGCCGGGGTCGCGGTCAGTTCCCGCATCCAGCGGCGCAGCACGCTCTCCGCAACATCAAGGTCACGGGCTGCCTGCGCTACCGCAACGCCACGGTCCGTCACCAGCCTCACGGCCTCGACTCTGAACTCGCGGCTGAACTTCCGCTTCGTCATATCTGCACTCCTGTTCTCTGGTCACGATCTTATCTTCGTGTCCACGAAACCGGCAGCAGGCCAAGGCAAAGGCATCAATTACTTACATACTTGTAGTTCGCTTTAGAAGCGGACGTTGAATCTGCCTTTAAGCGTCTGGTCAGTGGCATTCGAACCGGCCTGGGCGCCGTAGCTGGCGCCAAGTGTGACTGCGCTGCTCACCTGCCAGTCGAGACCTACGCCCACGACGACGGCGCTGCGATCGACGGGAACGCTCGATATTTCGAATGCCGACAGCGAGTCGCCCGAATTGAGCGACGAGCGGAAGGCCAACAGCGCTGCCGGGTCGACATCGCCAAACGCAGCCCGCCAGCCGAGGGACGCGCGAAGCACAAACTGCCCGCCGGTGACGGTATTGGCCCCCGGCAACGCTGGCGCCTCAAAGCGCGCTTCGAGCCGGGCTCCGATGGTGGTCACCCCGAGATCGTAGTCACGGCTGAATCCGGCAAGCGCTGAATCGCCGCCGCGCTCGGAGAAGCCATCGACTCGCAAACGGATCGCCGCAGCATTGACGAACGGTTCGACCGTGGCCGTGTAGCTGAGGCCTCCGACCGCTCCCTGTCCGGCCAGCAGCGAATAGCCGGCTTCGCCAAAGGCCTGCAGCGACGCCGCATCCTGTTTGGCGTTAGCAAAGTCCGAAAAGGGGCCGAACTGGATTGCGCGGTTGGTCTCGACCCGGGAGCCCATGTAGACGCCACCGGCCGCGAGCCGCCAGGGCCCAATCGATGTTCCGGCATAGAGCGCCCCAAAGGCGCTGCTCGTTGTGCCGTGCGACAGCAGCCTGTCAACGTCCACATTCGTAGTCAGGTAGCCGCCAGCGATGCCGAGCCGGATGCCCTCCGGCAACGTGGCGGCGGGCGCCAGAACGTCGGCGCCAAAGATAAAGCCGCCGGTCTGACGCTGCACAGTTGAAGCGTTTCTGTCAGATCCAGCGCGTTCCCAGGCGCCAATGGCCTCACCCCAGACACCGACCGCTGCAGGATCAATCGACCGCGGCAGTTTTGGGTCTGCCGCAAACGGCGCTGACGCGACCCGGCCACGCAGGCGATCGAGGATCGTCTCGCGCACCAGGCCCGACTCCCTGTTGAGGCCGGACGGCAGGGCGGCGTGGATCTCGCCGGAGAGCATGCCCAGCGCGGCCCCGAGTTGGGGCTGGCCCAAGCCGTAGAGGTGACCAAGGGCTGCGGAGGCGGTATTGCCGGTGTTGGTCTGGGCATTGCCGTTGAAGAAGCCGTCAACCGCGCCGCTCACGGCCGACTGATTGGCTGAAAGCCCAGGCTGCTGGGCCATCTGTGAGGTCAGGTTCAGCACTACGCTCGTGCCGGTATAGGCCAGAGCCGCGCTCACATAATCCGGCAGGCCAGAAGTGGCCAGTGTCGTGAATGAACCAGTCATCCCATCCGTGGCGCCCACCAGAGTATAGCTGTTCAGCAGCAGCGACGTCTGGAAAGGAACCGCCAGTGTGCCGGCGAGCCGCGCAACGCCCTTCACCCCCAGAGCATCATTGCCGTCGGCGCCAACCCGCAGCGACAGGGTTCCGACCTGGGTCTGGGCAAAGACACCACCGATGAGATGCGTGATAGGGACACCGGTGCCGGTGACGCCAATCCAGCCGCTGTTCTCGAAGCGCTTCTGGGGTCCGGCGGTCGCAGCGATACGGCCGTCAATCACGCCGGTATTGACGATGACGGTTCCGAAGCTGTCGGGGCCGGTGCGCAGGGCATCGGCGACGGCGGGCGCCTGCAGCACGCCGTAATTCAGCAAGGTTCCATAGAGGCCGTGCATCTCGACCGCAGCGCCAAGAGGGCCCGTGGCGACGACGGTTCCGGAATTGGTCAATACGCCATAGGTCTCGCCGCGGATGCCGATGCCGCCGTTGCCGCTAACCCGGACAGAGCCGCTATTAACGATGTCGTCGCCCTTGCGCCCCGAGAGGGCTGCTGCATTGTCAGCAGAGGAAGTGAGCGCGCCGACGTTACGGATCGGATTGTAGATACCCGGGATGGTGGCGACGAAGCCATTGGGCGTGGTGGAGCCGGGCAGCAGATAGATGCCCACCACGGTGTCGCCATAAGCGGAGTTCGAAGACACCAGCGTTGCGCCTGGGATATTGATCTCGTGCCAGGTCGGAATCCCCAGTGCGTCCACATGCAGCACGCCGGCATGCACCACACCGTCCGGAGTTACCCAGTCGGCGACCATATTGTATTCGCCGGAACGCCCGGCGCCGGTGATGCCTTCGAGGTGTGTGATGATGGCGGCGGGATGGTCGTAGGTGGTCCACGTCCCGGTGATCTTGTTATAAAGATAGCCGTGTTCGAAGCCAATGCCGCCGCCGGGACCTACCTCGGCATAGCCACCGGCAATCATGTCGCCATAGACGCCATAAGCGGTGGTGCTGATTGCGCCTGGCTTGTTGTTGGTGGCGTAACTTCCGGTAGAGATCGTGTAGATCATCGCGTTGCCGGTCGCGAGGCGCGTGTCATAATTGCCAACTACCGTGTCGCCGAACGTGCTGTGGGCAATGGTGTAAAGGGTCGGGTTGCCCGGCGCGCTGGGGTAAGCCAACGGCGTAATCTGCTGATTGGGTGCAGTTGCGCCATCATAAAGGTAGCTGAGATCGTAAGGCGACGAGGCCGCCGTCATGTAGCTGCCGACGGTGCGCAGGACGCCGCCCTGGTTGCCAAAGCTCGGCCCATAGGGCGAGGAGCCAATGGCGTCGGGATAGTTCACACCATTTGCCGTGGCGACCGGCATGGCCGACCACTGTCCGGATGTCGTATTGTAGAGCAATCCGCCAGTCGATGTCGTGCCTGGCACAACATAATTACCGACAATGGTGTTACCCCGAATGCCCGTCAGAAAAGTGCCAGTGTCATCGTAATTGAGCGTGGTGTATTGCGTCGGCGTCTGCGCCTGCACGAGGTCAAGCGGAAATGTTGCTGTGCTGGCGACGGAAAAACAGGCGAATGACCACAGAAGTCGCTTGTAAATACTCTTATGTATCATCGCAAACCCATCCGCCCCAGAATAGCAATCAGGGGAGGACTAACAGAGCTGCAGGTAGAATCTAGTCGAATATCCCGGAATCGCACCATCAAACGGGAGCCCCCCCATATTTAGGGGGGTATTCGTAGAATTCAGGCGGCCACTTTGAGCTTCTGTGCGGGCGTGATGCCGCCGATGGGCGGTCATTGTTGCAAGTCTAGACGCGATGCTACGGGCTTGGGCGATGGCCCGATTGGCCCTCGCGTCATAACCTTTGTCGGCGAGCGCGGCACGGGGCGTGACGTCGGGACCGAGATCCAGCAGCAGTTTGAAGAGCGGGCTGTCGCCGGACTCGCCGCCGGTCAGGTGAAAGCTGACCGGCTGGCCGTCGAAGTCGCTCTTGAGTTGGATCTTGGTGGAGAAGCCCCCGCGCGAGCGGCCAAGGGCCTGTCCGTCCTGCCCCCTCTTATGGATGGCCCGCCCCTCCCGCCGGCGCCCGTGTAGCATGACCAAGGGGCTCATCGAGCATGTTGCAGGCGTCTGTCTGGACGAAGCGCGGGGTTGGGTTGCGGAAAAGGTCGGCGACGCCTGGGAATGTGGCGATGCCCACGCAAGAATTTCCAGATTTCTTGAAGGCTCCGGAAAGCTGAAGTGAAATTGTCCCCGCCATAGCGGTTAACCATCGCCATCCGTGGAGATGCTGTGGAAGATGTGGTCCTGAATTTTGGACCACCTCTGTTCATAGAGCGCCTCATCCGCGAAAGGATCCGCTGGTGTCGGCGCTGGCGGTTGGACAGCAAATGACGAATGGACGTTCATAATCAGGATTGACTTGGAGGAGTTGTCCGGTTTGGTAAAAGCGTAGGCGCGCACCATGAAAGCCCGACTGCAGTACAGCTTTACATGCGCGACCTGCAGCTTCATCCGTTCGCTGTCCCTGCTCGCCGCGTCTTCACTCCAGTCGAACTGGAAAGCTTCGCCGGACCCAAAAGCCAGTGGTACAAAAACGCCGCGGACGCGCGCCCTCGAAATTCAGATATCCACATCTACCCCGCGCGAGTAGAGTTTCTGGCAAGGAAAAGAGCTCACACAGGGAGGCGAGTCATGGTGAAGCCGGAAACGGTCGGCATGTCGGCGGCGCGATTGGAGCGCCTCGACCAAGTCATGAAACATCGCTACGTCGATGGCGGCTACCTACCGGGCTTCATCACTCAGGTCTACCGCAACGGCGAGCTGGCACATACTGGCATTGTCGGCTCCATGGACCTTGAGCGCGGTCGCCCGATGCAGGAAGACGCAATCTTCCGCATCTACTCGATGACCAAGCCCGTGATCGGCGTCGCCCTGATGATCGCAGTCGAGGAAGGGCTCGTCGGCCTGGATGACGATGTGCACAATCACATCCCCTCGTTCAAGGAACTCGGCGTCTACCAGAGCGCCATGCCCACCCTGCTGCCGAATCAGCCGCAGCAGTTCATCATCCGCCGGCCTGAGCGCCATATGAAGGTGATCGACCTGGCGACCCACACCTCGGGCCTCACCTACGGCTTCCTCAGGCGCACTGCCGTCGACCAGGCCTACCGCAAGGAAAACGTCAACGCCTTCGACACCCCTGGCGGCCTGCAGGGCATGATCGACCAACTCTCCCGCCTGCCGCTGGAGTTCTCACCGGGAACGCAGTGGAACTACTCGGTCGGCATGGACGTGCTCGGCTATATCATCCAGCAGGCCTACGGCATGCCGCTGGGCGAAGTCCTGCGTCGCAAGCTGTTCGAGCCGCTCGGCATGAAGGACACCCACTTCTACATCCCATCCGGGGAGATCGGCCGCTTCACGTCCTGCTACCAGCCCGGCGCTGGCGGCAAGGGCCTGAAGCTACAGGACGACGGCCAAAAGAGCACCTACGCTGAGCCGCCTTTGCTCGAAGCCGGCGGTGGTGGCCTGGTTTCCACCACCCACGACTACATGCGCATGTGCCGCATGCTGGCCAATCGTGGGAACCTGGACGGCGTCCAGATCCTCAGCCCCAAGTCGATCCAACTGTTTAGCCTGAACCACCTGGAAGGCGGCCGCGAACTCGCTGACATGGCGCCGCCGGGCATGTTTAGCGAGGCGGGCTACGCCGGCCAGGGCTTCTCGATCTGCACCGGCGTCAACATCGACGTCGCCAAGACACGCCTGCCCGGCACGCTGGGTGAATTTTTCTGGGGTGGCGCCGCCTCCACGGCCTTCTGGGTTGACCCGAAGGAGGAGTTGGCTGTCGTCTTCATGACCCAGGTTATTGGCACCGACGCTCGCCTCACCCTCCGCCGCGACCTCCGCACCCTGACCTACTCGGCCATGACGGAATCCTACGCGTAGAACCCAAACTGTTGATTTTCGCTGAGAGCCTGTCGTCTAATCGCATCCGGTAGTGCAAGCCCTTTTTGGCGGCGAGTTCGTATGCCGGGGAGCATGGTCGTCTTCGCGGTCGGCACATGGCCGCCGCATGAAGGGGCTTCGCGGGAGGGGCGGAGATGGATATCGCGGTGCTGACCGCTGTTGTGGCCATCTGGTCTCTGATCCAGGGAGCCGTCCTGCTTTCAAGGTGGCGCTCATTTCCAGACGCCCCCGATCTATGGTGGTCGGGCGTCGGGATTATACTTGTTGGTCTATGAAGGCGGTGATCGCCTCACCCCAGCGATCGTGCGGCAGGCCGACGACGGCGGCGTTCATCACCGCCGGATGACGTAGCAGCACTTCCTCCACCTTAATTGACGGTACATTTTCGCCACCGGTCTCGGCATGTGGGCGTATGACTTCCTGCCGCCTTGGGAATGGCGGGCGCTGGAAAAGCTGCCGAGGCGGTAGACCGCTGCCAGGTCAGGACTTTTCGCGGGACTTTTTGCCTGCCCGCGATGCCAGGGTGCGGTCCTGTGAGAAAGCTCGCTCCCCCGCGCCAACACTCTTGCCGCCCTTGCTACCAGCCGTGGCCGCCAATCCTGTATGGGTGAAGAACGCCCGCTTTTCCTTCGGCACGCTGCGCCCACCCTTGCTGGCTATCTCTTTGCGGCGGGCGGGGTCCATTGATGCGAACCCCCGTCGCGACTTTGGCTTGGTGTTTTCCATTTGCGTCCCCTGCGCCAAGGCTCTGAATTATCATCAGTTGTGGGATAATTCAGGCCGCTGCGATTGGGATGTCAACGTCACCTAGAGGCGGGCCAGACAAATGGATAGGTGCCGTTATGGCACCTCATCGTTCACAGGCGCGACGCTGTTGCAGACGCAGGTGGGCCGGATGGCGACGTATGTGTTCGCAGACGCTAAACATGACGCCGGGTCAATCATCATTCCGCATTCGCCTCATCGATATCCGTCCCGTGAACAGCCTATAGGTGAACGATACCAGGGCTGCGACACCCGTACCGAGAGCCAACAGGGCTAAGAGAAGCTGGATGGCCTGCTGCCGGCTCCGTGGACACAGTGTAAGATCGCGGGCGTGCGCAGGACCGCGATGGGCAGCAGAACATAGCTGCCTTTTCAACTGCGGCTATGCGTGGCATTCGCTGTCAAATAGCCGGTTAACCGAGGGGGCCCGGATGCCGGATGACGAGGACTGGCTGTTCAGGCCGGTCCTGCGGGGCATGTGTCGTTACGAAAGCCTGGTCGACGGGACCCGGGATCTGGCGGACGTTGCAACGATAAATGACGTCATTGACGTGCAGGACGAGAACAGCAGGCGGGCAGAAGCGGCTGCCAGATCCTGAAGGCTCGATGCCGCGAGGGCTTGACCTCGCGGGAGCGTTTACCAAAATCATGGCAGCCGCCGATAGCGACAGTTCGCTCAAGGCGGCGATCAACCAGACCGGATCCATGTTGCTTCCAGGAGGATATGGCTATGGCAACGTTGGCGATCGCCCCCCGCTCAGGGAAGGGCTGCATGACGACATCAAACAACTTCGAACGCCCGGTCGTAATCCTGACCGGGCTTGGGCACCCGGCGGCAATCGCGTCGGCCATGGAAGCCTACGTGTTTTTGGCCGACTGGCCTGTGAGCAAGCGCGATCCAGCCCATGGCTTCGCACTGAAAGCCTGCCTGGCGGCGATCCGCGGCGAGGTCGAAGCAGACACGGCCCGCGGGGTGTTCTCATCCTGGGCTGAGAAGCATGATCTTCTTGCGCCTGATTTCGCGGCCTTCGCCGGAAACCGAAACGAAGGGTCCCGGGGCCTCGCTTGACGAAGATGGGGGCCGGCAGGCCGGGAGCGTGCCGGCCTCCAAGGCTTCACGACCTTCCGCGTCTCTGAAACTGCTAAGCCATGGTCAGGCCCATGGTTCCTTCTGGGAGCGCTTGCGAGTGGCGCGACGCTTCGAGATCACACCGCTGCCGATCACCCCTGCAACGACAACAAAAAGGCCAAACAGCAGCGCTGCTACTGCTATTGGCGGAACCACGCATCCCAAAGAACCATTCCCCCCTCAATCCGGGTGAATATGATCCGAAATCACAGATAGTGCATGGCCAATTTGGGATAGGTTTCTGCCCACATTACCCCATTGACTTACTTATCGTGAGTTCTGCGAGCGTGCTGCACCGATCGCCACGCTTGCGGAGTACGAGAAAGATGGAGAGCAGGAGAGTGCCTATCTGGGCGATCACCGTGACGTTCACGAACTCCCCGGCGTCTCGTCCCTCCATCATGCAATATCTCGCAGGCGCCAATTCGGAAGATGAGGCGCTTCATGCCGTTCGCCTCCGGCTGGGTGCGAATCCAAATGACCGGAAGCTTGACCTGGTGGTGCGCCGGAGCCCGGATGCGGATGGATTGCTGGCAATCAAGGAAGGCCAGGCCATCCCGTTCCATGACTTCGAACGGTTCCGTCGTGCCAAAGCTGAAATGAGCTAGGCCAAAGGCGCTTCAGATCCCGGAGCCACCCTCTTCGGGAGGCCTGATCACCCGGGCCTTTCTCCCTGCCGATGAGGCTAGCTCCCGGTCCCGGGAGAACGATCGGGATTCGGCGGCGACATTCCGACCACCCTTGCGGCCAGCCGCTGCAGCATTCTCGGTGCTCACCGAGAATGCTCTCTTTTCCCTTGGGACGCTTTTCCCGCCCATGCTGGCGATCGCTTTGACCCGTTCCGGGTCCATGGCGGCGAAGCCCCTTGGCGTCTTGGGTCTTTGAGCGGTCATCCCTCACCTCACGAATCCGTGATCAACGTTTTTCGTTTTAGAGCGATCTCCAATCGTGTCCATCGTCGTTAGAGACGAGCGCGATTGAAACGCCGAAATACGTCAAAAGAGGTAGCTCTATGTCAGACGTGGTGCGGGAATTCCTGGTCGGTCTCGGTTTCAAGATCGACGCCACGAGCGAGCGGAAGTTCGTGGAAGGCGTTCAGAAAGCCACGGAGCAGGCGCTGGCCCTCGGGACTGCCATGCAGGCCGTCGCAGCCACCATCACCGCCGCTGTGGTCAAGATCGCCCGGGATATGGACCAGATGGCCTACGCGTCGGAGCGGCTGGGCTCATCGGTGAAGGACATCAAGGCGGTTTCCCATGCCATCGGGCAGATGGGGGGATCCGCACAGGGCGCGTTGTCATTCATGGAGGGCATTGCCCGGTTCATGCGGAACAGCCCGGGCGGGACCGGCTTCATCCGCCACCTGGTGGGCGACAAGGTCGACGTGAAGGACACCGCCGCCGTCATGGACGCTCTGGCGGTGAAGTTCCGGGAGATGCCCTATTACCTGGCGAAGGCGAGGGCCGAGGTCATCGGCATCGATGAGCAGACGCTGCAGGCCATGGTGCGGGGACTGGACAAGTTCAGCGCCGAATACCGGGCCAAGATGGGCGCCGCCGGGCTGAACCCGGAAAAGCTGGCTGCCGACAGCAAGAAGTTCATGCAGACCTGGAACGGCATGTGGCAGTCGGTGGAGATGGTCGGCCAGAAGATCGCGGCCAATCTGATGCCCTACCTCGGCCGGGAGATCGAACGGTTCGCGGAGTGGCTGGACAAGCATTCCGCGAAAATCTCCTGCTACACTACCCGGTTTGCGGAAGCCGCGCTGGAGGTCGCGACCTTCATCAGGGACGCCATTTTCAGGTTGGGAGACATCGACCCGGCAGTAAAGCGCGTCCTGGCCGTGCTCGGCGCGCTCATGGGCGTGGCGTGGGCGCTGGGAGGCCCCATCAGGATCCTGCTGCTGCTCGGCGCGGCCAAGCTATCAGTGGGGGTCGCTATCGTCTGCAAGTACCGCCCCCGACGCCGCCAGAAGCCCAACCACCACTGCTAACGCGCCTAAAGCCGCTTTCATTTCCGCCCCTCTTAGCCAAGCGCCGAATCGTAGCCGCGCCTGCCTGCGCTACCGCAACGCCACGGTCCGTCACCAGCCTCACGGCCTCGACTCTGAACTCGCGGCTGAACTTCCGCTTCGTCATATCTGCACTCCTGTTCTCTGGTCACGATCTTATCTTCGTGTCCACGAAACCGGCAGCAGGACAGAACATCATGACTGGATCTCGGGCCACTCGATCGCCCCTGCCACGCGTCGCCCGGCAAAGCGCCCCGACCCGTGGCGGCCGCGGAACACTGGCGGCTGGTGTCGAAGCGCGGCATTGTCAGGCGGCAAGGGGCGATCGGGCGTCATGGCCTGATGTGGGCCTGCGAGTGAAGATTTGGCGGCCTCTTAACGTCGCGGGCGGGCGGTGGAAATGGGCGCATCCTCGACAGACGCATCCTGGACGGCCCTACCCACGGACCGGGCCTGACGCGGCGGGACGCCGAAGCGCCGGCGGAAGGTGCGGTTGAAATAGGACAGATCGCCAAACCCCACCGTGAAGGCGATGCCACTGATGGAGAGGTGGTCGCCCTCACGCGACTGCAACATGCGCATGGCCCGCTCAAGCCGGCGCTGCAAAACGAAATCCGAAAAGGTCAGCATCTCGTCGCTGAACAGCTTTTGCAAGTAGCGCAAGCTGATGCCGTGCTGCTCCGCCACCTGACGGGCGTTGAGCCCCTGGTCGGTCAGGCGCGCTTCGATGTCTGACTTGATGGCAATCATGCGGTCGTCGGGGCGATGCGACGGCGGCGCTCCGGCCGGCTGCCCCAGTTCCTGGGCCATGATGTTCACGAGATTGACCATGAACGCCATCACATGCTCACGCAGTTCCGGGGTTTTCATGGGCATCAGGCCGCGCATAAGGGCGGCGCCGTAGTTGCCGAGCATCTGAAGGGCGTCATCGCTGGCGCTGAAAACGCTCATGGCGCCAGCCGCCGTCATGGCCCCCTCGCCAAGCCTGTCGCGCGGGGCGATGAAGCAATCCACCCGCGATACCCGGGTCAGTTGCAGGGCGGAGTGGGCAAGATCCGTAACCAACAGCGCCTCGCGTGCATGGACAATGGCATGGCTTGACCCGCGCCGCGCGACCATGACGCCGTCCGCAGGGCGCAGCAGCACCGCCGCGCCTTCCAGGAAGGCGCCATCGAGGCCAAGCTCGACGCCCGTCCAGGGCGCGAACAGGGATTGCAGGCCAATATCCGGCTCAAGCCTCAGCACTGCCCTGGCGTGCAGCGGCGCCGGATGGGCGGCGTCGATTTCGCAATGGCGCGCGGTTTTGCCGGCGATGCGCAGATCAATGTCCTTTGGCGCGTCCTTCGCCACATACCACACCGGCATGGTCCTTGCGGCGCGACCCGACGCATCCCGGGTCACTGCCCCCCTGTTACGCCCTGGTCCGCTTTCCACTTCGCACCTGTCCAAGAACACGACCGCAGCGGCATATAACAACAAAACAAGCAAATCGTAAGGCAAAAGAAGCAAGTTACCAGATATACGGCAGCTATCTTAATTTAGAACAATTAAAATACACGTATTTCAGCCGACGCGTGCCTGCCTTCGCAGGGTGAGCGCAACGCATCGATCGCGGTGACTTGGCAACAGGGCGAACAGACACATCATGAGCAGAATCCTGCTGGCCATGGCGACCTGTGTGGCGGTCGCTTCTCCCGTACTGGCCCAACAGGCCCCGGTCGCCGAGGTGCAACTGGACGAAATCACCGTGACCGGCTCGCGGGCCCAGCGCGCGCTGTCGGATATCCCGCAGTCGATGCAGGTGATCGATCGCGGCCAGATCGATACGCAGATCAAGCAGGGCGGCGGCGCGGCCGGTCTGCTCTCCCGCGTGGCGCCGGGCTTTTCCATCAACAACCAGACCGTGTCGGGCGCGTCAGAAACCTATCGCGGCCGCAGCCTACTGGTGCTCGTCGACGGCGTGCCGATGACCACGCCGCTACGCGACGTCTCGCGCATGCTGTCGCTGATTGATCTGAACGCGGTTGAGCGCGTGGAGCTGGTGGCCGGCGCGTCCAGCCTTTACGGCGCAGGCGCGACAGGCGGCACTGTGAATTTCATCACCAAAACCGCCCAGCCTGGCGCGCCGCGCTTCACCGTCAGCAGCAAGCTGACCGCTTTCACGGCAAACATAGGCCAGTCGGTGGCGCCGGAGGTCTCGGCGGGTGTGTCAGGCAAGAGCCAGAACGGTCTTGACTACGTGCTGTCGGCCACTGGCGCGATGACGCGGCGAACCTATGACGGGGCCGGTCGCGAATTGCCATCCGACGCGATGCTGGGCCAGGGAGGCGGCGACCGCTTCGGCAAGGTGAACGTGCTGGCCAAGCTTGGCTACGACTTCGATGGCGGCAAGCGTCTCGAACTGTCTGGGAACTATTACTATTTCGACCAGAACCCTCGCTATCTGACCAACTATGCTGGCGCCTTCGCCCAACCCGATTTTCTGCGCCCGTATACTGGCGAGAATGTCACAGAAGATACAAAGTCCATCTCCTTGCGTTATACGGACAAAGATTTTGCGTTCGGCAACCTTAGCATTCTCGGCTTCTACAACGACATCAAGAAGCGGTTTAACTACACAGAATTTTCTTATCCCTACAATTCCCAAGTTTACTATTCATTCGACCCGCGCAACCCCACCAGCAGCGCCAACCAGACGACGCTGTATTCCAATCGCGGCGGCATGAACCTGACGATCGACACACCGCTCGACACGATCTGGCAGGGAGCGAAACTGACCTGGGGCGCCGATCTGATCCACGAAAAGACCTGGCAGACACTAACCGACGGGCAGAACGTGTTCACGCCGCTGCACCAGACGACGACGGCCGCGTTCGCGTTGCTGCAGGTTCCGCTGACCGACCGCCTCACCGTGCGCGGCGGCGTGCGCTATGAGAATTTCGCCCTTACGGTGGACGATTTCACCCGGCCGGCCGCTTTCGCCGCCGTGGCGGCGCGCACGCCGGCCGGCTACCAGGCGTTTGTGCTGCCGGCACTGCGCGTCACTGGCGGCGACTACAACTATTCTTCGCCCACGTTCAATCTCGGCGCCACCTTCAAGCTGACCGACAAGGCCGAGCTGTTCGGCGGCTTCTCCCAGGGCTTCGCCCTGCCCGACATTGGCTCCTATACGCGCCGCGCCGGCCTTTCGACCGCCTACGCCTGTCCTCTGACCCGGCCAAACTGCCTGCCGGCCTCCCGTTCTGTGATCTCCTATGCCGAGATCGCGCCGGAAGCCCAGATCGTCAACAACTATGAAGTCGGCGTTCGCGGTTCGGTCGGCAAGTTCAAGGGCAGCCTCGCGGGGTTCATCAGCACCTCGCGCGAGGGCGTGACCTTCAATCCACTCACCAACCAGATTTCCCAGCAGAAGGAGTTCATCTGGGGCGTGGAGGCCACCGGCGAATATCAGGTGACGGAGCAACTGGCGCTCGGCGGCATATTTGGTTTTCGCGAAGGCCGGTACGATTCAGACAATGACGGTCACCTGGACAGCTGGCTGCCCAATAACCGCATCGCCACGCCCTATACCGGTACGCTCTACGCTAGTTACCGTTTCGAGAACGGCGTGAGCGTGCGCGTCGAGGGCCAGGCCTGGTCCGGCCGCAACCAGCGAATCGATCTGTCCGGCGCGCACTACCGGATCAAGCCAGGCGCGACCATGAACGCCGTCCTCACCGCGCCAGTTCCCGGCGGCGGCGAAGCATTCGTCTCGGTGGACAACCTGTTCAACGCCACAGTGCAGAACCCGACCGGAACATCAGTCCGTAACCTCCCGGTCTATTCCTGGGGCCGGATGATCGCCGTCGGCTACAAACAGACCTTCTGAGCATGATCCTTTTTGAGCAGCAGGGCGCACTGGCGACGCTCCGGTTCCAGCCGCCCTACGCGCCTGACGATGAGCGCGATTATCTGGAAGCGCTCCACCGCATTGGCGATTGCCCGTCGGGCTTCGTGCTGCTGGCGGTGCTGGGCGGCGGCGCCAGCCTTTCCCGGGAAGGCGAACGGGCCCAGGCGCTATGGTTCAAAGCGACCCGCGACCACATCAACGGCAACTGCCGGGCCATCGCCATGGTGCGTCCCGGCGCCAACGGGCGGATGACAGAGATTTTCAGCAGGCTCTGGAACATTCCACTCGGCTCTTTCACCGACGAACAGTCCGCCATGGATTTTCTGGCGCAGCATGGGGCGGGGCCATGATCGCATCCAACCCGACCGCCCTCGCGGCCCCTGTCCCGCGCATCGGCCGCTACCGTCTGTTCGCCGTGCTGGCGGGGCTTTATCTGGCGCAATCCATTCCGTCGTACCTGATCGCGGCGGCGCTGCCGCCAATCATGCGCGATGCCGGCGTCTCACGCGCCGCCATCGGCTACATGAGCATCCTGTTCCTGCCGCTGGTGCTCAAGTTCCTGTGGGCGCCCCATGTCGACCGCATCCGCCCCTTCGCCCGGGCGCACCGCGCCAGCTGGATCATCATCACCCAGGTCGCAGTGATCGGCTGCCTGTTCTGCCTGCTGCCGCTGGGGCCGACTGATGTCATGGCCATCATGGCGGTGGGCATGGTCGCCTCCCTGCTGATCTCGACCCAGGACATCGCCACCGACGGCTACGCCGCGAAATACCTGCCGGCCCGCGACCGGGCCATCGGCAACGCCATCCAGGGCGGCGCCGTGGCTTTCGGCGTGCTGATCGGCGGCACGCTCAGCCTCACGCTGTACCATCACATTGGCTGGCGCTGGATGATCCTTGGCGTGGTCATGTTTTCGGCCCTGCCGCTCCTCGCCGCCGCCGCCATGCGCGAGAGCGACGCCCCGCCCCCCGCTGGCGCGCCCCGGCCGTCGATCCTTCGCTTCCTGCGCCGCGCGGAGGTTCGCAACATTCTCTGGGTGGCCCTGATCTACCGGGTGAGCGAAGGCCTGGTGAAAGCGATGGAGGGGCCATATCTGGTCGATTCCGGCGTGCCGCTGGACCAGATCGGCTACCTCTCAGGCGCCTCGGCGACGACGGCGGGCCTCGCCGGATCGGCGATCGCAGCCTGGCTGGTGACGCGGCGAGGCGCGCGCTTTGCCCTCGGCCTGCTGGGGGGCATGCGCACACTGTGTTTCGCCCTGTTCGCCCTGCACGCGCTTGGCGCTCTGGCTGGAACCTGGCCGCTGTTCGGAGCGGCCGGTTTCCAGACGCTGATCCGCTACATGGAGATCGTCGCGCTCTACAGTCTGTTCATGTCGGTGACTTCATCGGATCAGCCGGGCACGGACTTCACAATTCTCGCCTGCGCCCAGCTCATCGTCTATCTCATCGGCTCGCTAATTTCGGGCAAGCTGGCGGATCTGTTCGGGTATGGCGCGCTGTTCGCTCTCGCCACCTGCCTATCGGCCATCGCCGTTCTCGCCACCATGCGTATGTTGCCGCCAGGCGCCCCAAGAGACGCCAGGGGCGCCGGGCGGGCCATGACGCCAGCCGATGATTGAAACAGGCCTGCATTGACGCACAAAAGCCGGTCCGCTTCGCGGCAAGGCCGCGCTATTCGCCCGCGTCCATGGCTTCGCCGGGTGGGCTTCCAACGAACCTGTGCAGCGCCATGGCAAGTATCAGGCCTGCGGCGGCGCAGAACAGCAGCGGCGCGCCAGGCCAGAGAGCAAACATCAGGCCGCCTGTCAGCGCGCCGGCGCCCTGCCCCAGCACGTGCGCACTGGCGAGCCAGCCAGCAGCCGCCGTCTGCTGGCCTGCAGGAACGCGGCCAACGAGAGACGCGGTGTAGGCGGGCGTCGCCATGGCTACGCCGGCGCCAGCCAGCAGGGCGCCTGCCATCAGCGCCGGAAACAGCGGCGCCAGCATGACCGCGCTGCCAAGCGCGAACAGCGCCAGCCCAAGGCGCATGTGACGCATCGCGCCGCCAGGCCGCGGCGCCAAACGCAATTGCACAGCGATCATCACCACAGCTGTCAACGCATAAGCCAGACCGGCCCAGCGGGCGGCGGCATGGGCATCCATTCCGAACCAGGCCTGGAGGAACAGGCCGAGCGTCATCTGGATCTGCCCGAAGCCAAGAGTGAGAATGAAGCCGGTCGCCAGCAATGGCCCCACGGCGCTCAGCAATTGCCTCAGGGGAATGGTCTGGCGGGTTGATGGCGCGCGCTCCTGGACGTCCGGGGCGGCCAGCAGCGTCAGAGGCGCCAGCGTCAAGGCCGTCAGGACCGGCCACAGGCCAGCCGCGCCTGGCAACGTGACCAGCGAGCCAAGGATGCGTCCCATGCCGAGACCGGCGCCGAGCCGCGCCAGCGCCGCCGGTCGCCTGGCAGGCCCGACCGCGTTCGCCACCGTCGCCTGGGCGTGCGGCGTCAACCCCGAGGCGCCAGCGCTGTAAATGATCCGCGACAGCATCAGCAGGCCAAGAGCGCGAGCACCAGGAAGTCCCGGCGTCGCGAGGGTCGCGAGAAAAAGCAGCTGCCCGACGATCATCAACGCCGCCAGAACGCGAAAACGCACCCGCAACCCCTGGGACCGCTGGCCCCAGAGCGGCGCCCCAACGAGGAAGGTCATGGCGCCGGCAAAAGCGACGGCGCCAATGGCCGGGGCGTCCAGCCCTGTGCGCGCGACGATGATCGGCACGAGCGCCAGCAGGGCCGACTGACCGAAGCCAACCGTCGCAACCATGGCGGAGAGCCAGCGTATATCTTTGGCGGAAAGCACCACATTCCCATGGGTAAGTCACAGAACACATGCCTGTGATATGCAAAATACCACGAAAGTAAATCAATAATTTTTCTCATTTGAATAAATACAAACTAAGCACATTGCATAATAGTCCAATATTTATCTTATCTCCGCCGTTATGGTCCGCGCAGAGGTAACCAGGATGATGGAAACCAGACCAAAACCGACAGATACCGCCGCGCGCGTCTCCGCGCGCGCTTTCCTGCTGAGCCTGCTCCGCGAGTGGGACGGCTGGTCGCTTGAAAGCGACGACGCCTCCGGGGCGGGTTGTCATGGCTCCGCGACGCAGGACGCCGCGCGCCTGCTGCTTCCGCTGCCTTTTCATGGCGTCACGCTGGCCATCGCCGTCTCGCATGCGTCGGCGGTTGGCTGCCACGGAATTCGCCCGCCGTTTTACGAGGTGCGCCCAACCGGTGAGGAGTGCACCATCCCCTTCGCACTGGCGGCGGCGTTGATAGCCACTGAACCGGCGATCACTGGCGACGCGGATGCAGCGCAACTTCAGACATTTCTCGCCCGCGTCCTCGACAGCATGGCCAATGTGGAGGACGTCGTTCGCCAGCTTCCGGATCGCGCGCCGGTCTGCGCGGCGCGCGACATCTCCTTTATCGAGGGCGAGCAAACGCTGCGTTATGGCCACGCCGTGCACCCGACGCCGCGCAGCCGGGATGAGTTCTCCATCACGGATTCCCGCCAGTTCGCAGCCGAATATGGCGCAGGCTTCCAGCTGCGGTGGTGGGCGGCGGCGCCGGGCAACGTTGTTCATGCATCATCGCGCAGCGCCTCCGCGCCGGCCATGGTCCGCGACCTGCTCGCCACCGACGGCGCGATCAGCGGCGCTGTTTCTGAGGCTGAGCGCACCGGGCGCGTCATCCTTCCCATGCATCCTTGGCAAGCGGCGCGTCTGGCTCTGGATGAGGAAGTCGGGTGCCTCATGCGAAGCGGCGCCATCACCGATCTCGGCCCATCCGGCGCTCGCCATGTATTGCCGTGAACTGTATGGCACCCTGCACGCCGACGCCCAGGTCGCCCGTCTCAACGCGGGGATTTCAGGAGAGGCGCTGTTGCGGCTGTCAGATGCGACCTTGCAGCAATATCTCGATGGTCACCCCAAGGCTCCCGCCTGCAAGGGGCGCATTGGCTGGGGCGCCGCTGACGCCGCCGCGTTCGCGCCAGAGTTTGGCCAAGAAATCCGGCCGATGTGGATCGCCGCCGACCGCGACGCCTGCCGCTTCAGCATTGGCGCCGGCTGGGATGAGGAGCGCCTGCTCGCCGCCGCCTTCGATGGCGCCGGACGCGCGCGGCTGGAAGCGACGTTGCGGCGGCTGAAGGTCGATCGCAAACGTTACCTGCTGCTTCCGGTGCACCCATGGCAGTGGGAGCACATGATCGTCACACAGTTCGCAGGCGAAATCGCCGCGCGACGACTGATTCCGCTCGGGGATTTCGGCGACGGATATCTGGCGCTGCAATCCCTGCGCACCCTGGCCAACGCCAACCGCCCGGCGGCGCTGCACCTCAAGCTGGCGCTAACCATTCTGAACACGTCGGCGTGGCGCGGCGTCCCCGGCAAATACATGGCCATTGGTCCCGCGTTCTCTGCCTGGCTGGCGGCGAAGACCGCCTCAGATCCGGCGCTGGCAGGCGCCATCGTGCTGGGTGAACCGGCGGGCGCGTTCTACCCGCATCCTGTTTACGAACGCATCGACGGCGCGCCCTACCAGTTTCGTGAAATGCTCGGGGTCATCTGGCGCGAAGCTGTCGAAAGCCACCTGCGCAACGGCCAGAGCGCCATGATGTTCGGCGCCTTGCTGAAAACCATGCCGGCGGGCCCGCCGCTGGCCGCCGTTCTTGTCGCCCGCTCTGGCCTCGCGGTGGAGATCTGGCTGGCGCGGCTGTTCGATGCGGTGGTGGTTCCGCTCTACCACTTCCTCTGTCGATATGGCGTCGGTTTCATCGCCCACGGCCAAAATCTCACGCTCATCCTGGAGAATTTCACGCCCTGCGGCGTGGCGATCAAGGATTTGCAGGGCGATGTCGATCTCATCGACGCCGATTTTCCGGAGGCCGCTGACATGCCGGACGGCGTGAGGGAGACGCTGCTCCGCCGCCCTGCGCCGCATCTGTTGCAGCACCTGCAAACCGGGCATTTCGTCAGCGTGCTGCGGTTTCTCTCCGATGCGCTCGCTGGCTGCGGCGTCATCGATGAAATGGCGTTCTATGCCGTCCTCGCCGAACGCCTGCGCCGCTATCAGGCCAGCCATCCCGATATGGCCGACCGCTTCGCGCTGTTCGATCTGTTCACGCCGAAGGTTCCGCGCATCTGCATCAACCGGGTCCGGCTGGCCATCGGCTACAGCGATGCCAGCAGCCGGCCGAGCCCCGGCCTTGGCGGCGACCTCGACAATCCACTCCATTTCGCCCCGATCCAACGCGCCGCGCGAGCCGCAGCCCCGGGACGAGCCGACCTTGCTGGAGCACATCCATGATGAAGCAACACCAGGCGCATCGCGCTCCGCTCGATCTGGCGGGCATTGGCATTGGGCCGTTCAACCTGAGCCTCGCCGCCCATCTCGACGCCGTTGGCGAACTGGAGGTCAGGTTCTTCGACCAGAATGAAAGTTTCGCGTGGCATCCCGGCATGATGCTGCCGGACGTTACCCTGCAGACCTCGTTCCTGAAGGATCTCGTCAGCGCCACCCACCCGGTCAGCCCATGGAGTTTTCTGTCGTATCTGGTGGCGAACCGGCGTTTCTACGCCTTCCTCAATGCTGATTTCCCGGCAATCCCGCGCCAAGAATTCGCCAGCTATCTGGCCTGGGTCGCCGCCAGTCTGCCAAGACTGCAATTCGGCGCCCAGGTGCGGGAGGTCGATTTTGATGGCCGTGATTTTACTGTCCGCCTAGCCAGTGAAACCTTCAGAGCTCGCAACCTTGCACTGGGCGTTGGCCTCAGGCCGGCCATTCCCCAATTTCTCAACCGGCTTCGGCCAGAGGCAGCCTTCCATTCTTCACGCGCCGCGTTTGAACTCGCACGCTGCGCCGGCAAAAGGGTCGCGGTGATCGGCGGGGGCCAGAGCGGCGCAGAGATCGTGCTGAGCCTGCTTAATCGCGGCGTCGGAGCGCCAGCGCATGTCGACTGGATCAGTCTGCGGCCAAACTTTCTGCCGCTTGATGAAACGCCATTCACCAACGAACTGTTCACGCCGCCCTACGTCGCCAGCTTCCACTCCTTGCCTGAGGCGCGGCGACATACGGCCGTGGAGCGCGAGAAGCTCGCCGGCGACGGCGTTTCAGCGGAAACGCTCCAGGCGATCTACCGCCGGCTCTATGTGCTGCGCCATCTGGAAACTGGCGGCCCGTCCACCAGTCTGTTGCCGCATCGCGAGGTGATAAACGCCGAGCCGATGGAGCATGGCTGTCAGCTCATCATGCGCAACGGCATGGACGGGCAGATGGATATTCGCAAGGTCGATATCCTGGTTCTGGCCACAGGTTACAGCTACGAACTGCCGTCCTGCCTCGCGCCGCTGGCCAGCCGCATTGATCTTGATCGCAGCGGCCGGCCTCGGCTTGATCCGGACTTCGCGGTGCGCTGGGACGGGCCAGCCGCCTCCCGTATCTTCGCCCTCAACGCCGGCCTGTTGAGCCATGGCATCGCCGAGCCGCAACTCAGTCTGATGGCCTGGCGTAGCGCCGTCATCGCCAACGCGCTGGCGCGGCGAAAAGCGTTCGACGTGGAGCGGCCGGAAACCATGGTCCAGTGGCTCGACAGGATGCCGCAAGGCGCCGAAGCCGGCGGCAAGGCCTGAATTCCTCCCCGGCTCCCGGCCACCAAGGTTTTGGCTGGCGGGCAAGGACGCCGCACCTTGCCCACCGGTTGCGGCGCGAAACCGTAACAGGTCCAATCCTGTCGATAGGCTGACATCGACCAAAGCCGCGTCTCAGGCCGTCTCCACATTCCCACAAATCCCACGGGACTACGCGCGATAGCAGGATCGGGCCGCCTCTGCGATCTCGACCAATCGCTCACCTGTGTCAGCGTCCACCAGCACGGAGCGAGGGAAAAAGGGGCTGGAGACGATGGCGGCATGGGACGTTCCCGCGGCGGTCTCGCGAGCAAGATCCACGCACTTGTACGTCGTCAGAACATTTTGCGCAGATCGCGGCGTAAATTAGCGGAGTGCGGGCCTCG
>NZ_BNCG01000038.1 GCF_014656355.1 Camelimonas fluminis
ATCAGAAGTCAGCCACAAAGGGAATCCGGTGCGATTCATGGCGGTCGAAAAGCGCTCTAGCAAGCGGATCGAAGCACTCGCCACGGCCACCGACGATTTCCTCACCATGGAGGAAATTGGAACCGACCAGATCTATGTGGACGAGGCGCAGGAGTTCCGGAAGCTCAGCTTCACGACTTCGCAGGGCGCGCTGAAGGGGATTGATCCCAACGGATCACAGATGGCCTGGGATCTTTTCTGCAAAGCAGAATACATCCGGATGCGTCGCAAAGAAAAAACTCCTGGCGCCCGCGTTGACCGCGCCCTCAATCTTGCTTCCGGCACCCCCATCACCAACACGCTCGGCGAAATGTTCACGATCCAGCGCTATATGGCTCGTGACGCCCTGGTTGAACGCAACATGATGGAATTTGACGCCTGGGCTGCAACCTTTGGCAACGCCCGCACTGAGCTTGAACTTCAGCCATCAGGGAAATACAAGCCTGTCACGCGGTTCGCCGAATTCGTGAACGTTCCGGAACTGATCACAATGTTCCGCACGTTTGGTGACGTGGTCGATTTGGCCGACCTGAAGCAGTACGTCCAGCTTCCCGTCATGAAGACCGGCCGTCGCCAGATCATCACCGCCCCGCCAAGCGAAAACTTCCGGGCGTACCAGGACTTGTTGGCCAAACGCATCAAACTCATCGAGGAGCGCACCGGTAAGCCGAACAAGGGCGATGACATCCTGCTCAGCGTCATCACCGACGGACGACACGCCGCAATTGACATGCGGCTCGTCGATCCGTGGTCCCGAAATGAGCCCAACAACAAGCTCAACAAGCTGATCGACAACGTTTTTCGCATCCACAATGAAAATGCGGACAACACCTATCTCCAGCCAAACGGCGAGGCCTATGAGCTGCGCGGCGCCACCCAGATGATCTTCTCCGATCTGGGGACACTGGCGGTCGAAGCCACCCGCCAGTTCTCCGCCTACAGGTGGATCAGGGACGAGCTGGTTGCCCGAGGTATTCCATCGGAGCAGATTGCCATCGTACACGACTACAACGGCATGCAGGCCAAGAACCGCCTCTTCGCCGACATGCGCGCCGGCAAAGTCCGCATTACGATCGGCTCGACCAAAAAGATGGGCACCGGTGTCAATGCCCAGAACCGTTTGAAAGCGCTTCACCACCTCGATGTTCCGTGGATCCCCTCCGACATCGAACAGCGGGAAGGGCGCATTGAACGACAGGGCAACCAAAACGAAGAAATCGAGGTCGTCGCCTACGCAACCGAGGGATCCATGGACGCCACCATGTGGCAGACCAACGAGAGAAAGGCCCGGTTCATTGCCGCTGCCCTATCCGGCGACCGGTCTGTCCGCCGCGTAGAAGACCTGGGCGAAGACGCGGTCAACCAGTTCTCAATGGCCAAGGCCATTGCATCCGGCGATCCCCGTCTGATGCAGCGCGCGGGACTGGAGTCGGAAATCAATCGCCTGCAACGACTGCGCGACGCCCACTTCAACGACCGACACACAAACTACATCAGACTCGAAAGAGCCAAGCGCGATATCGTCGCAGGAAAGCAGCATATCCTGTGCCTGACCAACGATATTGCGATCCGCGATGCCTCAGGCCGCCCCCTGGATATTCTCATCGACGGACAGGCCTTCCCAACCGCCAAGGACGCGGGGAGGGCGCTGCGAGCCAAAATGCAGCGGCTCGACAACAGAGCACTTGGGATGTCAAGATCCGAAGCCTCGGGGACCATAGCCACAGCCGGCCAGTTCGAAATCGAATACACCGCCTACCATGTGGCCCGCGAAATCCAATCGGAAACGGTCCTTAAATCACCTAACAGGTCGTATGAACTCCGCATCTGGAGCCAGACCCCTGGCGCCGTCGCCATCGAGCACATCCAACGAGCACTGGCCGGTATCGACGACCACCTTATCGAGGCTCAGCGCCAGCTCAGCTACGCTGAACGGATGGTGAAGGACTACTCCGCATCGCTAACCCAAGCGTTCCCATACGAGGATGAACTTGTCCGCAAGCGCGCCGAACTGGAGCAGATCGACAGCAGTCTGGCTGCCAATCAGGAAGACCAAAATGAACCCGACCCAACGGGCGGTGGAGACAATCCAGGAACGGAGACCCCCGCCGCCAAAAACATCGATGACACGCCACCCATCCGCCAACGGCCCATTTCGAACATCTCGCCATTCATCGGGGCGCTTGCTGCCTGAAACCACCCGCAGTGATCGCAACACTACGCGCTGCCTCCGATCTCCGCCTAACATCCAGTCGATACCCTAGAAGGAACGCGACATTTCCAAACGCGGGACAAAAAAATACAGGGCCAATTCACAATTTTATACCGGGAATTAGCCAGCCCGAGTGGCAGCAAAAAAGCCCACCATCCCGTTCAGGATGGTGGGCCAAGTGACCCGCTCGCGATACGGGCCGCTCGCGTTGTGCCTTCCAGTTGCAGCGAAAAGGGCGCTGCATCTGTCAGGAAGGGGCACGTCGGAAGCGTGTTCTGAAGTTAGTCTTGTGCTTGAGTCTCGTCAATTACGCACAGTTCTTCCGGAAAATAGTCCTGTCACGGCACGCGGGCCCAGAAACGTCATGCAACTCATTGGTCAACCTAAAAGCTCGCCGGCCCCATCACGCACGAATTTGAATGCCGGCGGCGAAAAGAAGGAAAAGTTACCACGCTCACTCACGCAAATGTGCGCCGCATCTCATCGGCCAGACCAAAAACTAATATGATGGTTGCACGCGCATGTTGTGCATGTGCGTGGACTGGGCCTATAAACGGATACCCGATATGGGCGGCTCCGAATTTAATAGCCAATTTTTTGGCGAGCGTTTCAAGGGCACACCATGAACGGAAATGACGATTTCGACCAACCGATGAAGTTGGACGATTTCATCGACAAATCTCTGCTCATCGTCGATGACGATCTCGTCCTGTCGACACGGCTCCTCAGGGCCATGGATAGCCGTGGCTATTCCAGCCTCATTGCCAACACCATTGCAGACGCCCTTGCCGCTGTGGAAACAGCTCCACCAGCCTTTGCAATTGTGGACATGCGCCTTGGCGCCAATGGCAATGGCCTGGATGTCATCCGCAAACTCAGCGAAGTCCGACCCGAAGCAAGGGCAGTCATGCTAACAGGCTACGGCAATATCGCTACCGCGGTCGCCGCGGTAAAAATGGGAGCGTTCGACTATATTCCCAAGCCCGCGACGGCTGACCAAATTCACATGGTTCTCATGGCGTCGCCTGTCAGCGGAAAAGTAGAAGTGCCGGGAACGCCAATGTCGGCCGACCGCGTGCGCTGGGAGCACATCCAGCGCGTGTTTGAGTCCACTGGTCGCAATGTGTCGAAGACCGCCGGGCACCTCAACATGCATCGTCGCACGCTCCAGCGGATCCTCAGCAAGCACGCTCCACGCGAAGGAGCGCTCAAAGGAAACTGAGGCAACGGGAAGCGCCGCTAGCTTCCACAAATTTTTTGATATCGCAGCTTCGAATAATCCAATTTTTCTTCGATTGACGAGGATCCCCTGGTTCGAGGAGATCCGGACATAAATCCCAAGGAATTGGCCGGAACTCACGTTCCGGCTTTTTTTTGGACACCCAAATGCAGAAGCAAACCGACTCAATGCGCCCATCCCCAACCCTGCCTTCGTTCTCCGGCATCGCATCCCTGAAGCCCATCCAGGTCTTCGACCGCCCCCTCGGCGAATTGCTCGAAGAACTCAACCGCGGTGTCCGCGCCGCAGGCGGCGCCTTCGGGGAGTACGACTTCGGTGTTCCCCTGTTTTCCGACCGGAACGCAGCATTCCCGGACTGCAAGCGGATTGCGGTATATCCGATGCCATCTGCAGGAGGCGATGATTTCTATGTGCACGTGGAGGCAGTGCACCATTCATACAATCGCTGCTCGCAGCTTGTTTCTTGCGCAAAAACCGACTCGTGGGAAAGCGCCCTGATAATTGCCGCTATCGGGGCGCGGCTGCTTCAGCACTGAGCATCACTCTTGGCGCGCACCACTCCGATCTGGCATAATTCGCCAGCGACACTTGTGCGCATCAACCTTGTCACACGCTCTCGCTCCACCTCCCTGCGACAAGGGGACCGCGGAGCGGACAGGAAACCAATGCCAGAGTCAGCGTCAAACATCCTGCACGAGATTATAGCCATTGCGGCCAAGTCAGTGTCAGCCATGCGCGGACAGCAGACTGACGTCGGCTCGTTGCTCCCCGACAGCAAAAAAACCGTCCGAGCGCTCAGTTTTATCGACCAGCTCAATGCCGTTGAGTCTGCGGCAGAGCAAGGCGAAAAACGAGGGCATTCGCTCTCCGATCCGCAGGTGACTGCCGCCCTGATGCAGGGAGTATCGCTCGTCCTTACGTATAGCCCGGCACAGATGGACGCCGTGCTCGGACGGCGAGCACATTTCAGACCATGCCACTCGCTGCGAATATCAGTTTCCAGGATTCCCGGAACGGAAAACGTCACGATCAACTGGGCCAGCCTCATCGATCAGACCGTGTTTCCGTAGGAGCGCCGCCGTGGCCAGCATTCAGCTTGTGCACATTCCGATACAAGGCGGGTGGACCGGCGCCACGCATCAGTTCCTGCTGTTCACACGAGACAACGGCGCCATGGAGTTCATCCGTGGCGGCCCCGAACGACAGCCAAAATTTGACCAGCTAGTCAGGCAATCCGCGAGCGGGCCGCAAAATCCTTTCGGATCGATCGTTGTCCATGCGGGACCATATGATGCCCGGACACCCGATTTCCCGGTCAGGGAGACCCAGTTCGGCGCCGTCTTTGACAAGCGACGCTTCGACAACTGGGTCAAGATCGATATCCGGCAGGGCAAGGAACAAGACCTCCAGGAAACCTGGACAGCAATGACCATGACCGCGCGCGGCATAGGAAAACGCAGCATCCCATATTGCCCTCTAGGTCAGAATTCCAACTCCGTGGCCAGTGAATGCCTCCGCCGGCACGGTTTTGCGCACGAGGGCGTAACCGGCATCGTACCATGGGGCCACAAAATTGGCCTAAGGCCATGGTCACCAGGTTCAAACAACCGGTTGCCGGATGACACGCAATTGCCTCCCGACCACCCCGCGCTCAAGGCGGCCCACAAGCAGGCAGAGCCGCTAGCGCTCACACTGGCCGCCCTCCAGGCCGCCGGCCGCCTTGGGCTTCACACCACAAGCTCGCTCACTCCGCAGCATAAACCCTGCCGGCGGCTCGAGGCTGGCCTCGGCGACTGACCTCAACACTCTTCCTGTCGAAATGGGTGATCATTTGGGCTATTCGGATTTTTGTGTGTAATCCAGTTGTTGACCCGCGCAAACAAAGGCGCGACGTTGGATAGAACAATCGGTGAACGGGCTGCCCCATTTTGATCCTGAGTTATCGCTATAAATTGCGGCC
This sequence comes from Camelimonas fluminis, assembly GCF_014656355.1. GTDB lineage: Bacteria > Pseudomonadota > Alphaproteobacteria > Rhizobiales > Beijerinckiaceae > Camelimonas > Camelimonas fluminis. Next base: position 5,452 of record NZ_BNCG01000038.1, read on the forward strand.
AACACGAGCACAGTATGGCGCAGCGCGCTTTGGCGCGATGCAAGCGCGGATCCCGACGCCGGCAGAAGGTGAAGGCAAAATTGGCCCGCCAGCAGCGGAACATAGCCAATTTCCGGGCCAATCACCTTCACCAGGTCTCAGCGGGCATTGCCAACCGGCATGGCTTCATCGCCGTTGAGAAACTCAAGCTTAAAAACATGTCCAGATCGGCGAAAGGCACCATCGCCGAACCTGGGGTGAATATCCGGCCGAAGGCCGGCCTTAACCGGTCGCTGCTTGACGCGGCGCCCCGGCCTCTGATTGCCCTGCTGACCTACAAGGCTGAAAGAGCCGGTGGGATTCTTGTAAAGGTCGATCCCCGGAACACCTCGATCACATGCTCCGCATGTGGCGTCGACGTTCCGAAGACGCTATCGCAGCGGCGCCATGAATGCAGGTGTGGAGCAGTGCTCCAGCGTGATCATAATGCGGCGCTCAATATTCTAGAGCGGGCCTTGAAGGCCCACGGGCGGGGCAGGCCGCCCGGGGACGCTAACGTAGGGCATAAGCCCACGCGTTGTCCCGGAACCACTGTCGCTGCAGCAGCCTGACTGCCGTCGCGATTGGACCAAGAAGGCAGCATGGATTCCACGCTAACTTCCGAATAGCCATCATTTGATCTGCAAACCCCAGAAAGGAAGAATGAATGTCGACATCGTCAGCGCCATATGCTCACGCCGATCACCACGCCGAGCGCACTCAGGCTGCATTTCTCTCCGACAATACGGCATTCGCGATCGCGTTTCTCGCAATCATCGGAATATTCGGTCCGCCGGTTGTGACCCTGAGCCTCGGTCTCCCAAATGTCGCGTTCTGGTACTCGAGCGGAACGATGGTCGTCGCCCTGATCTTTCTCGTGCGCCTCGGATTTGTTCGAGTCCGCGTCGAATAGGCCCAACCAAGGCGACAGGAAGCGTGTAACGGATCAGGTTACGCGAGGCGTACGCATTCTAAAAAATTCCCCCATCGCTTGCCTGATGTGATCCTCATGCATCATGAGCCAGCCGCCCGCATACCAACCCGCAACGCCAACCAAGCCACCAGCCAGAACGTCAACCAGGTAGTGGAGCCCTACGACAGGGATCGAAACCAACATGACGGCGTTGAGCATCAAACCAAACCACCGGACATAGGGCACACCCCAGAACCCATACACCAGCAACACCGCTGAAATTGTATGGAAACTGGGAAAGCAAATCAGCCCCTGCGCACCGTGCAAGTCAATCAACCGCATCTTCCCTTCGCGCATAGCCATGATGTGGTCGACAGCCATGGATCCGCCGGTAACACTGACATTGGGGTAGTCGGCCGGATTGAGGCCCAGATAAACAAGCGGAGTGATCCCCGGCAGCAACGTTCCGACGACGACCGTTGCGACGCCGCAGATCAAATAGGCCAGCAAAAACCGGTTGAGCTCGCGCCGACGCAATGTTGCTCCAAGGAGAACAACAAGCGCAAATGTTTGAAACAGCATCGTCCCATAGGCCCAAGAAAGTGAACGGCTAATTCGAGGGTACTCATTCATCACGGCAACCCAGTAAGCCCAGTCGAACCCAAGTGTCCGGTCGGCTGCGTGGAACCAACTATCCCGCAAGGGGAGGGCAACCGCCGTCCCTGCGTATGAGAGCAAACCGACGCTCACCATAATAACTATCAGCTCGCAAATACCCCTAAGCGCCAGAAGTTCCCGCTCCATCCGGCGCCACCAGCAAAACGCAATTCCCACGAGCAGCGCGATTACAAGACCGCCGAGCGAGACCATACCTTTCCCGTCTGGCCCAATTCCTGTCAGGAAATAGATACCTAGCCCGACCACTGAGACGACGGCAACAACCGCAAGAGCAATCAGACTGGGAGCGGTATCGGACGACAGACGGGGGCGGCTTTCCACCGCCTCCCGAAAATCCGAGAGCACACGGAAACCAATTTTCACAGCAAACTCACATTAAAAATGTACCATCCATCCTTCTTACCATCTGAGCAGTTTGCGAAAAAGCATTCTTCGCGCCCCCAGGACTGAAGGTCTCACAAACGGAAAGGCGGGTTGCAATTCCACCCGGTACACTTCCTGTGGGAAATGCCTGACTCAGGAACTGGATCCGCGCAACCCCATCATAATTTGCGCTAACCGACGAGCCCCCCAAAAAATGAACGACAGCATTCGAAGACAATCCCCGACTGCTCTCAACCAGGCAGCCCTTGCCGACGCGGCAATCGCGTTCGTCCAGGTAACCACGCCCGGGCATACGCGGGCCATGATAGTCGCGGAATTTTTTCGCAATCCCGCATTGCGGGCTACGGCAATGGAATGCGCCCGAACGGTTCTGGAAGCGTTTTTTCACGCCGACGCGGATCAGCGCAACGAGGACCTTCGGAGCATCCTCTGCAAACTGGTCGCCGATCAGCTTGAGGGGGTAGACGCCGCGCGCAGGGAACAGGATGTCGAGTACCTGCACGCAAACCTGGCGCCCTTTAGGCAGTCCCTCTCAGCCACGACCCTTGAACCCGGAAGCACCCCGCACTCGCTTCTTCGCAGTACCCTCGTAACCCTCTTCTGCGAACTCGCAGCTGGTGACGCTGAGATCAACAAAGAGGTGATTGAGAACGACGCCACAATTTTTTGCGAGGCGCTAGCACCTTTCTTGCTGCGCGGTGCTCCATCCCCCGAGTAAACGAACACGGTCGAACTGCCCGGTCTGGACAACCAAAATTTCGTCCAAACCCCAGAAAGTTCGATAGATGAGCACATGTCAATTCCACAGCCGATGTGAGGTTGAATTTCGATATGCTGTTTGCGCCTTGATCCCGTCATTCTTCGCAGCAGGGGCGTTGGCAAGTGCCATTTCCCTTATGGCGCTTGCCTTGGCATCCTTGCTTCCTGACTTCATTCCCATGTCAGTGCCGGGCCTCGCGCTTACCCTTGCCATAGCCCCCGCCGCTATGGCGTTTAGCCTCATCAAGAGCCCTGGCCGTGGGAGTTGGGCGGGCCAGAGCCCGACGCAGATCGCGAAGCGCAGGCGCATCTACATCACCGCGTTTGTGGCCGGCACAATGACGCCGTTCGTATCGAACGTGCTTTTTTAGTTGGGTGAAGGCCGAGCCTTCAGACCGCAGATTTTGCAAGCCTGGCACCCCGCGCCGCCCAGAGGCGGAAATATTTTAGGCCAATTCCACGGGACGAGACTGCGCAAACGAGTAGCAGCCAACCCCAGAAAGAAAGGTCCTCACGGACCTTTCGCAGATGGAGGTAGCCACCGGAAACAGGTAGAGACCATGGACCAGAACGAACAATTCGAGCATAGCGAGCCCACCGGACGGCTGAAGCTGTTTCTCTCTCGATGCGGCTACGTCGCTCTCACTGCGGTTTCTCTGGTACTGATCTACCTGCAGTTCGACCGGATATACGGCGTCGAAAAACTTGCCGGACAGATCGGCTACGTTATCAGCACCGCCATCGGCCTGTTCGTCGTCGGAGCCTACCTCTGGGTTTTCGTGAAAATGTTTGGCCCGCTGTTCCGCCTGCTGCTGTTCGTACTGGGTGGTCTCATCATTCTCTATTACATGGGCCTGCACTAGCCGGCCCAATGGCTCCGCCTCCCACCAGGGAATGCGGAGCCGTCCCTATCGCCAGTGCACAACCAGCACCGCCAAACCCCTGTCATACCCCCCAATAGAGCACCCAATTCACGCCACAACGCCGGAACCATAAGATGCCCGACCAACCGCGCCGCGAACTCATCATTTCCGTGGACGACGCAATTGCTCTTTTCCTGCGCCGCACCCTGCCGTCGGGTCTCGTCCAGGGCTCAAGCTGTACCCCGGGTTCCGTCGCTATTCGCGCAGCTACGGCTTCGGCGACCATGCCGCTCGATGCTGCTGTTCGCAGGCTCGCATCTCCGCAGAAATCAATTGACGGCTTTTTTGCCCATACCACTGCTGGCGATGCCGACGTCCGCGCCGTGTACGGACGCACCCTCGACGAGATCAACACAGCCATCCGTACCCCTGGCCTCGCACGGGAAACACTCTCAGCACTCGACGTGCTCCGTGGCGCGATCACATGGCAGGTCAACACCTCGCAGTCACGCCACCTGTAACGGCACCCCCTCGGACACAGAAAGCAAATTATGCAGCAAATCCCTGACACGGCCGGCGACCCGACGGCGCTTCGCGCAATCAATATTTCTACTGCCCAAATTGAGCATCGGCATGGGATCAACCACTATGTCGGCTTCTCCGACGACGACGTTCGCGACCAGATTGCCGCATATTGCCGTGATTACTGGTCTGACTGGAATAAAGATCCAGCCCCGTCGGACAGAGACGAGTTGATCGAGCGCTACTTCCAACACACCCTCAATGAGGAAGGTTGTGCATTTTCCCGCGAACGCGCCGCCCTCAGCCTCAATCAGTTCCTGGCACTCTCGACGCCAGTAGAAACACCAGACACAGAAAAGACTCCGCACGCAACACCCGGAATGTGAGCATCTCCGTTTAACGGTTTCAAAAACCTCCAGATCAGATCCCGAGCAGCCTCGCCAAAATTTTGGGCTCCGCAAAATAGGGAAAACGCGCCGCGGCGTTGTTTGTTATGGCTATCGCCATTAAACAAGCAACGGGGCACGCGAAGTTCAAAGAGCATACCGACCAAAGGTCCTCACGATGAGCGGCCAAATGTCACCAATTAATGATAGGTCCCGTTTGCCGCAACGGACCGACGGTCCCCCGGAGTGATCTGGATGAACGACAAGAACGCAAACTTTCACCGCCTTGCGCAAAAGCGACTGGAATCCATCAGCGAAGCGGTACGAATTTTCGGGAACCTGTCAAGCAATAACTACGACTGGTCGCCCACCGACGTGCAATCCTACCTGGATCACGTCGGAACGGCCATTCATGAGATGACGGAACGCTTTCACGGCACCAAGCGATGGAAGGATGCCAATCCGGTCATTCCTCTGCCAACCGAAGATCTGCCAGAGGGCGCCGAAGATACCCGCATCCACACCGATGAGCCGCCTCCAGCATCCTCGGTAGCCCTCCCACGATCGCCGGCCAATGCCGACCCCGACGGGCTCCACGACGACATTGCCGGCCTCGAAGAGATGGTTGCAATGCAGAGAAGGGTCATCGAAGACCTGCAGATGAAGCTGAACGCCTACCGTTCGGGTCCTAATACCCGAACCACCTCCACTGCGGCATGAATCGCGCTCTCACCGCTCAGTTTCACCACCAGAGGAGCGCGCTACCAATGAACCACATGGAGCAATACGCCGTCCTGGTGGAAGCCCCCATCACGCCAGCAACTCTCCGGACCCTATCCGACAATCTCGCGACCGATATCAAATATGCAGCTGCCTTCGGCCGCTCCGCAGATGGAAAGCTCAAACGCGCTTGCCGCGCGAGAGAATGGGCCCTCTTGTGTGCTGACGAGATGGAACGAACGGGACTAACCTCCGCACAACACTTCGGCCCCTTCAGCACAACGCTTTTCAGAAAGCACCAAAAGGTCAAGGTCAAGGCTGGCGGCGTCCGCTTCAGCACAAACCCACGGGTCCCATCGGCAGGCGAAATCGTCAGGCGACCATATTATGTGAATTTGTTCGCTGCATATGCCGGCCGCTACGACGGTGGCGGCAAAACACCCTTCATACACCCACAAGTGCATTGGATTGGTACGGGGAACTACTACTATTGGGCCAATCCCAACGACGTCGAGCAAATAGGCGCCCCACCTGTCACCGGGTAATTAGCGGCCCGCCTCTGCCGCTCGCATGCCTAAACGATGCCCGCTTTCTCCAATAGGTTTGCCCTTCCTGTTGAACCCACCGCCACGGGTCTGTGCGCGCCAGGCATCGAACGCCGCGCACGTCAACTGCTGGGAAGAAACCACCACGCGAACTCGCCCCACACATCGCCTGTAAATTCCCCGCATACGCGCCGCCGACAACGGCCTTCAGGAAAAGGGGATCAACAGGCAATCTACGGCACCCCGCGATCACGCGGACGTCCAGTATCCTGATTATGCAGGTAGCGCACACCAGTGGGCTCAGTGAAACATCTCGCCAAGTGCATCCGCAGAAGGTCCCACGACCAAAACCCCATTAAAGAGATGCCCAGATGTGCCAAACTCCATCACCCGAAGCCGCCGCCACTCCAACTCCACTGGATGTCGAAATTGCGCACCGCCTGGCCCAAGGGGCCAGGATGCTATCGCCCCGAGCCATCGACGCAGAGTTCCGCAAACTCGGCTACAGGCTGGACCGCTCCCTTGATTGCCGCAGCACCTCCCGCTACCTCTACAGCGGCCGTACCTATCCATGTTGCACCACAGGCGTACGAGAAGCTGATACCGGCTTGTCCGCCTTCAACTGCGACGCAAGACGGGACGCAAATTTCAGGGCAATGCAGGAGCTTCGCGGAAGCGTCTTCGCCGTAAGCCGCGGCGCTATCCTTGAGCCCTGACTACCACCTGAACGACAGGAATGAGCGCTAACGCGCCACACCATTCCCGCCAGCGCCGGTGTACTTCACTCCCCCAAAAACTGCCGCCCCTTCCTCACTGGATGAAGCACCCAGCCCACCGTCAGCGGGCTCCTCACTTAGATCCCGATAGCCGAGAAGTTTCCATGCCCACATCGCCTTCAGCCCAAGCGCTCACCATGCGCAATGACGCAGACCCTTCGGCCATAACCCACGCCTACCAGATCACGGCCTCCGGTCACTCCACAACGCCGGATCACCTGGTGCGAGTAACCGAATTTCAGCAGGGCGACAACCGATGGCAAATCCAGGTCTACAATGAGGAGGGAAGCCTCGTGATTGCCGACTACTTTCCTACCGAAACGGACGCCTTGAGATGGGCCGTCTCCGAAGCCCTCGACCTGGCGTCCCACAAGGACCAGAAAGCCTGAGAACCAATGTCACCCTACCTCTCACGAATATACCGAAGCGCAGGAGCCGTCCTGAAGCCAAGCCGCGCCCGCATGGACCACTTACATAGAGCAGGCCACATTGATGCAAATGCCGCGCGCGACAGCGTGCGCAACGACCTCGACAACGGCGCCGATCCCAAGGAGCTTTACGCAACCGAGACTGACCAACAGCGCAAAGTTATCCTGATCGGCGTTTTGCGCAGGGGACGCGACGCCCTCGAGCATTTTCCACGGAAAGGCTAACCGATGGCGCGCCATTCCCGGCCGGAGCAAGCTGTCATGCGGGTGATTTCGGAATGGTCATCACCCCACGAGGTCCAAAACCGGACGCGTGGGCAATTCAGCCCTCATTCCTATGGAATTGTCGAAGCGACACTAAAAAACTTGGTTGCGAAGGGGCTCGCAAAGTACGGCGCTTCCCAAAATACATATCGGCTTACGCCCGCAGGCAGCGCTGAGGTGTCGCAAGCACCCAACCATCTCGACAGCGATGATCCCATCTCCGCAGCCTTGAGACTGGCTCGATCCTTCATTGCCGCACCGCTAAATGTGCCCCGGAGCCTCCGCACCATCCTTAGCCTGCTGGGCGCCGAGCGACATCCAATGCCTCGCCACCTCTAACGGAGAAACGCTGCAATGGCCCGCTACGCCTTTTTCGCTGATCTTTCCGACGGCACAATCCTTGATTGGCGGGACACACTCGTCAAAGGAAAGGTCCAGGCAGCCCGTGGAATTTCAGCCGGCAGCCCACGCGATATCAAAGGATACGACAGCGTCCGCGGCTGGGTGAAAATCACTCGGAAAATCGAGCTGAAGGCCAACCCTTCCAGACACGATTGCGATTCCCGGTGCTTCAATGCAACCGGTCGCACCATGCAATGCGAATGCTCTTGCGGTGGGAAGAACCACGGACGCGGGTCACTCAAGTGCGATCCAGCTTCCTGACCCAGCGGCGTGACCGCTTCGAAATTAAAATTAATTTTAAGCTGAATTATTGGCTTGCCGTTGCGCCAGCTCCCGCGCTAAACCCACGCCACAAATGATAAAAGCGACCTCGCATCGTGCCGGTGGACAACGTCCGCCGCCATTCGCATGCGTGGGCTCATGCTCGCCGCAACATCGGAAGCCAGATGCACTCGACCGACACCCCCCTCATGGACGCGCTCGACAATCTTCTGATTGAACACCGATTAGGCGCCATCACCGGCGAAACCCTCATCGCAACCTCACAAGGCGTCGGCGTGCTCACAATTGCCCATGTCGAGCGCGCGGTAATTGCCCGACGGATCGGCCAAACCGATCAAATCCTCGCTGCAATGGAGCCATTCACAGCCCTCCTTGCAGCCCTCAAGAGAGGGGAAGTTTCGACCAAGTCCGAAGACGCAAGCCCCGTTGCTGTTCTCATCAACGACGACGCTGGCAACGCGATGTTTACAACATCGGACCTCGAACAGATCCTCGAAGCGCAGTCAAGGCGTGCGACAATCTCCCCGCTCATGCCTGGTCCCTGTTCCTCAATAGACAGGAACCACGCCCGGCAACACCAAAGCGATACTCAATGACCGTTGTTCCGTCCGGATACGTTCTGAAAGACTTCGAGCTCTATGAGACAGAGACTTGGGCTACGCACCGTCTTGCGGACTTCCTGAAACTTGATACACACCGCGTCATCTGGGAGCCAAGTGCCGGAAACCACAAGATCGCCGATGTATTTGTCTCAGCAGGCCATCGGGTTATCACCAGTGACATCACAATTCACAACCGTCCGCATCACTTCATCTCAGACTTCTTTGGGGATATCAGACTTCCCCATTTTGACGACCTCATCTCCAACCCACCATACGGGAAACAGAACATACTCGCGGCCCGCTACGCGAGGCTGGCGATCTCAAGATGCAGCGGATGGATCGCCCTACTGTTAACCGCCAAATTTGACTTCGGGAGTACTCGAGGCGACCTCTTCCGCTACAACCCACGTTTTTTTGCGAAAATCACACTAACCGACCGCATCAAATGGTTCGAGGGGCCATCAACCGGCACCGAAGATCACGCTTGGTACATCTGGGCGCCGACAAGCCACGGCCAGCAAACTTTCGCACAAATCCACTACGCTGGGAGAGACCGATAACCCCAAAAAGGAAGACGCTATGAGCCTCGCGACACGTATTGCAAGCTTTGTTCGCTCAACGATCCGGGCTCATCAGCAGAATAACGATCCGCTAACTGCTGCCCTTACCGCGACGCAAGCCATCTGCCGGGTCTTTCACCCCGTCCAACTAACCTCCGGCGATATACAGAAACTGCTTTACCTCTGTGAAATGCGCGAGCTCGCAGCGACCAACGGCGCCAGCACCCTGATCGGATCGCTCCAGTTCCACGCCACAGACATGGGACCCCAGTGTAAGGCGCTCCAGCGCCACATCGCAGCGCGCAACCGCCACGCGGTCACTTACCTCGGTGAGTTCGAAAACTATCCATTCCCCGAACCCACCGCCTTCCGCCTCAGAAAAAGGCCCTGTCGGCTCGAAGCTGGGATTTTGGCCAAGTTGAAGAACGAACCTAGAACGCCAGTTATCGGCAGGGCAATCTGCATGCGACCATGGGGTCGCTTGGTCTTGTGTCCGCAAGAGGATCGGTCAACGGACACGCTTTCCGCTCCATCTCGAAAAGCCGAAAACCCTTGCTGCGCCTGATAAGCGTTTGTCTCATATGAATGGTACTATATTTCTTGCATTGAAGGAGCCCCTTACGTTACAGATTCGGGCATGATGAACGCTCTCATCGGCTACGCCCGCTGCTCGACCGATAAGCAGGACCTCGCGGCACAGGAAGACGCCTTGCTGAAGCTCGGCGTGGCTGCTGATCGCATTTACACCGATCGCGGCTTTACCGGCACAAACCGGGCCAGGCCGGGCCTGGATCAGGCGCTCGCGGCGGTGCGCAGCGGCGACACACTGGTGGTGCCCAAGCTCGACCGGCTTGCCCGCTCCGTGCCGGACGCCCGAGCAATAGGGGATGAACTTTCAGGTCGGGGAGTCAAATTGCAGATCGGGGGGAGCGTCCATGATCCAACCGATCCGATGGGCAAGCTGTTTTTCAACATCCTCGCCACCTTTGCTGAATTCGAGGCCGACCTCATCAAAATGCGAACGCGCGAGGGCATGGCGGTCGCGCGCGCCAAGGGAAAGCTGCGGGGCAAAAAGCCGAAGCTTTCCGATCGTCAGCAGAAGGAGTTACGCCGCATGTACGACACTGGCGACTATTCGATCAGCGACCTTGCCGAGGTTTTCTCGATCTCACGACCGACTGTGTATCGGACGCTCATGCGTCATGCTTCGGCGAATGGGGTTCGTGATCAGGCGCAGTGCTAAGCTGGATGATTGGGCTTCGTTACTTTCGAGCCCGTTCTGAGTCCATCCCTGCGTCTCATCAGCGCTGCTTGCGGAAATACTGGTAGAGATTGTTGAAGACCGGAGCGCCCTGAGCGATGCGTTCCTCGTCGTCCGCATGAGCCATGGCGATGCCGGCGATCAGCCCAGCAATGCCCATGGCTTCCTCGCGGCCGAACTTGCCGTCCTTCAGGTCGATGTCGTGAACGATCTCGGCGATCGCCTGCAGTGCCGGGTCGTCGAGACCGGCGCGGGCAAGCAGCACCTCGAAACTGCAGCGGTCGCCCTCATGGGTGATTTCGCCTTCGAACATGTCGAAGCGCAGTTCCCCCGGCTTCGGGATATAGCCCTTGCCCGGCACGAAGCGGATGACAGCATCCGGGTCGATGAAACGGCGTATCAGCCAGCTACAGGCGATGCGGTCGATAAAGACGCCCTTGCGCGTAACCCAAACCCGTCCCTTGAGGTCTCGTATGTGCGCGGCCTCCGGCTGCTTCTCAATCATGTCTTTATCCTCCACCAGGCGCGCTTCGAGTTCCGCGATGGCGCCTTCGACCGACAGGCGGCCGCTTGCCCCGAAAAAGTCGATCGCCGCGAGGTCGGCAAGCCGCTTGCGCAGCCGGCCGAGCTGGCTACGCGCCTCGGCCGCATCCACCTCTGGCTGATCGAGCTTTGCCACGAGCGCTCGCGCGTCCCTGGCGATCTCGTCGTAGTCGGCGTCGCGCGCCGCATCGAACAACGCCCGCACCTGGTCGTCCGAAAAGCCGTCGATCAGACGCGCCTCGCAGACGATGGCTTCGCCACCGCCCTCGACGATCTCTTTCAGGAGCCACGCGAAGTCCTCCTGCGTCTCGGCGGTCGCAGGCAGCGCGTAGACGGTGCTCTTGACCGCGACTGCCCCGATGCCCTGCAGCCGCCGCCAGACCTTCACCCGGAAGTAGGCCGGCTTGGTCGGGATCTGATGAATCAGAAGAAGCCACTTCGCTGCGGATTGGCTCGAAATTACGTCATTTTCCATATTGATACCGTATCATTAGGACCATACAATGCAACAAGTGTATCAATTCGATTGACCAATTGAAGGTTTTCCTTATCCGAAGAGGCCTATTTCTACATGACTCAGACGCCCGACCTTGCCGGTAGCAATGCTTCTGATCAGCAAGAGCTAACTGTGCCCACCCTATCGCAATGGCAGATTTTCGTGCGCTTCCTGCGCTTTGGCCTCCTCGCATGGGGTGGACCTGTCGCGCAGATTGCGATGATCCGGCGAGAACTCGTGGATGAGGAGCGCTGGATCTCCAGCGGTCGGTTCAATCGCCTCCTTGCTGTCTATCAGGTGCTGCCGGGGCCTGAGGCGCACGAGTTGTGCGTTCATATAGGCATGCTTCCGGGCGGGCGTATGGGCGGCTTCCTTGCGGGACTCGGCTTCATGCTGCCGGGCTTCCTCCTGATGTTCGCTTTGTCGTGGCTCTATTTCACGATCGACATCACGCAATCGGCTTTAGGCCCAATCTTCCTTGGCGTTCAGGTTGCAGTGATCGCGCTGATCGTGCGCGCTGTCCATAGAATTGGGGGGCACGTTCTCCTCGACAAATGGCTCTGGGGCATCGGGATCGTGAGCGGTGCCGCAGCATTTCTCGGAGCGAGCTTCTGGATCACGCTTCCAGCAGCAGGGTTGGTCTACGCCTTCGCCGTGCGAAAACAGCATGCACTTGCGGCCCTCACCTTGGTAGCCGCCACCGTGCTCACTGTCCTGGTCGGGCCAGAGAGTGCAACAGGCCTGCTCGACAGCGCCCAGCAAAGCACAGCGCTCTCCGATGGATCGATCGCGCAGGACGCGTCGCTGGTGGGACTGTTTCTCTCTGGCCTCAAGGCCGGTCTCCTGACCTTTGGGGGAGCCTACACCGTCATTCCGTTCTTGCGCGACGACGCGGTGGGAAACGGCTGGATGACGGACGCCCAATTCCTCGACGGTCTCGCCCTGTCTGGAATCCTGCCCGCACCGCTCATCATCTTCTCCACCTTCGTCGGTTATTTTGGGGGCGGTCCGCTCGGCGCCATCGCCATGACGATCGGGATTTTCCTTCCAGCCTTCGGCTTTTCGCTGCTCTTCCATGAACGTCTGGAGAGCTTGGTCGAGAACAAGACGCTACACAGCTTCCTGGAAGGCGTATCCGCAGGCGTTGTGGGTCTGATCGCCGCGACGACGGTCGAACTCGCGCTTGTCGTCGTCGACCGGCTACCGTCGTTGCTTCTCGGCGGGGTGATCTTCGCGCTCGCTCTGGCCGTCCTCTATCTCTGGAAATCCAGGGTGAACGTCGTTCTGGCCGTTGTCGGAGCCGGCTTTCTGGGCTGGCTCGGCTTCGGCCTCCTCCTTGGATAATACGCAACACGAAGGAGAGATCGCATGAAATGGATTACACGGGAACGTCCGGTCATCGACCGTATCGCCTGCCCCTGGCTTGTTGCTCGGTTCATCGACAAGGAGCCTGAATTTCTGTTCGTGCCGCCGGACCGGGTGGTCGCCGCCGCCGAGGAGACCGGCGCCATCCCCTATGACGTTCCGGGCGTCGAACTCACCCATGTCGGGGACGGCTGCAGTTTCGACGCCTTCGTCGCGAAATACGACCTAGACCGCGATCCGGCGATCAAAACCATCGCCGCCATCGTGCGCGGCGCCGATACCGACCGCCACGATCTCACGCCGCAATCGGCCGGGCTGCTGGCCATTTCGATGGGGCTGCGGGACCTCACGCCCGACGATCAAGAGGTCCTGAAGCACGGCTTCGTGATCTATGACGCCCTTTATGCCTGGGCGTCCCAACGTCAGGCGGAAACCCATAACTGGCCACCCGCTGCATGAACACTATCGACCGGCCGGATGTCAGGCGGCTTTCGACGCTGCGTGACAATCCGGCCCGGTATTCCAGGAGAGGCGGCTGATCGAGGCGGGGAGGCGCCAACAGAGGAGTTAGGCAATGAAGAAAATGATCTTCACGGCGTTGATCGCCGCGATCTCGCTCGCAACACCGGCTCTTGCCGATCCCGACTGGCAGGCAGTCGGAAAGGCGCTCGGCAAGGAGGGCACTGTTCAGCCGGACGGTATCTATCGGGTGGGACTGCCCCGCTCAGACCTCAAAGTCCTGCTGGACGGTGTCGAGATCAAACCGGCGCTGGCGCTCGGCACCTGGCTCGCCTTTCAGCCCATGGGCGACACGGAGGCAATGGTGATGGGCGACCTGGTGCTCACGCACGAAGAGATTAACCCTGTGATGAAGGTGCTGGCCAAGCACGGGATCGAGGTCACTGCACTTCACAATCACCTGCTGCGCTCCGAGCCGGCAACGATGTACATGCACGTGAGCGGGCACGGCGATCCGGTGAAGCTCGCCGCCGCCCTTCATGCCGGCTTGGTGGAGAGCAAGACGCCGCTCTCCACCGCTTCGGCTGGCGCGACGCCTGCCCCGGCGGCGATCGACCTCGACACTTCAAGCATCGATCAAACGCTGGGCCATAAGGGTAAGATCAATGGCGGCGTCTATCAGGTCAGCATCCCGCGGGCGGAGCCGATCAAGGACGGCGGCATGGAGGTTCCCGAAACCATGGGCTCGGCGATCGCCATCAACTTCCAGCCGACCGGAAAACGGCAAGGCCGCGATCACCGGCGACTTCGTGCTGATCGCGGCAGAGGTCAATCCGGTTCTGCGGGCACTGCGCGAGAACGGAATCGAGGTGACCGCCCTGCACAACCACATGCTCGATGACGAGCCCCGCCTGTTCTTCATGCACTTCTGGGCCAATGACGACGCGGAAAAGCTGGCGCAAGGGCTGAGGAGCGCACTCGACAAGGTTCGCGTCGCAAAACGCTGAGGAGACGCCCGAGCTTACGGCGACAGCCCTATCACGACAGGACGGAGGCTCGGAGTGAGCCCCTGGATCAAACCTACTTTGAATGGGAGATGGAACAATGCCCTTCAGCATCAAACCGCTCGGCTGCGATCCGGCGCGCATCAAAGGCATGTCGGAACGCCTCATCATCAGCCATTACGAGAACAACTACAGCGGCGCGGTCAAACGCCTGAACCTCATCGAGGAGCAGCTCGCCGAGCTCGACTACGCATCCGCGCCCGGCTTTGTCGTCAATGGACTGAAGCGCGAGCAGCTCGTCGCGATGAATTCGATGATCCTGCACGAGCTGTTCTTCGATGGCTTGGGCGATCAATGCGAGCCGGGAACGACACTGGCAGACGCGCTGGCCCGCGATTTCGGCTCCTATGAGCGCTGGCGCAGCGAGTTCGTTGCCATGAGCAAAGCGCTTGGCGGCGGCTCCGGCTGGGTCCTGCTCACCTGGTCGCCGCGCGACCGCAAGCTTGTCAATCAATGGGCATCCGACCATTGCCACACACTGGCCGGCGGCGCGCCGATTCTGGCGCTCGACATGTATGAGCATTCCTACCACATCGACTTCGGCGCCAGCGCGGCGAACTATGTCGACACGTTCATGGCGGCGATCCGGTGGGAAAATGCGGATCGTCTGGTTCTCGAAGCGCAAAGCCGATAGCGGAACGGGTTTGAAGGGGCGTGCCACAGAGGGTGGAGGTGCGTTCCCGTTTATGGGATTGGCGGCCTGAGGAGGTGCACGAAAGGCAGAAACTCGGCACCAGACCTGCGCCGGAGATCCGACCCGCGACCTATCTCTTCGCGGCGCGCGCCTTGCGCGACTTCGGTGATGGCTTCGTGGCGATCCTGTTGCCGGTTTACCTGCTCGCGCTGGGATTTTCGCCGCTGCAGATCGGGATCATCGCGACGGCATCGCTGTTTGGCTCCGCGCTCCTGACGATCGCGGTTGGGCTTCTCGGCGTGTGGCGCGATCTCCGCCAGCTGCTGCTTGCCGCGACCGGTCTGATGATCGCCACCGGCATCGCCATGGCGATGGTCCACGAATACGCGTTGCTGTTGGTGATTGCCTTTGTCGGCACGATCAATCCTTCGGCGGGCAGCGTGAGCGTGTTCGTGCCGCTGGAGCACGCCGCGCTCACCCGTGAAGTGACCGACGCTGAGCGGACGAAGATGTTCGCGCGCTATAGCCTCGTCGGGGTGCTCGCAAGCGCCGTCGGCGCGCTGGCGGCAGCTATGCCCGACTTCATGGGCACCCTGGGCCTCGACAGGCTGACCGCCATCAAGCTGATGTTCGTGCTCTACGCCCTGGTCGGCGTGATTGGTGGTCTTCTTTATGCCCGCATACCGCGACGACGCCGCGCAATCGGGCCTGAAGAGGCGTCGGCGCTCGGGCCGTCGCGTGCCATCGTCTTCAAGCTTGCTGCCCTGTTCAGCCTCGATGCCTTCGCCGGCGGCTTCGTCGTCCAGTCCCTGCTCGCCCTGTGGCTGTTCGAGCGATTCGATCTGTCGCTTGCGGCGGCGGGCATGTTCTTCTTCTGGTCCGGCGTGCTGTCGGCGTTCTCGTTTCCCGTCGCAGCCTGGCTGTCGCGGCACATCGGGCTCATCAATACCATGGTGTTCACCCACATTCCGTCCAGCATCTTGCTGATGATGGCGGCCTTCGCGCCCACGTTGCCCCTGGCGCTCGCCTTGCTGCTGATCCGGGCCGCCCTCTCGCAGATGGACGTGCCGACGCGCTCGTCCTACGTGATGGCCTGCGTGTTCCACGGGATGGTGGGCACTGATTCCACCGGATGATGGGCGCGCGTTCCACG
>NZ_BNCG01000039.1 GCF_014656355.1 Camelimonas fluminis
GCCAGGCTGTCAAGCCAACCTGCTGATACCACTCAACTTAATTTCTGATCAGACACTTATGTGCGGCAGTTCGGGAATACGCATCCATACGCTGTATGGCGCAGTTTCCCGAGGTTGGCGGTCGTTGCGTGCAGTCAAACGTTCAGCCCGGGCAGTTGCTGCTTTTGGGGTCGGATGTCTGCGCCAACGGTTGCCGATGCGCCGCGCGGAGGAAGGGTGCGCATCAGGAGTATGGCGGCGACAGGAGGCAACCGTGACAGAAACTGCTGCAATGATCGACGACCGGAAGCGGCCCCACCTGAATGATGGCTGGTCGCCAGCAATGCGCCCCAACGCCCCGCGGCGCGATGAATTGGCGGTTCCGCGCGCCACGGACCTCGCGGCAGATTTTGCCATGACGCCCGCCGCGCCATGCACCGTGGTGATCGAGCCGCGAATTTTCTTTCGGGATTGCGTGCTTGCCTCGCTTGAGAATGTCGCGCCCACGACACGCTTTCTTGCATTCGGGTCTGTCGAGGAATGGGCCGAAAGCGACGACGTGCTGGCGACAGACCTGGTGGTTCTGTGGCGGGCCGCAGATGAGGTCTCCCCGGGCGGCGTCGAGGATATCGCCAGGCAGGTCTCGGCGGTTCGCAGGGCGTCGTCCGATGCGCCGCTCGCGCTGATGTCAAATCATGAAGATCTGGATTTCGTTCAGAGAGTCATGGACGTCGGCGCCAACGCTTTCATTCCCACAAGCCTCGGCCTGAAGGCCACCATCAGGGTGTTTGACCTGGTGCGGGCCGGCGGCGCCTTTATTCCGGCCTCCTGCCTGGCCTCCGCGGCGAAGCCACAGGCGGCGCAGGCGCCCGGTTCGGCCGAATTGGCCGGCCTTTTCTCTCCAAAGCAGCTCGCCGTCGCCCGCGCATTGCGCAAGGGCATGCCGAACAAGCTCATCGCATACGAGCTCAACATGTGTGAAAGCACGGTCAAGGTGCATGTCCGCACGATCATGAAGAAGCTCAAGGCGCGCAACCGGACTGAAGTCGCGTTTCTGACCCAGAGCCTGGGCGCCGCCAGCTGACAGACGCGCCGGTCGGGCATGCCAAATGGGGCGCGTCTGACCGGCGGGAAGCGCGCGTCTGGATACCGGACGGGTCTGTGCGCCTTTGTCGTGCTTCCTGTGATGCGAGCAAACTGCCCTGAAAAGGGGAGGCTCCTGGTGGTCTGTTTCCGGCATTCGCATCCCTTGATGCAGAGCGGTGGAACGCATGCCGGAAACGGAAGGCCCGCCATTAACTTATTGATGTTATGGTAGAATTATAAATTTGACGTTTGCTCGCCGCCTAATGTGAAGGTGGAAGCAAATGTCGAATTCGATCCGCCAATTTCTGGGGCCGCCTGGCGCGCGCCCATTTGCCTGTCCTGAAAAATCCTGGGGGGAAAATTCATGTCAGCGCTAACATCTGTTGCGCGTATATCGTTGTGTCGCACCGGCGTCGGAGGGGTTCTCGGCCAGTTGCCCGGCGCCAGCGCCGCTTATGGCCGCTGGGCGCTGCACCGGCGTGATGTCGGCGGCGTGTTCAGCGGCTGCTTCGATTCCTGGCACGAGGCAATCGCCGCGATCCCGGCCGGTCGGCTTGCTGGTTGGGACAATGACGCGGCCGCGGCGGTGTTTCGCGGTCCGCTGCCGCGACAGCCCAGCGTCTACGCCGCGAAATTCTGGCTGTCGCAGCTGCTGCGGCCGGGCGACCGGGTTCTTGACCTGGGCGGCGGCGCGGCCGTCACGCAGCGATTATATACGGCGCTCGCCTCCTTGCCGGAGCGGGCAAGCTGGACAGTCGTGGAAACGCCAGCGGTGGCGCGCGTTGGCGCGAGTCTGGCCGATACAGGCGAACTGCGCGACGTGACCTTTGTCGACACTCTTGATGCGGCTGGCCCGTGCGATATGTTTTTCTCCGCGGGGGCCATGCAGTACATGCCCGATGGTCTCGACGTGCTGGTAGGCGCGCTGGCGAAACGGCCCCGGGCCATTGTGCTGAACAAGCTCCCGTTGTCGCGCGACGAAGACTACTGGACCTTGCAGAATTTCGGTCCCGCGGTCTGCCCATATCGTGTGTGGCGCAGGGATGATTTCATCACGAGGATCACGGATCAGGGTTATGCCCTGGTGGACGCCTGGGATGTGGCCGAACTGTCCTGCGACATTCCTTTCCATCCACGGCTCTGCGTGCCGATGTTTTCCGGCCTGACCTTCATCAGGGCGGACGCGGCGACCTACTGACGCTGGCGCCCTGGCTGCCAGGGCCTCATGGCGACAGCACGCGGAGGGTGCCTGCGGCATGCGGTTGCCGCAGGCGCGACCAGGGCATTCGCGGATGCGCTTCAACAGCTTTCCAGCGGGCGTGACCGGCGCAGGAAGGCAGCGGGACAAAACCGCAACCCGCCCCGCAACCTGCCGTCAGGAGCCCGCGGGGCGCCGGCCAGAAGCAGACGCGCGCGTCGCTACAGAAGGGCGAGACCAGGGCGCGCCGCGGTCAGGAAACAGGCGAGGAAAATGTTCCCCATGCCTGGGCAGGGACCTGCGGGTTTGCATGTCGCCCGGGATCCGGAACAGCCAGACAGTCACACGGACCGCCAGGACGCCGCCCGCGCGGCGTGCGATCTGGACGCGCGCCAGCGCGCGCCCATCGTTGATGCTGGTTTGGATTCGGGCAGGGCATGCGCCAGCGGCTTGTCCGTCTCGCTCGCTGAACGATCCGTTTCATGCTGTCCGGCCTGGCCATCACGCCAGACATGGGATGATGGAGGTTGCCGGCGTGCTCATGCGCCGTCAAGGAACAGACCCTGCGTGCGAAACGCCACTTCAGTCCGGTTTTTTACCTTAAGTTTCTTGATGATATTGCGGACATGAACCTTGACCGTGCTTTCGCTCATATTCAGTTCTACCGCGATGACCTTGTTCGGTTGCCCTTTGCGCATTGCGCGCGCGACTTCAAGCTCCCGCGGGGAGAACAGGTTGAGCAATTGCCTGTCCGAAGGGCTGGAGTCGTGGGGGCGACCGGCGCCCAGAAGGTTCGCGGGCACATATACTCCGCCAGCGCGTATGAGCTTGAGCGCATGCACCGTAACTTCCAGGGAAACGCCAGGCGAGAGATAACCGCGCGCGCCAAGCCGGATGACTTCGCTGGCCTGGACGGGATCGTCATGGGCCGCGAAAACCGCGAACGCCAGATCAGGCGCGATTTCGCGCGCAGCGGCGATTTGGGGAGACAACTGGTCTGACAGCGCCCCCCCGGGAGGGACGCTGCTGCAAAACAGGATCAGGGAGGTCGCGTGGGGATTGCCGTCCCGCGCCCACGCAGCGACGTCCGGATAGGTCTCCATCGTCGTAGTGGGATCGAACGCGGTCAGGGAAAGGGCGATGCACTCGCGCACCAGTGCGCGGGGCTCGATCAGCACCGTCATGCCATCGCCTGGGCCCCTGTCATCCGCGGCCGCGCCATTGGCGCCAGGCCGGTCCACGGTTCCCAGGACGCCATAGGGGATCATTGGTCTGCTCCAGCGGGCGCGCCCGGACGACGCGAGCGGCTGGCCCGCGCCAGTTGCAGGTCGCGCGGGATGATGCGGTTGAGCAGGACGCGGGGCATGCGCAACTCCTGGGGGCCTGTGGTTGATGGGTGGCGGGAGACTGCGACGACGCAGGAGCCCCGGTCCGTCATGTTCAATGGCCAGGTGGGCGAAGTCACCGCGCCAAAACGGGCAGGCAGTCCTATCCCTTTGGTCAGTCGTGCGCGCCGCGGCCTCGTCTGAAGTTGGGGGGGGCGCCGGCAAGCGGTTCCGCAGGCGCGGCTGCCGCCGGCTCCGTTGAAGCTTGCGCGGCCTGTCCCGTCTGGTGAAAGCCGTGCCCGCCGCCAGGCCGCGCCCACGGGTCAACCACCTACCTCGTTTGGGCGTGTTTGGCGTGGAATGGGGTGAACCTAGAATTTGCCGGCGCCGATTGACCTGGTCGGAGGGCTGGTTCACCCACGCCAGCCGTGGCGGGATCACGCATATGGGTGATGGACGATGTCATGGCTGCAGACCGCAGAAACATTCCCGCTGTTGTTCCCGAGACCGGCGGCCGGGAGCAGGCCCGTGCGTCGGGCAGGCGCGAATTTCTGGAGTTGCGAGAGATTGGCGTGCTGCTGCGGCGTTACGGGCCGCTGGTTGGCTGCGCCGCCCTCGCAGGGCTGGTTGTCGGCGCCATCTGGGCGTTGATGACGCCCGCCGCCTATACGGCCACCGCCCAGCTGGTGATTGACCCGAAGGCCGTTCAGCTGTCCCGGGAGGAGGCGCGGGAGCAGCCTGGCTCTATCGAGGCGGCGCAGGTTGAAAGCCAGATGGCGGTGATGC
Organism: Camelimonas fluminis; assembly: GCF_014656355.1. GTDB lineage: Bacteria > Pseudomonadota > Alphaproteobacteria > Rhizobiales > Beijerinckiaceae > Camelimonas > Camelimonas fluminis. The sequence continues at coordinate 4,375 of NZ_BNCG01000039.1, forward strand.
GTTCGGATCGCATCGCGGAGCTCGTCATCAACCGGCTCAATCTGACGAAGGAGCCGATCTTTGCCAGCGCCGTGCGGGGAATTGATTCGCCGACGGCGGCGACGCAGGTGGCGATTCGTATGTTCGCGCCGAAGCTTGATGTGCGCCGCCAGGGCCTTTCATACGTTATCGACGTTTCATTCACGGCGCCCGAGCCGGCCCTTGCCGCGAAAATCGCCAATGCTGTCGCAGACGCCTATGTCGATGACGCCCGGGACGCGCGGACCGCGGCGGCGCGCGTCGGCTCGGAATGGCTGGAGCGCCGCGTGGCCCAGTTGCGCCAGAACATGAACGAAGCGGCGCTGGCCCTGCAGGAATTCAAGGCCGGCCGGGACTATCGCATCTATCGACGCCAGCCGCAGGGCCAGGCCCCGGCGCAAGGGGCGCCTGGAGCCAACGACGCGCGGGCGGACCAGAACGTGCGCTTTGATCGCAATACCCTGGAAGAACTTGAGACAACGGCGCAGTCTTACCGGAAAATCTATGAAACCGCCCTTCAGGGGTATGCGGAAGCGGTCCAGCGCCAGTCAAACCCGCTGATCGAGACGCGCATGCTGTCGCCGGCGACAAAGCCGTTGGGCAAGAGTCAGCCGCGCACCAAGCTGATCATGGCGCTGGGCATGCTGATAGGGCTGCTGGGTGGAACCGGGGCGGCGGTGCTGCACTGGAATCTCGACTCCAGCCTGCGCTCGGCGGCCGCGGCGCGCGAGGCGTTGCTGGCGCCTTGTCTTGGTCTGCTGCCCATGCTGTGGCGTCCGGCCTTGCGCCGGAGCTGGCTGGCAGGTCGCAGCTGGCGGGCGCGACTGCGTTTCCTGCTGTTGCGCCTGATCAGCCGTCGTCGTTCGCAGGCAATCGCCCTGTTCCGCAAATGGGATTTTGTCAGGCCTGATCCATTTCAGCAGTCGATGGCCAATATCATGACCATGATGGCGACGCTGGAACGGCATGAGAATGTTCGTGTGATTGGCGTGACCTCAGTCCGCCGTGGCGAGGGAAAAAGCACGATCGCCAGCAATCTGGCCTGCCTGCTGGCTGGCTCGGGTTTCCGCATCCTGTTGATCGACGCCGATTTCAGGCGCGGCGCCATCAGCCGGGCGGCCGGCTTCAATGACAATGGCAATGGTCTCGCCCACGTCCTGCTCGGGCGGGCGCACGTGCGCGACAGCGTGGTCACGGCGCCCAATTCCGGCGTGTCATTGTTGCCGGCGGAGGCCAGCGCCGGCGCCACGTTCGACGCCCTGCTGGGGTCGGGCGCGATGTCACGTTGTCTGGAAGAGGCGCTCACAGGGCATGATCTGGTGATTGTCGATCTGCCATCGATGGAGGAAAGCCCTGGCGCCATGGCCGTGGCGCCGCTGCTCAGCGGCGTGTTGATGGTGGTGCAATGGGGAAGCACGCCCGCGGATGTGGCGGCAAATGCGGTTGAGGAGCTTCGCGACGCCGGCGGGCGTATTATCGGTTCAGTCCTCAACAAGGCGGCAGCCTGAGCGCAGTCCGGATCCGTCCGCCGCGCAGCGGCGTCTTCGCTATCCATGTGGGTCCATCCGGGCGGAACCGTCGGGGCGATCGGCGGGAACAGTCTGGCGGCCCGCCTTCTGGTCAACCGGTTGAGGGCGCGCTGTGGCTCCCGCGTGTGGTCGCTGCGATGCGGGCGGCGTCCGGCTCTCCCGCGTGAGATGACGCGCCGCCACGCCAGGTGGCGAAAGGGCCGCGCCGGCTGTTGCCTCTGGCGCGTGGGCCTCATTCCAGAGCCCGGCTTTGGCGGCATGAAGTTGCCGGTCCTGTTGGGCGGCAACGGCTTTTGCATGCCTGTCGACAGAATCTGATCCGGGACTGGAGACGTACGCTCCGTTCATGAATCGCGCGTCGTGGCGTTCGGAAGGGCGCGAGAATACGCACGGTCAGCGGCAGTTTCCTGGGAAGAAGCCAACGCGGGGACCCGTCCTCTACATTTCCGGTTTGCCAGGGGCCGCCTGCGACGGCGCGACGCGACCCGGACGGCGGCGCAACAAGGGCGGCCAGTTTACGCGTGAGAGAGAAGAGAGGATCTGTCGCGTCGTGTACGATGCGCGGCCTCGCGGCGGAGCATGCTTCTGGCGCCTCCTGGCGTCCAGAGGTTGAACTGCCCGTGAAAGCGCCTCCTGAACGCGCGGAAAAACCCCCATCGTTGTGGATGGAGGTTATTCCTGTCAGGCGTGGTTAGGCCGCCGGCTGTTTTCAGTTGAGGGCCACTGGCGCCCGGTCCGGCCGGTTGGCGGCCCTCGCCGGCGCGGGGGGCGCGGCGATGAGCCCGGCGGCGGCCGTGGCCGCTCCGGCCGCCTGGTCGCGCGGCGGGGGAGACGGCATGGTGACCTTGACCATGTCGCCAGGGCCGACGGCCGTGCTCTCGGTGGCGACGATCGCCTCCCCCGGCGCCGCGGCGCGGACCAGCGTGAAGGTCAGCCCCTGCCGCATGGCGTCGCGGCGAGCGCCGCTGGCGCCGGCCGTCATGGCCTCCTGCAGCAGATCCTCATTGACGGCGCGACGGTTCATCAGCTCTCGCAGTCGCTGGTCGGTTTCACGCAGTTCAACAGCGATCTCGCCTTCGCGCTTGCTGCGCAGCTCGACCAGGCTGATTTCTGCGCGCGATGCTTCCTGCCTGGCGCGCAGAATGCTGGTTTCAAGACGCAGCCGGTCGCCCTGCAATTGCGCCACGGTGCGCTCCAGGGCGAACTGGCGCGGTGCGGCGGCGAGCCCCTTGCCGACAAGGCTGGCTACGCCGTCCAGCTCCTTCTGCACCAGCTGGCTCTGCCTGGCTTCCGTGTCGAGCTGTCCGGCGAGCGATTCCCCTTCCTTGTCCAGGAAACTCTTGAGGCTTTTCAGGGCGTTTGTCTGGGTGCGGAACGCGTCGCGCCGGGTTGTGAAGATCAGCGTCTCCTGCTCATAGGCGTCGCGCGAGCGGGCGCCCTCGTGGACCAGTTCGGGCGGTATGGAGAAGGAATCGGCGTTGGCGGCCTCCGCTTTCAGCCGCGCCTGGCGCATCAGCAGGGCTGTGCGGGCCAGGGTCAGGCTTTCGAGTTCGCCGCGCGCCGCAATGGCTTCACGCTGCCGGGCGTTGAAATCGATCGAGCGCACTTCGCCGCCGGCGAGGGCGACGGCCTGAAGCACCGTGAGGCCCGGACGGAAGGGAAACTCGCCAGGCTTCATGACGTCGCCCGTGATGTAGAACGGCCTGTACTGCACCACCTCGACTGTGGTGTCAGGTTTTTGCACCAGCTGCATGCGATTGCGCAGCGCCTCGCCGACAGCATTGGCGACGGCGGATGGCGTGAGGCCCCCCGCGTCGATCTCGCCCACCAGCGGCAGGGACACCTTGCCATTGGCGCCAACCATGAACTCGTCGTTCAGGCCTTCCCATTCGACAATCTTGTCCTGGGCCGGACGCCATTCGTACACCTTCACGCGAAGGCGGTCCTGTGGTCCCAGCAGATAATCAGTCGCATGGGCGGGCGAGGCGGCGAAGGCCGTGACCTGAAGCAGGCCGGCGATCGCCAGGGTGGAGCTGATGGCGCGCCGTTTCATGTGCGTTTGTCCTGAAGCTTGAGGATACATTGGGGTTCAACCCGGCCGCGAAGCGCATGCGCGACGGCCAGGCCGCCCCGCAGCAAGTCGTGGTGATCGCCCCACGGTTGGGGGTGCGCTCCGCGCGCCCCAAAAGCGCAACGCATGTCGTCGCCTTCTGGCGCCTGCTGCGGGCCCCTGTCCAACCGCGCCCTGCCTGGCTCCAGGGGGCGGATCGGGTCGGGCAACCGCCGCCCTGCCGGGCGTCGCGGCCGCCTGGCGGCAGGCCGGGGCCGGTTGATGATGGCCATTACGACGGTGACGTGCATGTGCAAAACCTGATCTGCGACCTCCGGGCACCCACGCCGCGCCTCCCGTCCTGCTGCGCGTATTCAGGCGGCTTGCGCCGCTCCTGAGCGCGCTCAGGCATAACGCTACGGCGCATGGGCGCCCGGATTGCTTTCAAAGTGCGCAAGGCCGGCCACCGCGCCGAGTACCGAAATGGGTCCGGCTGACGTGCAAACCGGCTCCGGCAAGGCGCAAAAGTTGTACTCTAGGGCTGCTGACTCCGCTTTTGGATGAGTTTGGGCAAAGCGCCGTCATCCCGATAGTTCAGGAGTTCGCGCCAGCAGGCGCGGGTCGGCTCGCCGGGCGTTTGTGAGGATGTCCGCGATCCGCGATGTGAACCAGAACCGGATTTCCTGGGCCGCCTCGTCTGGCCCTGTATCTGGCCATCAGACCGGCGGACGTTCATGACCTTGATTCCCATGCCAACGACGGCGACGACGCAACCTGGAAACGACAATCGGGGCGTTATTCAGGAGTTGCGCGCGGCTGGCTGGCGACAGCAGAGGGCTCTTCCGGGCGACCGGTCAATCGCGCTTGTTCACGATTGGTGTCCGTCATTCCGGGGTGGCGAGCGCGTGCTGGCTGAGTTGGGCCGGACCTTCGGCGCCCGTGATTTGTATACATTGTTCGATTTTCTGGATAATGACACCCGGACGGTGCATTTCGACGGCGTTCGTTTTCATACGTCTCCAGCCAACAAATGGCCTGGCGTGCGCAAATACTACCGTCATCTGTTCCCGATTTGCCCGCTGCTGATGGAGCAGTTTGACGTCACCAGTCATGACGCGGTGATCTCCTCGTCCGCGGCGTTCGCGCGCGGCGTCATCACCAGGCCGGACCAGCCGCACCTCTGTTACGTGCACAGCCCGGTGCGTTACGCATGGGACGAGCAGTTTTCCTATCTGGAGCAACTCCGGTTGGGCAACGGTCCAAAGGGGTTGCTTTACCGGGTCCTGATGCATCGGCTGCGCAACTGGGACACCCGCACGGCGTGGGGACCGGACGTGATGGCGGCCAATTCCAGCTATGTCCGCGCCCGCATCCGCCGGATTTACGGACGTGACGCCGAAGTGGTGTTTCCGCCGGTGAGCGCCCCGGAGGATGCCTGGAGCGCGGAGAAGGACGACTATTACGTCACCGCGTCGTTCCTGGCGCCCTACAAACGCACCGATCTGGTCATTCGCGCCTTCAACGCCATGCCGCGGCGGCGTCTGCTGGTGGTGGGCGAAGGGCAGCAGGCCAGGGCCCTGCGCGATCTGGCCGGTCCCAATGTCACGTTTACCGGCTTTCTGCCGCGCGATGACTATTTCCGGACGGTGGCGCGGGCGCGGGCGCTGGTATTCGGCGGCTGCGAGGATTTCGGCATCGCCCTGGCCGAAGCGCAACTGCTGGGCACCCCGCTGATCGCCTTTGGACGTGGCGGCGCCGTTGACATCGTGCGCACGCCGGATGAGTCGGATGATCCGACAGGCTTGCTGTTCCACCGGCAGGAGGACGCGGCGGTCATCGGCGCCGTCGAAGCTTTTGAGGCGAATCGCGGCCGTTTCACGCCCGCGGCCTGCCGCGAAAGCGCCGACCGCTTCTCGGTCGCGCGCTTCCAGACCGGAATCCGCCGGGCGTTTGATATGGCCCAGGACATGGCCAGGAGCGTAACGCGCGGCGAACGCTAGAGCGCTTTCCGATCAGCCGGAATCGGCTGATCGATCAGAATTCGCTCAAAACCAGGGGGAACTGGAGAAGTTTTCGGTCCAGGTTGATCGGAACTGCCCTAGTGGAGCGCATTTAACATGTGCATCCAGTCTTACATCGTGACGCGTAAAATATTAAACACATAAATTCAACTATAAAATCATTAAATTGCTGGCGGTTTTGTTTTCGATATTCGCTCTACAGTTCTGCATCGAGGGATGCGAATGTCGGAACGGGCCTGGAGCGTTTTGACGAAAAGTGAATCCCGCTTTTCATGAAGAAAATACGGCAAACTAAAACTATGGAGCATGTCAGGTGAACTGGCTTTCATCGAAATGCGCCAGAATATTTGCGCTCCGTCGCGCAGCCATGCGGGATGCGGAGGTTGGCCATGAACAACGCGCCCCTGACGGGCCGTTGTAACCACGATGGCGGGGCGCTCGCCCTGACGTCCGCCGGCAAATCTTGCCGCCGCAGGCGCTCCCCGCTCAGTCCCGCAACTGCGCCGGATTGTTCATCCCGTCGAGTTTCGCCATCAATTCGAGCCAGGCGAGGGCCGAATCGGTCCAGTTGAACAGCGCCGCCCGCGCCTTGCCGATGGCCGTCAACTTGAAGCGCAGGCCAGGATCGGCGCGCAGCGTGCGGAACGCTTCCAGCCACGCTTCCGGCTGACCGGGATCGGCATACAGCACGGCGTCGCCACAGATCTCCGGCATGCTGGCGCGGTCCGAGGTGACCACGGGACAGCCAAGCGCCATGGCTTCGAGCGGCGGCAGGCCGAAACCCTCAGCGAAGGAGGGAAAGGCAAGGCAAAGCGAACTGCCGGTCAGCGCCGCCATCTGGTTGTCTGTCAGCCGTCCGAGCGCCGTGACATTGCTGGAGGTCGCCGCCGCGCCGCTCCCCTGGAAGACCCGCGTGTCGAGGGAGCCGACAAGGGCGATCCTGAAACCGAAGGCGTCGAGGCGCGGCGCCAGCGCCAGCAGCATGCCCACGTTCTTGTGCGGCGCGGGGCTGCCGATGACCACAATGGTGTCGGCGCCCGCCGCCTTGCGCGTGGCGTCGGAGTGGCGCGGGGTCCAGCGCAGCGCATGTTCGTGGCCGTTGGGAATCACGGTGATGCGGTCCGCTGTTGCGAGGCCCCAGGCCGTGATCTGGTGGGCGGAATAGTGCGAGACGGTGACCAGGCGCGTCGCCCGTCGCGCCGCGAGGGGCGTGACATAACGGTGATAGAGCCGGTAGGGCAGGGAATAGCTCTGCGGAAACAGCCGTGTATTCAGGTCGTGGATGCAGAGGATCGTCCTGGGATGCAGCAGCGGCGCCGTATTGCACAGGCACAGCAGTCCGGCGTCGCGCGCCTGGCCGGGCAGCACGGCCTGTTCCCACACATGGCCTGAACCTGGACCAACGCGCCGCACCGGTATGTTGGGGAAGCGGTCTCCGGACGTGGCGCTGTCGACGCGCTCGGGCGCGAGGATTTCGACGGCCAGGTCGTCGGTCAATGGATGACGCTGCTGGATCAGGCGGTCCATGGCCGCCAGTATTTCCGTCGCGTAACGCTGAACCCCGGTCAGGGGCTGCCCCAGAAACCGCCCGTTGATCTTCCAGGTGCGCGCCATATGTGTCCGTCCCGCCTGACGACGCAATGGGCGCCGCACGTCCGCACTGTTGGCCCGAGGCCATGATTTCGCCATGCTGGCATTGGGCGTAAGGGGGTGAAGGCGTTTCTACGCCTTCCGGCGACTGGCCGGTTCCGGCAGGCGTAGCAGGCATCGCAAGGGCAGCTTGATCGGCGCGCGTTTCAGCCCGATCACCAGGGACGAACAGCGGATGATGCGATGCTCCCGATGCGCAAGTGGACGATCAATGGCGATTTTCTGACCCTGTCGCCCAACGGGGTGGCGCGCTATGCGCGTGAGGTGACCACGGCCATCGAGGATTTGCTGGCGGCGGGCGGACCGCTCGCCGACGGGCTTGAGGTGACGCTGGCGACGCCCGTCGAGCGGCACGATCTGCCGTTGCGCCACATCCGGACGGTTCATATCCCTGAATTCCGCCGTCCGCGCCTGCCCCAGGCCTGGGTGCAACTGCAGTTGCCCAGGCATGTGGAGGGCGGTCTGCTGAGTTTTTGCAACCTGGCGCCAGTGGCCGTGTCCCGCCAGATCGTCTGCATGCACGACGCCCACACCTGGCTGATGCCGGAAAGTTACGGGCGCATGTTCCGCCTGGCGCATCGCGTCATCATGCCGGTTGTTGGGCGCCGGGCGCGCGCCGTCGCCACCGTCTCGCAGCACGCCCGCCGTCAGCTCGCGGCGCTTGGCGTCGCGCCCGAAGACAGGATCGCGGTGGCCTGGAACGGTTGCGATCATGCCCTGCGCTGGCGGGCGTCGCGCTCGCCGCGCGATTATCGCAATCGCCGCCCGTTCGTGCTCTGCATCGGCCGTAACCAGCCCTACAAGAACATGGATCTGATCTGGTCGATCGCCCCGGCGCTAGCCGCGCGGGGCATCGAGGTGCTGGTGGCGGGCGAGGCTGGCGGCGCCGAAGCGCTGCGCCATGGGCCGAACATCGTGGCTCTGGGGCGCATCAGCGACGATGAACTGGCGGCGGCCATGGAGGCGGCGCTCTGTTTCGTGTTTCCGACGCGGATCGAAGGCTTCGGCCTGCCTGCCGTCGAAGCCATGGCGCGTGGCTGCCCGGTGATCGCCTCTACCGCCGACGCGTTGATGGAAGTGTGCGGCGATGCGGCCATCCATGTGGATCCGGATCATCCGGATGGATGGACGACGGCGATCATTCGCCTGCTGGAAAATCCGTTTGAGCGGTTGGCCATGGTGGCGGCGGGGCGGGCGCGGGCGCGCCTGTTCACCTGGCGCGGGGTGGCTGAAACCTGGCTGGGGCTGATGGCCGCCGTCGACGGCGTGCCCGTGGGAACGTTGCGGGATGCGGGCGCCGCCGCAACGGCGGCTGTGATGGTGCGCGCCTGAGAATGGCGGCGCGTTTTCCAGAAACGAACGCCTTCCCGATGAGAGCAAGGCTCCCGATTCAACATCGGCGGTCTTGCTCCAGAGCACGTTCCGTGAAAACCGGTTCACATGAAATGCTCTGTCTCTTTTTGGGTTGACGCGCATTCCCCGCGAGCCGTGAGTTCCGTAGCGTCTCGACAATGCTCTGGCGGTCTGTTTCCGGCATTCGTATTCCTTGATGCAGAGCAATGGAATGAATGCCGGAACCCGGCTGATCGCCAATAATGTCCTGATTTTCTGACAGTATTTATAATTTTAACATTTATCCGCCGCCTGATGCGAAGGTAGATGCAAATGTTAAATTCGTTCCGCCAGAGCGCTTTCCGATCAGCCGGAACCGGCTGATCGATCAGACTTCGCCCAAAACAAAGAGAGCTGGACCAGTTTGCAATCCAGATTGATCGAAACTTCTCTAGCCAGCGCCTTCGATAATTTCACCAAAGCGTTGCCAGCCCTTGCCGTCGAAACGCATGAGCTGCACTTCGCGGATGGGGAAGTAGTTGGTGGGGCTGGTGTTGACCCGGATGCCGGGCAATAGCATGGGCAAGGCGACGTCTTTCAGATTCGTCGCCTGTTTCATGACGTTTTCCCGGGAAAAATCGCCGCCGCATTGTTTCAGTACGGTCATGAGCGCTTCAGACACCAGATATGCGTACTGATTGTAGCCCTCGAGCGGATCGCCTTCAGGGAAATACTTTTTCATGAAGGCAATATAGTCAAGAATGGCCTTGTCCTGCCCCCACAACGGATCGGCCACATCTTTCATGTATCCGCATGAAATCACCCCAAGCGCGCGTTCGGGACCTGCCGGATTGATGACGCCCTTGATGGAGGCCGCGCCGTTCGCCATGAAATGCATGGGCTTCCATTGCAGTTCATGCACCTTGCGGATGGATTGGGCGACGAATTTGGCAGTCGTGCCGGAGAGCAGCACATTCGCTCCCGTCGCCCGCAACGCCACCAGCTGTGAATCGATCGTCGGATCGGTGACCTCATGCGAGACGGCCTTGGCCTGCGTGTCAAACCTCTCCTTGAGGACATCGCGCACGCCAGCGACATAGTCTTTGCCCAGATCATCGTTCTGGTAAAGAATCGCGAAAGTGGCGTTCGGGTTCTGCTCCAGGGCGTATTTTGTGTAGACCTGCGCTTCGATGCGGGCATTGGGCGCAAAACCCATGGTCCAGGGGTGATTGGTGTAATCGCCCCATTTGTTGCCGTTCACCGCGAGGAAAAGGTGCGGCACCTTCTTCTGGTTGATGTATTTGACGACAGCCGAATTGGGGGCCGTGCCCAGCATGCCGAACAGGAACGCCACCCGGTCGTTTTCGATCAGGCGCCGCGTCTGTTCCACCGTCTTCGGCGGGCTGAAGCCGTCGTCATAGATGATGAAGCGGATCTTGCGGCCGGCAATGCCGCCCAGCTCGTTGATCATGCGGAAATAGGCGGCCTGGCAGCGCGCCTGGACGCCAAGGGCCGAAACCGGACCGCTCAGCGACGTGGTGGTGCCGATCACGATTTCACTGTCAGTGACGCCGGTCAGATCGCCAGCGAAAGCCTTGCCGGAAAATGGCATGGCGCACAAGGCAGCCATGCCGCCAAGCACGCGGCGCCTGGTGGGTTGGGTCATCAATTTCCTCCCGGGTGCATTCTGTTATCTGTTATCACGCCAGGATGGCACAGGTCGGCGACGTGGAACAGCCGTTCCACGCGCGCCGTTGACAAATTGCAGTCCGGCTCGGGCTGACCGGGCGCGAGTACGCGGTCGCGACTGGCAGGCCCTGGCTCAGGCAGCTTCGCTGGCCAGGACTTTCTGCACGCTGACGTCGGCCGCCAGCCGGTCGTGCAGCGCCGATACATTCCGCAGGTCGCTGACGCCGCCAGGCAGCAGGCCGGACGCCCAGCGGATCATCGGGAAAACATACGCGTCGATGACTGAACGACGATCCAGAATCCACTCGCGGTTCGCCAGATGCGCATCAAGCAGGCCGAGGCGCTTGCGCACCAGCGCCTGCGCGGCCGTCTTCACCGCCTGCTGCCCTTCGGCGCTGGCGTCGGTGGTGTAGCGCGTCGGCGCAAACATCGGCACGAAGGCCGGATGCAGGTCGCCCGTGACGAAGGATGACCACCGATGCCGCTCGGCGTCGGCGCAGCCCCTTGCCGCCCAGCAGGTCGGCCTCCGGATGCTTGTGAGCCAGGTAATCGAGGATCGCCCCAGCCTGGGTCAGCGACCAGCCATCGTCCTCGACAAGCACCGGCACGGCTCCGGCCGGGTTCACGGCGAGCAGTTCCGGCGCCTCGCGGCGCACGCGCTTCGCTTCGAACGGCGCGCCAATCCATTCAAGCACAATGTGTGGGGCGAGCGAACAGGCGCCGGGCATGTAGAAAAGCGTTGTCATCAGGATCTCCGAGGCATTCCGACACGACGCTGGCTGGCGCAGGGACGCCAGTCAGCCAGGGGCGATCAGGGGGCCCTTGCCGCCCGGATCGCGCGGCTGGATTCTGCTGCGGAAGCGTCTCGCGGACAACCGCCATGATGCAGCTGGCTGGCCCCGCCGCGAAGCATTCAGGCGCCCCGGCCCGGAGGCGTCTGGTGGGGCCGTCTCCGGGCTCTTGCCAGCCGTCGCCGCCTGGGGAACCATATGACGCGCGCGGGGTGCGCATTGTGGAGATCCAGATGCGCAGGGCGATTGTGACAGGCGGTTCGGGTCTGATCGGCGCGGGCATATGCGCGGCGCTTGCCGCCGCCGGTTGGCAGGTCGCGAATTTCGATCTGGAGGACGGCGGCTGCGAAGATGCGCGCTTCGTTCCTTGTGACGTGAGCGATGAGGACGCCGTCGCGGCCGCTTTTGCCGAACTGGACTGGACCAGCCTTGACCTGCTGGTGAACAATGCTGGCGTCGCCGCGCCGGTGACCGGCCCGGTCGCTGACCTTTCCCTCGACAGGTGGCGCCGCGTCATCGACAGCCATCTTACCGGCGCTTTCCTGATGACCCGCGCCGCGGCGCCGCTGTTGCGGGAAAACGCCGTCATCATCAATATGGCGTCGACCCGCGCTTTCATGTCGGAGCCGTTCACAGAGGCATACGCAGCGGCAAAAGGCGGCGTTGTCGCTCTGACCCACGCGCTGGCTGTCAGCCTTGGCCCCCGTGTCCGCGTTAACGCCATCGCGCCGGGGTGGATCTCCGACTCTCCCGATCTGGCCACAGCCGATCATGAGCAGCACCCGGCCGGTCGGGTCGGGCGACCTGAGGACGTGGCTGAGGCCGTGCTGTTCCTCGCTGGCGCGGGTTTCATTACCGGCGAAACGCTGACCCTCGACGGCGGCATGAGCCGGCGCATGATTTATGCTGATTGATCCGCGCGGGCATCGCGTTGGGACGGCGCCCGGACTGGGCTTCTGACGGGTCGTTATGTCACCTCATATTGGCGTGACTGGTCCCCGGTCCGGGCCACGTGGCGGGCTCGCCGCCTTCAGAATTCCGACGGCCGGTAGCGCCAGCACGAAAGCTGGCGCACCGTCGTCGGATACCCGGACGTGGAGCGCGCCTGCGCTGCGGGCGAGGAACGCGAACAACTGCAACCATTCCGGCGCCAGTTCCGCCGCGTCCAGCACGGCGAGCAACCGACTGGCAAAGGCGCTGTCGCGGGCGGCGCCGGACAGGGTGACCGCGACGTGAGGGCTCTCGCTGCGCGGCAGATCATGCCAGGCGGGCCGCCCTTCAGCCAACCTCACGCGAATGTCGGGCGGGGGCAGCGCACTGGAAGGCCGGAGAATGGCGACCAGCGTTGCAATGGCGGCGTCGAAGCCGGCTGCGTCGGCTGACACCGCAAGACTTGCCGGGTCTTTCGCCAGTCCGGCGAGGCGATCAGCTACATCGAACGTCATCCGCTTCGGCGCCGCGGTGCGCGCCAGCGCCTGCAAGGCGCCGACCAGTCTGGCGGCGCGATCCGTGGCGTCCTGAATGGCGTGGAGATAGCGGCCCCGGCGCTCTTCCGGGAGATTTGGCATTCCCAGCAGTTCAGCCGAGCTTTGCAGGACGGTGAGCAGATTGTTGAACTGGTGGGCGGTTTCGCGCATCGCCTCGCCCAGGGCTTCTGGACCCCACGCCTGGTCCAGCGCGGCGGCGGCCCGGCGCGCCGCTGCGGCCAGCGCGGCGTCAATATCGGAAGCGGGCAGGGATGCGTCCGGGTCAGAAGCGTTGCCTGTCATGGCCGGAACACCTGCTTTGTGGCGCGAGCCATGACAACTCCCGATGATGATGCGTCAGCCCGCAGGCGTCTCCACAGCGCGGAACTTCTTCCACTGGCGGCGCAGATCGGCCATCGCCGCCTGCTGCGCGACAGCCTGCCAACCCAGCACGGCGCCCACGGCGAGCGTCGTGTCGTCGCCGAGGCTGGCGCCTTCCCGCCGCATCTCGTGAAGCAGGCCGACCGCGCCATGCAGATCATTGTAGCGACCGAACGCATCCTGGAGCCGCTCCAGCCGTTTTGCAAAGCGTTTGTTACCGTGTGTGTTCGCCAGGAACGGCTGAAAAACCTCCGCTATATAACGTAGCTTCTTCAGCGACAGGCGCGTCTGGTGCAGCGCAGTTGCGTCGAGGTGCGCAAAGCCGCGCCCCTTCTTGCGCACGCTGCGATATCGCTTGCCAAACATGCGCCGGGCCATGTTTCGGGCTGGGGCGTCAAAATCAGCGATGATTTCATCGGAAGCACCATCGCGCCAGCCGCGCCGGACGATCCATCCGCCAAGTGCGATAAGAAAAAGCGCGCAACGCCGGGAGGCGATGGCGGTCCCCGCCTGCTCCTGGGCCTGGCGGCGCATGACGTCGATACGACCGGCAAGCGCTGTGAAGTCCACGTCCGCCCCACACGCCTCCCGGGCTTCCTGCAAAACGCCGGTGGCGAAAACGTCGAGATTGCGGGCGTGACCCAACTGCGTCATCAGCCATTTGGCTTCAGCGCGCAGGTCCATCAGACTGGATGGCGCGGTGACTTTATGGATCACGCCCAGCAGGGAGCGGATGCGCCGTAGCGCCACGCGCAACTGGTGCACGCCTTCCGGGCTTGCGCCAGCCGAGGCTGCCTCCAGATTGTTCATGGCGTGGGCGTACATGGCGTGCAGGGCGGCTCCCAAAGCCACGTCGAGGCTGGCGCCTGCGTCGATCGCGACCGGTTCAGCCTTGACCGCGCCAGGCGCCCTGCCCAACGCCAGATCGTAGCCCCGGGCGGCCTTTGACCGGATTGCCGGGCGCAGGGCATGGTCACGCGTCAGGGCGTCCGCAAGCCCGAAGATCACCACTGGCGCACCGGAAACCAGTTCCATCTCGATTTCGCAAATGGGTTCGCTGCGGCCGCCGGAGACAATCTCCCCCCTGTCCGCCGCGATTTCGACAACGCCGGCTGGCGTGTGCAGTTGTCGCGTCTGCCGCGTCACGAGCGTTGAAAACAGCGGGCGCAGGGCGTCCGGATCAACATCCCGTCCACCGGCTTTGGCCAGCCAGGCCGCCAGTTGCTCCCTGTCCAGATCAGGACTGGCCACCGGAGCGTTCCATTCGTTGCGGCTGAAAGCCCCTGATGCGTCGTCCGATCCAGGCGTTTTCAGCGTCATTTCATAGGCGCCAGCCTTGCCGCGACGCACGCGCAACGCCCATTTGCGCAGCAGCAGCATGTTGTCGGGCGTGTCGAAATAGGTCGCCTCCAGCCGTGTCTTTTCAACCGGGCCCTCAGCATGTTGCAGGAGCACGGGCGCATTGCTGGCGGCTTTCAATGTCCGCGCATCACAGAGCAGTTTGATTTCGACTTCTGCAACAGGCGACGAAGCGTCAGTGGCAGGGCCGGCGGGACCTTCGGAAGGGGCGTCCACTTCGGGAGAAGGGGGCTGGGATTGATCGCCGGCAGATCGTCCGCCCACGGTCACCGGGGTCATGGCCAAAGTCTCCAGGGCGCCAGCCATCCAGGATGTGGACTGGCCCAGGGAGGCATTGTCCGCATGGGCGTGGAAACAGCAAGCGCCAACTTGCCGCTACGCGATGCCGGATTCTATCCAGATGCGGAATTCGTCAGCCGCTGCTCCCAGGCAAGGGCGGACCCGACGATCTCGTCGATGGAATCGTGTTGGGGCCGCCAGTCCAGCAGGTTCTGGATGCGGGCCGTGTTCGCCACGATCCGGGCCGGGTCGCCGGCGCGGCGCGGCGCGATTTCGACAGGAAGGGAGCGTCCAGTGATGCGTTCGACGGCGCGGATGACCTCAAGCACGGAGAGGCCCCGGCCATAGCCGCAATTGGCGATGAAGCTGTCGCCGCCGCCCCTGAGATGTTCAAGCGCCTCAACGTGAGCCTGCGCCAGGTCCGTGACATGAATGTAATCGCGGATGCATGATCCATCCGCAGTGGGATAGTCGACCCCAAAAACCTGTAGCCGGTCGCGCTTTCCGAGCGCCGTCTGGCAGGCGACCTTGATCAGATGCGTTGCGTTTGGCGTGGATTGACCCGTGCGTCCCTGGGGATCAGCGCCGGCGACATTGAAATAGCGCAACGCGGCGTATTTCAGGCCATGGGCGCCGGCGGCGTCCTGCAGCATCCATTCAGACATGAGCTTGGAGCGCCCATAAGGGCTGACAGGGGCCAGCGGCGCGTCTTCGCCAACGGCGCCGTCGCCGGCGTCGCCATAAACGGCTGCGGTGGACGAGAAAATGAAATGCCCGATGCCTCCGGCAACAGCGGTTTCGAGCAGGGCGCGGGTTTTGACGGTATTGGCGAGGTAATAGCCCAGCGGATCAGCCACGCTGTCAGGCACCACGATGCGGGCGGCGAAATGGGCGATGGCCGTGACCTGATGCTGGCGAAGGATATCCGCCATGCCGGCCTGGTCGGACACATCGGCCTGTATGAATGTCGCCGCCCTGGGAACCGCGGCCCGCTGTCCGGTTGACAGATCGTCGACCACAACAACGCGTTCACCAGCATCACACAGGGCGTGCGCCATATGGCTGCCGATGTAGCCCGCACCGCCTGAAACCAGCACCGCCATGACCGCTCCTTCCATAAACAACGCCCCTCGCCAGCAAGATCGCGTCTGCGAAGGGATTCCTGGCAGGCGGGAGGGAAGCGGTAAAGCTTCTTTCCGGGAGAGGGCGTGACGCGTGAGGGCGAGGTTTGCGGGGAAACTGCGTCGCTTACGGCTGGTGCAGGTTCCCGGGATGGGCGTGAGCGACGTTGAAACATGCAGGCCAGCGCTGCCTAAATGATGATAATTATTCCTTCTTCCAAAGGGTTACGGACAGTTACATCTGTTACGTCCACAGGCTGGCGGTGGATGATGTGACGACCGGATGAATGGGCGTTGACATGGTGGGGATGTGGGTCCTATAAGGCACCCATCGGCGGCGGGGTTCACCCGCTGTTTCAGCCA
>NZ_BNCG01000040.1 GCF_014656355.1 Camelimonas fluminis
GCGGCCGAGGGTGATGTTGTCAGTGATCATCGTATGCTCCTGCGCAACGCGCTCTTTTTCCGGGGTTAACCCAAATTTGGTTCCGAAAAATTTGTTTGAAAAAGATGAGCTAGGTTCACTGGGGTTTGTGGACGTCGGAAAAAAAGCCCGCGCTTGTGGCGCGGGCGTCAGGAAATATAGGTCGCTTGCTGTTGCGTCGGATTGTCTGGCAACCAGTTGCTTATGCCCAGGCTTCTTCGGTTGGCATCCAACTGCGCTCGACGTTCAGTTCGATGCCGACTGCACGAATGGCGTTCGAGAGCGTCTCGGCAATCTCAACCTCGGTGCGGATGGTGCATTCGGCGACCATCAGCTTGGCTCGGTAACCCTTGGGCGTGTTGACGTAGACCTTGCTGGCGTCAGCGAGGTGGTCGAACGTGAAGGTTGCGACCTGAACCATCTCGATGCACTGAGGAGCGGGTGCAGGAGGAACCAGGGCGGTCGTGGGCGTCTGCGGGATGGCGGCGGGAGCGATGACCAGGGCGTTGGTGATCGTGGCGTTGAGCGACATCGCAGCATCCTTGATTGGGGTTTTGCCTGATTTGGCTTTGCCCAAATCATTTTTTTGTAAAAGGCATCGTTGATTTGGGGGGAATAATTCGCGCCTATCCAAACGCCGCCGATAACCGCCGACCACCTCATATAACACGCTGAAAATAAACAAAATTCTCTCCGACATCTTTCGCCGTCGATCGCCGGGCAAGCCTCGCGATCGACGGCGGAGCTGACGGTATGGGGCGTCTTGTGACATCGCAGAATTGCATATACCGTCATGGCTTAGAGAGCTTGTGACGGTATTTTTTTGACCTTATTCCATTGAGAATAAAGGAAAATTCGCCGTCAGAATTGGTCGATTTTGGCCTGACGGTATTTTTGGGGGCTCTCTGGCGTTTTTTGAACGATCCAGGAGGGTCCGATGCTTACCGATGCGGCAATCAAGGCATTGAAACCAAAGAATAAACTGTACAAGGTCACTGACCGTGACGGTATGTATGTCGTCGTGAACCCGTCGGGCGCCGTCGTGTTCCGTTATGACTACCGTATGTACGGTCGACGCGAGACCTTGACCCTCGGCCGATACGGGCCGGCGGGCCTCTCTCTGGCCCGTGCGCGGGAAAAGCTGATCGACGCGCAGCGCTCGATTCAGGAGGGGCGGTCGCCCGCCCAGGAGAAGCAGCGCGAGAAGCGCCGCATCAAGGAAGCAAAGAGCTTTGGCGAGTTCGGCGAACGCTGGCTGCAAGAGCACCGGATGGCCGAAAGCACCCGCGCGATGCGCCGCTCGATCTACGAGCGGGACATCCTGCCGACGTTCCGCAATCGGCTGCTGACGGAAATCACGCCCGAAGATCTCCGGGCGATGTGCGACAAGGTGAAGAAGCGGGGAGCGCCGGCCACGGCGGTCCATGTCCGTGACATCGTGAAACTGGTCTTCGCCTTTGCGAAGCTGCACGGGGAGAAGGTGCCGAACCCCGCCGAAGAGGTCGGGCCGGCGTCGATCGCGACGTTCGTTCCCAAGGACCGCTCGCTCTCGCCCGCCGAAATTCGAGTGATGCTCGGCCAGCTAGAGCATGTGGCGACGCTGCCGACCATCCGGCTCGGCTTGAAGCTGATCCTGCTCACGATGGTCCGCAAGAGCGAGTTGCAGGACGCGGTGTGGGATGAGGTCGATTTCGAGAATGCGGTGTGGTCGATCCCGAAGGAGCGGATGAAGCGTTCCAAGCCGCACAATGTCTATCTGTGCGAACAGTCGCTCGACATCCTCGTCGCGCTCAAGACCTGTGCGGGCAATTCGCGCTATCTGCTGCCGTCGCGCTACGACGCGGATGCGCCGATGTCGCGCGCGACCTTCAACCGCGTCACCACGGCGGTCGTGGTGCAGGCCAAGAAAGCGGGCCTGCCGCTGGAGCCGTTCACCGTGCATGATCTTCGCCGCACGGGCTCGACGCTGCTCAACGAGTTGGGCTTCAACAGCGACTGGATCGAGAAGTGCCTGGCGCACGAGGACGGGCGTTCTTCGCGCGGCGTTTATAACAAGGCCGAGTATGAGCACCAGCGCCGCCACATGATGCAGGAATGGGGCAATCTGATCGACGCATGGGTCGGCGGCCAGAAATACACCCCCACGCTCTATCCGGCCTCCATGGACCTTCTGGCCCCGGAGCCTAGCCTTTGACCGGACGGGTCTTCCTGAGCGTGACGTCGGGTACCGGCGCACGCTTGGCCGTCTTCGCCTTGGAGGCCCGGCGGCGTTCTTCAAGCCAAGCCTCCACTTTCGCCGAGATCCCACACGACGGTTCGAGAGGTCAGGTAGAAGCGCTGCGGAAACTCGCCGCGCTGCTCCATGTCGTAGATGGTCGTATCGGCCAAGGGAACGATCTCGCGAAGCTGGTGCCTGCGTATGGTGCGTTTGCCGAGAGGGGGTGGTGTCTGGCTCATCGTCCAGCCTCACCGTCTGCGATCCCGCCATTCTATGTGTTCATGCCAGACCTCCTTCAATGTGGCCGGGGCAGCGACTTGGCTGCATCCCGGCGTCTGGCGAACCATGACGAAGGATCGGCCGCCGGTAGCGTGCCGCATTCGCGTTCGCTCGCTCACGGCACCCCAGCAATCGGCTTCGCAGAAGGGTGCGGTGATTAGGGGCGCTAATCGCCGCATATCGTGCGGTGATTATTCTTGCACTTTGCGGTGAATAGCGGCGATATTCGCCGCGAAAGATGCGGTGATTATGAAGTATATCCATAATTTGACGGACTGGCCGGAGCTGCGCTGGAGCGATGAGAAGCTCGCCCAGCGCCTTGCGGCTGTGCGTCATCGACAGGGGCGGCTGATCGGCCGCATGGAGGCGCTTGGCTTCCCGCTTCGCGAGGAAGCCGTCCTCCATGCGCTGACCGAAGACGTTCTGAAGTCCAGCGAGATCGAAGGTGAGGTGCTTGACCGGGAACAGGTCCGTTCCTCGATCGCTCGACGCCTCGGCATGGATATTGGCGGTTTGGTCGCCGCCGATCGCCATGTCGAAGGCGTCGTGGAAATGATGCTCGACGCCACGCAAAACTATAATCAGCCATTGACCGCGGAGCGGCTGTTCGGCTGGCACGCAGCGCTGTTCCCCACGGGACGCAGCGGCATGAGCCGTATCACCGTGGGCGCGTGGCGCACCCCCGAAGCCGGCCCGATGCAAGTCGTGTCGGGGCCGGTCGGGCGCGAGCGCGTTCATTATGAAGCCCCGGAATCGAAGCGGCTGGATGAGGAGATGTCCCGCTTTCTGGACTGGTTCGAGACGGCGACCCCTGATCCCGTCCTCAAGGCGGGGATCGCGCATCTGTGGTTCGTCACCATTCACCCGTTCGATGACGGCAACGGGCGCATAGCGCGCGCTATTGCCGACCTCGCGCTGGCGCGTGCGGAGGGAACCGCCCAGCGCTTTTATAGTATGTCGGCGCAAATCCGCACCGAGCGGAAAGCCTATTACGACATGCTGGAGGCGACGCAAAAAGGCGACCTCGACATCACGCCCTGGCTGCTGTGGTTCATCGACTGCCTCGATCGCGCCTTCGATGGAGCCGAGGTCATCCTTGCCAGCGTCCTCCGCAAGGCGCGGTTCTGGGAGGCGATAGCGGAGCAGAAGCTGAACGAGCGCCAGCGCAAGGTCATCAACCGCCTGCTGGATGGCTTCGAGGGCAAGCTGACCAATGCCAAATGGGCAACGATCACGAAGGCGTCGTCCGACACGGCGCTGCGCGACATCAACGATCTTGTTCAGCGGGGCATCCTGACGAAAGACCAGGGCGGCGGGCGCAGCACGAGCTATTCGCTTGCGGCCGCCCCCGGTGATGTGGAAATCGGGAGCTGACGTCCAGGCGGACGTGGGCGCGACTAAAGGCTGCCTTAGTCATGTCAGCGCCCAGATAGGGCCAGATGGCGAGCTTCCATGGGCCTGTTACAAACTCTCGGTAGTTGTTGGTTATCTCCGAGGATCTGTAACATATCGCTTTTCTGCGTTACGCCTTGGCGGGCACGCGGCGGGCCTTGGCGAAACCGCGATCGGTGGCGATGAAGCGTTCAAGCATCGGCACTATCAACTTAGCGGGTTCGATGGGCGCACCGCCTTCGGCGAGCAGGCGTCCGTAATCGGTGAGATCGCGATGGAGCGCCGCCGGCAGCTCCACCGTCACCTTCACGGGCTTGTCGTCGGCGATAGGGCCGAGTTTCAGCTTGGTCATGGTCAGCTCCTATAAGGTTCGAGCACCAAATCCTTGGTGACGATGACACGGACCGGGAAGCCGGGCCGGATGGTGAGGGGCGGTGCGACCTGCAACTGGCGCTGGACGATCTGCTGACCGGCCTGATTGACCGTATCCTGCGCGCCGTCGCGGATGGCGCGGATCAGGCGGTCATTGTCGTCGGTGGCGAGTTCCGCGCCAACGCCGAGCAGCGTCGATAGCGCGGCGGCCTTGGCGAGATCCCACCAGTGGTAGTCGACGCCATCTTCCAAGCCGGCGTAGCCCTGCGTGTCCGCGCCAGGCTGGCGCTCGAGAACGATGGAGCGGCCGTTCGGCATGATGAGGCGGTTCCAGACGAGCAGCACGCGGCGCTGGCCGAACTGGACGCTGTTGTCATACTGACCGATGAGGCGCGTTCCCTGCGGCACGAGCAGGATGGTGCCCGTGGGACTGTCGTAGATATTCTCCGTGACCTGCGCGGTGATCTGGCCGGGGAGATCGGAGCGGATGCCGGTGATGAGCGCGGCCGAGATGGCCGCCCCGGCCTGAAGCACGAAGGGCGATGCCGGCGGCGTCACGCGATCGGGCGTCACGGTGCGCCGGTCGGCTGCGGCGTTGAGGAACGCAAGCTGCCGGTCCTGGGCGGTCGGCTGCCCTGCCGCGGCGCTGCCGGGGTCAAATCCCGCAGGGCCGGGCGTGGCACCAGGCGTCGCTGCGGCCGTCGATCCCTGCCGCGACTGGAAGAAGACGGTGCTGGTGCGGGCCGCTTCCTCCTCGGCGCGGCGGCGCTGCTCGGCCTCGTCGACGCCCGGCGTCGAAACAACAGGCGGCACGACGGGCTGCCCGGCATTCTGTGCGCTGAGGATCGGGCCGCCGAGATCGCCGGGCAGCGCTGGCCCAAGGATGGGGCCGGTATAGTCGCGAGGCAGGCCGGCAAGACCATCGGCCGGCTGGCGGTTGGCGGTAGAATAAAGCTCCTCGCCGCCATCGCCAGGACCACGCGTCTGAAGCGCGTAGATCAGCGCCCCACCGATGCCGACCAAGGCGACGGCCGCGACGCTGGCGAGCATCTTGCGTGACAGGCGCGTGACTCGCGGTGCTTCTGCGCGCAGGCGCATGGGAGCGGCATTGGAATCGGCATCGGTCATGACTGCGGCCTCCCATCGGTACGGACGATCCTGACGGTCTGCTGGCGGTCGCCCGCGCCAAGGCGCAGCTCGGCCGCGCCGAACAGGCGATCGACGATCAGGATGTGTTGATAGATGCGGGTATTGGCGATCTGTGCCTCGCCCTCGGGGCCGATGACGAAGATCGGCGGCATTTCGCCTTGGACGATGCCGCGCGGGAATTCGACATAGACACGGCGTCCGTCGTCATAGACAGCGATGGGCTTCCAGGGCGGATTGCTGCTGCCTGTCAGGCCATAGCGATAGTTGCGGGCGGCCAAGGCCGGGATGACCGGCGTTGCCGGTGTGGCCTGACGCCCGCCGCCCGCCGGCTGCGGATAGGCCCAGGCGACAGCGGGCATGTAGGGCTTCTCGCCGGAGCGCAGCTCGACCATATAGGTGCGCCGGTCGGTGGTGATGACGAGGTTCGTGGTAATGTCGGCGCGCGTCGGCTTCACCAGCACATGGACGCGGCGGGCGACGCCGGAGCCGGACTCGGTGTCGCCGATGATCCAGCGGGCGGTGTCACCGGCCGCGATCGGTCCTGCGCCAGTCAGGCTCTCGCCGGGTTCGAGCGCGATGTTGGTGATCTGGCCGGGAGCGGCATAGACCTGATAGAGCGCGCCTTCCGACCACGGATAGACCTGAATGGCGTTGAAGTAGCCTTCGCGGCGCGGCTGGACGCGGGCGGCGGCATTGGCGTTCTCGACGCGGCCGGTCGCGGTGCTGGCGGTCTGGCCGCCACGCGCTACGGTCCAGGCCGGAGGAACATGCAGCGGCTTCAGCCGCTCGTCCGTCACGGCGGCGGGAATGGCCGGCAGCGGCGGGATGCTGTTGTCATAGCTGATCTGCGGCGGCTTGGTGGAGGCGCAGCCGGCGAGCATGGTCGCCGAGAGCATCGCAGCCGCGATTGCGGGTTTGCGGATTGCGCGGTTCATAGACGGCGAGCGTATAGGCCAGAACGCAAAGCCCGGCGACAGCCGAGACGCTCATGAGCATCACAGCAAACATGGTTCTCTTCCTTCACGATGATTGCCACCGTGGCAACAGTCGAGGTGATCGGGCCGCGCGACTGCGCGGCCCGCGATTTTTCGGGCGGGAAGAAAGCCGGGGCCGCTTGCGCGCCCCGGCCTGCCTTCCTCATTCCGCCGCGATGGCGAAATGGTCATCATGGGCTTCCTGCGTGGGGGCGGGTTCGGCGGTATCGAGGGCGACTGTCTCGGCCTGCTGGTCGAACCATGCGGGACGCGCGGTGCGCAGCGCGGGCGGAAGCCAGCCGGTCCCGGCCAGAAGCTGCTCGGCGGCTTCGGCCATCTCCGTCTTCTTCTTGTCCACGATCTGCTCCGCTGCCTCGTCGCCCAGGGCTTCGCGCACGGCGGCGAGGATATGGGCCTTGGTGACGCGTCCGAAATAGCTGCGCACGGTCGGCGTCCAGTGCGCCGCCATGTCGAGCGTCACCGCCGTCGCCAGCTTGTCCGCCGTCTCATGGGCGCGGCGCTTGCTGGTGTCCCACGGCAGCTTCACCGCATTGACGGTCAGCGAGGCGCAATGCGCCAGCAAGGCCATGAGGCTCGCATGGTCCAGACCGGCAACAAAGCCCCAGAGGTCGGCCACGTCGCGCGGCATGTCCGCCGCCCAACCGGCATGGCGGTCGTTCAGCATCTTCGCCGCCGCCGTGTCCTCGATGCCGTCCGCGTGGGCGGCGAGGTAATTGCTCGTCGGGCTGATATCGAGGCAATGGGCCGTGCTGCCACCGCGATAGTAGGTCTGCGCGGCGAGCGCATGGACCACGGCGATCAACGCCATGTCCGGCTGCTGCCCAAGGGCGAGGCGCAAGCCAAGGGTGCGATGCGCGGTCAGGTCGCGGATGAGAGAGTCGGGCAGCGGCTTGCCCGCATCCCCGGCTTCTTCTTCCGGCTCTGGTTCGGGAAGCTCGTCGCCTTCGCCGTCTTCTCCGTCTCCGTCGAGGATTTCGCCATCACCATTGACGCGCACCCCGTCGATGACGGTTTCGCCGCCCTCGGCTTTCTCCGGTTCCGGCTCCGGGGCCTCGTCCTCGGCGCGGATGAAACCGCGCTCGATCCGCACATCGCCGTCATGGGCGACGACGACGAACACGCCGCCGCGCAAGATGTCGTCGGGATCGAAGGCGTGTCGCTTGGCGTCGATCCGCTCGATTTCGGCTTCAAGCTCGGCAAGCCGCGCATCCACCTCGGCCGGGAGGTCGACATCGGCGTCCTCCCATTCCGCGTTCAGATGCTCAAGCTCGTCCTGCGCCGCGTCGTAAGCAATGGCATCGGCCTCAAAAAGCTCCACCGGATGCCGATAGGCGCGGCGCAGCCCGTGGGCGTGGGGGAAGTCGAGATAGGCGGCGGCCCACTTCCAGCCCTCGGCCTCCCGCACCTCGGCGGCGATCCCCTCCAGCTTCTCGACGGCAAGCCGGTCCAGCAAGGCCGGGTCTTCAAAGAAACCGCCGCGATCCTCGGTGAACAGGTCGCGGATGATGTTGCCGCCCGCCTCGGCATAGGCTTGCGCGCCGACGAAGACCGCGCAGCGATCCGTCGCGGGCACGTTCATCTTGGTCAGGTTGCGCCGGATGATGGACGGATCGCGGTTATAGGACAGGTTCTCATAGACGTGTTCCTGCCGCGCGTGATCGTCGGTGATGGCGAAGGCCATCAACTGATCCAAAGTCAGATCGCCGTCGCGATAGACCTGCAACAGCTTCGGGCTGATAGCGCCGAGACGCATCCGCTGCTTGACGACATGGGCGGTCACGCCGAACCGGGCGGCGATTTCCTCCGCGCCCCATCCGCGATCCTCGGAAAGCTCGCGGAAGCGCTCGAACTGGTCGGCGGGGTGCAGGTCCTCGCGCGTCACGTTCTCGTCAAGGCTGATTTCGGCGGCGTCGTTCGCCGTGTCGATGACGCAGCGGATGGGTTCGGTCTTCTTGATTTCCTTGCGCTTCACGCGCAGCATCTGCGCCTGCCTGCGGCCTTCCCCGATGCTGACGAGATAGAAGCCGGTCGGCTCGCCTCCGGCGTTGGTTTCCGGCTCCACCACCAGATTTTGCAGGATGCCCTTGGCGGCGATGCTCGCCGCCTTCGCCTCGATAGACGCCTCACTGTGGGGGGTCTTGCGGGCATTCTTCGGATGCTTCTTGAGCTTGTTGAGCGGGATGAAAACGGTCCTGCCGTGTTCGACGGTCGGGACGGTGTTGGCGGTCGTGGTCATGGTCTTTCTCCTATGGGCTTGGGTTGGAGCGCAGCGCTGCGCTGCAACCCTGCCCGTCGGCGAGACCGGGGGGTGTAAGGTGCAAGGGCGACCGGGACGGAGGGGGATCACCCGGCCTGCACAAGCGGATCGAAGCTGTTGGCGAGAGTGAGAAACACGCATCCGCGCGGAAGGCTGGGGAGACCGTCCTGGTCGAGCGCCAGCGATCCCTTGCGCCGCGCCAGGGGGCAGAGCCCCCAAGCAACCGGCCCGGCCAAAGCAGAGCGGCGACCGGGCGCAAGGAGCGGATTAGGATATCGAAACCCAGAAGGCGTGAACCAGCAGTGTCCTGATCGCCGTGTTCTCGCCAAGAGAGGGGCGTTGCGGGGAAACCCAGCAGAAGGGGTCGACCGAGACGTTGGTTCGGTCGCAGGGGAAGGCTTTCCCCTATGGGATCTCACTCACCTTCAACATAGCTTTCCTTGAATGCTGTCAGAAAAGTGTGTATCTTTCTGACAGGAAATTGAGAATGACACGGTTGGCCGAACAGATTCTGACGTATGCGACGGGATTGCCCGAAGGCTCCCCCGTATCTGCCAAGGGTTTGCTCCACCTTGGAAATCGCGCCGCTGTGGATCAGGCTTTGTCGCGTTTGACCGAACGCGGGCAACTCATCCGTGCAGGTCGTGGCGTTTATATACGTCCCATTGCCAGCCGGTTGGGCACCCGTGCTCCGTCGGTGGAGCAAGCTGTCGAGGCGCTTGCGACCCAAAAGGGCGAGATCATCGTCTCGAATGGCGCTGTCGCGGCGAACGCCCTCGGCCTGACGACGCAGGTGCCCGTCCGCTTGGTCTATCTTACGTCCGGGCGTAGCCGGAAAATGCAATTGGGCAAACAGGTCGTGGAATTGCGGCACGCCCCGCGCTGGCAACTGGTCTTGGCCAATCGACCGGCAGGGGAGGCCGTGCGGGCGCTGGCTTGGCTCGGCCCGGAAAAGGCGGAAGCCGCGCTGACCACGCTAAAGAGGAGAATGCCATCTTGCGTGTTCGGCGAACTGGTTGCCGCCGCGCCGCAGCTTCCGACATGGCTTGCTCAGGCCTTGGGGAAGATCGCTTACGGCTGATCTGGCCTTCGATTACCAGGATCGGGCTGATGTGTACCTGCGAAGTCGCTAAAGACCGGTAGGGCAACCGGATGCGGCACTACTCACCGAGTATTAGGTGTTCAGGCTCACCCTTTGCTTTCAAAGTGCCATGAGCTGCCCGCCGGATTCAATGAGTGGGGCATTTCAGCAAAAAGAAAATTTGAGATCGCCTCTAATTTCGATTGACGTACGACGGAAGGTTTCCTAGTTTGAGCTATGCTCGAACTTAGAGATATTTCGAATGTGTATTCTGGTGTGGCCGTTCAGGAGGGCGGTGGCGGAGCGCGTTTTGTGCGTCTATCCGACTTGTCCGATTTCAAATGCTTCCGTCCGCCCAACCTCGCGACCGGTGATCTGCCCGCCGTTGCCAGGGCATTGCCAATAGAGGAAGGCGACCTGATCGTCGCAGCGCGCGGTTCCGCCACTGATGTTTGTCAGGCCGCTCACTCGTGGCTCGGCGCCTTCATTTCCCTGGATCTCTATCTGGTCCGTCCCGACCCGTCGAAGGTCGATCCCGGTTATTTGGCAGCCTTTCTCGATCTTCCCGCGACGCAGGCAGCGTTCTCCGGCAATAAGCAGGGCACTGGACTCGCCCGGCTTCCCAAGGAAGCTCTCGATAGGCTTGTCGTTCCTCTCCCGCCGATGCCCACGCAGAGATTGATTGCGGAACTGGCGCGGTCCTTTCACGACGAAGCCGCTCTTCTGCAACGCCTCGCCAACCTCAATTCCCTTCTTGGTCGTGAGGCCCTTGCGCGCGCCTTCCGCGCGGCCGCCGCGATCAAAAATTCATAGGAGACGTCATGCCCACCCTTCAGCAAGAAGACATTCTTTCGGCCGTTTGGCGCGCCTGCGACACCTTCCGCGGCGCTGTCGATGCCACGCAGTACAAGGACTATGTGCTTTCCGCGCTCTTCCTGAAATACATCAGCGATGTGCGCCGCAAGCACGTTGAAGAGTTCCGCCGCGAATTCGGTGGCGATGAACTCCGCATCCAGCGCCGCCTGGATCGTGAGCGCTTCAAGCTGCCGACCGTGGAGCTGAAGAACAGCAAGACCAACGAGGTCGAGGAGAGCTTTCTCGGTGATTTCTACAGCCTCCATGAACGTCGCGGGCGCGACAACATTGGCGAACTGATCAACATCGTCTTGGACGCGATCGAAAAGGCCAACGAAGGAAAACTCGGCGGTCTCTTCCGTGCAATTGACTTCAACTCCGAAACGAACCTGGGACAGACCAAGGACCGTAATCGGCGGCTGAAGATGTTGCTGGAGGATTTCGCCAAACCGGGTCTCGACCTGTCCGAGACGTCCGAAGATATCCTCGGCGATGCCTACATCTTCCTGATCGAGCGTTTCGCGTCCGATGCGGGCAAGAAGGCGGGTGAGTTCTTCACGCCGCGCAAGGTGTCGGAGGTTGTCGCCAAACTCGCCAATCCGAAGTCCGGCGACCGGATTTGCGATCCGGCCTGCGGCTCGGGCTCGCTGCTGCTGCGCGCTGGCGAGGAGGTGCCTGACGGCAATTTCCAGCTGTTCGGCCAGGAGTCGAACGGCAGCACGCGTTCACTCGCCCGGCTCAACATGCTTCTGCATGCCCAGGACAGCGCGCGCATCGACTGGTGCGACACGCTCAACTCGCCGACGCTGATCGAAAGCGATCATCTGATGCGGTTCGATGTGGTGGTCGCCAATCCGCCGTTCAGTCTCGACAAATGGTGGGGCAATACGGATTCGGAAGGGAACGCGCTTCCCGACCCCTACAAGCGCTTCACCCCGCACATGCCGCCCAAGAGCCGCGGCGATTACGCCTTCATCCTGCACATGTTGGCGATCACGCGGCCGACGGTCGGTCGCATGGCGGTCATCGCTCCGCACGGGGTCCTTTTCCGCTCCGGCGCCGAAGGCAAAATCCGCGAGAAGCTGATCCGGGACAATCTGCTCGATGCTGTGATCGGACTGCCGGCGCAGCTCTTTCCGACGACCGGCATTCCCGTCTGCATCATGGTGTTCGACAAATCGCGCGAAACGGACGGACTGCGCTCGCACGAGAGAAGCATTCTGTTCATTGACGCCAGCCGCGATTTTGAGCCGGGCAAGAAGCAGAACCGGCTGACCGACGACAACGTGAAGACGATCATCGAGACCTATCGCAGCCGTGCCGAGATCGAGCGCTACTCGCACAAGGCGACGTTCGAGGAAATCGAGGCCAATGGCTTCAATCTCAACATCCCGCGTTACGTCGACACCTTCGAACCTGAGCCCGAAGTAGATCTCCAGGCGGTGCAGGACGAAATCCGCGACCTCGAAGGCCAGCTCGCCGAGACGCGCAAGAAGATGAACGCCTACCTGAAGGAGCTTGGCATCAATGTCTGACGCTCCTTCTCGCGCGGCCTCCCGGCGCGGGCGCACCTTGAAGCTCTATCTGGTCGATGGCTCGCCGTCCGGCGTCATCACGGCCGAACTCGGCATCTCCTCGGTGCGCGCCGCCGTCGCCTCCCGCACGGCGCTGCCTGATCTGATCCGGCGGGAAGAGGCTTCCCGCACCGGCATCTATCTTCTCGTCGGACCGGACCCGGATTTGCCGGGACGGCAGCTCGTCTACGTCGGCGAGGGCGATCAGGTGAAGTCCCGCCTGGCCGCACATGACGGCGACGAGTCGAAGGAGTTTTTCACGCGGGCGGTCTTGGTCGTCTCCAAGGACGAGAACCTGACCAAGGCCCATGGCCGATATCTGGAAAGTCGGATCATCTCCGCTATCCGCAATGCGGGCCGCGCCAAGCTAGTCAACGGCACCGAGCCGCCGTTCAAGGGGCTGCCGGAGCCGGAAATCGCCGACATGGAACGGGTGCTCGACGAGATCGAGATCCTGCTGCCAGTGCTGGGGTTCGATGTGCTGCGTCCGGCGGGTCAAGAGGCGGGAGATCAATCCGCATTGGGAGGGACGCCAGCAAAAATTCATTCGGCCGGAGTCGAGAAGAGCACCGGCCCCCAACTTGGAATCTCGCCTTTTGAATCCGGCGAAGGCCCAACCTTCATTGCAACTATTAAGAAGGCTCGTGCGAAAGCCGTGGAGCGAGCAGGTGAGTTTGTTGTGTTTGCAGGATCAACGGCTTATCGCGATTTTCAGGAGTCGTTATCGTACCCGCTTCGCAGCCTGCGCCAAGCTCTCCAGGAAAGTGGCGCCCTAACCCCCGACGCCGATCCTGATCTTCTGCAGTTCACACAAGACGTGAGCTTCGGAAGCCCTTCCGCAGCCTCCTCGATGATCGGGGGGTACTCCGACAGCGGCCCAAGGACCTGGAAGCTCGAAATGACAGGTCAGAGCTATGGCGACTGGCGCAAGCGCCGGATCGGCGAAGGGGGCGGAGCGTGAATATATGTTTGCCGAAGGACTGGTCATGGAGCTCACTTGGCGACCAAGCGGATCTTCTCACAGGTTTTCCGTTTAGAAGTGAAGAATACTCCACAAACTGCAGTGCAATACGTCTCCTGCGCGGTGACAATGTTGTTCAAGGAGGTATTCGTTGGAAGGACGCTAAGCGCTGGCCTTTGGAAAATCTAAAGCACTTCGCTCGATTTGAGCTTGAGGTCGGCGATCTCGTTATTGCAATGGATCGAACTTGGATTGAAGCCGGCCTGAAGGTGGCGCCTATTGGTGAACAAGATACTCCATCTCTTTTGGTGCAAAGAGTTGCCAGGGTTAGGTCTAAAGCGGGATTCAGTCAGGCGTATCTCCGGCATCTTGTTCGGTCGTTTGATTTTGAATCGTATGTAAAACAAGCTCAGACAGCTACTGCGGTTCCCCACATCAGCCCGACCGATATTCGGGAGTATCGAATACCGGTTCCTCCGCGCTCAGAGCAACGGCGCATCGCGTCTGTGCTCGATGCCTGGGATCAGGCCCTGGAACAGACCGAACGGCTGATTTTGGCTAAGCGGCGGCGAAAGACCGCGTGGGTGCAGAAATTGTTTGGCAATCTGCCTAAACGCCCCCTGTTGGAAGCAGCGGATGTCTGGTTCAGCGGAGTGGATAAAAAGGCGCGCGTGGGCGAGGCAGCCGTCCGGCTGTGCAACTACATGGACGTTTTTCATAACTCTCGGATCACGTCGAAATTGGATTTTATGCGCGCGACGGCTTCCCCGAGTCAAATCGTAAGTAACAGCCTGCGCAAGCATGATGTCGTCTTCACAAAAGACTCTGAAACGTCCGAAGAAATCGCTCAGCCCGCTCTGATCGCCGAAGACATCGACGATCTCGTCTGTGGCTATCACCTCGCGATTGCCCGCCCGCGGGACGAGGTTGGCCATGGGCCGTTCATCGCTCAAGCGATGCGCCATCCCTCGATCCGTTGGCAGTTCAGTCGTTTGGCGAATGGTGTTGTGCGTTTCGGCTTGACACTCGACGCCATCGAACAGGCTGAAATCTTCCTGCCTTCTCTCGACGTGCAGGAAAGGATTGCGGCTGTACTCGATGCCGAAGATCTCATGATCGAAGACTTGTCCGCGCGTGCCGAGCTTTTTCGCACCCAAAAACGCGGCCTAATGCAAAAATTGCTCACGGGTGAATGGCGGTTGGGGGAGAAGTTCGAATGAAGATTTTGGGTTTCAGAAGCGATCCGAGTACGCCGCGCTATGCCATCGTGGATAGCTCTGGGACCCCGCCCGCGCTTCTCAACGCGGATGGCGAAAGCCGTCTTCGTTTTCCGGCGGACTGCACCAACGAAGCAGCGCAAGTGACCTGGCTCTTTCGCGAATTTGAGCGAATCTTCCACATCCACCCCGACATTGACCGAGTGATCATCAAGAAGGGGGAGTTCACGCAAGGGGACAATAACGCAAAGCGGGTCGCGTCTTATCAGGAGGCCGCCTTGCTCTTGTACTGCGGCCAGCACAACAAGCCGGTGGTGTCGAAGATCTATGCCTCACTATCGACCCGAAGTGCGCAGGTGAAGGACCATGCCATCGCGCGGGTCGGTCAAACGACGAAGTATTGGGACGGCAAAATGGCGGACGCCATCATCGCCGCTTGGTGGGGGGCGACCAATCCATGAGCTTAGCTCCTGCTCCGATGCCTATCACGAACGGCACGACCTTCTACAACAAGTATCGGTTGGCGCGACCGATTGGGCGGGGGTCATTTGGCGAGGTGTGGCTGGCGCAGGATCAGGCCGTCAACCACGAGTATGCCATCAAGATCTTGAACGCCGGTATCGGAATCGACCAGCGACTACGGGAGGCGCAGGTCGGCCACGCCTTCACGCACAACAATCTTGTGCGCGTTCACCAGGCCGATGTTGCGACCGACGGCAAGGTCGTGATCGCAATGGACTATCTTCCGGGTGGATCGATCACAACCCTGGCCAACCCGGCTGGCTTTCTGCCTCTGCCGATCGCGATTCGCTCGATGATCGACGTGCTCCAGGGGCTGGAGCACCTTCATCTGAACAACTTCTTCCACAACGACGTGAAGCCGCAAAACATCCTACGTGGCCCGCAGGGCGAGGCCAAATTGGCCGACTACGGAATTGTGGGGATTTCGCCCACGGGTGCGCCTGTGATGCCGTCCAGTTGGTATGTGCTTCATGCGGCGCCTGAAACTGCTGCAGGCAATGGCATCGAAGCTCGAACCGATATTTTCCAGGCGGGCCTTACCATGTTCCGGCTGTTGGCTGGACTTGGATCGCTGGAGGCGAAGTACAACTCGCTCGGTCGTAAGGATTACGAAGCCGCTCTCGCCGGCGGTTCTCTCATCTCGCGTCGAGACTTCCCGCCCTTCATCCCCAATTCCGTGTGTCGCGCGGTCCTGACGGCCATCGATCCAGATCCTGCCAAGCGCTTCCAGTCGGCGCTGGAAATGCGGCGGGCGCTTGAGAAACTGTCCTTTGCCGGACATTGGACTGTCGACGGCATTGGATGCCTCGTCGGCTCCGACACTCGGCACATATTTCGTTTTGAACGCCATCTGGCAGCCGGACCGAATGCGGCCTTCGAGGCTATCAAGACGAATAAGCAATCCGGGCGCGAAACTAGGGTTTCTCAGTTTACTAAAAAGGGGATGACGAACGCCGAAGCGGGCAAGCTTGAAGTCGCGTTCTTGAAGGCTGTTGTTGAGGGGAAACTATGAACCATTCCCCGGAATTCCCTGTCTCCGAAGCCGGCGGAGCCCAGCTTCAGGCGCTGCACACGCTGATCAACTGCGGCTGGCGCTATGTGACCCGAGCCGAGGCCGATCAATGGCGCGACGGGCGGCGAACGCTGCCGTTCCTCGAAACTCAGCTCCGGGATGATCTGGCGCGGATCAATCGCATTCATGTCGACGGGCGGGCCTATCCATTCTCCGAAGCGAATATCGATGCTGCGGTTCGTCGGCTCGCCGAACGCATCCCGGAAGGCGTCGTGCGCGCCAACGAGCGGATGACCGACGACCTGCTGCTCGGCATCGCGTTGCCGCAATCCATCGGCGCCACGTCGCGCGAATGGCCCTTCAAGTTCATCGACTGGACCGACTGGCGCGCCAACACCTTCCAGGTGACGAGCGAGTATACCGTCAGCGAAGCAGGCGGGCCGACCATCCGTGTCGATCTCGTTCTTTTCGTGAATGGCATTCCGTTGGGGATGATCGAGGTCAAGGCCTCACACGTTTCCGCCGACCAGGGCGTCAGCCAGCAAATCCGCAATCAGAAGGCTGGCGAAGGTGTGCCGGCGCTGTTCTATTCCGCCCAACTGCTGCTGTCGGCCAACAGCTACGATCCTCGCTACGGCACCGTTGGAACGCCGCGCAAGCTTTGGAGCGTGTGGAAGGAACGCGAAGACCCGTCCGGCTTCGCGGTGGACGTGGTCAATCGGCCGCTCGACACCGTCGAGGGCAAGCGCGTGGCCCTCGATTTCGCGCCCCACATGAAGCGTCATGACGGGCTCATGGAGGAGCACCGGTTCGTCACGCCCTTGGATGAAACGATCGTGGGCCTCTGCCGGCCGGAGCGGTTCATGCGCTTGGTACGGCGCTACATGTTGTTCGACGGTCCCCACAAGAAGGTGGCGCGTTACCAGCAGGTGGCCACCATCGAGACGTTGCTGAAGCGCATCGAGGAGCGTGACACCGCAGGCCGCCGTCAAGGTGGTGTCGTGTGGCACACGCAAGGGTCGGGCAAAAGCCTGACGATGGTGATGCTGGCGAAGTCCATCGTGATGGCGCACGCGTCGGCGCGCATCGTCATTGTCACGGATCGCACCGATCTTGACGACCAGATTACCAAGACATTCCGCGCCACCGGCCAGGAGCCGAAGCGGGCGGCGACGGGCGAGAACCTGCTATCTCTGATCGAAGACAAGACCCCGGTCGTCACCACGCTCATTCACAAGTTCCGTGCGGGGCTCAACAAGCGGCGAATCGTCGACACGTCGGCCGACATCTTCGTGCTGGTCGACGAGAGCCATCGTAGCCAGTACGGCAATCTCGACAGCCTGCACGCTCGTATGCGCGAGGTGCTGCCGAATGCCTGCTTCATCGCCTTCACAGGCACGCCGATCGCCAAAAAGGAAAAGAGCACGTTCGCCAAGTTTGGCGAGCTGGTTCAACCTGCCTACTCGATGCGAGATGCCGTTGATGACAAGGCCGTCGTCCCGCTCCTCTATGAAGGGCGGGAAGTTGTCACCGATGTTGATGACGCGCAGATCGACCGTTGGTTCGAGGCCCATACGCGCGGTCTTTCCGACGACCAACGCGCCGATCTGAAGCGCAAGATGAGCCGTGCCCGTGAGATCGAGGGCGTGGATTCCAGACTTCAATCGATCGCCTTCGATGTCGGCCAGCATTTCTCCGCCAACTTCAAGGGGACGGGGCTAAAGGGACAGCTTGCGGCACCTTCGAAGCGGGCCGCCATCCAGCTCAAGAAGCTCTTCGATGAGTTCGGTGTCGTCACTACGCAAGTCGTGATCTCTGCGCCGGAGATGCGCGAGAGCGAAGACGAGGTCGACGAGGCTGACGACGATCTCGTGCGCACCTTCTGGCGCAAGATGATGGAGCGATATGGGGGCGAAGAAGCCTATAACAGAACCATCGTTGAGCAGTTCAAAGGCCCCGGCGATCCCGACATCATCATTGTCGTCGACAAGCTTTTGACGGGCTTCGACGCGCCGCGTAACACGGTGCTCTATGTGGCCCGCCGACTGCGGGAACATGGACTCTTGCAGGCCATCGCCCGCGTCAATCGCGTGTTCGACGAGGAGGGGGCGCCGGAAAAACCCTTTGGCTTCATCATCGACTACACGGGCGTCCTGAAAGACCTCGGAGATGCGCTTGCGAGCTACGATGCATTGCAGGGCTTCAGTCCGGACGACATCGCGAGCAGTGTCCTGGCTATTCGGGAAGAGGCGAACAAGGTGCCGGGCGCCCACGCTGCTCTGCTTGACGTGTTCAAATCCGTTTCGAACAGCTTCGATGCCGAGGCCTATGCTCGTCTTCTGGCGGATGAGGAGATCAGAGTCGAGTTCTATGAGCGCCTATCGGCGTTTTCGCAGGCTTTCACGGTGGCGCTTGCCTCTCCGGCCTTTATCGAGACGACTAAGCCGGAACTTCTGAAGCGCTGGAAAGATGATCTCGGGCGGTTCGTCTCTCTGCGTGCCGCAGTCACGCTTCGTTATGCCGAGCGTGTCGATTGGCGTGACTACGAGAAGCGCATTCGTCAGTTACTGGACCGCCACGTCATCGCACGCGATGTCGTAACGTTGGTCGAGCCGTTGAATATATTCGACGACATAGCGATTGAAGAACGGCGGCAGGAAAAGACCGAAAGCGACGCTTCGGTAGCGGATACGATCGCCCACCAATTGACCCGATCGATCGAAGAGAAGTGGGATGAAGATCCAATCTTCTTCGAGAAATTCTCAAAACTTGTGCGCGACACAATCGCAGACTTCCACAAAGGGCGGATTAGCGATCTGACCTATCTCTCGAAAATCAAGGTGTTGCGGGACAAGGTGCTCACGCGGCAGGACGAAGCCGATCCGATACCAGTCTGCCTTCGGGATGACAGCCATTCCCAGGCGTTCTGGGGATTGACCAAGCGCAACCTGGATAAAGCCGGCATCAATGACCCAGACTTGGCTGCCGATATTGCTCTGCAGATCAGTCAGATCATCCAGCGTCGGCGCAAAGTTGGCTGGCAGTATGACCGCGATGTGGAGAACTCCATTCGAAACGATATCGACGATTTCTTTTTCGAGGAGCTGCGGGGAGAACGGAGCGTTCTGATCGACCCCAGTGTTCTTGATGGTATCGTCGACGATGTTCTGGCTTCGGCACGCGTGCGGCTGGCTCAGTGAGGATGGCCATGGCCTTGCCGACAGCTGAGCAAATCGAGATATGTTGGGGAGAGCGCAGGGTCACTGCGGAGTTGATCCGCACGGTGAGGCGGGCGCTGCGCATCAATGTTCGCCCGACGGGAGAGGTGACTGTCTTTGCCCCGGTTGGCGAGGGTATTGAAGAGATTCGAAACAGGGCGCACCGGAAAGGCGCATGGATATTCGCTCAGATCGATACCATTGCCCAAAGACCCAAGGTTACGCCGGAACGTCGGTACATTTCGGGTGAGACCCATCTTCTGCTTGGTCGGCAGTATCGGCTTTCGGTCGAGGAATCAGGCGACCCTCATGTGCGGATCGATGGCGGCCGTATGGTGATAGCGGCCAGAACCCCGGACGACTCACCACATTGCAGGCGTCTCCTTCAGGCGTTTTATCGTCTGATAGCCCGTGAGGTGTTCCGGCAACGGTTCGACATCGTTTTGAAGCCGTTTGTTCGTAGAGGATTGAGGCGGCCTTCACTCGTCATTCGTCCGATGGCGAAGAGATGGGGCTGCTATACGCCAAGTGGACGTGTCGTACTAAATATTGACTTGGTGAGAGCGAGCCCACGGCTGATCGATTACGTGATCTGTCATGAGCTGGCGCATGCGTTCTACCCCGATCATGGTGATGGATGGCGCGAGTTGCTCAAAACGGTGATGCCGGATTGGGAGGAGCGAAAAGAAGCGCTGGAGGCAACGCTTCGATAGCTGGCTGCGCGAGCACTGCCTTCACTCTGCCAGTAGATTGGCAATGTATATCCATCTCTCTCCGAGAGTACTGCACACTGCACCCTCAAGTTCCTCCGGTCGATTAGATAATTCGGAGTTATAGTTCTCGGTAACCGCTGTTCTCAGGCCACGGCCTTGATTGGGTCCGAGGCGTAGGCCCATGGCAGCA
>NZ_BNCG01000041.1 GCF_014656355.1 Camelimonas fluminis
ATCGACAGCCTCCTGCCGTGGAGCCATCAACGCAAGGTGTGAGCGGCACAGCGCTTACGGATAATCACCGGGCGGTGCAGTGCGCGCAGGGTGAACGAGCCAGCATAACTGCCTTGGCCGATGGTAATCTGTCCCGTCGAAAGGCTTTGTGGCGTGATCTGCAGGTCGCCAACGACAGTTGCTGGGCGCGTGGCCTCGGCCGGCAATTGTGGGAACAGGGGCTCCTGTTGCGGGGGTGGGGAGAGTGCCGCCTTCTGTGTCGCTGGCTGCTGGGCGAGCGACCAGAGTCCGTACGCGGCAGATGCGAGTACGAGAGATGCGCCGCCAATTGCGAGTTGCTTCTTGAGCCGGTTTTTTCGGTGCTCGTCCATGGTGGCGGACCCTTACTGGATTTTGCCGGTGAGACCGGACGCGTCAAAACGGAAGGGTTGCTGCGCTGGCTTCGTAAGCCGTGCCGCGGCGGGTGCAGGGGCGACGTGGGTGACGGTCTGGACGCTCGGCGCTGGGGTGCCGCCTTTCAGAACGGGCTTTTTGATCGCGGGTCGGGGTCTCGGCTTGGGTGTTTGCTTCGCGGGTGCGGATGCAGCGGGCGCGAGCCTGACCGTTTCAATGGATGCCGGTGATGAATCGGATCTGGCCACAACTGTGGATGGCGAGACCCGGTTGTCGGGTTGGTTTCGAAGCTTGAGGCAGACGAGATGGGAGCCGTTTCTCAAGACCATGTCGCCGATCGCTTCGATGATCATGATGGATCCGTTGGGCCCGGTTGTCCTGGTGCCGACCGGTGTCTCGGACCCGTCGGTCAGAAGTGATGCAACTGGCCACTGGTTCATGGACCCGGCGTTGGGCCCAAAATCGAGATAGGTAAAATTTTTGTCGTGCCATGCCCGGATTGGCGCGATTACCTGGTCGGCTCGATCCGGAACCAGGATGTCGATGTTTGTTTGCATGTCCCTCGACTTGAGAGGTGCTGAATCCGCCCATTCGCGGCTGCCTGCCCGGAACTGCTCGACCTTTGTGGTCACGGCGGGTTTGTAGAGCTCACGGTAGTCCTCGTACGGCCCGGAGGCTGGCGCTGTGGAATGCAGCGTTCCGCCGTAGTTGGATGCGAGACCGCCGACGATCATTTCCACGGTTGTGTCGGGAAGCTTGGGAGAATTGAATGGCAGGGAACGCAGGTAGATGTTGTAGACGTTCCCCGACTGGCCGTAGACAACCATGTTTCCGTCGACGCCCGCGAAGACTGACCTGATGATGATTGAGCGCTGGTCCGGGCCGATCCGTGACTCGAACGTTTTCTTGTCGCTCAATTCCCGACTGAGGATTGTCTCAGACACCGGCCAGCGTACGACGGTCAGCATGCCCTCGCGGACATTGATGGTCGTGACCGCGTCTGGCCTCCAGTTCACTTTGAGGAAGCCGGGCATCGTCTGGCGTGGGCCCATATTCTCGCGAGGGTTCGTCCACGCCTTTTGCTCGAGGCCAAGCGGCTTCAGTTCGGCAGGGGAATGGCTTCTGGCGGCGCCGCTCTGGCGTGCCTGGACTGAGGGTACTGGCTGCTGGAGCGGTTCTGCGGCGGGCTGGGTCGACGCTGGCCGAGGGGATCCAGGATAGCTCGGGTAGGGCACATTCTGCGCGGCGGCCGGCATCGCGAGCAGGGCGCCAAGGGCTGCCGAAGCTAAAAGTGAGCGTGGAAGCGTCATGCTGGATACTCGTGGGTTGAATGGGGCTCGCGGCGGTGGCCTGAAATGGCGTGGCAACGGTTCAGGAAGGCCTCGCAACACGGCGGGGCGTCGCCGAGTAGGAGACGACCTTGAAGCCGAGCGGGTTGGCGAACCTGTTGGCGTAAACAACGTCACGCGGCTGGTTCACGGCGCGCAATTCAACGGTCCATGAGCTGGTAGCTTCGGTTGTATCGGTCAGGCCGATGCCGATTGTGCGGTCGTAGGCGGTGAAGTCGACGCGATAGTAGCCGTCCTGAACCCTGATAAGGGAGTCGATGGTGACGGATCGTGAAAACTTTCCTGCCTTTGCGGCGTCGTAGACAGGCTTGATGTCTGCGAGAAACGCCTCGTAGACAGGTCGGTCCGACATGGCTTCGACTTTGCCACCCCAGCGACTGAGGTTGATGGCGTCGTCCTGACTGATTGTGTTTCGAAGTTTGACGTATTCGCGCACGTTCGCCTCGGTGAGTATATCGAGGCTGGTCAGACGGCCGGTTGGCGGCTGGATGCGAACCACCTGCTCGGCTTTATCCGAAAAGGTGACGAAAAACGGGACAACCCGATAGAGGGGCAGGAGTTGCATGATGACGCTGGCCTGGACGATGCAGACAACGAGGAGGCTGCCGATAATGATGTGTTCGACGCGGAGGTTGCGGTAGACGCGGCGCCGTTCATTTTTGATGTCGTCGTTCGTCGTCGGGTATGAGCCGAGCTGATCTGCGCGGCTACCCGGTGACTGAACAGGTTCCGATGCCCGGTTGGCTACTGGTGTGGGCTCGGAGATGCTGCGATTGCGGAGGAATTTACGCATTGATTGTTATCCCAGCTCGGTCTTCGCGAGGTTCGGCAACTGGATGCACGCGCAGGGGCTGCGCTTCAGGGAGTTGGGTCCGGGGCCGATTCCGATTGGGTATTCGGTAAAGGAATTGCCTGCGCAGCCGGTGAGAAGGGCCGCAAGGGCGACGATTAAAGCCAGTTTTTTCACATCCAAACTCGCAGCAAGATTTAATTTAGACCGATTTTCGGCAGGGCGAAAATATACGGGGAAATTTTGAAATTAATCGTGTGACTTTTTAACCGGAATTATGGGTGAAAGAAAGCCGGAAAAATCATTACCGGCTTTCTGACACGGGTGGTCGCTAATTCGCAATGTACGGCGGTTGAACCAGGATTGTTGGCGAAAATTCCGTTTGCGGACGAATGGGCCAGGGTGCGCCGGCTGACTGGATTGGGCCGCAGTAGACGCTGTCCGCCGGATGAGCGCAATCGATGTCGTGTTGAACGACGGGGAGCGCCGGAGGCTGTTGCGCCGTTGGGACGGGAAATCCGTTCACCGTTACTGGCTCATTCCAGCTGTTGTCTGCGGTTCCCCAGCAGCCGGTTGTACATTGGCCCCCTGTTTCGGGAGGTGCAGCTGTGTTGACCCACGTCTGGAAGGCGTTGTCGCGCCGGATCGCCTGGAGGGCGGTTTGGAGGTCCCGGTCCCGGGTCGTGTACATGTCTTCTGAAAGGATTGCGGGGTCGACAGCGCTTCGCGCTTGGGTGGCGGCTGCCAGAAGCTGGTCTATCTCCCCCCTCATGCGGTCATAGTTTGTGACGTCGAGGGCCTTGCGTTCTTTTATCGCTTCGGACTGAAGGACTGCGGTTTTGTCCGGGTCGTTGAGCGCGTCTGCCATGTTGTCGATTGATCGATAGAGGTTGTTGATTGTTCCCTGTGCGCCGCCGGCGCGGGCGTCGGGGTTGGATTGCTTGTTGTACACCTCGCAGGCGCCGGGATCGGCGGGGTCCGCCGCTGGAGTGGCCCCGCAAGCGGCGTCGTAGTACCAGATCGCCCGCTTTTGGAGATTGATCCAGTACTTGAATGCCTCATTGACCCCAGCGTCGGCGTTCTCTTTCTGGAGGTCCTGTGCCGCCGCTGCTATGGCAGTCTGGTCGGACGTCCGGGTTGAGTTGACATCTGGCCCATACGCTTCTGCGGTGTCCTGGGGAGTATATTGGTCGTACACGGCATCTGAGGGTGTGGAGAGCCAGGCAGCGAGCAGGGCGCCGCATGCCAGCCGCGACTGGTTCGCGTAGATTTCCAGGAGCTTTTGAGGTGCGCCGGCTGCCGGACGCTCGCGGAACACTGCGACGTATCTCGTGTGACCGTTTGAATCAGTTTCAGGTACATCAGCGCAAATCGTCGGGCCGTATTTTGCGGGGTTTGCTACGGCGTTCTGGGCAATGGAGTTCATTGCGGCGGTTGCGGCGGTCTGCTGGGCGAAAGAGTCACCCCATTGGTATGGATCAATGCCGCCAAGACCATTGGCGCCCACCGCTTCGGTCGCCATTTTGCCAAAGGCGTCTGAAGGGTTGGCATAGAAAATAGCCAGACCTGAAGTGACGTATGCCCTCTGGTGGTCGGCCATTTCCCGGCTGATTTCAAAGTGCGCAACAGTCTCCTGGTTAAGAGCGACCGTCTTCATCATCGCGACGTACGACACGGCGGCGTTGTGGGCCTGGACAGCGCGTTCGACGAGGTTATCGTAGTTGCTGAATGCCTCTGATGAACTGACGCGCTGGCTTATGGCGGCGTCCTTCGTTCCGATCCCGCTGTCCTGTGCTTTCTGGATGCCCGTTTCCAGCGATCCGTAAGGAGAGGAAGGGTTGGCTTCGGTTCCCCACGCTGAACGAGAAACAATTTTGTCGGGTCCCAGGGTCTTGACGGCGTCGTAGCCTTCGGCCGAGTTCCAGGCCGTGACGAGATTTGTCTGGTTCTGGAATGCCTGGAGCATGGCCAGACGAACCTGGTTCATCGAAGCCAGATCGCTGCGGACATTTTCTGCATCCTTGTCTGTGCCGCTACCAGAAGACGAGTCAGAACTCTGGCTGCGAGCGACAACCTGAGTCAGCTTTTTGATTTCCTCGGCAGTCGTGGAGAGCTTGCTGCGGCCGTCGAGAGCGACAGCCAGGCCCTCGATAAAGCCTTCAGATATGGCTGCGCTTCGCTTCGTCGCGGCCTCGTTACCGGCCGAGATGGTGCTGGCCGGTGACGTGAACAGCCGCGCCATTTGCCCTGCTGTCTGACTGATATTGAGAGGATTTGAGTTGAGTCCGTTGGGGACAAGGGTTGGAGGGCTGATCGCAGAGATGCCCGACGAGCCTTTGCCAATGACGCTGTTTATCAGATTGGTGACCGAATTGATGGTTTTTCCCCACTGGTCGAGTTGCTCCTTCCAGGCCAGGGCTTCTTTGACGGTTGAGGCCAGCTTTAGATCCTCAAGGACCTGCTTCATCGTGTTTTCTACAAATTTTTTTGGATCCGTGATCGGACATGGTTTTGGGCAGCAGATCTTGAGGAACGTGACAGGTTCGGCGCACGGCACCGCGTGCGCGGGCCGGGTGGTCGCGACGACAGAGAGAAACGCAGCGAGGAAAGCGAACAGGGGTAATTGCCACCGTGACGTCATGTGCGTCTCCAATGCGCTGCGCGCAGTTACTTGGACGTGTTGCTGCCCGAGAACGTGTGGGCGTCATTTGCGATAAAGCCGGAGGAGCGCATCTGGGTGAGCGCAGAAAGTTGAGCGTTCTGCTGCTGGAGCTGTTCCAGAATTTTCAGCATGATCGCGTTGTTCACGGAGATGTCTCCCCGGAGGTCCTTGGAGTTTTTGGCGCTCTCCGACAGCGACTTGATGTCTTCGGGTGCCTTTTGGAGATAGGTTTTGCCCTGGACGGCCACCGCCATAGCGTCGACGGCGGACTGGCGCGCGACGATGCCGCGAATGGCGTTGGTGTTCTCCACGCTTTGCTGACTGACACCGCCGCTGGTGGAAGAATCGAGGTAGAGACCCTGCTTTAACCCCTGGCTGGCGGTGGCCACGGTTGCCCCGGATTTGAAAGCGTTGGCGACCTGCTGATATTGCTGGGTGAACCCCTGAATGGATGAGAGGGTCTGGGGGATCGCGTCGAGACCCGGGATGCTCGGCTGAATGCCGGTCAGGCCGACACTGGAGGAGCAACCGCTGAGGCCGCCAAGAACGTTTTGAATGCCGCTCATCCCGGAGCCGAAGTTGCCGTTGGCGACGCCTTTGACCGCGCCGATGCATTTGGTGATGTTGCCAACGTCGAGGCCGAGCATCCCGAGAATTCCGGAAATGTTTCCGGAGCCCACCATGCCGATCACCTTGTTGATCTGGTTCACCGTGTTGAAAATTTGCGTCAGCTGACCGAGTTGCTGGTTTACGGTCCCAACGATCTCCTTGAGCTTTGCGAGGCTCGAAAGGTCGATTGTTGGGGTCTGGGCCTGGGCAGGCTGGATGACGGCAAATTGTGGGAGCGGGGCGTTGGTCAACACCAGCGTTGCGACAAGTGCGGCGGCCGCGTGCTTTTTGAATCGACGCATGGAAATCTCCGCGATTTTTCATCTCATAACGAATTGCGAGAAAATGGGCGCAAAAACCCTTTGTCGGCATTTCTACCGATCTGCGCGGGATTTTGCCATTAAATTTAATGTGGTTTTATTTTTGTGGGTCGCGAAAATGAAAGAGCCCGGCGCAGGCCGGGCTCGGTGGTTGCGAGATGAGCACACGCTCGCAAGTGATTGTCGCACACGTGGAGGGCGCGGTTGCCAACTTTGCTGAGGTGCTTCTCGCTAGCGGGGCAGGTCAAGATACGGCTGGAGGAAATCGTCGCCGTGCTTTTCCTGCATCCTGCGCAGGGCGCGGATGTCGGTGTTGCCTGATTGATATGCGTTGAAGTAGCGGCCAAGCGAGCTCATGTTGATGTCGATGACAGCCGACTCCCCGCTGGCGTATTTTTTTACGAGCACAGCGTAGGGATGGCCCTCATACTCCTTTCCCAGGATGAAGTTCAGCTCGGCCGGGGTTAGGTCCCATTCATCGTAGTCGGCCGCATTCGCGGTCGTGTTGCGGAAAAAGAAGCCCGTCTGGCACTGGCCGCGGATCAGTTCCGACATGCCTGCCTGCTTGATAGCTTCAGGGCGCTGGAACGCCAGGATGTATGCCTGACGGGCTTTGCGTCCCTCCTGGAGGCCGACTTTCACGAAGTTCATGGCAAAATCGCGGTTGGCGAGCATTGGTTCCGTTTCGTCGATGAAGATCAGGCACGGGTCTCCGGTTTCCCTCGAGAGCATCCTCAGGCGGTGGGTAATGTAGTCCATCACGGGCGTCGCGATCGAGGCTTCCTCCCGCAGGATATTCGTCATGTCGAAG
Organism: Camelimonas fluminis; assembly: GCF_014656355.1. Lineage (GTDB taxonomy): Bacteria > Pseudomonadota > Alphaproteobacteria > Rhizobiales > Beijerinckiaceae > Camelimonas > Camelimonas fluminis. Next base: position 6,935 of record NZ_BNCG01000041.1, read on the forward strand.
GAGATCACGCGGTTGACGTCAAGGTCGAGCGTGTCTTTCTGCGCATTGAAATACGCTCCATAGGCTCCGTCGTCGGTCCAGCGCACGAGATTTGCGCGAACACCGCCGTGGGCGGAAAACAGGGCGTTCAGAACGTCCTTGAGGCGGCGCCTTTCCATTGGAATCCGTTCGCTGAGAATGGTCTGGACCGCCCGGGATATTTCCTGTTCGGCCTCGGGGGTCGGTACGTTCGACAGGTTTTTGAGGAAACGAACGAGAAACGCCCTGTTGTCGTCGTTGGATGGCAGATGCAGGGGGTTCATTGTGGCGCTGTTTTCGCCTGTGAAGCTCACATATTTGCCTCCGACGCATTCGGTGAATACCCGCAGGCCATCGTGCCGGTCGAAGAAAAAGGTGCGAAGGTTCGGAATGCGCATCGCCTGGCCGGCGAGGAACGACACGAATGTCGTCTTTCCGCGGCCGGTCGGCCCAATCATCACGGCGTGGCCAGGCGCCTGACGCTCTTCGGTTGCATGGAGTTGGAGCGCGTAGGCTGAGCCGTACATTGAGGGGAAATAGGATAGGGGCTCATCCAGCCAGTCGGACTTCTTCATGCCTTCGTTCATCCGCTGGAGGTAAATGTTCGCCGCGACATTGCTCGAGAGCATGCGGTACATGCGTGGCCACGATCTGTCGTACTGGAACATGCTGAACCAGACCGCCTGGGCGGTGCCGTGCTCGCGGACCGGGGTTCCGCCTGTCCGGGCGAGGATGGCGTTCACCTGGCTTTCGATCTGGCTGCATTCCTGAATGCTGGCGCCGTAGATGATGACGTGCATGGAGTAGTTGAGGAGGGCGGCCTTGTTGCCGGACTGACCTTCGACCATTTTGATAACTTCGGTGTACTCCTCGCCTGCGGTAAGGCTGAGGTTCATGATCGGCGCGCTCTTCGCCTGGCGGCTGAGGGTGATGATTTCCTTCGCGGAGTTGATGGGCTGGATGCTGTGATAGACGGTGATCTCACCGTTGATGGCCAGGATGTCCTTCATGACGGACTCCATGGTCTTTTCTCCGCAATCCCTGACGTTGACGATGATTGCGTGTTTGACCCCAGCGGTGCCCTTGAAGGTGATGACGCCGCGCTTCTCTTCCCGGAAGTTTACCTGGTCTGCAGTGAGCAGGTAGCTCAGTTTGTCTTTCCAGCCGGCCGAATTGGGTGCAGGGCGGGTTACCGGGCTGATGACGGAAGCCAGGGCTGTCAGCGGTCCTTCGTGGTTTTCTCCGTCCTCGCCTTCCTTGAGTAGGGCGCATTTGAAATCTGCGAGGCTGTCCATGATGAAACGCGTGGCGTCGTCCATTAGCTCGATAGCGCGTTCGTCGTTCGGCGCCTTGATGAAAACCATCATGAAGTGGCGCAAGCGGTAGGTGTGGGCGAAGGTCTCGTTCCACTTTTCAGCGACGTCGCGGAGAAGCCCCGGGCGGTGACGCGACTCCTGAGCGAGCGGTGAGCGCTCCTTTACCTGGAAAACGTTGATCTGGTCGACCTGCGTCTTTTTCTGGATTTCGTCAAAGAGGTGCTTCCGCTTTGCGAAATACTCGGCGTGATCCTCATCGCGGCAGAGGGTTAGCTCGGCGCCCCGGATCCCAATGACCGCCAGGTAGCGTTTGTCGGTCATCTGTATGATCGAGTTGTCGACCATACGTTCAAACAGCAGATAGTCGCCGAGGCGGTCCTGGGTGGGTGGGGGTAGCAGGCGATCGAGAATTTGCGGGATGACCAGGCTGGCGGCGCCCGCCGCCGCGACTGTACCGAGCAGCGTGGCTGCCGTGCGGAAAATGACGCTGCCAGAGGACAGCGCTTCGAGAACTTCGTTATCCATTGGCTGCCTCTCAGGGCTGGAAGGAATGAGTTTTGGATCGGCGTCCGAGGTTCTTTGGTGAACGTCGGGAACGGTGTCCGGTTTGAATGAGTGTTGTGAGATGTGGGTCACGAGAGCCCCACATCATCAGAAAAACGTGCCCGGCGACGGTCGTAACCACGAACACGGGGGGGAAAGGAAACTCGAACAGCGCCGATGACATCAGGAGGAACGGGCCGAGAATAAAATTGAAAAAGCCTGGAAGGGCCGGAGCCCCGAAGAACATCTGGGGTAGGGCAACAGGGCGGTAAATCCGCACTTGAATATCGCGCATGAAAATATCCGGAATTTTGGACCCGCGTGGATATTTCCTGTTTAATTCAATCTGTATTTTAAGCCAAGGAAAAGCGGCAAGGTTTGGCCGCGGCCGGTCTGACGTCGGGGTGTATGCTGTTGCGGGGCGTGGTCGCACATTGCTTAGGGGCGGCCGTTGTCAGTGGTCCGCGCTGGCGGAGCGATCTGAGCCGCGAGCGCGTAGCGCCGTGCTTGCAGGGGAGGTCGGCGGGGGCGTGGAAGGTGAATGCCGGTGGCAACGCCCGAAAATAAAACCCCGCCCGGTTAGGGCGGGGTTGGGCGCAAACGTGTCCCTCGCTCTGCGTTTTGTTAGCGAAGCGTGTCCGCCTCCTGCATCCCGCCGATGCTGTCGCCGATGGTGCTGCCAGACTCGGTGTGGGTCGCGTAGTAGAGGATGCCGCCGGCGGCGGCGAGCATCATGAGGCCTCCGACCGTCGAGAAGATCCATTTCCAGTCGAAGCGGCCGAAGAATGCCATGCCGGCGATGCCGATAAATCCGAATCCTCCGATGATAAACATGATGATGCGGACGTTCGAGAATGTGGTGGTCCCCTTCGTCTGCAGTGTGCTGAAGACACCGGTTCCACTGCCGCCGGAGGGCGTAGTCTGGGCGAGTGCGATATCAGGATGGAGGGCAAAGGCCACTACGAGTAGGGCTAGCGCGATCGCTACTAACGCGTTGGTGCGCATGAGGGGGACTCCAGAAAGCAGAAAGACAGCGGCGAATTATTTTGAATTTCGCGTCCCCTATATCTTAACGGAGGGGGAAAATCGCAACAAGCGGGTTTAATCAGAAATTTCTGTAAAGCGACGTTTGGTCCTGCGGGTTTTGAAAAAAGGGGTAAGCGGTTTCGCCGAAAATCATCGGTTATGCGGCGTAAGCAGTGAGGTGGGTGACGGGTATGATTGCGGTGTTGTCAAGTATGGACAGGGGGGGGTGATGAGGGTCAGGGGCGCTAGAAAATCGGGGCCCGCAAGTGTTTTGTGGCGGACATAGTTTTAATTTGCGACCATTATTCGCATCTTATATGCTCCAAGCTCATGGCGTTCAACGCCATTTCCCGTTCTCAGTCGAATGAATTAATTTGATGTCTGATCGATATGAGTTTTCGGATTGTGTCAGGAAGGCGCGCGTCGCTCGAAAAATCGGGTGCAACGAGCTTGCACGCATGGTGGGTGTGAGCCGGTCCTATATGTCGTGCATAGAGCGCGCGGTCCGGATTCCTTCAGTTGATGTCGCTGCGCGGATTATTTCGATTTTGGAGCTTCCGTCGAGTTGCTTCAGGGAGCAGGACGCGGGGCGGGATGACGGCGACGCCAACGTGACGCTCGGGCGTGTACGCAACGAATTCTACTGGAAACTTCGGGCTCTTCGGATGTCACGCGGGCTTTCCGTTCAGGGGCTCTGTGAGAGCGCTGACGGCGTGAAGGCAGGCGTACGGGCGTGGCGTTTCCGCGAGTTTGAGATAGGTGGTCGGAAGCCGTCGTCCGATGAAATGGTGTCCCTGGCCGCAGCCTTCGGCTTTGATGACGTATGCCGGTTCGAGGCGGAGTTGGATCATATGAGTGATGATGTGGCAGCAGTGGATGGCCTGGCTGCGAATGTTCGGGCTGCGTACCGATTGCAGGAAGACGGGCCGCTGTCGTTCGGAGATGTTGGGCCCCTTAGCGAGACCAGCTTTATCTGCGATTCAGAGATGCTGCGCGGAAGTTTGCCAATGGAGGCGTCTTTCATCATCGACAGGTGTCAGATTGTGGGTGACCGTGCCGCGCCTGTGACCGTGGGTGATCTCGTCATCGTGGTGGCAGGGTTTGCGGCAGTCGGGGTAGGCCGTCTCGGCGCCAACGGTGTTGTAGATGCCAACGGGCGCGTTCTCGATGGCGACCCGGTTAAGGTGAAGATGATGGTGTGGGCTTGAATGCCTGGGCTGGTGGCGCCGGGGTTTCCCGGCGTCTCGATCTTCGTGTAGCAGGCGCGTCCTGGCTGCCAGCTTTGTGATCCGGATCAAACGGGAGTTCAGGCTGGTGGTCAATCCACGGCGTGACAAGAGCCTTCGCAACGCGTCGATGTTCGCGGTTTAGCTCTCGGAGGATGTCGCGCTGCTCCCGCTTGAGACGCTTTAGCGCGTTTTTATGCCGCTCCCGCTCCTTGGCGAGGCGCTTTTCGTATTTCCGGATGATGGCGCTGGTGTCGCGGTCATGGTTCCGCTGGGCGAGAGCCACGGCCTCGTCGTTCCAGAATCCTTTGTTGTTCTGTCCCATAGCGTTTCACCCTCTGGCGGTTTCCATGCGTAGCCGATTTGTTGATACAGGCCTAGTATCGGAATTGGGCTTCTGGTGCGTGTGTGGCACGCTCCGCGCCGGTCGGATTGGTGGCCATGAACCGGTGTGGCTGCCGGCGCTCCGTTTGGGTTTTCAATGCGGTGGCGGCGGCCAAACGAAGCTTCAGGGCGTGAATCAGCGCTCGTAGCCGCTGTCACGTCTCCTCGGCTTTTTGCGAACCAGCTTTTTGACGGGAAGCGGCTGGCCCTCCGGGATGGGAGCCTGGTCCGGCGTGTGCGCGTCTGCGGGCTTTTCAGCGGCTGGTGTTTTGGGCTTGTCACCCATGACAGATTCTCGTGTTCGCTCCGTCGCGCTTTTTTCTCTGGTCTTGATTGTTTTTACGGGCAGGGGGGCAGCGACCTTGGTCGCAGCGGGGGGAGAGGTTCGCGTGGTCTGTTCGTGCCCAAAGGTCACTGATGCTTTCTGCAGGTCGATGAGGGGCCTCTCCTGAGCGCCTGCGCGCGTGGCGGCAGGATTGGGCGAGGGAGCAGTCGTGTTGTGGGGAGTGGTTCCCGGAGGTCCCTTCCCTGAAGAAGCTTCAGGGGCTGTAGAAGCGGCGGTTGGGGCAGGCCGCTGGGGCAGTGGCTTTTCGCCGGCGGGCGGGGGAATGGGCGCCTTACGGGGGCGCACGGGGGCGCTCCCGCGGGTTGCGGGCTTCGATGCGTCAGCGGGGATTGTGCGCTGGGTCGGCGGTGAGCCTGACGGGGCCGTCGATGCAGGGGTTGGAGCGCGCCTCCGTATGGGCTTTGGCGTGGGCCTGATGGAGGGCGGGCCGGCATTCTCGCGGGGCGTGATGGCGGCGCGGGATTCTGGCGCACTTTGTTGTTCTTTTCCGGCGGCGTGTTTAGGGGTGGCCACGGTCTGTTGTGGCTTGACAGCCGTCGGTGCTGGCGCTCGGGCGGCAGGTTTGTTCGGGCGAGCGGTGCGTGCCGCGGGAGAGGCAACTGGCGCGGGTTTTTTGGCGCGAGATGGTGCCTTCGGTTGCGGCGGCATGATGGTTTCGAGCCGCGTATAAATTCGATTTGAAAGCTCGTCCAAACGGCGCTTGTGTTGCTGGTCCATTGTGTCGTCCCATGCGGCGTTGCGAGACGACTTGTTCTGAGGTTGGGGTGGGGCGGTCAGTCTTTCGAGGCGCCGCATGACAACGGCCAGCTGCCCTTGGGCTATTACGACCTCTCGTCCGTTGTGGCGGTCGAGTTCCTTGCCGCGAGCAATAAGGGTCTTCAGGAACTGCGCGGCCTCGCGTGCCTCAGGGGAGAGGGTGTTTGGACTGACAGGGGGTGCGTTCTTGCGGGGTCTACCTCGCTTGCGCTTTGTCTGGGCATCGTACGAGCCATAAAAAATAAGCTTTGCCCGGGAGGCGACGCGGTCGATCAGGAGACGGGTGACGTCCTGCAGTAGCTCTGTCAGTCCGACGGCGCGGGCATGCGCAGAGGCATAGGAGCCAAGCTTTTCGGCTTGGCTTAGGGCCGCAGCTTTATCCCGGAGTGTTTTATTTTCCAGGAGGGCTTTCTTTGCGGCATTGACCTTTTTCTCGAGGTTCGCGAGGCGAACGTAGGTGAGGGTTGCGTTCTGGTTCGCGAGCGTCTCAAGGAGGACGTTCCATTGGCGACGCGCGAGATCAATGCCCTCGACGGTAACTTCGCCTTTGCGCTCTTTGTTAAACGTCTTTGACGGGATGTGCTTGAGGGGGTCCAGGTCGATGCCCATTTCCTTGTAGGTGCGGCGATCGTATCGCTTGGAAGCTCCGGCTTGCGCGAGGCCAGCGTTGCAAGCCTCCTCCCAGTGTCCTCTGAGAGTATAGATCCATCCTCGCGAGTTAACCTCACGGTCCTTCTCTTGCATTAAGGGGCGCGTCTGTCTGGTGTGCCGGTTTGGAAATGTTTTCGTTTCGACGAATTCAAAGTCCCACATATGCCGTTTCCCACGAGGCGTCTCCATTGTGACGCGTTTGCAGGGCCGGTCGTAATATACGATGTGTACGTGGTAGTTCCGTTTGTCATTGTTGCTGTCCGGCGCGTGGATGACAGCCCAGAATGGAAGGTTCTTCTCCGTTAATTTCTGGGTGAAATTTGTCAAAATATTCAGACGTTCCCGGGCCGTCAGTTCGTGGGGGAGTTCGGCGATTATTCGGTTTTGGACGCGGCCGCCCCTTCCGGGATTGATCTCGGAAGGAACGTCAGGTGCGTGTTCGTGTAGCCATTTGTAGATATCGAGCGCACGAGGCGTGGCTAGGTCTCGGAAATTAATATCCCCTGGGGCGACGCCGAATGATGCCTTCAGTCGGCTTTGGATCAATTTCGGCGCGAATTTGATGGCTGCTTTGGCGCTATGCCATTGGTCGGGGTACTCGGAGAACTTTGCGAGGATCGCGTCACCGCGCGGTTCGCGCTCAATTTTCTCGACGGCGTTCCAAAAATGCAGCCGATCTTCAAGGGTGTCGCCTATGTTGCCAAATGATGCCAGCTGTGACGCACCGACTTCATCCGTCGACGTGAGCAGGTTTTGGATCTCAGGCGCGCCCGACCTCTCGATGTAGGTTTGCTGGTCCTCGGGGTTCCGCGCCATTGCTGCGGCCTGCAGGGCCTCAATGAGCGCCTCGCGGCTTTTGGGCGAGGGATTTTTTTGTAGTTTCTCGGCGGCGCCGTCCCTTTCTATGTAGAGCAGATGAGCGGCGGCGAGTGATGCTGAATGGGTGCGGCCGCCGTGAAACTCGCGGATCAACTGCTTTAATGGGGAGGTCTTTGAGGCGAAGCTGTGGGAGAAGTGGAATGAACTCGCGCCATCCTTGGATAATGGTCGAGATGATTCTGTGGAGCGATTCCCGAAACGAACGCCCGGATTGTTGAATGCAAAGGAAATAGCAGGGTGCACAGGGACTTGCCGTCCCGGCGCGGCTCCAAATCCAATGTTGACCCGGGCGGCTTTGTACGTCGGGTGTGAGCGGCCGAATTCGGCGCCTGGGGAGCCGGGGTTTCCCATTGAAACCGAGAGCCCGCGCAGCGCTTGGGCAGCGAAGTTCGAGACAGAGGCGTCCTGACGCATGAATTACAAATTTCCGGCTAAAATTACGCGATTATTTTAACCGATATTAAGTGGCAGGCAAAGGCAAGAAACGGCGGCGGGAGGCTAACCTGACCCTGCTGAGGCGGGCAGGATGCTGGCTGCTAGTAAGCTAAATATGCCAGAAAGGCTGGGGCCGGCGTTCGTCATCGTGAGGGTGACTGCGGTTACTACGACAGACGCTATGATGGCGTATTCTATCGTTACGCCTCCGGACGTGTCGGCAGCTTTTCGTAGGGCTGGCGCGAGCGTAAATCCAAGGCGCATGACGTTTCCTCCGGGTGACGTTGCTTTGAGAATTCAATCGGTATCGGGTATTTGTGGTTAAGGCGATAGCGGCCATCAGCCTTGGAGGTGCGAACTAATAGCGCAGTAGAAAAAAAAGCCCGGCGGTGCCGGGCTTCTTGGTTATGAAACGGGGGATACCTGGGCTATTGCAGCAGCTGAACGAGCTTGGACCTTATTTTCTGAGCCCTGTCGGTGTAGAAGCGCTGAAATTCGGCTACGTTTGTGGGAAGCTCCCCCAGGTCATGGAGATCCCGGTAGTGCTGCTGCGCGACGGGGTCGGGGCGGTATGTCGGCAGCCACTGATGGGGCGGCGTTGCCTGCTTTTCTGTATTGGCGTGGCCTTCAAGAATCTGAAGGTTAGGCAGGCTGTTGGCCTGCTTTTGGAGCGCGACGATGTCGTCTTCCGGAACGTCCTCGCGCTTGAGGCGTGTGGCCGTGAAGCCGGAGATGGGGCATACATGGTCGACGTGAAATTGGTTCTTCAGGTCGACGAACGGATATAGCAGGGTGAGTAGGGGAAATGTCCGCCTGTCTCGATATTGGAGGTCAAGCAGGTCGTCGATCTCCGATGCATCGTAAACCAGCGACTTGCCACGCTGGCGCATTGCGGTCTCAATTTCTGCAGTTGGGAAGCCTGAGGTGTTGGCTTCCTTTATGGTGGTTCGGAGATGCGTCAGGAGGGTGTCAAGACCGCTGCCCCATATCCCTGATGCCTTGGCTAGCGATTTTGCAAGCCACACGCGGATCGCGTTGCGATCGCCGCCGTAACTGGAGTGTGTGAGGAAACGCTCATCGAGTTTGTGGTGGTAGATGTAGTAAGCGATGGGCAGAAGGGCGCTGTCGGCGCGCAGCGTGTGCTCGTTATAGCCGAAGTCTGATACCAGATTGACTGCTGTCGTCAGGGCCCGGCGGATTGGCTCCCAGTTAGCTTCCAGCAAAGCCATATTGTGTTGGGTGAAATTCTCGACCTTGAACCCAACGGAGGCTATATCGGTCAGCATGAGGCCTGCCTTGAGCACGAAATCTTTGCTGAGGTTGAAGCGGGCGCCTACCCTGTTGAGATCGTCTACAAGGCGGTGAATTTCGGATCTGGCGTCAAGTCGGGTCCATTGGGCGGTGGCGATGCTGAGGAGAAGATCAGAGTAGGAGAGAACGACGGCGCCGGAGTTAAGGCGAATGAAAATATTCAGGACGCGTTCAAGGTCCTGGCTTTGCTCCTGGTAGTAGGCAATGAGTTTCTCGTTGTGGACAACGCGGAAGAGCCGGTCGAGGGCGTCGTATGCAACGTTGAGGCGGTCGGCCTCAAGTCCACGCCCTGTTAGGGCGCGGAGCATTGTTGGGCCGCCGGCCATCGACAGAATGTCCGATACCTTGAACCAGCATGCTTCGTCCGGTTCGGCAGCCTGCTCGGCTGTGAGGAACTTGAAGCGGTATTTCCTCCCCTGTTCCTCGCCAGGGTCAGGGGCCCAGAGCAGGTCAAGATAGAGATGTGTCACAGGGAAGGCGTCAGGGTTGGTCCAGCGCTTGTTTGGGCGCTTGTGGGCCATGGAGCCGCGTAATCCGATGTTGAGTGATGTGAGCCGCTGCTGTCCGTCGAGGATTGCTATGGCGTTTTCACGGGTAATCGGGCCGAGTTCAGGGCAATGGGCTGCATCGCGCTCGTGGTAGTTCTGGATGAAGTCGTAGAATTTAAATCGTCGGACGGACTCGGATTCGACCTTCCAGTATAGGAAGGTTCCGAAGGGGTAACCTTGCATGAGGCTGTCGAATAACTTTTCGATCCTGTCAGGGCCCCATACGAATTCGCGCTGGATTGCGGGAAGTAATATTTCCTTTGTGGAAATCTGGTTGAGAATTTCGAAGATCGTTCCGCCGATGTTGTACATATACCGCCCCGTTTTATGCAGCTCTTTGCATCCTGAGGTCTGGATAGCCGGTTTCGCGGTGGCGTGTCGAGTGATGACGTCTGGAAGGCAAAAGGGGAGCGGCAGTTTGGCCAACCCCCGGGTGCTTTCGGCAGATGAATTCAGGCCGTGGCGTCCTTCAGGAGCTTGCCGACTTTGAAACTCACGACCTTGCGTGCCGGAATGTCAATGGGTTGGCCCGTTTTTGGATTTCGTGCGGTGCGGGGACCGCGATCTGTGACAGCGAATTTGCCAAGACCTGGGAGCGGCACGTGGTTGCCGTCTTTGAGCAGGTCAGTGATAGCGGGGCCGAGTGCCGTGAGGATGGCTTCAACGGCGGCCTTGCTTTGATCCGTGCGCTCGGCAAGCAGGGCAACGAAATCCTTTTTGGTGATGGTGGACATGCTCTCTCCGACAATTGTTAAGGTTAAGGTTCGTCGCAAACGCGATGGGGTTGTGGGACATGGTGTTCACACGTTCCTTCTCGTGGCGACGTGTTGGCTCTGCCTCATATATTGGATCGCGTCTTTGGCGCTATAACGTCGCTTAGTTTGCGAGATGCGGTGTTGTGACGTGGCTTCTGATCTCGTGAGGGCGGTTGGGGCGGTCGTTGATTTTCGGGAAACAGCCTCGACCTTTCGCTACCACAGGTGGAGATCTGCATGGACTGTCAGGCGTTTTGGCGCGCCGGGGAGGTGGGCGCTACATAAACGCTTCGGGGCTCAGGGGAGGGGCAGTGTGGCGAAGTAAGCCGGAGGTAGTCCATATCAAAGCGTGCCTGCGCGAGAGCGCGTGTAGCCTGTCTGAGGCCCTCATCGTTTTGCTCAGGTAGGGTGTCGATTCGATCGGCCGCATCCAGTAGGTCCGTCATAAGTCGGCCGACATGGTCGGCGGCGAGCTCCACAGCGGCAAGCTCCTTTGATATGGTTTCGCGGGCCTCAGCCTCTTCGTCGGTGGTTAGATTGGGGCCGCCGGTGAAGGCGGCGACCTGGGCGTCTGCCCAAGATTTTAGGTTCTCCTGCTTCGCCTTGCCGATCCCCTTAATCGCCTGCAGGTCGCATGCGCCGGCGGGAGGATTGAGAATATCTCCCGCGCTGTGTCGGCCAGCGGCAGAGAGCGAGTCGACGTCTCGCTGTGTGAGAGCTGGGATCTTATTGGCGACGATGGTCTGGAGGCTCATGTAGTAGGCGATCTGGCGTTCGCGCCGAGCTTCTGCGTATGGCGCGAGCGCAAGTCGAGCCTGCTGGAGGCGTGCTTCCATGTCGTCGATCGCGAGGAGTGTGTTTTGTTTGGCAGCGATCAGGGCATCCACCGGCACTCGTTCTTGGAGGGTGTGAATCTGGGAGTTCACGGCCTCGACCGCTTGCCGGTACTTTTCGGCGATTTCGCCGGCGTTCGGCTTGGGGAGCAGCCGGACAGACCCGGCGCCGGCAGTTGATGCAAGGCAAACAGACAGAGCCATCGGTATGGCGTCGGC
>NZ_BNCG01000042.1 GCF_014656355.1 Camelimonas fluminis
CGCGACGTAGAATCTCACACTGATTGTCGCGCGCGTCGCATCCAGATTGTCGCGCCATAGCCCCTGGCGGCCACCGCCTCGTCATGGCGATCGGTCCCAACGTCCAGTACCACCAGAGTGAGACCTGGGAAAACGGGTCCATTTCTCTGGTCATGCGCCAATTCATGAAGCAGCAGGACAGTTCTCTCGACCGCTGGGGCATCTCCATGCGGTCGGAACCACAGCGGCGCCGGGTCAGCAACGTCATGAAAAAAAACGCTGATCCCGACAATTCCTACACAAAAATATTCAACAGCATCACCCGCGGAGACCATGTGCTCATAAGCGGCGCAACTGGCGCCGGAAAGACCTCACTCCTCCGGGCCATGGCTGAACATATCGATCCAAATCTTCGGATCGTAACGATCGAGGACACGCGCGAACTCGTCATACCGCATCGAAACCGATGCCATCTGGTGATGCAGCGATCAGGAAAAAACAACGAATTCGACTACAAGTCGGTTGTAGACCTGATAGTGCGCATGACGCCGGATGTGGTGATGGCCGGCGAAATATCCACCACAAACGCCGGCGCCATCTGGGAACTCATGCGGTCAGGGCATGGTCACTTCATGTCCACCATCCACGCCGATTCACCCGAAGAGGCAATCAGCTCATTCATGACGCGAATTGCCCATACCCATCCGGCAGAGGTAGCTGACCGCGACGCGGCCCGGGCAGACATGCTGAACAGACTTCGCGTCATTCAGCTCAAACGCGAAGGCGAGAAGCGCCGCGTCACCGCGATCCTGTAGCCGCCGCCCGCATACAACCAGCTCGCCGAATTGCCCGTCACCTCCCGAAAAAGGGCCATAAAATGGGATTCCGAAACCCCTTTATTCGGGAACATATTCCCGATCACATGACCGCCAGCCGCACAGGCCATACGCGATGGAGAAACGGATCCATCGCACTCATGGTCTTCTCGATGCTCCTGGCTACCTTGCTTACACCAGTGATCTGGTATGCCCTGAGAGACCCATTCTCAGCGCAAACCTGGAAGGGCGTAGTCTCATTCTTCACCCTGACAATGCAGGGCAAGCTCATCCAGATACACCTCCTCTTCGCAGAATCATTCGGACCAGGCCCATTCGCAGTCTTCGGCGGATCGTTCATGGCATATGGGATTTGCAATTTCGTTGCGATCCTGCCCGCTGGCGTGCTCGCGTTGATGAATCCCCATGACAACATTTCCTACAAGGAAGGCATGGCGGGTTGGGCCGACGATGATGTTCTCACCAAAATGGAAGCAGCCAAAAAGGTTGGGATCAAAGGCGGCTTTGCTGTCGCGCTAGGCCGATGGCCCAGCGGAAAACGCAAGGGCGGGCTGGTCCAGCTCATCGAGACACTCTCCACCCTCTGTCTGGCCCCGCCTGGAACTGGCAAGACGACGGCGTTCATCGTCCCGACGATCGTAACCGCCGATACAACGTCCTTCATCGTCAACGACCCCAAACCGGAACTTTGGGCCTTCACCTCCCATTATCGCGCCTCGATCAGCCACGTCTTCATGCTGAACTGGTCAAATACCGACCAGCCGAATTACATTTTTACGTTCAATAAAAACGCGAACCGTCCATTCTGGGAGTACATAAACTCCCCAGATATGGACGAGGACAGCGTACCCAAGGCTGTGCTCGCGGCCGCCGGTGATGACAAGGCCTCGACTACCGTTCAGATCCACCCGGGTGATTTTGACCTCACGGTCAAATGGCTGGAGCAATTCGCATCAGCCGATGTCTATTCTTACACCCGCCCGACCCTCTACCCGCGGTTCAACTTTCTGTCGCCCCGTCTTGTCCCCCCTATCGGCCCAGCACGCGACACCTACCTCGACGCTATCGCTCAAACGCTCATTTCGGCAGACGACAAAAAGGGCGGAGACTCCTACTTCGTCAACAAAGGCCGCGCCGCACTCACCGGCTTTATGCATCTGATCGTCGCCAAAGTCGGCGATGCCCGCAACTACGACGGCATCCCCGCCAACTGGATCGGCATGGAGCCCTCACTACCGATGCTCAACGACTGGCTGACCATCAGTCAGTTCAACGCCACGGGTGAGGGCCAGGGAACTCCCGACGGCGATCCCATGATGACCGGCGGCGGAATGGACCCTAACGCCGACAAACTCGGCGAATGGATCCGATCGATCAGCAACGAGATCAAGGTCAAGCCAGAATATCCTGCCGACCATCCTCTCAACCGCGGTAAATCAGAACGTGGGTTCATGGAACTCGCAACGCTCATCAACATGGCCGACAAGGAGCGATCCGGCATTATCGGCACGATGGACGAAGCCCTCATCCCGTTCAAGAACGCCGCAGTCAAGCAGCGTACATCCGCCTGCGACTTCACCGGCGACGACATGAGGGGGATACTCGACCCCAGCATTCAACGCCGCACGCGCCTGCCCACGGACCACAAGGACTACCTTGACGAGAACGGAGCCGAGTTTGAGAAGCTGCATGCCGACACAGCCAACTGGAAGCCCGTAACACTCTACGTTTGTATCAACCAGGCTGACGCACCGGCATTCGCCAAGATCACCGCCCTTCTCTACCAGGTCCTCTCTCGTGACCTCCTCAGCTACCGCCCCCGGGAGACAAATATCAAAACCGGCGTGAAACTCGGGCCCACCCCTACCTGTTTTTCCCTGGACGAATTCGCAAAGCTGCCCAAGATCACCGCAATCATGGAAGGGCCCGACCTGGGGCGCTCCATGAAAACAATGTATCAGATCTCGTCACAGGATTTCGCGCAGATCGAGAAGACCTATACCAAGGAAGACATCGAGGTCATCATCTCGACCACCGCGGTCAAACTCGTCTTCTCGCAGAACAACCCAAGCACGATCGAACGCATCCAGAAGATGGTCGGCAAAACCACAATTCGCGACCGGAGCCGCTCCGGCATGGAGGGCCTCTCCAAACAGTCAAATCCCCTTGCGGCCAATGTCAGCGAGCAAACCAGCGGTGTGAATTTCCTCCGGAACGAAGACGTTGCAGCCCTGCCGGATGACAAGGTGATCGTTCTGGTCCAGAACTTCCTCAACCGGCCCATGCGCCTCGATGCGGCGCGGTATTTCGAGGACCCCATCCTCTCAAAGCGCGTCTATCCTGGCGCCGACCGCGTAACACCAGGCACGGTTCACCCACGGACCCCGTCGTCCGACTTCTATCTGCCACAACATCTCTATGAGGCACGCCTGCAGGAAATGATCCAACACCGACGGGAATCCCACCGGCGACACATCCGCGAAGACGCCAGGGTTCCTGAAATGGCATTTCACATCCAGGGTCAGAAAATAGACGTAAGCCCCCAATTTTACTCATAATATCGCCCCGGCAACATGCCGGGGCTTCTCATTGAATGATCATATTCTGCAAATTCCTCCCAATGCCTGGATTCCGAGAAAACGACAGGCACACCAGCCTCAGCGGCGCTAACGCAGCTCAACGCCGACCATCAACGCGACCTTGAAGCATCTGCTGCCCGGGTTAACCTCCTAGCTGGATCAGCTACCCGCAAGAACCAGCTACTGGTGGCAAAGTCATCACCGCGATCAATCGTGGGGTACCGGCAGAACGCCGCCTCACCATCACGCTCCGTCCGCCACACTCCGCCAAATCCACGCCGTGGAACCCTCGCCGCGTTCGGCCAGCTCCTTATCTGCAATCCCGATCTCGTCGAGCGCCTGCGCGACCACTGGCCGCTGACGACTTCCGTCCGCGAGACCTACTATGGCTGCAGCGCCCAGGGCTACGTCTACTATCCGCCCTACCGCGCGGCCTGAAACGAATTCACGAAAGAGGTTTTATCCATGGCTATCGACCCGAAGAACGTCCTGCGGCTGAACATGCCGCAATGGCAAGGCAGTGACCGCCCGGATTACCGGATCGGCGGCCGAGTCCTGGCTGCCATCGCCCCTGACCCCCAGGGGCCGCAGGAAACGGTGCCAGTTCCCACCTCAACAGGCGAAAGCCGCCCTGTCGAAGGTGGAATCACATCCCGTCACGCCCTCCTTGAGCAAATCGCGATGGCCCGCGCCGCGATTAAGCGCCATGCACCGGAGGCGATCGTGACACTCGGCGGGGACTGCCACGTCAGTCTCGCGCCCTTCGCCTGGCTAAACGAGCGTTACGGCGATGATCTGGCCATTCTCTGGGTCGACGCTCATCCCGACATCATGGGACCGGAGCAGATGTCGAATGCCCATGCCCATGTGTTGGCGATGCTGATGGACGAAGCGGCGAGCGACTTTACCGATGTGGTCCCGCGCAAGATCGATCCGAAGAACATCCTTTATGTCGGCCTGACCGAAACGACGCCGTATGAAACCGGCTTTGTCCAGAAGCATGGCATAACGCGCCTGAGCCCCGAGGAGTTGGCCGGTTCGCCCGCCAAGGTTCTCGAATGGGTCCGTTCCAACGGTGCAAAGAAGATCGCTGTCCACTTCGACGTCGATGTTCTCGATCCCACGCTCTACGACTTCCTGCTGTTCAACGACCCGTCGCTGGCGCCCGGCGCATTCGACGGCGTCGCCAAGGGGCGCATGCTGTTCGAGGAAGTCGCGGGCATTCTGAACGCCGTGAACGCCGAAACCGACATCGTCGGTCTCACCATCGCGGAGTTCACGCCCTGGAACGTGATCGACTTGTCCAGGTCGCTGCGCGCGCTCCCGCTGCTGTGCTGATCCATGCCGGATGGCCCAAAAAAAGGAACCATCCGCTTTCCACGAAACCCAAACCCGCATTCTCGGAAGAAACTCTCTTCTTTTCTGATCGAAAGCGCTTGTCTTGAAAGGCTCATCCCATGAAGGCCATCGTCATGAACAATCCCGGAGAGCCACTGAATATGGTGATTGAAGACCGTCCAGAACCGGCAGCCAGAGATGGCTACATCTGGCCCGTCAGGGAACATTGAATCCCGCTGTTGATACCGCCGGGCAGCTTGAGTACTTCCAGGCCGCTTACGAGCGGCTAACCTCCCGCAAAGCGCCGGGATCCGCCGTCCACCACAACCCGCGCACTGGTCTCCTTAACGCGGTGCTGTACCGCCAACCCACGACCGCAGCACTCATCCTTTCCGCCAACCACCCCGACACCAATACCTGTCCCGAAAACCAAAAAGGCCCCGGCGAAACGCCGGGGCCCGATGACACAATCCCGCAGAAAAAACTACTCCCGCCCGACGCCAGCCGACCGGCCGCCAAACAGGCGGTTAGCAAGCGCATTCTTGGCCGCCTCTGACGGCCTGGACGCAACCACTGCGGTCTCCGCGCTCACTTCACGCTTCTCCACATACTCGGCCAACTTTACGCCCTTCAGCGAGATATCCAGCGGCCGGCCCGCAACAACGGCATACCGATCCTGCAGATAGTCGAACCCACGCTTCAACGACAACATGGTCCGCTTGTCGATTTCCGGCAACCCGGCTTCGACGCCATCGACAGTCCAGCTTGCGCGGTTCGGCCCGTGGTTCAGGCCCATGAAGCCCATCTTGCCATCCGCTGCTTCACGCGGAAGGAGCGCGGCAATTTTTTCAGCGTGCGTTCCCGGAATGTTGTCATACCGCTGCTTCCAGTGCTCGCTGCGTTGCACCACCACCTCGAGCCGGATTGAACTTTCCCGGCGATCATACTCGATGTAGCTCGCCGACGTGATCCTGGCCAGATCGCGAAGCTCTTCCGCATTCGCTTGCGAGAGCCCGCGTCGTACAATTCCACGCGGGTCCTTGTACCCGTCGACGAACTTGCCCCGGTCCTCTTCCTTCGCCGGCATCATCACTCCTCGCGCAAAGTGCCCGTAGGGGTGCCCTTTTTCCTGAGCACCAGCAACCCGCGCCACGTCCTCGAGCACTTTCGCCCGACGGAAACGGTCATTCCCCTCCTCAACAAACTTCGCAAACGCTTCCGCCGTAGACCATTTCGAGAAGTCCTTCGGGTCTCCCTTCAGAAGATACCAACCCCCAGGCTTTCCAAACCCGCTGTCAGCATTTTTGTCATAACGCGTCACGGCGCCTGTCTCAGCCTTCACGCGATCGAATTCTGCCCGTTCGGACATCGGCACGGTAAGAACCGCCAACACCTGCCGCGCAGGCGAGGTATCCAGCCTCCCCGCTACCCGCTCAAGCGTTGGCCCACCTTCCGCACCGGCCATAAAGATCGCCTGCTCAGAAACCTCCTGCCCGTTGCACCGGATTTCTGCGATCTCCGCGCTCGGCTTGCGCTTGAACGGGCCCTGCTTGAACTTCAGTTCCCACGCTTGCGCCTTCTGAGAGTCTTCACTGAAACTCATCTTCATGCCATGTGGGTCGGCCGGATCGCGAGCGATCCGCACCTCAGGCTGCTCGCGCTTGAACCGGCCAAAGTACGGTTGGAACAACTCCCGCGCCGTCTGCACGCGCTCATCAAACAGACGATCTTCGCCCACCAGCGCAACGGCAGTCGCCGTCGCGCTATTGACGCCAAACCGAAAATCCCAGCGCTGTGACGACCCATCACCCGCAAGCGCGTTTACCGAATACACATCCGGCCCCAGCTCCGGGAACGGAGCCGGCTCGACCCCGTCTGCCAGTGTGCTGACGCGGGCGCCTTCAATATACGACAGGACAAAGTCCTTCCGTTCCCGCTCAAGGGCAGCAGCCCGATCGGCAGCCTGCAGATCTTCCTCTTTGTGCCGCCCAAGAACCGCCTCCAGATCCGCATCGATAGACGCCGCAGCCTGGGCCAACAGCTCGTCATCCGTCGGACCCAAAGCGCCATCCAACTCTCCAGAGCGCTGGTATCGCTCACCAAGCGCCACCGTCTCCCTGGCGACAACCGCTGCCATCTCCGGCGTTTGCCCAGCGTCCACCAACGCGGCCTCAATCACGCCCTCCTTGTGGGAGCGCATGTCGACAGCCAAACCGTTCTGAACCACCTCACTGCGCAGGACCCCGCGGAGATCCTCATTCTCGCGGTCCTTGACCGCGCGCTCGTCCTTCCACGCCACCTCGCCATCGCTGCCCTTGCCATACCGACCCATCAGAAGGGTCACCTGGGCTGCATTTTTGTCAGTGACAGCCGAACCATCCAGCAAGAACACCTTGTTTCCGCGATCCCACCGGATCGCCGAACGCGGAACACCCGCGCCACGGAACTCCTCCCGCATGGCTGAGACGTTCTCGTACACGGTATAAATCTGCGCCCTGTCCGTCTCGGCGCCGCCGTCGCGGAAATATTTCTCCTGAAGAGCCTGAATCGTCGGATTGCCGGACACGGTGGTCGCCATAGCACTCTCCTAAAGGGGATTTTTTCGTTCCGCCGAAATTATACCGCCTGCCTACAAAACCACGCAAATGTTTTGTGAGCAGCCCAGCGCCTTGAAATCAGCCAAAACCCAAAGATAAAATACGGTTCACGCGATTTCCTGAAAATGCGGATATAAATGACCACTCTGGTAATTTGCGAAAAGCCCTCACAGGCCAAAAACGTTATCGCTGCCCTCGGGAGCACCTACGGACAGATCCTCCCCTGCCAGGGGCACCTGCTGCGCCTCGAAACTCCCGGCGAGGTGAAACCAGAGTGGAAGAACTGGAACCAGGACATCCTCACGCCGCCAAACGGCCTCTACGGTCATGTTCCCGACGAAGGCTCGGGAAAGCCGCCTCGCCTCGCACGGATCAAACAGGCCCTGAAGACCGCCAAAGCGGTCATTATCGCGACTGACTGCGACCGGGAGGGACAAGGAATTGGACAATCTATCCTACACCTTCTCAACTACCGGGGACCCGTAAAGCGCGCAATGTTCACGGCCGAAGACGCCGTCACACTGAGAAACGCATTCTCCGCCGCAAAGTCCAACACCGAGTACGAAACGCTCTACCAGGCTTTCGTTGCGCGGCAGCAGGCCGATCAGATTTACAATCTCACACTTACCCGCGTTGCAACTACCGTGCTTCGCGCACCCGGCACCGACGGAGTCATAGGGGTTGGCCGCGTTAAAACCCCCACACTGGGCATCCTGTGCAAACGCGAAAAAGAGATACTAGCCTTCAAAAGCAGCGAATATTTCGAAATCATCATGGAAGTCACTGGCCGGACCGGCTCGGCAACCCTCAAGCACGCGCCATCTGACAAGGACAGAATCGTCGACCCCAGCGTCGCCGAAATCATCCTTTCAGCTGCCAAGGCATTTACCGGGCCCATATCCGTCATTACCGAGCGCAAAAGCAGACGGCCCCCACAGCCGTATGACCTTCCGGCGCTCGAACAGCGCGCCAACACCCTTTGGGGCTGGACAGTCAAAAAGACGGACGAAATCGCTCAGGAACTTTACGAGGAATTCAACCTCACGACGTACCCACGAGCCGAGGCCCAATACCTTCCCGAGACAATGATCCCGGAAATACCTGCGCTCGTCCGGCAGCTAAATGAAATTCAGGCCTACTCACAGTGCGCCGTCGCAGAGATACGCACAGGGGCCGACGGGATATTTTGCGACAAGAAGCTCGCTGGCATCTCCCATTTTGCAATCATCCCCAACGTCAACTGTCCCGGCGGCTTCGCTGCCACCGCAGCAAAACTCAACGCCGATCAAGCCAAACTGTTTGATCTCATCGCGCGCCGCTTTCTCGCCGGAGTGGCGCCGGATTATGTCTACGATCAGACCACACTAACCGCCAACGTTCCGACCCCCCAGCGTCCGGATACCACCTCGGCGACTTTCACAACGTCCGGCGCACGCGCCATTCACCTTGGCTGGAAAGCCATTGAAACCGACATCGATGAGGAAGAAGAGGCGCCCATCCCAAGCCTCCAGGATGGCGACATGGTCAGGGCCACCGAAGCAACCTTGGCCGCAAAATGGACCGAGCCGCCAAAGCGGTACACCGAAGCGGGCCTCATCAAGGCAATGAAGGACGCCTGGAAATTTATTCAGGACCCCGCAGAACGCGAACGACTGAAAGAGGCGAAGGGTCTTGGCACCCCAGCCACACGTAGCGCCATCATTGAAGGCCTGAAACACCAGCGCCAGGTGCACGTCCAGAATAAAAATCTCGTCCCGACTCCCGCCGGGATGCTCATCTACGACGTGTTCATGGAAGTCGCCCCTGTCATCGTCGACCCCGGCGCAACCGCTCGTATGGAAGCAAGGCTCGACGATATCCTCAAAGGAACCGCCAGCGCCCAGCAGGTGATCTCCGAGATCTCCAGACAAGCCGCCTGGATCACCCAGCGCATCACCCAGAGCACCACCCGCGTCGATCTCGCAGCCTCAAAGAAGACAAAGGCTGCCCACGGGGCCAAGACGGCGGCAACCGGACCAAAGTCACGCCCAGCAACTCCGCCACGGTCGGCTCAGGACTCATCAGCCCCAAAGCGGGCAACACAACCGGCAAAAACACGGACAACGCAGCCGCCACCTGCCAACTGCATATTTCTCCGCGTTCCCCAATCCCAAGGTTTTGACGCCCACAAGCTTGGCGCCAAGCTCGATCACCAATCCGGACGCTACTGGATTCCAGGCTCAATGAACCGGCGCCCATTTCAGGAAAAAGGCTGGCTCTAGAGCCAGCCACTTCACTCAATATAAACAGGAAACATCCACCAGGCAGAAATCCCAATAAAAAGATCTTCTTAAATGTTGACCCACCGCGATGCGCCTGCAGAACCACCGCCCGGGCGAATGGGGTGACCACACCGTCGAATTCAAGCAGGTGATCCGCTAATTCGCCGCCCGTTTCGACCACTATCTCCAGATCAGCGTCAAGTGAGCCAACCATGCCCCGCAAAATTTCCGAAATTCGCGCAAAGCTGAACACCCGCGTGCCCGATTCTGCGTTCAACCAGAGAACAGGCTCCGGCGGCAAGACCTACCACTACATCGATGGTGATTTTATCACCTTCCAGATGAACGATATTTTCGGTATCGAGAATATCGACAAGGAAATCAAGGACCTCAAACTTGAGGGTGTCCGGAAAACCGTTTTCAGCCACACAGCCAACCAGACAGACCAAAACACCGGAACCAGCGCTGAAAAAACCATCCAGGTTCCTTCCATCGAATTTTCCTACTCGTGCATCGTCCGCCTGACACTGCGCGTGACGGACGAGAACGGCGCCACCTTGAGCTTCATTCGTGAAGGCGCCGGAGCCGGCGTTGGCATATGCCGCAACACCACTGCCGACGGGCACCACAGAGCCCGACAACTCGCGATCAAGTTCGCCGAAACGGATGCGACAAAGCGCGCGGCGAAACAGCTCGGCAGTGCCCTTGGCCTCGCTACCGGCGAGGGGGGAAAGCAGCAATACGCCATGATATCCGAAGACGACGAGCACCCCACCGACCACGCCATTCCGGCTCCGGACAGGCCAGCCGCCACAATCATGCCGCCTCACGCTGCCAATCATTCTGGAAATACCCGCGTGGCAAGTGGCGTCCAGACGGCCCCGCAAGCATCGGCGCAGCAGCAAGGAACAGGAGAACAGCCGCCGCCAGGGCGGCCTCAGCCCTCGACCCAGGCGCAGCGCCCCGTTCCCGCAGATCCCAGCGCCGGTCACGCACAACAGGCACCGCGGCAGGCGCCTGCGTCCGTTGAACCCCAGCACCGTGCTACCCCCCCCGCTGCCGGCGTCGCTCCGCAAAACCGCGTCCAGGCGCCATCGCGTCCAGCCGAAGCCCCGCGCCCAAATACGACATCGGCGCCCCAACGGCCCGAGAACGTCCCGGCCGCTCCCGCTGTGCCAACCGACCATGGCACCCGTAACCCCGTCGCCCAAAACGACCAGCCAAGCGTGGATATCCGGCTTTCTTCGATCAACACGGACGAACACACCCTCTCGGCGCTTGATATCCCGGGATGGACAGCGCAGTTCCGGAACCTCTACCAAATCATGACCAAGAGTGAGTCCAGCGCACAGCTTCACCGAATTTGTGAGATCACTGGCTCATACCTCCAGATCATGGAGCAGGCGACAAAACCCGCCGACAAGCACCACGTCGCCGCTTTCAGGGAGCACATGCTTGATTACCTCATCGCTCACAACGACACGATGAAATTCAACCTTCCGGTAAAGGATCTCATCGCCCCACAGACCTTTACACCACCGTACTGATCCCTCATGAAAGGGCCGCCAGGTGGCGGCCTTTTTTTATGACGCACCGGGATACCCAGCTCAAATACCCAACCCCAAAAAAGGGACCATCAATGGCCTCCTGGACCGCCATGTCGATTGCCCAAGCCCTGAGCCCGTCAGCCAGAAAATCCGGCCAAAACTGGCTTACGAGGTGCCCTGCGCACGCCGACGACGGTCCGTCCCTGAGCCTTATCGACGGAAAGGACGGCAGGGTAATTTTTAACTGCCTTGCTGGCTGCGACTTCCGCGACGTGTCCCGGGAGCTCGCAAACCTCGGCTTCGCGCTCCCCGGATCTCCCAGGCGCATCACAGCAACCGCCGTAAAGCCGCCAGAGCCGCAAAGGTCCCCACGACACACCCAGCACCATGTCACATGGGACTACGCGCCCGAGAAGGCATTGACGGCGCCTTTCGACATCCAGCGACTGTTCCGCGAGCGCGCACCCCTTGTAACCTCAATCTGGGACTGGATGAACAAGGGCGGCGAATTACTGTTCAGGACCGCAAGGCTTGACGATCCTGAACGCGGCAAAAGCGTAGTTCCCATAACCCCCTGCATATGCCGTCACACCAACAAGGTTGAGTGGCGCATGAAGGGCCCCGATGGACCGCGCCCGCTATACAACCTCCAAAACCTCACAGACCAGACCGTTGCAGTCGTAACCGAAGGCGAGAAAGTAGCCGACGCTGTGCGGAACCTGTTCCGTGACCAGCCCGGGGTTTGGGTTACAACAACGCTTGGCGGAGCAAAGTCACCCCACCTGGTCGACTGGTCCCCTGTTGCCGGCCTCACCGTGGTCGTGGCCCACGACTACGACGCAGCCGGCCTCGCGTTCGCTGCGGCCGTAGCGGAGAACGCACGTCTCCATGGCGCAATCTCGTCCCACCTGTGGACGCCTCCCGTCGACCTCATAGTCAACAACGGAGCGCCAGCCCCCCGACCCGCGCCAACTCCCGCCGGATTTGACCTTTTTGATGCCGCCATCGAAGGCTGGACCTTGCCCCTTCTCGCGACGCTCCAGCACCCATGGCACGGCCCCGAAATTGTTTCATGGTCGAAAATTAGCGCCTAAAAGCGAAAATTCGCCGTTAAATCAAAAAAGCGCCTAAAAGCGCTTGGTGCCCATTTTCCGCGTCTGATATAATTTCCAAACAACAGGAAAGGTCCCCCAATGCCCGCTTTTGCCTCCGGACAGCTCGACTTCATCAGTCTTGAGAACCGTAACCGAGTGAAAGTCGGCTATGGCCATCCGCTGAACAATCCCGACCGCCCGGAGTTCGCCTCTCCCGGGGCGGCTGCCCGCGCGCTTTTTGCGCACGCCCTCAGTTCACTCACCTCCGGCGAACCGGGCGTTCCGCAGGCATACTGGAATGAACTCAAAATCGCCGCCAGCCGGGCTGCGCGCGACATCGCCGGCGAAAAGCAGGTTCGCGAACGCACCCTGTCCAGCATTGAAATTGCTCAGGGCGCGCTGAGCGAAACGATCAATGACAACCAGCTTACCGGCGGAGCCAGCGCCGCAAACGCACGCCGTGACCTGTACGTTTCAATTGGCGATCGCGTCCCACGCTCTTCCCGCGAGTCCATTGTCGATCACCTCACCTCCCGAGCGCTTGCTGAGGCCGTGAACGACGGAAACGTGCCGCCCCCGCCCACCGGCGATCGTGGCCGGCTCGTAGAAGAACTTACCGCCTCCCCCATCTACGGCGAACTGCGCAACGCAATTCGCCTGGTGTACGACAACACCGAGGCCGCCCCGCTCGACGAAACCGTCATCGACATTGACGCCCTCGAGGATGACGAGAGGGACGTCGTTCTGGCGACCAACGAGATCACCCGCACCCACCAGACCCAGGCCATCCTGCGCTCCTTCGCCACCACAACCCTCCTGATCGACGCCGACCGGGACCAGACCCGCGCATCGGGCGAGGACCACCTGACCTCCACCATTTTCGAAATGGAGACCGCTCAGGAAGCCCTGGTGATGGAGAACGTCGTCACGTGGACCCACAACCATGTGCGCGAACACGGTGGCCGCCTCCCTACGGTTGATGAAACCAGGGACGGCTTCCAGGCGATCTTTGCCGAGCTCAGCAAGCCCACCCTCACCGTGCGCGAAGACCGCCAGACCTTTGGAAACAACACCCTGATGGCGCGCCTCCGGCGCCCGGAGGGCCGCGAAGGTTACGGACCAACCGACGCCTATCTCGCCACCGCCCTCAGCACCCGAATCCTGGAGAACGACGGGATCTCCACCCCCCTCCAGGACCACAACTACACCGACACCCAAGTGGCAGCCGTACTCAACGGCATGAAAAAGGTCTCGGCGAACAACCCGGAGAAGTACGCCGGGACCGCCAAGCTCCTCTCCAACCTGAAGGCTGATCCGAAGCGCGACAGAAAGTGGCTCCTGATCACCCGCAACCAGATCACCCAGCGACGTGCAATCTTTGGCAAGGGCTCCAGCCCCTTCGAGCACCTGAACGCGTCAGGCATCTTCCCGTCACGCTACTTCAAGGATCATGCCCAGATCACCGATCTGGTGGCCGCCGCGCACAACGCAAACAAAGCGATCCGCAACAAAAGCGCCCTGATCATTCCCGCCCTTGACACTGACGCCGTAAAGGCCGCGATCGACGCGGCTACGGATGCCGGCATGCCTGTCGTCAACCTGCTCGTCGAGTACCGCCGTGACGTGTCGCGGGACGCGGAAACCCGCGACCGGGTGAACATCAAGGAGCTCTCCTACAACATCATCAACGAGAAAACCGGCGCCGACGGCAAGACCCAAATCGAGACGGTCCCGCTGTTCTCCTCGGCCGGCTATCGTGCGACCAATGGCGCCCTCGTTGTCCTCGACGGCAAAGGCGCGACGAGCAATCAGTCCGACATGGTCCGCCTTGATGCGTTCGGCGACATGGCGGTCCAGATCGTAGTTGCGGGCCTCGGACCTCACAACAACAACCGAACTGACTTTGCTGCGGCACGCGCCTATCGGTCCGCAGTCGCGCAGAACAAACTCGCAGCGGTGCTTGACGACAACGGCAAAGAGCTCTCGCGCGTGGTTGCAGACAAGATCACCGCACCGGTCACCCTTACGCCACTCGAAATGGCCACCAAGCGCCTTCACGACATCATGGACAAGGACATCATGGCCCTGCCCGTGTCGTCCGCCGCAGCCCGCCTGATGGTGCATGAAATGCACATCCCCAGCAGGACATCGGAACAGTTAGCAACGCTCTCCGGCATCGACGCAACCGTCGGCGACATGTTCCGCTTGCCGGAAGTCGCCGTCGACGGCGGCAAGAACCTCTCCGAGGCGGAACGGCAGAAATACAAGGCTCTTGCGGGCGCTGTAACCGTCGAGGCATTCCGCCTCAACGACATCAAGAACGTCCGGAACATCACCCAGGCCGCCACGGAAGCCTTCGACGCAATCAAGGCTCTCAAGGAAGAGCAGATTTTCAACCTCTCCTTCGATGGCGCCGCCGCGAAAACCCAACCGATCATTTCGGCCGGTTCCGGAGTCATGCCGCTCAACAACGACGGCGTGCTGTTCATCGGAGGCAAATCCTTTCCGCTGCCGGAGCAATTGCATATCGTCGACAGCAGCGTGAAGGCACTGGCGGAAGCCGGCCGCACCATCGTGACCACCGCCGAGACCGGCTTCAATCTCGCTGTCATTGACGCGGCTATCCAACACAGCGCTCCCCTCGTCGTCATCACGCCGCAAGACATCTCAAAACCCACTACACTGAGCCCCGAAGTCGCACAGCGCCTTATGGACGTCGTCGAGAGCCATCCCCGCGGAATTATTGCAGGGGCCTACGAAACCGCTGCCCCTCAGCCAACCCAATCACCGGAACGGGATCTCGAAGCTCAAAAGCGTCGCGCGAGCACCGCGCTTTCTGACCAAGCTCGCGAACGCAAAGCCATTGACCTCGCCGGAAGCATCACAAACAGCGCTGTACTCGGGCTCGCACGCAGCCACGAGTACGTCGCCTATGCGGTCGCCAAATATGGAAGCGAGAAGCCCGTCGCCGCCCTCCCAGGCGCCTACCGGGATTCAGCGAACAGCCTCTTGACACGGGACTTCTCGGCTCTCTCGATCAAGCTGGATCGCTACGGCACCTCCGTGACGTCCTCCTTTGAGCCGTCCGACGGCGCCTCAAACGACCAGAAGACCGTCCGCGACAAGGACTCAGGCCTTGTTCTCGGCGGCGACCGTGCGACCCGAACCGCAACCTGGGACTTTGGCGCGGAGCAACTCGGCGAGAACGAAACAATTGAGGCCTTCGTCCACCGGTTCAGCGATCAGGTTGAAGCCGGTCAGGCTACGCCCATGGTCTCACAGACCTGGAGCGAGCATGACCGTCTTGTCGCCCAGGGCATTGTCCCGGCCAACCGACCAGGCATTGACGATGCCGGCCACGACGCCGGCCACGACCGCGACCCAAGTCTGTGGGACCAAATGATCAACCTCGCAGCACACTACAATACGGAAAGCACCCGGATCGCGGCAGCTAACGCACAGACCATGTCGGCCGCGAAAAACCGCGATACCGGCGTCTCCCTCTAACGCAACTATGAAAACAGGAAGAGCGGCCCTCCCCGGGCCGCCTTTTATAATCACGCAAGAATGATCCACCATGTGGGTAAAGCCCAAAAAACATCGTCACGCCACCCAAACTCAATTTGAAATTCCCGCCGCCCAAAATTCCCCTTAGGGCCATTTAATGCCGCAGCATTCTGCCGACGGCACGGCGACAGCCACATTTCACCATGTTATAATTCGCTCGAGAAAAATCGGGCAGACAGCATGAATATTTGCAAAATATCCGGTGCGCTCGGAAAGGACCCCGAGATCGTCCGCTTTGAAGAAAGCGGCGTCCACGAGGCCACCCTCACGGTTGCAACTCACCGGTTCAAAAACCGTGAACGAATAACTGACTGGCATACCGTGGTCGTGAAGAACGACCACCTTGTGCTCACCACCATCAGTCCATTCGCGCGACGAGGAACAATCGTTCTCGTCGAAGGTGAATTGATTTACGAGCATTTCGTCAATTCCAGCGGCAGCAAGGTGCGGCTTCCGAAAATAATTCTTCGTGATGAGTCAAAGTTCAAAATACTGCCTGGCCCTGATCGGGCTGCTCTCACCACAGTCGCTCAAGCACCTGTAGTCCCCTGAACCAAACTGAAAGAACAGAAAGATCAAAATGAGCACCACTCCGGAGCCCGTCAAAATCAACGCCGTCGCCCGCGCCCGGTCAAAAGCGCACATCTCCGATATTGCCATTAATGGACGCGTCAGTTCCCAGCGCGTGGTCGAAACCCTACTGCCCAAGGTAACGACGCCAGACTGCGAGCCGTATGCGCTGGACCTGATCATCCCCACCAATATGCCCGGCGTCGAAAAAACCGTCTCCTTCGCTTCGACGGGAAGAAGCCTCGACAGCCGCCGCGTTTCCGTCGCAGTGCTGCCCGACGGCAATGCATCACTCGCCGCAAGTGAGGACAATGGCGTCCAGTGGTTCTGCGTCGGTGTCTTTGGCTCCGAGCAAAATGCTCGGGAAACCGGCGATCGTTGGCTCGAAGGGAGCCTTTCCCTCGACCTCAGTCATCGGCCGAAGTCGAAATCCTGAGATAGCACCGACATGAACCAACTGACCGGAGCACCCACTACACGGGTGCTCTTCGGCTATCTAAGCCTGGATGAATCTCTCATCCACGCGGTTGACCAGCGCGGGCGACCAGACACCGACCGCCTTATCGGAGTCTACCGCCCGGGAACCGAACCACCCATGCTCCCGATGGGAAAATCACTCGCAGAAGCAATAGTCATTGAAGGAAAATCCCATCCAATCTGCGCCGGTATGACCGACAAGGCCGGCCGCAGAAAAAACGGTGTTGTCCTGATTGACGCAACCCATCTTCAGACCGGGCCATAACGGCCCGGTCTTTCTTCGTTGAAGAGAACAGCCATGTCGCAGTTTCAGGACGACACAGAAGAAGTCCGCGTCGAGGAAGCCCTGGTCGAGTTCCAGGCTCTTTCTGCCACCGCCCTGACGAACCTCACCAAGACCCAGCACAGCGCCGTCACTGCGCCCTTCGGCCCAGTCCTCATCCTCGCCGGCGCCGGAACAGGCAAGACCCGCTGCCTTACCTCCCGGATTGCATGGGTCATCGGCGAGCGAAAACTGAGCCTGCAGCACGTTCTCGCAATCACCTTCACCCGCAAAGCCGCTCACGAAATGAAGGAGCGCCTTGAGCACATGATGGGGCCGGCGGCCCGCTCCATGAACATCGGCACGTTTCACTCCATCTGCATCCGGATCCTGCGTGACAACGCGGAGTACATTGACCTGTCCCCCAGGTTCACGGTTCTGGACGACGACGAGCAGCTTGCGATCCTCAAAGAAGTGATCGCACACGACTTTCCCGAAGACGCCAAATCAATCAGCGCCGCCGCAATCCGCGATGCCCTAGAGCGTTTTTCGATCATTATGGTTCATATCCGCATGAAACGAAGTAGTTCTCACATT
>NZ_BNCG01000043.1 GCF_014656355.1 Camelimonas fluminis
CTACGCCGTGCATCCGCTCCGCAACATTGTCGAGCGCCTGCACGAGCTGGGCGAGCTGGGGCTTGTAGTCCTGCGCCGGCTCGATCTTTTCGAGCTGATCGAAAGCCGCTTCCAGCCCGCGCCGCATGACCTTCATTTCCGCACCGATCTGCTCGCCCTGCGTCTCGATCGTGCGCCGTAGCGCGTCGAACGCGGCGGCCGGGTCGCCGGCGTCCTCGTCCAGTGCTTCAGGCTCGATTCCGTCCCTGTCGTCGTCCAGCTCCGCCATGTTCTCCGTGCCTACCTTTCCATGCCGATGCCCCGGCTAAGCCGGTGGCCGCGTGTCATTTCGTCTTGCAGCTCGCGGGCAATGGTCTGGCCCCGGCGAAGCTCCTGCCCGATTCCAAGTTCCTGCCGGCGATTGCGCAGGATGGAATCTACCTGCGGGTCACGCTCAAGGCTCTTGGTCATGCCGTTCATCTGGCTTTCGACCTTGCCGCGCGCCTCGTCGTGCTGCCAGCCGCGAAGCTGCCGGCGCTGGCCCTGTAGCTCCTGCCAGCGTTCAACGAACCGCTCGGCCCTGATATTTGGGTCTTGCAGCGCCGCGTTTTCGCGCTTCATCCCGTCGATAACATGCGCGACACGCTCCCGGCCGGAAAGCTCGGTCATGGCGCGCACTGTCGCCGGGTCGTTTTGCAGGGTCGAGCGCATCAAGTCTTTCATGCCGTCGCGCACCTGGTCGAGCTGCTGGCCGGCATCGCCCATTTCCTGCCGCTGCATGTCGAGGACCGGCAGGCCCTCGCGCCGGTGCTGGTCGATCGACTGATAGGCCCGCGAATAGCGGTCAACGGCTTGCTCAAGCGGCGACTGCCCCCGCGCCCGCTCGGCCAGCCGGTCTTGCGCAGGCGCCTGCCGCAAGCTCCCTTCCCTTTCCGGCTGTCGCTGCATCCGCGATGCCTCGCCGCGCTCCTGTGAGGGCGCAGGGCGCGCATTGAGCTTGAGGCCGGCAAACATACCGCGCCGCTGCTTCTCGGCCTGCTGCGGCCGTTTCTGGTCGATCTGCGGGCCGTCCTCGCCGGCGCGGTCTGGCTCGCGGCTCTCGGCCGCCGCGCCGCGCCCGAGTTTCAGGCCCTCGAACGGATTGCGGCGCTGCTGTCGATCGCCGGCGAGATCCTCGCGCGGATCTGCACGAAGATCCTGCGCGAGATCCGCGCGGACTTTTTGCGAGGATCTCGGCGCGCGGTCCTCGATGCGTCCCCGCTCGGCGGGGTGCCGCTCGGCCGTCGACTCCCGCTCCGCACGTAGCCCGGCCGCGCGCTCGGCCGGAATCTCGATTTCGCTGCGGACGCCCATTTGCTCCGCGATCCCGCGCCGCTCGGCAAAGTCGCTTGTATAATCGAGCGTGGTTTCCTTCACGCCCGACCGGGACAGGCGGCGTTCTAGCTGGCTAT
This sequence comes from Camelimonas fluminis, assembly GCF_014656355.1. GTDB lineage: Bacteria > Pseudomonadota > Alphaproteobacteria > Rhizobiales > Beijerinckiaceae > Camelimonas > Camelimonas fluminis. The sequence goes on from NZ_BNCG01000043.1 coordinate 1,431, forward strand.
AGGCCAGCTCGCCGGCGTCCTGAACCTTCCATGTGTTCCGGTGCGTCTGCGTCCCATCGGGCAAGGTGACGGGGGTGGAACCCTCATGCTGTAGGCCGATCTTCTCCCCGATCTCCGGCGCGGCCTCCTTCATGGCCCGCTCAAGATCGACGCCCCATAGGGTGCGCTGCTCGCCCTTGTCGTTTTCCAGCGTCACGAAATAGCTGTCGGACTTCTGCGGGTCATGCTCATAGGGCGCGGCCCCATGCTCGACCAGCCGGCCGGCATTGGTGAACTCGTCCTGTGCCGCGTAGAGCTGCACCCCGTCACGATGCCGGGTCATGGCGACATAGGTTAGATGCCGGTCCATCGTCCCCGACGCCATCACATAGGACCGATCGACCGTCGCACCCTGATTTTTGTGAATCGTCGTCGCATAGCCGTGGTCGATCGCCTGATAGTCGCCCATCGGGACGGAAACGCTATCGCCGCCTCGGCCGTCCAGCGTGGCGATGATGCGGCCCGGCTCGACATGATCGACCGTGCCTAGCATCCCGTTTTTCACGCCAAGGTCGCGGTTGTTCTCCAAGAACACGATGCGGTCGCCCGGCGCGAACTCGCGCTTGCCGTCATTGGTCTGGAAGGTCAGCGCCCGGCCCGGCCCTTCCCGCTCATGGGCGACGTCGCCCGGCGCAAGGCTGTCGTCGGCCACGCGCGCCAGCTCGCCCCGGTCCTGTAGCTCGGCCCGGATCGCGTCATTGATGGCGCGAACATCGGCCCGGCGATGCGCCATCGCTACGCGGGTTCCCTCCGGGCGCTCGTCGCGATCGGCAAGGTAATCGCTCACGATCTGGCCGCGCGCGTCCTCGCCGGTTTCGGCAAAGCTGATATTGCCGCGATCCCGATAGGCCGCCAGCCCCTCGGCCGTCCGGTGCGTGGCGAAGTCAACGGACGCCTCCCGCTGCCAGTCCACGCGCTGCCGGCGTATCTCGGAAAGCTCGGCATGGCCGATTTCCTCCGTGATCGCCCGGAACGGTGCGCCGGCCCCGATCGCCTGCAACTGCTCATGGTCGCCTACAAGGACGATCTTCGCCCCCCGCGCCTCGGCCTCGGTGACGAACCGGGAGAGCTGCCGGCTCCCGACCATGCCCGCCTCGTCGATCACGAACACGTCGCCGCGGCCGATCATGCCGCGGTCGTTCTCCCAACCGCGGGACCATGACGCGAGGGTCCGGCTCTGGATGCCGGAACTTTCCTCCAAGCCCTCGGCCGCCTTCCCCGACAGGGCTGCGCCGTGGACCTGATAGCCTTCGGCCTCCCATGCCTCGCGCGCGGCCGCGAGCATGGTGGACTTGCCAGCGCCGGCATAACCGACAACGGCCGCGATCCGCTCCGGCCCGGTGATATGCTCGATCGCCCGGCGCTGCTCGTCCGACAGCCGGGCCGAAGCATCGCCGGCGCTGCGCTGAATGGCGGCGTCTTGGGCGTCTATCGCCCGCTCGACATGCCGGCGATCAACGCCATGACCATGCGCGCCGTGCATCCGCTGCGCGCTCTCGATCATGCCGGATTCGATCTCGACCATTTCGCGGGTCGAATAGCGGGCAAGCTCGATCTCGCCCGTTGCGGGGTCCGCGCGCTCGGCCTGCAACTCCACCAGCGCCGGCGAGGCCATCACCTTCGCAAAGGCGCTCTGGAACTCCTGCGGGTCGTCGTTGATGTAGCGATGCAGCGCCCGCGCAACGTCGTGGCGGTCGAACACGCTCTTTTCCCCGGTGATGAGCGTAAGAACCTGCTCGGGCTTCTCCCGGATCAGCTCGGCATTGCGCCGGGCCGCATCCTCGTCCAGCCGCGACCGCGACACGTCGAGGCCGCGCCGTTCCATCTGCGAGGCATGGACGCCCATATGCTCGGTCGGCGCGATCTCAAGGCCGCGCTCCATGTGCGAACGATGGTCGATCCGAATATCAAGCCCGGCCATCGCAAGCCGCTCGTTGGCGATCCCCTCCCACCTCTGGCGAAGGTCGCGGAGCTGCATATCGGTCGTCGGCAGGTCGTGCGCCAACAGCCATTTGTTTTCGCGCTCAAGGTAGGTCTTTTCGCCTAGCCCGTTCTCCGTCACCTGCCGCGTGGTCATAAGGATATGGGCATGGTGATTGCGAACGTCGCTCGCCTCGTGCGGCGCATGAATGGCGAAATCCACGGCCGCGCCGTAGCGGTCGGCCAACTCCTGCGCCATCTCCCGCGTAGCCTCTAGCCGTTCCTCGGCCGATAGCTCATGCGGCAAGGCAACCTCGAACTCACGCCCAACGCGGGCGTCCTTCCGCTTCTCGGCAAACTCGGCGGCGTTCCACAAGTCCGACCGATCCCGCGCCCAATCGGCGTTGACGCCTTCCGGCAAGACGATCTCCGCATGTTCCACGCCCTGCTTGGCGGTGTAGTCATGCGTGATCCCGTCGCGCTCATTGGTCAGCCTCTCCCCGGCACGATAAGCCATTGAGGCGACGGCGCTACGGCCCGACGCCCGCGAAACTGGCTTCATGCTGAAATGGTAGATCGCCAAGCAACAAGCTCCGATGCCGTTTCTGCACTTCCCGCCAGCCTCTAAGCTGGCGGCGCGCTGAGTTGCGTAGCAACTCGTAAGTGCGCCCTTCTCGACTCAATCGCTTCGCTCTTTCGTCGCTCAGTGTGGCGCTTGCGGCAAGGTCGATGCAATGAACTGAGGCCCGGATTGTGCTGCAAAATCGTCGAAAATTCAAGGTAGCGCATAATCGTGTTTGGTGACGCTGCTTGCATCGGATAGACTACGGCTAAAATTGGGAGTGCAGACCGATGGCAATAGACAGCGCCGGAACACTTGCGTTGCTGATCGACGGCGACAATGCCACGCCGAAAATCATAACCGGGCTGCTGGCTGAGATTGCCAACTATGGCACCGCCAGCGTCAAGCGCATCTATGGCGATTGGACCAAGCCGAACCTCAACGGCTGGAAAGAGTGCCTGCTGGAACACTCGATTCAGCCGGTCCAGCAGTTCGCCTATACGACCGGGAAGAACGCCACTGACGGCGCGATGATTATCGACGCGATGGACTTGCTCTATACCGGCCGCTTCTCCGGTTTCTGCATCGTCTCAAGTGATAGCGACTTTGCCCGCCTGGCCGCGCGCATCCGTGAGCAAGGCGTCATCGTCTATGGGTTCGGGGAGCGCAAGACGCCCCGCCCCTTCATCACCGCTTGCGACAAGTTCGTCTATTTCGACGTGCTCAACACGGCCGGGGAACAGAAGGAAGCGGAAGCCGTCGCCGCGCCTAAAGCGGCCGCCGCCAAGCCTGCACCGGCGAAAGCGGCACTCGATCGCGCTGCCCTCGACATGCTGGCGAAAGCTGTCACCGCCTCGGCCGACGAAGACGGCCGCGCCAATCTGGCCCGCGTCGGCGCGCACCTGGCGAAACAATCGCCGGATTTCGACGCCCGCAACTATGGCTTTCCCCGTCTCTCCGATCTGGTCGAGGCGTCGGGCATTGTCGAGGTCGAGCGCATTGGCGAAAATCCGAAAATCATCATGGTTCGCCTCAAGGGCGGACCAGCACCTCGCCCCGCTAGATAGAAGGAAATGACACATGGCGCGCAAAACGATCGAACAGCGGTTGGCCGAGCTGGATGCGCAGCGCGCCACCCTCAAGGCCCGGCTCGGCAAACAGGAGCGCGCCAACGATACCCGCCGCAAGGTGCTGCTCGGCGCGCTCGTTCTGCATCGCCTCGAAAGCGGCAAGGATGAGGAATTTTCCCGACGCCTCCGCGAATGGCTCAAGCGCGAGCTGCCCGACTTCCTGACGCGCCCCGGCGATAAGGAACTCTTTGCCGATCTGATCGCCAGCGCGCCGGCCAGGGAGACGACAGACAGCGCCGGGGGGGCCGCCTCATGAATCAGGCGACGTTAGCCTGGGCCGCGTTCAAGAACATGCTGCGCGCCGCCGCGCGTGATCCGGTATGGGCTATTTCCAGCATCCTCATGTCGCCCTTCCGGGCTGGCCGCTATCTGCTGCAAGTCGGCTTCTTCGTCTTTCTGGTCACGCTGATGCTCGCCGTTGCGGCCAATGGGATTCCGCAAGAATGGTGGATCGCTAGAACGATTGCCGGCTTGCTCCTGCTGCTGTTCTTCCTGGTCCTCGTTTTCCGTGTCCTCACCAATCCCCTCATTGAGCATTTCGGGGACATGGAAGGGGAAACCCACGGCTCGGCCCGCTTCGCCACCGACAAGGAAACCGCCGCCCTCGCCCGCGCCGATACCGGCCTGCTGATCGGCCGCGACGGCAAAACCGGAAAGCTCCTGCGCTATGACGGCCCGGCCCATCTGCTGACGATGGCACCGACGCGCACCGGCAAGGGCGTGGGAACCATCATCCCCAACCTGCTCACGGCCGACCGCTCCGTGATCTGCATCGACCCCAAGGGCGAAAATGCCAGGATTGCCGGCCGCGCCCGCCAGACCTTCGGCCCGGTCCACGTCCTCGACCCCTTCGGCGTCACCGGCCAGCCCTCGGCCGCCTTCAATCCCCTCGACCAGCTCGACCCGGCCGGCCTCGATGTCGCGGAAGATGCCAGCACCTTGGCCGACGCGCTCGTGTTCGATGAACCGGGCATGGCCGGGGAAGCGCATTGGAACGAGGAAGCCAAGGCGCTCATTGCCGGCCTGATCCTCCATATTGCAGCCAGCGAGCCGCGCGACAGGCGAAACCTCGCCACCCTGCGCGAAGCCCTCACCCTCGCCCCTGAAGCCTTCGCGGCGCTCCTGAAGGACATGCAGGCGTCAACGGCCGCCGGCGGCCTGATCGCCCGCGCCGCTAACCGCCACCTCGGCAAATCCGACCGGGAAGCGGCCGGCGTCCTCTCGGCCGCGCAGCGCCATACCCATTTCCTCGACAGCCCGCGCATGGTCGCGGTCCTCGGCGGCTCCGATTTCCGCTTTGCCGATCTCAAGCGCCGCAACGCCTCGGTGTTCCTCGTCCTGCCGCCCGATCGGCTCGCCACCTATTCCCGATGGCTGCGCCTGCTCGTCTCGCAAAGCCTGATCGACATGGCCCGCGATCCCGTCAAGCCGGCCGCCCCGGTCCTCTACCTGCTGGATGAGTTCGCCGCCCTCGGCCACCTCGCCCCCGTCGAGCGCGCAATGGGCCTCATGGCCGGCTACGGCGTCCAGCTCTGGCCGATCTTGCAGGACGTTCACCAGCTCCGCGCCACCTACGGGCAACGCGCCGGCACCTTCCTGTCAAACGCCGGCGTTTTGCAGGTGTTCGGCGTCAACGATCACGATAGCGCCCGCCTCGTCTCCGATCTGCTCGGCCAGGGAACCGTTGTGTTCCAGACCATGAGCCGGGCGCTCGATTCCGAAAAATCCGGCCTCTCCTACGGCGAGCAACACACGGCCCGGCCGCTGCTGACCCCTGATGAGGTCCGCAACCTGCCTGCACATGCCGAATTGCTGTTCCTCGCCGGGCAACGGCCGATCGTCGCCGGAAAGCTCGCCTATTACGCCGATGCAGAATTTCGGGGGCTGTATGATGCGCCCTGATCGCTCTAACGCCCTTCGGGCGAAGCGGACCCGGCGCTTTAGCGCCGGGACATTGTTACGAACGGCCCTCCGGCTCTCTACGGCGCTATTGGGGAGCGCGTTCGCCTCCGGGCCGGCGCGGCTCGCGCCGCGATCTACCTGACGACCTAGTGCAAGCTCTGGACCACGGCCGCGACGGTAGCCCCCCGGCCGGCCCGCTCTCATCATCTAGGGCCGTAGGGACGGCCGGGGGGCGGGCCACACGCGCAAGCGTTGCGGATTAAGCTATTTACGTATCCACGTATTAACGTGCGTAAGGCTCGATCGGCGGCAATCCATGTTGCGCCAGCACCGCCGACAGCCCGGCCTCGGCCATCGCCTGAATCGTCGTTCCCTCTGCATCCGCGAGCTGGCGAAGGCGTTGCCAGTCCGATCGCCGAACCTTGACCGTTAACGCGACAGTCTCGCCCCCTCCCCTCTTTCGCCTCGGCGTCGGAATCTCCACGGCCGGCCGCTCGTCCTCGATCGCTGCAAGGCTGGTGACTTCCGCGCCAGCTTTCGGGCGGGTGAAGGCCGCAAGGCCGGTTGCTTTCTTTGCCATAGGTTCCGCTCCTTAGATACGCGCTTACGTATTTAGCTATTTACGCTCTAACGTGTCCTTGATCCATGCCCACAAAGCCCGAATTTCCTCTGCTGCCTTCCCCTCGGCCTCGAACTCCGTCACGGCGCTGCCGGTCGTGACAGCGCGGGCGAACGCGCGCCGGTCGGTGATCTCGCCGGGAACGATCGGCAGGCCGTAGGCTTCCAGCGCCGCGCGCGTCTCTCCGATCTCCGGCGCACGGAACGGGCAGGCGGACAGGACGAACGCCCCGCGCACCTTCGCCGCCGTCACGATCTCGACAGCGGCCGGGACCGCAGCGAGGTCAAACGCGGACGGTCGAACCGGAATCAAGACCAGCTCCGACCTACGGGCGATCTGGCCGGCCGCCGGGGCGGCATGGGGCGGGGCGTCCACCACGGCCAAGGTGATGCCCTCACCCTCGGCCGCTCTAAGCGCCGCGTCCAGCTCGCCGGCCTGCGCCGTGGCGACGATCGGCGTTCCGGCTTCCCGCGCGCTCGCCCATGCGGTCGCGCTCTCCTGCGGGTCCGCATCAATGACGCAAACCCGTTCGCCGGTCGCCTCGGCCGCCACGGCGGTATGAACCGAAAGCGTGGTTTTTCCGCTCCCGCCCTTCTGGCTCAAAAACGCAATGACGTTCATGCGTCAATCCTTCTTTGCGTGAATACGTATTAAAGCACATAGCTAGGGACGTTACTACGCCGTTAAGCTAGTGCGGCCATTCCTCGGGCTGCCAGTCCCGCGACGTGTGGATGACGCGCACGATCACGACACTTTCCCGGCCCTCCACGTCGCGCAACTCATAAGCGATGATGTAGGGAAGCCGGGCGAGGGACTTTTCATAGGTTCCGCTCACCCGTCCCGGCCGCCCGGTCGCCATCTCGCCTAGCTTGTTCCCAGCGTCCTCGATCGCGTCCACGACCCGCTCGGCGGCGAATGGGTTGTCCTCTGCGATGTAGCGCAAGATTTCGAGGTTATCCCGCTGCGCCTCAATCGACCAGACAACCGGCCTCATCCGCGCGCGGCTTTCCGGCGCTTCGCTTCCTCGATAACCTCACGCATTTCCGCGACGGCCTGCGCGTGGGGGATCACGCGGCCGGCCGCTGCGTCGGCCATGCCGCGCTTGATGCCGTCGATGATTTCAAGCTCGCGATCGACGTAGGCGGCGACGGCCTCGCCGGCGAGGAAAGATTTGCTCCGCTGCGTATCGTTCGCGATCCGGTCGAGTTTTTCTTTCACATCGGGCCGAACCCGAATCGTCATGGTGGTGCTGGCGGTCATGGAATCGCCTCCGATTGTGTTGAATCGTGTACACCCTAGCACGTTTTCCCGGCCACTGCCATCGCCTTCTAAGAAATACGAATACACGTTAATACGTATTAACGTAAGCAACTAAGCGCCAGCCTTGCCCCTCGCTCCCTCTCGAAAGCCCATAGGACGGTTGCCGCAAGCGCAAGCGTTGCGGTTTAGGTGGTGAGGGTGCCGCTTGCCGGCCCGCCTATACGCGGGCCGGAACCGCCGCAGGGCTGCGAAAGCAGCCCGAACAGCGGCGACCGTTTATGTTTGCCCTCTTAGATAAAGATCAGATGAGGATTCAGTCTGGTTATCGGACTCACGTTTCATCAACGATCTAGCCATCTGCGCGAGGCTGCGCCCAAGCCGATTGTCGCCCACGTCGAGCAAGGTTCGCTCATCGAGGGGCAGGGCCTCCCTGTAGGCCGCGATTACCTCGCTCCAAGCCCTCTGATCCTGCCCATGATCCGCAGGCGGGGGCGGGGCCTTGCCGAACCGCCCAAGGAACTGCCGGGCCTTTTCCGGCAGGGACAGGCGGTAGGCGTTGCTCGTCTGCTGGACCTGTGGGCCGCGCCCCTCGTTGCCGGTCGGCTCGTAGCGCCGCAGCCAGTCGATGAAACCATGCGCCCGCAGGTTCTTCAGCGCCCGCACGATCGTATCGCGCGACCGGCCGAGCCGATCCATGATCGTGGTGATTGACGGCTCTAGCCGGCCGGTGCGGAAGTCGATGAGATTGACGAACAGCCGCAGCACGTCGAGCGCGACCGATCCTAGCGGGCCGCTGCGCTCGCCCTTCTCGTGCAATCCGGCCTCGTTGTAGATTTCGGCCGCCTTCAAGATCGCCTGAACGTCCTTGCGCGTCGTCGGCCGCCATATCCGGCCCTCCGATCGGCCCCGGATATGACTATGCCGGCGAACTGGCGTCGGGCATCGCTCGGCCGGGGGCATGACCAGGCCAAGCGCGACCTGTCCCGATCCCCGCCACGCTGCCCGGCGCTCCTGGGCGAGCGTGGAGAGCTGCCCGGCGTCTTCCTCGGTGAGCTGGCCGGCGCTGTAGCGCGTCCATACCTCCCGCATGATCTCATCAAGCGCGCTTGCGCGCGCGCAGCCGATCGCGGCCGCGATTTGCGTCCTCAACATGCCTCTCGTCCTTCCATTTGAAGGACATGACGGCGCGGACGGCAGGCACGGCTTTCCCGTTTTCGCAAGAATCAATCTTGCGAATTGGAGTGCTGTAGCGTAGATAAGGGGAGAGCTTAGAGCCCCGTCTCTACGGTGTGTCTGACGGCCTACAAAAACGCTCGACCGCGCCAACGGTCGGGCGTTTTGCCGTTATGTCCCTTGCTTCGCTTCGATATAGAACCTCAACGCTTCCTCGATGATCGGCGCGCGCCCTCGCAAGCCCGCGTCGTCCTTCAGGCGGTCAAGCGCCGCGACCAGTTCGCCGGGCAGATCGGCCTGCACAAGAATCCGGCCCTCTGCGCGCCAACGGGCGCGCAGGTTGCGGACACTTTCCAGCTTAACTTGTTCTCGGGTGCGACTCGCCATGTCTACATGAAGAGCCGAAACCGCCCGATTCTGCAACCCTTTGCGTAAGGAACCGGGCAAGGCACTACTTCTAGGGCCGGCAACTAAACGTGGTTACGTCGATGCGTATTCACGTCAATGCGTTCTCAAGCGCCCGGTAGAGGGTAGCCCGATGCACTTTCAGGAGCCGGGCGACTTCCGCCACCGGCTTCTTGTCGTCATGGATGAGCTGGCGAGCATGGGCGATCTGCTCGGCCGACAGGGCAGGGGAGGGGCCGAACTTCACGCCTCGGGCTTTCGCCGCGATCCGGCCGGCGCTGGTGCGCTCCACGATCAAGGATCGCTCGAAATCCGCGGGCCAGCGAGCGCAGGCCAGCGCCTGCCTCCTTGATCCGCTCCGCGATCGCCAGAAGGTCGCCGGTCGATCGGGCGAGGCGGTCTAACCTGGTGATCGTCACCACGTCGCCAGCGCGCAAGTGGTCGAGCATCCGCGCCAGCTCGGGCCGGTCCCGCTTCGCCCCGGATGCCTTTTCCTCGAAGATGCGGACGCAGCCGGCCCCGCCAAGGGCGGCCCGCTGCTGGTCGAGGTCCTGCCCGCGCGTCGAGACGCGGGCATAGCCGATGAACACGCGGCCGGCGTCGGAATCTGGTTGGCGGCTCACGGCTTCCTCCTGTCGCAAATCATGTCGCAAGTTTTCTACCACTTGCGACAAAGACGTGCGACACGAAAACCCATGATTTTCCGGGGTCGGCCGATCTGTTGCAGGTTTTACGACTTGCGCGACAAGGCTATGAGGCGACGCCGCCGTATAGCGTAGCTTGACACTATACGTTTAGCTTGGTAGTGACGGCACATGAGAATCCGAAACGTAGTCCATAAGGGGTTGCGCCGATTCATCGTTGATGATGACGCCACCGGCTTGCAGGCGGCCGTAGTGCCGAAAGTCCGTCGCATCGTCACCTTCCTGCAAGATATGGAGCGGGAGGACGAGCTGCGCACGGTCCCGAGCTGGAAGGCCCATCAGCTCACCGGCGATCGAAAAGGCGCCTGGAGCCTGTTCGTCACCAAGAACTGGCGGATCACGTTCCGGATCGACCAGACCGAAATCGAGATCATCGACCTCGACTATGAAGATTACCACTAGGAGGTGGCTATGAGTGCGATGCAGGGCATCCGTATGAAAAATCCCGCCCATCCCGGCGGCTTCGTCAAAAGTGAGATCATCGAGCCGCTTGGCCTTTCGGTGACGAGCGCGGCGCAAGTTCTCGGTGTTACGAGGGCGGCGTTGTCGGCCGTCCTGAACGAACGCGCGCATCTTTCGCCGGAAATGGCGCTCCGGGTCGAAAAGGCTTTCGGCGTGTCGATGGATACGCTCATGCGGATGCAGAATAGCTACGACATTGCCCAGGCCCGCAAGCGGGAAGGGGAGATCAACGTCGCGCCCTTCAAGGGTAAGCCGCTCGATTCGCAAGCGGCGCTGATCTGAACCGGCAACAATAGGAATACAGCCGCGCGAAAACGCGCGGATAGGGGGCTTTGCATGAAAAGTTTGCTTGAACAACTTCCGTCGATCGTCGCGGAGGGCAAGAAGGAAGCCGAGCGTGTAATGGAACGCGCTGAAAGCAATTATCGCCTTGGCCTGCAAACGCGTGAGCTTGTTGTTCCATCTAGAGATACAAATTGGCAGGATTTTCTTACAAATGCCTCCCGCTCTATAAATCTTGATGAATCCTCATCCCGTAATCAGCTCGTATATGGCGATAATCTTCTTGCAATGGCTGCGCTGCTTGCCGGCGGGGTTGACTTCCCTTCGATGCGAGGCGGCGTCGATTTAATATATATTGATCCTCCGTTTGATAGCAAAGCCGACTATCGGAGTAAGATTTTAATCTCTGGCGATTTAATCGAACAGCTACCAACAGCTTTGGAGCAATTTGCATACTCGGATACGTGGGCTGACGGAACGGCGAGCTACCTTGGGGCAATCGTTCCAAGACTATACCTTATGAAAGAGCTATTGTCAGACGAGGGGAATATATTCGTTCATCTCGACTGGCATGTCGTCCATTATGTAAAGATTGTTATGGATACTATCTTTGGACGGGATAATTTTAAGAATGACATCGTATGGAAAAGAAAGGGTGGAAGCGCAAACCCCTCGAATCAATTTGGAATTGTGACAGATTCCATACTTTTTTATTCGAAAAGTGATGATTCATTTTTCTCACCATCTTACAGCTTAGACAATGATGAGGCTCAAAATTACATTAAGGAGAGATTCCGAAATGAATTTGATGGGCGAAAATACATGCTTGCGCCTATAGAGCGCAATGCTGCATTGGGAATCAGGCCAAACCTAAAATATGAATACAACGGCTATACACCAACATACGGATGGATGATGAGCCGTGAGAAATTACAGCAATTCGATAAGGATAATAAATTACATTGGAACTCTAAAGGCAAGCCCAACCGGCGAGTGTTTCTTGATGAATATAAAGGGCAACCAACCGAGAACTTATGGACGGATATTTATGTTATAAACCCTATGGCTCGGGAGCGCGTGAACTACGATACTCAAAAGCCAGAGTCGTTACTGTCTCGAATAATAGAAACATCGTGCAAACCGGGAGGTCGCGTTGCAGACTTCTATTCTGGCTCCGGCACGACCGCAGCAGTCGCTGAACGTCTCGGCTATAATTGGGTAGTAAGTGACCTCGGGAAGCCCGCGTGCATGGTGACACGCAAGCGCCTGATCGACCAGGACGCCAAGCCGTTCCTCTACCAGCACATTGGCGACTACCAGGTTGAACAAATGCGCTCCACGATGGGGAGCCGGTTCCGTATCGGTGATCTGGCCGAAATTGTGCTCGGCCTCTATGGCGCGCTTCCATTGCCCGTCGAGGAAAACCCGAACAAGAACATGGGCAGGATTCAGGGGAGCAAAACGCTCGTCCTCGCGGACAGCCCCAACAAGATGACTGGCCTCGCCACGCTGCGCCGTGCAATCGAAATCCGCGACAACCTCATGGGCGGGTGGGATAAGGTCGTTATCCTGGGATGGAATTTCTCACCTACGATCGGCCATGACATTGAGGCACTGGGGCAGGGGGACAGGCTGGAAGTGCTCGTGATCCCGCCCGATCTGCTCGACCGACTGAAGAAGAAAGGCCACAAGCTCAAGGCCGACGAGGTGCGCTTTTCGTCGCTGCAATATCTCAAGCTGGGCGCGGTTTCCCGCAAACAGGACGGGGAGGGGGAAGCCTTGTCCGTAGAGATCGCCAATTATGTGTTGCTGTCTCCGGAGGCGTTGAATCTCGACGAGGCTAACCGCGAAAAGCTGCAAAAGGTGATCAATTCCGATCCTTTGGCGCTGATCGAATATTGGAGCGTCGATCCTGACTATGACGGCGAGGTGTTCCGCTCCGTCTGGCAGGACTATCGCGGAAACACCGAGAACGATGCCGACGCCTATCGTGTCATCACTACGGCACGGCTCACCGGCCTTTCTAAGAAAGATGGCCCCCGCCGTGTCTGCGTGCGCGTGGTTGATGTATTTGGCTTCGAGGCCGAAGCGACTGTCGAGGTAGCATGATGGCAAGCATCAACGATCTTTCGCTTGCCAAGGGTTTGACGGCCAAGGTCGAAGACGCCTGCGCCGGCTTGGAAACTGGCGAAGCTCCGATCCTAGATCACGTCTCGGAGATCACGGCTGAGCTGCTGAAATGGTGGTTCCAGACTGAATTTCAGGACGCCCGCACCTTCAATTTCCATCCCGGCCAGCGGCAAGCCCTGCTGAACGTGATCTATGCCCATGAGGTTTTGGGCATTGCGTCCCTGCAAGACCTCTACCAGATCGCCGCCCCTGACGTGATGCTGACAAGCACGCGGGATTCCGAGATCATCCGCGCACCGAAAAATGCCTATCCGAAATACTGCCTGAAAATGGCGACCGGAACGGGAAAGACCTGGGTTCTGCAAGCCCTCATGGTCTGGCAGATTCTCAACGCGAACCGCGCGCCGGATAGCAACCGCTACACCAAAAACTTCCTCGTCGTTGCCCCCGGCCTCATCGTTTATGATCGGCTGCTTGACGCCTTCATGGGGAAGGAACGAGACGGCAAGCGCGATTTCACGATTTCTGACCTGTCTATATTCCAGGAACTGTTCATCCCCGATTCCTACCGGGACGAGATTTTCCGGTTCGTGCAAGGGGCGGTCTGCCCGAAAGAGGACATTGGCCGCAAGGTCACGGCCGGCGGCATCATCGCCATTTCCAACTGGCATGTGCTGTCAGAAGAAGGTGAGCCGCTTGAGGATGAGGAAATCACTGCGCCGGGGGAAACCGCCGATCCGAAAACCGTTGTGCAGAGCGTCCTTCCCCTGACGCCCGGCACCAGCCAAGGCAACGATTTGAATGTGCTGAACCGTCGCTATGAGCGCGGCGGCATCCTCTCCTACCTGAAAGACCTGCCCGCGCTCATGGTCTTCAATGACGAAGCCCACCATATTCACGAGTTCAAGCGGGAAGGCGAGGTGACGGAAGTTGAATGGCAAAAGAGCCTCAACCTGATCGCAGAACCCAAGGGCCGCCGCTTCGTCCAGGTGGACTTTTCGGCCACGCCCTATAACGAGGTCGGGACCGGCCGGAACAGCCGGAAATCCTATTTCCCGCATATCGTCGTTGATTTCGACCTGAAGACGGCCATGCGCGCCGGCCTGGTCAAATCCCTTGTCCTCGACAAACGCTCCGAAATCGGCGCGCTGAGCCATGAGGAACTGGATTTCAAGGCCGATCGGGATGAGAACGGCAACCCCATGCTGTCCGAAGGGCAGCGCATCATGTTGCGCGCCGGCCTGACCAAGCTCCGGAAGCTGGAAACCGATTTCGCCGCCCTCGATCCGGACAAGCATCCGAAAATGCTGGTGGTCTGCGAGGATACCACGGTGACGCCTCTCATTGCTGATTTCATGCAGCTCGAAGGGCTGGCCGACGACGAGGTGTTGCGCGTCGATTCCAACCGCAAGGGCGAGCTGAAGCCCGACGAATGGAAGGTGCTGCGCGAACGCCTGTTCGACGTGGACCGTCACAAATCCCCGCGCGTCATCGTGAGCGTGCTCATGCTGCGCGAAGGCTTCGACGTGAACAACATCTGCGTCATTGTCCCGCTGCGCGCATCGAGCGCCGGCATCCTGCTTGAACAGACGATCGGGCGCGGCCTGCGCCTGATGTGGCGCGGCAATGAATACGACGACATAAAGCGGGAGAACCGCCAGCTCATTCGCGGCGGAAAGACGCCCTCCAACATGATCGACATTCTCTCGATCGTGGAGCATCCGGCGTTCCAGGGCTTCTATGACGAGCTGATTCAGGAAGGCTTGGCGGCTGAAGCCGATGATGAGGACGACGAGGCGAATGGCAGCTCGACTGGCGACCTGATCTCGGTTGGCCTCCGGCCGGGCTTCGAGGAATACGATTTCGCCATACCCTTCATCCTGCGGGAACAGGTCGAGGCGCTGGAAGATACCCACATCGACCCTTCGAGCCTCGCGCCGTTCGGATCGTTTTCGCTCCAACAGCTCAAGGGGCAGATCGGCCAGGGCGAGAAATTCCACTCCGAAGACGTGCAGGCGAAAACGCGATTTGGCGACTATCGCGTGCATGGCGGCGTGATGACCGCGACGGGATATAATGACTACCTGGCCCGGATCACGCGCCGGATCACGGAAGCCGTCACCCTGACGGATACCACAAACAGCTCGAAGGCTTTCGCCAACGCCAGCAAGTTCCCCTACATCCAGATAAACCGGGCCGAAATGGCCGAGGGCATCGACACCTTCATTCGTCGGCACCTGTTCGGCCAGGAGCTAGACCCTCTCACGGATGAGAACTGGCGCGTCCTGCTGATCGACCCGGTGACAGAGCACATTATCAAGGTGTGGGCGCGGGCCATCCTCGAAGCGGAAGACAGCGTGATTGTCGCCAATGCCGAGGTCGCGCATCGGCGTCTTTCGGAAGTGCCTAAGCTCGCCATGCGCGAGGGGTCATCGCTGGCCGTCGAGAAAGCTATCTATCTGCGCCTTCCCTACCCCTCGCGGAACGGCGGCCTTGAACTGGCATTTATGGAAACCTGCGAGCGTGACGCCAGCGTTGAAGCCTTCTGCAAGATCAACGAGCAGAAACACACCTTCGCGCGCCTGCGATACATCAAGGAAGATGGGCTTCCGGCGTTCTACTCGCCCGACTTCTTCGTGAGAGCAGGCGGCGCGATTTATCTGGTGGAAACAAAGGCACAAGGCCAGCTCACCAGCCCGAACGTGCTGCGCAAGCGCAGGGCCGCCGTTGCATGGTGCGACCGGATCAACGCCCTTCCTCCGGAAGAGCGTAGCGATTCCGAATGGCACTATGTCCTTCTCGGGGAAGACACCTTCTATGGCTGGCGGGACAAGGGCGGCTCGATCGCTGATCTTCTCGCCTATGCACGGCTGCGCCCTGTCGAAGACAAAGGCCAGGCTAAGTTCGCCTTCTGAACTTCATACCGGGGCAGGAATCTATTGTCCCGGCGCTTTCACGGTGATGGTGCAACGCTGATCCGCGCCGGCCGTGCGCGCGGCCTCCCAACAAGCCGCTACCGCCTCCCTGTTCGCTTCAAGGAGCTGGTCGGCCGAGGCCACGCGCTGCCATGCTTCCGGGCTGCCGAACGCCATGAGGCTCATACCGGCCTGCCACGGCCTTTCGCCCATGACGACGCTGGCGACACGCGGCGCGGCCGAGAACGGCAACACGCGCGGAAGGAACAGCATCACCAGCGCGCCGGCGAGCAGGCCGACAGCGAAGGCGACGACAAGCCACCAATTTTGCCGATCGCGCTCCCGCGCGCTGGCGACGTGCGCCGAAAGATTGCGGCCGGCGCGCTCGAGGTCGGACGCCTGCCGCTCGAGCTGCTGCGCGGCGGTGCGTATCAGAGCCTCGCCGCTGCGCTCGAGGAGCGCCGCATAGTGTTGCGCGCCCTGTTTGAGAATGGGCGATTGCTCTACGCCGTGCATCCGCTCCGCAACATTGTCGAGCGCCTGCACGAGCTGGGCGAGCTGGG
>NZ_BNCG01000044.1 GCF_014656355.1 Camelimonas fluminis
TCATGTCAATCGGACTCCGCAAATGGGCGCATGGGTTCTGATCAGAGAGTC
The DNA here is from genome assembly GCF_014656355.1 of Camelimonas fluminis. Lineage (GTDB taxonomy): Bacteria > Pseudomonadota > Alphaproteobacteria > Rhizobiales > Beijerinckiaceae > Camelimonas > Camelimonas fluminis. Next base: position 52 of record NZ_BNCG01000044.1, read on the forward strand.
TTGGTATAAACACCTAGTGAACGCGCGGGGACCTGCGGCCCACTAGCGCATCAACTCCTCGTCTGGCCGACGTAATGACACTTTCGTCGGGTTTGTCTCCAACAACAATCATCCGGAATGTTTTTAGAACGATAACTGCGTCAAGGAAAAAATTGGCATGGCAAATATACCATAGATCCATAGCGACCTTGTCATCAAGTGTTACTGCGCGACCACCATGAACTTGGGCCCATCCCGTTAATCCAGGGCGTATGGCAAGCCGCGCAGTGTAATCCAGCCTCTGCTCAGAAAATAGCAACGGCCGTGGTCCGATGAAAGACATGTCCCCCACTAGAATATGGAATAGTTGCGGAAGCTCATCCAGACGTGATCGCCGCAGAAAGCGCCCAATAGATCCAGAGCGCCGATCATCCGGAATACGCATACCCTTGGCGTCATGAGCTGGGCGCATAGTGCGGAACTTGTTGAGCCTTAAGCGGCGACCGTACATCCCCAAACGCTCTTGCCAAAACACCACCGGGAGGCCAACGTCAATCGCGACCGCTGTGGCGACCAGCAACATTACTGGAGTTGTTAGAATGATGAGAAACAGGGCAACGGAAAAATCGAATGCCCGCTTTACCTGCCAGTAAGCGCGCGAGATATCTACCGACTGCGCCATATCCTGCAGGGACGGCATCTGCACCTGTGTGTGGGTTGTTTTCGCTATTGAATTTCCTGAGCGGTTATCGTTAAAATTTAGGCGTTCAGCAAAATAATCAACCGTAATATCTGACGTGAGCTCTATGGTTTGTAAAGCTTCCATGGTGCCGGTGGAAAGCTGAGATGGATTCACAGTTATAACGATACGTTGGATATCCGCGCCATGTACTTCCAAACGTGCCAAAACTTCCATAAGTTCTTCTGGAGTTGCTAGAACTGATTCGCCATGAAATTTTCTGCCGCGGTAGTCATTGCGCGCGCTTAAGAGCCCAGCGACCTGAATTTGCCCACTTGATAGCTCACGCGCAGCCCGCATGAATAGCTCCGCGACACTGTTAACTCCAATCAGGAGGACGCGCTCAGGTTGATGTCCGGTCGCAGTCGCTAAGGATGGAGCTTTTGGCCGCTTGCGTTGAAGGTAGCGGAACCGTTTTGCCGCTCGCAGCACACACAGGAGTATCACGATCAAGATGGCGTGGAGGATTGGTACTGCTCGCGCAACGCCATCCAGACGGTCATATGCGAATGCAAGGCCGGCTGCGGTAAGAACGACGGCTACTGCACAAAATGCAATGCGGATAAGATCGTTGAAGGTAAAATAACGCCACAAGCCTCGGCTGACTCCGCTTAGAGGAACGATTGCAAATGATACTATAGTAGAAATTACCAAATATGGCAGGGCGTGTGAAATTTTTACGTATGTGATCGTTAGATTCTCACGAAGAACAAGGGCGGCTATCCCTGAGATAACAATCGCCAAAATATCGACTAGGAACAAAAGCGGCATCAACATCGTGCATGGCCCCCCCCAAGCAAGGGGTGCATACCATCTAAAAGTTGAATAACCAAACGGATGAGCGCAGGCAGCGGTGATCACGTTTATGTTACCAGGCTGCTTGTGGCGATTGTAGGAGTGGCGGCCTGAAGGGTGAGATATGTCCGGGAAATTCGGGGCGCGCGCTTCATTGGAGCAGCGGATGCATGTTTGGGGCGGCGGGTGTCAAGCCGCATTGCTCCCGATGTGGCCATCGTCCGAGAAAGAAACGCGACAGCGCGAAGAAAATGTATGCCCAATGCGTGCCGGGGTGGTTAGTGACCTGTGGTTGCATTTGCAGGCTGGTTCTGTTAACGGCTGCTATTGGGGCATGTTAAGGTATTCGGTGTTTTCTCCTGATGGTGGGCTCTTCCAAGCGCAAGAAATTTTGAAGAATCAGCCCTTGATCGGGAGTATTTTCTGTTAGTATTTTCGGCCGATTTATAGATCGTTCCGTGTGCGCTTGGTATAGTTTCGTTAGTAGTGGGTGAAACACGGGGGGGGCTTTGAAAAAAATCTTCATGACGGGAACTGCAGGTTTCATCGGATTTCATCTGGCCAGACTACTATTGGCCGAGGGTTTTCTTGTTCATGGCTACGATGGGATGACGGACTACTATGATGTCCGCTTGAAGCAGCGTCGACACGCCATGTTGTTACAGGATCCGAATTTTGCTGCCTCCAAAGGTATGCTGGAGCATCAGGATCAACTTGATGCCGTGGTCGATGAATTCCGTCCGGATGTGATCGTGCATCTAGCGGCCCAGGCCGGGGTCCGCTACAGCCTCGAAAACCCGCGCGCCTATCTCGACGCCAATGTCATCGGCGCCTTCAATGTGATGGAGGCGGCGCGGCGGCTTGATGTGCGGCATCTGCTGATGGCTTCGACATCGTCCGTCTATGGCGCCAACGACGACATGCCGTTCGTTGAAACCGAGAAGGCCGACACGCAACTCACCATCTATGCTGCAACCAAAAAGGCCAACGAGAGCATGGCCCATGCCTATGCGCATCTGTGGAACCTGCCCACGACCATGTTCCGCTTCTTCACGGTCTATGGTCCATGGGGGCGGCCGGATCTGGCGCTGTACAAATTCGTCGACGCCATTCTCGATGGCCGGCCGATCGACATCTACAACCACGGCGACATGTATCGCGATTTCACCTATGTGGACGACCTGGTGCGCGCCATCCGCCTGCTGGTCGACGTGGCCCCGGTGCGACCGGCGACTCGGGACGCGATCGAACCCGGCGACAGCCTCTCGCCGGTAGCCCCCTTCCGCATCATCAATATCGGCAACTCTGACAGAGTGCGGCTGCTGGACTTCGTCGAGGCACTCGAGGATTGCCTCGGCAAAAAAGCCATCCGCAACTACATGGACATGCAGAAAGGCGACGTGCCGGCGACCTGGGCCAACGCTGAACTGTTGCAGCGCCTGACCGGCTACCGGCCGCAGACGGATTTCCGCGACGGCGTCGCGAAGTTTGTCGCCTGGTTCCACGAATATTACGGCAAGTGATGCGGAAGACTGGCATGACCATGAGGATTCCTGCGCCCCTCGCCGTCATCGGCCTTGGCTATGTCGGCCTGCCGCTGGCGGTCGCATTCGGCAAACACCGGCCGGTGATCGGCTTCGACATCGACCACGGCCGTATTGCCGAGCTGAAAACCGGCCGGGATCATACGCTAGAGGTTTCGCCCGATGAACTGGCTGAGGCGGTGTATCTGAAGTTTACGTCGGATCTAGCTGACATCTCCCGCGCCACGACCTATATCGTGACCGTTCCTACGCCGATCGACGCCCACAAGCGCCCGGACCTGACGCCGCTGGTCAGGGCCTCCGAGACGATCGGTCAGGTGCTCAAGCACGGGGACATCGTCATCTATGAATCGACGGTTTATCCCGGCGCGACCGAGGAGGATTGCGTTCCGGTGCTGGAACGGGTGTCAGGCCTGACGTTCAACGTGGATTTTTTCGCCGGCTACAGCCCGGAGAGGATCAATCCTGGCGACAAGGCCCACCGGCTGACGACCATCCGCAAGGTGACGTCGGGCTCGACGCCGGAAGCGGCTGAAAAGATCGATGCGCTTTACGCCGCAATCATCACCGCCGGCACCTACAGGGCAGAAAGCATTCGTGTGGCCGAGGCCGCCAAGGTGATCGAGAACACCCAGCGCGATCTCAACATCGCCCTGGTCAACGAGCTGGCGATCATTTTCAACCGCATGGGCATCGACACGGAGGCCGTGTTGCAGGCCGCCGGCACCAAATGGAACTTCCTGCCGTTCCGTCCCGGCCTGGTTGGCGGCCACTGCATCGGCGTCGATCCCTATTATCTGACCCACAAGGCGGAAGCGCTGGGCTATCACCCCCAGGTTATTCTCGCGGGACGGCGGATCAACGACGGCATGGGCGCCTATGTCGCCGGACAGATGGTGAAGGCCATGCTGAAACGCCGCATCCAGATTGACGGCGCGCGGGTCCTGATCCTTGGGCTGACCTTCAAGGAGAATTGCCCCGATCTGCGCAACACCCGCGTGGTTGACGTGAGGGCGGAACTGCGGGAGTACGGGATCGGCGTTGATATCCACGATCCGTGGGCCGACCCGGCCAGCGCCGAAGAGGAATATGGCGTTTCGCTGGTCGTTACGCCTCGGGAAGCGGACTATGATGGCGTCATCCTCGCCGTCGCCCACGACGCGTACCGTCAGCAGGGCGCAGAAGTCCTGCGCGGCTATGGCCGCGACCCACATGTGTTCTGCGATCTGAAGAGCGTGTTTCCGCCGGCTTGTAGTGACCTGAGGTTGTGATGTTAGCGCCTGCCCGTGTTGAAGGACCGAACTTGGCCCTGCGACTGATCCAGCCCGAAGACGCGGACTATGTGTACGGACTACGCATCGATCCGACTTATAATGCCCACCTGTCAGAGGTACGCGGAACTGCTGCAGACCAGCGCCACTGGATAGAAGCCTACAAGGTCCGAGAGGCAAAAGGGCATGAATGCTATTACGTGATTGAGCGTCAAGATAGTGTCCGCTGCGGTGTCGTCAGACTTTATGATATCACGGCGGACCAATTCACATGGGGCAGCTGGATTCTCGATCACAACAAATCGCCAAAGGCTGCGTTGGAAAGTGCTGTTCTGATCTATGATGTAGGTTTTGGTCACCTGAAGCTGCCGCGTGCTGTTTTCGATGTACGTCGAAATAATGAACGCACTTTGGCATTTCACCGGCGGCTGGGTGCAGAAGAGACCCATGCTGATGCGTTTGATATCTTCTTTACCTATTCACGTGAGGCTTTCCTGCGTGATCGTGAAAAACACCTGTCCGTCCTGACTAGAGTCGCCTGATGAGTGCTACGATTGCGAAGGGTTTCGTTCGCGAAATCAGCTTGCCACAAATCCACGACCCGCGGGGTGATCTGACCTTTGTGGAGGGTCAGAACCATGTACCTTTTGATATCAACCGGGTTTACTATCTCTATAATGTCCCGGTAGATGCGGTACGGGGTGGTCATGCGCATAGGGAACTTGAACAGATCGTCTTTGCGCTTTCAGGTAGTTTCCGCATGACCGTGGATGACGGCGTCACAAGGTCGGAATATTGGCTGCGTGATCCGCGCAAGGGACTTTATATCAGCCGGCTGGTTTGGCGTGAGATGGACGCATTCAGCCAAGGCGCAGTCTGTATGGTTTTGGCCTCACATCGATATAATGAAGCTGACTATTATCGGGATTATAACCAATTTATCGCAGCGCTAAGGGATCAGCCGCAATGATCCCTTTCCTTGCACTGGGCCCAACCTATCACGAACTTAAGGCAGACATCGACGACGCCATCGCCCGCGTGCTGGATAGCGGCTGGTATATTCTTGGCCCAGAAGTCGAGGCCTTCGAGGCTGAATGGGCAGCGTTTTGTGGCGCTTCCCATGCGGTGGGCCTAGCCAACGGGCTTGATGCGCTGACCTTGGCGCTCAGGGCACTGGACATCGGTCCGGGCGACGAGGTCATCGTGCCGTCGAATACCTATATCGCGACCTGGCTCGCGGTATCGGCAGTGGGCGCCAAGATTGTACCGGTCGAGCCGGAGCCAGCCACGCATAATATTGACCCTGACAGGATTGCGGTGGCGATTACGCCGTCGACAAAGGTGATCCTGCCGGTGCATCTTTATGGCCAGTCAGCCGATCTCAACCCGATCCTGACGCTCGCCCGCGCCCATGGGATTTTCGTCGTCGAAGACGCTGCCCAGGCCCACGGCGCCACCTATCGTGGTCGTCACATTGGCGCTCATGGCGATCTGGTGTGCTGGAGCTTCTACCCGGGTAAGAACCTTGGGGCATTTGGTGACGCCGGAGCAATAACCACAAACCGCGCCGATCTGGCGGAAAGGCTGCAAGCCTTACGGAACTACGGTAGTCGCCGGAAATATGTGAACGACGAGCAGGGCGTGAACTCACGGCTCGATCCCATTCAGGCTGCAGTGCTGCGTGTGAAGCTCTCCCATCTCGATGCTTGGACCGACCGTCGCCGCACGATCGCCGCCGTTTATGCGGAAGAACTGAAGGATAGCGGCCTGACCCTGCCCCATGTCCCCGACTGGGCCAATCCGGCCTGGCATCTCTATGTGGTGCGCAGCCCCGATCGTGACAGACTGCAGAGCAACTTGACCGAAGCCGGTGTTGGGACGCTGATTCACTATCCAATCCCCCCGCATATGCAGGAGGCCTATGCCAGTTTGGGATTGGCGGCCGAGGCGCTGCCGCTGGCCCGACAGTTGGCGAATGAGGTGCTGAGCCTGCCCATGGGCCCGCATCTGACTTCCGCGGATGCACGGGCAGTTGCGGCTGCAATCAGGGATGCGCGCGCGTGACGGAGAAATCCTCATACCGCACGATCTTGCGATCCTCCTCGATCATGGGCGCTGCCTCGATCTTCAATATCCTTGCGGGGATTGTGAAGATGAAGGCTGCAGCGGTGCTGCTCGGCCCGGCGGGCGTGGGGTTGGTCGGGCTGTTCCAGAACCTTGTCCAAACAGCCGCCACGGTAGGTGCGTTGGGGTTTGGCTCGGTCGGAACGCGGCAAGTCGCGGCTGCACATGCCGATGGCGACAAGACTTCCGTTGTGCGGGTGCGGCGCGCGCTGTTCTGGGGCTCGCTTGCCCTGTCAATTTTCAGCACACTGATCTTTTGGTCGAGTAGCGGCCTGATCGCCACGCATCTGCTGCATGCGCCCGAACTGGATCAGGATGTCGCCTGGCTTGCCTTGGCTGTCGGTCTGACGATCGCCGCAGGTTCACAGGGCGCGCTTCTAACAGGTATGCGCCAGATCGGCGATGTCGCGCGGGTGCAGTTGTTGTCCTCGCTGGCTGGCGCCGCCTTGGGGATTCTCGCGCTTTGGCTTTGGGGCAGCAATGGGATTCTGGCGTTGGTGCTTGTAGCGCCCCTGTCAGCTTTCCTTGCAGGCCATCTGTATGTCTCGCGATTGGGCAGGGTCGAAGCTCCAAAGACGAGATTTGGCGCCCTGGCGCGGGAATGGCAGTCCATGGCGCGACTGGGCGTTGCCTTCATGTTGAGTGGGCTGGTTACGATGGGGGGCCATTTGGCCGTGCGCAGCCTCGTTCAGCAGGAACTGGGGGCCGGCGCGCTCGGCCAGTTTCAGGCCGCTTGGTCGATCGGGATGATGTATCTGGGATTCGTACTGGGCGCGATGGGAACAGATTATTATCCCCGCCTTGCGGCCATCATAAAAGATCACCAGAGCGCCACACGTCTGGTCAACGAACAGACCGAGGTGGCTCTTCTGCTATGTGGTCCGGTGCTGCTCGCGATGCTGGCCCTGGCGCCTTATGTGATCCGCCTGCTTTATTCCGCCGAGTTCCTCCCAGCCGTTGAGATACTGCGGTGGCAGCTACTGGGCGATATCCTCAAGGTGATGAGCTGGCCGTTAGGGTTTGTGCTGCTGGCGGCGGGAGCCGGAAAAACCTTCATCGTGACCGAGACGACCGGGATCGGCGTTTTCGTAGCCGCGACATGGGTATTGCTGCCACTGATGGATATTAGCGCGACGGGAGTCTCCTTTCTGGCGCTTTATCTGTGCTATCTGCCAATGGTCTGGTGGCTGGCCCGCCGCCGCATCGGTTTCCGCTGGAGTGCAGTGGTAACGCGCCAAGCGCTGATGCTACTGGCAGTGGCTGGTTCTGTCGCAGGTAGCGCGCGGATATCTGAAACTCTGGCAATGGCCGTTGGCCTCGTGGCCGCTCTGCTGATTGGAGTATACGCCTTTGCGCGGTTGGAACAGATGGCAGAACTGGGCGGGTCCGTTAGGCGGTTGGCGAGAATATCCCGGCGTATTTTTGGGAATGGATGAGCGTAGGATTATGACAGAAAATACCGATATTATAAGCGAGCGTCCGCTGGTTACCTTCGCTCTTTTCGCTTACAATCAAGAAAAATACATTCGTGAAGCTATCGAAGGCGCATTCTCCCAGTCCTATGAGCCGTTAGAGATCATTCTCTCAGATGATGTTTCGTCGGATCGCACCTTCGAGATCATGCAAGAAATGGCCGCAGAATATCAGGGGAGGCATCGGGTAATGGTGCGGAGGACACACACCAACCTTCGGCCCTATTCCCACGTTCTTGACGTTGCCCAACGTATGAACGGCCAACTTATGATTCTCGCTGCTGGCGATGATATTTCCAAGCCAGAGCGAGTCCAAGAGATCGTTGATACCTGGATCAGAACTAACTGTTGGGCGGTTCATTCGAGGTACGATACAATTGATGAAGCAGGCAATGTTCTCGCCCTTGGGCAGAGGTCTCAATCATTGTTATCACCTGAGTGTGATCTGCGAACCTACTTTTTCTCAAAGGATGGACCTATCGAAGTCGTTCATGGCGCGACATCTGCGTATGATATCCAATTATTTCAACAGGCACCAGCCAATTCCGCGGGAATTCTATCGGAAGATGGTGTTTTCACTATAATCCTGAACGCGCTTAGGGGGTCAGTATCGTTTGTGGAAAGCAGCCTCGTAAGATATCGAGTGCACACTGGCGCGATAAGCAACACGGGTCTAGAATACAAATCTATAAATGATACTCGCAAGGCAATAAAAAAGGAAGGCATCTACGCCAAGAATATAGTTGATCGCGCTGAACTTTTACTGCACTTTGCAGAAGTGCGAAATGACGATATCAGAAAATTAAACACGGCCAAATTAAAAGATGAAATAATTTTCTACCGCTCCAAATTTGAATGGAATACGTTAACTTATACCGAAAGAGTTACATCCATTCTGCTTGCGTGGAAGAGAAATCGTATTGGATTCTTGATTTCGGGAGTTTTTGGTGAACAATGCGGCGCTATTTATCTTTTTGTTCGGCAGACGATGGGAAGATTTTTTAGAAAAAAAGGAGCGCACCATGAAAGAACATGAGTCCAGTAAGTATTTTATATTGAGAAATTATACCGATTTTCTCGTAAGCAAGTTACGTTATTTTACAAAGAAAGTGCAGTTTTTAGGGAGATCCGTGAAAATTCACAGAACAAGCAATATAGCATTGTCTTGTGTTTTGGACCCATGGTCTGGTTCTATTACCTTGGGTCCGCGCAATCTTATCGATACAGGAGTTGTGATTCGTGCTTACACCGGAAATATCATTACCGGATCTCACGTGACTATTGGGCCATATTCCGTGCTCTATGGCGGCGCAAACCTAATAATAGGGCAAGGAGTAAGAGTAGGGCCGCATGTCACTATCGTTGCAGCAAATCATATTTTTGAGGATAAGGAGAAGTTTATCTTTTTGCAAGGAATGAAGAATATAGGTATCGAGATATCGGATGATGTCTGGATTGGCGCTCATGCGGTAATTTTAGATGGTGTTCAGGTTGGATGCGGCGCTGTTATTGCCGCGGGTGCGGTTGTCACGAAATCCGTCGGCGCTTGGGAAATAGTGGGCGGGGTTCCTGCGAGGGTGATCGGGATAAGAGGAGCCGTATCTGCAGAATGCCGTATGAATTAGCAAAGCTGAGCTTCCTTTCAATGAAATCTGAGCAAATATCAACTCCCCGCCTCCGAGTCCTTATGCTCATACCTCAGCTTGGGTATGGTGGTGCGGAGCAGGCATTTCTGCGCGTTGCGGGCTTTCTTTCTCAATATGCCGATGTCACTATTGCCTTAATGGCGCGCGACTATGGCAATGGAGGATATAGCATCGAAGGGGCGCAGACGAATTTGCCAGTTGTCATGCTTGGTGGCAATCAAGCGCAGAAGCGTTCGCTGTTTGCGAAAGGGAATCGCTGGCGGATAATGATACGGTGTCTTCAAATTCTCAAGAGCGAGCACGATGTAGCGATAAGCTTTCTTTCTGGTGCCAATTTGTTGAATGCACTATCCGGTCCAAAGGAAAAGACAATCGTTTCGGAGCGTGGATCGAAACGCGGCGATACCGGTATGTCAAAATGGGAGCGACTGATCTGGACACGATTTCTAGATCCGCTGACTTATAAACGCGCCGCGCGCATCGTCTGCGCGTCCTCCGGCCTTGATGGCGAGATCGTTTCGAATAATACAGGTGTTGCGGATAAAACAATTGCACTTGAAGGAACAGTGTTGGTAAATCACTTGATTAATATATCTGATGCTCCTGTCGAGCATGATGCTCGTTCTCTAGGTAACGGGCAAACTATTGTTGCTTTTGGCCGGTTGCATCGCCAGAAGGGGTTTGACATTCTACTTCGCGCCTTTGTTATTGTCCGGCAGAGCATTCCAACTGCGAGGCTCTTGATAATTGGCGATGGGCCAGAAGCGAACACTCTCGTTACATTGGCTCAAGAGCTCGGCTTGACAGTTGGGGGCTTGGCTGACCCGGAAGCTCCCGCGGTCACCTTAGCTGGTTATCGAGAAGACCCAATCCGTTATCTTCGCCTCGGTCGGGTGGTGACATTGACCTCGCGCTTCGAAGGTCTGCCGAATGCTTTAATAGAAGCGCTGGCGGCGGGCATCCCGGTCTTGGCTGCAGATTGTCCTTGGGGGCCCCGGTCCATTTTGGCGGGGCCGTCCGATCCGTTGCCCGCAGTTTGGCCTGTTACTCAACCGCTGCAGTTGGCTCACGGCAAGCTGATGCCGCATCCTGATAGCGCTGGGGCTGTTGAGGTCTGGGCTCGCGAGATTGTAGCGGCCCTGCAAGCCCCTGTAACACGCCGCAGCCAAGCGGAACGCCGTGAAGCCATTGCCCGGTTCGATATCGAGGCAACAGGGCCAGAGTGGCTTCGTCTTTGTCAAGATTTGGTCATGGCCAGCAAATGAAGTCGGACGATTTGCCTCTGATCTATCTTCTCGATGGTTCCATTGCAAGGACCGGAGCCTTCTTCTGCGCCCGTAACATAGCACGCACTCTTGTTGGAAAAGCTCGCGTCGTGCTAGTAATTGCAGATGACAGTTGTATCGATTCAGACGACACCGTTGATTTCGCTGCTGTCATACGCCTGCCGATCCGGCCCCTCCGCAGATCCTTCCGGGCAGTGGTGTTATATTTTCCCTACCTTTTGATTGCCACATTCCGCCTATTTCACGCATTACGTCGCAACCGCGCCAAGGCGCTCATTGTCAATGATTTCTACCTGATGCAGGGTGTGCTTTGCAGGATATTGGGGTTCAGAGGCGCCGTTTTAACCTGGGTCAGGATCAATCCGACTACGTTCGGGCGGACGTCTAGCTTCTGGTTGCGAGCTGCAGCGCTATCATCGGATCGAATGGTGGTGGTTTCGCAGTATATACAGCGGCTCTTACCAGAGGGTATGGACAACGACCTTCTGTACGATGCGGTGGATCCCAAATTTGCGGAACCGATGCCCGCCAACGGTGATTGCGGGCGAACTTTCGTTTTCGCTGGAAATTATATCCCCGGCAAAGGACAGGATATTGCGCTTGAAGCTATGTCCCGAGTGGCCCTAGCTTTTCCCGATGCGCGGCTTGAATTCTACGGTGGGGACATGGGCCTTGAAAAGAACCGAGAGTTTCGCCGGGCTCTAGTGAAACGAGCAGAAGAATTGGGTCTCTCTGGCTGCGTGCATTTCGGTGATTTTGTTAAGGACACCACAAAAATCCTGCGCGGCAAGCTAGCCGCCTTGAACTTGTCTCGCTCTGAGGCTTTTTCCCTCGCAGTGCTTGAGGCATCCGCAGCTGGTTTGCCGGTTATTGCGACCCGATCAGGTGGTCCAGAGGAAATTCTCGAAGACGGAAAAACGGGTTTTTTGGTTCCAATAGATGACGCGTCATCATGTGCCGAGGTCATGATACGATTGTGCCGTGACCAGAACGTGGCACGGGATATGGGCGAGCGGGGGAGAAAGAGAGTCCTGCATGTTTTTTCGCAGCGGAACTTCCGGAAACAGCTCTTTCCGCTTCTAGGGTTGATTTAAAGGCTTGGTGCTTACCTATGTGCGGACTGACCGGCATTCTTGATCCTGCGCCTGCAGATATGCAGGGACGCATCCGGGCCATGACGGCGCGCTTGCAGCATCGGGGCCCCGACGCAGAGGGCTTCTGGATGGGTGATGGCGTGGCGCTTGGCCATCGCCGCCTGGCTATCATCGATCTGACAGAGACCGGGGCGCAACCCATGGTTTCGGCCTCGGGGCGCTATGTGATCGCCTTCAACGGTGAGATTTACAACCACCTTGATCTGCGCCGGATGCTGGAAGACGGTGGCGCGGCTCCGGCCTGGCGCGGTGCGTCCGATACCGAGACGCTTCTGGCCGCAATCGAACATTGGGGGCTGGACGATGCCCTGCGCCAGGCTTCCGGCATGTTTGCGATTGCGCTTTGGGATCGCAAGCAGCGCCGGCTCGCGCTTGCGCGCGATCGCATGGGCGAAAAGCCGCTTTATTGGGGCCATGCCGCAAGAACGCTGGTTTTCGGATCTGAACTCAAGGCGCTGCGCGTCCATCCAGGTTTTCCGACCACCGTCTGCCGGGACGCTCTGTTGCAATATCTGCGTTTTGGCTATGTGCCGGCTCCGCGTAGCATTCATCCCGGCGTCTGGAAGCTGGAGCCAGGCTGCATTCTTGAGGTGACGGGCTACCCCGGACCGGCACAAAGTCCGATTCGTCCCGGCGAAACGGTGGGGGGACTGTCCGTACGACGCTACTGGTCGCTGACCGCTGCTATTGAAGCCGGGAAGGCTGAGCAATTCTTCGATGATGGCGCGACGCTTGAGACGCTGGAGGCAGGACTTTCGGGTGCGGTGGCGCAACAGATGATGGCGGATGTGCCGCTCGGCGCCTTTCTGTCTGGCGGCATCGACAGTTCACTGATTGTGGCGCTGATGCAGAAGCAATCCAGCCGTCCGGTCCGGACATTTACCATTGGCTTTCACGAGGCTGCATTCAATGAAGCACCGCATGCAGCCGCCGTCGCGCGCCATCTTGGAACCGACCATACCGAGATCACGGTCACGGACGCGGATGCGCGCGAGGTCATTCCGCGTCTTCCAGAACTGTATGACGAGCCCTTCGCGGATTCCTCGCAGATTCCAACCTTCCTCGTCTGTCGCGCCGCGCGACAGCATGTAACGGTGGCGCTGTCCGGTGATGGCGGCGATGAACTGTTCGGTGGTTATAACCGCTATTTCTGGGGGCCGCGGATCTGGAGGCGTGTCGAGCGCATGCCGCGCGGCATGCGGCATGCCTTGGTTTCTGGCATGGCGATGATTCCATCACAGGCTTGGGATCGACTGGGGGGGGGCCATATCTCGCGGGCCGGTGACAAAATTCACAAACTAGCGGGTGCCCTTGCGGGAGCTAACTCAATCGATGATCTCTACCGTAATCTGATTTCGCTCTGGTATCGTCCTGAGGCCGTTGGACATGGCCAGGAGCCGCCATCGTTGCTCGATGATCCTCTGCCTCAAAAGCTCATCAATCCAGCTGAGAGGATGATGGCGCAGGATATGCGCAGCTATCTGCCCGATGACATTCTGTGCAAGGTCGATCGTGCTGCCATGGGCGTTAGCCTGGAGACGCGGGCACCCTTTCTCGACCCTCAGGTTATCGCCATCTCCGCGCAGTTGCCCGTACATATGAAAATCCGAAACAATCGGGGCAAATGGGCGCTACGGCAACTTCTCTATCATCATGTTCCGCGTGAACTGATTGAGCGTCCCAAGGCCGGTTTTGGAATCCCCGTTGGCGAATGGCTGCGTGGCCCACTCAGGCCTTGGGCTGAGGAACTCCTTTGTGAACGGCGGCTAGAGCGGGATGGTCTGTTGGCTCCAGGGCCGGTTAGAAGGCTCTGGTGTGAACATTTGTCAGGAAGACATGATCGGACTGCAGGACTCTGGACGATCCTCATGTTTCAGGCATGGCGAGAGCACTGGGTATGAAGCTTCTCGTCCTCACTCGTTATGGTCGCCTGGGCGCTTCAAGCCGGTTGCGGATGATGCAATATCTGCCTGCCTTCAAGGCAGCGGGCATTTGCACGGAAGTCCAATCACTATTGGATGACAATTATTTACTATCAATTTATTCACAAAGCATCAGTCTCGCGCAGGTCGCTCGAAATTACTGGAGCCGCTTTCGGAGGTTGCGACAAGCTGAGCGTCCCGATGTAATCTGGCTGGAAAAGGAACTTCTGCCATGGTTCCCGGCAACGCTTGAGCGCCTGCTTCTTCCCAGAGGCGTACCCGTTGTCAGTGACTATGACGATGCGATTTTCCATAACTACGACCTGCATCGCGGCATGATGCTACGTGTGGTTTTGGGTCGTAAGATCGACCGGGTCATGGCCCGGTCAGCCCTCGTCATGGCTGGAAACCCGTATCTGGCGGACAGGGCGCACAAGGCCGGAGCCACTTGGGTCGAGATCGTGCCCACCGTCGTCGACGCCGATGCTTATGATACGTCGCCTCGGCGGGAGGTGGATGGCCGTCCACGCATCGGCTGGATTGGATCGCCGAGCACTTGGACGCAATACATGCTACCAATGCTGCCGATGCTCTCGAATTTGGCTGAACGCTACGGGGCTGCGCTGCGCGTCGTCGGAGCCGGCCCACGAGCTGAAGGAAATGGCATCGAGAACCTGCCCTGGTCGGAAGAAGGTGAAAGCGGTCTGATCCAGTCGATGGATATCGGGCTCATGCCGCTGGATGACAGCCCTTGGTCGCGGGGTAAATGCGGCTACAAGATCATCCAGTATATGGCTTGCGGCCTACCTGTTGTCGCTTCCCCGGTGGGGGTAAACGCCGAGATTGTCGAGGACGGCGTGACCGGTTTTCTGGCCACAACAGAGACTGAATGGGGAACGGCGATCGGACGACTGCTGTCTGATCCCGATTTGCGTCATCGTATGGGTATGGCGGGCCGTCGTCGGATGGAAGAACACTATTCGCTGCAGATATGGGGGCCCCGGGTTGCATCCATGCTCCGCAAGGTGGCGGAGCAATGATCTATATCGCCATTACGATTATTTTATATTTGCTTCGTCTCGGAGTCGCGGGCCGTCCTCGGCTGAACCGTCAATTTTACCGAGTGGTTCTGGTTGCGCTCTTTCTCTTTTCAGCATTTCGCTATGAAGTCGGATGTGACTGGTGGGGTTATTGGAACCAATATGAGGTAGCCAGTGTGACACCGTTGGATGAACTGATTCAAGGACATGAAACGGTTTGGTGGGTGATACTTTATTACTTAACTGAACTGAATTTGCCCTATCCATGGGCAAATGTTATTTCATCCGCTGTGGCTTTTGCCGGAATGCATGTGTTGGCCAAGCGACAACAGGATCCACTCGGTTTTCTGATCCTGTTGTTCCCTGTCTTGATCATCAATGTTCCGATGTCCGCTATCCGGCAGGGCGCCGCGATTGGATTAATCTGCGTGGCGATGACCCGTCTTCTAGATGGTCGCGCATTTGCCTACGCCGTGTGGGTGCTGATTGCCACCGGGTTTCATAGCAGCGCCGCTATATTCTTTCTTCTTACACCGTTTGTCGGCCGCCGGGTTACCCGATGGCGTGTCATCGCCTCGGTATGCCTCGCAATTCCTGGCGCGTACCTTTTATGGAGCAGTAATGCGAGTGAGGAGGCGGGAAGCCGATATATTGGCGCAGGCAACGAAGCGTTCGGCGCGGTATTTCGGCTGGCGTTGCTGGGACTCAGCGGCGCGTATTTTTACATTTTTCTGCGAAGGGCTTGGAAGCGGGAATCCTTGGGCGATTATCAGGTCGTCTCATTCGGAGCGCTTGCAATGATCGGCGCAATGGGTTTGCTGCCTGTTTCAACCGTGATCGCCGACCGGCTGGGCTACTATCTCGCTCCCGTTCAAACCACGATATTTGCGCGGGTCCCCTCGCTCCAGTCTCTCCAGCATCGGCAGATTATTTCGACCATTCCGTATGCGGTGCTTCTGCTCTTTCTGGCCGTTTGGACCGTGCTATCCCAGCATTTCCAGTCGTGTTATCTACCATACCGGACTTGGCTATTTGGGTTGCCATGACATTAGAGATGGAGGCGGTGCGGGACTACCTTCCGACGCTCCAGTAGCGCAAACCCGCGTCCGCTACATCCTCGGGCGGATAGATGTTGCGCAGGTCGATCAGGGCCGGGCTGCGCAGGCGGCTGCGCAGTTCATTGAGGTCGAGGGCGCGAAACGCGTCCCATTCCGTCACGATGACGAGGGCGTCGGCGCCGGCGGCGCAGGCATAGGGATCGGCGGCGTAGTCGACGTCGCGCAGCACCTGTCTTGCCTGATCGACGCCTTCCGGATCGTAAGCAGCGATGCTGGCCCCGGCCGCCTGCAATTCATTGATGATGACGATCGACGGCGCATCGCGCATGTCGTCGGTGTTGGGCTTGAAGGTCAGCCCGAGGATGGCGATGCGCTTGCCGGAAACGTCGCCACCGCAGGCGGCGATGACGCGGGCGGCCATGTCGCGCTTGCGCGCGTCATTGATGGCGACCGTGGTCTCCACCAGCCGCACCGGGCTGCCGTAATCCTGGGCGGTCTTGACCAGGGCCAGGGTGTCCTTGGGGAAGCAGGAGCCGCCATAGCCCGGGCCGGCGTGCAGGAACTTGCCGCCGATGCGCTTGTCGAGGCCGATGCCCCGCGCCACTTCCTGCACATTGGCGCCCACCTGTTCGCACAGGTCGGCGATTTCGTTGATGAAGGTCACCTTCATCGCCAGAAAGGCGTTGGCGGCGTATTTCGTCAGC
>NZ_BNCG01000045.1 GCF_014656355.1 Camelimonas fluminis
CTGCCATGGGCATACGCCTCGGACCCAATCAAGGCCGTGGCCTGAGAACAGCGGTTACGGATTTCTCACACCGCGTGCGTCAGCTAGTCATTCGTCTGCGGGGAGAATACGGCTGATCGTGGCCATCAGCACGCCGTCCGAGGACACCGCCACATCAGATCTGCTGGTGCCCTCGATAGCGGGCAAATACGTGCTGCTTGCCATCCGAAAAGATGACAATTTCGTAGGGCTGAGGCGATTGACCGGGCACTTCCATGCCTGGCGAGCCGACCGGCATGCCTGCGACTGCGATACCGATCGCCTTCGGGCGCTCGATGAGCAATCGTTTGACCGCCTCGGCCGGTACATGACCTTCGATGACATAACCACCAATCTCGGCTGTATGGCACGACATCAAAGCCTCGGGCACGCCAAGCCTAGCCTTTAGCGGCATGACATCATCAACCTGGGCCACGTCGACAGGGAAGCCCGCGTTCTTCATATGCTCGACCCAGTCACCGCAACAACCACAGCTAGGGTCGCGGGTCACGGTCATCTTCGGCAGTGTTTGGGAGGCCAACGCCGTTCCGACCACCACGAAGGCCGTGAATGCTTGTGCTGCGCCGATTATTAGCCCACGACGGGTCGGTGAAATCTCAATCTGCATGTACGTTTTCCTTGAATATGATCACACCCATTTTCGGACGTGCATCTCGTTCTCTTTCACCGAAAGAAGACGTATTTGACCAATGCGGCGATCGCCAATGCCAGGACGACAATGCCGAGCCAGTACAAGGCGCCCATGCCCAAACCCATGCTATTCATCATGTCGTGCATATTGGTTCCTCCATTTACCTAACGACTGCGGCTTGTCGGTGCTCTGCGCCAGGCTCGGCGGGAGCGCTGTCAATTTTGCCAGTTAGCGGAAGCCCCCAGCCCTTGATCAAGCCATAAATCGCTGGAATCACGAGTAGCGTGAGGACGGTCGAAGAGATCATGCCGCCGATCATTGGCACGGCGATGCGCTGCATCACCTCGGAACCTGTGCCGGTATTCCATAGGATCGGCAGCAAGCCGGCCATGATCGCAACTACGGTCATGATTTTCGGACGTACGCGCTCGACAGCGCCGAGCATGATCGCCTCATGCAGATCCGCACGGGTGAATGCCAGGCCTTCCTGCGCGCGGCGCGCTCGAACCTCGTCCAGCGCGTGATCGAGATAGACCAGCATTATAACGCCGGTCTCTGCGGCAACGCCCGCGAGCGCGATGAAGCCTACGGCGACCGCCACGGACATGTTGAAGCCGAGCCACCAGAGCAGCCAGATGCCGCCGACCAGCGAGAACGGCAGTGACAGCATGACGATGAGAGTCTCGGTCACCCTGCGGAAGTTCAGAAAAAGCAGCAGGAAGATTATAGCGAGCGTCACCGGAATGACGATCTTGAGGCGCGCTTCGGCCCGTTCGAGATATTCGAACTGGCCGCTCCAAGCGATGCGGTAGCCTGTCGGCAACTTGACGCTCGGGCCAATCGCATTCTTCGCATCGCGTACATAGCTACCGAGATCTCGGCCAACTGTGTCGACAAAGATGTAGACCGCGAGTTCGCCATTCTCGGTTCGGATCGAGGTCGCACCGCGCTTGCGCTCGATGCTTGCGACCTCTCCAAGCGGGATACTGGCGCCAGAGGGGGTCGCAACCTGGACCTCACGCGCGATCGCCTGCGGGTCAGAGCGCAGATCGCGAGGGTAGCGCATAGTAACGCCATAGCGTTCCCGGCCCTCGACCGTTGTTGTTACCGTTTCGCCGCCCATCGCCATTACGATCGCATTCTGGACGTCGCCGACGGAGAGCCCGTAGCGACCAAGTGCAGCCCGGTCCGGCACGATGTCGAGGAAATAGCCTCCGATGACGCGCTCAGCATAGGCGCTGCTGGTGCCTGGCACCGATTTGAGCACAGTCTCGATCTGGCGCGAGATTGCCTCCATCTTGGCGAGATCGGCGCCGTAGACCTTAATCCCGATCGGGGTGCGAATGCCGGTTGCGAGCATGTCGATGCGAGCCCGGATAGGTTGCGTCCATGCATTGGAGACACCTGGAAACTGGAGTGCCTTATCCATCTCCGCCTTAAGGCTATTGAGCGTCACGCCGTCACGCCATTCCGCCTTGGGTTTCAGGTTGATGATGGTCTCGAACATCTCTGTCGGAGCTGGATCAGTCGCGGTCTGGGCCCGCCCGGCCTTCCCGTAGACTGTGGAGACTTCCGGAAACGAGCGGATAATCCGATTTTGTGTCTGGAGCAGTTCGGCCGCCTTGGTTATTGAAAGCCCCGGCAACGCCGTGGGCATGTACATCAAAGTGCCCTCATCAAGCGTCGGCATGAACTCCGAGCCAAGTTGTCGCGCTGGCCAAACGCTGAGGCCCAGGAGCGCAACCGCGAGAATGATCGTCAATGCCTTGGTCTTGAGCACACCGCGGATAAGTGGACGGTAGATCGCGATCAGTGTCCGGCTAATCGGGTTTTTAGCCTCCGGAATTATCCGGCCCCGGACAAAAACCACCATCAGCGCCGGCACAAGCGTCACCGACAGGAAGGCCGCAGCTGCCATTGCGAATGTCTTCGTGTAGGCGAGCGGGCCGAATAACCGACCTTCTTCTGCTTCAAGCGTGAAGATCGGCAGGAATGAGACGGTGATGACGAGCAGGCTGAAGAATAGCGCCGGCCCAACCTCACTCGCGGCTTCAACCAATATCTCGACTCGCCGCTTGCCCGGCGGCGCACGTTCGAGGTGTTTATGGGCATTCTCGATCATTACGATCGCCGCGTCGATCATCGCACCGACAGCAATAGCGATGCCGCCCAAGCTCATGATGTTGGCGCCCAGGCCAAGCGCCTTCATCGCCGCAAATGCCATCAGGATTCCGACTGGCAGCATAATAATCGCCACCAGAGCGCTACGCAGGTGGAGGAGGAAAACGATGCAGACCAGCGCGACAATGACGCTCTCTTCGATCAACGTACCTTTCAGCGTCTCGATGGCCCGTTCGATCAACCCTGAGCGGTCGTAGACCGGCACAATCTCTGCCCCGCTCGGCAGGCTCGACGCGATTTCTGCAAGCCGGGTCTTGGCACCCTCGATCACAGCGAGCGCGTTGGCGCCGAAGCGCTGCAATACGATGCCGCTCGCGACTTCGCCCTCGCCGTTGAGTTCGGTGATGCCGCGCCTCTCATCTGGGCCGAGCTCGACCCGAGCGACATCTGAAAGGCGGAGGGGCACCCCACGGTCGCTCTTCAGAGCGATGTTCTCAATATCGGCAATCGACTTCAAATAGCCGCGACCGCGCACCATGAACTCGAACTCGCTGAGCTCAATGGTGCGTCCGCCGACATCCAGGTTGCTGCTACGGACAGCTTCACGCAGAGCCGACAGAGAGATACCTTGTGCCCGCAGTCGCACTGGATCGACGACGATAGCGTATTGCTTGACGAAGCCGCCTACGCTCGCCACCTCGGCAACGCCTTCGGCGCGCGAAGCGGCAAAGCGGATTTTCCAGTCCTGCAAAGAACGCAGCTCGGCCAGTGTCATATCCTTGGCCATGACCGCGTACTGATAGACCCAACCAACGCCGGTTGCGTCCGGGCCAAGTGTCGGCGTCACCCCCGGTGGAAGACGGCGCGCTGCGGTGTTGAGGTATTCGAGCACACGCGAGCGCGCCCAGTATGGGTCGGTACCGTCGGCAAAGATCACATAGACAAAGGAGACACCGAAGAATGAGAAGCCGCGCACGACGCGCGCCTTCGGCACGGTCAGCATCGAGGTCGTTAGCGGATATGTGACCTGGTCCTCGATGACCTGCGGCGCCTGGCCAGGATACTCAGTGTAGACGATGACCTGGACGTCGGAGAGGTCGGGGATGGCATCAAGCGGCAAGGTTCTGACCGCATAGACACCGACAGCGACGGCAAAGGCCGTGACGAGGAAGACGAGAACAAGGTTTCGCGTAGACCATGCGATCAGGCGGGCGATCATGGCTTGACCACGCTGGTCGCGAAACCGCTGAGGGCAGCTTTGAGATTGCTTTCCGCATCAATCAGGAAATTGGCCGCGACGACGACGCGGTCATCTTCGGACACGCCTTCCGTGATCTCGACCGCGTCATCGCCGCGCCGGCCGAGCTTGACCTCGCGAGGCTCGAAGCGACCTTCGCCGCGGTCAAGGATAACTGTGCGACGTGTGCCGCTGTCGATCACAGCGCTGTTGGGAACCACAAGCACCGGCTTCGCATCTTGGGACCTGATCTCAACATCGGCATACATGCCCGGCAGCAGCATGCCGTCACGATTGGCAAGCTCGATTCGAATTCTTGCCGTGCGTGTCGCGTCGGCGATCTGCGGATAGATCAGATTGACGCGTCCCTCGAACGCGGTATCAGGGCGTCCTCGCAGTCGAACCGTCGCCAGCGCTCCGATACGGACGTCGGACAGTTCGCGCTCGGGCACGTCAGCCAGGACCCAGATCGTCGAAATGTCGGCGAGCCGGAACAAACTATCGCCGGCAACCATTTTCATGCCATCGCTCACGTTACGTTCCATCACGATGCCATCTCGCGGCGCCGGCCAGTTGATTGTCGACGGCACCTTCCTGTTGCGCCCGATCTCGGTGATGATTTCCGGTGGAACGCCGAGGTTTTCGAGGCGTTGCCGTGCGCCACCTTCGGCCACCCCCCTTGTGGCGGCATTGAGCTCAGTGATGAACTGGGCGCCAGCTGTACTGATCTCGGGCGAATAGATCCGGGCGAGACGTGTCCCCTTCGCAACGCGATCGCCCGTCGTGATCGGAGCTACCTCCTGCACAAATGCATCTGCGCGTATCGTCACCACGGAAATCTGGCGCTCATCGAGTTGAACCACGCCTGGAACGCGAATGGTTTGAGCGAGGGTCTGGCGGCGGACTGGTTCGGAACGCACGCCGCTACGCTGGATACGCCCAGGCGAGAGCTTGATGACCCCATCCTCGCTCTCCTCACCATCATAGACGGCGAGATAGTCCATCCCCATCGAATCCTTTTTGGGTACCGGCGATGTGTCGGGCAGCCCCATGGGATTGCGATAATAGAGGACGCGACGTTTATCGGCCGGGGCCGTTTGGCTTTCGACCGGCTGTTTCTCATCAAAGTTGATATCTTCGCCGGCCGGCACAGCCGTGAATGGTCTGCCGTCTGTCGTCTGGCGCGGCTCAGCTGAATAGGCCGGTTTCCCGTCCGGATCCCTATAGTAAATGGCCGTTCCGGTGGTTCCGGGCTGATCGACAGCCACGTGAAAGCCTCCAACACCAAACCAGGTTGATAGGCCAGGCACTTCGAGACCGCGATGACCAGCCCAATAGCCCGCGCCTCCCGCCGCCAGAACGGCAGCAAGCGCCATGCCCGTTCGTAAGGGGCGTTTCATGGCAGAGCCTTTAGGATCAGCTTGTTTTCGAGCGTGCCGGTTTCGCCCTGGACCTTGGCGCCCAGCGACAAGCGCCAGCCGCCTTCCATGACCAAATCGGTCTTGAAGCTGTAGGCGCCTGTTTCCGAAGCTGGGAGAAGTTGAACCGGCGAGGCCATCGTGGCCATTCCTTCCGGCTCCATGTCGATGCGTTTGGCAAAAATGACGGCATCCGGCACCGGCTTGCCGGACCGCTTGTCGATCAGTTTGACGGTGATAACGACACCGTTGCCCTGCTTGAATTCGTGCTGCGTGAGCTGAAATTCATAGTTCTTGATGTCCGCCACAGCCGGCAATGCGGCGACGACGAGCGGAAGCGCTGCGACAAGCGCGCGCAAAGTGGGGATGAAAGTCATTGTCGAAATCCTGAGACGGTGAGGTTGCTGCGCTTGGGCATGCAGCTCCAAACGTGGCGTTAGCCACGGCTCACCGACCGCGCGGTGCAAACGCGCGATCGCTACCGGCGCAACGGCACCGGCAAGGTCTCAGGTTCGGGGAGGTCGGGCTGGCGGCTCGCTCGGTGGTGAGATGCGCAACATTTCATCGCCGGCAAGCCCGAGCGTCACGACAAGAGGTTGAACAATGGCGCCAAAAACCGTTGGCGTGCTCGCAAAGCACTTAACCAAGCAGAAGCTCACGGCCAGACAACCTGTCGTGCAATCGGATTGTTTGTCGTTTCCATTGGGGCAGCACGGCATGTCCACAGACATCGCCGCCATCACATCACGCTCCATGGGGACGAAGCCAGCTTTTACCGGCGCCACCCAGGCAGCCATCATCGAGGCTGTGACGAACAGCACCAAGATTAAACTGTGCGTGAGAAGTCGGAACTTCATAATTTTAATTCTGACATGGCAGCGACAATCGCAAAAGAGTTAGAGCTGCGACCTTTTGACAAGAGTATCAAGAACACACTACTCCGTGGCCTGGATGTTGGCGCTTCACAACGCTGGCGACATGGGTCAAGGGCACCAGCAGCGTCAAGTTGAGCAGCCGGTGCACCGGAGCGGGACTAGCACAATGTTACCCCACCCATGAACGGCAGAAGCGACCAAAGATAATGCAACGCCGCGTGGACCACAGTTGCAGCAAATTTTTGGACAGCGGCAGGCCTATTGAGCCGCAAGCTTATCCCAAAGACATCGTGCGTAAGCGCAGCGCATTGGCAATTACACTGACCGAGGACAACGCCATCGCCGCGGCTGCAATGACCGGAGAAAGCATCAATCCGAATATCGGATAAAGCACGCCTGCCGCCACCGGAACACCCGCAGCATTATAGATGAAGGCGAAGAACAGATTTTGCCGAATGTTGCTCATCGTCGCCCGGCTGAGTTCAAGGGCTCGCACAATACCCTCCAGATCGCCCTTGAGCAGGGTCACGCCAGCGCTTTCGATCGCAACGTCGGTCCCTGTGCCCATGGCAATCCCGACATCCGCCGCCGCAAGCGCTGGGGCGTCGTTCACCCCATCACCGGCCATCGCGACGATCCTGCCTTGTGAGCGCAACTTCTTGACAACGGCACTCTTGTCCTCCGGGAGCACTTCGGCCTCGACCTCGTCAATACCGAGCTTGCGCGCTACCGCCTGTGCCGTCGTATTGTTATCGCCAGTGAGCATGACTACCCGAATGCCAGCAGCCTTAAGAGCCTTGATCGCTGTTGGGGTTGTCTGCTTGATCGGATCGGCGATCGCCAGCAATCCGGAAATGCGGCCATCAATCGCCACAAAAATCACAGTACCGCCCTCGGCACGCAGCGCCTCCGCCTCCGAAACGTGAGCAGCGGTATCAACAACAGCCTCTGTCATGATGCGGTGGCTACCGATTACTAGCGAGCGACCTTCGACGGTTCCTGTCACCCCCTTGCCGACTGGGCTGTCGAAATCCTGTGCCTCGGCCAAGATGAGACCGCGTTCATTCGCGGCATCCACGATCGCGGCCGCGAGCGGATGCTCACTCGCCCGCTCCAGTGATGCGGCAAGCCGCAACAGCTCATTCTCCGCGAATTCCCCGACGGGCTTCAGGGCTGTCAGCCTCGGCTTGCCTTCGGTCAGGGTGCCCGTCTTGTCGACGACGAGCGTATCGATCTTCTCGAAACGCTCTAGCGCCTCGGCATTTTTAATTAGTACGCCGAGGTGCGCACCACGCCCGACCCCGACCATGATCGACATCGGTGTCGCGAGACCGAGCGCGCAGGGACAGGCAATGATCAGCACTGCAACCGCAGCGACAAGCCCGTGGGCGAAGCGGGGTTCCGGCCCGAATGCCATCCAGGCTCCAAAGGCTGCTATCGCGATGATAATTATGAGCGGGACGAACCATCCCGAGACCTGGTCGGCCAGGCGTTGAATTGGCGCCCGCGAGCGCTGGGCTTCGGCCACCATAGAAACGATGCGGGCCAGCATGGTGTCGCTACCAACCTTGCCCGCGCGCATGATGAACCCGCCCGTACGATTGAGTGTACCGCCGATCAGAGGCGCGCCCACCTCCTTCGTGACCGGCATTGATTCACCCGTAACCATAGATTCATCAACCGAACTACGACCTTCGACCAGCTCTCCGTCGACCGGGACCGACTCGCCCGGCCGGACTCGCAAGCGATCCCCGACATGGATGGAGTCCAGGTTGACATCCTCGTCCTCACCATCATCCCGCACACGTCGGGCTGTTTTGGGAACGAGGTCTAGTAGCGCCCTGATCGCACCGCCGGTCTGCTCCCGGGCCCGCAATTCGAGGACCTGTCCGAGCAGAACGAGAACGGTTATCACGGCAGCCGCTTCGAAATAAACCGCGACGGCTCCCTCAGCTGAACGAAAGGTATAAGGAAACAGGTTCGGAGCTACGGTTGCAACGACGCTATACGCCCATGCGACACCCGTGCCCATCGCGATAAGCGTAAACATGTTCAGACTGCGATTGACGAGAGAGGCCCAGGCTCTCTGGAAGAATGGCCAGCCGGCCCAAAGGACAACAGGTGTCGCCAATGCGAGTTGCAGCCAGTTCGAGGTTTGTTGGCCAAGAAATGCCTGCAGATGGAAGAGGTGGCCGCCCATTTCTAACACGAAGACCGGCAGAGCGAAGACAAGGCCGCCCCAGAACCGGCGCGTCATGTCAATGAGTTCGGCACTGGGGCCTTCTTGAACTGTGGCGATCTCCGGCTCGAGAGCCATGCCGCAGATCGGGCAATTACCTGGCCCGGACTGACGGATCTGGGGATGCATCGGGCAGGTGTAGGTCGTGCCTTCAGGCGTCGGCTTTGACACCGAAGGCTCTTCCCTATGCCCAACATAGGCTGTTGGATCGGCCGCGAACTTGCTGTGGCAGCTAGTCGAGCAGAAGAAATAGGACTGTCCCGCATATGTGGCTTGATGCTTTGCTGTGGCGGGATCGATAGCCATTCCGCAGACCGGGTCTTTCGCACTTTCCCCCGATCCATGAAAATGGCCGTGGTCGTGTGAATGGTCATCGGGCTGATGACCGGCGTGACGCTGATGATCTGTCATGGATAGCCCCTTTGCTCTCCTGCCCCCTACTTTACCAATGCATGGCCGGCCGGCGGGTTTCACCGCCAGCCGCACACAATCAGGCTACCCGGTCTGTGCTGGGCGTATATCAAGCTCCCGCGATGATCGTTCTGATGGCGACGAAGTCGTCTGTTCCAACAACGTTGACCAATTTCGAGGCCGGATCTGCGGTGACTTCGCTTCCCGGCAACTGGTCTTCAATCGCCTTCTTGATCGTGCCGGCGCAATGGCCGCAGGTCATATCTTCGACGCGAAAGCTGATCGCGCCTTGAGGAACGTTTGTCACCCCCGTGACGACACTCGAATGTTGCTGGCAAGAGCACATGGCTGCTATCTCCAAAAATCTATGATTGCAGCAACCTGCACCTTCCAGTTGCAGGAAGGTCAAGCACCTTTGTCTCAGTCTCAGCCAGTTGGATCAGACAAGGTAATCATGGCTGTCGATCGAGCGCGCTCTGGCCGGCTCAGCAACAATGAATGGCCTGACTGGGCAGGGGTCTGGCACACCAGTGTGGCGGACTTTAAGAACTCGTCTGCGGTGTTCAGATCGACTATCTGTCCTGCATCCATGACAATGACACGATCGGCAACTCGGCAGGGAAGCCGATTTCATGCGCGATGCAGAGCATCGGTCTTTCCCTGCTGTTCCAGCAAGCTAGCCCCCCCTTACGCTTGCCGCCCCTAAATCACTTGCCCTTTTTCAGCTTGGTCACTGTTATCTGACCGTTGACGCGGTCGGCATCGAATTTAATTTTATCGCCGGCTTTGATCCCTTTGAGCATGGCCGGGTCGCCGGCTTTGAACACCATGGTCATGCCGTCCATTTCCAGGTTTTTTATTGGACCATGGGTGATCGTCAGCTTGCTCTGAGCCTCGTCGACCTTGGTGACGGTACCGTCTACCGATTGCGCGGCAACCGGGAACGCCACGAGCATGAAAGTCAGGGTAGCAGCAGTCTTCAGCATGGGATGTTCCTTTAAGTGACTTCGTTCAGTTCACGATAATCTTTCCGGTCATGCCCGCTTCGCGGTGACCGGGGATCAGACAAGAAAAATCGAACTCTCCGGACTTGGTGAACGCCCAGATGATCTCGCCGGTTTGCTTAGGAGTGAGCCGCTTGGCGTTTGGATCGTCATGTTCCATGTCGGGGTTCTTCTGCATCTCGATGGCGTGCTTGAGATTGTCCTCAAGCGTCCCCACGACAAGCTCATGATCGAGCTCGCCATTGTTGCGAAGCAGCAAGCGGATTTGCTCGCCGCGGCGAACCTCGATCCGGTCTGGAATGAAAAACATCTTGCCGTCCTTCTCGCCCATCGCAACCTGTACGGTCCGGGCCGGCTTCCTGGGGTCGCCGGGATTGCCGTAAGCCGTCTCGTCACCATGACTGTGGCTCCCCCCGCCCGGGCTGGCCAAGGCAGCACTGGCGGACATCAAAATTCCGACCGCGGCCAGTTTGAACGTTATTTTATTCATATCGCTCTCCAACAAGCGGATTTCCTTGTCGTCATTTCAGTGATTGGAATGCCCACCCTTGGCAGCAGGACGCGGCTTTCCATCTGGCCCGAGACTCGGCTTCCGGGGATCCTTTGCCCGCCATTCAGCCGATTTGACGCCGCTGTCGACCGGTGCCGCTCGCGGCGCTTCTCCCAGCTTCTGCCCCTTGAGCTCGTAGGCAACAGTCCCCTCTGGGTGCTTGAACCAGCCGGGGTCCTTGTAGTCGTTCTTCGCCAACCCCTCGCGGACCTTTACCACCGAGAACATGCCACCCATCTCAACCGCGCCAAACTGGGCGAAGCCCGTCATCATCGGCAGCGTGTTCTCAGGTAGCGGCATCTCCATCGAGCCCATTTCGCCCATGCCGTTAGAGCCCATCGGCATGTAGCCGGGTGCGATCTTGGCGATGCGCTTCGCCAGGTCCTTCTTGTTCACCCCGATGTAGTTCTTCACCGAATGTCCCATGGCATTCATGGTGTGGTGTGATTTGTGGCAGTGGATCGCCCAGTCGCCCAACTCGTCGGCGACGAAGTCGAAGGCGCGCATCTGGCCGACCGCGACATCGATCGAAACCTCGTCCCAGGCCGCGGCGGGATCGACCCAACCACCATCCGTGCACGAGACCTTGAACTCATAGCCGTGCATGTGGATCGGGTGGTTGGTCATCGTCAGATTGCCGAAGCGGATACGGACTTTGTCGTTTTTAGCGACGACGAATGGGTCGATGCCCGGAAAAACCCGGCTGTTCCAGCACCACATGTTGAAGTTGGTCATCTCGGCGACCCGCGGCACATAGGAACCCGGTTCGATATCAAAGGCGTTGAGCAGGAAGACGAAATCGCGGTCGACGCGGCGGAAGGCCGGATCCTTGGGATGGACGACGAAGAAGCCCATCATGCCCATCGCCATCTGCACCATCTCATCGGAATGCGGATGGTACATGTATGTGCCCGAACGCCTGAGCTGGAACTCGTAGACAAAGGTCTTGCCCGGCGGGATATGCGGCTGGTTCAGCCCGCCAACGCCGTCCATGCCGTTCGGCAGGCGCTGGCCGTGCCAGTGGATCGTGGTGTGTTCCGGCAACTTGTTGGTGACGAAGATGCGGACCTTATCGCCTTCGACCGCCTCGATCGTTGGCCCCGGCGACTGGCCGTTATAGCCCCAGAGATAAGCCTTCATGCCGGGCGCCATTTCGCGCTCGACCGGCTCTGCGACCAGGTGGAACTCCTTCCAGTCGCCATTCCTACGCCAAGGCAAGGTCCAGCCATTAAGCGTGGCGACCGGCTGGTAATCTGGACCGCTGGTCGGCACGAGCGGCGCCTGGGTGGCCGCTTCCTTCATGGTCGGAGCCTCGGGCACCGCCGCAAAGGCGCTGCGCCCTGTGACCGCGGCCGCACCGACGAGCATGAGCCCCGACGAGCCGATGAAACCTCTACGCGATAGATTGGTCATCTGTGCAATTCCTTCAGTCGCCGCCAGCAGCTGCCGCTATGGCGACAGAACCACCCCCGCTGCCGCCGCCGATCAGGGCATGCTTGAAATCGGTATGGGCGATCCAGAAATCGCGCCGGGCATTGATCGCCGCAACATTCGACAGGATGCGGTTGCGAGCATCGGTGATGAGGTCCGTGACGTCGTTCAGCATGCCGCTGTATTGCAGTAGCGACTCGTCCTGGATGATTTTGCGCAGCGGCAGCACGTTGTTCTGGTACTGCCGCGTGATGTCGTAGTTGGCCCGGTACGCGGCGTAAGCCTCGCGTGCCTCGGAGCGGATGTTGACCGCCTTTTCCGCCAACTTGTTGGCCGCATGCATGTAGGTCTGCTCTGCAAGCGCTACCTTCGACTGACCGAAGTCGTAGATCGGGATCTCAAAATCAAGTCCAAGCGAACGACTGCGGCTTGCTACGCGTTCGACCTCGCCATTCGGCAGGATGCCGCGCGCGCGGCTATAACTGCGCGATCCACTCAGAATGATGTCGTTGACGAAGCGCGTCGCCTGTTCAAGGCCGAGCGACTTCGCAAGCATGTCCAGTTCGGCCCGCGCGATCTGCAGATCAACCCGCTTGCGCAGGGCCTCAGCTTCGACTGATTTCACTGTTTGCAACCGCGGCAGCGATGGCAAGGGCCCAACCCGGAATTTGAGGTCATCCCCCCAAAGCCCGAGCTGACGCACGAGTTGCTCGCGTTCCTGACGTTGCAGCTGGCGCGCCTGGGCGAGTTGCACGGTCAACTCGGCCTCGAAAGCAAACTCGCGCGCCTGGTCGATCTTGTTGACGCCACCGGACTCGCCGAGCCGCTTGAATAGCTCGGACGCTGCGTCGGCAGAGCCCTTCGCTTGCTGGTAGAAAACGACCTGTGCATTCGCAGCGGCTGCGCGGTAATACTGGCGGCGGGTATCGGCCGCGAGCTTCAACACAGCCTCGGCGGTCCGCAACTGCGCCGTCCCGAATTGGTCGCGAGCGATCTCTGCACGCGCCGGCAGCGTCGCCAGCGCCAGCAGGCTGCCGACGATCTGTCGTTCGATCTCCATCTCGAAACGGCCGGAACTTTTGGAGATACCGATACCCGGATTGGGGGGCAGGCTCGCTGCAACCATTTGCGCCTCGGCGATGCCAAGCTCGTTAAAGGCGGCCTGCAGACCACGATTGTTCAGCAACGCAACCTGCACGGCGGCATCAGCTGTCAGCGGCTTGCGCATAAGTTGGTTGACGCGCGCTTTCGCCGTGAGCGCAGCCTGATCGTCTCCGATTTTGACCACGTCCTTGCCGATATCGGCATAGGTAGAAGCTTGGATATTGCCCATGCCGCCATCTGAGGAAAAGCTAACACAGCCTCCCAAGAAAGCGGCGGCACCCGCGATCAACCCGAAACGGCATAACCAGCGGGGGCCGTGTATCGTTGGTGTGGCCGCGTCTCTCACCTGCTGGATAGAAACGGTCCCCGAAAGGAATGAAGCACGCGACCTCATGACCTGGGACCAACGTTGCGGTTAAGCTCCTGCCAGTTTTTGGGATTAGCTGGGCGATAGGTGGAGGCATCAGCTGTTACGCTGCGGTAACGGACGGAAGGAACCCGGGCATTTGGATCTGCCGGCTTGGCGAGATGATCCGGAACGGTCACCCCTGCACAAGCGGTCAACACTGATCCTATGCAGGCTAGGAACGACACTTTCACGAACGTCACGATTCTGCTCCCCACGTTTGTCCAGACAGGGGTAGCAGTGCTCTGCCCTATGCGTCTGTTACAAATTGTTTCAAAGCAAAGGGAGCCGCAGCGTAGCGAACACGCTAAGCTTCGATTGTCGGGTTGGCTAACGCATAGCGCACCGATCTCACAGGAGCCTAAGCACACGATGGATCAGGATCAGACCAGGGCCCCGACGGAGGACCACGGGCATATTCTGGTGGTAGATGATGACCCGGAAATCCGGGTGCTCGTCTCACGCTTTCTCCAGCGTCACGGCTACGAAGTCACCGGAGCGCCGGACGGTAGCGTGATGATGGATATTCTGACCCGCACGCATATTGATCTGATAGTACTCGATCTGATGCTGCCAGGGCGGTCCGGCCACGAGCTATGCCGTGATGTGCGCTCAACATCTTTTGTTCCTATCGTAATGTTAACGGCCCGGAACGAAGAAAGTAACCGCATAGCGGGTCTCGAAGGCGGAGCCGATGACTATATCACCAAGCCGTTCAGCCCACGAGAATTCCTTGCCCGGATTCGTGCCCTCCTGCGTCGGGTCAGGGCTGCCCACGATCCGAATGGAGTTCAGCATGCCGAGGCGATGAGTTTCGACGGCTGGACACTTTATCTCCGTCGTCGCGAACTCCAGTCGCCATCTGGTACGCTGATCGCTCTCTCCACGGGCGAATTCGACCTGCTCGTTACCTTCGCCGAACATGCCAATCGCGTGCTGTCACGTGAAACCTTGATGCAGCTCGCCAAGACGCGGATAAGCGACGCTCCCTTTGACCGGACGATTGACGTCCAGATCAGCCGCTTGCGTCGCAAGCTGGCAATGGCGACGAATAGTGGCGAGCTCATAAAAACTGTCCGTGGCGCTGGCTATATGTTCGCGTCTGATGTCCGCGCAGGGAAAGGATAACCCCCTTGTGGATCATCAAGCGCTTTTGGCCCGACACAGTTGCCACACGAGCAATCCTGATCCTGGTCGCGGCGCTCGTTGCTTTTCACCTGCTCGGGTACTGGGCCTACCAAACCGGAATAGAAAGTCTGGCAACAGCAGGACGTGATCGAGGTCTTGCTGAACAAATTGTTTCAATCAAGCGTGTTATTGCCAGCACTCCTGAAGGACCAGAACGTGACCGCGTTGCCCATGATCTGTCAAACGCTAGCCTCGAAGTCCACTGGAGTAAGGTCAGTTTGGTTTTAGGAGCCGCCCATGAAACAGCGCGCACGCGAATGATGGAGGCGCGTCTCAGGAGCCTAGTACCCGAGTTGGCCGCAGAATCCTTTAAGGTCGGCTTTGCCGATGACGGGGCTCTCGGTGCTGGCGACACCGATGCCTATCGGCACATGATGCTGGTTTCGGTGCGACTGGCTGACGGATCTTGGGTAAACGTTTCTTCTTCCGCCCTTGGGGCCGTTCAGCAAGCTGCCTGGAGCTTAATTGCGGTCACAATCTGCTTCGGCGTAGGCATCGCCGTGGTCGCGCTACTATTGCTCAATTGGGCGACGCGGCCGCTGCGTGAGCTTGCCATCGCCGCGGAGCGATTCAGTCTTGACCAAACGCCTCGGCCCCTTCCAGAAACTGGCCCATCGGAAGTTCGCCGGGCTGCCCACGCGTTTAATACCATGCGGGATAGAATCCAGCGCCTTGTCAATGAGCGCATGCAGGCCATGGCAGCGGTCTCGCATGACCTACGTACGCCTATCACCCGGCTCAGGCTTCGGTCTGAACTTCTCGACGACGAACAAACCCGTGATCGCATTGATACCGATCTTCACGAGATGGAAGAAATGATTGATTCCACCTTGGACTATTTAAGAGGTGGCATATCCAGCGAAGCCTTCCGATTAATCGATCTCGTGTCACTTATCAGGACAATTGTGGACGATAATCTCGACCAAGGACAATCTGTACTAATGCGAGGACTATCAACTGCGCCTGTTGTTGGACAGGTACTTTCTCTAAAGCGAGCTTATTCTAATATCATTGGTAACGCCGTCAAATACGGCGACTCAACCAAAGTAACCATTGGAGAAACCGATAGCGACTTCCTTGTGACAGTGGAAGACGACGGCCCTGGTATCCCTCTCGCTGATATGGAACGCGTGTTCCATCCGTTTGTACGCCTTGAGGAGTCCCGTAGCCGCGCAACAGGGGGATCCGGCTTGGGACTTACAATTGCTTCTTCTGTGATCGCGACACACGGAGGCCGTATCGCAATTTCTAACGGCACATCAATCGGGTTATGCGTAACAATAAGCGTGCCAAAATCTGAGGCACGGGAGTACAAATAATAATTGCATGAAGTAACCCTCTAAATCAGCTGATAGTAAGCGTGAATTTTTGCGCAGCTTCTGAAGCCAAGTGCTGTGAGGCATGAGGTGTCCACCAAAATAGGTGGATGCCAAATCATGGGTGACGATGCTCGAAAATTTCAGGTGCGACTTGTGGGACACGATGCCCGGCGTCAGTATGCCTATGCCCTGCGAGAACGGCTTGTCGCGGCGTGCTTGCAGCCTGGCGCTTCGGCAACGCGGCTGGCGTTCGGGCACGGCGTCAATGCCAATCTCCTGCCGAAATGGATAAAGAGAGGTGGTCCCGGAAATTCGGACCAGTCGTTAAGCTCGAACACCTGACGAAGGACGGGCAATATGACGACACGGAAACGCTATTCGGCTGAGTTCAAGGCGAAGGTGGCCCTTGAGGCCATTCGCGAGGAGCTGACGACGGCTGAGCTGGCCAAGAAGTACGATATTCATCCGACGATGGCGGACCTGGAGGATCCCGAAGCTGCGTTCGGTCGCAACAAGAAGGGAGCGCTTGAACTCGAGCGCGATCACCACGGTGAAGATCATGCCGAACACCACCTGGAAGGTGGCGTATTCGAGAGTGTCGAATGCCCCCAGAACCAAGCGGTTCACGACTTCGCGCATCAGCGCCCAGACCGACGCCACGACGATCGCCGCAATGATGACGCTGAGGACGAGGATGACAACTTGCTCGAACTTCTAGAGCGGTTTTCGAACGTCTAGAATCATAAGAGGTTCCCCCTTCGCCAGATTTCTGAT
>NZ_BNCG01000046.1:0-15595 GCF_014656355.1 Camelimonas fluminis
GCTGACGAAATACGCCGCCAACGCCTTTCTGGCGATGAAGGTGACCTTCATCAACGAAATGGCTGATCTGTGCGAACAGGTGGGCGCCAATGTGCAGGAAGTGGCGCGGGGCATCGGCCTCGACAAACGCATCGGCGCCAAATTCCTGCACGCCGGCCCAGGCTATGGCGGCTCGTGCTTCCCCAAGGACACCCTGGCCCTGGTCAAGACCGCCCAGGATTACGGCAGCCCGGTGCGGCTGGTGGAGACCACGGTGGCCATCAATGACGCGCGCAAGCGCAACATGGCCGCCCGCGTCATCGCCGCCTGCGGTGGCGACGTCGCCGGCAAGCGCATCGCCATCCTCGGCCTGACCTTCAAACCCAACACCGACGACATGCGCGATGCGCCGTCGATCGTCATCATCAATGAATTGCAGGCCGCCGGCGCCAGCATCGCCGCGTACGATCCGGAAGGCGTTGAGCAGGCGAAACAGGTTCTGCGCGACGTCGACTACGCCGCCGATCCTTACGCCTGCGCCGCCGGCGCCGACGCCCTCGTCATCGTGACGGAATGGGACGCGTTTCGCGCCCTCGACCTCAATGAACTGCGCAGCCGACTGCGTCGTCCGGCCCTGATCGACCTGCGCAATATCTATCCGCCCGAAGACGTGGCCGGGGCGGGTCTGCACTACTGGAGCGTGGGACGGCCCATGGGCGCGCCAGAGGCGGACAGCCCCGTTGCAGAAAGTCCCGTTGCGACGCCGTAAACAGCGGATATACCCGTTCTTCGACCGGCCGGCGTGATGCGCCGCCGGATCTGAAACACGCCTGACCGGCGCCGCGCATCCGGCGCCCGTTTCTGGAGGCTTTCCCGTGCGTCACACGTCAGGCGAAGCGCCATCCGCCGCCGCTGGCCAACCGGCCGGAGACACCGCCACGCTGGCGGCGCAACTGGGCGCGCGGCTCGACAGCCGGGAAGCGGTCATCGCCATCATCGGCATGGGCTATGTGGGTCTGCCGCTTGCCATCGCCGCCGCCGCCGCCGGCTTTCAGGTCACCGGTTTCGATATTGATCCGGCCAAGGTGACGGGCCTCAACGCCGGACAGAGCCACCTCAGCAGCGTGGCCGGAGAGCGCGTCGCCGCCATGGCCGCGAGCGGACGCTTCGTGGCGACCGGAGATCCTGCCCGGCTGGCCGAAGCGGACGCGATCCTCGTCTGCGTGCCGACGCCCCTGTCGCGTTATCGCGAGCCAGACCTGTCGTTCATCGTGGCGACCGGCCGGCAGATCGCCGCGGTGCTGCGGCCAGGCCAGCTTGTCGTGCTGGAGTCCACCACCTGGCCCGGCACCACCAACGAAGTGCTCAGGCCGGAGCTGGAGGCCTCGGGCCTCAGGGCTGGCGCTGATTTTTTCCTTGGCTACTCCCCCGAGCGGGAGGATCCTGGCAACGCCAGCTTCGGCACGTCGACGATTCCACGGGTGACCGGGGCCGACGACGATCTGACGCGCGACCTGCTGCAGCGGCTTTACGGCGCCATCGTCGCCCGCGTCGTGCCGGTGCGCGACGCCCGCACCGCCGAGGCCGTGAAGCTGACGGAGAATATCTTCCGTTCGGTCAACATTGCGCTCGTCAACGAACTGAAGCTGATTTACGAGCGCATGGGCATCGACGTCTGGGAGGTGATCGAGGCGGCGAAATCGAAGCCGTTCGGTTACATGCCGTTCTATCCCGGCCCTGGGCTCGGCGGCCATTGCGTGCCGATTGATCCGTTCTATCTCACCTGGAAAGCGCGCGAATTTGGCGTGCCGACGCGCTTTATCGAGCTGGCTGGCGAGATCAACACCGCCGCCCCGCATCGGGTTATCGAGCGGCTGACAGACGTCCTGAGCGCGCGCCTGCAGCGTAGCCTCAATGGCGCGCGCATCCTGCTGCTCGGCGTGGCTTACAAGAAGAACGTCGACGACACGCGGGAAAGCCCCGCGTTCGTGCTGCTGGAAGAGCTGGAGCGCCGGGGCGCCGAGGTGGCGTTCTACGATCCGTTCGTGCCGGTGATTCCCATGACCCGCGAGCATGCGCCGCTGGCCGGCCGCGCCTCCATCGTCTGGTCGGCGCAGACGCTGGCCGGCTTTGATGCGGCGCTGGTGGCGACCGATCACGATGGCGTCGACTATGAAACCCTGACCGCAAGCGTGCCGGTGGTGATCGATACGCGCAACGCCACCGCCGGCGTCATCGCCAACCGCGACCGTATTGTCCGCGCCTGAACCGCAAGCACCTGTCGGTCCCCCGTTAACCACGCAGATTGTGTGGGAACACACAGCCTGCTTTTTCGCTTTATAGCAGGGTAAACAAATGATTAATGACAGGCGGATGGGTTAGCCGCAGCGCTCCCAGCCAGACCAAACCCAGGCGGAATGCGTGTCATGGCCAAGAATCTGTTGCCTTTTCTGGTTGGCATTGTCGCCCCGCTGGTTGGCGCGCTGTATCTGCTGGCCCACACCTGAGGCAGCAGGCCTGGCCGCTCCGGCGCAGGCATCCGCCACTGACAGTTGCACCAGGCTGTGATGTGCCGGACGGATGCGCTGCAAAATTCACATCCGCGTGATGCCCGCCTTGCTGAACCAGCCGCCGCCTTCCCTGTTG
This sequence comes from Camelimonas fluminis, assembly GCF_014656355.1. Lineage (GTDB taxonomy): Bacteria > Pseudomonadota > Alphaproteobacteria > Rhizobiales > Beijerinckiaceae > Camelimonas > Camelimonas fluminis. Next base: position 2,626 of record NZ_BNCG01000046.1, read on the forward strand.
CTTCTACTTGCTAACTGGAAGCGTTTTGCCCATTGTCCAGGCGATCAGGAGCTACACGCATCGGGATTCGGTAATTTATGAAGGGCATCATTCTGGCCGGCGGCTCCGGCACACGCCTGCATCCGCTGACTCTGGTTACCTCCAAACAACTGATGCCGGTTTATGACAAGCCGATGATCTACTATCCGCTCAGCGTGCTGATGCTGGCGGGCATCCGTGAAATCCTCATCATCTCCACGCCGCATGACCTGCCGCAGTTCCAGCGCCTGCTGGGCGACGGCGCGCGTTGGGGCGTTGAGTTCTCCTACGCCGAACAGCCAAGCCCCGACGGGCTGGCGCAGGCCTATATTATTGGCGCGGATTTTGTTCGCGACGACAATTCGGCGCTGATCCTCGGCGACAATATTTTCTACGGCCATGGCCTGACCGATCTGCTGGCCGACGCCCGGGCCCAGCGCGAAGGCGCGACCGTGTTCGCCTATAACGTCATGGATCCGGAACGCTACGGCATCGTTGAGTTCGACAAGGCCGGCCGCGCGCTCAGCATCGAGGAAAAGCCAGAGAAACCGCGATCGCATTGGGCGGTGACCGGCCTGTACTTCTACGATCGCGACGTGGTCGACATCGCCGCCAACCTGAAGCCGTCGCCGCGCGGCGAGCTGGAGATCACCGACGTCAACCGCGCTTATCTCGAGCGCGGCAAGCTCAACGTGCAGCAGATGGGTCGCGGCTTCGCCTGGCTCGACACCGGCACCCATGACAGCCTGGTGGACGCCGCCAACTTCGTCCGCACCCTGGAAAAGCGCCAGGGCCAGCGCATCGCCTGCCCCGAAGAGGTCGCGTTCGAGCAGGGCTTCATCGACGCCGGTCAGCTTGAACGACTGGGACAGGAACTCGGCAAAAGCGGCTATGGCCAGTATCTGGTGCGACGGGCGCACGAGGGACGCTAGGGCGGTTCCCCACAAGGCGGTCGTTGCCTTGCCTCAAGGAAGCGCCCCGGCCTTTGCTCTGGACACCGGGGCCGGCATTTGCTCAACACGACATGACGCGCTGCATCACGCCCTGATGCAGCGCGTTCTGGTTTCCAGGTAGCCCGAGAGGAGACGGGGATTGGCGTTTCGCTTCGTGCATGCCGCCGACATCCATCTGGATTCGCCCCTGCGCACGCTGGCGCTGCGCGACGCCGGGGTCGGCCGGCTGATCGCCGACGCCACCCGTGAAGCGCTGGCGCGCATCGTCGATATTTGCGTTGAGGAGCGGGTCGACGCGCTGATCATCGCCGGCGACCTGTATGACGGCGACCAGACTTCCATGAAAACCGCGCTGTTTCTGGCCGGCCAGATGCGCCGGCTCGAAGAGGCCAGCGTGCGGGTCTACATCATTCGCGGCAATCACGACGCCGCCTCGCGGATTACCCGGGAACTGAGCTTTCCGCCGAATGTCACGCTGTTCGGCGGCCATGCCCAGGCGATCGAGGCGCCGCGACCGGCCGGCGCCACGCCGGTGTTCATCCACGGTCTCAGCTTCGCCCGGCCACATGCGCCGGAATCGCTGCTGCCGAAGTTCAGGCCGCCGGTGGCCGGCGCGATCAATATCGGCGTGATGCACACCAGCCTCGGCGGGGCCGAGGGCCATGACGTCTATGCGCCCTGCTCCATCGCCGATCTGGACGGCAGCGGCTTTGACTATTGGGCCCTCGGCCATCTTCACAAGCGCGCAGTCTACCCAGGCCGTTGCGCCATCGTCATGCCGGGCAACCCGCAGGGGCGCGACATCAATGAAGCGGGGCCCCGCTCGGTCACCCTGGTTTCGATTGACGACGCGCGAACCGTCGCCATGGAAGAGCGCCTGACCAGCATTGCCGAGTTCGCCCGGGCCGAGGTCGATCTCGGCGGCGCGCAGTCGCGGGCGGAGGTGGCGGAGCGGCTGCACAAGAGCCTTGCGACGCTGCGCCAGGGCGTTGGCAGCCAGCATCTGGTGGCGCGGTTGCGGCTGGGCGGCGCAACCGCCATGGCCGGCTGGGCGCGACGCGACGCCGACCGACTGCTTGCCGAAGCGATGGCCGCGGCGCAGCGGCTGGACAACTGCTTCATCGACAGGGTGGAAATCGGCGCTGATCTCCGCGACGTCGCGCCCGTCGCCATGGCCTCCGACGCCGATCCGACCCATGAACTGGAGCGGCTCATCAGCGAGCGGGTGCTGCCATCCGAAGCCTTCGCGGTCGCCGCGCGCACGGCGCTCTCCGATATGGTCGGCCAGTTGCCGCCAGAATTGCGCGACGCCTTCGATCCCGCGAACGACGCGGAGCGCGACGAACTGATCGCAACGCTGGCGCGTGAGGGCGCCGCCGACGCCCTCGCCTGCCTGCAGGCGGACGCTGCGGAACAGGACGCCTGATGCGCATCGAACGGCTCGACCTCACACGCTACGGCAGGTTCACTGACCAGACGCTGGATTTCGGCCCGGCCCGCCCGGGCAAGCCCGACCTGCACATCGTGCTCGGCCCCAACGAAGCTGGCAAAACCACGGCGCTGAACGCCTGGCTCGATCTGCTTTACGGCATGGCGCCGAACACACCCTATGCCTTCCAGCATGGCTATGAGCTGATGCGCGTGGGCGCGCGGCTGGCGCTGGCCGATGGCGTGCGTGACTATGTGCGGGTGAAGCGGGCCAGAAACAGCCTGCTCGACGCCGACGGCAACCCGGTGCCTGACGATGCGCTGGCCGAGGCCATGGGCGGCCTTGGCCGCGCCGCCTACGCCAACATGTTCTCGCTCGACGCCGACGCGCTGGAGGCGGGCGGCAAGGAGGCCATCGCCAGCAAGGGCCAGCTCGGCGAGATGCTGTTTTCCGCCAGCGCCGGGCTTGGCGCGCTCTCTGGGGCGCTTGGCGACCTGCGCGCCCGGGCCGACGCCTTCTGGAAGCCGCGTGGCCGCAATACCGAACTGGGCAGACTGAAGAGCGAACTGGCCGAACTGCGCCAGCAGCGCGACGCGATCGATGTCATCGCCTCGCGCCATGCGACGCTGCGGACCGAACTGGAGCGCTGTCTCGCCAGCTACGAGGCGGCCAGCAGGAATCAGGGGCAGCTGCGGCGCCGGAGCGACGACATTCGCGGCGTGCTGGCGGCCCTGGATCTGGCCCCCCGGCTGGCGGCGCAGCGCGCCAGGCTGGCCGAGCTGCCAGAACATCCCGATGCGCCGGCGGCCTGGGCTGACCGGGTGGGCGAACTGATTGTCGAACAGGCCAGGGTGCAGGAAAGCCTGCGCGCGCAGCGCCAGCGTGAGGAAGAGCTGGCGCAGCGCCTCGCGGCCATCCCGCTGGATGACGCCGGCTTGCGGCTGGGCGCGGAACTGCCGGCGCTCGACGAGCCGCACGCGCAATATGTCTCGGTGTCGCGCAGCCTTCCCAACCGGCGTCATGATCTGGAAACCAGCGCCCTCGACGCGAAGACGCTGCTGCGGCAACTGGAGCGGCCGGCCGATGATGACGCCGCCGCCCTGCTGTTGCCGGGACGCCTGGTTCTCACCTTCCGCGAGCTGATCGACCGCCGGGCAGTAATCGACGCCCAGTTTCAGGACGCCCATCGCGAATACGCCGACGCGCAGGCCGCGCTGGAGCAGGCGGAAGCCAGCCTTGGGGATCTGCCTGAGGTCATGGCGGACACGGCTTTGACCCTGGACGGGGAATGGCTGGCCCGGCTCGCGGTCGCCGCCGACCATGCCCGGCAGTCCGGATTCGACCGGCGTCTGGCGGCGTTGCGGCGCGATGTCGCCGACGCCAGCGCCCGGCTCGACCAGCGCCTGCAACTTCTGGCGCCATGGCGCGGCGACGCCAGGGCGCTTGCGGCCATGGCGACGCCGGCGGCCTCCATGCTGGAGGCGCTGGAGCGCGAACTTGCCGACGCGCTGCGCGCCCGCGACCACCTTGGCCAGACCATCGAGGGCCAGCGGGCCGATCTGGACAAGACGTTGGCCCAGCTGGCCGGCCTGGCGCGGATCACCGGCGCGGTGGACGAAACTGGCGTGACGCAGGCCCGCGCCCGGCGCGAGCAGGCGTGGGCGGCGCACCTGCTGGCTCTGGACGCGGCCAGCGCCGGGGCCTTCGAGGCGGCCATGCGTCACGACGACATGGTGGCCGAAACCCGCCTTACCCGCCAGAAAGAGCTGTTGCAGGCCGTGCAGCTACGGCAGCAGCAGGCGCAGATCGAACAACGCCTGGCGCAACTGGAGACCCGGCTCGTCGCGGCGGAAAGCCGGATCGGTGAATTGCGCCAGCAGACCCGGGGGCTCGCCGGCGCGCTGTCGCCGGAGCTGGCGGCGTTTGATGCGCCGGACGCCCTGGCCGACTGGCTGCAACGGCGCCAGCACGCCCTGGAGACATGGGAGCCGCTGCTGGCGAAGCAGCAGCAACTGGCCGAAACTACGGCGCTGCAGAATGAGGCCATGGCCGAGTTGCACGCCTTGCTCGCCCCAGCCGGCATTGTTGACGGCAGCGATAGCCTGGCCAACCTGGTCGCCGCGGCGGACCGGCTGCGCAGCGCTGCTGACGCCAGCCGGCGCCAGCGCGATGAGCAGCGGCGGACAGCGCGGGAAAGCCAGAACCGCAAACGGGCGCTGGAGCGGGTGGAAGCCGCCGCCGGCGCCTGGTCGGCGGAATGGGCCGAAGCCTGCGCCGCCTGCTGGTTGGGCGCTTTGCGTCCCTTGCCAGCGCCGGCGCAGGTGCGGGCGGCGCTCGATGTATTGCCGCAGCTAGAGGCGACGCTGGCGAAACGCCAGGATCTGGCCAGCCGCGTCGGCAAGATGGAACGGGACCGGCAGCTGTTCGCTGACGCGGTGCTGTCGCTGGCGCGGCGGCATGCGGCGGTCGATGAGACGGCGGACGATGCGGGCGGCGCGCTGGCGCTCTACCAACGCCTGCAGGCCCGGGCGGCGGCGGCGGGCGAGGCGCGACGCCGCCGCCAGGACATCCAGAACGAACAGGCCGAGGTGCGCGAACGCCTGCAACAGCTTGCCCAGCAGGCGGCGCTGCTGGAGGCGGAGGCCACCCGCATCACCGGTCACTTGCGCGTCGAAACGCTGACGGAAGCGCAACGCGCCCTCGCGGCGACGCAGAAGCGCCGTGAGGCGCTGGCGCAGATTGGCGAGCTGGAGCAGCAAATCCTGCAACACACCGGCGCGGCGACCATCGCCGACGCCGATCGCCAGCTGGCGGACGCCGATCGCGGCGCCCTGCAGGCCGACGCCGCCACGCTGGAGGCGGAGATCGACGCCGCTCACGCCCATGTGCTGGAACTGCACGCCGAGCGCCGCCGGCTGGAGAAAGCCATCGCGGACATCGGCTCCGACGCCGCGGCGGCGCAGCTGGAAACCCGCCGCCAGACGGTGCTGCTGGAGATCGACGGGAAGGCCCGCGATTATCTTAAGCTGCGCCTCGGCGTCGCCGCCACCGAGCAGGCGCTGTCGGCCTGGCGCGACAGCCACCGCAGCTCCCTGTTGCGCCGCGCCTCCGAAGCCTTTGGCCAGATGAGTTGCGGCGCCTGGGCGGGCCTCACGGCGCAACCTGGCGCATCAGGCGAGGTGCTGGTCGCCATCGATCGGGAGAACCGGCCGAAAGAGGTCGAGAAGCTGTCAAAAGGCGCCCGGTTCCAGCTCTACCTGGCCCTGCGCATCGCCGCCTTCCACGATTTCGCCGCCGGCCGGACGCCGCCGCCGTTTGTCGCCGACGACGTGATGGAAACCTTCGACGACGCCCGCGCCGCCGCCACGCTTGATTTGTTTGCGGAAATGGCCGGGCGCGCCCAGGTGATCTATCTCACCCATCACCGCCACCTATGCGACATTGCGGCCCAACGCTGCCCCGACGCCATATTACACGAGCTTTCCGCCTGAGAAACGCCCTCGATCCATAAGCAAAACAGCTTGTTTCCGGAAAAATTGCCAATTGGACGGGGTCGCGGAAGCTTGCAATAAATCTGCCCATACAGGGAGAAAACGTCTCAAGGACGGCGGCGACCGGGACCATGCCGCGCGGGAAATGTCGCAACAGAACGACGTTCCCACCCATGGTCCCGGAGCCATCCTCGCGCTTCCCATATCAGAGATGTCGCCATGTCCCCGTCTGTCCCCTGGATCAGACGAACGGACGGCTGCGCCCTTCACCAGGTCTGCGCCGCCGCATCTGCCAGCGCGGCGGGGCGGGCGCCAGAGCGGTTTCCACCGGCGACGTCCACATCGCCGGAAAGCGCGCCCAAAAACGCGCCCCGAAATTTTCGCAGGCGCCCCGCCGGCAGGGTCATCGGCCCGGACGCGGGCGTTCACGTCAGGCAGGCGCGCATGCCGGATCGACCAGATCGCGCGCCGCACAACAGGAGCCCAGCATGGATTTCGAAGCCACCCAGAAGGTCCGCGAACTCAAGGCCAAACTTGAGAAGTTCATGGACGCGCACATCTATCCGAACGAGCATGACCATCATGCCTGGGTGCGCAATCCCGACAACCTCTGGAAGCACTGGCCGAAGCTGGACGAACTGAAGGAAAAGGCGAAGGCCGAAGGCCTGTGGAACCTGTTCCTGCCGCACGAATACGGTGAATACTCCCCCGGCCTCTCCAACCTGGAGTATGCGCCGCTGGCCGAGATCATGGGCCGCGTGCCGTGGTCGTCCGAAGTGTTCAACTGCGCCGCGCCTGACACCGGCAACATGGAGGTGCTGGCCAAGTTTGGCACGAAGGCGCAGAAGGACCAGTGGCTGACGCCGCTGCTGAACGGCGACATCCGTTCGGCCTATCTGATGACCGAGCCGCAGGTCGCCTCCTCCGACGCCACCAATATCGAGACGGAAATCCGCGCCGACGGCGACGATTACGTCATCAACGGCCGCAAGTGGTGGATCTCGGGCATCATGGACCCGCGCTGCAAGCTGCTGTTGCTGATGGGCAAGACCAACCCGGAAAACCCGCGTCACCAGCAGCAGTCGACCGTGATCATTCCGCGCGACACGCCCGGCGTGAACATCGTGCGCACCACCACCGTGTTCGGCAGCCTGCATTCCCCGGGCGGCGAGGCTGAGCTGCGGCTTGAGAACGTGCGCATTCCGAAGTCGAACATCATCATGGGCGAAGGCAAGGGCTTCGAGATCGCCCAGGGCCGCCTTGGTCCGGGCCGCATCCATCACTGCATGCGCTCGATCGGCCAGGCCCAGCGCGCCCTGGAGATCATGGCCAACCGCGTCGACAGCCGCGTCGCTTTCGGCAGGAAGCTGGCCGACCAGAGTTCGATCCGCCAGGACGTCGCCCGCTCCTATTGCGAGATCGAGATGGCCCGCCTGCTGACCCTGAAGGCGGCGGACCACATGGATCGCTACGGCAACAAGGTGGCCAAGGACCTGATCGGCGCCATCAAGATCATCGCGCCGCAGATGGCGCAGACGGTGATCGACCGCGCCATCCAGGCTCACGGCGGCATGGGCGTCAGCGACGACACCCCGCTGGCCTATTTCTTCACGCTGAACCGCTTCCTGCGCATCGCCGACGGTCCGGACGAGGTGCACATGTCGCAGCTCGGCAAGATGAAGATCCAGGAATACGTCAACGCCGGCAAGTAAGACCAAAAGGTGAAGCGCCCATTCATCGCGCTTTGATGAATTCACGGCGTTTTGCGAAGCTTGGGCAACGCATGACCTGCCCTGCAGGGACATGCGCAACGCCGGGCCGCACGTTGCGGGTCGCGGGCGCCCCGGCGTCTTCGCGACCTGTTGTAAAAGCCCTCCGGGGCATGGATGTTTCCGGCTGGCCTCCAGCCGGAAACCGTTCGTTCCAGCGACGGTCTGATGCGGTCCTGACCGACGCGCGCGTCAGCCAGGATTGGGCCAGGTCCGCCGCTGACGGGCATGGCCCGCGCCCCATGGAAGGCGCGTCATGGATTGCCGGGAGGCGGCGGATCGGCCCTGGACTGTCCGCCCACGTCGAATTTCCATAACGCCATTAAGGATTGCTGCGGCCCATACGGGTAGCCGAACACCATTACGTCGAACAGGTCCTTCTGCTGGGTTACGCCAGACCATCGCCAGTAGGTCCCATCCGTTGACGCATCGGCGCTTTTCGCGGCGAAGATCATCACGTCCCGTTGGCCCAGTTGGGTTTCAACTGGACATGGTCGCCCTTCCCCGCATCGGCGACGCCGATGACCAGATGATAGCCATCGTCATTGTTGTCCTTCGAGTTGAAGGTGGTGATCGTGTTCGTCGCGCCCTGAAATACGCCGGACATGCGGTACAGTTGCTCATTGTTGAGCGTGGCGCCGTCCTTCACCGGCGTCAGGGTCCAGCCTGTTCCGGGGTTGATGAAAGTCGCGGGCAGACCACCGACAAAACTTTGCCCGGAGGACGGCGTCGTCGTCAGGCCAAGTTCTGTTTTCTGATTGCCATAGTCTTTACCCTCGTCGTCGGTCGTCGCCACGCGTGAAATCGTGATTGCGGAGCCGGCGATGGTCCCAGGCCCGCTATCCGCCGCCGCGCTGGCGAGCGGCAGCCACCCGCTGCCATCCATATGGGACAGCAAGACAGACGGCTGCGGCAAATTCATGTTGAGATAATATTCGCCGGCTACATTGCCATAACGGTCAACGAGCTTGAACTTCGTTGGCTTCCACGTGCCGGCCGATTGGCCCAGATCGCCAAAGCCGGCGGCGACGGTCATGCCGATTTTCCCGGTGAGGCCAGAAGCCCGCGTCATTGTCTCGACGCCGTCAAGCGTGATGTCCTGCGTCTTCGCCGGCGCGGTTATGCTGACGCCGCGATCCATGGCGTCGTTGTCGTAGTCTTCATCTGAAACAAGATAGTTATTGTCCTGCCAAAAATACGCCCTGGTCTGAAACGCGCCGCGCTTGATGTCGTAAAAAACGCTACCATCCGTGCTGCGGGCGCCGTGATCGTCGTCTGGCCCGAGCATGGACGACGATGGCAGGAATGCGCCGAACAGGTCGCTGCCGAAACGCGAATTCCCGAAAGAGACAGTTGCGCCCCAGCGACGCACACAATTCCCGGCCGCCTCGCTCCCGTTATAAACATGGGGGCCGGCGTCGGTCTCATAAGGCCCCTCCTGCCGGACGACCGACTGCGTCAGATCGTTGAGGGTGTATTCGGCCGTTCCGTGCGAACTGATCATGACGGTGTTTGCGCTGTCAGCTGCGCCTGCGTGCGTGAACGTGCGAATCTGGCCGCCGTCATAGGGATACCCAGGATTCACGACCGCGCCCACGGTCGTCCCTGGCAGGCGTGCGCCCCCCTGGTCATTGAAGACGAGATAATAGTAAATCGTCGCTTTGCCGCCGGCAAAGGTTACCTGCCCGTCGTCCGGCGTCGCCGCGGCGCGGGCGGGGGCCAAACCTGACATTTCCGGGATCTGCTTGTCGAAGCAGTTTGACGTCTGGCCGACCTCGACGAAGCCGAACTGGCCGCGCGCGGGTTTCTCCGTCATGCTGTAAGGGCCGCCCGTGGTAAAATCCACCAGCTGGACGGCGGCCAGCACCTCGTCCGCAGTCGGGTAGTTGTGCTCCGTCAAGACCGTCTCGAAAGCATCCGCGAGGGTGAGGACGACCTGGATGGCGGCCTGGTGCAGGCTATTCTGGTAGATGCTGGCGACCCGGCCGCCGCCGGGCACAAAGTTGACCTCAACCTTGGTCACGCCTGCCCAGGCCGGGCCAAACACCACTTCAGGGGCGATGGAGACGACAGATTCCGCGCCAGCCCCGGGCGTAATCGACAGCGCGACAGTTTCCTTATACCCGTCCTGCAACCACATCTGCGCCGGCGTATGGCCCTTGTCGGCGGAATTGTCGGGGACAAACGCGCCTTCTGGCGGTTGATTGTACATCCCCTTCAGGCCGCCGGCGGCGTTCTCGGGCGGATCGGGCGGGTCAGTCAATGGCTGCATCAACAGCGCATGCGATGGGCCATCCACGGCAAAAACCATGCCGCCATAGCCGTCCCAAGGCTTGTCATCCAGCATATACCGCGCGCTGATCCGCACCCGGTCGGCGAGAGAGGCCGGGCCGCCCAGACCAATCGCGCCGCCACTCTTGACCGTTGCCCACGTGGTTTGTTGCGCATCCTCCGCATACTCAATGGCTGCGACACCAATCGTAAGCTTGTCCGGAACCTTGCTGGTGTAGCGGATCTGGTCTTCCGCCGTTTCCGGATCGGCTCCCACGGCAGGGGGCGCGGTCACGCTGCCATAAACCGGCCCGCTGCTCCATGTGTAGGCGTTCACGGTGACGCTGGCCCTGCCCTCGTCATTGGTCACCACTGTAATCTTGTCGGCCATGTATGTTTCAAAAAACGCGCCCGCGCCTTTGACCTCAAGGTGCACCGTCGCATCGGCAACGCCCGCCTTGCCCGCACCTGTGACGGTAATGGAGATCGTCGCGCCATTTTGCGCCGCGTCGAAGGTCACCTCGCGTGGGCTCAGGTCCAGCGTCAGGCCCGGCGGCGCGGTGAATGCGATGTCATGCGTGGCGGGAGAGGCCCCTGCATATTTGCCCATAGCCGAGGCGCGCACCACGCCAGCCTGAGGCGTTGTATCGACAATGCGCGCGACAGCCTGCCCGGACGTATCCACCGGGACTTCCTTGCTCGTCTGACCGCTGTCATCATCCGCGAAGCGGGCCTCGCTCATGCCCAGCAACTCGAACACATCGGTCACCGGCAGCCCGGCCCGGGTCAGCGTCGACGTGGCGGTGATTTCAGTAAAGCCGTTCGCTGGCGCCGCGTCCCGGTCCACACCGAGATCCACCGACGGCGGCGTCGCCCCCTTGATGAATGTGAAAGACTTCTGGCTGGGGGTTCCAGCCGGAACGGTTGGCGTGAGGCGCACCGTGCCGGAGCCGGCGCTGTCGCTGGTGAAGTATTCCGCGGGAATCTGGCCGGTTTCGTCGGCAACGACATCGCGGGTATTCCGTCCATCGTCGAAAAGCGCGCCGCCGAAAAGCGTGAATGTTCCCTGAGCCAGCGGCACGACGTCGTTGCCTGTCGAGATCGCGCCCGACACGGACATATTGCTTCCGACAATCTGCTCGGCGTTCGCCGGAAGCAGGGTGATGGCGCAGGTCACCGTGTCCGCTGGCGGATCATCTGGTCGTCGGGTCATCATCAATACTCCAATAAAGTAATGGCAATTGAAAAATAATCGCGTCTGGAAATTCAGTTTGAAAATGGCGTCAATTCGAAATGTATATCGAAACTTGCATGGCACTCCCCCTCACGCCCAAGCGTTATGACCGACGTTTCAGCCACGTCATTGGTAATGCTGATGGTGCAGGTGTTGTCGGCGTGGGTGAGGCTGAGGCCGGTGGCGGCATAGCCATTGACCAGCGCCGAGCCACTCGCAGCGACATCGATCTGCATCGCGCCAGGCGGCAACACGACGCTGATCTGGCAAACGTCGCCGGCGCCGGCGCCGGCAATCGCCGTTGCGCGCGAGCCGTAGCTCATCAATCTGCTCTGATCGATATTGTAGAGCCTTTTGAAAACGCTGGCGGCGCTGCCGGCAGCGCCCGCCTCATCCGTGGCCGTGACCGTGCAATGGACATCCGTGGGGGGATCCCCTGCTGATAGATATCGGCGGTCGCAAGGCCGGCGGCGTCGGTGACCAGGGTCAGGCCGCCGCTGTCGCTGCCGGCGAACCTGATGCCCGCGTCAACGGACAGGGCAATGGCGCGAAACGGCGCCGCCGCCACCCAAACCCGGTTGGCCGGCGCCAGCCAGGGCCTGTCCGACGTGCGGAACGGCGCGCCCGACGTGGCGCCAACCAGGATGAAGGGATCCCCGGCCGTCAGCAGCAGCAGGCCTGCACATGAAGCGCCCATTACCGCAGATCCGGCGTCAGCCGGTGCTTCGGGGACGCCATGCGGGCAGGCGGCGTCTTTTGCTGACTGTTGTCCTGGCCGGCTAATGAAATAACGGGCGATGCAGCGGCCGCCGTCGCCGGCCTGCAGCACATCGCCCATTTGCGCGCGCGCTTCTATATGGCCAGCCGCCAGATCCGCCGCCGTCACGGCGCGCGACAACAGCACCCGCGTCATGTCGGGGACCGGAGCCCAGAGATCGGTATACCCGGCCCACGCCACTGTCAGGCTATCCCCCTCCCGCAGGCCGGAGCATGGCGTCAGCACCGTAACGCCGCCGGCCAGGGCGACGGCCTGAAAGCTGGCGAGACCGGCCGGGAAATCCGGGAACTCTGGCGGCGGCAGCCAGATTGTCGACGCGCCGGAGACAATGATCTGCGTTGGCGGCGAGAGCGCGCCATTTCCGGCGGCGTCCATCGCGCCATACCGCACGGCCAGCGGGCCGTTGCTGAAAGCCCAAACCGGAACCAGCAGGGTGATGTCGCCCCCACCCGCATCGCCTGCCGGGGGAACAAACGGCGCCGGCGTCCCGTTCAGGAGCACAACAAAGCTGTCGCTGATCCGGCAGTCGGTATAACGGGGAACGCGCACCTGAACGGCGTCGCCAACGCTGCTCACGTCCAGCGCGCCGTTGCGTGACTGGGGCAGCACAGGACCAGCCAACCCTTCATAGCCCCCCTGCTGGGGCCAGCGGCGCGGCGCGGTCAATGTCGCCATGTCACATCTCCCCGACGGCTGACGGCGCGCGCCGGCGCCCCTCCGCCAGATTCAGCTCCGCCCCTCCCAACTCCGCAACAAAAGGGCAGTTCACGAACAGCACCTCGCCATCGGCGGATTCCGGCAGCGACGCCCGGACGGTGACCGTCTCCGGCAAGGGATCGACCGCCTGGATCGCCGCGCAGCCATCAGCGCCAACCTGCTGTATCTTGCCATCGCCCGTCACGCCGTCGACGCGGATCAGACCGGCCCCCGTGGCCCGGGCGGCGACGAGCCGCATGGCTCCAAGGTCTGTCGTCTGGTCGATCGCGACAAAGATGGTCGCCTGCCGGCCGCCGCCAGCGCCGGCGCC
>NZ_BNCG01000046.1:15678-16277 GCF_014656355.1 Camelimonas fluminis
GGCCCGGGAACGAGCGGAGCAAACTGGAGCGGCCTTCGCCATTGCGCTCCCGTGGCGTCCGTTGCCGCGAGCACGACCAACGCCGGTCCGTTATCAGCCGCCAGGGCGCACACGCTGGCCTGGCCCTGGCCATTCCCGTCCAGTTCCAGGGTTTGCGAGGCGCTGCCCCCTGGACCGCCAAACGCGCCGCCACCGGAGAGAGCCATATGAATGGTCTCTCCACGATCGCCACTGATCCATACCGTGTTGTAACCCGTCAACGGGGTCAGTTTCGCCACAGAAACGGGCGCGCAACAGGTCGTCGTGAGGCTGGTTATCGCCATCGCCGCATTCCCGGATGATTGTTTCAGACAGAACGGCCGCGCATCGACAATGCGCATTCATCGAATGACAGCCCAGATGCTGGCCATGCAGATATCCTGAAATATTATCTGACATTTCAGGATATCGATTTTTACGATACAATATTACATTTCAGCTTGATTGATTTAAAATATACACGCATTCAATGCGTCGCCGCTCAGCCACCGGTATCGAGATTTAGAGCGTTTTTCGATCATTCCGGCTCATATCCGCATGAAACGAAGTAGTTCTCACAT
>NZ_BNCG01000047.1:0-1351 GCF_014656355.1 Camelimonas fluminis
ATCTGACAGCGTCAGTTTCGCTCCAGAGACCTCAAAGCACCAGGTTTTTCGAACCGTCCATCTGTTTCGGACTTCAAAAGGTTAACGAAGCCTGAAAACAGAGGAGCCGCAGGGATTTCCGCGGCCGCCGCCGCGGTTTGCGACAGGCCCAGCAAGGGATCGCGCCTATGCCGCCGATCCGGCTAACCGGCGGTTGATCGACAATGCCCGGCAGCGGATCGCGACTGCGCGTGCAAATCCGATCAGCTTGCCGAAGTCGCCGCCGGCTCGCAAAGTTGTGAATGAAAGCGTGTTGGCCTGGCGAACGGTAGCGGCCGAACAGCCGGCCAATCCGATCGCCAAGGACATGCTCGAGCGTCTGTTGATGGCGCAGGCCATCGGGGGGATACTTCAAGCAATCGGACGTCGTGTCGAGCAGATCACAAAGGAAGATAGCGGCATGGCCATTTCATCTGAACAGATGGCGAAGGACCTTCGCGTGATGAACGAGGCGGTCTCGCGAACGAGCGACCTTCTCGTGGGAGAGACCAAGCAGCAGTTCCGCGAGACGTCTGCTCGCTATCTCGAAACTCTGGCCAATCGCATCGACCTTCAACGAGTCCAGGAGCGCGGCGTCGAACGACTCAGTCGCGGCGAGGTCGAGTCCATCGTGGGAACGAATGCAGACCGGCTTATCGAGCGAGCCCAAGAAATCCGCCTTAAGGAAGAACGCGAGGCCGCATCCGCGGAACAAATCGCTGCTCGCGCGGTCAATGCCGAGCGGAGACAAGAGGCCGGTGTTGCGTTGGATGCGACATCGCAGCGTGAGCTGCGAGCCGAACGAAGCATTGTGGCCGGATCGCAGCAGGCCGCGTCAAGAGAGGCGCGGGAGGCTGCCGCCGCCGCCGAGGCTGCGCGAGCGATTGCGGAACATCCCGGTCAGCCGATTCCCGCGGCGCTTGTGCAAACGGATGCGCTTGCGAAGCTCCGCGCGGAGCAAGAACAAGTTATCCGGGAGATCGAAGCGAGCGAGCGGGCGACGGCACAATCAACGAAAGGTCAGCGTCTAGTCTAGAGAGACGCCTTGTTTTTGAATATTCTTGCGGCGGCATTCTGGCTTCTTGGCGCTAAGCGGAATTAGAGTGGATAATCAGGTGCCAATGGCGTCGTCGCACGCGGACCGTCGGTCGCGCTGAGGTGGCGTTAGGGACGACGATCATTCCCTATCTTCCCTTAACGTGAGGCCTGTGGCATCCTAGTGCCTATGAGGGTTGGCATCTGGCTCCGCAGGTTGCTCCCGATCCTAGCGGTTTTGGGGCTCATTGCCGGACCGTTCGCTGTATCGGCGAGCGGTGCTGTCGTGCAGGCTGCC
>NZ_BNCG01000047.1:1440-14774 GCF_014656355.1 Camelimonas fluminis
GCCCGAAATCGTGCCCGTTGATGGCGCTTTGCATGGCCAAGTGCTCCTCGGTGTCGTCGACACTTTCGAGCCTCGTCGTCTTTTGGGATCAAACAGATACGCTCCGGCAGGAGCGCGAGCGAGCTCAGGAACAGATCTTGATCTGGGTTAAAGACCTGGCGCCTTCTCCTGTCAGTCTGACCTGCGCGCCTCGCGCATCTTCGAGTCAAGGAATGTGAAGCATGGCGTCAAACAGCCACCAAGACGACATGCCAGCGTCCCGCGGTGTCGAGGATCATGAAGCTGCAAAGCCTCACGACCGCGCCGTGCAGAGCGCTCTGGTCGAAGCCCAAAAGCAAATCCTTCAGTTCCTCCAGCGGCGCCTCGGCGATCGCGACGCGGCAGACGAGGTCTTGCAGCGCTTCTCACTGCGGGCACTCGAACGCGCATCTCAACTCCACGATGTTCGAATGGTGCGCGGCTGGTTGGGCCGCATCCTCGCGACAACGATCGTCGACTACCAACGAGAGACGGCACGCCGCCGCCGCCGCGAAATCGTAGTCGATCAGGCTGAGGTCGAGAACCACCCCGTCGATGAGGAGCTCGACGCGGCGATCTGCAACTGTCTTTATCGCCTATTGCCGACGCTGAAAGCAGAATACGCCGACATCATCTGGCGCGCCGATATTCTCGGAGAACCGAGGAACCGTTTGGCGGAGAGTTTGGGGACGTCGTTGAACAATCTGACCGTGCGATTGCATCGCGGCCGACAGGCGTTGCGCAAACGTCTCGAAGAGATGTGCCGGACGTGTCCGGTGCATGGCTTCTTGGATTGCCATTGCGAAAAAGGCGAACAAACGCAAGCGTTCGCCGATGCCAAGGCCAAGACCACCCCATAACCCGGGGCGCTCGCCGATACTTCATGGCTGCACCCATACCGACCGCCGGCTGTGTGTCTGATCTGGCGCGATCAGGATCGCTCACGCACCGGTTCCAATTGAGAGCCAAGTAGGTCGCCTGCGACCTAAATCGTCGTTCTCAAGCGGGCCATCGAGGGACGAAACGCTCGCGTCATGAGGAACGAGACCCTTGTCGCGGCCATTCTCCCAGCGCGACGATCCAGAGGCCGAGCAGATTGGCCAGCGGCACGAATGCAAGAACCGACCAGAATGGTGAGTATCCAATCCGAGCGAGAATGCGCCCAATTGGGTAAAGCACCAAGGCTGCAAACACAACGAACGCGACCCAGTGCCAAGATGACCAGTAGCCGAGCATCATATACGAGTGGTCCATTATCGGAGCGTCCTTGGGGTGGTAACCTGCACGTTCATGGGCTGTCGGGTTACTCTGTTTTCGAGGGCGACCCACATGACGTGATCACGACGCGATCTGGCCGTTCGTCAGCGCCGCTTTGTCATAGGGAAATACGACATTCGGGTCGGGGAGGTCGCGCGCACGATCCTTTCCGCCGAATTCGAAACGCGTCAGAAGATCACGGATGACGTTAAGGCGGGCCTCCGATTTGTCGTCTGCGCGGACCATAGTCCACGGCGCGAAGGGCGTATGCGTTCTGGCCAGCATTTCATTGCGGGCTGTACTATAATCATCCCAGTGCTTTGTCGCAGCGTCGTCGATGGGACTGAGCTTCCACTGCTTCAGTGGGTCATCTCGTCGCTCTTTCAGCCGACGTTTCTGTTCACTCCGCGAGATATCCAAATAGTATTTGACAATGGTGACGCCGCAATGGGCGAGCAACTGCTCGAAGAGTGGTGCTGTCGTTAGGAATTCTTCATAGTCCTCGTCGCTGCAGAAGCCCATAACCCGCTCGACCCCGGCACGGTTGTACCAGCTGCGATTGAACAGCACGATCTCTCCGCCGGCCGGCAGGTTCGGAACCCAACGTTGAAAATACCAGGATCTCTGATCTCTGTCAGACGGCTTGCCCAAGGCGACAACACGCGTGTCGCGTGGGCTGAGATGCTCGACGATCCGCTTTATCGTTCCGTCCTTGCCGGAGGCGTCTCGTCCCTCAAAGAGCAGCAGAACCTTCTTGCCGGATTTAATGACATGCTTTTGGAGCCGCGACAGGTCAACCTGGAGCTCGCGAAGTGCTTTGCTCGCGGCGTCGCGCTTGTCCTTCTTACCCATTTACGAATCCTGCCATCTAGTCTGTCATGCATTCCGCCGTTGCAGGCGCTCAATTAGGCCTGGAAGGGATTTCAGGCCAAAGGTTCATTCCGGAAAGCGGTCTCCGCCAAACGGGTGACGGAATCGAGATCGTACAGGCCGCATACGGCGCGCTGTCCGCGTTACGCGGCTAGGCAATATCAACCCCCGCCGCAGCAGCTCGATCTTTTCGGTTGAACGCGCGCGGTGGAGGCTGAGCCACCCTGATCACCAGCGGATCCTGCCGTTGCCGCAGGTTGGGCGTCGCCTTCGTGAGACGCGCATGTGTCGCGGGCATGGGCTGTCCCACCTTCCGATCTCCTGTGGTCTCCGCAACAAGAGGCGGAAGTCGACGCGGCATGCGCGGGGGATTTGGTCTCGTCGACAGATTTCATCGCGATGGCTCCTGCTCCAAAGGCATGATGATAGAGGCGTTGCTGCTGCTTGCGCTTCGTGCGCATTCGCTTCACCATCCATGAAGCTAGCCATGTCAAGATGCGGCATCTTTAATCTCGATTAAGCATCAACGACCCTAGGCCCTTTAGTTGGTGCGCTCGGCCAAGTGGCTTCGATGGCTTCGTTGCTTTGCGTATTTGCGGGTTCCGGTGCGCGGCGTAGTTGCCTGGAGCCTGGTGAGGAGACCGATCATCAGCCTGACCGCCACGACCATGGTCCGAAGTGGACGGCTGCGGCCGGCGACGCACGCTCTGCAACTTCGGCTGGAGGCCATTGCTCAACTCAGTCGAACCTACGTCCACGGTCGGCGCTCGAGCCAGCCCATCGCCGTTTCGGGGTCCACGCCGGCGACCTCGATAAGTCGATCTGGGTTCAGTATTCGCAATCGACGATAGCGGAATTGAACGATACCCTCCTTGCGCATCGCGCTGAGCACGCGGTTGACGTGGACGAACGTGAGCCCCGTTGCATCACCGATCTGTTCCTGCGTCAGCGGGAGCGTCATCTCCTCTATATGATTGCCCGGCCATTGTGCGCGGTAGCGCGTGAACAGCTCGAGGAGCAGGTGCGCAACCCGCTCGCGGGCCGACCGCCGTCCGATGCTCGTCAGATGATCGAAGGCGAGGCTGCAATCGCGTGCCAGCGACCGCACCAGCCGCTGGCAGATCTCCGGTTCTGTGCGGGTATGGGCGGTCAGGACAGGGACAGGAATGACGGCTACGGTCACCTCCGTTAAGGCCTGCGCGCCGATCGTCGCGGGCCCTCGTCTTGACGGCAGAATCCCCAGGATCGCGCCCGGCAGCGCGAACTGAACGATCTGCCGTCGACCATCCTCCAACAGCGTATAAACAGCTACCCAGCCATCGAGCAGATTGAAAACCGATTTGCCTGTCCACCCTAGGCTGAACAGGTCGCGGCCGGCTTCGATTTTGCGATCGCCCGTGTGGTAGCCGGGAAGCAGACGATGTTGCTCGGTCGGCAAAGCTCCACCGGCCGACGCGCCTGCCGGCGCGCCGTCCTGCGCCTCCTGGCGCCCGCGACGCCGTATCAACTCATCGCCCCGCGCGCAGCTTCGGCGGCTCGCGTCAGCCAACGACAATTCACGTAACACCAGTCCATTCCGCTCGCGCTCGACGGTTCCCCAATCGTCGCGGCGGAGCGACCGGGCTGTCTTTTCTGTTAAAGACGCTCGATCCAAGCTCACATTACACCTCCCGGGCGCGAAGCCCGTTGCGGCAGCTGCTCACGCAGCCCAACAAATTCTTTGGCAGAAATGTCGCTGATGACCGTTGGCCCGTGCCAAGTCACTCAGTCGGGCGTAGCCGAACTCAGCCATGTCCCCAACGAAGCAGCGGGGTACAGGATGGCCAGGAAGCCCTAGAGGTCGCAAAAGCGCGGGACGGGAGGATCGCTTCCGAGTAAGACGAGCCGCGCAAGATCCTCGCGCGAGGGCAGCAGCGCAGAGGACTCCAGCCGAATGGTCAGGACATCTTGATCCTGTGGTGGCATCGGCAGATAACACATGGCGCACATGCTCTTGCAGCAGCGCACATCATGGAACAGGCAATCACTCTTCTGCGGCGCGGAAACGAGTACCGCCGATACGCTGGCGTCGCTCTGCGGCCTGACTTGGCCGGCATGACCCGCATGAGCCTGCGCCGATGCCCCTTGCGCAAGCAAGGACAGCGTGCAGAACATCAGCAAGGCCAGGATCCTGAGCATTCGCTCGCCCCTATAGGCTTTCCGTTGGCGGCCGCGCCGCAACCGCGCGCGCAGGATGAACCTTATCCCTCTTGCGCTGTTGAAAGAAGCCGACGGCTAATCTCCATCACATTCCAGGAAAACGCGTCTTGATTCAGATCAATCACGCGAACCTATCGGCCACGGAACGGCCCTTCCCTTGAAATCCCGTGCCCTTTCATGGCGTTGGTCGCTGTTCGATCGATGTTTGATCGAGATTAAAGTGCAAATGCCCCGGCCATGATCTCTAAATGCTCTAGGACGTGTCCTGCGGATCGGAAATGCCCACGATAGACCCGACACCGGCAGAACGAACGCGATGGGTCGCGCTGCTCGTCTCGCGCAGCCGGCAGAGAACCCTCCTGTGCCCGTTCTTCGCCAAATGCGATGGCCTGCTCCTGATCGACCCGCTCTCGCCGGCTCGAGAATTTCGACCGAATCGTGAGCGAACCAGCGAATCCACCTGTGAGCTCATCCTCTCAAGCGGAGCCACCAAGCTCGTCTGCGGGTTTATCGGCAGCGCCGAGCGGGAGCGCCTCGCCGCGTCCGGCATCGACATCCGCGTTGGTTCGTGCGCGCGATCGGTGGCAAGCTTGGTGCGCGAATTCAGTGCCTTGCCATCGGTCTCTTCGGTTCGGGGGGATGATGCCTCGCCGGCCGCCGCACCTTCTCGTGGCGCGAGGGGGCTTCGATACGCAACGACGAGCACAGCCTTGAAACCGCGCCGGTCCCGACGGACCGACAGACATTAGGTCGGCCGCCGCCTGCGGCTTCCGCGCGCCGGCGTCGCCGCTTTAACCGAGATTAAAGACTGGCTCGCTGGAGGCGCTCAAACGTTCGCAGGTGAGCAGACGCGCGATTTGCCAAACCGCTCACGGCAGCGGCCCTTCGTTTCCTCGGGAAGGACTATGCCCATCGTCATTTGGCAAGGTCACTAACCCGGCGAGGCCGTGATGCAACCACACACCGACCACCTGAACCAAGAGCCACAGCGGCCGAGCCGCTTCAGCGCGGCGAACATTGCACTCTACGGCTTTCTGGCGATCGCCGCATTCTACCTGATCACGGAACATAGCGCGCATCTTCTGGGCTGGCTGCCCTTTCTTCTCATCCTTGCGTGCCCGCTCCTGCATGTGTTCATGCACGGCAAACACGGCGGGCATGGCGGTGACCAAAATACCCCGACGTCGCCACCTGGCCAATCCCCGCACCAGCATTGATGATCTCAGCGGAGCGCCCCGATGCACGACAGTATTCCAGCCTACGGTCTCTGGTCCCTCGTTGTTCTGAACTCGATCGTCTTCATTTTCTTCGCGTTCAGCTTCTTCAAGCCGGCGACGCCGCGGGACTGGCGCTCCTTTGGCGCCTTCAGCGCCTTCATCATCGCGCTCTTCACCGAGATGTACGGCTTTCCCCTGACGATCTATCTGCTCTCCGGCTGGCTGCAGTCGCGCTATCCCGGCGTCGACTGGTTCTCGCATGACGCCGGCCACCTGCTCGAAGAGCTGTTCGGCTGGCGCGCTAATCCCCACTTCGGTCCCTTCCATATCCTGAGCTTCGTCTTTATCGGCGGCGGCTTCATCCTGATCTCCGCCGGATGGAAGCCGCTGTATCAGGCGCAACGGCAGCACAAGCTGGCAACGACAGGCATCTACGCGCGGATCCGGCATCCGCAATATGTCGGCTTCGTCCTGGTTATGTTCGGCTTTCTGCTGCAGTGGCCGACGCTGCTGACGCTCGCGATGTTCCCTGTCCTGGTCTTCATGTATTGGCGACTTTCCAAGCACGAAGAACGCGAATCTCTCGCCGAATTTGGCGACGCCTATGCGCGCTATATGCGAGAAGTTCCGGCGTTCATTCCGCGTCTCTCGGCGCAGCGCGCCGATGCGAGAGGATGAGCGCAATTGTCGAACCGATAATCGACTCAACCATTTATGACTTCAGCGCTGCGTCTGTTCAATCCACGTTAAAGTCTGCTGCCCGTCCACGCGCATTCTAGTCCGGGTTTGCGTCAAATCGACTGAGAAAGCGCGGCCATGGATGCCCTTGTTTTCAAATCTCTTCGTCGTCTTATCAAAACCGGAAGTCTCACGATAACGACAGCCAATGGTATCGCCCGAACATTCGGTGACGGCTGCGGCTTCGCGGTTGCGATACGGTTCAGATCTGCCACGGCGCAGCGACGGGTCCTGCTCGATCCGGAACTGCACCTTGGCGAGGCCTTCGTCGACGGCGACCTCCTTGTCGAGCAGGGCACCATCACGCAGCTGCTCGAGTTGCTCTTGTCCCAGGATCGCACCGGCGCCCCGCAGATCGCGACAAAAATGCTGTCCGGCCTGCGCTTCGCCCTTCGGCGGCTGGCGCAAAAAAACGACCGCAAGCGATCCAGGCGAAACGTCGCCCATCACTATGACCTCAGCGGGAAGCTTTACAAAATCTTTCTCGACAGCGACATGCAATATAGTTGCGCCTACTTCGAAAACGCAGACATGTCCCTGGAAGAGGCGCAGCAGGCCAAGAAGCGCCATATCGCAGCAAAGCTGCGAGCCCGTCACAATGCGCGCATTCTTGACATTGGCTGCGGCTGGGGAGGTTTGGCACTCTACCTCGCTGACACGTTCAACGCCCGCGTCACCGGAATCACCCTCTCGGCCGAGCAGCTCGAATTCGCCAAGGCCCGCGCCGCTGCTGCTCTAGATCCGGGACGTCTCGACTTTCGGTCGCAGGACTACAGGGACGTGACCGAACGCTTCGATCGCATCGTCTCCGTGGGCATGTTCGAACATGTCGGCGTGAACAACTATGACGCCTTCTTCCGAAAATGCCGCGATTTGCTGGATGAGGATGGCGTGCTTCTGCTTCACTCGATCGGCCGCTCTGATGCGCCGGGCTACACCAACCCCTGGATCGCGAAGTATATCTTTCCAGGTGGATACATCCCGGCGCTTTCCGAGGTGCTGCCGGCGATCGAGCGGGCGGGCCTCGTCGTCACCGACATTGAAATCCTCCGCCTGCATTATGCGGAAACGCTCAGACACTGGCGCGAGCGATTTCTCGCCCGCCGCACTGAAGTGGTCGACCTGTTTGATGAGCGCTTCGCCCGCTTGTGGGAGTATTATCTCGGCGTCTCCGAACTCGCCTTTCGCTATCAAGGCATGATGGTGTTCCAGATACAGATCGCCAGACGGCAGAACGCCGTACCGCTCACCCGCAACTATATTCAGCAGGAAGAACACCGCTTGCAGGGCGTCATGATCGACCAGCCGGAATGCGAACGGATAGAGGAGGCCGCCTTCGCGGCGGTCAGCTGAAAAGCCGTGCCGCCGCAATGAGCCGGTCGCGTGCGCTCGCCAATCAGAGGGTCATTCTTGCGCCGACCGGCCGCTCATAATCCGAGCCAGTCGCACAACCCGCGCGGAATGCGACGGCTGAGGAGGAAAGCTGCGGTGATCGAGAAAACAGTGATGGCGCCGAAATGCCACAGCAGGACCATCGCTCCCGTGTCCAGGCTGTGAAACAGGTTCAACATGGTTGCGGGCAGGGAAAAGGCCGACAGAGCGGCAATCGCGATGATCGGTCCTCGCCACACAATGAGGCCGACCCGGCTGACGCCAACGAGGGCGAAGAAAACCGGCACGCCGACTGCCCCGATGATCAGCGGGCATTGCGGGCTGGTCTCGAAGGCCCAAGCACGCCAACCCTCACGGAAGAGGTCGACGGCAATGCTTGCTGACTCCGAGACGAGCCATAGCCCGCAAGCAACCAGCGGAACCAGAAGCCAGAGCCACGATCGGCCTGGGGTGCCCAGTATGAGCACCGTTACGAGACCTGTGACAAAGATCATCGCGGAGGTCGCGATAGAGGCGTCGAACATCGCATCCGCCAATCGGGAGGCGAGATCGGCACGAAAAGGCTGCGCAAGTGCGAGCGGGGGCAAGACGATCGCGAGAACAGCAGCCATCGAGAGCCGATGGGTGCGGATCCGCCTTTCGATTTGCCAAGGCCGTAGGTCGGCGACAAGCCTTTCGATCAACCGTTCCGTTCGAAGTCGGTGCCATGTCATGGTCAGCCTCCAGACGAGGGCCTACCCATATCTTTCGTAATCAAGCAGCACTTTGTTACTAACGCGCTCTTGAGATCTCAGTCCGGACGAATCCGAATGGCGGCGGCGATCGCGCGCTGGCGTCGCTTGTGCCCGGTCTATTGAACGTGAGCGCTTGAGAAGGTCACCGACACTGGGCGCGAACGTGCCGGAACGATAACCGTGACGGCGATTTCATACCGATCGTTGCCCGGAAGGGTGATAAATCCCCCGTAGGTGACGGTGTTCTCTATCCTCATGGGATCGAGCTCTACGGTTTGTTGGCCGACATGACCAAGGCCGCCGATCGTCGCGGATACCCGCGCATTCTCGATGCGCGCAGCCGTTTGCGCATCGAACACCGCCACGACGATGTGTTGCTGATGGCGTCCCGTTCCGGCGCCGCCGTGCATCGTGCTTTCCGAGTGAGCGGTTGGATGTCCTCGAACGACCGCCGCCGGCACGAGGCCAAGATAGACCGCCAGGCCATCCGCTTGGCGATAGCCATCATCAGCGACCGCCGTGCCGATCGCCAACATCATTGCGACGATGACGCCACCAGCGCGCCGCAGCCACGCCCGCACAACCATCTGATCTGCTCCGATCACACTCACATCGCAAACTCGCGGCGGTCCAGAATCGCGGCGTCGGGACCCACAGTCCGACCTATTGGCCGCGTTTCCGCAACCACTCGCGCATCCGATCGATTTCGGCCTGCTGGCCCGCGATCATCTGCTCAGCCATGGCCTTTACCGGCTCGTCGGATCCGAACTGAAGAACCGCCCGCGCCATGTCGATCGCGGCCTGATGGTGCGGGATCATTCCCTTTACGAAAGCCACGTCCGGGTCTTTCGCCTGCATCGCTTCCATCATCGGCATGTGCATGCCCATCATCGCCCGCATGTAGGCCTGCGAGGCCGACGGTAACGCCGCCAGGCATGCCGACATGTGCTCGCCCATCATGCCTTTCATCATCCCCATCATCGCTGCGCATTGCTGCTGTGGCACCATTGCGGCGGGCGGTGAGGCCGGGGCACCCGCATCACCGTCGCGATGCGCGTCATGCTGCGCAAGGGCGAGCGTCGGCGCGAACAGGACCGCGAATGCGAGCATCGCTTTCAACTTGAATTGCATGAACAGGCCCTCCTCATATCGTTCGTTGTGCTGTTGCGGCCGCGCAACGCCAGGTGTCATTTACCGCTGAAGCGCTGGATAGCCCGCCACCTACTTTTCAATCCTTGAAGTACGGTAGAACGCGCCACCATGGCTGAACTTAACTTCGATCAAGGATCGATCAGCTTCGGCCCTCGACAGATGAGTCCAGTTACTCAACTGAGACAAGGTGTGGGACGCGCTCGCGCGGTCCTGCGCGTACTATGTCGAGCGGACATCAGGCGACCGAGGCGGGGCTGTCATTTGGCGCGTTGCGAGTGGGGCACGAACATAGGTGAAGAGCTGGTGACGAATGACCTTTCGCCGATTCGAGGCCGGAAGAACGGCGCTTATCACGGCCCGGAAGCAGCTTCTTTGCTCCCGTTATTCTCCGGACGCCTGGAGATCTGACAATGCGCATTGTCGTTGCACTTGGAGGGAATGCGCTGCTGCAGCGGGGACAGCCTATGAGTGCCGATGCTCAGCGCGCCAATGTGCGAAAGGCCGCCCTGGCGCTCACCGATCTCGCAAGCAGCCACGACATTGTCGTCGCTCATGGAAGTGGCCCGCAAGTGGGATTGCTCGCCCTGCAAGCCGCCGCATTGAAGGAGGTTCCGCCCTACCCCCTCGACGTCATCAGCGCTGAAAGCATCGGCATGATCGGCTACATGATCGAGCAGGAGCTCGCCAACGCCCTTCCGCCGGCGACCCGGCTGGCGACCTTGCTCACACACATCGAGGTAGAGCACGACGATCCCGCGTTCGGCCGGCCCGAGAAGCCGATCGGTCCGATTTATGCGGCCCAGGAGGCCGAACGAGCCCGCGCCGAGCATGGCTGGCCCATGGTTGAAGAGACGCCAGGCCGCTGGCGACGCGTTGTCCCTTCCCCGTTGCCGAAGCGGATCGTTCAGATCGAGGTCATCCGCATGCTGGTCACGGCCAAGGTCGTCACCATCTGCGTCGGCGGCGGCGGCATTCCAGTCATCCGCAAGCCCTCCGGCGACCTTCAGGGCGTCGAGGCCGTCATCGACAAGGATCGCGCTGCCGGACTGCTGGCCGCCGACCTCGCCGCCGATGCATTTCTGATGCTGACGGATGTCGATGCCGTTTATCTCGACTGGGGCACGGCTCAACAACGTCCCGTGCGACGTGCGCGACCCGATGAACTTTCGGCCCACCAGTTCCCACCCGGCTCCATGGGGCCGAAGGTGGAGGCCGCCTGCCAGTTCGCCGTGACGCCCGGCCGGATCGCGGGCATTGGACGCCTGGAAGACGCCCGGAAGATCCTCGAGGGCAAAGCCGGGACAACCATCACACTCGGATAGACGCCTTCGCTTCCCCTTCCTTCGAGATCCTGCCAGAGGCTTCGTCGGGCGCACCGAGGCGACGGACACGCTGAACTTGATCTGGATTAAAGATTTCAGGGCGTGTGGCGGCGAGGTTCGTGACAAGGACGTTGTCGCTCCAAGTTATGATCAGTGCGGCAGAGACACCTATTGCTCGCCATGGCCACGCTCTGGCCAGGCCATCTGACGGACGAGGACGAATGAGCTCACCGCATTCCCATCACGATCACCACGACCATCAGCAGCACACTAGTGCAAAATCCGGATCCGACGCCGGTCACGGCGGCGCCAAAATCGTTGCGGCTGCCGGGTCCAGCCATTCGGACCATGCTGGTCACGACCACGGAGCCATGGTCGCAGATTTCCGCCGTCGATTCTGGGTCACCCTGATCCTGACGCCTCCGGTGCTGGTGCTTTCGCCGATGATCCGGGATTGGCTCGGTCTCACGGATGTCCTGTCCTTCCCAGGTGACGGGCTGGTCCTCTTCGCGCTGTCGACCATCGCCTATCTCTACGGCGGCTGGCCGTTCTTAACCGGCTTCTTCTCCGAGCTCCGCAAGGGACAGCCCGGGATGATGACGCTCATCGCGATGGCGATCTCGGCGGCGTATTTCTTCTCGGCGGCGGTCACATTCGGTTTCCCGGGTGAGGCGTTCTACTGGGAGCTCGTCACGCTTATCGCCATCATGCTGCTCGGCCATTGGGTCGAGATGCGCTCGGTGATGGGTGCGTCGCGCGCATTGGAGGAGCTAGTCCGGCTGTTGCCTGACCACGCCACACGCATCGATCCCGACGGCACGACGCACGATGTATCGATCACGGATTTGAAGCCGGGTGACCGCGTCATCGTCCGCCCGGGCGCCAAGGTGCCGGTTGACGGAGAAATCGTCGAGGGATCGTCAGGCTTCAACGAAGCCATGCTGACGGGCGAATCGCGTCCCGTCACCAAGACGGTCGGTGCAACGGCGATCGGCGGGGCGATCAACGGCGCCAACGCCGTGACCATCAAAGTGACCAAGACAGGTGACGCGACCTATCTCGCCCAGGTCATCGATCTGGTGAAAAAAGCCCAGGCGACGCGTTCGCGGACACAGGATATCGCCAACAGGGCGGCCGCCTGGCTGACCTACATTGCCCTGGTCGTCGGCTTCGGAACGCTGTTCGTCTGGTGGCTTTGGCTCGGCGCGCCGCTTGAGTTCGCACTGGAACGCATGGTCACCGTGATGGTCGTGGCTTGCCCGCATGCCCTTGGGCTTGCCGTGCCGCTGGTGGTCGCCGTCAGCACATCGCTGAGCGCCAGCAACGGCCTACTCATCCGCGACCGCGCCGCGTTCGAGCGGGCACGCAATCTCGACGCTGTCGTGCTGGACAAGACCGGCACGCTGACGGAAGGCCGCTTCGGGGTTAGCGACATTGTCCTACTTGCTGATGGGGACGAGAACACGGAACTCACATTTGCCGCGGCAGCGGAAAATCAATCGGAACACCCTATCGCTCACGGCATCGTCGCCGAGGCCAAGCGCAGGAACCTGACCATTCCCAAGGCCAGCGAGGTGAGCAACATCACAGGCGAAGGCATTGTCGCGAAAGTCGATGGCCAAGACATCCGTATCGTCAGCCCCGGCCATCTCGCCCGGCAGGGCAAGCCCGTCACGCACGACAAGCTCAAGCAACTCGAAGCTCAGGGCAAGACGGTGGTAGCGCTGCTGAGGGATGGCGCACCGCGGGCACTCTTCGCACTCGCCGACATCGTCCGGCCGGAATCCAAGGACGCGATCTCCGAGCTGACGCGGCTTGGCATCAAGCCGGTTATGTTGACGGGCGATGCGAAGGGCGTCGCCGAGAGCGTCTCGAAGGAACTTGGCATCGCGGAGTATTTCGCAGAGGTGCTGCCCGACCAGAAGTCCGACAAGATCAAGGAACTGCAGGCCCGCGGGCTCTCGGTTGCGATGGTCGGTGATGGCGTCAATGATGCGCCAGCGCTGGTTCAGGCGGACCTCGGCGTCGCCATCGGTGCCGGCACGGATGTTGCGGTCGAGTCCGCGGATGTCGTGCTCGTGAAGAGCGATCCGCGCGACGTCGCGGCCATTCTGGGACTGTCCCGCGCCACCTACCGCAAGATGGTGCAGAACCTCATCTGGGCGACGGGTTACAACACCGTGGCGATTCCGATGGCCGCCGGGATTACCTTCGGCACCGGCTTCCTGATGACGCCGGCCGTCGCTGCGGTCTTCATGTCCGCCAGCACCATCATTGTCGCCATCAATGCGCAGTTCCTGCGCTTTTACCGCAGGCAAGGATAATGGGCTTCTGCAAACCGGCCATCCGAAAAGGATGGCCGGGGCTGTTAATCCGGGCCTGTCGCAAACCGCGGCGGCGGCCGCGGAAATCCCTGCGGCTCCTCTGTTTTCAGG
>NZ_BNCG01000048.1 GCF_014656355.1 Camelimonas fluminis
ATCACGTCCGCGCTCCCAACAAAACCCTGCATGAGTCAGGGGCAGAAGGCCTTGGTATGAAACGGCGAGATCGCAGGCGGGAACAAATTGATCCGGCTTGTCCTCACGATAGATGCATTCAAAGTTGTAGGCCTTGCCGTCGCGCACCGTGAACACGTAGCGATTGATCGCGACGTTTTTGAACCGTTTGTTGGTGAAAACCATATCGACGGCCGGCTGGCCAAGCATCGTCGTCATCGTCGACGATTTGAGCCTGATCGACGGCAGGACCGCTATGGACTTTGTGAATTCATCAACAATGGCCTGCCGGCTTTGCTCGCTGACCCCTGTAATATCGCCAGGATCGCGCGGCCCAAGAAAGGTGATCACTACATCACCGTTGTTCATGGTTGAGGCGGTGACGCCCGTCACGTCGCCGGTCCCGTCGGCAAACATATGGCTCAGCGAGAAGCCTTGCGGATATTGAAAACTGTAGGAGCCGTTAGCGGCGGTGAAGGTCTGGGCATTTTGGGCAACGGCACCGACAGGCAGGGTGAGAACGAGGGCCAGGAGGCCGGATCGACGAACGACAGGCATGCAAACCTCATCGTGGGACAACCTGACAGAGGAAACCCCGTTTCTCCAAACAGGCCTGCATATCTCAAGGCGTTCAATTGCTGAAACGAACCCATTGCCAACGAGGCGGCCTTTTCGACCATTTTCAAACCCGGATGTGCACGCGACCAACGGCGCAGCACGCTTGCCGCGGCCGCCATGGCGCAGGTGAAGCGCCCGGACGTCCGGACTGTCTGCGCCATGGGCCATGCGGGTTTCCCCGTGAAGGCGCGCTCAAAACATATCGGTCGATAAAATTTTAGTCGGAAATTTGAACGGCCGATATGTTTTCTCGCATTTTGTATATGTTATGACATTGTAACGACTCTCGCGGGGGAACGAGCGCTTATGGAATGCAAGGACCGCAAGCGAAATTTCGGCCCGGCCGGTGCATCCGGACCAGGACGCGCAGGCCGTCGCCATGTTCCTGCGGCGCATCACGGCAGCCTTCCGATCTCCTTCACCAGGCCTGGCAGGTGAGCAATGTGGGCCTATACGCTTCGCCGCCTGCTGGCGCTCATTCCCACCCTTGTCTTCGCCAGCCTGATTGTATTCGCGACGGTGCGGATGATCCCCGGCGACGTCATCGACATGATGCTGTCGCAGAACGACACCAGCGCCGGCCAGAAGGATCGCGAGCAACTCGAACAGGCGCTCGGCCTCGATCAACCCGTATATATTCAGTATTTCCGCTGGCTTGGCGGCGTCGCGCGCGGTGATTTTGGCCATTCGCTCTGGCAGAATACGCCGGTGCTGGACCAGATTCTGGCCCGTCTGCCCATTACCTTCGAACTCGGTCTGCTGGCGATCATCATCGGCCTGGTCATTGCCGTGCCGATCGGCGTCCTTTCCGCCCTGCGGCAGGACACGACCGGCGACTACCTCATGCGCTCCCTGTCGATCCTGATGCTGGCGGTGCCCTCGTTCTGGGTTGGCACCATGGTCATGGTCTTCCCCTCGATCTGGTGGGGATGGGCGCCCGCGCTGGTCTATGTCCCCTTCACCCAGGACCCGCTGGCAAACCTCGGACATATGCTCACGCCAGCCCTGATCCTCGGCATGTCCCTCTCCGCCATCACCATGCGCATGATGCGCACCATGATGCTGGAGGTGCTGCGCCAGGACTATATCCGCACCGCGTGGGCCAAGGGTCTGAACGAGCGCACGATTGTCGTCCGGCACGCCCTGCGTAATGCGCTCATCCCGGTGATCACGCTGATTGGCATCCAGGCGCCGCTGGTGATCGGCGGCGCGGTGATCATCGAGCAGATCTTTGTCATTCCGGGCATGGGGTTGCTGCTGCTCGACGCCGTGGGCCAGCGCGATTATCCGGTCATCGCGGGTGTGTTTCTGGTCGTCGGCGTCGCGGTGATGCTGATCAATCTGATCGTTGATCTCAGCTACGGCCTGTTCGATCCAAAGGTGAGGTATCGCTGATGACGATCGCGCTTGATAGGCCAGCCGCCTCCCGTCCCCGACGCGGATCCGCGACGATGAAATTCATCGGCCGGCTGTTTCGCGAGAAGCCACTCGGCGCCGCCGGCGCGGTCATCTTCCTCGTCTTCCTGTTCTGCGGGCTGTTCGCGGATGTCCTGGCTCCTTACGGTTATAACCAGATCAGCCCGATCAACCGGCTGAAACCGCCCTCCTGGCAGTTTCTGTTCGGAACCGACAATCTGGGGCGGGATGTGTTCTCGCGTTGTCTCTACGGCGCCCAGTTGTCAGTCATTATCGGGTTCTGCGCCGCGGGCCTCGCAACCATTGTCTCCGTCGTCATCGGCGTGGTGTCGGGATACATCGGCGGCCGGTTCGACATGATCGTCCAGCGCATGGTCGACGCGTGGATGAGCTTCCCGGACCTGATCGTGCTGATCGTGGTCGTGTCGGTCGTCGGTCCTGGTTTGCTGCCCATCATCCTGGTGCTGGGTTTGCTGCTGGGCATTGGCGGATCGCGCATCATCCGCGGCGCCACGATCTCGGTGCGGGAAAACATGTATGTGACCGCCACCCAGTCCATGGGCGCCAGCACATTCCGCATCCTGTTCCGGCACATTCTTCCCAATGTCATGGCGCCGGTCATCATCCTGTTCACCACCCGGGTCGGCTTCGTCATCCTGGCGGAATCCGGGCTGTCGTTCCTTGGCCTCGGCGTTCCGCCGCCGGCTCCCACCTGGGGCGGCATGCTGTCTGGCAGTGGGCGCACCTACATGCTGCAGGGCCCGTGGCTCGCTCTCGCGCCGGGGCTGTGCCTGACCTTCGTCGTCTACGCAACCAACGTCTTTGGCGACGCCTTGCGCGATCTGCTCGATCCTCGGATGCGCGGAACACGCTGAATTGCATGACCCCAGCGTGCGTCCGCGCGCCAGAACGAGGGAGGCCGCCAGTGCACAGTCCGGTTCTTGAGGTGAAGAATCTCGCTGTTGAATTCGGCTCTGGCGCGGGGCGGGTCCGCGCCGTCGACGACGTGTCGTTCGATGTCCGGCCTGGGGAAACGCTGGCGATCGTTGGCGAAAGCGGCTCCGGCAAGAGCGTCACCGCGCTCTCCCTGTTACGCCTTGTTCCCACGCCGCCGGGCCGCATCTGTGCGGGCGAAATTCTGTTTCATGGCGAAGACCTGCTCAAGGCGTCGGAAGCGAGCATTCGCAGCATCCGCGGCAACCGGATCGCCATGATCTTCCAGGAACCCATGTCATCGCTGAACCCGGCGCTGACGGTCGGCCTGCAGATTGCAGAACCGTTACAGCTCCACGGCAAGCTCACCTGGGCGAAAGCGTTCGAACGGGCCAGGGAACTGCTCGGAAAAGTTCGCATTCCCGACGCCGCCAGACGGGTCAACGCTCACCCGCACCAGTTTTCCGGCGGCATGCGCCAGCGGGCGATGATCGCCATGGCCCTGGCCTGCAAGCCCAATCTGATTATCGCTGACGAACCAACGACCGCGCTGGACGTCACGGTGCAGGCGCAAATCCTCTCCCTGCTGAAGAACCTGACAAAAGAGACCAATGCGGCCCTGATCCTGATCACCCACGACCTCGGCGTCGTGGCGCGCTACGCCGACCGCGTCTGTGTGATGTACGCCGGGCGGGTGGTGGAAAGCGGTTCGGCGCAGGACATCTACGCCAATCCGCAGCACCCCTACACGCTCGGCCTCATGGCCTCCATACCGCGGCTTGATCAGGAGGCCGGCCAACGCCTGACGCCGATTGACGGCCAGCCGCCAGATCTCGCCGCTTTGCCCAAAGGCTGCGCCTTTGAACCCCGCTGCCGCTTTGCGATGGCCCGCTGCCGGCGGGAACGGCCGGCGCTTGAATCACAGGGAGGCCGCCACTACCGGGCGTGTTTTGCCGATGTCTCATGCTGAACCCGTGACCACCGGCGCGCCCCTGCTGCGGGTGTCCGACCTCAAGGTGCACTTTCCAATCCATGACGGCGTTCTGATCCGCCGGCGCTCCGGCTCCGTCAAAGCCGTCGATGGCGTATCGTTTGAGGTGCGGAAGGGGGAAACGCTTGGACTCGTCGGCGAGTCCGGCTGCGGCAAATCCACGACCGGCATGGCCATTCTGCGGATGACGCCCCTGACCGGGGGCAGGATCGAATTTGAAGGGCAGGATATTTCCGGGCTCGGGGCCAGAAAGATGCGGCCGCTGCGCCAGCGCCTGCAGATGGTTTACCAGGATCCGTACGGATCCCTGAACCCACGCATGAAAGTGGGCGACATCGTCGGCGAGCCACTGGTCATCCATGGCGTGACGGGCACCCAGGACGCCTACCGCGCCCGCATTCAGGAACTGCTGCGGCTGGTTGGACTTCGTCCGGATATGGCGGAGCGCTATCCGCATGAGTTTTCCGGCGGACAACGTCAGCGCATATCGATTGCCCGGGCCGTGGCGCTCAACCCCTCGCTGGTGTTGTGCGATGAACCGGTTTCGGCGCTCGATGTCTCGATCCAGGCCCAGGTCGTCAACCTGTTCCAGGAACTTCAGGAACGTCTTGGGCTCTCATACCTGTTCATTGCCCATGACCTGGCCGTGGTCCGGCACGTCAGCCACCGCATCGCCGTGATGTATCTGGGGCGCATTGTCGAAATCGCCCCGCGCGACATGCTCTATCGCGAGCCACTGCATCCCTACACGCGCGGACTGCTCGCCGCCGTTCCCTTGCCTGATCCGTTGGCGGAGCGGACCCGCGTCCATGAAGAAATCACGGGCGAACCGCCGAGTGTGGTGAACCCGCCATCCGGCTGCCACTTTCACCCGCGTTGCCCCATGGCGATGCCCATTTGCGCACAGCGCGCGCCTGAACTGACAGCCATTGGCAACGCCCGGTCGGTCGCCTGCCATTTGCATGGCGCCGCCCCAGCGCT
This sequence comes from Camelimonas fluminis, assembly GCF_014656355.1. GTDB lineage: Bacteria > Pseudomonadota > Alphaproteobacteria > Rhizobiales > Beijerinckiaceae > Camelimonas > Camelimonas fluminis. Next base: position 4,958 of record NZ_BNCG01000048.1, read on the forward strand.
GGATGGGCAGGCCGCCGCCTGAGATACGCCGCGTTGGCCGGCTCGCGGCCCACAGCGCCGGACGGATCAACAGCAGACGGGGCTGACGTAAAGCCCCGCATAAAACGGAGGGATCTCATGCAACAACACACGCGCAAGCGACGCTTCGCGGCGGCAATTGGCCTTGGGTTGGCGGCGCTTGCCGCGTCGTCCGTCCAGACCAGAGCCAGTGAAACGCCGACGCCAGGCGGTGTTATCGAAATCGCGACCCTCTACCGGGCATTGCCGACGCTTTCATGGGATCCGGCCGACTGGAACTGGAAGGTGAACCACGACACCGGTCAGATGTTCGAGCAATTGTTCGCCGCTGACCTGACGAAGGCAAAACGGCTCGGCGGCCCATACTCCTTCTATGCGGACGCCTGGCTGCCCTCAGACGCCATTCGGGGCGAGCTGGCCGAAAGCTGGGAGTGGAAACAGAACCCGCTGCGCCTGGAAGTGAAACTGCGCGACGGCGCCCGCTTCCCCGCCAAACCCGGCGTGATGGAAGCCCGCGATCTCGTCGCAGATGATGTCGTCTACGCCTACAATCGCCTGCTGCAAAGCCCAAAGAAGGTTGCCGGATATTTCGACCATCTGGAAAAGGTCGAGGCCAAGGATCCAAAAACTGTTGTATTTACATTTAGCAAATTCAACTCCGAATGGGGTTACCGCTTCGGGTATGGATATTTTTCCGGAATCTACCCAAAAGAGGTCGTGCAGGCGGGCATTTCCGACTGGAAGAAGCTGAATGGCACCGGCCCGTTTCTGCTGACGGATTTTGTGCAGGGCAGCGCCGCGACCTACGCCAGGAACCCGGACTACTGGGGGTCCGAGAAGATTGACGGAAAAGAATTCAAACTGCCGCTGCTGGACAAGGTGGTGTTCCGCAACATTCGCGACCCATCGACGGCAATGACCGCGCTTCGCCAGGGCAAGGTCGACATCCTGGAATCCGTGCGTTGGTCCGACGTCGACCCGTTGAAGAAAACCAGCCCCCAGCTGCAGTGGGGGAAATGGCTGAGCATGTTCGGCCAGTATCTGGCCATGCGCACGGATACAAAGCCGTTTGACGATATCCGCGTGCGCCGCGCACTCAATATGGCGGTGAACAAGAAGGAAATCGTGGATTCTTACTATGGCGGACAGGCTGAAATGTTCGCCTACCCCCAGCACCCTGATTACACGGGGTATTACGAAACCCTGGACAAGATGCCCGAGAGTATACGTGAACTCTATGCCTACAATCCGGAGAAGGCGAAGAAACTTCTGGCGGAAGCGGGCTATCCCAAGGGTTTTAGCTTCAAGGTCCAGGTTTGCACATGCAATCCGGACCATATGGAGCTTCTGCCGCTTGTCGCCGCTTACCTGGAGCAGGTCGGCGTCAAACTCGAAATCCAGCCACTCGAGTATGGGGCCTTCCTCGCCACCGCTCTGGGAAAAACCCACGCCCCGGGCTTCTTCACCTCGACGCCGCACAGCAATCCGACCACCACGTTGCGCACCGGCTTCCTGCCAGGGCAACAGGCGAACGCCTCCATGTACCGGGATCCGGAATTTGACCGCCGGCTGGCCGACGCCTACGCGGAGCAGGATGAGCCCAAACGTCAGGCAATGATCAAGGACCTGACCCGGGAGGTGCTCGACAAGGCCCCCTACGTGTGGCTGCCAACGCCTTATGTGTTCACGGCCTGGTGGCCGTGGGTGAAGAATTATGGCGGCGAACTGCGCGCCGGCGCCAACCGGCCGGGACCCATCTACGCGCGCATCTGGATCGACCAGCAGATGAAGAAAAAAATGGGCTTTTGAACCTCCAGCACCGGGCGGGCCTTTAGAGCTGGCGAGATATCTCTCCGCGGAAGGTCCGCCCGACCCACAGTCATCGGCTTGGGAAAAGACAAGAAAGTCACGGGGAAGGGTTGCCTGCGGAGGCGGGTCAGGAAGACGCCGCTGCGGCGCGCATGACCCCAAGTCGATGTTGTCGTCGGCCCGTCAACCAGGGACTGACGTGGATTGGCCTTGCCCATCCAGTTGTTTCCAGGCGCGCCGGAAGTTGCGATGAATGTTTCACGCTGGCGGCCAGGTTGCGAGCGGCGCGCCGGAGGTGGAATATGGGGGGCCTTGCTGCCTGCTCTGTCGGGCCTCATCCTGTGACCTTGTGGGAACGTTCGCCGCCAGGCTGCGTTCAAAGGGTGGGATGTCAGCGATCCATTCCCCCGGGACCGCCATGTCTGCGGATATGAAAGGAGCCCCGCGCCGTGCCGTCCTTCGCCTCGGGGGCGAAAGGACACATGAGTTGCTGCTCCAGAAATGCTGGATCCGACAGGAGGGAGACGCGACATGAACACCGCAAACCTGCAAATGGAAGGCGTACTGCTGGCGCTCGCCGCTTTATGCGATACGCTGAAGCGCCAGGGCGTGCTGAACATGCCGGACCTCGAAAGCGCGCTGGATCGGGCCGAGGCTGGCGCTTCCGATCGCGGCGGCGACCTGAGCGAAGCCAACCGGGAAGCCATCCGCTTTCCCATCCGCTTCCTGCGAATGGCGCTGCAAACCGGAGAACGGCCGCTGGATTACCGCAGCATCGCGGTTGAGATCGGCCGAATGCGGAGTGGCGTGGGCAATCAACCAGACAGGGTGATCTGAGGTCGCCTGATCATCAGCCCAAAGCGACCCGGGCTGGCAATCCGGCAACGCACCAGGGTCAGCGCAGGCGCGCGCCTGGAGCCAGGTCGCACTTTGCCCGGCGGGCACAGCGGCCGGACTGGGTCTGAGCGGGAAAAATTATGAATACAACACGCGCCCCGGGAACCCCTGTCGCGCAGTAGCCAGGATAGCGCCCCATCCCTCCGCCTGTTCCAGAAGGCGCGACCAGACCACCGCCGGCATGAGGCGTCAGGCTCATCCCGGGATCGCCACCCGCCCAGCTCAGGCCATTTCCGCAAGCTTGTGCATTTACCAAAATTTGGTACAAATGATTGCCAGCAGGAGACGCCAGAATGGCAGCGCGCAACACTTCAATCTCGCTCGGGGATCACTTCGCGACGTTCATCGACACCCAGGTCCAGGGCGGCCGGTATGGCTCTGCCAGCGATGTGGTCCGCGCTGGTCTTCGGTTGCTGGAAGAGCATGAAGCAAAGCTCAAGGCGCTTGAAGCTGCGTTGATCTCTGGCGAAGCTTCGGGTGAACCGACTGAGTTTGATTTCGAGGCTTTCAAGGCGCGCAAGCGCCCCGCATCCGGGTCCCGGTGAAACGGATCCTGCTCACCCCAGCGGCGCAGGCCGACATGGAGGGCATATGGGACTACTCGCTGGAGCACTGGGGCGCTTCGCAGGCGGATCGCTACACGGATGATATCCGTGATGCTTTGGTGGCCCTGGCGTCTGGACAAAAGCAGGGTCGGAAAGCCACTGTCCGCGCGGGTTACCAGAAGTTTCTGCTTGGCGCCCACATGCTCTACTTTCGTGAAGACGCCGATATGATCACCGTCGTGCGCATACTTCACAGCAGGATGGACGCCGAGAAACATCTCTATTAACTCCGCCTGCCAACAGCGCAGCGTCAGACATTCTGGCTTGGGAGGACCGGAATGCACCTCCAGAACCGCGTCACGCCATTTGGCGACATTGTCGCTATTGCCCAACGGGGCCTGTTCACGGGCAACCGCGGCATCATCCATGATCCCGCGACAAAGACTCTTCTGTGCAAACGTTGGGCAACCCGTACCTGGCTCATCTGCGATTGCGCGTTCAGGGGGCGCCGCCGGGATGTGATGGCTGGCCGGAGTTGGACCGAACTGTTTTTCCTCGACGAAGCCGTCGCGCTCTCTGCGGGTCATCGTCCCTGTTTTCTATGTCGCCGCGAAGCTGCGGAGCGCTTCCGCGCCTGCTGGGCGTCTGCAAGGCAAGAGTCCCCGCCATCCGCCGCCCGCATTGACACAGTGCTTCACGAAGAGCGTCTCGAACAGGGTCGGAAGCGCCTGCACCCCGTCACGCTCCTGTTGACCGATCTCCCCGACGGAACGGTCGTCGCGGTCAATGGCGAGGCATACACCCTCCGCGCCGGCCTCGCGCATCGCTGGACCAATGAAGGCTACGCCAGGCCGGAGCTTATCCACGATGCGGACTGGCTTCTGACCCCTCCGTCGACGGTCATGGCGCTGCACGCGGGATACCGCCCGGTGTTGCACCCGTCGATCAACACGACGCCCAACAGATCAGATGATGCCTGATCTTTTTGACATGCTTGCTTCCGCAGCCCCGCGACCGAGACAATGACGGGGGAGCGGTGTTGCTCCGGGGCGCCGCGCTCCCTTACGAAAAGGATCTTCTCGAGGCCCTCGCCGGCATCGCCGCCACATCTCCATTCCGGCGCATGGCGAAGGCCGGCGACTTCACCATGCCGGTGGCGATGACGAACTGTGGCGCGGCTGGTTGGCTCACGGACCGCACCGGCTATCGTTACCATCGTAACAACCCGGATTCAGGCCAGCCCTGGGTGCGCGAAGGCCGGTAGGTCGCGTTCAGCATCATTTTCCATAACGCGGCCGCATGCCCGCACCGCTGGCAGACCAACATATAGAGATGTCCACCGTTCAGGTCGAAAGGCCCTCAAAATCAGCACTGAAACCGGCCGGGCGCGTCGACGCGAGCGAATGATACCGGATAGTGATGGCGGTTCTGTCGTCGCCCGCCAGCCAGAGGAATGCTGGGCGCTGACAGTTCTCTATCCACAAACGGCAAATTCCGTAGCCGAATCGTTATGGCCCGACATGCCTTCGGCAAGGAGCTTGTTCCGCTCCGTCAGGCTGACGCAGTCGCCTTCGCGGTCAACCATCGGCCCGCCAGGAGCGCGCGCGGAAGTGCGTGCGTGAACCTCCGGCACGGCGTCAGCCGCCTGCACGCAGGGCATCGACACATCCCCCTTGCATCATCTTCCACAACGCAAAATAGGGCTGCGCGTCACCCAACTGCGGATTCCGATTGAAGTGGGCGGGGTATTCCGAAGCGAAGCCGGCAGGCCAATCCGATTTGAAGCCGGCACGTAATTCCGAGATGAAGCCGGCACCCTGAAGGGGATGTTGGAGGCCTGGGTCAGCCACTCTGGCAGACGATTTCCGTATCGACCGAGACGGAGACCGTGATGCCTGCGAAGAGGAAGCTGACTATGAGACAACTGCGGCAGATGCTGCGTTTGGCCGAAGAGGATCTGAGCCCCGGGGAGATCGGGCGTCGTCTTGGTGTGGCGCGCAGCACGGTGCAGGGGAACCTGGCGCGCGCCCGGGCAGCCGGCCTGTCCTGGCCGCTTCCAGCGGATCTACACGATGACGCGCTGGCAGGCCGGTTGTTCGCGCGACCCGGTGCTCTTTCGGGCGCGCGACGCCGTCCGGAGCCGAACTGGGGCGACCTCGTCGTCGAGCTGAAGAAGCCGGGCGTGACGATGGCGATCCTGTGGGAGGAGTATCGCGCCATTCACCCGCAGGGCTACGGCTACAGCCGGTTCTGCGATCTGCTGCGTGGCTTCCAGCGCCGGCTGTCGCCGACGATGCGGCAGGAGCATGTCGCCGGCGACAAGGTCTTCGTCGACTATTCCGGCAAGAAGCTCGGCATCGTCGATGCGCAGACCGGCGTCATCCGGGAGGCCGAGATTTTCGTCGGTGTGCTCGGCGCCTCGAACTTCACCTTCGCCGAGGCGAGCTGGACTCAAGGACTGCCCGACTGGATCGGCTCGCATGTGCGGATGTTCCGGTTTTTCGACGGCGTTCCGCGCCTCATCGTGCCGGACAATCTCAAGGCCGGGGTCAACAAAGCCTCGTTCTACGACCCGGAGCTCAACCGTAGCTACGGCATGATGGCCTCGCATTACGGGGTCGGCGTGCTGCCGGCCCGGGTCCGCAAGCCGCGTGACAAGGCAAAGGTCGAGAACGGGGTTCGCTTCGCGCAGAGCGCCATCCTGGGCCGCTTGCGCAACCAGACCTTCTTCTCGCTGGCCGAGGCCAATGCCGCGATCAGCGAAGCCGTCGACCGGATCAACGACCATGTCATCCGGCGCCTCGGTGTGACCCGCCGCCATCTCTTCGAGACCGTCGAGCGGCCGGCGCTGGCGACGCTGCCCGAGGATTACGAGTTCGCCGAGTGGCGCCTGGCCCGCGCCGGCGTCGATTACCATGTCGAGTATGATGGCTATTTCTACTCCGTTCCCCACGGCCTGATCCGGGAGCAGGTCGATCTGCGGGCCACCAGCCGCACGATCGAGGTCTTCCATCGCGGCCAGCGCGTCGCCGCGCACCAGCGTCGCTATGGCGGTCGCCGGCACGGAACCAACCCCGACCACATGCCGAGCTCGCACCGGCGGTATGCCGACTGGAGCCCGGAACGGCTCCGGCGCTGGGCCGCGTCGGTCGGCCCGAGCACGGAAGGCCTGGTCATCGCCATCCTGGCCAACCGCCCCCATCCCGAGCATGGCTTCCGGACCTGCCTCGGCGTGCTGCGCCTGTTCCGCGACCTCAGGCCGGCCCAAGCCGAGGCCGTCGCCGCCCGCGCCCTCGAGATCGGCGCGTTCGCCTACCGCGCTGTCGCGGCCATCGCCGCTCGGCAAACGGCGGCCAAGACCCCTACCGAACCCGCCGCCATCATCGAGCACAGCAATCTGCGCGGCCCGGGCTACTTCCACTGATCAGGAGACATCATGTTGATCCATCCCACCATGGGCTTGCTCGCCGAGCTCGGTCTGCACGGCATGGCCAAGGGCTTCCAGGAGCTCCAGGCTCAGCCCGAAAGCCGCGCTCTCGAACATGCCGACTGGCTCGCCCTCCTGCTCGAACGCGAGAGTACGATGCGTCGCCAGAAGCGCTTCGAGAACCGCGCTCGCGCCGCCGCGCTGCGCCACAACGCCAGCATCGAGGATGTCGACTTCAAGGCGGCGCGCGGCCTCGATCGCGGGCTCTTCCTCAGCCTCGCCGGCGGAGACTGGATCCGCCAGCACCGTAGCTTGTTGATCACCGGCCCAGCCGGCGTCGGCAAAAGTTGGCTCGCCTGCGCGCTGGGGCACAAAGCCTGCCGCGACGATGTCTCCGTCGCCTATCACCGCGCCCCGAGGCTCTTCGCCACCCTGGCCCAGGCCCGTGACCAGGGCCGTTACGCCCGCCTGCTCAAGGCGCTGGCCAGGGTCGAACTCCTCATCATCGACGACTGGGGCCCGGAGAAGCTCGACGACACCCAGCGCCGCGATCTCCTCGAACTCACCGAGGATCGCTACGAGCGCCGCGCCACCATCATCACCAGTCAGATCCCCGTGGACCGCTGGTACGAGATTATCGGGAATCCCACCATCGCTGACGCGATCATGGATCGTATCGCTCACAATGCCTACCGCATCGAGCTCGCCGGCGAGAGCATGCGAAAACGTCAGTCGCAGAGCCCTCCAGCCTCGCTCGCTTGACCGTCAAATCCATCCAAAACAATCATCACGAACGACCCAGGCAAATCACCTCGCACCTGCCGACTTCAAATCGGAATCGGGTGCCGGAATGAAATCGGAACAGGGTGCCGACTTCATATTGGAATTGCCCGCCGAATTCGTCGGAATCCGCACCCAACTTCCGCTGCCAGAATTTCAACCTGGATGCCGGGCGACCATGCGCCTGGAGAGCAAAACGTTGATTTGAAAACAAGGATCGGAGTTTGCGGAAATACGTCGGGACGTAGTTTCGATCGTGAGGACAGAGCAGGGAGATACGACAATGAACCTCATGATCATGACTGACACGCCGCGGTCCGATCCGCCGGCGAATTTCAGTTCGACGCCTGTCGACGTTCTTTCGTATGCGGTTGCGGACAGTGAGCTCGGCCGGGTGCTGGTTGCGCGCAGTGCGAAGGGCGTTTGCTCGATCTTACTTGGCGATGACGCCGACGAACTGGCGGCGAACCTCGCCGGGCGTTTTCTGCAATCCATGCCCGTTCCGAACGAGGCTGCGGTAAAGGAGGACCTCGCAGAGATTCTGCGATACATTGCCAAGCCATCCGGTGGTCTTGATTTGCCCCTCGATATGCGCGGAACCCCGTTCCAGCGCCGCGTCTGGGAAAAGCTGCGGTCGATCGGGGCGGGCTGGACGGTCAGCTACATGGAGCTTGCGAAGCGGATCTGCCCGCCAGCCAATCCGCGGGCGGTAGCCGGCGCCTGCGCGGCCAATCCGATCGCGCTGGCCATTCCCTGCCACCGCGTCCTCCGCAGCAATGGCGACCTGGGCGGCTATCGCTGGGGCATCGAGCGTAAGCGCGAGTTGATCCGCAAGGAGGCGCTGGCATGAACCAGCGGCTGATCGACGTCATCGACCGTGCCTCTGCGGCCAATTCCGCAGAGGCGCGGGTTGCCGCCTTCGACTGGGGGGCGCTCACAGGCGAACTCGACAGTTACGGGTGCGCCGTGCTGCCGAAACTTCTTTCGCCAGCTGAGTGTCGCAATATCGCGGCGCTCTATCCCGACGGGAGTCATTTCCGCAGCCACATCATCATGGCGGGGCACGGGTTCGGAAAGGGTGAGTACCGCTATTTCAAATACCCGCTGCCCGATCTGATCGGCGGCATCCGCACCGCGCTCTATCCGCATCTGGCCAGCATCGCCAATGAATGGAACGCGCGAATGGGTATGGATCAGCGGTTCCCCGCCGACCACGCCTCGTATCTACAACATTGCCACGATGCCGGCCAGACGAAGCCGACGCCGCTGCTGCTGCAATACGCGCCGGGCGACTTCAACTGTCTGCACCAGGACCTCTATGGAGATCTCTGGTTCCCTGTCCAGGTGGCGATCCTGCTCTCCGAACCGGATCGCGATTTCACGGGCGGGGAATTCGCGCTGACCGAACAGCGACCGCGGATGCAGAGCCGGGTCGAGGTGGTCCCGCTTCGCCAGGGGGATGCTGTCGCCTTTGCCGTCCACAATCGTCCGGTCCAGGGAGCGAAAGGCAACTATCGCGTGAATCTGCGCCATGGCGTCAGTCGCATCAGGTCCGGCATGCGTCACACCGTGGGAATCATTTTCCACGACGCCCGGTGATTAACCGAGGTTGGCGCGGCGCCGCCGGATGACGTCTACAGAGCCTGACCGACGCCTGAGCAACGATCGCGTTCCGCCGCAGCACGACCGGAGGCCGGCGGGGCGCGCATCTTCGGCCGCCATCCAGATATCGACCTTCAGTGTATGAGCCGGGACAATCGTTGACACTCGTTGCGGCAGGTCAGGGGATGACAGTGACGAGTGGTGCTGCCGTCGCCGCTCCGATGCCGGGCATCGCCTACCACCCGGTCGCCAACGGGATATTGCCTTCAGCGTCGTATGGCGCCAGAGCAACAACAACCCGGCTTACCGCAAATTGCCCTGCCTCGCGTGGTCGGCATCACGCGCCGGCCAGGAAAAGGAGGGGCCCCAGCGGCTTGTGTCGCTGGGGCCTCCTCCTTGCATATTCTGTCACTGGAAGTTCAGCCAGCTCTCTCGCAGCCGTGCTACGCAGGCGGCGGAGTGCAGTGCTACAGGGGGGTTCGGGGAGAAGCGCATGACGGCGGCCGGTCTGATCAGGTCCCTCGTGAAGGAAATCGTCCTCATCCCGGATGATCGACGTACGTTGCGATCTGGCTTGCATCCCTGGCATATCCCTCAGAAACAAAATTTGCGGACGCAAAAGAGCCGCCCGGTTGGGGCGGCTGGTGTGGGCGATTTTGCGTGACGACCTGAATTGGTTGCGGGGGCTGGATTTGAACCAGCGACCTTCAGGTTATGAGCCTGACGAGCTAC
>NZ_BNCG01000049.1 GCF_014656355.1 Camelimonas fluminis
TGCAGTCGATCTTCCTACATCAGCAATCAACGCAGAAGGTGGGAGCAGGACAGCGGTTACCGCTGTTCACGCCGTTCTCCATGACTGCGATGACGGGCTCCCTGGCGAATACGCACAGTGCGAGGGTCATGACGCAATGGACCCGGAGCAGCTTGCGGCCGAGGAACATATGCTCGACACGATCCTGCAGCTTCCACCGTCGCCGCTCGATGTCTACGACCGCTCCGAAACGAGCTCCATCGACACCGCAATCGGCGCCGGCCACCCTGGTCGTTACCTGCACTAAAGCGGGCACGCTGGCGACCCCGAAGGTCTCACGGCCTGACGCGCCAGAAAACGAATTTAATTTGACGGGTCACCAAACCCCGTTAGAATAATGGAATTCAGCAACCGCCTTGGCGTGTTGCTGACGTGCCGAAGACCAAACCAGGTAATGCATCAGGACGCGGGGGCGGTACCCGCCGCCTCCACCAAATCCAGCGTTGGCATCAGATAGTCGGGTAATCGACAATGACCTGATGCAGCATATGGGGCGGGCTCCGGCCCATTGCCATGAACGCAGGATTTGATGGGGGCGAAACAGGATCGACTGGGCATGAATGGATGCGAGAGGCGCCGGCAAGGAACGGCCGACAATTAGTCCAAACCCAAAAAATGCCAACGACAACGTTGACATGGGTCGCGCCCTCGTGGCGTGACTGACCGGGGCTCGGGGAAGCCTGGCAACAGAACCGGGGGCTTCGGCCCTCGGCCCCAATTTATTCAATCACTTGCCGCATCCTTCGCATTCCGCTTTCGCATCTCGCCGGGGGTGTCAGGCCACCTCAGGTCTCGCCAACTGATAGCGACCCCAACAGGGACCGCATCCAATAAAATATTTGATAAAAATAAGCTGATTTTTACAATGCCCGGTTGACCGAAACCGCAACCACCGGTATTCTCCACAAATCACCTCAGGCGCGCCCGCTCCGACCACGGATGTACTGGCGCAGCGGAAACTCTGAGGTAAGTGGCGAGTTGCAAGTGAACTCATTCCATGAATGAGCCTTGCCACTAAAACTGGAGTGCCTCCTACCCGGGAACCCCGCTCCAGGCCACGGAATTCGGCCGATACGGCCACAAAAGGATCGTCGCTGGTCAGCCCCCGGCGCGATGTAAGGAGGTGGGTTTCAGCCCCCCGGCCCTTTTGCCCACCTCCTTACGCCTCCTTCATTTCTGACCCCGCCTCCTCAGCTTTTCTTAAACCCGCCTCGCGCGGGTTTTCTTTATTGCACGTACACCAGTGCTGCCACGTGTTCTACGCCCCAACGGCGGGGACGCCAACCTCCAAACCGGAAGTGCTGCGTCTTCAACCAAGTTCTAAATCCCTGTAAATTTAATCGGGATTTATCAATCGGCTCCCCGGAGAATGAAAATGATCAAGCTCCCCTTTGAGCGTTCACGCTCCCACTTTCATGCCGATGACGACAACCTTTCGCTTGCCGGCTCAATGGCGATCGGGCTCGCCTTGCTCATTTTCGCCAGCTACCTCCAACTGAGGATCTTCGGCTTACTGTAGCGACCTAACGGCGCACCCCACTGGCTCGCCGGTACCGTTTTGCCCCCAATACAGCCACCCACAGGTATCCCATGTCCGACCGCGATGCGCACCCTCACTACAACCGGCAGAACTATCCCCATTTTATCTGCCATTCCTCTGGCAATTTCGACATTTACGCGAGGGCTGACGGCAACTGCGCCTCGATCCCAACGGAGTCGGGAGCGTGCGACGGGTGCCACGCGACGCACTTCGGCGATCTGAACTACGTCAAGGTGACGCTCGGCGTTGACGCCGCTGCAATTTTGCACGAGGCCCTATTCCGATTCGGCATGCAGCATGGATACCTGAAAGGCTAGACCTTTCCATCCGCCGCCGAGCGGATCTCCAGCCGGATCTCCAGCGACCATATCCACCGAAACCGCCGCCCCACACACGCCGCCGGCGTCAAAAGAGGTGACACACGTGGCAAAACATTTCCGGGTCCTCGAAACAATCCAGTTGGTCCATTTCATCGACGCTGAGAGCGAGGATGAGGCAAAGCGCATCGCGGAGAGTCGTGGTCCCCTGGACCCCGATCCTGCATGGGACACCGACATTCTGAAGGCAGTTACGCGAACGGTGGAAGTGTACGATCCCGAGGGATAGTCTCGTGGCCAGCAGCTATCCCTGAAGAAGCCGAGCGGCGTTCCGCAAAACGGCACACGTCGGCTCCCCACCAGTGGGCATGCCGCTCTCCGAAAAAAACTGCTCTCGCCAGCAGGCGCTCAACGCGCCGGGTTCACTTTGGTGCATCTCTGAGAACGGGGCCCTTCCCGTTCGCACCGACGATATTCTCTCGCGCCACCACTGGCGAACACAAAGGACGCCATGGCCGTTTCCAAATCCAGATTTTCAAGGGAAACATCATGAGCTTTCGTGTTGAAATCAATTTCCATAATGCTGGCCCCCACACGATATGGGGGAAGCTGGCAGAGAAACTCGGCCGCGACCCAACGCGCCAGGAAGCAGCGGATGAAGTCCGGCGCATACTGGCTCAAACGGCCAGCGCGACCCGAGCTCCCGGACAACAGCGATAACCACGGAGGGAATGAATGACCATTATCGAGAATGGTTCCGCAACTGCCACCGCGGCCATCCCTGAATCCACTCTGGCTACACAAGACCCAGCGGACGGTGATACCTCAACCGACCCTGAGGCCGTCGCGCTCGCTCGTGAACAGTATGCCTGTGACACGCTCGAAATTGATGAAAACGCCAAATGCAGTCATGGCGACGATGGGGTCTGGGTTCAGGCGTGGGTGCTGGTGCGCTTGCCAGATAACGATTGAGCACCACCATCTCAAAGCGCTCGGTGCACTTGAACTCATCGCCCGCCGAGCGCCCGTCTTCAAATCCCAACTTTGAGGCTGCAGATGGCGGACAGACCAATCCAGCTCCCCATGCCCATGATCAACGCGTTGCTCGATGGGAGGAAAACGCAGCTACGGCAGAAACTTGATCTGCCGACCAAAGCTGCCTCCGGCGGTGCAATTTACGAGCGATCCGACATGGGCGGATGGGAACCAGGCATCTACGGCGGCCGGGGATGCTTCACCGTCGACAGGAATGGCACAAAACACCCCGCCCCCGAAATGGTCGGGCTGTATCACCGAACCTGCGGCGTCAGCATCCTGGCGCCCATTCAGGTAGGAGACCAATTTTGGGTACGCGAAGTATGGTGTGACCTGACCACCACCCACGGTCGCCAAACTGAGACCTACAATAGCGTAACCGGGCTGTATGAGCGCCGCGTCCAGCCCTTCATATGGTATCAGGCCGACGGCGATCAGCCGGACATAGGAAACGGCGCCGCAAAAATGGCGTCATGGCGCTCACCGCGCCGCATGCCGCGATCAGCGTCACGGCTAACCCTTCTGGTTACAGACGTTCGCGCTCAGCTGCTGAGCGATATCAGCGAGGAGGATGCCGTTGCCGAAGGTGTCGAACGTGACAGTGACGGCTGGCGCGACTACCTCATGCCATCAACGCAGTGCTGCTTCACCGCGCGCGACAGTTACAAGACACTCTGGGACAGCATGAACGGCCCTGGTTCATGGAACGCCACTCCATGGATCGCCGCCTACAGCTTCGATGTCGTTCGCGAAAACATCGACCGCTTCAACCGCTCAGCCTAGCGGACCGCCATTGACCAGAAACAGTGCCACCGCACATGGGTTTCCCCCCGCCTGTCCAGCAGATATATTGCGCTTAGGTCAGTTACCGGCGATTTTCCGGCAATGACGCGCCTACGCGTCCAGCATTTTATTAAAACGACCTCTCGCATCTGGACGCTGGGAGTGACGCAATCGGCACTTACGACCCGCTTAACGATCTATCCGGGAAAATGTGACCCAGTGAGGCCCCCAGCCTCAGGCCACCAAAGCCCCGATAGTGCCTCAACGGCCCAAAATCGCTGACATCCGTCCGATTGCGACACCGCCCCGGACGCATTTCCCAGGAGAAGATCGACATGAGCAGCAACATTGAAAACTGGAGATGGTGGTCTGGCGACAACGACGAAAATTTCCAGTGCGGACCGTTTGAAACCCGCGAACAAGCGATCTCCGCAGCACGCACCAATGGGTATGTCGATGCCGACGGTCGCGTCTACGTCATCGAGGCGCGGCAGCACGACCTCCGGATTGCCGACTATATCGCCCCCTCTGACCTGATCGAACGGATCGACCAGGAGTACGGCGAAACCCACGTTTTGGCGGACGATGATGACGGCCCTTGGTTTGAATGCACGCCTGCGCAGCAGAAAGAGCTGGTCCAAGCGCTGCGACAGGCCGCAAACGAGTGGCAGGATCGGCACAAATTGAAATTTGGCGGCCAGACTTTCACAGCGTCCCGCAATGGCCAGTACGCTGCATCCCTTCCGGAGAACACATCATGAGGACTGTGTCCGAAACCAGGCTCCTCCAAGAAACGCTCCGTTCGTTCTTTATGCGAGTGAACGGGTGGAACGGAGAGCGCTACGATGCCCGCGCATACGCCCTGGCACGTGAGGTTACAAAAATATTCCAGGAGGCGGAGGACACAACCACCGATCAACCACCGCTCCCACCGGACACACTCTGCGATCGCGAGGTTCCAAGGAAAGCAGCCAGCTATGCGCGCCTCGCAGGCATCTGTCGCCGGATCAACTGGCACAATGTCGGCGATCCGGCCATGGACGACGACCAAACCAAAGACGCCATGATCGAACTCACTGCGTGGCTTTTTGACGATTGCGGGATTAAAAACCCCTTTTCCATCGAGCCCGCTCCCGAAACCGGCGCCGAAAACAGCTTGCTTCGAATCGCCGTGGCCAGAATTATTGAGCCACGTCGCTTTCTGCTCCCCAACCAACAGTCTCACGAGCACGGCGCGTTTAATGACGATCCAACGATGCCGTCCAGGACATCAGTCATCCGTAAGGCTGACGACATAATTGCCCTCATCTCAGGCTACACCTTGCACGGCGCCCAGCCCGGCATCCAAGCCCCCGTTGGGCCGCCAGCCCGGGTGCCAGAAGCCTCATCTGTGGCTGACCCCGATCCAGCGCCCCGGCCCAACTGGCCAAACCTGGCCGTGGACTCCGCCGCAGTCACCATCGCAGCCGCGGGCAAGCGGCAACCCGATGGATAAAGGAGAAGCCATGAACGTCGCATCCGACAACAATCTGGCCGCCACTCTGGCGGCCCAGCTGACCCGCGATGCGGCGTTAGGTCAGCCTGCCCACAGCCATCATGACGTTGGCGATATACTTGAGGCTCTGATCGGCGCGGTTCGGGACAGCGAGCGCGAACGCTGTGCTCGTATTGCAGAGAGCCAGTCGACTGACACCGTCACCTCCGAGTTGGTGCAGCGACGCATCGCAGCGAGCATACGTGCGTCGAATGCCGAAGGTCAGATCACGCTCAGCAACAAACTGACCCCCTTTCTGAACGATATGCATCCCACTTCCAACGCCGACGGCGCCCCCTCCGTTGCCGCCGGAACCATGTCGATATCCAACGCGTCGCCACCTTCGCTCCCGGCATCGACCGATCTCGCTGGGCAACTCCTGATCCACGTAGCGGAGCCGCTTTTCGCAATCATCGATCGCCTGGGCCGCCACAGAGCGACAATTCAGGTCAACGATCAGTCTGATGTCGCCCGCATCGCGGCAACGCTCCTCACGTACGCGGAGACGCAGCCCAACAACCAACTACGCATCTACATGAATCCAGCACTGACCCCCAACACCGGTGAAACACCAACGGGCGACCTCCAATGGACCGAGGGGACGGATTTTCAGCTCGCCCAACGTTCAGGCCACGCGTACGAAATCACTGAATCTGCGGACGGCTATTGCCTTACGTACAATGGGAATGCACTCTCCCAATCCACCTCCGACACAGTCCTGAAAGCTGAAGCAGAGGTGCACATGCGCTGCCAACTCGCGTACCCATCGGCCCGCGGCCAACGGCAGCCAGAATTTCATGACCTGCGCGACACGGACACCATGATAGACCGCCAAAGGGCTCTGAATATCGCCAGAACTGTGGGGGCCACCCCAGAACAGGCGGCGGCCATGGCAAGCCAGCTTGAAGATGCTTTTGCCGCCGTGCGGAACGAGGAACGAGAGAACTGCGCCTCAATGATCGAAAGCCACATGCTATGCGGCGAGGACGGCGAAGTACTACTTCCGAGGAAAAAGAACCCAGGTAACAAACTGGGTCTTGCGTATGCCAGCGCAATTCGGCGGGGGATCATTCCGGTTTGCCCCGATCCGGGGGCATAACCCCAAATATGAGTCCCCGCGCCGCTTGGCCCGGAGGACGCAAACAGCTCCTGTGCATCGCCCCAGAGGCTGCCCATCAACGGGATCCAGCATGGTCACTAGCAGCATCAAGCGGAGGATTTTCCGTGACTCCGGCCTTTCCGAAGCGGACGGCCACGTGCAATTCGACAATCGCTGGCACGACTTCGAGAGACGAATCCCGGAGGTGAACGAGCTAGCCCAACTGAGTGACCTTGAGCTTTGCACCTCACTCGGTCTCGACCAATCACTTTTCGAAACAGTCGTTACCGGCGCCATAAGGCAGTGGCGCGTCTCTCCCTCACGCTCGCTCATCCATATTCTGGATGGCTTCGGCGAGAACACTCCCTCAGGGCCTATCTTCGCAAGCGTGGTCGCCCAAAGCCGTGTGATTTTCGCGGCGGTCAAAACAGGCATTCTCCCTGCCCAGACCCTCCTGGCGCTTCGCGGCGCCAACGGAAAGCCCGTTCTCGTATCCCAGGACGCCCAAGCGGTCACAGTTGACGCAGACGGCGCCACCGCGCTTAATGAGATTGCACGGATGATGCGAGCTTGGGAACTCAGGAACCGGGCCCGCGCCGTAGCGCGGCTCATCAAAGTGCCACGGGTCCTGTTCCGCGGTATCCGGTCAGACGCTATCAGCGACACCTTTGAGCGAGAGCGCGACGAGCCATATGAACTCGCTCGGTCGCGCCAGATTGACAGACAGGCCGCCAGATTGAGCAGCGAGCCGCTCAGAACCGTTCTACACGCCCCAATACTCTCATTCTCGTCCACACCAGGGGTTGCGAACCGTTTTGCAAATGGTGAGGGGTTCGTTGTCGCGATCGCTCCTGAAGCTTTCTCGGTCGTGTGCGCCTGGGTTACTGACAAAGCCCTGGACGGCAAGGACGAGGCGCTCGGAATACACGAACGGGAATGGATAGTCCGGCTCTCTCCCGACCACATTGCGGCCCGGGAGGGGATCACGATAAGTGATCGAACGTATGCCATGGCCACAAACGACCCAACCGGCATCACAATGCTCCGTCACCACGACCACGCAACGTACGAGCTCGAGGGCCGAACCGTGAGAGCCCGGCACCGTTACAACCCAAGTGGAGTTGGCGGCCAGATTGTATTTTCAGTTGACAGAGATCACTGGGAAAAAGGACGTCGTACATACAAAAAAGATACCGGTTTCGATCCAGTTCCCGGGGGCGGACGCGAGGCAACGAACCTCATCTACTTCCATCAGGAGCCATTTTCCGACCGCAAGCGGTTCTACCAGACACACCCCCCAACGGATCCGCCACCCTGATGTTAGAGTGAGCCCAGCCCACCGTTCTGGCAGATCCGGAGAATGATAGATGGTAGCGATTTCCGCTCTGAAAATCGGCGACACAGTTTGGTCGGTGACCAGACAAAAATCTGGAAACACGACAATCACAAGGCAAGTATGCCATCCCGTCTATATCGTTGCCGTAGCGGATAGCCACGTGATCGCCCGCTGGAACGGGAATATGGCCCGCCGCTTCAGCACATCCCAGGTTGCGAAGTGGCGACGCACCAAGCCTGCCTGACCAAAGCACCACCTTTTGGCCGCTCTTCCTGCCCCATCTCCAGTGCAAGAATTACAGAGTGCCTCCCGATACCTCACGATATAGCCGTTCGGCTACACCGACACGCTTCCTCGCCGCACGGGCAACCCCACATAGCCCGAGTTTCCCGGAGCCCCCCATGACAACAGGCTTCCCAAACCCGGTTCATGTGGCGGGCCCGGCCGGCGTCACGCACCGCATCCGGGTCGCCACCAACAACGAACTCCAATCGATTGTTGCGTTCTGCAGGCTCGACGCGGTTCACAGACATCACCTGGTCGCCGTCCCTGGAGACAACCATGTCGTCGACCACTCAACGCCTGCGGCGTTCTACGACGCGGTCGGATATGATGAGGCCACCCGTCGCCTCTGCAAGAAGAACTACAGACGCCTCATGCGGCAGAAGCAGACACCCAACGGCGCACACCGGGACACCACCCACCTCCGTGTGCCGCTAGGAGACCGCAACACCCAGGAAATGATCGAGCCCGTGCATCCTGAGCCTCCTTAGGTCCTGGTGGCCCATATCCCAGCACGCCACCCCACCGCCGAAAGGCGGTTTTTTTTTATTCCCACCGCGTCACGCCAGCCGCGCCAGCGATCGGAAAACAGGATAGGTCAAAGGACCATGAGGCGAACCCACGGGTTTATAAACCCCAGAAATCGACGCCATGGAGCCGCCTCATGTCCCGCTCGATATTCACTCCCCATATCAGCACGACGCCCGCGACCTACCATCCCTTCAGCCCGCTCCTGCGCGGCGCGCGGACACCGGAATTCAACCGCAACATCCCATTCCGGAAGGCTTGCGTCTCTTCTTTGAAGGGCGCCGCCGAACTCGCTGCGCTGGCAGCATTTGCCGGAATCCTCTGCTGTGCAATCCTCACTGCCGCCACGGCGTTCGGCGCCTAGACCACCGCCTGCCTTTGCGCTCCTTGGGAAGGGGCACGCCATGCCTGATCGCACAGCCATTTCGATACCCTGGCGTAGCCAGCTCCTACGCGCAGAAACAGCGCCGCGAGATGGGTCGTACTTCCATGCGATTGAGAAGGGCCGCGTAACTCCCAACAAGTTCCGCTGGGACCCAGTAATGGGATGCTTCCTGAGCACGGACTTCGACTGCGTCAACGAACTGGCTGCTGGTGGCCAGCGGATACGAAAATCGGCCTTGAGGTCCGGCAACGCCACTCCTCCTGACAGCCAAAACGCGATGGATGAACCGACAGGGGCTGCCTCTTTGAGGCAGCCCCCTTTTTTCCCGGTGGCAAATCCGGAGAGAGATGTGATCACATGCTCTCCCGCTCAAACTCCTGATCGCCCTTCAGGATGACCTGCGACGGTTCGCCTCCACGCCGCCTGAACCCCAGCAGGTTGGCGACGGCCTTGCTCATATCCTCGGTACTCATGGTCCCGCACTCCCCATCGAGGAGCGCCGCAACCGCCTCGATTTCCGTCGGCCGCAGATCTCCCGCACTCGCTGGCGACCCTTCCCATCCACCTTCAAAGACCCTGACGCAATTTGACCTTGCCGGCAAAAATTGCACGAAAACCCCAACAAGCGAGGCCCCGATGCCGATCGATTTTTCAAAGCTTCTGACCTCGCGGGAAACACAGGCGGACCGCGAAGCCGCCGCGGCGTCATACGACGCCGGCCTGAGGGCCAAGGATTCGCGCTTCCGCGCCGAGCGGGCAACCAGGCACGCCTATATCAGGATCCAGGAAGTCAGCGGCCGTTGGACCATGGACTCCAGCTACACGGTCACTCTCCATGGACTTGATGCGCATGGCCGCCGCATCCGCGCGGAATACGACGTTCCGTCCGCCTATGGCCGTGACGTTGCGTATGCCGTATCCGCTTCCTTCAACAACGGCGACGAACTGTCCCTCCGCGGCTACTGGAAGGCCTACTCAAACAGGCAAGGCAAAAAGTTCTTTACCTTCAAGGCCCTCCATGCGACCGGCATCGATCTCGATGGGCTCTACAACAAAACGCAGAAAACTGTCGCCGCCTGAAGCGAAAGTTCACCCCGTGAGACGCGGCGCCAGCACGTCGTCATCGACAACACCCTCACAACCGCCACCCCCGGACTGCGCCTGAACGCAATACCAATCTTGCGAACGCAGGTGCATTTTCCCAACCACTCCGAAGAGCCAGCCGAATGTCATCCAGTTTGAACGATCCGGAGAATTTCCGGGGCCGGGTCAACTACGCCGCGGCAGTCATCTCAAACCTCCGAAACAGCACGCGCAGCTTCGATAATTGCTTCGAAAACAATGACGGCGACGTCGTGGCAGCCGCCCTCATGCGCCGAGCGGAGCGCAATCCAAAGCTAAAAGCCAACATTCCGCGTTACCTCAACATGGACATGGCTGAAGCCGCATTCGCGGAATACAGAAACGCCGATCTTCCAGCCGCTGCAAGAAAAATCCGAACCCGCAGCGCCTGGGCAACTTATCTGTTTTTCAACAAGGGGCTCTCACTCAACGATCTCGCCACCATGGCCGGAATAGCGGACCTGGCAAAATTCATGCATTCGTATCCGGACAACGATGACGGCATCGGCGCCGCGATGGCTGACCTTCGCTCAACGATCGCCAGAATGAAGAGCGAATGCGGCGAAGCGCCCCCAGCGCCATCTGCCGCCAGCAAATGACTTGCGCGCAGCAGGCATTGTAGCGAAACGAAAGCAGCACGGCGCTGCCGGCCGGTTCACCGCCGAGTCCCCGGCACCCCCCGGCCTTCAGGAGAAACGGTCGATGTCACAAGCCAACCACCCTGCTGCAAACCCCAGTGTTGCGATAATCACAGGCGCTCTCGGGGGAGGTCTCATCGGGATTCTCCTGATCGCCGCAGTAGTCGCATCCGGCTCAACCTTTGGCCAGCGCTGCAAAGCGATGTTCCCCGAAGATCCGGCCCGCATCGACCATTGCGTCAAGGAACTGACAGCCGGCCGATCCCCCTGACCGTTCGTCGACGCACGCACGTCGGCGCCTGCCCCCGAGCCCCCGACCTGTAACCTTGACAACTCCGCCTCCCAATTCGACAAAGCTTTATTCGAAAACGGAGACCCCCGTGACGACTGAGCAAATTTTCGCAAATTTAATTTTGCCAGCCGCAATCGCAGCCATTGGCTGGACCGGTGTTCTGTTACACCAGGTTTCATCCGTGCGATCTCGCATCTCAAACGGACAACTCCCGCAAGGGACCGCTGCCCTGAGTTTTGCAGACAAGGCCATCAGCACCGTTATTTTTGCGGTCTTCGCAACCTCGCTGGCGTTTGTCGTCGCGAACTGGGGCTCCTGATATCCCCACAGGCAGACCACAGTCAGTCACCCCATGCGGCTGTTTCCCATATCCCCAAGCTCGCCTGACGGCGAGCTTTTTCATTCTCGGAAAAATACGCAGAAATTTTTAGCTCCGCCTCTTCCCAGCATATCTGGGCAAAGGCGGGCCTATCGGATAACCATTCCCAATCGATATTGTCCTGAAAAATTCGATTTATTGGAATTTTGACCCAATCAACCCCGGGAAGGACCCCGCCATGGCCCGCGTCACCTACGTAACCGGGAATATCACCAATTCCTCCGCGTCGCTTCTGGTCAACACAACGAACTGTGTGGGCGTCATGGGCAAGGGCGTCGCCCTCGCCTTCAAGCAAGCCTTCCCCCACATCATGCCCATGTACCAGCGTGATTGCCGCGATGGCCTCATCCGCCCTGGAACTGCTCGCATCTACGAACTTCGTCGCGACCCCGACCGCACCAGCTTCTGGGCCTCGCTGGCGACCAAGGATCACTGGCGCGATCCCTCCCGCCTCGAGTGGATCGAGCCGGCGCTTCAGCAGCTTGCCATCCAGGCACAGCACATCGGCATCGACTCCATCGCACTTCCCCCACCTGGTTGCGGCAACGGAGGGCTCGACTGGCGTGTCGTAGAACCGATTGTCCTGCGCACTCTCGCCAATTTCGACCTCGAAATTTACGCCCGGTCTACCCTCGGCCGGTAATTCCGGACTGGCCCGCCGCTGGCGGGCCATCCGCTGCATCCGGTAACGATCGCCAAACTTAACCGGCCGCACAACAGAAGGTCGCCGGTTTCCACGTTCACCACCTGAGGATGGACCATGACAAAATCGGGAACCGGACTCGACATCCACTGGCTGGGGGGAAATTGCCCGGTTCAGGGCGAGGGGACCCTCGACGGCAGGGAGTTCTACTTCCGTGCCCGCGGTAGCCACTGGACCTTTGCCGTCGGCGGGGATGTCATTGCGTCTCCCGACTGGGTGCATGAAGAACCATATGGAACCGGTCCATTCGACGCCGGCTGGATGAGCGAGGACGACGCTCGCGCCTGCATCGCCAAAGCAACCGGCCTCTATCGCTCGGCAACATCCGGCAAAAGCAGGCCGGCCGACGCCTCCTGAACCACCCTCCATCGCGCCCACAATGCGCGCCTACCATCCCGAAGTGGGCCCCAGAGGCCCCCAACAGACAGGCTGTCGGCCCACTCTCCCGGAAGCACATCCGCACAAGCGGACTGCCGCGGCATGGGACTGAAAAACCCCAACGACGACGCACGACGCAGCCACCGCACGGCTGCGCTCCGTCGCGCCTCACCCCATCAAGTCCTTCCCGTCGCAGCATCAACCTCGCCAGGAGACACACATGATTTTCTCACCGGCAGGCGAAGAGCTCGATATCGAGTTTAACTCCCGTTTCGACTATGTTTCCGAAGCGTATGGCGCGACCGCCCGCGACTGCAACCAGATGGCCGAAGATGACGCGCGCTACGAAGACGAAGAGTTCTGGAAGCCGCAACAGCACGCATTCGGCCCCTACGTCTATCAGAAAGTCCCTCTCCGCCGTCGGGGCCGGCCCTCCGCCCCGGGAGCCGTAACGCCGGGACCCGATTGCTCGGCCCACTTTGGCCCTTTTGCGCCACTCACCGAGAAGCCTGCATACCACCTTCCGCACGGATTTCCGTTCTGAGCGTTGACTGATTGCGAGGTGATGCGCCCGCTACCGCGCGCCTCAAGCCCTCGATCCGGCGCGACACGTTCCGAAGTGCCCCCCGAGACTACGGAGCGGCTAGACGGGGCCCCAAATGGCTTCCTGGGCCAACATCCGCGTCACCAGCCTTCTCCTGTCGCGCATGAACCATGATAGATGCGTAAATTGCACGCCAAATTCCGAACGGTCCGAAATCGAAAGGATCCCATGCAACACAGACCTGCTACCTATCAGGATGCGGTGACGAAATCCCGCTATGGCCGAAAGACCTGGATCGTTTATCGCGATAAACTTGGCAAACAAATCATCGGCCGCTGGTCCACGGACCATGTTCGCTCAGCGCTACTCGCCGGCGGAACGAAAGTCCGCTTCACCCTTATCATGCATGGCATCCCTCATCTGATGAACTGGCGGATGGGCCTCATCATGCTAAGAAATGCCCGGGTCGGTGTTACCCCATGAAACGGTGGTTTCCCCGTTCCCCGAGCGCCGCCGCCTCGCTGCCAAGGAGAACCCATTGAAGACCCACGTCGAAATCTCGATTGCCGGATATGACGAACACAACGTCCTGCTTCAGGCGAACCACTTTCAGACGGGCGATATCATAGCCACCAACCTCACGTGTGACGAACTGTTCGCGTGCGAGGAATTGCGACCCGTGAACGTCATTTACCCAATCTCGGTACCGGATGTATCCATCCCTGGTCTGCGTGAGCAGTTTGCCGCTCTCTCCGCCCTCAGCAAAGAGATCGATGCCCTCGAGGATGAACGGGTGTCCACAACAAACACCGAGCGCTACAAATCGTTAACGTCGGCACACGGCCCCATTCGCTCAGCCAAACGACAGCTCGCAGTGAGACGGCTCATTGTCGCCTTCATGCTCGAAGCGGCTACAGGCGTGTCTCCACGCCGCTACCGTGACCTTGGCATATCCTAGAGAGGAAGGCCCCCGACCAGGTCCCCGCGTCTCACAAGCCGCGCAGGGAGTTTGGGCGTTCCCTCAGGCCTCTCATTGCCGTTCGGGCCACTTGGGTCTATATAATGGCTCAGTTGAGGTGAAAGAGATGAATCCCCAGTTCGCAGCCACAGACATCAGCAGCGTTCTTGGCCTCAAGGGCCAGCCAACGGCGACTTCCCCGTTTTCGTTAATGGAAACAATCGATCGTGGCCTTCCCGTTGCCGCGCTCGACCGAGTAGCCGGTCTTGTTGCGCCTGATGACGCACTGTTCAAGTACCGGGTGGTTCCAAAGGCCAGCTATGGCCGCCGAAGAACTGCGCACCGGCTTTCTGCTGAGGAAGGCCTCAAACTCACCCGGCTTGCCCGCGTGTGGAGCCTCGCCCGTGACGTGTGGAAGACCGACGCATCCGCCCGCGATTTCCTTTTCCGGCCCCATGCAATGCTGCAGGGAAATAAGCCAGTTGAAGTCGCCTTGCGCAATGAAATTGGGACAGAGCTGGTGCTCGATATCCTCTCCCGGCTCAAATACGGCGTCGCGGCTTGAGCCCTCAAAAGCTGGACCGGACCCTCAAGGCCTACCGCATCGGTGACCCCAACGGCGCCTTCCCGATTTTCGATGCCACGGGCTCCACAATTGCTCCAGGACGATGGAACACTCCCGGAAGCCCGGTGATATACGCTGCCGCGAATTTTTCGACAGCGCTCCTCGAAAAGCTGGTCTACGGCAGTGGGCAAATCCCACCAAACCAACACTATGTTGAAATTACAATTCCGGCCGGGGTGACCTACGAGGTTCTTTCCGAACCTTCGGTGCCCGGATGGGACGCCAGTCCTCCAACTGTA
>NZ_BNCG01000050.1 GCF_014656355.1 Camelimonas fluminis
ATCAGAAATCTCGCGAAGGGGGAACCTCTTATGATTCTAGACGTTCGAAAACCGCTCTAATGATATTGGGAGGGATTATTTCAATGACCTTCACCTATGATATCGACGATCCACAATACGCATCTCTTGATATAAAGCGAATTTATTACATCTACAACAATCTGTTCCCCCGATCAGAAGCTGATGGAACAGGTGAAGTTGCGTATTACAGCGGCTCTATGGACAGCGGACTTTACAAAAGCGCCTTTTACACATGGCGCGCCCGGCAAGACAGCAGCCATATCCTTGATGAAACGCATTATCTCCCTGATGGCGTCAGCGACTGGTCCGCGCGCTATGAACTGCGAAGCGGCCACGTAGAGCGCATGTCATTTGCCCAGCCCCTCGCCGAAGGCGGGCATCTGGTTGGCAATGGCCTGGTCAACGACGTCAGGTCAGCGCCTGATGCTCTTTGGGACTGGATAAACGACAGGGCCATGGCGCAGGTCCGGATCGCCAGCCTCCAGGCCTTCAACGCCCAGGGAGAGCTTGTTCTTTTGCAGACATTCGACGGCAAGGGCGCCCTGCTTGCCGGGCGATGCGACGCCGGGGCGCCGCGCACGACCTGGCAGCCAGAAAACTATGAGGCCTCGTGCCAAGTCGAGACTGACAAACCGGGCGTGACCGTGGTGCGCGGCGCCTGGGGCCGGCAGAGGATCACTGGCTCCTCCCAGGACGACGAACTGACTGGCGCCAGCGGTCGCGATGTCTTTGTTGTCGGGCCGGGCTCCGGTCACGACGTCATCCATGATTTCACGCCCAATCAGGATGTGCTCGAAATCGGCGGCGGCCAGATCAGCCTCTGGCGCGAATTGCCCGCGCTTCTGGAACAGCGGGGCGACGACGTCGTGCTGACGCTGCCGGACTGCAGCGTCACCCTGAAAGACGTCGCGCTGGCAGACCTCGACGCGGACGATTTCAGCCTGTTTCCCTGACCTGCGGCGCTGCATCAGGACGGAAAGAGCCGCGACGGTAATCCGTCGCGGCGTCTGGCGTCCTGGAGCGCAAAACCCTGTCCTGCTGCGCGCCCCCTCCCGGAGGAGTCCGTAGCGCGCCTCAGGCAGCGGCCACGAGCTTCGGGTAATAGGAGCCGCCGTCTTTCGCCATCTGGCGAAGCTGGGCGTTGGCGGTGAACCGTTCGCCGTATTTCGCGGCGAGGCGGTCACACAAGGCGACAAACGACGCCGCGCCCATGCCGTCGATATAGGACAGTACGCCGCCGGTGAACGGCGCGAAGCCGAAGCCGATGATCGAGCCGACGTCGGCCTCGCGCGGGTCGGTGACGATGCCCTCCTCGAAGCTGCGGGCGGCTTCCAGCGCCTGGGCGACCAGCAGCCGCTGCTTCAGTTCGGTCACGTCCAGCGTATCGGGATCGAGCTTCACCTTCTGCAACCTGGCCAGGCCTGACCATAGTTGCTTCTGACCCTTTTCGGGATAGTCGTAGAAGCCCTTGCCGTTCTTGCGGCCAAGTCGCCCCTCGCCCTCCACCATGGTTTCCAGCAGCGCCAACTGGTCGGGATCGACCGCGTCGTCGCCGGCTTCCGCTTTGGTGGCGCGAGCGATGCGCAGGCCGAGATCCAGCGCCACCTCATCGTTGAGCGCCAGCGGGCCAACCGGCATGCCGGCCATGCGGCCGACGTTCTCGATCATCGCCGGCGGCACGCCCTCCAGCAGCATGCGGTGACCTTCCTGGACATAGGCGCCGACGCAGCGGTTGGCGAAGAAGCCGCGCGCATCGTTGACGACGATCGGCGTCTTGCGAATGGCGCGGACGTAATCCATCGCCGTGGCAAGCGCCCTGTCGCCGGTCTGCCTGCCGACGATCAACTCGACGAGCAGCATCTTCTCCACCGGCGAGAAAAAGTGAATGCCAATGAAGTTGGCCGGACGCGACGCGGCCTTCGCCAGGCCGCTGATCGGCAGGGTCGAGGTGTTGGAGGCGAAGATGACGTCGTTGCCAATCACGCTCTCGACCTTCGCGATCACCTCGGCCTTGACCTTCGGATCCTCGAACACCGCTTCGATCACCAGATCGCAGCCGGCCAGCGCGGCGTAATCCGGAGTCGCGGTGATGCGCTCCAGCAGGATGGTTTTGGTTTCGGCGGTGGCGCGGCCCTTGCGAACCTGCGCGTCGATCTGCGCCTCGGCATGGGCCTTGCCCTTGTCGGCGGCGGCCTGGTCGCGATCGACCAGCACCACCTCCATGCCAGCCTGAGCGCTGACATAGGCGATGCCGGCGCCCATGAAGCCGGCCCCGACGACCCCGAGCTTGCGCAGTTTTGACTTCTCCACGCCCTTCGGCCGGCGGGCGCCCTTGTTCAGCTCGCCCATGGAAATAAACAGCGAGCGGATCATCGCCGCCGCTTCCGGCGTGCGCAGGATGTGGGCGAAGTAACGGCTCTCCACCTGCAGGGCGAGATCCATCGGCAGTTGCAGACCCTCGTAGACGCTGGCCAGAATGGCCTTCGCCGCCGGGTAATTGTCGTAGGTTTCCTTGCGGTAGATGGCGTTGGCGGCCGGGAACACCTGCATGCCGACGGGCGAGAACACCTTGCCCGAGGGATTTTTGAAACCCTTGACGTCCCACGGCGCGACGCCCTTGCCGCCGCCAAGGATCCAGGCCCTGGCTTTGGCGATCACCTCGTCCGGCGTGGCGGTCTCGTTGACCAGCCCCATGGTTTTGGCCATCGACGGCTTGATCTGCTGCCCCTTGAACAGGAATTGCAGGGCGTCTGGCGTCGCCATCATGCGGGCGATGCGCTGCGTGCCGCCGCCGCCAGGGAACAGCCCCACCTGAACTTCAGGCAGGCCCACCTTCGTGGCGCCGTCATTGGCCATGACGCGGTAGTGGCAGGCCAGGGCCAGTTCAAACCCGCCGCCGAGGGCAAGGCCCCGAATGGCGGCGGCCACGGGCTTGCCGCAGGTTTCCAGGCGGCGATACAGCTGCGACAGGCGGCGGGTTTCGCTGAAGAAGACGCGCGTGGCCTCTTCCGGGTCGCCCTGGGCGGCGCGCTGCTCGAAGGCGATGCGGGCTCCCTGCAACATGTTGAGGTCGGCGCCGGCGGAGAAATTCTCCTTGCCCGACGCGATCACAGCGCCCTTGATGGCGTCGTCGGCGACGATGCGGTCGATCACCGCCGACAACTCCTCCATCATCGCCAGGGTGATGACGTTCATCGGCGCCCCGGGCTGATCCCAGGTGACGAGCGCGACGCCGTCAGCGTCGACGTCGATGCGGAATTCCTTGAGACTCATGGACTGTCTCCTGATGCGCTTTCCGGAGCCGGAGCGGGCTGCCACGGAAAGGAATTGCGAGCCGGGAAACTCAGACGCGCTCGATAATGGTGGCGGCGCCCATGCCGGCGCCGATGCACAGCGTCACCAGGGCGGTCTGCTTGCCGGTGCGCTCCAGCTCGTCCAGGGCCGTGCCGAGGATCATCGCGCCGGTGGCGCCGAGCGGGTGGCCCATGGCGATGGCGCCGCCATTGGGGTTCATGATCGCCGGATCGATGTTGAAGGCCTGGAGATAGCGCAGCACCACCGAGGCGAAGGCCTCGTTCAGCTCGAACACGTCGATATCGCTGATCGCCATCCCGGCGTGGGCCAGCAGCTTGTTGGTCACGTCCACCGGGCCGGTGAGCATGATCGCCGGCTCGGAGCCGATATTGGCGAAGGCGCGGATGCGGGCGCGCGGCTTCAGGCCAGCCTTTTCGCCGGCCTCCTTGTTGCCGATCAGCACGGCGGCGGCGCCGTCGACGATGCCGGAGGAATTGCCGGCGTGGTGGACGTAATTGATGCGCTCGATTTCCGGGTAGGCCTGGATGGCGACGGAATCGAAACCGGCCATGCCAGCGAGTTGGGCGAACGACGGTTGCAACTGCGCCAGCGACTGCATGTCGGCGTTCGGCCGCATGTGCTCGTCGCGGTCGAGAATGGTGACGCCGTTGAGGTCGCGCACCGGGGTCACCGATTTCGCGAAGCGGCCATCGGCCCAGGCGGCGGCGGCGCGCTGCTGGCTCTGCACGGCGTAAGCATCCACGTCATCACGGCTGAAGCCGTATTTGGTGGCGATCAGATCCGCCGAGACGCCCTGGGGCATGAAATAGGATTTGATGGCGATGGCCGGGTCCATGGGCCAGGCGCCGCCGGACGCGCCCATGCCGACGCGGCTCATGGATTCGACGCCGCCGCCGATGGTCATGTCGTGCTGGCCGGCCATCACCTGGGCCGCGGCGAAGTTCACCGCATCGAGGCCCGAGGCGCAGAAGCGGTTGATCTGCACGCCTGGCACGTGATGGCCATAGTCGGCCGCCAGGGCGGCGGCGCGGGCGATATCGCTGCCCGCCTCGCCCACCGGATCGACGCACCCCATCACAACGTCGTCAATCAGCGTCGTGTCGAGGTTATTGCGCTCCCGAATGGCGCCGAGCACCGTCGTCGCCAGCTTGAGGGTGGAGCACTCGTGGAGCGAACCGTCTTTCTTGCCGCGACCGCGCGGCGTGCGAACGGCGTCATAAATATAGGCTTCAGCCATGACTGGCCTCCGGAGATGAATCCCGACGCAGTTTCAGGCCGTGAGACCGTGCAACAGGAAATGCGTCAGATCAAAACGATGGGGCGCCGCCTGCGCGACGCCCATGCTCTTGTGTCCGTGCGCCTGCACCGCCTGCTCAGAACGCCTCTGCGGGCAACGCCATCACGGCGTCGGCGCCGGCGGAGATCCGGGCAAGCTGGGCGCCGGTTTCCGGCAGCATGCGCTGGCCGTAGAAATCGGCCAGCACGAATTTGGCCTCGAGCGCCGGCGTCAGGGCTTCTCCCGCAGCCTTTTTGGCGTGCAGCGCCTTCAGGATTTTCGCCCACATATAGCCGATCGCCACCAGGCCAAGCATATGCATGTAATCGGCGCTGCCGGCCCCAGCGTTATCCGGGTTCTTCAGGCCGTTCTGCATGAACCACATGGTGGCCTGCTGCAGATGCCCCGCGGATTTACCCAGCGCCTTCAGGAACGGGGCCAGCTTTTCATCGCCCTCGTTGTCGCTGACGAACTGCTGCAATTCGCCGAAAAAGGCCATGGCGGCGCGGCCGCCGTTACGCGGCAGTTTGCGGCCCACCAGATCCAGCGCCTGAATGCCGTTGGCGCCCTCGTAGATCATGGCGATGCGGGCGTCGCGAACGAACTGCTCGGCGCCGGTTTCGACAATATAACCGTGGCCGCCGAACATCTGCTGCGCCTTCACCGCATTGTCGAAGCCAACGTCAGTGAGCACGCCTTTCAGCACGGGAGTCATCAGGCCGAGAAGCTCGTCGGCTGCCTCGGCCGTCGCCTTGTCCGGCGAGCGGTGGGCGACGTCGGCCTTCAGCGCGTTCCACAGCACGAAGGCGCGGGCGCCCTCGTTGAAAGCACGGATGGAGAGCAGGGTGCGGCGCACGTCCGGATGGACGATGATCGGATCGGCCGGCTTGTCCGCAGCCTTGGTCCCGGTGAGCGCGCGGCCCTGCAGCCGCTCCTTCGCGTATTGGGCGGCGTTCTGGTACGCGACCTCGGACTGGGCCAGCCCCTGGATGGCGACGCCAAGGCGGGCTTCGTTCATCATCACGAACATGGCGTTAAGGCCGCGGTTCTCCTCACCGACCAGCCACGCTGTGGCGCCGTCATAGTTCATGACGCAGGTGGCGTTGCCGTGAATGCCCATCTTGTGTTCAATGGAGCCGCAGCTGACGGCGTTGCGCTCGCCCGGCGTTCCATCGGCGTTGAGCAGGAATTTCGGCGCGACGAACAGGGAAATGCCCTTGACGCCCTCCGGCGCGCCCTCAATCCGGGCCAACACCAGGTGAACAATGTTCTCCGTCAGGTCATGCTCGCCGGCGGAGATGAAAATCTTCGTGCCGGTGATGCGGAAGCTGCCGTCCGGCTGGCGCACGGCCTTCGTCTTCAGCAGACCGAGGTCCGTGCCGCAGTGCGGCTCGGTCAGGTTCATGGTGCCGGTCCATTTGCCGGACAGCATGTTGGGCAGCCACGTCTGTTTCAGTTCGTCGGAGCCATGCACGTACAGCGCCGCGGCGGCGCCCATGGTCAGCCCCGGGTACATGGCGAACGCCATGTTGGCGGACGACGAGAATTCGTTGATGGCGGCGGCCACCGTGTGCGGCAGCCCCTGCCCGCCATATTCCGGGCTGGCGGCGAGTCCCATCCAGCCGCCAGCGGCGAATTCGGCGTAGGCTTCCCTGAAGCCCTTCGGCGTGGCGACCGAACCGTCATCGGCGCGGCGGCAGCCCTCCTGGTCGCCGGAGGCGTTGAGCGGCTGCAGCACTTCTTCGCAAACCCGGGCACCCTCGACCAGGATGGCCTCGACCAGTTCGGGCGAAGCGTCAGCGAAACCCGGCAAGTTGCCGTACTGCTCAATATTCAGAACATCCCGCAGCAGGAACATCACGTCGTCAACGGGCGCCTTGTAGGTGGGCATGTGCAACTCCTCAGAGGCGAATGCATCGCCAGAGCGTCATCGGGTCCGCCGGAGCGGCGATACATCGCCTGCCCCTGAGCCGGAGCTTCGGGCGGTCTCCGCCCCATGGACCGGAAGCCACTCCAGGTTTTCCTGTTGTGGCCCATTCTGATCGACCAGACGATTCCGTCTGGCCGGAACACGTTCCAGAGGGGCGATGAGCAGATAGTTCACATATAAACCATCTGTGAATCACCTTAAAGCCCCGCACGTACAAAAAGCCGACGCCTGGAACGTCGACGCCGACTGGCGCGGACCTCGCGCCCTGTTCAATACGACTGATTAAAATGACATTTTCCTGCTCACGTCACCCCTTGGCGCCGGCGCCCCTGACTTTGGTCGCATATGGTCGCGAGCGACGTCACGCGGCTTGATGAAGCCTGGCGGCGCAGGTGGTGCGCCGTCACCGGGCGCAAAGCAAAAAGGGCCGCCCCCCGGCGACCCTTTTTGTCAGTTCTCTCCATAGTAAGACAGACGTAGTGCTTCAGGCCGCATCACGACCCGGATTCCTAGCCTATCTGGCTCTTCACTACTACAGTTTGAGACGGGCGACATGCGTCCGGCTGGCCTCAAGCTCTGTGATCGCAGCTTCGATGTCACGCTTCTGCGCTTCGAGGTGCCGTATCTGCTCACTGATCTGGTCGACCGACAGACGCAGGGTCAACCCATTGGGCGCAGCGCCAAAATCGGCCTCGTTGCGATCGATCATCCCGGCAATCTCACCGAGCGTGAAACCCAGTTGCTTGCCCTTCAGAATAATGGCGAGACGCTCCCGATCCCGATCGCTGTAAAGCCGGACGGCGCCGCGCCGCCCCGGACGGAGCAGCCCTTTGTCTTCATAAAAGCGCAAGGCGCGCAACGTCACGCCAAAGTCCCGCGCCAGATCACCAATCAGATAGTAGCCGGCAGAGATCGCGGAATCGGCAACATCACCCGGAGGCTTGCATGGCCCCGATACGGCGGCATGACCTGAATGAAGCTGATGAACTACTTCCTGGTTCACAATAATCCTCCCCCCACGGGATTGTGCGCATGAGTATCGTTGCTCAAATTTACGTGATCTGCAACCGTAACGTCATGTCCGTGGCGGGCGCGCGACCGGGCGACGTGAAGCCGCCGTCGTTAACACTTCATTTACTGTCTTTGCAGATAGTGAAGAGGAGCGGCCCAGCATGCCGGCGACAGCACGGCAAGCCCCCTCAAGACATTGAACTTCCATGAGTTATGGACGCGGCGACGCTGGCGCCGCGCCAGCAGGATGGCGAACCATGACCCGAACGGCCAGCTCCGCCTCCGCGCTCCGGGACGACCTGCGGCGCATTGACGCAACTCTGGGTGGCGCCGCCCCATTATACAACCCAGGATCAGCAGACCGTGTCGCAGCCCGCCTGGCGCGTTATGCGGACGGCCTTTCACCTGTTTCCGGAGTCGCGGGCCAGCGCCAGCCGGCTGACATTTCGCCCGCTGCGCGCACGTTCGCACAGGCGTTTTCCGCCGCAGATCAATCCCCTTTTGCTGACCAATCCGTTTTGGTCACCCCGGAGAGCGCCCTGCGTCAGGCCGGCGAGGACGCCGCCCGTCGCATCGAGGCGGCGGTCGCGGCGACCTTGGGCGAAGCGGTCTCTGCCCTGCGCGGAGATATCGCGGCGCAAGCTCGCGGCGGAGAACATCTCTCCGTACTCCCCGCCCGTCTCGACGCCCTGGAAGCCGCAGGCCCCGAGATCGTGCGCTCCGTCACCGGGGTCATGAATGAGCGTCTTGACGCCGTTGACGACCATCTGGCCGATCTGACCCGCACCCTGACCCAGCACCCTGCCTGGGATCTCGAAACCGGATTGCAACAGCTTCACGCGGAAATCGGGGCGCTGGCGGACGCCACAAGCCAGAACGCGCTTCGCCAGGTTCCGGCCGACGCCATGCGCCAGATCGTTGCCGAGGCCCTTCGCGATATCCCGCAACCCGCGTTCCCGGATATTGAAGCTACTGTAACGCTGCCGATGCTCGCGGCCATCGACGAAGCCGTCGGGCGCGTCATCGCCGCCAACACGCAGCGCGAAGCCGATGCGCCAGCGTCGATGCCGCAGGCGAGCGACCTCACGCTGACCCATTCCATGCGCGATGAGCTGGCGGCGGCGCAGGCCGAGCACAGCCAGGACATCCGCAAGATGGAAAACCGGCTGGGCGCGCTGCAGGACAGCGTGTCAGCGCTCACCGAGCAATTGCGCGCGGCCCGTGAAGCCTCCGAACGCGCGGACCTGATCGCCCACGCCAACGCGATGGCCGTGGCCGGCCCCCGTCGCGAGGCCGGCGCGCCTCCAGTCAACATGGCGCCCGCCCCGGCCGAAAGCCACGCCGCATATACGCTGGCCGAGCAGGCCGTTGCTCCGGCGCGTCAGATATCGCCCGGCGACTCGCCGTCGCCAACGGAGATCAAGTCGCGATTGATCGCCGCGGCCCGGCGCGCCAACGCCGCCCCACGCCAGGCGCGGCGGGACGTCCGTACGACGACAGCCGGCCCGGCGGCCGCTGGCCGCAGCAACAAAGCCATGATCCGCTGGCTGCGCGGCAAGGGCCTGCTGTGGGCGGCGGCCATTGTCATCAGCGCCGGCGCCATGCCATTGCTGGCCCCTGCATTGCGTGCGTTGCCGGACGCCATCCTGCCGCCCACGGTTGAAAACGCCCGCCTGCCCGCGGAGCGCGCGCCTGAGAAAATCGGCAGCTATCTGACCACGTCCGGGCATCCGGCGTCCATTGTCGATGATCCGGCCGCGCTCTATGCCCTGGGCGACCGCATCGCCGAGGGCTCCAGCGTCGGCTCTCCGAAACTCGCCGCCAGCCTGCTCGAAAAAGCGGCCGAGCGCGGCCAGGCGCCGGCCCAGTACCGGATAGCGCGGCTGTATGAAAAAGGCGCGGGCGTGCCAAAGGACGCCCGCCGCGCCCGTTCCTGGTACGCGCGCGCCGCTGATCAGGGCAATGTGCGCGCCATGCACAATCTGGCCGTGATGTACGCTGACGGTTCGCTGGGGCCGGCCGACTACAAAACCGCCGCAACCTGGTTCCGCAAGGCGGCCGAGCGCGGTCTGGCCGACAGCCAGTACAATCTGGGCGTATTGCTGGCCCGTGGCCTCGCTGGCGAAGCCAACCCAACCGAAGCCTGGGTGTGGTTCGATATCGGCGCGCGCTCCGGCGATCAGGAAGCAGCGGCCCGCCGCAAGGAAGTCGCCGCCGCCCTCGCCCCGGACGCCCTGCAATCCGCGCAGACCACCGCCGCCGCATGGCGACCAGCTCCTGTCAACATTCAGGCCAATGATCCGCCGGCAGCAGCCGCCAAGACCGGGAGCACGGCGGGCGCAGAGATCGCAATGGGCGATCGCCCGGTCTGACGTGCTCCGGCTGCCCCGCGCGTTCGCCGCGCTATCCCCGCACCACGGCTGTTGCGACATCTCTACGGCGAAGGATGCGCCGCGCCGGCCGGACCAGCCGGCGTGGGGCCGGAAAATATTGGCCTGACATGGCGCGACGTCATCCGGGACAGGGCGGCGATCACACGCCTGCCGGCTTCTGCACGCCCGCCGACGTCGCGGCGGGATCCCTCGGGCCCCGGCGCATAAAGGCGAAACACCATGACCATTGACATCAGTCGGGCGCGTTTCACGATATGCCGACCCAGGCGCGATGCCCCAGAGGATTGAACATGCCGCCGATCACGCCCCGCGGGCTTGAAATCAACGCCGACGCCGCTCGCCCTCTGGACGCCATCGCCCTGGCGCGGACCATGTTGAGGTCGGCGAAAGCCGCAGCGCTCGCGACCCTTGACCCCAGCGGATATCCCTACAGCACCGCAACCAACATCGCCGTCGATGACGCTGGCAAGCCATTTATCTATATGGCGAATCTGTCGCTGCACGCCCGCAACATCGAACGTGACGACCGCATTTCCATCACCATCGCCGATATGGACAGGGATTTGCTGACCACGCCGCGACTCAGCCTGGTCGGGCGCGCCCGGCGGGTTATGGACAATGAGTACGAAGCGCTCAAGCAGCGTTACATGGAGCGTTTCCCCAAGTCGAAACTCTACCTCGCGCTGCCGGACAGCAGGATCTTCCACATTGAGATAGAGGCGGTGCAACTGAACGGCGGTCCCGCGCAAAACGCCAATTCCGTGACCCCACGCGACCTCGTGGAGGATCTGGCGGCGACAGTGGCGTGAGGAGCCGGCGGAGCCCGCTCCACCCATGCCGGCAGCCCATGACGCCAGAGGGCGCCCCCGTACGGCGGCGCAACGGGGCATCGCCAGACAGCCACAGCAAAAAGTCACCCATCGACGCTGCGATGGCAGCCTTCTTGCGACGGACATTGGAGCGTTCGACACTCCGACACATCATTGCGCGTGCAGACGCGCCTTGCATCCAGCCCCGTGCAATTCGGGAAATTTCTGGTCCACTTTCAGGCTGGACCGAGAGCGGCCGCCGCATATTGTGAGCAGGGGCGTATCGACCGACCGCGTTGTTCGATGGTTAACTTCCTGACCCGGAGTTTGCCGGTCGTACAGGAGCTCATCATGCCCGTATCCCGCCGCACCCTGCTTGCCTCTCTCGTCGCCGGCCCGCTGGTCGCCTGCCTGCCTGGCGCGGTCGCGCTGGCGCGCGCACCCGATCGCACCGTCGAGGTGCGCGGCCTCGGGGGCGTCGCCGTCGACAGCTTCAACGTTCGCGTCCTGTCTGTTGATCTGCCAACGCGCACCGTGCAGGTCGAGCGCAGGGGACGTCAGTGGCGCATCACCCTTCCGGAAGAGTTTGGCAGCCTGAACGCGCTGCGCCGCCGCGACCGCCTGCAGATCAACCGCGTCGAGAGCGCGCTCGTCACCGTCGCCCCCGCCCGGCGGGGCGCCAGGCCCGACGTAACGTTCTCGGCGACGCGCAACGACGGGCTGTTTGGCAATCTCCCGGCGCGCTGGGTTGTTCGCAATGTCACTGTCACAGCAAGGTTCGTCAGTTTTGACGCAGCCCGGGGAACCGTCAGCTATGAAGGACCGGAAGGTCCACGCACGGTTCGCGTTGCCGACCCTGCTGTTGTCAGCGCTCTCCAGCAACTGAAGCGGGGCGATATGGTCAAGCTGTCCTTCACCGAAGCGACAGAATTCGTCCTGACGCCGCGCAGCTGACGCGGATCGCCTGAGGGGCCGTTTCACGCCCCTGGCCTGCGTCCCCTGAAGCCCCCGTTGCAGCTTTCATGCCCGGCGGGGGCCTCACTTTCGGTGAGGTCGGCGCCCGCCCGCATGGACAAATGCAGCGGCGGGCGTCCTGTCATTGCCGGAGCATCGCGCCCCCAATACACTGAACGTCAGTTCTTGATTTCCTCAAAGTCGCCTGGCTTCCAGGTCTTGTCGAAAGCGGCGGCTTCTGGCCCGTAAATGCGGATATAGGCAAACCAGCCGCGCCCGGGCGTCGTCTTGATCCAGCGGTTTTCCTCACCGGCCGGCGCCGTTGGTCCAAAGTACAGCACCGTCGGTTCGCTTTTCGAGACATCTTTCAGTTCAAACAGTGAGCGTAACGCCGCCTTGTCCTGATCTGTCTGCACCTGCGACCGTGTGGCGGAATCATAAGCCGTCACCGACCAGAAAAGCTTCCCTGGCACCGGTTGGGGAATGGTCAGCCGGTAGCTCTTGCCGCCGTCGAGATAGGCCCCGGAAACATCCATCGAACCAAGCCAGTAGAGCGACCCGGCGCCAGCGTTACGACGGAACATCGCCGGCGACGTCACGATCGCCTGGGCGAACCAGCGGTCACGCGCCTCAAGATCCAGCCCCGCAGGCGTTTCGAACTGGGCGCTGCCAGGGGTGAGACCAACCCATTCCCATCTCCGATCGGGCCAGTTGACCCGGTCAGGACGGTTGCTTGCGAAGGCGGAGACCAACATCTGGTCGCGACCCGCCTTTGCCGCGCGCTCCAGGATCGCCTTCATGCGCGCGTCAGGAGCGAAGGGTCTGCCCTTTTCAATGCCGAGTTCGGACAGGAGGCCGTACATGGGCAGGAAGGATGGCGCGAGCGGCTCAGCCTCAATGATTTTGGCGAGTTGCTGCCAGAACTGGATGTTATCTTCCCAGCGCAGGGGAGAGCTGTCCATTTTCATATTGCTGGTGTCGATCACCTGCAGGGACTGGGGCTTGCCCGTCGCCGACAGCGGGTAAATCTTGACGTTCCTGAGCGCGGCCAGGGCCTTGCCCACATCCCCTCCAACGGGCAGGGAGCGGATCGCCAGCAGGTTCTTCACGGATTTGGACTGACTGCTGAAATATCCGGCTGGTATCTTCCCCTTGTAGCCTGGCGGCAAAATCAGGTGCTTGCCTCCCTTCCCGGCGTCAGGACCAGGCAACCCCATATCCAGCACCCAGCCCTGGTGATGGTCGTTGACAAGGCCGATAAACGCGCCGGGCGGCAATTCCACCACCATTGGCCCATTGCCCAGATCAAGCACGGCCGAGCCATAGGGCGTGTCCGAATTCAGTGTGAACCCGACCTGGCGTGGCCCGGTGGCGGCGATGCCCCAGGCCTTTCCGTCTTCTATGCCAACCGCGCGATTTCCCTCGAAAATGCCTTCATTCGAGACCGTCGGATACCAGAAACGATACGCAGTCATGGCGCGCTGAAAGTCCGCGTCGTCACGCGCCTGTTGCGCGGCGTCAGCCGTTGGATACCCCAGCTTGAACGTATATCCGGCATCCGGCGATGGGGTCTGCGCAACCGCGGCGCCAAGGGGATGAAGCGCTGTGACCAAGGCGGCGCCAGCGATAGCCATGACATATTTCATCAACGTCTCCCCGGAAGTAGCGCGCAATGCGCCCCGCAATGTCAGCGCCGCCAAGCGAGCCGGGTCGTTGCCGCGCCGGCCGTCGCTCCTGATAGAAACCTGCCCCGCGCATCAGGGGAGCGCCGTTGACAGTGGACGCACCCCGACATGCGGTCACGCAAAGATTTCACATGCCTCAGGCGCGCCCGCACAACACATGTTCGCTATGATGCAATATTCGCTCACTCCATAAACACGGCTGACCGGGAACCCCGCAGAACACAGACAGATTGTCCGCAAGCGCGCCAACCTTCGATGACTGGCCCCGTATGTCAGGTAGCTGCTCCGTCGTTTATGTTGCCGTGGAGGACCGGCGAATGACGCCCGCTGGATTATGATGTCGGACAGGCTGGCGCGAAATGGCAAGCGTGGCGAATGGATCCATGCCAGCCATGGAGACGTCTGCGGCTTTCGGAAAACCGCCCACGCCGAAACCGCATACTTGATGCAAAAGCTGCCGACCCGCCCCTGGGCCCAGTCACGATAACTGTCCGCAACCGGCGCCAAATGGACACCGATTGCGGAGCAGCTAAATTCGGAGTGAGTAAAAGCACTATACGCCCAAGCATGCTGAATGCAACTACTGGTCGCGCCCGCCATCGTCCTGCAGTCGGCTCGTGGTATTGCCCCTATCGCATGATCGGGTTCGTTTGCGTGGGCAAGGCGCAAGCATCTGTCAACGTGTAAGTACGCGCTATCTATCTGTAATTGTTGCAGACACGCTACAGACAGTCGGCCGCAATGGGTGTAAGAGCGTTAGGCTAGCGGTGAGTGCTGCAAAAGCCCCCTGTCGCGCGTAAAAAATGGAGTGAGTAATGAAAAAGATTCTTCTTGCGGGTGTCGCTGCCGCCACCATGCTGGCCGCCGGTTCGGCTTTCGCTGCTGACCTGCCTTCGCGTAAGTACGCTCCGGTTGCCCCGGTCGTCGTGGCTCCCGTGTTCACCTGGACCGGCTTCTACGTCGGTGTGAACGCTGGCTACGCCTGGAATACCAACAACAACAACAGCAACTACGTGTATGGCGCT
>NZ_BNCG01000051.1:0-1313 GCF_014656355.1 Camelimonas fluminis
CCGTGGAATCCATGCCCACGATCGCGTGGAATCGATGCCCATCATCCGTGGAATCCGCACGCGCGGGCCACAACCATCATCAACGCGTTGCCAGAGACCATCCCTGACGGCGTCCTTTCAGAAGAGCAGCAAAAGCTCTTTGCCACCATTCGCACCTTCCAAGAACATCCCGAAGAAGCGCGCCGCACCGCCATCCAGCGCTTCATCGATTCCGACCTCGCCGACATGAAGGGCTTCTTCGACACAATCGAGAAAAGCCCGCTGACGCCGGAGCAGCGCCTTGCTGTGGTGACAGATGAGGACGCAACGCTTGTCCTTGCCGGCGCCGGTTCAGGCAAGACCAGCGTCATCGTTGCCAAGGCCGCCTATCTCGTAGAACGCGGCATCCGCCAGCCGAACGAAATCCTGCTTCTCGCCTTCGGCAAGGACGCCGCCGCCGAGATGGGGGAACGCATCCAGGAACGGGCTGGCGTATCCCGCCTCCGAGAAGCTCGAGATCATCAGGATCGTCGAGCAGTCGCACCTGCCGGCGAAGCGCACGCTGGACAAGCTTGGCATCGCCCGTCGGACCTTCTACCGCTGGTACGACCGCTACCTCGAAGGCGGACCGGAAGCGCTGGAGGATCGCCCCTCGGCGCCGGGCCGAGTATGGAACCGAATCCCGGCCGAAATCCACGACCAGATCATCGAGCTGGCGCTGGACCAACCCGAGCTGAGCCCCCGCGAGTTGTCCGTGAGGTTCACCGACGAGCACCGCTACTTCGTGTCGGAATCGACGGTCTACCGGCTGCTCAAGGCCCATGACCTGATCACCAGCCCGGCCTATGTCGTGGTCAAAGCGGCCGATACGTTCCACACCAAGACCACGCGGCCGAACGAAATGTGGCAGACCGACTTCACCTACTTCAAGATCATCGGCTGGGGCTGGATGTATCTGTCGACCGTGCTAGACGACTTCTCGCGTTACATCATCGCCTGGAAGCTGTGCACCAACATGCGTGCCGAGGACGTCACCGACACGCCGGATCTCGCCCTGGCGGCTTCCGGCTGTGACAGCGCCACGGTGCTGCACAAGCCGCGGCTGCTCAGCGACAACGGGCCGAGCTACATCGCCGGCGAACTGGCCGAATATATCGAGGCCAACAAGATGAGCCATGTGCGCGGCGCACCGTGCCATCCGCAAACCCAGGGCAAGATCGAGCGCTGGCGCCACACCCTGAAGAACCGCGTCCTGCTCGAAAACTACTTCCTTCCCGGCGACCTCGAGGCCCAGATCGAGGCCTTCGTCGAGCATTACAACCACCAGCGATACC
>NZ_BNCG01000051.1:1323-4056 GCF_014656355.1 Camelimonas fluminis
AACACCGGCCGACGCCTACTTCGGCAGGGCTCCTGCCATCATCAAACAACGTGCAAGGATCAAGCGACAGACCATCGAATATCGGCGCTTGCAGCACCGCGCGCTCGCCGCCTAATATCAAACCCCAGACGAGGCCCGCACTCCGCTAATTTACGCCGCGATCTGCGCCAAATGTTCTGACGACGGACAGGATTTGCTGCACTAAAGGGCCTCCTTGATGTCCGCTACGGCGCCCGTGACGGATCCGCCTGCGCGGAGTTCTCGTGGGAAGGACAAGACGAGAATGGTCCCGCTTGCGGTCGCGGTTGGGCCGCCATCGGTACCGCCGGCCGCCTCATCGGGCACTTCTACATCCACAACGGCGACGATTCTGGCTTCGTCTGCGAACGCGCTTGAATTCGCCAACAGCCAATTAACACTCTGTTAACCTTAAAAAACTGGACGCCACACTCGAATCGTGACGTATCTTTAACGGGTGACTGCCGATAAATCGAACGTTGCCCGCCAAACAGGATGCGATCCGACATGTCACCGAGCGCCCCACCCTACCTTACGACGCCGCCAGAGGATCCGGCGGACAAAATCATCCGCCACGCCGGGATGCTCTCCGAGCATTTGCAGGCGCGACGCGAGCAGATGCATCCCCCAGACGCGCAAAAAACGCTCCGTACATTCTCCATCAATGAGGTCAGCCGGCTCACTAGTATACCTGAGTCTACGCTCAAGCTCATGTCGGCAGAAGGCAAGGGACCCATCCCGACCCGCCTAGACAACAACCACC
The DNA here is from genome assembly GCF_014656355.1 of Camelimonas fluminis. Lineage (GTDB taxonomy): Bacteria > Pseudomonadota > Alphaproteobacteria > Rhizobiales > Beijerinckiaceae > Camelimonas > Camelimonas fluminis. Next base: position 2,105 of record NZ_BNCG01000051.1, read on the forward strand.
GCGCGTATACTCTCTCCCAAATTAACGAACTCCGTCAAATATTTGCGGCACAGCGTCCATCCGATGCCTTGCGGTATCTACCTCATCGGCGCGAAAATGAGCATCTGCAGATACTGGCCATTGCGAACTTTAAGGGTGGCTCGGCAAAAACTACGTCCAGTGCACATCTAGCGCACTATCTGGCCCTGCATGGCTATCGCGTGCTGGCTATAGATCTAGATCCGCAGGCCTCGCTGTCGGCCATGTTCGGCGCCCAGCCAGAGATGGACGTCGGCGAAAATGAAACGGTCTATGCGACGTTACGTTACGATGACCGACGGAAGCCTATTCGAGATATTATCAGACCAACGTATTTCAGCGGCATTGATTTGATCCCTGGAAATATTGAAGTCATGGAATACGAGCATGAAACGCCAAGATTCCTAGCAAAAGGGCAGTCTGGGGATAGCATTTTCTTTGAACGGCTCCGCATTGCTTTGGCGGATGTGGAAGACGATTACGATATCATTATCTTGGACACGCCCCCTTCCCTCGGATTCCTCACGCTCGGCGCCATATATGCTGCCACAGGCCTTGTAGTGACAGTGCATCCAGCCATGTTGGATGTTATGTCGATGTGCCAATTTTTGTTGATGATGGGGGATCTGATCTCAGTCATCCGCGATGCCGGCGCCACCCTACAGCAAGATTTCCTACGGTACCTAATTACCAGACACGATCCGATGGACCAATCGCAACTCCATGTGGTGACCATGTTGCGTCACCTTTTTGGAGGCGACGTGCTGGCTGCGACTGCAGTAGAGAGTGCGGCTATCGAGACCGCGGGCCTCGCCAAGCGCACATTGTATGAGCTGGAGGCAGGCAACGTGGGCGCAGCTACGGCCAAGCGGGCGAGAGAGTCTATCGATGCCGTCAATGCCCAAATACTTGATTTGGTCCGCGCCGCTTGGGGTCGGAAATCATGAAGAAATCGCGTTCCATACTGCAATCGTTCGGCAGCTTCTCTCCACCTGCAACGGATGTTGGAGATGCTGTTGCGCCGGTGGCGCGGGTCGGCGCTGGCGTCATTGGCGCTACGCAGCGCACCCTAGCCGAGCTGCGTGATGAGCGGGATCGACTGCGTGCACTGGTAGATGCAGGTGTTGGCATGGAGATGGACCCTGCACTGATCGATCCATCGCCTTTTCCTGATCGTCTGCCCGACGATGACGATGCGAAGTTCGAAATTTTCAAAGCGTCCATCGCTACGGACGGGCAGCAGGTGCCTATCCAAGTGCGCCGGCACCCCACTATGGATGGACGATATCAGGTGGTGTTTGGCCACCGTCGACTAAGGGCCGTCTCGGAGCTGGGACAGAAGGTCCGCGCGTTGGTCATTGATATGACGGATGCGGAGCTGATTATTGCGCAAGGTCTGGAAAACTCGTCCAGACAGGACCTTACGTGGATAGAGCGTGCACTTTTTGCTGCACGAATGGATAGCGCAGGGGTCAAGCCACGCGACATAAAAGCTGCACTATCCATCGATGACGCAGAGATGACGCGCCTCCGCGGGGTGACGCGAGCAGTCCCCATTGACGTCATAGAGGCCATAGGGCGCGCTCCAAAAGTCGGACGGCCAAGGTGGCTTAAGCTCGCGACCGCACTGGACTCGAATCCAGTCCTCGTCGAACAGGTGCGAAAGACCTTGTCAACTGACAAGGTTTTGGCGCTCCCTTCTGACCGGCGTTTTGCTGTGGTGCTAGCAGAAACAGCCGACGCCCCGAATCGTCCTGCTGTAGCGAGGCTGGACTTGGCCGATACCGGTGGGAAATCGATCGGCAAAATCGAGTTTGACGGCGGCGCTGTTAAGCTTGCCATCCAACCTGCGCACACTGTTAATTTTTCTAGGTTTTTGCAGGCCGAACTGCCGAGTTTGGTGTCAAGATATTTGGCGCGGAACGCCGAGAAAT
>NZ_BNCG01000051.1:4147-13906 GCF_014656355.1 Camelimonas fluminis
CCAAAACGTTGCCGTCGTGGAAGCCCTTCTCATGTGTGACAACTATGTTTTGAGCACCGGGTTGGTGATCAGTTGTCTTTTGCCTCTCCGGAGGTGCCCGATGCTCTGCGCACAGACATTAACGCCGCATGGACGGCGAACGGTCGATCTTGGCCAGGTAAAACTCAGGCTCGCCAACACCCGGCGCGCCGCGGCGGGGCCAGCTCCCGTCAACAAATGGCAGGTGTACCGCGACGTCTGCAGCGCCAGCAATCTGCTCGGCTTGCGCGACCGCGCGCTCGCCGTCCTCAACGCGTTGCTCAGCTTCTATCCGGAGCAGGAAATTACTGGCCCTTCGCCTATCGTATTTCCGTCCAATGAGCAGATATCAGCGCGGGCCCACGGGATTAGCGGCGCCACCCTGCGCCGCGCCATCACCGCACTGGTCGAGGCAGGCCTTATCGATCGCAACGACAGCCCCAATGGCAAGCGCTATGTTCGCCGCAACGCGGCAGGAGAGATCCAGCGCGCCTTCGGCTTCGCCCTCACACCGCTGATCGTGCGGGCGCAAGAACTTGCCGCCATGGCCCGGAGCGTCAGGCAGGAAGCGGAGATGCTCAGCCAAACCCGCGAGGCTTTCAGCCTCTGCCGCCGCGACGCGCGAAAACTCATTGTCGCCGCCATCGAACAGGGCGGGGAAGGTAACTGGCGTGACCTGCTTGACCGCTTCCAGACCATCGTCGGCAAGCTGTCGCGCAAGCCCGCCATCGACGAACTGCGCGCGGCGCTCGCCGCCATGACCGCGTTACGTGACCTTGTGATCAAGTCGCTGGAAAATAACACGAATGCAGCGAAAATGAGCGGCAGTGACCGTCAGAATGAGCGCCACAAAGAGAGTCACAACACAGAATCTTATAAAGAAAATTCAGAAAGAATTTCTCAGGATTTGAAGGCGCAGGCTGGATCACCTGAGGTGGATGAACCTCGCCGATCGGCCAGCCTGCCGCCTCTCGACATGGTGCTCCAGGCCTGCCCGCAGATTGTCTCCTATGCGAAAGGGCAGGACATACAGACATGGCGTGAACTGTTCATAGCCGCGACGCTCGCCAGCCAGATGCTGGGAGTCAGCAGGGACGCATGGATTGAGGCCTGCAACGCCATGGGCCCGGAAGCAGCCGCAGCCAGCCTTGCACACATCCTCGAGCGTCAAGAGACCATCTGTAACCCGGGCGGCTACCTCAGGAGCCTTAGCAAGCGTGCCTGCGCCGAAGCCTATGATCCGTGCGACATGATCATGGCCTTGCTGGCACAGAGGGCAGTGGGCATGGCGACGCCTGCCGATGATCAAACGGCGCGTATGTCGGGTCCGGAGATTTCATGCCCAGTCGGTCTGCCGACGCGGAAACTGCAGCACCTTCCGCGGAACAGGGCGAGTGCTCCAGCGCATAATCCCCGATCATACCACGGCCGCCTGTCTGGAAGTCCGCTTGCAGCATGGTGAGGCCAGAGGCGCACAGGTGGCGGTGTTCGGGCTTCTGCAAGGTTGCCGGTCTGAGTCGCCTTCCGGAAGCTGCCCAATCGCGATCCGGCGCCCGAGGAGATGAACGGCGCAGTTAGCCGCAAGCAAATTTGCCCCCATCGGGCCGTTTTGTCACGCGCACGGCGATATTTCGGGCCGATCGGTTCGGCTTCTGGATTGCAGACCGGTTCTACAGCAGATGGCCCCGGTTGGGGTGATTTGAATGCAGGCAATATCAGGGTGTCAGAGCCTCGGTCCTCTCGTTCGCACGGAGAGGAAGGCGCAACGGTTGACACAGGAACAGCTGGCAGGCCTGACAGGTGTCGGGGGGCGCTTCGTCAGAGAACTGGAGGCGGGGAAGGCGACGCCATCGGCCTCGCAAGGGGCGGGCGACCGATCACGCTCATCCTGAAGCCGTTCATTGAGGCGCTCGACGGCGCCGTTGAAAATGAACTGTTCCCGTTTTCGGCTGGCGGCGCGCCTGCATTTTCCTGCGCCTGCCGTCGTAATGCGCTAGGGTTGAACGATCCCGTTCCTGCTCGTGGAACGCGCTGCGACCTGGCGACGCTCTACAATGTGTCTGACGGCGGCCTATTCACGGTTTGCGAAGAAGCAGACCATGGGAAGCGGGGCCTGTCGCAAACTTTCTGACGTTCACGCTACATTGGTTCTGGCGGGGCCATGGAGTGGCACCGGAGAGCGACGCCATGACCCTGAACGTCCTTGCTGAGAGCCAGCGTCTATCCCGCCGCTATCAAGGATGGCATCGTCCAGGGTCTTCCCGATGCTGACGTCACCCATCGCATCTCCAAACACCTGCAACAGGTGATTGAAAGCGACCATTTCCGGCTCAAACAGATGATGCCGAAAGTGGGGTGTCTGCGCAGTTTCTACGGCGCGGCGCACGATCGCGGGTTTAGAGGCGCTGCTGTGGCTGCGCAAAGGCTTCGGCTTCGCCGGCGACTGGTCCGTCCGTTGCCAGAATGACCTGCTTGCGCTCTGTTTCGGACCGCAAAAGGTTAACGAAGCCTGAAAACAGGGGCGGCGCAGGGATTCCTGCCACTACCGCCACGGTTTGAGACAAGCCCATCATTCTCCTTGCGGCGCCCACCCCTATTTAAGAGCGCTTATTTTAGCATGCGCGCTATTTAAGAAAAGAACCAATTGTTTAAATAATGCCGCAATCGCATCATGTGGCATGTCCGAATCAACAACCAACCTCCGGCTGGGCCGCTTTGTAGAAACCCCCGTCGCGGGGGACATCGTGCGCGCCTTCGTACCGCCCTCGCTGCCTCCGGAACCGGCCATTGACGTGCTGGCCCTCCTGGAGCGGTTAAGTCTGGCCGAACGCGCTTTGGGTCGTCTGGACGGCATCACCATGCTGCTGCCACGCCAGGAACTGTTCCTTTATATGTATGTGAGGAAGGAGGCCGTCTTATCCTCCCAGATCGAAGGCACGCAATCGACCCTCACGGACCTGCTCCGCTTCGAAACGGAGGCGCAGGCCGGCCAGCCGATCGACGACATACGTGAAGTGTCAAATTACGTAGATGCGATGATGTATGGGCTGGAGCGTCTGGAAAACCTGCCGCTGTCACTACGTCTGATCCGTGAGATGCATGAGCGACTGCTGCAAAGCGGGCGCGGCGGCACGAAAAATCCCGGCGAGTTTCGGCGGTCTCAGAACTGGATCGGTGGTTCACGTCCAGGAAACGCACTGTTCGTGCCGCCACCTCCGACCGAGATGGATGCCTGTCTCGACGCACTCGAGCGCTTCATGCACGAAGACGGCTCGCGTCTGCCCGCCCTGATCAAGGCCGGCCTGCTGCACGTCCAGTTCGAAACCATCCACCCGTTCCTGGATGGAAACGGCAGGATAGGTCGCTTGTTGGTGACGCTATACCTTTGCGTCAACGGTGTGCTGCGCAAGCCGCTGCTCTATCTGAGCCTTTATCTGAAAACGCATCGCGCTGATTATTACCGTCTGCTTCAGGAGGTGCGCGAGCACGGGGCATGGGAACCCTGGCTCGATTTCTTCCTCACCGGCGTTGCGGATACGGCCAATCAGGCGTTCGAGGCTGCTACCCGTATTGTAGATCTTTTCAAGGAAGACCGCGAGCGGATTACGGCTCAGAGCGACCGGGCAGGCTCTGCCCTGCGTGTCTACGATCTTTTTCAGCAGAATCCGTTCCTTACGCCCAACCAACTCGTCCAACAAACCGGACTTTCGCCACCGACCGTGAATGCGGTGCTCGCAGATCTGGAACGGATCAGCATCGTTGAGGAGGTCACCGGGCGCAAACGGGGGCGTGTGTTCAGTTACCGGCGGTACCTCGCCATCTTGAGCGAGGGAACCGACCCACTCCCCACGACGGCCTAGCAGGCCGTTGAAAAAGTCGCTCGCCTGAGGGCATTCGGCGTGATTCATTGTCTTCGAAGGGATGCGGAGGCCGCTGGATGCGCGTTGACGACAATCGAGCGGGCGAGTTGTTCAGCTATGTCGACCTTGAGACCTGGTTCGGCGCGACCATCCGCTCCCGTCGATCGGGGGGCGTGAACCCGGCGCGCTGTAGGGTGAGTTCGCGGCGCTCTATTCTCCGATCGTGCGGGATGGTTAACCGTTTGCTATTTTTTTGCCGTCTCCGGTCCAGAGGTAGGAGTTCAACCGTTTCCAGATTTGGCCATATTCTGCCTCTCTCGGAATGTTGAAGTTCAGCGGTCAGGTTTTTGGCTGATGCGCGATGTGTCATTTATGCATCACTGGATCGATCATCGTTCATTTCGGTCCGGGGCAGCCGGATTGGCTGCTCCCTGAGCCTGAAGCCACAGCCGCTTGTCAAAGCGCATGGGCGTCAGACAGCGCCGGCGTCGCTCTGGGGGCAGGGGGCATGGGCGGGCCGGTCAGCGTCGTCAGTGCTGAACATCTCCTGCCAGATACATGGCCTGCTTGCCTGCCTGCCTGCCAGCCGCCTTGCCTGGGCGGCAGGCGACTTCATCCCCCGCACTTGCAAATCTGTATTCCTGGGTTGCGCCTGATCAGGTGAGGTCTTTGGCCTGAGCGTCGGGTAGGGCGCGTGAGAGACGCGCCTTTCACCAGTTTGACCGGCGAGTATATCCCGGCCGGCGCCCAGCCGCTGGGGGATGTGGCCAGGCGCTGCTTCAGGCCCGCCCTCACACCAGCCTGGGATGCCGCCGGCAGCCAGCAGGCCGCCGTGTCCGACGATGCGGAGCATGGAGTTGTGGCAGCGCCCAGGCAGGGTGAAACGGGAGCGGCAGCAGAAGGTGTCTCGCCAGACGCGCCCCGGTCTGGGTCATGGACTGCAGGCCCGGTGGATCATGCCGCCAGCGCTGTGGGCGTCGCGGAGATAATCGACCGCGCAACTCCTTCGAGCAGGCTCATGTCCTGCAGATTGCCGGGCTGGAACGGAACAAGCTCCCGGACCGGCAGGGCCTCCAGGCCTACCCGGTCTGCCCGCCCTGCCATGCGGCGCAGGCGAGCAGGCTCGAGGTCCAGTTGCCTGCAGTGATTTCCTCCGGCCGTCGTGGCGGACCACAGGTCGACCGCATGCGATCTCATCTGCAGGAAGAATGCCCTGTCGAACTCTTCGTCCGGGATGTGGTCCGGGAGGGAGACCTGCAGCTCGTGAGACCCCCGGTGCACGGCATCATGATCGCGGGTCATGGTGTCGCTCGCCAGCTTCATGGGAAACCAGTTTTCCCAGCCCTGCTCGAGGTGCATGCTGCCTTCATGACGGGCGCCGTAGGCAATGCGTCTGAGCATGTTCAGCGTCACCCAGACCTCGTCCGGGTGGCAGCTTGTGACCAAATGCATTGGTCGCCGGAACTGCTTTGCGAGTTGGGCGAGCCCCCCGCAGCCGGCCACAATAATGGCCCGGGTTCGCGTGGGAGGGAGAGGTGACGCCATCCCGTAGCGCGCCGCATGCGTCGGGGCGCTCGGCGAGGAGCGCCAGCCAGTGTGCAGCGGTGCTTCCACCCGGCGTGTCGGGATGGCTGTTGAGGCAGCGCACAGGGCACGGCCAAACAGGTCGAACTGGTCAGGATGGGTCTGGTTAAATGCGCTTGGGTTCATAGTCATTGTACTGTAACTTTCTGTAAAATATATTCGTCGTTCAATGGGTGACAGACAGGTCAGGCAGGAGTGTCGAAGCGGAGAGCCGCGAGTGGATGACGGGTGAGTGCAGGGTGGCGCCGCTGGGGCGCGGTCTCGGGGCAGAGGTGCTTCAGGATGATATGATGCACGAGCCTGACAAGCGCCTCGGCGTGACTGGCCCAGCGGGGGTTGAACGCCACCAGTTCATAGGCAGGCGAAAGGCGCATGTCGCTTCCGCCGGGATATCGGGTGAACCGGCGTAGCAGTTCAGGGTTCACTCCGCGCGCGGCGCAGTGATTGCGACCCTCTCCGGTCAATGACCACAGGTCGATCGAACCCTGGCGGATGTGAAGGTCGAACTGGCGGTCGAACTCAGCGCCTGACAGACCGGGTGGCAGTCCGACGATGAGCAGTCTGCCCTCCCGGCGGACGGGCCCGTTGGCCGGCAGGATGTTTCCGAACTGTATGATGGAGCTGAACCACGCATTCCAGCCCGGCTCATGACGCAGTTCATTTCCCGAAAGGTAGCGTGATCCGTATCCAGCACAGTTGTGTTCCAGCATCCTGCTATCGACCCGATCGGGGGCGCAGCAGCCGACCTTGTACAGCGGGATGCCAATCCGGAAGGCCAGCTCGCGAGCGCCCTCACATGCCGCGACGTAGATTGCGCGACAGGCGACGGGGTCATATCCGGGCAGGGAGGGCAGCTGTTCAGCATTCCCGAACAGGGGCAATTCCCGGCCGCCAATCCGCGGCCAGTCGGTGGGCAGGGCTGACCAGAGGGGGGTGGGGTAAGCAGCGGTCTTCCGCTGTGTCGCCGCGAGGGCGGGCAGCAACGGAAGGCCTGGATCGAACAGATCGTCAGTTTGAAAGGCGTGCTTCACTTGAGTGTCTCATTTTATTTTATGGGATTAGAGAAGAAAAATCTTCATTATTTATTATTACTTTAATTACAATTCTTTCCGGGGTTCCTGCGCGAGGCCGACCGCTACCGGCGCAAATTATGAACGCCGAGTTCGTTCCACATCCACTCAAAGCTGTAGGTTGCAACCGGATCGGCCGGATCGGGATGTTTTGCGGACTGGTTCTCGAGATACTTGAGCCATTCCACCACCTTTTGCCTGCCGGCGGCCGATTGTACGGCCTGACGGGGCGTCCTGCCGCCAAGCATGGGAACGGGCTGGTCAAGCGTTTCCCGATACTGACGGTCCAGGAACTGGTGGGCTACCTGCCGGGCTATCTCAGGCGGGATGTCCGCATCCGCGTCTCCAGGTCCATGACGCCGTTGATCAGCAATCATCTGTTCAGGCGTCCTGATTTCGGTCAGCGGTGCTCCGACCCGGTCGCCCAGCGCCTGCGAGAGCAGCATGCCCCCCTTGTCTGCGCGTGCTGACGAGTTTGTTGACAGATGCAGGAAGCGCCCTTTCAATTCCACATTGCCCAGCACGCGCTGACCGCTATCCATGATTGTGTCGAAGCGGAGCGCGGCGGGTTTATCGTTTTCTTTTTCTCCAGGGCTGTCTTCGAGCCAGTTCCAAAATTTTGCATTCTCCCGCGCCATCGCCGGAATGGCATTCACGCGCGCGGCGACATCCTTCTGCGTTACGCCTTTCGCCAGCGGAAACATGACGTCGTGGAACATCAGGTCGTCGCCATCTGAGTTCTGCAACGATGGCAGCCCGGCGGTCCGTTGGAGCGTGTCGGACAGCCATGCCAGTGTGAACATGAAAGCGACGGCCTGCAGCTCATGGTCTGCTACCGTCGGCAGCTTTCGTGCGCCCTTCTTTCCGAATATCTGGCGCAGCCCGTCGAGCAGCGCGTCGGTCGCTTGGGGCGTAAAAGGCAGCAGCCCGCCGGCAAGAATGTTTTTGCCAGCAACGGGCACGATACGGGCTGCGATCCTGTCCCATTGCTTCAGGGTCCTGGTAGCCGTTCCTTCACTGACAGCGACAGGCTCACCGCCGCGGACGAGATCACGCGCCATGAGCGATTTGCCGGGCACGACGTCGCTCACCTCGTAGAGGCTCATGACCGATGTCCGCAGCGCCTTCATATAGGCCTTCGTCTGAACGCGTTCGTTCCAGCCGCGGCGCTTGAGATACGCGTCGACGACATTCCCGCCGGGCACATCGAACTCCTGCGTCAGGAAATCCTCGAAGGCGCACCCCCAGAGTGTCATGGCCCAGTCCTCACCCAGAGTTTCGGCAAGGTCATCGAATTCGATGTCGCCGGCATCCAGCACGGGGCCGAGGTGACAGTCGAACACCTCTTCAAAGCACTCACGCCACTCTTCGCGCTCCAGGAACCTGATCAGCCCTTTGAGATCATGACCGGATGGCATCGTCGTCTCCCTGTTCTTACGATCTGGCGCTTGCGCCGAATGCGTGGGGTTCCTGTATCGGGCCAACTGCGGCAGCCGCCGGTTGTGGCCTCGGCCTTCCGGGGCGACCTGGCGAACGCCCGGGCGGCCCGGTTACAGAGGTGGCCCACCCGACCCCGGCATTCGCATATCCCACCAGGATGACGGGTGGCAGATGCAGGCGCAAGGAACGGCATGACCCGTTCCAGCTATCGGGCCTGCTGCGGCATTCTCAACGAATTCCGGGGAAGGCTCCAGAAGGGCGGGCGCCGCATCCTGACGTTGTCTGGCGGGCACGCATGGCGGTTGTGGCTCGAAGTGGCCGCAGGCACGAATGGCCACTCCGGGGGAGGCGTCGGGATCAGATGGCCGCCGCCTTGATCGTCTTTGCTCGTCTCAGCGCGGGCTGACCCCCCACTCCCATCGGACCTCGGATTGATACGACTGGCCGCCAAAAAAAAGCGGCTTTTTCTTTGGTCGCGTCGTAGTATATGGAAGTTGACAGCGCAGACGCAGAACAGTGGGGCGACATGCTTAAAATTCCATACGAAAGCCTTCGTGTTACCGAGGAAAGTGAGCATGGCTTCCGCGTTGAAATTCTGCCGGTGGCGAGGGCTACCGATGGCGTTTCTGTATTCATCCGCCGTGAGTTCTTTCCGCAGATCCTTGCTGCCATATCGAACAGCATGAACGTCATTCCCTCCGCAAAGCAGACGGTCAAGACAGCCTGGCAGCCGGCCGGCGGCCCCTCAGTGGAACCCGCGTTGGACAGCATGAGCGAAGACGATGTCGCGGCCATCTGGCTCCGGGAAGGCGTTGTTGCGGATGCGGAAGATCATCCGTCCCCGGATCCGGCAGAGCCTACACGCCCATCGTTAATCCGTTTGCTCACGCGCAGATGAGTTGGAACAATCTACTCAGCCATGCGTTCTGTTGCCCGGCGTCGGCATGGCCCCTGAGAGACCCTCAAAGCTGCCTTCGGGCGGTTTTTTGGGCCTTTCGCAAGATCAAATGATCATTCAGAACGAACTATCCCGTGATGCGATGTGAATGGCGATTATTCCGGCCGATTTCCTCGACCGTGGCAGCAAATTCCTCACCGCAGAGCCCGACAACGATTGCGCGGACCTTGTCCGCTTATTCCTGCGTCAGCGACAGGATTGGTTCTGTATCTCGCGTGTGAATCCCCCAAATGATGGTTGCCGTCCCCCCGGACGGCTATCAATCATCGGGGGAGGTGCGGTTTTGGGCAACGACGCCCGATGCCGCGGCGGCTGGCATAGGGCCACGCAGACCCGCTCCTGTGCGGCTTTGGCGTGGGTCACCATCAATCGCTTCGTTACGGGCCCCGGTTCGAAGCGCGCCTGATAAACACGACGATGACATAACCCACAGCGCAGATTTCGGCAGCGGCAATGGCGACTTTCATGTCCATGATGCGCCCCCCGGCTATCCTTGAACAGACAGAGATTACTGTCTGCTTGTGACAAAGCATCACGGTTTGGCGGCGGCAGATGATTGATTGATAGTTGACGGCCAAGCCCGCATACCTGCGGGATCTGGCGCAGTTCTATGAAGATCGGGGACACGTCGATGTAAGCCAGGAACTTCTGGCACTTGAACAAAAAGGCCTGGCAAGATGATGGGTGAATCTCTCTTCAGTAATTTGACGTCAGATGCCATTGCCAACGCCATCCGAGCTGCCGAGCATTCGGTTTGCTACGCTGTTGTTTTTCACCCAGAACTGAGCCGGTTTCTCGGGTAATTTCCACTGAGAATTGAGCCATGTGA
>NZ_BNCG01000052.1 GCF_014656355.1 Camelimonas fluminis
ACCATCCTCGCCCCGCTGCCCCCAACTTCGCGTTAACGCCAGAAATTTTGCGACAGGCCCGCCGGTTTTCGTGCGACCGAGCTGGATCGAGATGCACGGCAGCGTCGCCGAATTCGGGTCGAGCGGATCAAGCGGCACCGCCGGCTCCTCGCTCAGCTGCTCGATCCGCAGCCGCGCCACCTCGCTGCGCCGCCGCCCGCCGGAGGCGAAGGCCAGCAGCAGAATCGCGAGGTCGCGCGTGTCGGCGAGTCGGTCCGTCGCGCAGGTCGCGGCCAGGCGGTCGAGGACGTCGCGCGTCACGGCCCGCTTGCTCTTGCGCCGGCGCGGCCGCGGCGAGGCCCTCACCGCCAGGCGCACGGCCGACCGCACGGCGGGAGAGCCAAAGGGCCCCTCGATCCCCTTCCACCGGTGCAGCGTGCCCCAGCTCGCCAGGCGCCGCTTCACGGTGCTCGGCGCATGCGGGCCGGCGCTGCGCAACAGCCCCTCCCCGCGCAGCGCCCGGCGACCGCCGCCGGCATCCCGTGCCGGGGGTCGGTTTCGCGCTGCGCCAGATCCCACAAGTGATGCGCGACGAACTTCAGCGCCAACGCTTCCGTCGCCGGCCACGGCAGCGGCCCGCCGGTGGCGGCCGCCGCCCAGCCTTCGAGATAAGCCAGATCCGATGCCAAAGCCCGCAGGCTGTTTTCGCCCATGCCCTCGCGCGCGAGGTGCTTGAGCGTCGCGACGTCGTCGTCCGTGAGCAGTTGCGCGAGGCGATCGCGCCGGTCCATCGGCAGGATGGCCGAAAGCGTGTCGAGCTCCAGCGCGCGCCTGGATTCGGCGTTAAGCGATCGGCCTTTGACAATGTCGTCCATGGTACGCCTCAGAATCCGTAAGATCGCTCGGCCCAGCGCAGTAGCACCGCTGCATCCGCGTCCGGCAGGCGGACGCGCTGCGCCTTGAGGCCTTCCGCGATCGCGAGGCCGACATCGGGCTCGACCCAGTGGCCATGGGTCATCAGAAAGAACCAGCCGAAGGGCAGGCCGACCTCACCGTCAACCGCCTCGATCCGGTCCATCAACTGGTGAACCGACGTCTCTGGTGTCAGCAGGAGCCGCTCTCGTGGCATCTTCAGCGGCCGCGGGATGAAGCCCACTTCGCGCTCGCCTTTGTAGGTATAGTCGCGGGCGTCCAGCGCCCAGTGCGCGAAGACGCGCTGCGGCCGGGCGCTCGAGTCCTCCCAGTCTCGGAAGAAGCGCAGCTCGCGCGGCACGAACTCGAAGTAGTCCGGCACCAGGTTGAGGAAGGGGGTCTCGCGCGTCGCGCCGCCCGGTCCGGTCTCCCGGACGACGCGCCGCTCCATCTCGGGCCGCTTGGCCTCGCGCTTCTCGCGCTCGATGCGGCCGCAGCGGTCGAGGAAGCTGCGGACGTGGACGAAAGCGTTGCCGGCGCGGTCGAGGAGGCGGTAGACCGGACCGGCGAGGCGGTCCGTGTCGGGCAGGGGATCACGGCGCGGCCAGCTCGGGTCGAGCAGTTCCTGCTCACCCCACGGGCGGTAGTCCGGGTTAACGACCGGGCCGGCGCGCCACTCGACCTCGCGGCCGAGCGCGATCTGAATGTAGTCGGCCGGAGCGGGGCCGGTCGGCGCGAAGACGAAGGCGCTGGCGCCACGCCACTCGGTGATCTGCAGGCCGGTGTCCTTCAGGCGCTCCCAGGTCGCCTTGACGTCGCCGCCATCCTTGGCGAGCTCGCCCGTCATCCACGGCCCCAGCTCGCCGACGCGCGTGCCGTCCGGCTGGATGACCGACCGGGTGTCGCGCCAGTAGTCGTCGTCGACCCGGGCGAGGCTGAAGTCGAAGCCAGGGAAGGCGGCGGCGAGGGCGGGGACGAGGTCGGCGTCGATCGGGGCCGGGTCGAGGCCGGCCAGTGCCGCTTGGATCGAGGCCGAGTCGGGCAGGCGGACGGGAGGAAGGGTCATGGCAGGACCTCTTGCGGGATTAGCGGGATTTCCGTATATTCCGGAACGAAGGAGAACCGACCATGGCTTCCACCGTGACCGCCGCCGAGGTCTCCAAGAACTTCGGCGCCTACCAGGACGCCGCCGTGCGCGAGCCGGTGGTGATCACCAAGAACGGCAGGCCGCGCACCGTGCTGATGGCCTACGAGGACTTCGTGCGGCTGTCGAAGCGCGACCGCCGCGTCCAGCGCACCATCGACCTCAGCGACGCCGAGATCGCCGCGGTCGAGGCCGCCGAGATGACGCCGGACCCCGACCAGGTCGGCGCCTCCGCCAAGCAGACCGCCGGCTGAGAGGTGCTGCCGACCGACATCAGGCTCGGCTGGGTCTTCCGCTATGCCTATCTTTGGGACTGGCAGCACCGCGAGGGCCGGGAGGAGGGCGACAAGGACCGCCCGTGCCTGGTGCTGGCGATCGTCATGACGACGGAGGCGGGCGATCCGGTCGTGCGCGTCCTGCCGATCACCCACACGCCGCCCACCAATGCGGCCGACGCGATCGAGATCCCGGCCGACGTCAAGGCGCGCCTGCGGCTCGACGCCGAGCGCTCGTGGATCGTGCTGACCGAGAGCAACCGCTTCACCTGGCCGGGGCCGGACCTGCGCAATATCGACACCGAAAGCGGCTATTTTGGAGCCCTGACGCCGGGCCTGTTCGCCGAGGTGAAGCGCCGCTTCGTGGCGATCGCCCGCGGCGAGGTCGCGACCAGCGCGCCGCACCGGAGCGTGCCGCGCACCGAGTGACGGCCGCCGGCGGCGGCCGAAGGCGTCCGGAAGAGGGCAGGGGGCTGGCAGCGGCGGCGTCCTCGCGTCGATCGGAGGCCCGGCGGGCGTGATTCTCCAGGCTGAGGGCGGCCAAAATCGCCGATTTGCGATTCCGTGTCCAACACTATCGATAAGGGGTGGTTATCGATAGTCAAAAGGATGCGAAAGCGAATATCGCTATGACGGAAGCTATGCTCGTGATAGCTTCCGTTTGACCGATTCCGCTCAGAGTTATCAAGACGTTGCAGTCCGGCTACGAAATTCCTGATCCGCTGCCCTGGACCCATATCGCCGGACGGCTCGCGGCCGCCGAGGATGCGCTGGCCCGGCTCGACGAGCGCCTGGCCAAAAGCCCGATCCGCGACGGGTGGATCGCCCGCACCCACTTCACTGACGCCTGCGCCAGTCTTTGGCTGGAAGGCGAGCTGGTCCACCTCGACGATCTCGTCCTCCACGATGCCGGCATGGACATCCGCGCCCCGACCCATGAACTGACCCGCGCCCACGCCGTGCTGCGCACGCGCCGGCGCATCGCCGCGGCCAACCCCGACTGGGCGCTGTCGGCGGCCGGCCTCGCCGGGCTGCGGGGCAGGGGAGGGCAGGGCGACCGGGAAGCGGAACGGCTCAACCGGAGTGAGGAAGAGGATGAGGCGCGCGGTCCGGAGGACGAAGACAGCGACGCTGATACCGGCGAGGCGTTTCGCGTGGCCCCCACCGACCACCGGCTGGCCGACGTCTTCGCAGCCGTGGACGCCGCGATCGCCCAGGCCGATCGCACGCTGGCGGGCGAAAGCAATGGGCGGCGCCAGCCCCAGCCCGAGCGGGACCCGCTGGTCTACGATCTCGACTGGGACGAGGACGAACGTCTCGACGCCTGGCGTACCGTCGTCGACCAAACACGCAACCTGCCGCCGACGCTGGCGTCGGCAATCGCGGCAGACGCCTGGGCCGCGATCGAGCCGCTGCAGCATACTCCCTGGCTCGCACGCCTGCTCGGCGCCAGCCTGCTACGGGAACGCGGCAAGGCGAGGATGCACCTGCCGTGCCTGCACGAGGGACTTAAGGCGATCCCGCGCGAGCGACGGAGGCCGGCCGACAGGGCAGGGCGTCTCGCAGTCCAGCTCGAGGCGATCGCCGCCGCGGCCGCGGCCGGGCTGAAGGACCACGACCGCTGGCTGACCGCCCGCACCCTGCTGGCCCGCAAGCTCGACGGCCGCCGCTCGACCTCCTCCCTGCCGGCGCTGCTCGACTATGTGCTGACCCGCCCGATCGTATCAGCCGGCATGATCGCGGAAGAGCTGGAGATCACGCCGCGCGCCGCGCAGGACCTGGTCGGAAAGCTCGGGTTGCGGGAGGCGACCGGGAGGGGACGTTATCGAGCGTGGGGCGTTGTTTAGATGTCGCCCGACGCCGGCGATCTGCGTTGTTTAAATCAGGCAGTAACCCCATCGTGAAACGCTGCATTTGCGGTTATGATTCGTCGAGCAGGAGAAAGTAAAGTACAGCCATGGCCCGCGGGGAGTTGATGAAAAAATTGCTGGCCAGCTACGGTCGGGACGATGAGTTCCGTGCCGTGGCGGAGCAAATCATCGGCGAAGAGGAAAAGAAGAACAACCGCGTGCTGGCGCGCAGCCTGCGCAAAACACTCGAGGCTGGCCCAAGCCGCCCGAGCGGTCCGAAGGCGCTTGCGCCCCTGCTTCCGTTCCCCGAAGCGGCCGCCGACTTCATCGAGCGGATTGAGCCGCGGCACACGCGCAATGATATCGTGCTCGGGGCGACGAACGTGCGGGTGCTGCTCGGCCTGGTCAAAGAGTTTCGCCGCGCCGACGACATCCGGCGTCATGGCCTCAAGGTCCGATCCAAGCTCCTGTTCTGCGGCCCGCCGGGATGCGGCAAGACCCTGTGCGCGGAGATTTTTGCAGCCGAACTCGGTCTGCCGCTGTTCCTCGTCAAGCTCGATCGGCTGATCTCGTCCTACCTGGGGGAGACGGCCGGCAACGTCCGCAAGATTTTCGAGTTCGCGCGCAAACAGCCCTGCGTCCTGTTCTTTGACGAGTTCGACGCCCTGGCGCGCTCGCGCGACGACTCGAGCGAGCACAACGAGCTGCGCCGGGTCGTCAACAGCCTGCTGCTGTTCATCGACCATATCCAGCCGAAGGGCTTTCTGATCGCCGCGACCAACCTCGATCAATCGCTCGATCCGGCGGTGTGGCGGCGCTTCGACGAGGTCGTCTGGTTCGACAAGCCGGATCGGGCGATGATCGCCCGGTTCCTACGGCTCAAATTCAAGAACATCGCCACCGCGTTCGATCCGCTGCAGCATGCGGCGGCGCTGCAAGGCTACTCCTATGCCGAAATCGAGCGCGTCTGCACGCAGGCGGTCAAGACGATGATCATCGAGCGCCGCAAGCAGGTGCAGGCCCGCGACTTCAATCGCGCCTTGGAAGACGAGGCGCGCCGCCGGGCAGGACAGTCTCGCCTCGCGCCGCCGAGCTAGGCGCGCCGTGGCCCGATACGATCATCTCGAACTCGTCCGGCTTCCCGAGCAATTCGAGCGCCGCAAGCACGGCGGCGGCGGTCCGCCGCCTGTGCGCGATCGCGACCAGCACACCACGAAGCTGCGCGACGAACTCGAGGCTGCGACGCAGGAGCAACGACGTCGGCGCAAGCCCGAATTCGTCGATCCTTCTTTGATTTTGCGCGTGCAGATGACGGGTCCGCTTCTCGAGGAGGACTGGGAACGCCTGGGGCTCACGGTATTGTCCAGCGACGCAGATCGCACCCTCGTGCTGTTCGCGTCGAACGAAGATATGGTGGATTTCCGCGCGCGGCTTGATGCCTATCAGGGTGGCCCACCCCCCGGCCAGAAACACGCCCCCTACGTCAATTTCGTCTCCGGAATCGAAAGCATTGGATCGGTCGAGCCGCGCGATCGGATCGGTCCACGCTTGCGTGAAGAAGGATTCGCTGATGTCGCGGATTTCGTCGCACGGACATCCTATCTGGTGGACATCGAGCTTTGGGATCTGGGCGAGCGTCGCCTGCGCGAACGCAAGATCGAGGATGTCATTCGCTACGTCGAAGCACGGGCTGGCGATGTCTTCGATCGCTATGTCGGCCCATCGATCAGCATGTTTCGCGCGCAGCTGACGGGGGAGCTGTTGCGAACTCTCCTGACGGTTGAGGAGATCGCGGCGATCGATCTGCCGCCGGCGCCGGATGTGACGACGGCAGAGGCGCTCGACATGGTGCTGGCGGATGCGCCGCCGCTGAACGCCGTCGCTGATGACGCCCCGTTGATCGGCATCATCGACAGCGGCGTCAACGATCACCCATTTTTGGCGGACATCCTTGTCGGTTCGATCGGCGTTCCCGCCGAGCTCGGCACCGCCGACGTCTGGGGTCATGGCACCCGCGTGGCCGGTGTCGCCGTGTTCGGCGATCTTCGTGCGCAGCTCGACGCAGGCGGGTTACAGCGCGGCGCGCGGCTTTGTGCGGCAAAGGTGGTGAACGACCAAGGAGGCTTTGACGATCGGCGGCTCGTACCCTCGCAGATGCGCGAGGCGATCACGACCCTGAACCAGCGCTTTGGCTGTCGGGTCTTCGTGATCGCGCTGGCCGACCGCCGGCGCGTCTTCGACGGCGGCAAGGTCGGAACATGGGCCGCCACGCTCGACGGACTGGCGCGCGAGCTCGACGTCGTCATCATCGTCTCGTCCGGCAATCGAAGCCCGCGCGGCGGAAATCGCCTCGAACAGGCAGTGACGGAATATCCGCACTACCTTCTCGAGGATGCCAACCGGTTGTTCGAGCCGGCCGGCGCCTTGAACGTCATCACCGTCGGCGCGCTCGCGCATGGCGAAGGTCTCGATCCCGATCGTGCCGACGACGTCCGCGTCCGCGCCATCACACGCCTGCATGAGCCGGCGCCATTCTCGCGGATCGGGCCGGGACCGGGCGGCGCAACCAAACCCGACGTGGTCGAGATTGGCGGCACGCTGATTTTCGATGCCGTCGTCGCGAGGCTGCGGGGAGGGGAGGACGTCGGCAGCGCCGGTGTTCTGACCCTGCATCACAGCTATCTTGATCGGCTCTTCACGGCAGGGTCGGGCACGTCCTATGCCGCGCCGCGCGTCGCCTTCACCGCCGCTCAGATCCTGACGCGCTTCCCGCAAGCCTCCGCCAATCTCGTCCGCGCGCTCATTGTAGGGTCTGCGGAAATCCCGCCGCCCGCCGGCGAGCGGCTTCAGCTGCTTGGTGGGGATGCAACGCGGGCGATTGTCGGTCACGGTCTGGTGGATCTCGAGCGCGCCGCATTCTCGGACGACGCGCGCGTGACCCTCTATGCTGAGGATGAGCTCGCGCTCGATCATTTTGCGGTCTATCGGATTCCGATCCCAGAAGCGTTCCAGGCGGGCAATGGCGAGCGCTGCATTCGTGTAACGCTGGCATTCGATCCACCGGTGCGGCACACGCGGAACGACTATGCCGGCGTCGGCATGTCGTTCCGCTTGGTCCGTGGGTGCCAGCCCGACTTGATCTTCGATCATTATCGCAAGCGTGAACAGGACGACGGTCCGTTCCCCGAACTTGCAGCGCGATATAATTGCGCTCTCGTACCCGGTCCCCAGGCACGCGAGAAGGGAACGGTTCAGTGCGCGACCGTGACGTTCAAACGTGGTGTGGAAGATTACGGAGACTATTACTATCTCGTCGTGCGCTGCGAAGGCGGCTGGGCGACCCATGTCGATCGGCAGCAATTCGCGGTCGTCGTCGAACTGCTCCACAAGGCCGAGGTCCAGCTCTACGAACGCGTACGGCAGCGGATCAGGGTCCAAGCATAGTCTAAGCTATCCGAGCAAGCGTGCCGCTCCGCGGCCAACGCCTTGCCCTTCAGATCGATCCGCTGGCAAAGCTTCGCGACGAGCCGATCGTGGGCGCGGTGTGCGAGGGCGTTCTCGCATCCAAGCCGATTTGCGCCTCGTGCATGAAGAATAGATTACTCGCCGCCTTTCCTTCGATCAGGAAAGGAGCCGCAAACTGCCGATACGACCTTTCATATTCGACTTCTTGAAACCCGAACTCATTAAAGGGCATCGTCGTTTCGCGCGTCATTGTAATAGCCTCGACGATTGTTCATCCAGGCCGAGTTTGAAAGTCTGTCTGACGGATTTTTCCCGGCTCCCGACAATGGGCGGGCGAGCTTGCGATTTCGCGGCGCTTCAAGGCGCGGATAGCAAGAACACTAACGCCTGCAATTCCATTGCGGCTCAAACGTCGGGAGGGGAATTGAGATGACGGAAATTACGCACTCCGCGACGCCGAAGGGCAACGGCTATCAGGCGACGGTGACGCTTCCGGGGGGCGTTTCGGTGAGCTCGGCGGAAACCTATCCAACGATCGCAGAGGCAATCACCGCCGCCGCGCAGAAGTTGCTCGCGATGCCAGAGCGCCTCGCGGCTTTGGATCGATCACATCCCCAGTGCGACGCATAGCTGGCTCGACCAAGAGGCGGATCGCGCCGAAGCTGGTGCGACGGATTGATCACTCCGATGAATCGATCAGACCAGATTGATTCATAGATGGCGTTGGACGCCGCTTCCGAAGGAAGCGACACTCACGACATGGCCAGCGAGGATCCCGAACAGCTCCACCTGCATCGCATTGAGCCGGACCTGAACATGCGGCGCTTCTACGCGCTTGCACTTCAGCCGACGCTGTTCGGCGGCGCGTCGCTCATTCGGAATTGGGGCCGCATCGGAACGAATGGCCAGTCGATGATGGAGACCTTCGACGAGCCGGAAGAGGCGACGGCCGCGCTCGGCCGGCTCGAGCGTACAAAAAGGCGCCGCGGTTATCGCGATGCCGACGTTCAAGCTCGCAGTTAGGGCCTTCGCGGCGCGTCACGAACGTGGCGAGGGCCCCGCCTCGCGGCGGGGCCCTCTTGTCGCCCGGATCAGTCCCGGTTCGGCCGGGACCAGATCAGCTGCAGGCCTTCCTCGCCTTCGACTTCGACC
Organism: Camelimonas fluminis; assembly: GCF_014656355.1. GTDB lineage: Bacteria > Pseudomonadota > Alphaproteobacteria > Rhizobiales > Beijerinckiaceae > Camelimonas > Camelimonas fluminis. Next base: position 8,778 of record NZ_BNCG01000052.1, read on the forward strand.
AGGGTCGCGTAGATCGGGGCCGGGAAGCTCGGATCGTCGAGCTTGACCGAGAGGTAGTCGCGATCCGTCTGTTCCGAGTGCTTCTGCCAAGCGGCGCCGAGCTCGACATTCGCCGCTGCGAAGATGCGGAAGTGCGGACCCTTGTCGGAGGGGTTCTCGATGCGGACCAGCCGAGCTTTGACGTTCAGGGTCAGGGTGCGGATGGTGCCCGTGAAGCCGTTGCCGTTGGAGGTGAAGGTGCCGATGTTAGCCATTGTCTCATTTCCTTGTTATCAGGGCCGCGCCCATCGCGACCCGATGGCGGTCGTGAGACCGGGGGCGATCGACCCGCACCCGAAGGGCTGAAACGAAGTGGAAGGCGGCCGGAGGCGGCTTTTTTGCCTCGCGATGCAAAGCCGAAGGCGGCGGAAAAAAGTCGTCGCCGGACGTTGCGGGGACAAGATCGAGAGAACGCGCAGCGTACTCGTCCTTCGGTCAGACCAGGCCAATCGGGTTCGTATTGGGAGTGGCTGTCGTAAACGCCTTGGGAATGAGGACATGCGCGTCACTATCGCTGCCGCAATCACGCCCGACGGCACCATCACGGTGCACTCGCTCTCCCGCAGGCCGGCGTCCAGCTCGCCGACCGCAGCCGCATCCCGTAAGGGACCCACGATCCCCAGCCTTCGCTCGAATGTCATGCACCTGCCCTTGCCAGGAACCCGATCGGCAGGTCGCCGCCCCTCATGTCCAACCGAGCTGATGCGTCGTACTCGCGGTCTCGCCAACGCCAGTCATAGTCAAAGGCTGGCCCTATAGATGCCTCTGCGCCGGCGGCGGGGCCACCCGCCCGACAAAGTCCACGTCGCAAGGCGTGGCCTTGGCCCGAGGGACGCAAGCGCTTCGGTCCCGATGCAGCATCATCGCCGGCCATCGCCGACAAAAAAGGGGGCTAAGCCCCCGCCGCCTCGCGCTGCCGGCGTTCCGCTTCCGCGAGCGCCTGATCGAGGCGTTGCTGCGTTTCGCGGCGCTCCTTACGCGTCAGGATGCAATGCGCAAGCTCGGCGCGGAGTTCGGCAATTTCGGCGTAGATGTCGTGAACGTTCTCCATTTGAACCTCCTTCGTCTCGATGACGGAGGAAGGGCCACCAGGCGCTGGAGGGCCGGGTCAGGGATCGCGCAGCGACCGGCAGAGCCGGCGTGCGGGGGTGCCGATTTTCTGTCGCCGCCCTGCGGGTGGCGGCGGGAAATTGGGGGATGACCGCGCGTCCTTGACGCGGTCCGACTGCCGGTATCATCGGCCGACTCTGAGAGAGAGATGGCCCTGGCACAACGGAGCGGCTGGGTTCTTCTTCCTTCCCCGGCCACGCAAAGCCGCGGTCGTCGTGAAGAATCAGTCGAGGCGCCGCGTCGCGCGGCGCCATCGGAACCGGCTCAATGAGCCGGACCACGCTCGTAAGGATCGAATTCGTGAATCAGCTCCAGGTCGTCGCTGTCGTCGAGCTCGTTCGAGGGCAGTGCGCCGTAGGCATCGCCGGATTTGAAGAGCGTCACCGGGACCATCAGGGTGCGAGCGAGCTGGAAGGCGTGGTTCTGGGCAAGGGAAAGATCGTGCGACATTTCGAAGGCTCCATCCGGAGCGGGCCAATTCCCGCTCGATGGCTCCTCGAAGGACCGCCTTCGGTCGCGATCACCGCGAAGGCGAAGCTGGAGCGGCGGCAGCTGGGGCGTCGAAACCCCTGCTAGCGGTTGGTGCCGGCCGTTACGGCATCAAACTCCTTGACCTTATGGTCGGGGAGCCTGTGGCGTATGCAACAGGTTCTTCCCGAACTAAAGGCCACAGGGCCGTCTAGCACGGTTTCGAACTCCCCGATCACCAAGAGTCAGAGAGGGTTCGTTTGCGGGGGCGTACCGCAGAAACGATCCCAGTGGGGAGCATCGGGGTGGTTCAGGACGGAGAGCACGTATCGTCCCTGGAGTCGCAGACGGTCGCGGCTCATAGCGCCTATGTGGAAGCCTTGGCGGCGTGGGAGAAGGTCGTGCATATGGCCTCATGCCCCATCTGTCGCCCGGAGGGTCTTACCGACAAGGATCACGAACGGCGCTGCGACAGCGCCGAGCTCGAGAAGGAACGCCGTCGGATCGCTTTTCGAGATCTCTGCGATGAGCTCGGCTATGTCCCCGAAGGTCATGGGATCAGGCTTCGTACATCCGCTTGTCCGACTGATTCATGCGTCCGCGGTGGATCGGATGACGCATGAGAGCGCCGTATAGCGTGGTCTGCAGCCACCTTCGACGGCCAAGGGCCCAATAACTACGCGCATCGCCTCAATCCGGACATAGCCATCACGATACTGGCCTCACTCGCGAAATCGCAGAGGTTGGGATGGCGTCGTTCGGCTCCGTGCGGCCAAGACATTGGGGACACCGGCTGCTGAGCTGGTTGTTCATCGCATCGATCGCCGTGTACGGGCTGACGTCTAAGCCGGTCGATATTGTGGCGCTTTCGACCTTGCATCCGATCGTTCATCTCGTGGATGCAGACGAGACGAGTGGGAGCGGGCAATCCCAGTCGAAGTCCCATGTGCATGAATGCAGCGGCGTGGCATGTGCCTTGTGGATCCCGCTGCTACCTAGCCATGCGATGGCAATTCAGCGCGATCTGAAAGCAGTCTTGCGCGCGCCTGACGAAGACGGCGCGGGTCTCGGCCCCATGGACTTGGAGCGACCTCCACGCGCCGTCGCACTCCCCATCCGATAGCGCTGGGACGCGCGACGCCATCTGCTGGCGTGCGGTCCTGTTCAGACAGCATTCCGGCCGCGGTCTTACGCGTCGCTCCGCTTGGCTAACGTCACGCGCGGCGCGCGAAGTCCCGCGCCTGCGCTCCGCATCGGAGCATCGCAGATATGCCGGGCGTTCAGAGATCAGCCATGAAGACATCCACACTTATTCGACGCATCAACCGCATCAGAACCTTAAGGCTTTGCGTAAGGATCGCTGTTATTGGAACTGCGACGGTCGGCCCTGCGAGCGCTAGCGACGCGCCGCTCAGTGCAGCGCTGCTGGCGGCCAAATGTCCGGCGGCGAGCATCGAGGAAGCTTACAAATCGGACGCAGTCTCCGTCTTCAAGGTCGATTGTAAAGGCCTCCGCGTCCGACGCGTGATCGCCACCTGCACCCGAACAGCCTGCAGCGTGTCGTCCGAACCCGGTGATGATGCGGAGGACCGATTTTGATTGCGGGGCGCGAAAGCGCGGCGAAGGCGCCGCTCACCGAAGCAGTCCTCGCTGCTCTTACACATACGGCCGGCAAGTGTAGCCCGGGCGTGGTTGCTGTTCCATGCGGCTATCACCTTCTAAGGCAGGGCAGCCGGCTCAACGAAGTGTTCATCGTCCGCACTGGCCGCCTAAGAGTTGTCATGGTGTCGCGCAGCGGATGGGAGGTGGCTTGCAGCGAGTGCCGACCCGGCGATTGCTTCGGCGCGCTCGGACCGTCGCCTGGTCGGAGCGTTGCTGCCTCTGTGGTCGCCATGGAGAACTCCGTGGTGTGGAGGATGAAAGCCTGCGAGTTTCATACATTGGCAACTCTCTCGCCGGCAGTCGCGATGGCGGCACTCAGTCAGATGGCGGAGCGTCTCGAACTCGCCTTCCAGCAATGTTTTGAAACGACTGCGCTCTCGGTGCGCGCGCGTATCGCCAACAGCTTACTGCGATCGGCCCGCCTGGAAGATGGGCGCTACGTAATAGACCCGGTCCCAACCCATGCAGACCTTGCTCTGCGTATAGGGTCGAAGCGAGAGGTTGTCAGCCGTGAACTCGCGCGAATGCACGAGTTAGGGATCATTGCAAGATGCCGACCACGCATCATCGTTACGCAGCCGTCGCGGCTTGCAGCTCTAACGGAATTTCCGGAAGGAATGATACCATAGGCGACGGGATGAACGGCGGTCCGCCGTTCATTCTTTTTGATAGAAGCTGGCGGTCATTGATGAGTTCTGGCTGGAAGACCGCAGCCGGTCAACGGAGGGCAATTTGCAAAGGCGGTGCCGATGAAAATCTTCACGCACAATGCGAGAGGCATCGCCGGCGTGATCTTCCAAACAGGTGACAGCAGAACCCACAGTTGCGGCAAATGACAGACGGAAACGGGATAGCGAGCAGGTTCACAGGCGTGCTTAGATTCGCTCAAAGGCCCGGCATCGTTCGCACCAGCCTCGGTGAGCGGCGCTCAACGCGGTCATTACCGCAAGGAAGATGACACGCGGGCCGGCGCAACGCAGCGATTGTGGGGAGCGAAAGCCTGGCAGAGCGCGTTGGCCACTTGCTGGTCTTCGCTCTGCCGAGAGGTACACTGGCGCAGTGGCAGGAGGCGGAAGACGGGTCCATCATGCTGATCGAGAACTATCGTCCGATCTGTGCGGCCGCAACGTCCTGCCAAGCATTTCGCCGGGCGGAGCTTCAGATGTTCAGAGCTGTCCTCGGGCCCAAAGGCCACGCCGAGCGAACCGCGCATATCGTCGAAGGTGCCCAACGCTGCACCTAAGTCATCCGTGTGATGAATGGATGAGTATGACGCCGCCGTCTTCCCGCATTCGCCGAACTGGCCCACGGGTTCCAGCCGAGCTTGATGAGGCCGTGATCCGCGCGCTCGTCAATAGGGTCATCGCGCTTGCGCGCGAGGACGACATATGGAGGCCGTTCCAGACGAGCACCGGCACACCTGGACGGTTCGAAAAACCTGGTGCTTTGAGGTCTCTGGAGCGAAACTGACGCTGTCAGAT
>NZ_BNCG01000053.1 GCF_014656355.1 Camelimonas fluminis
GTGCGTCGCGCAAACCTTTACATATTCAACCGGAGCGGACTTCGTCATCGGAAGATCCGCTGCCTGTGCCCCGGCAACAGCCAGGAAACCGGCTGCGGAACCGAGGAGAAGGCTCTTTGCGAGCTTCATGTTAACCTCCAGATTTGAGACCCCATGGGAAACGAAACGCCAGACCGCCCGACGGACTTGTCCGGCTCCCCCTCATTTCTCCCATCCGCAGGCTTCGCAACGCCAGGAAACCTTGCTGTTACGAAGCGACCGCACGATGGGAACTTCCCACTGGCGGTCACATTATCGTTGCAGACGGTCCGATCAACCAGAACTCCAGCCGAGCCTTCATTCCAGAGGCCTTTTGGGCGCCATTGTGGCGCAAATGACACGAATTTGCCCCCGGATGGCTCCTGTAACCACCTGTTATTCAGCACTCGTTAACGTTCTCCGACCGGTCGGAGGGTGTTATCTCGCAATTCGCCGATGAATCAGCCGATTGATTCAATTTGATCGATTACCGCGACAAAATTTGGCGCTTTACCCGCATTCCTTTGCAGTTTCATGACGCCATGTCGGCGCGTTTCCGCTTTTTTTTTTGCAGCGCCGCCACGACAGAACCAGCGATGTTGCGCGGCGCCACGTTTTTGGGGGATGCGCGTTGCCGACGGCGGGCGGCCAGTCCAGTGGCGCCGCAGGATCTGGAGGCTTTCTCATGCAGGTGTTTTTTCAGGTCACGTCCTGGCAGTTCTGGGCGCTGCTGTCGGCGGTGTTCGCGGCGCTGACCGCCATTCTCGCCAAGGTCGGCGTCAGCGACATCAACGCCGACCTTGCAACATTTATCCGCACCGTCGTGATCCTCGCCGTCGCCGCCATGCTGGTGACGGTGACCGGACAGTGGCGCGCGCCCACAGGAATTCCGCCGAAAACATGGGCGTTCCTTGCGCTTTCCGGCGTGGCGACGGGTCTGTCGTGGCTGTGCTATTTCCGGGCGCTGAAACTGGGGCCCGCCTCGCAGGTGGCGCCGGTCGACAAGCTGAGCGTCGTGCTTACGACGTTGTTCGCCATCAGTTTCCTGGGCGAGCGCATTTCAGCGAAGGCGGCGCTCGGCGTCGTGCTGATCGCCGTTGGCGTGGTGCTCACCACACTGAAATGACGCCAGGTCGCGCAGAACCCGTCATACGCGCAGACCCCGTCATACGCGCGGGCGCCGTCGCCTCCGCCGCCCCAACGCCCGGATCGACATAACGGCTTTCCTGGCGGGAAGCGCCATGCGGCGTCAGGCTCCGCCAGCGTCCCTTCGCCGAAAGACAGGGGGACCCGGCCGGTGGGGCGCAGGATCTGCAACGAGATCCGCGCGCCTCAGGGCAAGCTGGGGCTGAACGCGCGACGCGAAGAAATTGAATCAATGCGCCGCCGCATCCATTTGATATAAATAATTTTTTAGCGCATCACCTCAACGCGCCGCCATATAGGCGGCGCGGAGTTCGTCGCTGGCGGAGATCTGGGCTGCGGGGCCGCTGGCGATCATGCGGCCGTTCTGCAGGACCCACGCCTCACTGGCGATCTCAAGCGCCCGCTCGACCAGTTGCTCAACCAGCAGGATCGTCGTGCCCGCCTGTTGCAGCGCCATGATCGCGGCGAACACCTGGTCGACCAGCAGCGGCGACAGGCCGAGCGACGGTTCGTCCAGCATCAGCAGCACCGGCTCGCGCATCATGGCCTGGCCGATGGCAAGCATCTGCTGCTGGCCGCCGGAGAGCGCGCCAGCCGGCAAGCCGCGCTTTTCCTCCAGAACGGGAAACAGTTCATGGACCCGCGCCAGACGACGGCGATAGTCCGCCGCATCCAGCTTCAGGCCATAGACGCCAAGCTCCAGATTATCGTCGACGCTCTGGGCGCGGAACAGCCGCCGTCCCTCGGCCACATGCAGCAGCCCTGCCCCGACGATCACATGCGGTTTGTCGCGGCTGATCGTGCGGCCGTTGAAAACAATCCGGCCGCGCGAGGGCGTCAGCAGCCCCGAGATAGCGCGCAACAGGGTCGATTTGCCGGCGCCGTTGCGACCAACCAGGGCGGCGATGGAGCCGCGCCGCACCGACAGCGACACCCCCTCCAGCACGCCGACATGGCCATAGCCGACATCGACATTCTCGACTGACAGCAACAGTTCGCCGGTCTGGCCGGGGTTCGAAGCCATGGTCATGGTCATGCTCCTTCCACCGGGGCCGGGCGCGGCCGCGAAACGTCGCCCGTCGCCGCATCATCTGCAGCCTGGCCCGGCGCCTGCTCGTTGAGGGCGCGCTCCCCCATATAGGCGGCCATCACGGTTGCGTCGGCGAACACAGCCTGAGGCGCGCCCGAGGCCAGCACGACGCCGCGATCCAGCACCGTCACATGGCTGGCGATGCTCGCGACCAGGTCGAGATGGTGCTCGACGATGACCACCGTCGCGCCAAGGGCGAGAATGCGCCGGATCAGCTGTTCGAGACGATCCAGCTCGGTCATCGACAGACCCGCCGCCGGCTCGTCGAGCATGATCAGCCTGGCGCCGCCCATCAGGGCGCGGGCGATTTCCACCAGACGCTGATGGCCATGCGGAGTTTCGCTGGCCAGATCGTCCGCCCTGTCGGCGACGCCGACGAAGGCGAGCAGCTCCATTGCCTCCGCCCGCAGTCGCGCGGTCTCGGAGGCAGCGGCTGGCAGTCGCAGCATCGTTCCGGCAAGCGAGGCCCGCTCGCGCCGGTAGGCGCCGAGCAGCACGTTGTCCAGCACCGTCAGCTCGCCCAGCAGGCGCGGCGTCTGGAACGTGCGGCCCAGTCCTTCGCCAGCGATCTGCTGGGGGGAAAGGCCCTTTGTCTCACGCCCGCCCAGCAGCACCTGGCCGGCGTCGCGCCGGTAGTAGGCGCCGACCACGTTGAGCAACGTCGTCTTGCCGGAGCCGTTGGGGCCGACAATGGCCGCGCAGGTTCCAGGCCGCACGGACAGGTCAACGCCGCCAAGGGCGACAACGCCGCCGAAGCTCTTGCGCAGGTCCTTCACCTCCAGCGCAAGACCGCTGATGGCGGGCCGCTCCACGTGGGCGGCTTCGGGCGGAACAGTCTCCGCCGGCTGCGCCGCCGGCTCCGTCTGCTTCGGCCGCAAGCGATCGAACAGGCTGCGCGCGGCGCCAACGAGGCCATGGGGTGCGAACAGCATCAGCGCCAGCAACGCCGCGCCGTAGACCATCATGCGCCAGCTTTCGAGGCCGGTGAGCAGTTCCGGGACAAGGAAGAACACCAGGGCGCCGACCACCGGCCCCCAGCGGGTTCCAAGACCGCCAAGCACCACGGTCAGCAGGAAGAAAATGGAGAATTCGGCGGTGAAATCGTCCGGCGTCACCACTGTCTTCTGCACGGCGAAGAAGGCGCCGGCGACGCCGGCGAAACAGGCGGCGATGACAAAGGCCAGCATCTTCAGCCGCGCCGGCGAGGCCCCCGCGGCCTGGGCGGCGGCGGGCGCGTCGCGCACGGCGACAAAGCCGCGACCGAAGCGCGAGCGGATGAGATTGTTCACCAGCCAGAAACCGATGATGGCGATGACGGCCACAAGCCAGTAGACGCCCGCTGGATCGAGCACATGGCCAAACACGGATGGCGGCTGCACGCCGACGACGCCAGCGAACCCCTTGGTCAGGCCACGCCATTCCACGATCATCTTCTCGAACACCTGGGCGAAAGCCAGGGTGATGAATGCGAAATACCAGGTGGAGAGGCGGAACGACGGCAGCGCCATCAGCACGCCCATCAGCGCCGAGAGCACCACGCCGGCCAGCGCCGCCAGCCAGAACGACCAGCCGTGGTCCACCGTGAGCAGCGCCGTGGCGTAGGCGCCGATGGCGATGAAGGCGCCATGGCCCAGCGACACCTGACCCGCGTAGCCGGCCAGCAGGTTCAGGCCAATGGCGGCGATGACGAAAACGCCGAGCTGGGTGGCGACGAACAGGGCGTAGCCATTGGGATCAAGCGCCAGCGGCAGGGCGAGGACGAGGACGACCAGGGCCGCCTGCGCCAGCAGACCCGGCAGGCTCCGGGATTTTGCAACGGAAGCAGCCATGGTCACACCGTCCTCGCGAAGGGACGGCCGAACAGCCCGTGCGGCCAGATAAGCAGCACGCACAGCACCAGCAGGAACACCACCGCCTCCTGATAGCCCGGCGACAGCAGCGACGCCCCAAGCGCCTCCGTCACGCCAATCAAATAGCCGGCGATCAGCGCGCCGCGATTGTTGCCGATGGAGCCGACGGCGGCGGCGGCGAAGCCTTTCAGCAGCAACGCCGGGCCAAGGCCGGTGGAGGCGTAGAGCACGGGCGCGGCGAGCACGCCGGTCAGGCCGGCGAAAGCGCCGCCGAGAAAGAACGACCAGTGGCTGAGCCGCAGCGGATTGACGCCACGCAACAACGCCGCTTCGCGATCCTCGGCCACGGCCAGGACGGCCTTGCCCTGGCGGGTGCGGTAAACCTGCTCAATGGCCAGCACCAGCACGATGGTCAGCAGCACCAGAAAAATCTGGTAAGCGCTCACCGTCATGCCGGCGAGGCTGAAGGTGTCCGTGGTCAGCGGCGCCGGGGGACGCACCACGATCGGATCCGGCCCCCAGATGCGGTTGACGCCATTGGCGATGATGAGCGAGGCGGCCAGGGTGGTGATGACCCAGCCCGTGCCGTGCTGCGAGCGGGCCAGCACCGGCGCCACCGCCACAACATCGATCAGCAGCGTCAGCAGGCCGACGCCGAGCAGCGTGACGATCAGCGCCGCGTACCATGGCCAGCCGAGCACGGTGGCCAGGCTGGCGAAGACCATGGCGCCCAGCATCACCAGTTCGCCCTGGGCGAAGTTGAAGACGTTGGTCGGCCGGTAGAGGATGTTGAAGCTGACCGCCACCAGCGCATAAAGGCTGCCCGCGACCAGACCTCTGGCGAGGATGTCGATGTCCATGGATCCAGCACCTGTGCGTTGCCGCGGGCCCTGAGCGGGGACGGCCTGGCGCAATGACAGCCTGCCATCGTGACGCCGGGCCCGCGCAAGCGCCCCCTGGAGCTGGCGCCGACCCGTGTGGACCGGAAGCCGCTCCAGTTTTTCCAGTCCTGAGCGCCTTCTGATCGGCCAACGGTTTGGTCTGGCCGGAAAGCGCTCCCGTTGCGGTTGTCGTCCTGTGGGGGAGACGGTGATCAGAGGCCCGGCGCGCGTTCGCGCATGCAGCCCATGGCGCGCTTGTCGACGCCGGAACTGACCGAGGCCAGGGTGATGTCGGCCAGGGCGATGCCGCTGTGATTTTCCGGCGTGAACGACAGCTTGCCGAGCAGGCCCGGATAGTCGCGGGTGCTGTCGAGGGCCCTCCTGATGTCCTCCACCTCGAAGCTTTTCGTCTGCTCGATGACGTGCTTCAGCAGATGGATGAAATCGTAATACGGGCTGGCGGCGATATTGACTTCGTTATTCTTCGCGCCGGGCAACTCCGCGAGCTTTTTCGCGAAGGCCACCTGGCGCTCGCCGGGTTGCTCGGTGGCGTTCCAGGTAAAGGATTTGTAGTAGGTGCCGTAAACGTTCTTCACGGCCTCCGGCGACACCAGTTCGAACAGCGACGGCAGGAACAGGCCGCTGTGGCCGGTGACCGGCGGGAACCAGTTGAGCGATTTCATGGTGTTGAAGATCATCGCCGCATTGGGAATGTTGGCGATCCAGGCGATCACCCCGTCGACGCCGGCTTTCTGCAGGTTTGATACGTATGCGGCGAGATCCGGCGCATTGATCGGATAGACCTGGACAGACGCAGGCTCGACGCCGGCTTTTTTCAGATATTTCACGGTCGAGGCGGTCGCCTGCTCGCCGAAGGCGGTGTTCTCCTGCAGGATGCCGATCTTTTTCAGCCCCTGCTTCTTCAGCATGTAGTCAACGCAGATCTCGGCCTGCTGGTCGGTATTGAACAGCAACTGGTAATGGTAGGGGTAGCGCTTGCCGTCGCCGGCCTCCGCCGCGGCCGCATAGGTCGCCTGGATCATCTTCGCCGCGGTGGTGGCGGCGATGGAGGACAGGGACTGGGACGAACCCGTCGGCCCGACGACAAAGTTGATGCCCGCGCCGCGCAGCTTGCGGACGATGCCCGGCTCTTTTGACGGCAGCGCTTCGTCGTCCTCCTCCACCCGCTCGATCTTGCGGCCGAGGATGCCGCCGGCGGCGTTGATTTCCTCCACCGCCATGACGCCGCCCATGTAGAGCGGGTTGAACGACGTGACCAGCCGCCCGGTGGTCGGCCGCACCCAGCCGATCCGGAACGGCTCGGCAGCGGCCGCGCCGCCGGCCAGTCCCGTCCCAAACGCCGAGGCGGCCGCCGCCAGTCCGGCGAGTTGAAGAAAGCTGCGCCGGTCAATGGACCCGGCGGCGGTGAGGATGGTCCGGTCTGTGCGACTCATTGGCGATCCCTCCGAAGCACGACGACGGGTCCTGCCCGGACAATCGCGCCCTCTGGTTTTTTTCTGGAGACGATACGGCCATGTCGGGCCCTGTGTATTGACCCAACGTCCGCTGCCGTCGTCCTGGCGTTTCCTAGTGCATTCTGAAGATCGGTTGCGTGCTGCGGCGCGTATCCGGCCTTCTGTCGTTTATTGGCGGCATGGTAACACTTGCTAGTCAGCCAGCAAGTGGTAGAAACTGGCGTTCGGGATTTTTTTCAGGAACGGAATTCCATTGCATCGCCCGTCTGTTACAGCCAGATCCACGCGTAGCCGCGCCGAGCGGCGCCAGATTTCTGACCGGCGGATGATTGTCGCCGCCATGGGGCTGATCGCGGAAAAAGGCGTGGCGCGCACCACGCTGGCGGATGTGGGCGTCGCTGCCGGTTACAGTCGCGGCCTGCCGGTTGAACGCTTCGGCAGCAAGCTGGGCCTGCTCAACGCCATGATTGATTCCGCCGACGCATGGTTCGCTGAACAGGCGCCCATGCAGGTGCGGGATCTGCGCGGCCTCGCGGCGGTGCGGGCGCGCATCGCCGCCCACGTCGAGGGCGGCCTGAAAAGCCCGGTCGGCGCCCGGTTCGTGCACTATCTTTATGTGGACGCCGCCTTTGGCGTCACCGAACTGCGCCCGCGCATGCAGGCGCTGATGCGGACCTTTGCCGCTGGCTTCCAGAATCACCTGGAAGAAGCGCGCGACGCCGGCGAAATCGCGCCGGACGCGGACTGTGAAAAGCTGGCGGCGGTGATTGTCGCCATGGTTCGCGGCGTCTTCGTTGAATGGGTGCTGACAGAGGGCGCGACAGATCTGCGCGCGCTTTCTCCGTTGATGCAGGAGATGGCGACGGCGGCGATCGCCCGCGCCGGCGGCGGGAGCGCCCCTTGCAAGGAGGCGCCGCCCCCCTGACGGGCCTCCCTTTTTCCGCCGACCAGAATACTGGCGGCGGCCCAACCGGGCTGGCGCGCGGGCCAATCAGCGCCCCGGCCCACAAAAACATCGTTTGAGGAAACGGACCATGGACATCGCGACCCAGCGGGATTCGGGCAATTGCGTGCTGCGCTATGTGCTCGACCGGCATGCGGACAACCAGCCCGGGCGGACATTCGCCCTGTTCGCTGACGACAGCAGCTGGACGTGGGGCGAAACCCGGCAGATCGTCCGGCGCTTCGCCGCCGGCTTCACGGCGCTGGGCGTCTCCCAGGGCGACCACGTGCTGTCGTGGCTGCCCAACGGTCCGCACGCCATCGCCGTGTGGTTCGCGCTGAACTACCTGGGCGCTGTCTATGTGCCGGTGAACATCAGTTATCGAGGCGGCGTGCTTGCCCATGTCATCGCCAATTCCGGCGCGCGACTGATGGTGGCTGACAGCCAGCTGGCCGGGCGGCTGGCCGATGTCGAACTGGCCGACCTGAAGACGCTGATTACCGTCGGCGACCAGCCGTTGAGCATTCCTGGCCTTGAAATCCTGCCAGAAACGGTCCTCTCCCGCGCCGAAGGCGAGCCCGGCGAGCCGTCGCGGCCAATCATGCCGTGGGACACCCAGTCGATCATCTACACCTCGGGCACCACCGGGCCGTCCAAAGGGGTGCTGTCGTCCTACCGCCACGCCGCCTGCATGTGCGAGGCGTTGGACAACGTCACGGCGAACGATCGCGCCATGGTCAATCTGCCGCTGTTCCACGTGGGCGGCACCAATGCGGTCAACCGCATGCTGCTCAATGGCGGCTCGGTGGCCATTGTCGAGGCCTTCGACACCCGCACCTTCTGGGACACGATCCGCCGCACCGGCTGCACCACCATGACGCTGCTGGGCGCCATGGTGCCGTTCCTGTTGAAAGAGCCGCCCTCCCCGCGCGACCGCGACCACACCTTGCGCCAGGCGGTGATGGTGCCGCTGAGCGAGGACGCGCCGGAATTTACCCGCCGCTTCGGCGTCGACATCTACACCGTGTTCAACATGACCGAGATCTCCTGCCCCATCGTCTCGGAGGCCAACCCGACCGTCGCCAAAACCTGCGGCCGCGTGCGCGAGGGCTTCCACGCCCGCATCGTCGACGACAATGACGTGGAGGTCGCTGTCGGCGAGGTCGGCGAACTGCTGGTGCGCTCCGATATCCCCTGGGCGCTCAACCACGGCTACAACCGCAACCCCGAAGCAACGGCGAAGGCGTGGCGCAACGGCTGGTTCCACACAGGCGACGCCTTCCGTCGCGACGTCGATGGCAACTTCTTCTTCGTCGACCGCAAGAAGGACGCCCTGCGCCGGCGCGGCGAGAACATCTCGTCCTTCGAGGTCGAGTCGGAACTGCTGGCCCATCCGCAGATTCGCGAGGCGGCGGTCATCGGCGTGCCGTCGGAATTCGGCGAGGACGAGGTGATGGCGATCATCGCCCCGGTGGAGGGGGCGCAGATCGACATGGAGGAGCTGACCGCGTTCCTGACCCGGCGGCTGCCGCATTTCATGACGCCGCGCTACATCCGCCAGATGCCCGAACTGCCGCGCACCCCGACGCAGAAGGTGGAGAAGTACATCCTGCGCGAACAGGGGCTGACCGCCGACGCCTGGGACCGGGAAGCCGCCGGCATCCGCCTGAAACGCGAGAAACTGGGCAGCGCCAAACTCAATATCGCCTGAACCACGCCAGTCCGGGCGAGCCGGGCTTCTGGCCCATCCCCGGCATGTCATGCGCGAAGCAGGGCTGCTTCGCCCGAAACCTCATGGCCGCGCCGCGATCCGGCCGCCATATCCGACGGAGCAACAGTGTGCGTCAGGATCTCGAAAACCTTGTCTCCATGCAGGCTGGACGTCTCGACGGCGCCCGTCCCGCCGCTGTCGCCAGACAACGCAAACGCGGCAAATGGACGGTGCGCGAGGCCCTCGCCGCCCTGGCCGACGCGGACAGCTTCACCGAATATGGCGGCCTCGTCCGGCCGGCGATCGACGGCATGGAGGGCGCCGCCGACGGCCTGGTGATGGGCGCGGCCCGGGTCGGCGGACGCGCCGTCGATTTCGTCGGCTATGATTTCACGGTCTATGGCGGGGCGCAGAGCGCCCTCAACCACACCAAGATCACCCGCATGTTCGAGCATGCGGAAAAGCGCCGGCTGCCGGTGATCTGCTGGCTGGACGGCGGCGGCGCCCGGCCGCACGACATGCATGTGGTCGCACGGCCCTCGACGCCCACCTTCGTGGTCTTCGCCCGCCTGTCCGGACTGGTCCCGACCATCGGCATCGTGCCAGGGCGCGCCTTCGCCGGCCACGCCAACCTCGCCGGCATGTGCGACCTGCTGGTGGCGACGCGCGATTCCGCCATGGGCCTCGCCGGGCCACCGCTGGTGGAGGCGGCGCTGGGCAAGCGCTTCACGCCAGAGGAAATTGGCCCGGCCGACGCGCACTGGGCCTCCGGCGTCATCGACGTGCTGGTGGACAACGAAGAAGAGGCGATCGCCGTCGCCAAAAAATATCTGGCCTATTTCGATCCGCCGGGATCGCCCTCGGCCGCGCCGGGCAAGGCGCGCGATCAGGCCCCGCTGCGCGACATCGTGCCGGAGAACCCGCGCCGCGCCTACAATGTGCGCAAGGTCATCGAGACCCTGGCCGACGAAGGCAGCGTGCTGGAAATCAAGGCCGGCTACGGCAAGGCGGCGGTCACTTCATTCATTCGCCTGAACGGTCGCCCGGTCGGCGTCATCGCCAACCAGCCGATGTTCCTGGCCGGAGCCATGGATACGCCCGCCTGCCTGAAGATGGCGCGGTTCGTGCAGATCTGCGACGCCTTCGACATTCCGCTGCTGGTGCTGTGCGACACCCCCGGCCTGATGGTGGGGCCGGAGGTCGAGCGCACCGGGCTGATGCGCCACAGCGCCCGCGTGCTGACCGCGCTGGCCAACGCCACCATTCCGGTGATGACCGTGGTGCTGCGCAAGGCCTATGGCCTTGGTTACTACATCATGGGGTCGCGGCCGCTCGATCCGGAGATCCTGCTGGCCTGGCCCACCGCCGAATATGGCGGCATGGGGCTGGAAGGCGCCGTCACCATCATCCACGGCAAGGAGCTGGAGGCCATCGCCGACCCTGCCGAACGGGCGGCGCGCCACGCCGCGCTCACAGCGGAGATGAAGGAAGCCAACACCGCCATCGAATGCGCGGCGCGCTTCATCTATGACGATGTGATCGATCCCGCCGAAACCCGCGCCATTCTGCTGCGCACGCTAGATAAGCTGCCGCCCCCGCCGCCACGGACCAGCCGCAAGCGGATCATCGAGCCGTTCTGAGGAACCCGGCCCGCCACGCCGCATGAACATGTTCAGCGCGCCAGGAGCGCGCTGACATGACTGCGCCCGCCCTGTCGCACATATTTTCTGCACGCGCGCCCGTTGCCATGCGCGCTGCATTTTTATCTTACATATAATCTTTCTGTACTTGGGAAATCCTGACCACCCCGCCTTCCACCTGGCAGAAGCACTTGCCGCCGGATCGGGAAGGCGGCGCGTCCGCATCCTGCAACGCCATCGCCGGACGGACCTGCCCAACCTGCATTGCGCCAGGCTCACCACGTTTCGCCGTCAACCATGCGACCCGCCAGCTATGGGCGCGTTCCCCAACCGGGCGCGCCCAGGCTCCGGCGCAGGCCCCACCGCGCCAATAGCCTGAATATCAAGAACAATCCCGATGAAATGGCGCAGAAAACGCCAGACATATGGGCAACAATCATCAGCGCTTATGTATATTTACCACGGTAATACATTAATTACTGAGCATATTTAAAAATATAATTTTACGAATACAATGATGCCGAAAGATAACGCGAGTCATTTTGGGATGATCGATGCGCATACACAGCACCGCCGTCAACACGCACAAAGTCTCTGACCGGGCGTCGCGCCAATGGTCGTATGGCGCCTCTCGGATCGCGCTCATGGCGATGGCCGGCATGCTGGCCTTTGCGCCCCTGCCCGCGGTCGCTATCGTGCTGAACGATGTGGCGGCGGCCAACCTGCCAGGCGCGGGCGCGCCCACCGAAAAAGTTCACGAATGGTATGACGCGGGGAACGCCTATCCGAATGTCGTTGCAGTCTTCGACAAGACCAACGGAACCTTATGTACGGGAACGCTTCTCAATCACCGGACCGTACTTTCCGCCGCCCACTGCTTCTATAACAAAACGACGCAGGCTCTTTATCTTGCGTTGGATCGCGAGATCAAATTTGCGCCCGATGCGGTGAACGCCTCGACCAGCGACCGGGCAGTCGCCGGGTTTGCGGTCAATCCGCTTTTTGGTCACGCGCTCTTTGCCGCAGATCCAAACGACGTTGCGCTGGTGGCCATGAAGACCCCGGTCACCAATGTTGCGCCTGTCAGGCTGCTGCAACCGGGCGAGGCGCTCCCCGCTCCGGGAACGCTGGTCCGCATCGCCGGATATGGCCGATATGGCGTGGCTTCGGGAGTTCCGCAAACTGACCTGCGTCGCCGGGTTGGCGACACAACGGTGGGAACCACGGGTCCCAACATTCTGGGGGATGTTCTTGTCCAGGTCGAGTTTCGTGACCCCGCCAATCCCGCGGCTCACAACCTGTACAACCAGACTGCGCCGGTGCCGGAATGGCAGTCTGCGCCTGAGTCCGGCGATAGCGGCGGCCCCATGTTCATGGTGATGCCGGATGGTTCACTGGCGCAAATCGGCGTAATGAGCGCGGGTGGCGCAGGCTACGGATCGAGCGCCAGGTACCCGGAGATTCCGTTCAACCGAGGCTGGATCGACGCCAGCAATCCGCTCCGCTACATCACGGCGAACCCGGGAACCTGGGCATGGAGCGACCCCGCCGCCTGGACGGATGGGGGCAATCCTGCAGGCACAGCGCCCTACAACCGTGACGGAGCCCCATATAGCCAGTCCCACGGAGATGCCGGCCGCTACTACGAAGTTTTCCTCTCCAACGCTTCGCACGTTTTCGTTGATAACGCGCCCGTCATCGACCGGCTGGTCATCGCCAACGCCGACGCGAAGCTGGAGATTCAGACTGGCCAGCAGCTCAGCGTCGAGTTGCAAAGCTTGCTGCAGAACGGCCACGTCCGTGTCGACGGCGTGCTGGAAACCGGCCGTTTCATCGACCCTGATCCCAACAACAAATACGCTGGTTTCACCCAGTACAATGGCCGGGTGTCGGGCACGGGCGTGATTATCGCCCATGGCGGCTTCGTCCAGAAGGGCGGCGTCCTCTCCCCCGGATACTCCGGCGCACTCGGCCAGTTGACCATCCAGGGCGATTACTTCCAGGAGGCCGCGGGAACGCTCGCCGTGCGCGTCGATGAACACGCTGGATCGGACAGGCTGGTGGTGACCGGGCAGGCGAACCTCGCCGGCAATCTGTCCGTCGCCGTGCTGACGCATGCTCCGGCAAGAACCCAGCAGTTCACTGTGCTGCAAGCCGGGAGCCTGTCTGGCGGCTTCTCCGCCATTGACGTCAACCTGCCTGCCTTCGCCTGGACAACGCATGTCGTCGGCAACAGCATTGTCGTCGTCGCCGACCACGTTGACTACACAGATGATGTGGAGCCGACCAATCCCGTCCACCCTGGGGAACCGGGAAAACCGGGAGAGCCAGGGAACCCGGCAGAGCCCGGACAGCCGGAGTGGCTCCCCATCGCGCCGCGCTATGAGGTGTTGAACGCCCACGGATCGGCGCGCGCGCTGACAATTATCGCCAACCGGATTCCCCTGGACGAGGCTTATGCCGCCGCTGAGGCGGTGCGGATTGGCGACGTCCCCTTCCCGTCGACGCCGGCGCTGGCCGTCGCCAGCCTCAACACCATGGACGCCGAAACCCTGAGCCGCGCCCTGCTCGCCCTGCCGCCATCCGGCTTCCATACCCAGACCGGATTCGGCATCGTCACCTCGCGCCTCACCTCAGCCGCCATCTTCGAGCGGCTCGGCAGCCTCGGCGGCAGCGTCGCCCCCGGCTTCTCAAACCTCAACGCCCTCAATGGC
>NZ_BNCG01000054.1:0-5688 GCF_014656355.1 Camelimonas fluminis
CATGTCAATCGGACTCCGCAAATGGGCGCATGGGTTCTGATCAGAGAGTCTTGGTATGACAGGCTATCTTGGGCAACTTGTTTCACTTGATGGCCCATTGCCCGCGAGCCAGACGCTTGCGGCGCAGGAGGCGTTCACGACCCTGCTGGCCAGCGCGTTGAAGGGGGAGACGCTGGAGCGCCAGCGCGCGGACGCCATCCCAGGCTCTGTGTTGCGGCAGCGGGTCCTGTCGTTTATCGAGCAGAACTTTCAGTCGGGCGACGTTACGCCGGAAGCCATCCAGCGTCGTTTCAATGTGTCGCGCGCACACCTTTACCGGGCTTTTGCCGCTGACGGCGGCGTAGCAAAACTCGTGCAGGGCAAGCGGCTGGACGCCGCATTTCTTGAGTTGCTCAAGTCAGGAAAGTCGTCACGCTCCATAACGGATATCGCCTTCAGCATGGGATTTTCGAGCGGCAACCAGTTGCTGCGCAGCTTTCGGGCGCGTTTTGGGATGACGCCCAGCGAGGCCAGGAATGAGGGAGGAACACCACCAGTCACCCGACCACATGCCCACGATGTACAAACCCATTTTGCTGAAGTTCACAGGCGGACGGTTCAGGCTGAGCCGGTGGAGCGCTGATCTTCTGGTGGGCGCACGGCGGCGTTCGCCGGCGCTGTTCGCATCCGTGAGCGCCACGACCCCGAAAACCTGTGCGTCTGGGCCAAGACGAATATAGGCCTGGGTTCCTTTATCGTTCCCAATACGAGATGAACTGGCGGTTAAGAGGGCGACGCCGACGTCAACACCTTCGAACTATGCAAAAAGATAAGGTTCCCGTCGAAACACCTGGCGCAATTCCCGAGCTACATGGATCGGGGATTGCCCCAGTTTCCCCTGTTTTGAGCGAAATCTGATCGACCAGACGATTCCGTCTGGTCGCAAAGCGCTTTAGCCCTCAATGCCAGATCATCCCTGGTCCTGAAGCGGATGCAGCGCCACGCAGGCCTCGGCTGTCAGCAGGCGAAAAGTGAATGTTTCCTGGAAATACAACTCGACCGTCGTAGACGTGTGGCTTGCATAACCGATAGAGATATCTTGGCCGATGTGCAGTTCGAAATCGCCGCCGCGGGTCGACATCACGACCCCGCCCCTGATCGCGGGAGCCCAGACAACGCCGCCATCAACGACGCGTTCAACATGGTGGAAGACGGGATAGCCGTCGTCACTGCCGCCGCTGGCCGCCGTATAGGCGTCCGCGCCAAGCACCAGCGCATACGGTCCTTCGCATCCGGACAGACGCAACTGGCTGACGGCCTTCGCCACGGCGTCCGGATAGCTTTTCACGTTCGTGGGAAGCGTGATCGGAGCGTTGCTGCTGCCCTGGCGTATTCCCTGAATGCTCGCGGCCGCATAACCGTCGAAGACGGCCTGATCTTCAGCGAACGCGATCTTCTGCGCGGCCTGCTTCAATGGCCACCAGTCAGAGTCACGTGAGCCGCGCTCGACATCATCAATCTGCTGGCGCGACAACTCGAAGGGAACGCGGAGTTCAATCAGCGGCTTCGCATCGCGCTGCGCCGCCTGCACGCCGTCCGCCGGAGCCTCAATACCATGCTGGTGGCCTGTGCCAATCGCGGCCAGCGCGTTTCCCTTCGGCTCGGGCACATCCACGACCCGGCGCGCGGCCAGATGACGCTTCAGCGTGCGGCTTGCCTCCTGCTCAATTTGTTCCCATGCGGCGGTGGAGATGGGAGCAAGCTCCCGATGCAGATTGTTCATTGCCCTGCCTCATTTTTAAGGGAGCCGATCCCGAGCGAAGCATCTTTCCGCTCCTTCGGCGGAGCCGGGACAGCCACGGCGTCCGAAGAAGGGGACGCGCCTGCTTCCCGCATGCCGGATGGCGGCGGATCCGGTTGAACATCATCGAGAAAGGTCGCGGTTGGCGCGAAGAACAGCGCACCGGTCACGGCCCGGCTAAAATCGAGCAGCCGGTCGTAGGTTCCTGGCGGATTCCCGATAAACATGTTCTCCAACATGCGTTCGATGCGGTGAGGTGAGCGCGCGTAGCCGATGAAGTAAGTGCCAAACTCACCCTTGCCAACCTCGCCGAACGGCATGTTATCGCGAACGATCTGGAGTTGCTCGCCATTTTCCTCGATTGAAGTCAGGACGTTGTGCGCATAGGGCTTTTTTTGCGCATCAATCTGTTCGATGTCCGACAGTTTGTGCCGGCCAATGATATTTTCCTGCTCCTCCACGGGAACCTGGTTCCAGCGGGTGAGATCGTGCAGATACTTCTGCACGATGACATAGCTGCCGCCCGCGAAATCCGGGTCCTCATCGCCGATGAGCGTTGCCTCGGCTGCCGCCCGATCCACCGGGTTTTCCGTCCCGTCGACAAAGCCAAGCAGGTCGCGGTCATCGAAGAACTTGAAGCCGTGCACCTCATCGGCGACAGAGACTGCGCCGGACAGGCGCGTCATGATATGCGTCGCCAGTTCAAAACACAGATCCATGCTCGCGGCGCGAATGTGAAACAGGACGTCGCCCGGCGTGGAAACCGCGCGATGGATCCCGTTGATTTCACGAAATGGATGCAAGTCCCTGGGCCTCGGCTGACCGAACAGCCTGTCCCAGGCGTGTGCGCCGAACCCCATCACGCAAGATAGCTGTCCGTCTAGGTTGCGGAAACCTACGCCCCGCACCAGGCTGGAAAGATCGCCGCACAGCTCCCTGACGGCCCGTTCCGACGCCGGCGCGGCATTGATCGTAACGACCAGAAAAATTGCCGCGCGCGTGAGCCGGCTGTTGGCCGGCTGAGATAATGGGGAAGCGCTTGCAACCATGAAAGCCTGTCAGGGTTGTTGGACGGTTGGCTTCAGGATGGCACGCAGCCCCCACGGTTCCAAGAGAACGTTCACATATTTGCAGCCATAGCTTTTGGGCTGATCGATCTGCGGCAACCAGCTTGCAATCCAGATTTCCTCGCCGACGATGGATGCGGGCGGTCTCTCCAACGATGAAACAGGCAATATATGGTGCTCCTGTCATAACAAGGCCCTGTGGGGACGGGCGATCCGCCGCGGAACGTCGCTTCCATGCTGGCCGACGGGCCTGGTGCTGGCCCGAATCCCGACCCCAAACGTATGACGGCCGCGTCGACGGGGATCAGGGCTCTCCAGATCGGCTGGATGCGCAGTTTCCATGCCAGCCCCTAAACGCAGGCCGCGCAGGCTCGCGTCACCGATGCACATCCGCTCTCGCAAATCCGGGGGCCGGGACGACGGCCTCATCAAATAGGCAATTCTTCGGTGCCCGAGACGGGGCGATCAGTCAAAGCTCCGCCTGCTCTGGCGCGCCTCTCGAAATTCAGCCGCCGGTTGGCGTGATCCACGCGCGGTCCTGCTCACGAACCAATCTCAGCAGGACATCCCAAAACAAGCCAAGATCCCCCATCGGAACGTCCTTCAGGCACTCGCTCACGTGTTCGTACTGCAATTGCGACAGACGCTGCGACAGCTCCACTCCCTCCTTTGTTGGATAGTGACAGCGATACCGACGATCTCCGTTTCCCATCCTTTGCTCAACCAGGTTCATCTGAACCAACTGGTTTATGGTTCGCGAGAACGCCTGATTGGTGATGCGCAGGGTGGAGAGCAACTCATTGACTGTGATGCCCGGACGCTGAACCACAAAGTAGAGCACCCTATGATGCGGACGCCCGAGCTTGTAGTCCGCAAGAACCTGGTCGGCCCTGTCAGCCAGCTCCATGTGGGCATAGAAAATGAGATCCATTGTGCGCCGCAGCGTTCCCTCGCTGCAATGGAGGCAAGATTTTTCTTGGTCCGGGTAGGTCGGTTTGTCCAACATGTCCCTCTCCTACTCCAGGCTGCGATGCATGGGAACGCCATTTGCGTCCTGAACGCGACGGCAGCGCCAAGCTGGGCTGCGCGGAAGCGACGATATTGCCGGACCCCGCGCCCAGACCGTTCCACCCATCGCCAGTTACCCAAACTTTGTTGGTCTATTGCATTCCCGCAATAGCCCAATGATACTAAATACGGCGACTACGTTGCGCCAGCCCCCAGAGGGCAGGGAGGAAGCTTTATGCGCGCTTTGATGATTGGTGCACTTGGCGTCGCCGCGATGATCGCATCATCGCAGGCAGGCGCCTCGGACAAGAAATATGACGGAGGGGCGAGCGACACTGAAATTCGCATCGGCCAGACAATACCGCACAGTGGCCCTGGCGCGCCTTATGGCGTTATCGGCCGGTCCTTGACTGCCTATTTCGACATGCTGAACGAAACGAAAGGCGGAGTAAACGGCCGGAAGGTCCGGTTCATAAGCCTGGACGACGCTTACAGCACGCCGAAAACGGTGGAGCAGACGCGCAAGCTGGTCGAGCAGGACGATGTTCTGGCGATCTATGGAAGCACCAGCTCTGCAGGCCAGCTGGCCATTCAGAAGTATATGAATTCGAAGGGAGTGCCGCAGGCGTTCGTCATGACTGGCGCTTCGCGGTGGAACAATCCAAAGGAATTCCCGTGGACCATTCCGGGGCAAGCGCTTTATCCCAGCGAAGGGAAGGCGATGGCGCAATATGCCCTGCGGAAGGTCGCCGATCCGAAGATCGCCCTTTTCTACCAGAACGATGAGTTTGGTCGGGACTACGTGAAGGGCTTCAAGGAAGCACTGGGTGACAGGGCCGGGAAACTGATTGTTGCTGAAGCTTCCTACGACCTTACGGATCCGACGGTCGACAGCCAGATTTTGAAGCTTTCCCAATCCGGCGCGAACATCTTGATGAATGCATCAGCGGGCAAGGCGTCGTCGCAGGCCATCCGCAAGATGGCCGAACTCGGTTGGAAACCTCTGCATCTGGTATCTTCGACAGCTGTGGGAGCACCCCTTATCAATGCAGCCGGGCCAGAAAATGCAAAGGGCCTGACCACTGCACGCACCTTCCGTAGTCTTGGTAGCCCGGAATGGGCAAATGACCCGGACATCCTGAAATATCAGGAGTTTCGCAAGAAATATCTGCCGAACGTTGACGCTGACAACGATCTGGCATTTATCGCCTATTCCGCGGCGACCGTACTTGAGCGGATCCTTGAGCGCTGTGGTGATGATCTGACGCGGAAAAACGTCCTCAAACAGATGACCAGCATCAAGGGGATGACCGCCCCTGGTCTGCTGCCAGGCGTTACGTATGCCATCACGCCGGATGACTACACGCCGTTCAGCAAACTTTATATCTCGGTTTTTGACGGTAAAAACTGGAACCAGGAAGAAGTTAACTAAAACAATCCAAAGCCAGCAACGTGTGTTTCTGGCATCAACGTTTTGGTCTATTTTCCGGACGCGAGAAACACATGCTGCTACCCATGGGCGATACGCCGCGCTGGTACGCGGACCGAAAGGGCCACGATACGCCAGCCATCATTCATTCCGGTGAAGTCCTGACGTGGAGCCAGCTGGAGCGCGGCGCCAACCGTCGCGCCCGCGCCTTCATGGAGCTGGGCGTGAAGCCCGGCGATTTCGTCGCCGTCGGCCTGCCCAACAGCAACACCTTCTACGAGAACACTTTCGCCATCTGGAAATGTGGCGCGACGCCCTGCTCGCTGTCATATCGCCTGCCGCCGGGCGAGGCGGCGGCCATTCTGGAGCTGCTGCGCCCGTCTCTGGTGATCGGCGGGGAAGCC
>NZ_BNCG01000054.1:5831-12734 GCF_014656355.1 Camelimonas fluminis
GCCCAAGGTGATTGTCGACCACATGCCCGCGATTGTTGACACCTCGGCAACGCATTTGCCCGCGGAGCAAGGACAGCGGGCGCTCAATCCCGGTCCGCTCTATCACAATGCTCCATTCCTTTTTTCCCATAACGCATTGTTTGGAGGCAGCCAGGTCGTCGGCATGCAGAAGTTCGACGCCGAGGAGGCCCTGCGCCTGATCGCCGAACACCGCATCGACTGGGTGAATTTCGTTCCGACGATGATGAGCCGCATCTGGGCCCTGCCGGAGAATGTGCGCAAGCGCCACGACGTGTCCAGCCTGAAGGTAGTCTGCCATACGGCGGCGCCCATGCCGCGATGGCTGAAGGAAGCCTGGATTGACTGGGTCGGCGCCGACCATGTCTATGAAGGCTATGGCGGAACAGAACGCCAAGCCTCAACGCTTATTGCCGGCACAGACTGGCTCAAGCGGAGAGGATCGGTTGGACGTATGGAGAATGGTGAAGCCAAGGTCGTTGGCGAGGACGGTCAAGAGCTACCGCGGGGCGAGATCGGCGAAATCTTCCTGAAGGCCGCCGACGGCCCCGGAACCACCTACCACTACATCGGCGCCGACGCGAAGCGCGACCCCGGGGGGTGGGAGTCGCTCGGCGATATTGGCCACATGGATGAGGAAGGCTACATCTGGCTGGCTGACCGGCGCTCGGACATGATCCTGCGCGGCGGCGCCAACATCTACCCGGCCGAGGTCGAGGCGGCGCTGATCGCCAATCCGGATATTCGCAGCTGTGCCGTCGTCGGTCTGCCTGATCCGGATCTCGGCGCGCGCATCCACGCCATCATCGAGATCGCACCGGAAACCTCTGCCGACGACCTGCTGACTGCGCTGCCGGCGTTCCTCAGTGAACGTCTGAGCAAGCCCAAGCACCCGGAAAGCTACGAATTCACCAACGCCACGGTGCGAGACGACGCTGGAAAGGTGCGCCGCACCATGCTGCGCGACGAGCGCATCCGCTGGATCAACGAGGGGCGCGACTTCCGCATTTCCACCAGATCGTGGTGACAAAGGTTGGCATCCATAGCTTTGCGGCGCCTAGTGCGAGAAAGACAAGGAGTGAGACGGCGGTTTTGTCGTAGCGGGTGGCGACACGCCTGAACTGCTTGAGGCCGTTGATCGACAGGCAGTAACCCGACACACCGTTCTACGGCGTCCGCCAGATGACCTGGCGCCTGCAGAACGGGGGGCATGGTGTGCACCAGAAGCGCATCCGGGGGCTGATGCGCTTGACGCCGATCCACCAGAGGCCCAACACCAGCAAGCTGAGGAAGGGGCATAAGACCTATCCCTATCTGCTGGGCGAGCTACGCGTGGAGCCAGAGGCGCGCGAACACGGTCAGCCCCATGCCAATCTTGCGCCATCCGCACTCCGCCCTGCCGCAACTTCGCGACGATCTCTTCAGGGGCGCGCATGTTCCCAGGCGTCGTTCAGTCGCCAGGCCAAAAGCCATATATCACGGAGCCTCGCTATCAGTGGGTAGACCAGAAGCGACTGGTCGGGCAACTAAACGAGCAATATATTACCGAGTGGACATATTTCGACTCGTCGTTAAGATACCTCTGCAGCGCCCAACGTGGCCTGCAGGGAGTCAACGGAAAACGGGGGTCGAGAATGCGGATACGCCACATTGCCGTCATTGCGTGTGCGGCGCTCGGGTTCAGCGTGTCGATGGTCGCGGCGGACACGCCTGGCGTGACCGACAAGGTCGTCAAACTTGGCAACACCGCGCCATACAGCGGGCCGGCGTCATTCTATGGAACAATCGCCCGGGCAGCCCTTGCCTATTTCGACAAGGTGAACAGTGAAGGCGGCGTCCACGGGCGCCAGATTGAGGTGATCAGTCTTGACGACGCCTATTCTCCACCGAAAGCGGTGGAGCAGACGCGAAAGCTCGTGGAAAGTGAAAACGTTCTCGCGATTTTCATGCCGCTGGGTTCTCCAACCTCCGCCGCCACGCAAGCTTATCTGAACCAGAAAAAGGTTCCCCAAATCTTCGTCACCTCTGGCGCCGAACGATACAATGAGCCGAGAAAATATCCTTGGAGCATTGGCTGGAATGTCAGCTACGCCGACGAAGGACGCATCTACGGAAAATACATCGCGGACTTTGTGAAGGACCCGAAAGTCTCCATTCTTTACGCCAATGACGACTTCGGCCGCGCGGTCCTTGAGGGGCTGAAGGACGCGCTGTCCCGCCGCAATATTCCGATCGTTGCAGCGGCCAGCTATGAAATCTCTGACGCGACCGTCGACTCCCAGATAACCCGCCTGAAAGGCAGCGGCTCGAACGCGTTCGTCAATGCGGCCACTCCGAAATTCGCGGCGCAGGCCGTCAAAGCCGCCAGCGCCATGGGTTGGAAGCCGCTCATGCTGTTGCCGAGCGTCTCAAACTCAATTGATCCGGTGTTGACGAGCGTTGGCCTTGAGAATGCCATCGGGGCAGTCTCGGCGTCTTACAGCAAGCAGCCGTCTGATCCCCAGTGGAAAGACGCTCCTGATTTCAAAGAGTGGCTGGCGTTCATGGACAAATACTATCCGTCAGGCTCCAAAACCGAATGGCTCAACGCATATGGCTACAGCATGGCCTATGCAATGCATCAGGCCCTTGAGCGCGCAGGACGCGACCTCGACCGCGACAGCTTGATGAAGGCCCTGCACAGCATGCGCAAAATGGATGTGCCGATGCTTTTGCCCGGCGTCACCGTCAGCATTTCCGAAGAGGACCATGGTCCGATCAAAGAGATGCAGATGATGCGCTTTGACGGCAAGACATGGGTGTCCACCGGCGAACTCATCTCGGGACGATAACAGGCGGCCCGGTGCAGGCGAGCCGTCGGGGCGATTTGCGGCGGGTCTGCAGGCCTGGGACAGGGCCGCCCGGACGCCGCTGCGGATCCGCCGCAGCGCCCGCTGTGCGATAGGAGTGACAATCGTGAATGAACAAGGCCAGGAACTGGCTGGCAGATTGCAGGTGGCCGCCCGCCGCATGCTGGACGACGGCCGGCTGAATGTCAGAGATCTTTCGGTGATGGAGGACGGCCACGCCGGGCTTACCTACGGCTTTGAACTGGTTGATGGTGAGGGCGGCCAGCGGGGCGAATACATTCTCAAGATGGCGCCGGCCGGCGTGACGCGAAGGGGCAACACCGACGTTTACCGCCAGGCCCCCTTGCTGAAGGCGCTCAAGGGCGAGGGCTTGCTGACCCCCGACGTGCCTTGGGCCTCCGCCTCAGAAGAGATGCTGGGCGCGCCTTTCATCGTCATGGACAAACTGCCCGGGCGCGTATTCGTGGTCTGGGAGCCGCATCCATCGTTTCTGGGCGACCCGGCGCTTCTACGTTCGGTCTGGTGGCAGGCAGCCCGGTTGCTTGCTGCAGTTCACCGGATCGACTGGCGGGAGGCGTTGCCTCACTGGGAGACGCCGCGGCTGTTGCTCGACGAGCTGGATCGCTGGTCGTCATTGCGCCGCCACGCAGAGGGAACGGAATGGCTCGCCCCAAGCGCCCAGCTCGACACAGAACTTCGTGCGAGCATGCCGGACCCCGCGCCGGTCGGGCTGGTACATGGCGACTTCCAGCCTGGCAACATCCTTTTCGACAACGGCGTCGCCACGGGAATCATTGACTGGGAATTGGCCTCTATTGGCGCGCAGGGGCTGGATGTCGGCTGGCTGATGATGATGTCGGACAGCCGCGCCTGGCACGCCGACTGGCAACCTGTTGCGCCTGTCCCCCCTCACGATCTGTTGGCTGAATACAAAAAGGCTGGCGGCCCCGCCGTGCGCCATCTCGCCTGGCACCAGGCCTTCGCCCAGTACCGCCTCGGCTCCATAGCCTGCCTCAACGTCAAGCTGCACCGCTCCGGCAAGCGCCGGGACGATTTGTGGGAGCGCTTCGCGCCCTCGATCTCCAGTCTTTTCTCCCATGGCTCCGCCTTGCTGGCCGGAGCAGCCGAGGGGCACCGCCGTGATTGATTTCGAACTTTCTCCAGAGCTGACGACGCTGCGTGACCGCGTCGAAACCTTCATCGCCTCCAAAGTCGTCCCAATGGAGAACGATCCGCGCCAGACGCCGCACGGCCCTGCCGAAGAGTTGCGGCTTGAGCTTGTAAACCTCGCGCGCGCCGAGGGGCTGCTGTCGCCGCATGCGCCTGTCGCCTATGGCGGCCTTGGTCTCAACCATCGTGAGATGGCCGTGATATTTGAGGCAGCTGGCTGGTCCACCCTGGGGCCGCTGGCGCTAAACATCCAGGCCGGCGACGAAGGCAACGTCAATCTGCTCAACCAGATTGCGACCCCGTCCCAGAAGGAGCGCTGGCTCGCGCCGCTCGCGCGCGGCGAGGTGCGCTCGGTATTCTCGATGACTGAGACTGTGACTGATGGCGCTGGCGCAGACGCCTCGCGGCTCAACACGATCGCCAGGCAGGAGAGCGACGATTTCATCATCAACGGCCAGAAATACATGATCACCGGCGTACCCGGCGCTGCATTCAATATCGTCATGGCGCGCACCCTGGACAGCCGCGGGGAAGATCTGGGCGCCTCGATGTTCGTTCTCGATATCGATTGCCCCGGTTTTTCCGTCACGCGGATGCTGGACACGATCGACGCCAACTCGCCGGGCGGTCATGCGGTGGTGCGGTTCGACGATGTCCGCGTGTCCGCCGATCGCCTCCTCGGAAATCTGGGGCAGGGCTTCAGAAACGCCCAGGTTCGGCTTGGCCCGGCGCGCCTGACCCATTGCATGCGCTGGCTGGGGGCAGCGAAGCGCTGTCATGCTGTCGCAGCCGCACACGCCAGTGTGCGTCACTCATTTGGCAAGACCATCGGCGAACACCAAGGTGTGAGCTTCATGCTTGCAGACAATGAAATCGACATGCACCTCGCCCGGCTTTCCATCTGGCATACGGCCTGGTTGCTCGACAAGGGCGAACAGGCGCGCGACGAGACCAGCATTGCGAAAGTCTATTGCTCGGAAGCACTTGGTCGCGTCGTTGACCGTTCCTTGCAGATCCTCGGCGCCATTGGCATTACCCGCGACACGGTCGTCGAAAGGATCTACCGCGATATCCGGCCGTTCCGCATCTATGATGGTCCGTCAGAGGTGCACAGGCATGTCCTCGGCAGACGCATTCTTGGGCGCCACACGCAGGTCTGAGGTTCGGCGATGAATGACATGAAGGCCTATGAGGCGCTCTGCCGTGGCTTCCGTTGGAACATTCCGGAGCGCTACAACATCGCGGCGGATGTTTGCGACAGGCATGCGACCGACCCCAACCGCATCGCGCTGGTGAGTGTTGGCGAGCGAGGCGACACCCGCAATATAACGTTCCTACAGGTCCAACGCCTCGCCAGCAAGATGGCCAATCTCTTCGCGGCGCTGGGGCTGGCGCGCGGCGAGCGTGTAATGTTGCTGCTGGGCCAGAGCCCCTGGACTGCGATCAGCCATGTGGCGTGCTGGAAGGCGGGCCTGGTTTCAACGCCGACCTCGCCCTTGTTTGGCCCTGACGCCATAGCCTACCGACTTGGGCTCGCGGGGGTCAGGGTGGCGATTACAGATCTCGCGTCGCTTCCCTCGCTGCTTCAGGCAGCCTCGGAGGCGCCAGTGCTTCAGCATATCTTCCTCATCGACGGCGATGAGGCGGGAGCGCCATCACTGGAGCGGATGCTCGAGACGGCCTCGGACAATTTCACCAACGTCGACACTGGTGCCAACGAGCCTGCCTTTCTGAACTTCACCTCGGGCACCACCGGGTTTCCCAAGGGGGCGCTGCAGGCTCATCGTTCGATGCTCGGCCACATCCCCGGCGTACAGTTCGGCTTCGACGCGTTTCCCCAACCCGGGGATCTCATGTGGTCGCCCGCCGACTGGTCGTGGCTGGCCGGGCTAATGGACGTGCTCATGCCGGCATGGTTCTTCGGGCAACCTGTGTTGACGTTCCGCGCGCAGAAGTTTGATCCCGAACAGGCCTTCAGAATGATCGGCGAGCACGGCGTGCGCACGGCGCTGCTTACCCCCACCATGTTGCGGCTGATGCGCCAGGTGCCGGATCCTGTCCAACGATATGGCGCAAGGTTGCGCGCTGTCATCTCGGGCGGCGAGTCCGTAGGCAAAGAACTCCACGAATGGAGCCGCCATACGCTTGGACTGCCTGTGAACGAAATGTTCGGGCAGACCGAATGCAACCTCGTGATTGGCAATAACAGCCGGCTGTTGCCCCTCCGCCCCGGGTCTCTAGGTCGCCCAGTCCCTGGGCATACTGCCGCCATCGTAGAC
Organism: Camelimonas fluminis; assembly: GCF_014656355.1. GTDB lineage: Bacteria > Pseudomonadota > Alphaproteobacteria > Rhizobiales > Beijerinckiaceae > Camelimonas > Camelimonas fluminis. Next base: position 12,148 of record NZ_BNCG01000054.1, read on the forward strand.
GACAAGGGCCAACAGCTGCCGGTTGGAACCATCGGCAATCTGGCTTTCCGGGCGCCAGACCCTGTGATGATGCTGGAATATTGGCGAAATCCGGAAGCGACTGCCGAAAAATACGCTAACGGCTGGTTGCTCAGTGGCGATCTTGCTCAGGTCGATGATGAGGGATTTTTCTGGTTCGAGGGGCGGGCGGACGATGTTATTACAAGTTCCGGCTACCGCATCGGTCCAACCGAGATTGAAGACACGCTGATCAAGCACCCCGCCGTGGTCATGGCTGCCGTGATCGGGATAGCAGACCCTGTTCGCACTGAGGCCATCCGGGCATATGTCGTCCTTAACGACAGGTTCAAGCCGTCGGAAACGTTGGCCCTGGAGATAAGGAATTTCGTGCGTTCCAAGCTCGCAAGACACGAGACACCGCACGAGGTCGTTTTTTCCGACGCGCTGCCGTTGACGGTCACGGGTAAAATCCTTCGCCGCGCCTTGAGAGAGGCGGCCAGCGAGCAGAGCAGCGCGCGCTAGGCCGCGCATCGCCCGTCGGACCTTCTACCGCTGGTACGACCGCTACCGCGAAGGCGGACCGGAAG
>NZ_BNCG01000055.1 GCF_014656355.1 Camelimonas fluminis
CCCAGATCCTCCTTAAATCACAACCTCAAATCTGTGCCATTGGCGCTGACGGCGGACAGCATGAGCTGGCTGCTGCCCCGCCAGCTTGGCACCAGTCGTGCACTTGATCTTCTGTGGAGCTCGCGGAAAGTCGACGCGCAGGAAGCACTACGCATCGGGCTCGCTGACCGCATTGCTCCCGCAGGCGAACTTATCCCTGCAATCGCCGCGTACGTTGACGACATGGCGGCGACGGTTTCGCCCAGTGCGATCGCCACCATCAAACGCCAAGTTTACGCGCATTGGGAGCAAGATTTTCTTGCTGCCTCTGTCGCGTCCGACCGATTGATGCAGAAGGCGTTGGCGCATCCGGACGCGCGCGAAGGCGCGCTTAGTTTTATCGAGCGCCGACCCGCACGCTTCCAACCTCTGGGAGAAAGACCAGATGAGTGAGCACCATACCATTCATCTCAACCTGGCGGCTACCTGACGGGATCAATCTTCAGCCGACAGGTGGCCGCGCAGCAGTTGGAGCATCCTGTGCTGGCAAGTCGCCTATGACGCGGTGCGCCATGCCTCCGCGTCGCCGAGCATGAATATTCGTATGCCGCGAAAGAGGTGCGGACTACTGCCTGTGTCGGGCCGACATGAAAGGGCGTTCTGCAAACGTCACTTCGGGGGCCGGTTACGGACGGCCTGCTTCTGGGCGTCGAACACGTATAGCAGCCGTCCGGCTACCAACCCCATCTCGATCATTTCAAATTAGCCTGCCGAACCTAGAACAGCCAAGCGCAGGTAGGCGGTAACGGCATCTATCATGGCCTGTGCCGGGCGCTATTTCCAGTTGGTGACGTGGGTTTGCTTGGCAAGTGATCCAAGGGGAGCGGCGCTTGTGCTTTCACGGTCTGGATTGCGAAGTTACTGCGAATATCGCTGACACCGGGCAGCTTTAGCAGGGTTCCAAGCAGGAGACGTTCATAGCCAGCGAGATCGGGAACCACGACCTGCAACAGGAAATCAGACTCTCCTGAGACCAGATGGCAAGAGATGACTTCGGGCAGCGCTTGTACAGCTTCCCTGAACGCTTTGGCCGGCGCGTCCTGATGACGCTCGACCTTGACCCCCACGAAAACAGTCAGACCAAGGCCCAGCTCGCCACGATCCAAGGTGGCATGATAGCCGTTGATAACGCCGGACTTCTCCAGAATCCGCACCCGGCGCAGGCACGGTGACGGCGAAAGGCCGACCTCCTCCGCCAGTTGCACATTGGTCAGGCGCGCATCCCGCTGCAAGGCACTGAGAATACGGCGGTCAATAGCGTCGAGCATTAATATTGGCATCCTTTCATGCATTTGAGAGTCGTTATTGGCACGATACGCTAACGACCCATCAATCCATAGCGCAATCCGCAGGGACATGCCGCCAGCTCTAGCGCTAGTTTCGAGCCGAAAAGTGAGGAGTATGTATGCAGGAATTGGGTGACCTGTGGGTATTCATTGGCGCGCTTGCAGTCGTCTATCTTGTTCCGGGGGCGGATATGGTGCTGATCCTGCAAACAGTGACATTTGGGGGCCGCGCGCAGGCATTTGCTGTTGCGATCGGCCTTGGCCTTGCCCGCGCCGTTCATGTGTTCCTTGCCGCGATTGGACTGGCAGCACTTCTGCGGACGGTGCCCTGGGCGTTCGAGATCGTGCGTGTCGCGGGCGCTGCCTATCTCATCTGGCTCGGCGTCGGGATCCTTCGCATGCGCTCACTCTCGCCTGCTGGGGAGCCGATACTGGCGAGAGATGATATCCGATCCCGGTCTGCCGCCGCACGCCGTGGCTTTCTTACCAATCTTCTCAATCCCAAGGCGCTGTTATTCTGCTCGGTGCTGCTGCCGCAATTCATACGGCCCGATCAGGGTAGCGTGCCGAGACAATTCCTGGCCTTGGGAGCAATCCTCGTTGGCATTGGCCTCTTATTCGACCTCGGTTACGCCAGCGCGGGCATGCTACTCAGTCCATGGCTCGCCCGGCATCCGCTTGTCGAGGTTGTTCAGCGCTGGACCTTTGCCTTGTTGCTCATCGGATTTGGTATGCACCTGGCACTATCGCAGCATCCATAGCGAAAACAAACTCGGTACGATGTCCGATCGGCAACAGCGGCATTCTGAACGTGAAGAATTGATGTACCAAGTGAGATCGCGAAGCAGATCTCTCGCCACCCCGTCAACTATTCCAGGACGGGATTGGTGACGGCGGGTTCTTGAGCCATTGCACCTCTAATCAGACCGGTGACGTCCCACCCCATTCCCGACATAACGAATCACAAAACGGAAAGGCGGATTTCGCGGGTGGCGCAAGCGACAATGTTCGACCGTACGCCGAGGCTGGTGCGGTTCCCCAAGTTCCGGTCCGTCGTCACCTTGGCCCGGTTGACACGGCCAGCCAGGATCACGCCGCCGGCAGTATCAAGACGGTGCGGTAGGCTCCCGCCAATTTGCGCCTGTAGAGGGGTGAAATTCACACCCCATTTGCGGCCCTCACAGGTAGAATGCGCTACAGAAACGAGCATCTGCAATTTCCGAAGCCGGCCACGTCGAACGAAAGCGTCTGCTCCGGAAGCACCTGCAGAATTGGTGCGAGCGCTCCGCATGCAACTATATCTCCCGCGTCCAGGCACTGCCCCATGCGTAGCAGGGTATTCGCGAGCCATGTCACTGGCGCGACAGGGTCGTAGGGCAAACCACATGCGCGCAGCACATCATTGCCATCGAGCCGTGCCCGGACCCAGGCCAGATCAAGGCGCGACAGAGTGTGTCTGTCGGCGGGTTCACCGGAAATCGTCGCGACGTGCAAGGCGAAATCAGCGATCGCGGCAAGATGCGTGTCACCGGTCATGCTGACGCGCCGACCAAGAATCCCGATAGCCGGACGGCACGCTATAATGGCCTGGCGAACGCTGTCATGGGAAACAAGGCCATCCGCCCTGCCCGTCACCGGATAACCGATGGTGAACACCAGTTCGCATTGGGCTCCGATGACGCCCTGCGGCAGGCGGAAAGTTTCGCCGGATGCAGGCTGCCCGCCGTCATGAGGAATTACGCTATGGATCGGACCATTGAGGCCAAGCCGCTGCTGGGCTGAGACCGGCCAGCCAACAACGGCGTACCCCACTGGCTCTCCGCCATAGCAGGCTGTGGCCATCGATTGGACATCCCAGGCTTCTGTTTCGGTCATGAAGCTTGCAGTAGACGCCGCCGCCACCACACCGTTGCGTCGGCATCTCGCCAGCAGTTGCCCCAGATCACGTAACTGTTCCTGATGTGTGCCGAACTTGCGCATGTCATGCCTCCGCGGGCAAGAGACAGGCGGACTGAGCAGCTTTGTCAATCAAATATCACGCATATATGGATGTTTAAATAAATTATTCCTATTTTTTTATACAAGAACTATGTATCCAACAAAGAAAGCGTATCGCTTTCCAATGTATACCCGCATAGTTTTTCCGGGTCCGAGCCTGACGCTTAAGGGGCGTCGGCAGGCTCATCCACACGGGGACAAGATCCGAATCCGCGGACGGACGCGCCGACATCGCCTCTTGCAAAGGGGCGGCCCTGTCAGCTGCCGCAACCCGATTTCCCCCTCAGAATGCACAGCTGGCAGAGCGCGCATCCAATGCCGGTTCCGCCGCCCGCGGCATACAAGGAACGAGTTTCATGTATTGGAACAATGCAGCCCGGAGCAACGCCATTTCCTCAGGCGCCCGAGCGCTCATTACCGGGACAGCATGCACCATATTTGTCGGAGCGCCTGCCATGGCCGAGCCCCTGCAAACCCCGGCCTTCGGCGGCCTTCTGAAAGCCAATGACAATCCCTTCACCCTTGATGCCGGGGGCCTTGGCCAGTTTCACATTTCAGGTCAACTGACGGGACTGGCTTTCCGGCAGACCAACGCGATCCCGTATAGTCGCCCGACGAACACAGGCTCGTTAGCTGACATAAGCAATGCGCAGATTCAGGTGCAAACAACAGGAACACCGATCCAGTTCTATGTGCAGGGCGGCTTGTATGCGTTGCCATCGCTCGGCGCGTCCTACATGCGTGCGGTGGACGCTACGGACAAGCTCTATGGCCCTGTTCCCATAGCTTACGGCAAGTTGCAAGCGACACCTGAGCTGTCGATCCAGGCCGGCCTGCTGCAGACCTTAATTGGCGCAGAGTCAACTTTTACCTTCCAGAATATGAATATTGCGCGCGGCCTGTTATGGAACCAGGAGCCTGCAATCAGCCGCGGGGTTCAAGCCAACTACACCAAGGGCAGTTTCTCTGCATCCATCTCGCTGAACGACGGTTTTTACTCGGGAAAACTGAACTGGATCTCAGCGCTGGCATCATGGACCATTTCACCGGCCCATACCATTTCGGTGGTCGCGGCCGGGAACCTCGGCGAAACAGCAAGGACATCCCTCGCTACGCCACTCGCCCAGAACAACAGCAGCATTTTCAATCTCATCTACGCCTACAGCAGCGGCCCGCTCACCGTTTCGCCCTACCTGCAGTACACGCGGGTCAGCGCCAATCGGGCCATCGGAGTGTCACGAACCGCGGAAACCTTCGGTGCCGCGCTGCTCGCCCGCTACACCTTCACTGACACATTCTCCCTCGCAGGACGTGCTGAATACATCACGTCATGGGGCGCTGACTGTGGGATAAGGCCGGAATGCGCCCCGACGAACCTGCTATATGGCCCGGGTAGCCGTGCATGGTCGCTGACCATCACGCCAACCTACCAGCATGGCGTGTTCTTCGCCCGGGCTGAGGCCTCCTACACCCGCATCGATGGCATGGAGGACGGTTACGGCTTTGGCCGCAACTTCGACAGGCGTGACCAGGCGCGCGGGATGATCGAAGCAGGTGTTCTTTTTTAGATCATCCCACTGAAATCCAGCCTGCCGAAAATGATCGACCTCTTTAACCTGCCGAATTATCTATCCGGTTCAAACGCTTCTGTTCACGAAGCGTGGTCGCCGTTTTCCCGACCATGGGCCCGGGATGAGCCGGGCCTGCAGCCCTGCTGCGTCCCGATGCTTTAATGGCGACATCGAAGCCAGCCTGAAACCAGCCTCCGGCAAATCCCAGAATCATGAAAACCCCGGGCAAGATCATGATTCGGATGGATTTAATGAAGTTGCCATTTGATGGCGCGGCGCATGCCAGCAGAGCTCGATCTTCAAATTCAATCCACCAGACTTTCCTTACACAACAACAACTGGTGTGTGCGCAAAACAGCATTGCTGACGCAGCGTCAGAAGGAGGATGAACCATGAAACGAAAAAGCGAACCTCCCATATTTGGCGGCCTGATCACTGCTCTCGTCACGCCTTTTCGGGGAGACCAGATTGATTTCGAAGCCCTGGCGGAGCTTGTCGATTGGCAGATCGGTCAGGGCGTACAGGGGCTCGTCGCCTGTGGCACGACTGCGGAATCCCCGACTCTTTCCGCTTCGGAATGGGCTGACGTAATCCGCTTGTGTGTCGATGTATCGCGAGGTCGCGCGCCAGTGATCGCCGGATCTGGCACAAACGACACCCGCCGCACGATTGAAATGACACGCGAGGCTGCCCGTCTGGGCGCAGATGGCGCGCTGGTCGTGACGCCCTACTACAACCGACCGGGTCAGGAGGGCTTGTTCCGGCATTTTGATTGCGTCAGCCGCTCCACTGAGCTGCCCATCATTCTGTACAACGTGCCAGCGCGAACAGGGTTGGATATCAGCGTCGACACGCTGGAGCGGCTGGCAGAGTCTCCAGGCATCGTCGGGATCAAGGACGCAACCGGAGATCTGGCGAAGGCTCGGGAGACGGTTTCGCGGCTGGGCGACCGCTTTACCCTGCTCTCAGGGCACGACCGTTCGACGCCGGAGTTCATGGCAGTGGGTGGCGATGGCGCGATTTCCGTCATTTCCAATTTAACGCCGCGCTTGTGCGCTGCGATGATCTTCGCGCTCCAGCAAAATGAGCCCGTCGAAGCACGGCGCATTCAGGCCCTGCTGCTTCCCCTTCAGAAAGCACTCGAGCTTGAGACCAACCCGGGGCCGGTCAAATACGCGCTTCACTGCACGCGAGGGTACGCCCCATCTGTGCGTTTGCCGTTAGTCGAGGTGACCGACGACACGGCATTGAGGATCCGGGAGGCCATCGCCACCCTCACCATGCCGACGGTCCGCCTGTCCATGGGAGACGCGACGTCAGTCTGCTGGCGCTCCGCCTGACGCCAAGCCTCACTCATAGAGGTAAAGCTCGAGTGCCGATTGAGCTTTACAGGTCGCGATGGACCCGCATCTTCGCGATCCGGTATGACAAGACGACCAACATGCAATTCACGCCAGAATATCGCAATATTATACTCAAATACTATAATAATAGTACTTACTATGAATGGATTTCCGATCAACCGTACCGGAAGATTGAAATATCGGATGCATACCTCATGGCAGGACACGCCGGAGACGCGCCGTATCTGAGGAGGATGTTAGTTGATGTATCCCCGCATTTTCCATTTGTCCGCGATGCTGCGTCAAAACAGGCTGCCCGAAACCCAATCCGGAGCGGATGCCGGGATGACAGCCGGGCCGGATCAATCGCACAGCGAAACCAGGATGCTGCTGAGGTTGGGAATATTGATCATTGGAGCCGTCTCAGCTGTCGCTCTTGTTAGGTCATGGACCATGTGACAGGGCGCGGGGCGCTCCTTCGGTTCCTTGCTACCGACCACATTCAGGATCAATCAATATGAGCATCGTCGTTCAACTGAAAGAACCTCCCCAACCGGTAAATCATTTTATTGTCAACCGCGACAGCGTGGGCCGCTGGACGGTCCGCGACGCGCGCAATCTCATCGGCGGAACTCTTGTGAGCAGGAGCGCCGCCCTGCACTTTGCCCGCCAGGAAAGCAACTATCTACCAGGAGCAGTGATCTGCACCGACGACAGCTCAGGCGTCGGATTCGAAACGCTCTTCGCGCACAAAGGCGCGCCGGTGGGCGGGAGCGTCTGAAGCCCCCTGAGCGAAACAAGCCCGCCGCCGTGCTGATGTGTAAACACCGGAATAAAAAGAGGCCATTCGCCGGTTTAGATGTTTAGAGCCTGTTTGGAAATTCAGGGGTGGGCGTTTCTCCGCATGAGGTTTGCGCCCATTGCGACGATGATCATGGCCTTTGAGACGTCGATGCGCGGCTCGTAGTCGCGCACGAGGCGTCGCCAGCGGATCATCCATCCGAAGGTCCGCTCGACGACCCGGCGCCGGGGCAGGACCTCGAAGCCGTTGGCGCCGTCACGACGGCGGATGATCTCGACGACAAAGTCGAGATACGCGGCCTTGTCCATCAGCTTGAGGCGGTCACAGGCAGCGTCGGCGAAGAGATGCTTCACCCAGGGCCAGCGCTTGCGGATCGCGTCGAGAACGGCAAGTGCGCCGGCACTGTCGGAGATGTCGGCCGGCGTCAGGTTGACCATCAGCAGGCGCCCGTCAGTGTCGACCGCGAAGTGGCGCTTGCGTCCGACGATCTTCTTGCCTGCGTCGTAACCCCTTGTCGCAGCCTGCGGAGCCTTGATCGACTGGCTGTCGATCACCGCGCCTGTCGGGCCGCCTCGCGACCGGCCCGCTCGCGATCCAGCATCAGTTCGATGTCGTGGATCGTCTGGAACAGGAAGCGCCGCGCCAGTTCCCGAAACCAGTCATAGACTGTGCGCCAATGCCCGAAATGGATCGGCAGCATCCGCCAGCGCCCACCGAGAACACTCTATTTCTTTGGGACGCTTTTCCCACCCATGCTTGCGATCGCCTTGACTTTCTCCGGGTCCATGGCTGCAAATCCGTGTCGTTTCTTGGGTCTTTGAGCAGTCATCGCACACCTCACCGATCCGCGCTCCGCCTGAAGATATCGGCGGCACCCTTGGCTTCGACGAGTTCCTCAGGGGCAAGGCCGATCCACTCGACCCGGAACACGACAGCATCACACATGGTATGGTCGTCCAATCCGGAAGGGGCGATCAGTCTCAATGCCGGAATTGCGAGTGATCTTCTCTGTTTTGATGCGACCCAAAATTGGCAACTGTTGCCAAACCAGATATCATCCACGCCAACAGAGGAGGTGCATCATGCCGACCCGGAACATCAGCCTTACGCCTGAGCAGGACGCCTATATCGAGGACACTCTTAAGTCGGGTGCCTATCGCAACGCCAGCGAGGCGGTCCGCGACGCGATCCGCGTCCTGCAGCAGAAGCGCGCCGAAGAGGCGCTGACGCTTGACCGTCTTCGCTTGGCCATCAAGGCCGGCACAGCGGCGCTCGATCGGGGCGAACATACGGATGTCGATGATGCGAACCTCGACGCCTGGCTTGATAATCTCGTCACGCTGCCCGCCGCGCATTGATCCAGCATGGCGCGCTATCGGCTTTCCGATCCGGCGAAGGACGATATTGCCGCGATCCTGCGGACCAGCGAAGACCGTCACGGGATCGAGGCGCGCATCCGCTACCGGGCCTGCCTCACCGCTGCAATGCGGCACATCGCGACAGATCCGCAGGGGCCATCTACAGTCCAGCGATCCGAACTGCTCGCAGGCATCCGCAGCTTCCATATCCGCCACAGCCGGGCGGCAAGCCGCGAAAGGCCCGTCGGCGATCCGGTGCATGTGATTTTCTACCGCGCCGACGAACCCGGTCTGGTAGAAATCATTCGGGTGCTGCACGACCGCATGGAGCCGGGGCGGCATTTTGGCCAGGATCCCGAACAGGAACCGAACTGATTGCTGACGTTGAACGGACTGACCGGGGGCGGAAGGGCCTTGAGGAGGCCGGCGACAATCTCGTTGGATTTTTTTGCGAAAGGCGTGGAAAAGGAACTTGGCGCCGTTCACAACTCCATTGTCTCCCCTTGGTCGAATGGGAGAAGTCAACACTGGCTAACCGAGCGCGAGGTGGCGAGCAACAACGTGCGATAGCTACGGTCCGCGACCGCATGCACCGATGGTTTTCCCTCCATGTGACGCCGCTGCTTCCCTGTTCCCCGGTCGGAAGGCCAATCAAAAAACCACTGTAAAATCAGCTATGAAGCGGCGATTTTCAGGTCAGATTCTGCATGAATTGCGCAAAAATCCCTGTATTTTCCCTGAGGACCAGGAGATTTCATAGCGAGACGAGTTTGCGCCAGATCACTCCCTCCGCCATAAAATCTTGATTTTACACGATTTTTCGCAGTTCTCGGGACCCGCCATTTTGTGAGCGGGGTTCAAAGGGTTACGCGACCACTGGTCATGCATCCAGGGACGGAGACACTTCCGGTACCAGTCGGGCCCGCCTTTCCATGCAGATATCTCCTGAAGCCACTTTGGTGGTACGTTTTGGTTTGCGGCTGGTTTTCGCTGCTCCCACAATCCGGAACACATTGCCAAAACAAAACCCCGCCAGATCGGCGGGGCATGAGAGGCAGTACGGGTCTGGCCGGTTGCTGCTACGTCACCTGAAACCCAGATCCCGACGTTGCGCGGCTCCCAGCGCCGGCTGTCACCGACGATGCGGCAGGAGCATGGCCGCGGTGGAAGCCGGTGATAAGGCCAAGGTAATCTTCGACCGTCGCCATCTCAGACCACCGTCAGGATGACATTCGACACGTCGCCCGACGCCACCTCATTGAAAGCGATCGCGACGTCGGCCGCGGTTGGCGGATCGCCGTCCCGCGCCATCGTCATCGACATGATTTCAAATGTCGCACCGGCCGGACTGGAGGGTTGCAGGGACGTAGGCGCGCGTCAGAAACACGCTGGCGCCAATCGCCAGCGCGTTGGTCCAGTCCGCCAATGCCTGTCGGACTGCGTCCTGAACGCCCGTGGTAAATCCAGGCAGCGCTCGAACCGTCAGCGCGTAGGTCACGGGGCCAACTGTGGGCCGGAAGTAGCGGATAGCATGGCGGCTAACCTGACTTCCCGAAGAATCCCAGCACGCCAGCGCCACCGCTGAGGATACTGCCTGACGGCTTCGCCTGTGGCTGCTTCGTCCCCGTTTCGACGGCAGGCGCGGTTTTCTGCGGCTGGGCATGATCCTTCTGGGCCGCCAGCTTCGTTGTCTGCGTCTCCACGATGATCACCCGCCGGCAGCGGGCCACAACCATCAGCGCGTACTCGCTTGATGCGTCTGTAGTGACCGCCAGCGAGCTGATCAGCATGTCATCGTAGTTGCGCTTGCCGGTGGAGATGCTGAACGGCTCCCGGCTCTGCTGGAGCGACAGGAGCTCCTGGTAAACCTCCTGCGCGTACCCCTCGTAGCCAGCCGTGCTGTTGCTCCAGCCGCAGCGCATTTCGACCTCTTCCGGGCGCTTGAAAGCGTGGCCTGAGATCGCCGCACCCTTCTCCACCGGATGATCCGTGATGATCAGGTCGTCCCGGTGAATTTCCTCCAGCACCACGTCAGGCATGATCGTGCCGATGGAGCGGCCCTGCTGAACGAGAATGGAGCTGATGGCGTCGAGGACATCCATACGGCGCTTGGCCTTTCATATCCTGGAATCAAAAAAGCCGACCTTCCGGCCGGCTTCAGGGCAAGTCTTTCCAGGGGTGAAGATCGGGTTCGCCAAATTGGCTTGCCGACTTCAGGATCGCGGCGTGCGTCTGGCGCAGGGGCCCCGGTCGTCCTCAAATCACCCAGCAGTCGGCTCCGAACGGTCTACGACCACTGACTTCCGGTAAATTATCGCGGAACCACTGATGGGTCAATCAATGCAGAGGACGACGATGGTCGGCTATGCCTGCCAGACTCGCTTCGCCTGCTGCCTTTCCCCCGGTACCACAATTGGCAATCAAGCAGGGCCTGACGGTATAGCGTCAGGCCCCAGCCCATGTGCTGTGTTGCAACACCGATCTCAGTTCAGTTGGGCTTGCTGGCGTTGGCAGCGGGTGCCTCGGCGGGTTTGCGAGCGCGATCAGAACCGGCGGCCGCCTCACTGCGGTTGCTGCCCAAAGCAGCGTCGAGCTTTTCCTCAAGGCTCTGCAGGCGCTCCTGGAGTGCAAGCACGTCGCCGCGGCTCGGCAGCCGCATAGCCTTGAAATAGGCGTCAAGCGACTTCTCAAAGGTCTTCTGCACCCCGGTCGACACCTGACCGAACTGCTGCAGAGCGCGCGTGAACTGCTCCGGGTTCGTGCTGTTGTTGGTCATCGAGTTGATGCCGGTCTCAAATTTATTGATGGCCTGACGCCACATTTCGAAAGGATCGAACTGAGGGGTTTTGGTATTCATTGCGGCCGGTCTCCATAGGTCAGGCTGATAGCGGTCCCGGTAGCGGTGGCTTGTCGCGAACGGCTATGCGGCGCGAGGCTCCTGAAATAACGGAACGGCCAGCGCATTCCACATGCCTGAGTAAAGCTAGCGTCAGCGGGACTGTTGAAGCCGGCTGGATACCCCTACGGATGCAGATGGTCATCGTCGATTCCGACGATGTGACGTTCTGGCCTATTCTCACGTGCGGGCGTTGGTAAGACGATCACCGTGGAAAGGGCTGCTCGGGCCAGCTTTGTCTTTGAAACCCTCCCGCATGCCTGACCCTTTGCACCCGTCTATCGGGTCAGCGCCAACAGGACCCGATCGACAGGCTCACGGGACACGCTCATGGGGCCACCAAACGGGATGTCCATGTCTATTATCAGATAAATAGTAGTTGCCATCAGAATTGACGAAACGAATATCCCGCCCATAACCATCATATTAAACGGGGCGCGAAATCCGACACTAGCAAATATTACGATCAACCACGCAACAACCATGAAAAGGAGTGCTGGCTTGATGGTGCCGTCAGCCTGCTCAATGAGCTTCCACCGCAGGTCGAATATCCGCTGAAATTTCGCCATCGCCTCCTGCCAAAGGACCATTTGCTCGCCACTGGAAGGACGTATGGCTCGCAGCTCGTCTCCGGCCCGATCAAGCAGCATTTCGGCATGGACGTCGCCTATAACGAGGCCAGAGCTTTTGGAGCCTGACGCAGCTTTCGCGTATCTGGCATAGGCAATGAGTTGCTGGCGGGTTGTGTCCCCTAAATCCCCCAGTCGCCGCAACATTTTATCCAGAAGAATGGTTTCCGTCGCCATTGCGTGCACGTTCCGATCCGCGAGCTCAAACGTATTTTTGGCCGAATTTATCATCAATCCGAGAACAAGCGACGTCATAACGACGAAAATGCTTGCAATTAGGCGGATGACTGTTGCGGTATCTTCGTCACGATAACGATCTGGCAACCGTCTGTGGAACCTTAGAGCGTTTTTCGATCATTCCGGCTCATATCCGCATGAAACGAAGTAGTTCTCACA
>NZ_BNCG01000056.1 GCF_014656355.1 Camelimonas fluminis
AGATCCTCCTTAAATCACAACCTCAAATCTGTGCCATTGGCGCTGACGGCGGACAGTCGCGCACATGCTCAGCCCGATGCCGGTCGCCGCCCAGATCGGCGTTGGCTCCAATCCGACGCCCTGCTTCACGCCCTTCGCGCTTGGCGGCGGAGGCAACGCCATCACCCTGTCGGTGACGCTCTACAGGGAGATGCAACAGCTTGCGGGCCTGAACGGAACCGAGGGCGCGTTGGCCAACGCCAGGGCGTTGCAGGCGGTGATCGCGCGGCGAAACCGGGATGGCGCCCGGCCATTGATCCTAGCCATGACCTATCCGTTCTCATCGCACAACTACGAACTCCGTTTCTGGCTGGCCGCAGGGGGCATCAATCCGGACCGTGACGTGACATTGATTGTGACGCCGCCGCCAATGACGGCGAATGCACTGGCTTCAGGCACAATTGATGGTTTTTGCGTCAATGCGCCCTGGAATGTCATTGCGGTGGAAAGCGGCGTTGGGCGCATCGTCGCCACCAAGGCCGACATCTGGCCGGCGGCGCCCGAAAAGGTGCTTGGCGTCAGTCCGGCCTGGGCTGGGGCGAATGACGAAACCCTGATGCGACTCATCGTTGCCCTTGATATGGCGGCGCGCTGGTGCGACGTCCCGGGCAATCATGCGGATCTCGCCGACATGCTGGCGGATCCCGCCTGCATCGGTGGGGAGCCGGAGATGATCCGCCGCCTGTTGCGGGGGGAGCTGTCCGTTGATCCCGCGGGCCAGGCGCGGCGCATCGACAGCTATGTGACCTACCACTCTGGCGGCGCGAACTTCCCGTGGCTCAGCCAGGCGCGTTGGATCTACAGCCAGATGATCCGCTGGGGCCAGGCCAAGTGGGACCCCGCCAGGCTAAACAACGTTGCCGCCGCTTACCGGCCCGACATCTATGGAGCCGCGCTCTCGGGACGGGTCCAGGATATTCCGGTGGCTGCCAGCAAGCCCGAGGGGACCGCAACCCCAACGGTGGTGGCGACAAACGGCGGATCGCTGAAACTGGCGTCGCAGCCATTTCTGGACGGGCGCATGTTTGATCCTGAAGATCTGCCGGGATATGTGCGCGGCTTCCCTATTCGCTCCTGAAAGCCCGCCAGACATGTAGCCGCCGAAACGCCCCGGTTGTCGACGAACAGCACCCCGATTGCCCATTTCCCAGGCGCTGTGATGCAGGAAACGGCGCCGGGGATTGTCGGGCGCCTTGAGGGCCGTTGCCGGCGCGCCTATCGTTGAATGGTTCGGCCTGACAATGACGTCATGGCCGGGAGGCCCGGCCGGTCCAGACTTCGTCAGTCGGGATCTGGCCGGTGGCTGTCTCCCCAAATGCCCTCGCCGTGGCGTTCCCTTCAGACATTGAAGTCGACCCTCCTCATTGCCAGCCGAGCGCGCGCCTCAGGCGCGCCCGGCCATGGCGCGTGTCGTCTTCGCCCGTCCGCAACATGCCAGTTCGGAGGACCACCAATGCCCCTGCGATCAAGAAAGCCAGAGGCGGCAGCGCCAGGGCGGCTGGGCCCGCTTGCGAAGCTGCCAGTGTTCCATGATTTGCGCGGGCGGCGCGCGGTTGTCGCCGGCGGCTCGAGCGCCGCCGCATGGAAGGCTGAGTTGCTGGCGGCCGCTGGCGCACATGTGAACATTTACGCTCCGTCGACAGGCGAGGACATGGACAATTTGCTCCGCCATGGCCCGGCGGACGGCCGTTTTGCGATCCATGGCCGCCGGTGGACGCCGGACGTTATGGAGGGAGCGGCGATCGCGGTGGCGGACGCCGAAGACGACCAGGAGGCCGCAGCCTTCGCCACCGCTGCCCGCGCCGCTGGCGCGCCGGTCAATGTGATCGACAATCCTGTTTTCTGCGACTTTCAGTTCGGTGCCATCGTCAACCGCTCTCCGGTGGTGATCGGCATTTCGACCGATGGCGCCGCCCCGATTCTGGGCCAGGCGATCCGCCGGAAAATCGAGACGCTGCTTCATCCCTCGATCGCTTTGTGGGCGGCGCTGGCCCGCAACATGCGGGGCCATGTTCTGGACCGCGTGGCCCAAGGGCTGGCCCGGCGCGACTTCTGGGAGAGCTTTGCCGACCTAGCGTTTGCGGGGCGGCCGCCTGCCTCCGTCACGGATCCGGACGCCTTGCGCGAAGCGCTGGCGATCGCCCGCCATGCAACCGGCCGGGTCACTCTGGTTGGCGCCGGGCCGGGCGATGCTGAACTGCTGACGCTGAAGGCCATGCGGGCGTTGCAGTCCGCGGATGTGATCCTGTTCGATGATCTGGTGTCGGACGACGTGCTTGAGCTGGCGCGCCGGGAAGCCCGGCGCCTGATGGTGGGAAAGCGGGGCGGCCGCGCCTCCTGTAGCCAGGACGACACCAACAGCCTGATGGTGCGGCTCGCGCTTGAAGGCAAGCATGTCGTCCGGCTCAAATCTGGCGATCCGATGATTTTCGGCCGCGCCGGCGAAGAGATCGCCTGTCTTGAGCGCGCTGGCGTGCCGGTCGAGATCGTGTCCGGTATCACCGCCGGCGTCGCGATGGCGGCCTCACTGCGCGTCTCGCTTACACACCGGGAGACGGCGCAATCAGTACGGTTCGTTACAGGGTGTGCGAAAACCGGACGGCTGCCTGCAGACCTTGACTGGCGGGGGCTGGCTGATCGCAAAACGACAACAATCTACTACATGGCGGGCGCGACGGCGCCCGAGATCGCCGACAGGTTGATGGCGGCGGGCTATCCCGCCAACGGGTCAGCCATGATGGTCAGCAATGTGTCGCGACAGGAAACACGCTGGAGCGGGCCGCTTTACGCCCTTGGCGACGCGGCGCGCAGTCGGGACCCGGACCGGCCCGTGCTGATCGGGATTGGCGATGTATTCAGGTCAGTGCAGACCGGATCCAGTCAAGAGTCCGCTCAAGACCGGCAACAGGCGCGATGACGCTGTCTGGTTGCCACCGATGAATTTTTGAGATGTTGAAGGTGCGTGAGCGTCAGCACGCCGCAAATGTTTGGCGTGACCCGATGTGAGCTGGCAAACCATGATGTTGCTGGCCAAAAACGCATCCGACGAAAATAAATTCACCGGGCGCGTCAGAATTTCCAGAGTAATTCTTTGACTACAGAGCTGCGACAGGCGTCGTCGCGCCCGTCGCCCGTCGCCCGTCGCCCGGCAAGTGGCTGTTGTGCTGGCCCGCTATGGGCGCCTGAGTGTGCGGCGGCGCTAATGTTCATCGCCGGCGCGTATTGAAGCGGCGTGTCTGTATCCGAGCTTTTTCGCCAGCTTCAGTGTTTACAATGCCTGTGAATGCGTCATTTGGGTGAGCTTTCTTTTCACAACAGGTGCGTCGAGCCGCGATACGCGGGAATTTTTCCTTCTGAAGGGCAATATTTTTTGGAATTGAGGATCCGCACTGCTGTGGGGTAGAACGACGCAAGTCGCTGCCCCGATTTCAGGCACCGCGCTGATGATATGTTGTTCGCGGCGCCCAAACTATCTCCTTGAGTGCAACCATTTGATTTAATAACGTTAAACACATCGCGGGCCATGACAATGACGTCATCCCGACCTGACGTTGGCCGACTGAACTGACGGGCAACGCGCCAGTCAACTGGCATCGCAATCGACAACGGCGTCGCACGAACAACCCTGATCCAGTTGAGATCTGTGGGTGAGTTCTTGCGGCGTTTTTTGTGTTTTCACTCAGATATTCGCCAGAGCAGTCATCTGCGCGGAAAGGAGGCCAGGAATGCCCCGAAAGCTTGTTGTTGTCGGCAATGGCATGGCGGCCGGTCGCGCGCTTGATGAACTGTTGTCGCGTGTTCCGGACGCGTATTCTGTGACGGTTTTTGGCGCGGAACCTCGCGTCAACTACAATCGTATCATGCTATCTCCAGTATTGTCTGGCGAGAAGACGTACGAAGACATTCTGATCCACGACGACGCTTGGTATGCGTCGAATCGCATCGACCTGCGATGCGGCGTGGCCATCAATCATATCGACCGCGAGGCGAAGCAGGTCGTTGGCGCCGATGGCTCCGTCACGGACTATGACGCCCTGCTGCTGGCGACCGGATCGTCTCCGTTCATCCTGCCAGTTCCGGGCGCGAATTTGCCAGGCGTGGTGAGCTTCCGCGACCTTGACGATGTGGAAGCCATGCTGGCGTCGACGCGCAAGGGTGGGCGCGCCGTGGTCATCGGCGGCGGTCTGCTCGGTCTTGAGGCCGCGGCCGGCCTGGCGGTCCAGGGCATGGACGTCACCGTTGTCCACCTGACGCCAACCCTGATGGAGCGCCAGCTTGACCCCTCCGCCGGTTATCTGTTGCAGCGGGCCATGGAGCAGCGGGGCGTCACCATCCGGTGCGGAGCGAACACCCAGGCCATACTCGGCGATGCGCGTGTCTCGGGCGTCAGGCTGGATGACGGAGAGGAGCTGCCGGCGGATCTTGTGGTGATGGCGATCGGCATCCGGCCCAACGCCGGGCTGGCGCGCGCCGCCGGCCTGCAGGTCAATCGCGGTGTGCTGGTTGGCGACGACATGCGGACCAGTGATCCGGATATTTTCGCAGTTGGCGAATGTGTTGAGCACGGCGGCGTCTGCTACGGCCTCGTCGCGCCCCTCTACGACATGGCGAAGGTCGCGGCGGCGCGCCTCGGCGGCGATGCGACGGCCCGCTTCTCCGGCGCGCTCACGGCCACGCGTCTCAAGGTTACTGGCGTCGACCTGTTTTCCGCGGGCGACTTCGATGATGGCGGCGACCGTCAGGAAGTGGTGCTGCGCGACGTAGCGCGCGGCGTCTACAAGCGCGTCGTGCTGAAGGAAGACCGGGTGGTCGGCGTGGTGCTTTACGGCGACACCGCTGACGGTTCGTGGTTCTTCGATCTGCTGCGCCGGGGAGCCGATGTCTCGCAGATGCGCGACACGCTGATCCATGGCCAGTCGTTCGCGGTTGGCGCCCCGATGGATCCGGTCGCGGCAGTCGCCGCCTTGCCAGACGACGTGGAGATCTGTGGCTGCAATGGCGTCTGCAAGGGCAAGATTGTCCAGACGATCACCGGGGAGGGGCTGACCTCGCTGGCAGATGTGCGTGCGCATACCAAGGCCTCGGCCTCATGCGGCGCCTGTACGGGCCTTGTGGAGAAGTTGATGGCCCTGACGCTCGGGACAGCGTTCGCCCCGGCGACGGTGGAGCCGATGTGTGGCTGCACTGATCTGGGCCACGACGAGGCGCGCCGGTTGATCAGGGCAGGCGCCCTGAAGTCGATTCCGGCCGTGATGCAGGAACTTGGCTGGAAGACGTCAGGCGGCTGCGCCCGATGCCGCCCCGCGCTCAACTATTACCTGCTGTGCGACTGGCCTGAGGAGTACGAGGACGACGCCCGCTCCCGGTACGTCAACGAGCGCGTCCACGCCAATATCCAGAAGGACGGCACCTACTCGGTGGTGCCGCGTATGTGGGGTGGACTCACCAATCCGCGTGAATTGCGGGCCATCGCCGACGTGGCGGAGCGCTACGACATTCCGACAGTGAAGGTGACGGGCGGGCAACGCATCGATCTTCTGGGCGTGCGCAAGGAAGACCTGCCCGCCGTCTGGGCCGATCTCAACAGGGCAGGCATGGTTTCCGGCCACGCTTACGCCAAGGGCCTGCGTACGGTGAAAACCTGTGTCGGCTCGGACTGGTGTCGCTTTGGCACCCAGGATTCGACCGGCCTTGGCGTGCGGATCGAGAAGTTCATGTGGGGCTCGTGGACACCGGCCAAGGTGAAGATGGGCGTCTCCGGCTGTCCGCGCAACTGCGCCGAAGCGACCTGCAAGGATGTGGGCGTGATCTGTGTCGACTCCGGTTTCGAGATCCATTTCGCAGGCGCCGCAGGTCTGCACATCAAGGGCACGCAATTGCTGACGCGCACGGCCACGGAGGTCGAATGCATCGAGGTCATCGCCGCGCTCACCCAGCTCTATCGCGAGCAGGGGCGCTACCTGGAGCGCATGTACAAATGGGCCGACCGGGTTGGCGTCGACGCCATCCGCGCCGCCGTCGTTGATGACGCCGGGAGGCGCACATCCCTCTTCGAACGCTTCGTCGTCTCGCAACGCAAGGCGCAGGTCGACCCATGGGCCGAACGGGCTGGAGGGCGCGATGCGCACGAATTCACCCCAATGGCCAACCTGAAACTGCTGGAGGCGGCCGAATGACTGAATGGATTGATGTGGGCCTGATCACGGATATTCCGGTCCAGGGCTCCCGGGTTATCGCTGGCCCTGCAGGCGACATTGCGGTGTTCCGCACGGCGAATGGATCAGTCTTCGCCCTGCGCGATCGCTGCCCGCACAAGGGCGGGCCGCTTTCGGAGGGCATGGTGCACGGAAACGCCGTGACCTGTCCCCTCCACAACTGGGTCATCAGTCTGGAAACCGGGCAGGCGCAGGGCGCCGATCAGGGCTGCGCCGGCAAGATCCCGGTGAGGATCGAGGGCGAACGGATCCTGCTGGCCGCTTCAGCACTCCACCGATACGCAGCCTGACTGGCTGACAGACGAAAGACGGTCGCCCGCAAAGGCTGGCCGGTCCCCTGAAAGGACGCACCATGTCATATCTGCCTCCCACCGAATATGTCGCCAAGATGGTTGATGCTGGCGAATCCAAGATCTTCATGTCGACTCGCGACACGGTGATCCGCGCCTTCATGGCGGGCGCTATCCTGTCGCTGGCCGCGGCCTTTGCCGTCACAATTAACGTGCACACGGGGCAGCCGCTCGCCGGCGCCATCCTGTTCCCCGTCGGTTTCTGTCTGCTCTATCTGATGGGGTTTGATCTGCTCACCGGCGTGCTCATGCTGTCGCCACTCGCCCTGATCGACCGGCGTCCCGGCGTCACCTGGGGGGGCGTGGTGCGGAACTGGGGGCTGGTCTTCCTCGGAAACTTCGCCGGCGCGCTCACCGTGGCGCTGATGATGGCGATAATCTTCACCTATGGCTTCACCCAGGCGCCAGACGCGGTGGGCCAGAAGATCGGTGTGATTGGCGAGGGACGGACCGTGGGCTACGCAGCCCACGGCGCCGCCGGCATGTTGACCCTGTTCATTCGCGGCGTGCTCTGCAACTGGATGGTCGCGACCGGTGTTGTCGGCGCGATGATGTCGACGTCGGTTTCCGGCAAGGTCATCGCCATGTGGATGCCGATCATGCTATTTTTCTACATGGGCTTTGAGCATTCCGTCGTGAACATGTTCCTGTTCCCATCCGGGCTTTTGCTCGGCGGCCATTTCTCCATCATGGACTATCTGGTCTGGAATGAAATTCCCACCGTGCTGGGCAACCTTGTCGGCGGTCTCACCTTCGTGGGTCTCACGCTTTACACAACGCACATCCGCACCGGCGCGAAGCGCGCGCCCCGCGTGAACCTCCGTCCCGGCGTTGTGCCCGCTGAATAAATAGCGCCCCGCGGCCGCCATCTTCCCGCCGGCCCGGCGGGAAGTTCCCATGTGGAGCGCCCATGCCCGGATCTCTCGCGATATCGATTGGCCAGCACTCGGACAGGGGCCGGAAGGAGATCAATCAGGATTTCCACGGCGCGCTGATTCCTGACGGCGCCGCTCTGGCGATGAAGGGCGTGGCCATCGCTATTGCCGACGGCATCAGCAGCAGCCCGGTCAGCGGCGTCGCGGCTGAGGCGGCGATACGCAGCTTCCTCACCGACTACTACTGCACGTCTGACGCGTGGACGGTCAAAACGTCGGCCCAGCGCGTTATCACCGCGACCAATGCATGGCTGCACGCCGAGACCCGCCGGCACGCGGATGTGGGCGACGTCGACCGGGGCCACGTCTGTTCATTCTCTGCATTGGTGTTGAAAGCGCGCCAGGCTCACATCTTCCATGTGGGGGATTGCCGGATCAGCCGCCTGCACGGACGGTCGCTGGAGCCATTGACGGACGAGCACCGGCTCGTCGTTTCGTCGCGGCAAAGCTATCTGGCGCGCGCCCTCGGTGCCCGCCCTGGCGTCGAGATCGACTATCGCATCACGGACCTGCATGTCGGTGACGTATTTGTCCTGTCCAGCGACGGCGTGCATGAGCATGTGACGGGAGAGGATATCGCCGCTGCAATCGCCGCCCATCCGGGCGATGCTGACGCCGCCGCCCGCGACATCGTCGGCGCGGCGGTGGCCTCAGGCAGCGGGGACAATCTGACCATCCAGATTGTCCATATTGACGACCTGCCGGATATCGACGCCGACGGCTGGCTTCCTGATGCGGCCCTGGAGCCCGCCGCGCCGCCAGAACCCGGCGCCGTGCTCGATGGCTATCGCATCATACGGTCGTTGCACGTCAGCCACCGAAGTCATGTTTTTCTCGCTGCCGACACGGAAACCGGCGAGACTGTCGCCATCAAGACGCCTGCTACCGAGATGCGAAGCGATGTTTCCAGCCTCAGACGGCTGATGATGGAAGAGTGGATTGCGCGACGTCTGAATAGCCCGAACGTCATGCGAACGCCGCCACGCAAAAGCCGTCGCAACGCGCTCTATGTGGTGACGGAATACATTGAGGGCCAGACGCTCGCCCAATGGATGGCGGACCATTCCGAGCCGGATCTCGAAACCATTCGTCACATCGCGGCGCAAATTGCTGCGGGGCTGCGCGCGTTCCACCGCGCCGAAATGGTTCACCAGGACCTGCGACCACAAAACGTCATGATTGACCGCTATGGCGCGGTGAAACTGATTGATTTCGGTGCGACCCGGGTGGCTGGGGTGTCAGAAGCAGGCTCGACAGCCTGGGACCAGATCCTTGGAACGGTGCAATACACGGCGCCCGAATATTTTCTTGGCGAACAGGGCGACAGTCGGGCGGATATCTTTTCCCTGGGCGTCATTGTGTACCAGCTGCTCACCGGGCGTCTGCCGTACGGGGCGGGCATTGCAAAAACACGCACGCGCATGCAGCAGGCCCGGCTGACCTATACGCCAGCCTTTGAATTGCGGCCAAGCGCTCCATTGTGGTTCGACCTTGCGATCCGTAGGGCGACGAATCCCAATCCCTGGAAACGATATCAGGATGTGGACGAATTCATGCACGACCTGCGACGCCCGAACCCGGATTTGCCAGGCTCAACGCGCCAGCCGCTGATCCAGCGGCATCCGGCCCGGTTCTGGCAAGGCGTCTCGGCATTCCTGGGATTGCTCGTCGTCGTCCTTCTGTGGCGCCTCTCGCGCACGGGAAATCCATTCTGACGCCGGATCGCGGAGCTCGGCGTCCTGATGCAGCCGACTGGCAGGCTACTGGAAAAACCGAGCCAAGGGGGCGAAGAGCTGGCTCGGTTGATCTGAACAGTTTTGGTGCTGTCGCTAGTGGGTTTCCGCCTGGGTTATGCCGCGGTGGCCTGCTGCCGGTTTCGTGGACAGCGGGTTAAGCTATAGCGCGGGCTTCGAACTCCATGGGGCTGATGTAGCCCAGTTTCGAGTGCCGCCGACGCGGGTTGTAGAAGCGCTCAATGTAATCGAAGACGTCGGCGCGCGCCACCCGCAGAACCCGGCACATCAATGCGATGGCGTGGTCACGACGGTGGTCGTTCATGAAACGGTACCTCACTCGGGTTCACTGGCAAAGTACCGCGCGGCTTTTTTAAGAGATCCTGCTCCTCTTCGGTGCGACGCAGTTAAGAACGAAGGCGAAGAACCTCGCTATTTGCTTCCATGTGTCCCTTGGATTGCTGCTCGGATCGGTCGGGGGATACGGCCTTGACCCATTTGTACAGGCTATGTGCCGAAATGCCCCAACGGGCCGCGACATCCGGAACGCCATAACCGCGTTCGACCACCTGCCTAACGGCTTCTTCCTTGAATTCCGGGGTAAATCTCTGTGAACTCACAAGCTGCCTCCTATGCTCAAAGGATAGGCAAGACCTGTCTGTCAGGATAGGGGCAGTTCACTGGCGTGGGTCCGGGTGCGGCTCAACGGCAATGATGTGCTGCGCGTATGGTTTGCCCTACGACCCTGTCGCGCCAGTTGCCTGGCTCGCGAATACCCTGCTACAGATGGGGCAGTGCCTTGACGCGGGTGACATTGTTGCATGCGGGGCGCTCGCACCAATCCTGCAGGTGCTTCCGGGCCAGACGCTTTCATTCGAAGTGGCCGGTTTCGGCAATTGCAGCTGCGCGTTCCTGTGCGCATTTCGCCTGAGAGGGCCGGAAGTGACGTGTGAATTGCGCCCTTCTACGGCATAGATTCATAGCGTCTGACACCAGATCCGCGCAGAGATGAGCTATACAACGGCAAGGTCGTTGTCTGGTGCCTGTCGTAGCGTGTTGCGATGCCTCTGAACTGTCTGAAGCGGTTGCGCTGGCGGTACATCCTCCGGGAGAACGCAAAGCTGTCCTTGCGATTGGACCTGGGCGGGGTACGTGTCCAGGTTTGTCGCTCTGCTATTGCCGTCCGCAGGTCATTGGTATCGTAACCACGGTCTAGCAGCAGTGGCCTGCGTGCAGTCACAGCCTGTCCACCTATCAGGCTAAGCTTCACTGCCTTCGGCATTGAAAAGTGCGTGTGTCCGCCGTCAGCGCCAATGGCACAGATTTGAGGTTGTGATTTAAGGAGGATCTGGGC
>NZ_BNCG01000057.1 GCF_014656355.1 Camelimonas fluminis
TGTGAGAACTACTTCGTTTCATGCGGATATGAGCCGGAATGATCGAAAAACGCTCTAAGCCGACGGTGAACCACTTCCGGCCCGGTCAAAATGCTGATAGATCGTATGAAGCAGCGATGGAGTTGAATATGGAAGCGTCTCCTACACAGATTATCCAGTACTTTAATGGCGAAAAGCAGAACCTGATACCGCTTTTCCAGCGCCCTTATTCATGGCGCCTGCAAAACTGGAAAGCTCTGTGGGAGGATATGCTTGTCCAATATGACTCCGACGAGAAACTCGTCCATTTCATGGGTACGATCGTCTCCATCCCCGCGCGAAGTGTGCCGGTGGGTGTCAGCAAGCATCTGATCATCGACGGCCAACAACGCCTCACGACCATCTCAATTCTGCTCGTTGCCCTTAGAGACGTTCTTGAAGGGTCAACATCCGACAGGAATGCAGCAGATCGCATCCACAACGTTTATTTGACCAACACCTACAGGAGCGAGGAAGATCTCCTTAAATTCGTCCCAACCCAGATTGACCGGGACCGTTATCGCTCCATCGTTCTTGATCACAACGTACCTAACGACAACAGCCTGATGTCGGAGGCATATGCGTTCTACATCAAGCAGCTCCGCACTGGCCGGGATCTCGACGACGAGCCTATTGATCCACTCAAAGTGCTGCAGACGATCGAAAGCGGGCTGCAGGTGGTCATGATTAACCTGGGCGAGAATGACGACCCATACCTGATTTTTGAAAGCCTGAACTTCAAGGGTGAGCCCCTCACCCAGGCGGACCTGGTTCGCAACTACATCCTCATGCGGTTCCGCCATTCAATGACGAGCGGCGGCGAGCAGGAGCGAATTTACCTCCACTACTGGGCGCCAATGGAGAAGCGCCTCGGCAACCACATCACCGAATTTCTGCGCCATTACGCGATGAGAAGCGGCGAAAATGTCTCGCATCGCGGAATTTACGCCGCAATCAAGAACATCATCAAGGCCGCTACCGATCCGTCCGCCGCGGAGGATCAGCTTGGATATATGGTACAATATTCGATATCTTATGCGAGCTTCGTTAATCCATCGCTTGAGCCAGACGGGCGCATCCGAACCAGCCTGGAGCGCATCCGTAGCCTGGATATTGGATCCTCATACACGCTGCTTCTGCGCCTGTTTGAGGCTCGCCACAGTGGCGCCTTGGACGCAGCGGGCCTCGCGAAATGCCTTCAACTTATTGAGTCCTTCGTTGTTCGGCGTGCCGTATGCTCAGTTCCCACCAATTCGTTGAACAAGATGTTCCTGCAGTGGGCCCGTCAGTTCCCTGATGCCAACCATGTCACATGGCTGCACAAGGCGATGTCATCGGGCGGCGGGCTGACAGGCGGCCGGCGCTTTCCGACCGATTCCGAGTTTTCGGACCACTTTAGGAAAAGCCCTCAATATGGGCGCGGCTATACCCGGTACATTCTCTTCCGTCTTGAGGAGGCATTCGGGCACAAAGAAAGCGTCAATCTGGAAAGTGCAACGATAGAGCACGTTATGCCCCAGACCATGACGCCTCAATGGAAGGCGGAAGTGGGTCAGGACTGCGATGAGGTCCATAACCTTCTCAAGGATACCTTCGGGAACCTCTCGCTGACGGCTTACAACACCGAACTAGGGAACCTCCCTTTCGAGGAAAAGAAGGCGCGTCTGGCTAACACCCACATTGAATTGAACAGGTTCATGCTGGCGCAGGACCGGTGGAACCGCGACGCAATTGAACGCCGGGCAGAGGAGCTCTTCGCTATTGCGAATCGCCTGTGGATTGGACCTGCCGCCCCTGAGGCAGAACCAGAGTCGACATCCGGCCTAGGCTCTCTCGTCTACACATCAAAAGCGTGAATCATGATGAGTTCCGCCAATCAGCCTTTTTCAAAAGGGTTCTGATACCAGTGAACACCGGGAGTAAAGTGGGCCATTATCTGGCGTGTTTCACCGGGCTAAAAGTATGCCAGTCCTGCTAGACCTCCGTTTTTGGCGAAGGCTGAGGATGAAGAGAGTGGAGCTTTATCAGAAGGTTCGCCGGGCCGTTCTTGTTGCTGGCGACAGCCGCCGCAAGACGGCCGCGTATTTTGGCATCAGCCGCAAGACGGTCGACAAGATGCTCAAGTTTCCCGAGCCGCCGGTCCATGGTTGCGCTGGCGGTTCGTACAGCCGCAAGCTGGCCGGGTTTACGAGTATCATCGATGGCATACTGGAAGCGGACCGGACGGTTCACTCCAAACAGCGCCATACCGGGACCCGGATATTTGAACGTCTTCGCGATGAACATGGCTTCAGCGGCGGGATCTCGATTGTCCGCGCCTATGTATCGCGGGCGCGCCTGCGCAGCCGTGAAGTGTTCATTCCCCTGATGCACAGACCTGGGCATGCGCAGGTTGATTTTGGCGAGGCAGACGGGACCATCGGCGGCAAGCGCGTCCGGTTTCATTACTTCTGCATGGACCTGCCGCACAGCGATGCCCCGTTTGTAAAGGCTTACGCTGCCGAGGTTGCAGAGGCGTTCTGCGATGGCCATGTGGCCGGCTTCGCATTCTTCGGCGGGATCCCGCGCTCAATCCTTTACGACAACACCCGGCTGGCGGTTGCGCGGATCCTGGGTGACGGCCAGCGCGAGCGCAGCAGGATGTTCGCCGGTTTGTAGAGCCACTATCGGTTTGAGGACAAGTTTGGGCGCCCCGGCAATCCCTCTCGATCCAACCCGAACTAATCCGGCTCTAGAAATGGGGGCAGGCTCACTGGCAACCGTGAAGGGCGGATCACGCCATCTGGCAGAGGAGCATGATTCTTTAGACCAACCTGTCGCCCACGAGGTACAGACCAACAATTTGGATGGCCTGCCTATACCTTCGAGGATTATTCTGGCGTATCCGGATGATTGATATGCGATCGTATGCGGGGATTTGGGCGGGGCAATGAACGGATTGGCGCAGGCCGACGCACAGCTCGTCGGGGGATATGACGTTGTGGTTGAGGCCGATATCGTCGGCCGTGTGAATTTTGCTTCGGCGCAAAATGGCGTTTCCGTGCTCAGGCAACTGGTGGTGCGCAATCTTTCTGCTGCCCCACTTGAGAACCTGACGGTCACACTCACGGGCGCGCCTGCAATCTTTCGCCACAAGAGCTGGAAAATTGACCGGATCGCGGCCGGGGGGGAGATGGCGCTTCGTGATCGCGAACTGGCCCTGGACCACCAACTGTTGGCCGGCCTTGATGAAGCCGAAGTTGGTCGCCTGACCATTGCCGTTCATGCGCCCGATGGACTGCTGCTGGAAGAGCATCACGCGGTCGACATGCTGGCGCGCGACGAATGGGGCGGCGTCAATGATATGGCTGCCCTGCTTGCCGCCTACGTTTCTCCCAACCACATCGTCGTCGCCGAGGTTCTGAAGGAGGCCTCGCGCTTATTGGAGCGATCAGGCCATCCCTCCGGTCTTGACGGCTACCAGGCTGGTCAGCCCGCGCGATCGTGGATGCTGGCTGGCGCCGTCTGGTCGGCCTTGACAGGGCTCGGGCTGAGTTACGCCATGCCTCCGGCCTCGTTCGAACAACATGGGCAGAAAGTCCGCGATCCTGGTCGCGTCCGGAACGAAGGTCTGGCAACTTGTCTCGACAGTTCTCTTTTATTGGCGGCCTGCCTGGAAGCGGCTGGGCTCAACCCTGTGGTCCTTTTTGGCGAGGGGCACGCCTGGACCGGTGTATGGCTGACAGATCGCGGCTTTGGCGGCGTAACTGAGCCAGACGTAATGACAGTTCGCAAAGCTGTCGACGCCCATGAATTCGTCATGCTTGAAACAACCCTGCTGACGAAGCGACCCACCGTGGGGTTCGAGGATGCGGCGGCGGCGGGACGGGGGCGAGTTTCGGAGGTCAACGAGCACGAGTTCGTCATGGCCGTGGACATTCGTCGCGCCCGTGCAGCCCGGATCAGGCCGCTAGCCAGTCACCACGTTGCGGATCCGGCGGCTGTCGTTGATGAGGCGCCGGCCAGTCCCGCAGCATTGCCGCGCCCCCTTGATGCTGGCCTGCTGCCGGGCGATCTGGTCGATTACGAAGAAACGACGCCAGCGGGGCGCATTGCCCGCTGGCAACGCAAACTGCTCGATCTTTCCCTGCGCAACCGTCTGCTTAACTTCAAGGATAGCAAGCAGACGCTGACGTTCCTATGTCCGGATATCGCCACGCTTGAGGACCAGCTCTCCAATGGCAGGCGGTTCGGGGTCTTGGCGTTGAAGGATGAAGATCCTCTCGGCGCTCGTGACCTGCTGGCTGGTGAGGAGCGGGAACTGCACCTTGGCGTGGCCCGGGACGCACTGGAACGTGGGCAACTGGCGGTTCCCCTGACGAAAAAAGAAATGAATACCCGCCTACTTGAGCTGTTCAGACGCGCCA
Source organism: Camelimonas fluminis (assembly GCF_014656355.1). Classification (GTDB taxonomy): domain Bacteria; phylum Pseudomonadota; class Alphaproteobacteria; order Rhizobiales; family Beijerinckiaceae; genus Camelimonas; species Camelimonas fluminis. Next base: position 4,425 of record NZ_BNCG01000057.1, read on the forward strand.
ACAGTGACATGCAGGAGGGTGGAACCAACACGCTGTTCCTTGCCATCGGGTTCCTGAAGTGGCGAAAGACGGAGGGCGACACCCGGGCCTATCGCGCGCCCGTTCTGCTATTGCCAGTGAAGCTCACGCGCCGTTCGGCGCAGTCCGAATTCCTGATAGAGCAGCATGAAGACGAACTCCGCATCAACGCGACGCTGCTTGAATTTCTGAAGCGGGATTTCAGCCTGAACATCCCCGAACTGGAAGGCGAGTTGCCACGGGATGATAGCGGCGTCGACGTCGCCCGCATCTTCGGCGTATTGCGCCAGCGGGTCCGAGACGTCCAGGGGTTCGAGATCGCTGAGGACCTGGCCCTGTCCACGTTCTCGTTCGCCAAGTTCCTCATGTGGAAGGATCTGGTCGAGCGAACCGACAGCCTTCGGGAAAGCCGGCTCGTCCGGCATCTGGTGGACAGCCCCGATGAACCCTTCTTGCGCGATGGCGCGCCGGGCCTGCCGGACGCGCGGGATATCGATCGCCGACTTGCGCCGGGCGAAATGTTCACCCCGCTTTCTGCTGACAGTTCGCAACTCGCGGCGGTGCTGGCGGCCCAGGATGGGCATGATTTTGTGCTGATAGGCCCTCCAGGCACTGGTAAAAGCCAGACGATCGCCAACATCATCACCCAGTGCCTTGCCAACGGGAAAACTGTTCTCTTCGTAGCTGAGAAGTCGGCTGCTCTGGATGTGGTGCACCGCCGCCTTGCAGCTCATGGCCTTGCCGATGCGGTGCTGGAGCTGCATTCCAGCAAATCGGATCGCAAATCCGTCCTCGAGCAACTCGGGCGTAGTTGGGATCGCGCCTCGGAGGCGCGTCGGGCGGAATGGGTGATGATCACCAACAATCTGCACGTCACACGCGACCAACTGAACGCATATGCGGAAGCCCTGCATCGCAGGGGTACCCAGGGTTTCAGCATCTATGACGCAATTGGACTGGCGACAAAGGCGTCTCCACCACGGTTCAACCTGCATTTTGCCAATCGCGATGCCCATGACGAAGAGAGCTGGCAACGGCTAGCGGAACTGACAGCCAATGTGGCGCGGTGCTGGCGCATTATCGACGGCGTACCGCCGCTGGACCTTGTCCAGGCAGAAGAATGGTCATTCGGCTGGGAAGCGAGCCTGATTGAACGGACCAGGTCACTTGAGCGTGCAACGCGGGACCTGCTGGATGCAGCAACTGGCCTGCGAACTCTCATGGGATTCCATGCCGATCCGGATGGCGTCCCCATCAATGTTTCGGCGCTGGAGCAACTGACGTTATTCCCGGTGGATGGGCCTGATGTATCGTGGGCGCTTGACTCCGATTTGGCCTCCCTGCGTCATGAGGCTTCCAGACTCGCCGGCGCTCTGGATGAGCGCCGCGCCTTGGTAGCAGGGCTATCTGCGAGCTATCCTCTGGATCGCTTGGGGTCGCTTCCGCTGGAGAAGATGGACGCTGACTGGCGGCTGGCGCATACGAAAATCTGGCCAATGTCGGCCCTTGCAAAGTCGGCCGTCAGGAAGCTGCTCCAGACCTATGCAAGTACAGGGCAGGCAGATCCCGCAGTCCACCTCGCGACACTGACGCGACTGCGCGAGCTGGACGGTCAGATCACTACATCCGGCCTTGCGTCGTGCCCCGTGTTCGCGGGGAGCGAGACACAGAAAGATGTGCTGATCATCTGGCTGGATGCAGCCGCCGCTATCCAGCAGGCGCTGGCAGCTCTGGAGTCGGAAGTTGCTGATCAGCAGGCATGGAAGGCCGCGCGCCGCGTACTTGCGGCCCATGAGCGCGGCGCACTGCGGGCCAGCATTGATCGATTTTCTGCTGCGTTCGCATGCTGGAGATCAGAAATTAGCGGTTTCACAGAGCTGGCAGGAGGAAACCCAGAACGGCTTGATCTTGTTATGCTTTTGAAAGGCATAGGTCAGCTATATGCGCAAAAGGCAAGGGTTTCAGACTGGATGCGCTGGCAATCCGCGAAGCTGGCGGCGGATAGCGCTGGCCTCGCGCCTCTTGTAGAGGCGCTGGAAGCCGGTGACTTGGAAGGCGATCCGGTCCCTGCTTTCAAAGCAGCCTATGTGAAATGGTGGTTGCCACTGGCGATTGACGCTTCGGATGCGCTGCGTCGCTTTGCCCGCTGGTCGCATGAGGACGCCATCGAACGGTTCCGCGCGCTTGATACACAAGCGACTCGAATGGCGGCTGCGCAGGTGTTGCAGCGCGTGCACCACGGACTGCCTGCCAAGGACGGCGTGCCGAGAAAGTCGGAGCTTGGCGTGTTACGTCACCAGTTGGGGCTGCAACGCCCGAGCATGCCAATACGCGCGCTGATTGCCGAAATGCCGCGCAACTTTACCAGACTGGCGCCCTGCGTGTTGATGTCGCCGCTGTCTGTCGCCCAGTATCTGCCAGCGGGACAAGCGCCGTTCGACGTTGTGGTCTTTGACGAGGCGTCCCAGATCACAACGTGGGATGCGATCGGCGCCATAGCCCGTGGCCGCCAGGCAATTATCGTCGGTGACCCGAAACAGCTGCCGCCGACAAACTTCTTTGGACGTGCGGATGGCAGCGACGAAGACCTGCCTGAGGTCGAGCGAGATCTGGCCTCCATTCTGGACGAGGCCGCGGCCGCCGGCATACCGACGCGACAACTGAACTGGCACTACCGTAGCCGGGACGAAGCGCTGATTGCCTTCTCCAACTGGCATTATTACGGCGGGCGCCTCGTTACATTCCCGTCACCCTATACGGAAACGCGCGCGGTGCAGTTGCACCGGATCAACGGTGTCTATGGTCGCGGTCAGGGACGCACCAATGAGATGGAGGCGCGCGCCATTGTCCGCATGATTGTCCAGCGTTTGGGCAAATGGCTGCAGGAACCCGAAGCGCAACGTCATACGCTGGGCGTTATCACGTTCAACGCCGAGCAACAGAAGCTGATTCTGGATCTCCTAGACGAAGAACGCCGCCGTGCACCGGAATTAGAATGGTTCTTCGAGGATGCGCGTGAAGAGCCGCTGATCGTCAAGAACCTCGAGAACATTCAGGGTGATGAACGCGACGTCATGCTATTCTCGATCACGTTCGGTCCGGACGCCGCCGGCAAACTCTCAATGGCATTCGGCGCCCTGAATGGGGATGGCGGCGAAAAGCGCCTTAACGTTGCCGTGACGCGGGCGAGACGTGAGTTGCATGTATTCGCCTCCCTCCACTCCGACCAGATCGACCTGGCGCGCACCAGGGCACTGGGCGTCCAGCATCTCAAAGCCTTTCTGGATTTTGCCGCGCGCGGCCCCGTTGCGCTGGCGGCCCGGACCGACGGCTCCCTCGGACCAACCGAGAGCCCGTTCGAAGACGCAGTAAAGGCGGCCTTGGAAGCGTTCGGCTGGGAAGTGCGCTCCCAGATAGGCGTCTCGGGCTTCCGAATCGATCTGGGAGTGGTTCATCCAGATCACGCCGGCGCGTTTCTGGCCGGTGTCGAATGCGATGGCGCCACTTATCACAGCTCTGCCAGCGCCCGGGACCGTGACAAGGTTCGCCAGGGCGTACTGGAAGGGTTGGGCTGGTATATCCTGCGAATCTGGTCAACAGACTGGTTCCGCAGCCCGATCGAGGCAGCTGAACGTGTCAACTATGCCCTGAGCACGGTTCTGAAAGCTGATCGAGAGCGTCGTTCCGAAGAAACCGAGCAACTGGCTGAAACTGACGAAGCTGTTTCTGGTGACAGTGAATCTGCGCTTTGCGCTTCCGTTCCCGAGCCACCCGAGAATGCCGACCCTATCTGTGCTCCGTCTGGCCCGGACACGGTCGCTGGAGAACGAATCGTAGGCCATCAGCCATATGAGGCAGGGTTCACCGAGGACGTGCAAAAACAGTCTGGAATGGCGTTGCCTCCAGAATCTTACAGATATGCAGATCCTGATCAGTTTTTTGATGATGATTACACAACCAGACTTGCTTCCATCATCGCGACGATTGTCACAGAAGAAGGACCGCTGCCCCTGCCGCTCCTTGCCCGACGGGTCACCACTCTGCACGGCTGGCAACGCACAGGCTCGCGCATCGCAGAAAGGATAAAACAGGCGCTGCTCCAGGTCGACTGCCATGAGGAAAGTGGTGTGACCTTCGTCTGGTCACGGGGAGCGAGCCTACGCAAGACACCATTCCGCCCCAACATGGACCGCACCGTCCGAGATATCTCGCGCTATGAACTCTGGGATCTCATCTCAACGCACCAGGAACGGATCGCGGCCTCTGCAGATCCCACGCGCGAACTGGCGAGGCTGATGGGGCTTGGACGCCTGACCACAGATACACGCGTCTATATTGATGCGTGCATGCTCTGGTGCAGCACGGCAGGCCCGGATCTCCGCCTGCCTGCAGAAACAGAAAAATAGATGGGTGTACTCCATCTATTCACAGATAAAATAAATTGCGTGGTGTCAAATTCATGTAAGATATTGGGGATCCGGTCGGTTTTTCTGGGCTCGCCTACGAAAATCACCGTCGCGGCGACGCGGTGACCGGCCCCCACCGAGTGGTCCAGATCGATCGTTAGTGCATTGTCACCTCCGACGCCATGGCCGCCCGCTGGTGGAGCAAAGCGGAGCCAGAGGGCGGCCATGGTGTTGTTTTTCACCCAGAACGGATCCGCTTTTCCCATCGAGAAGTGAGCCACTTCTGACAATTGTATGGGTTCCCAACCTAGGGATGCCTTGGCTTCGTCAGCCTGTGTTCTATGCCATGTGTTAGACAGGCTCGGTCAAATGGATGTCGACGCCACATCGCTGTCGGACCCGAACGGTTCTTTGGCAGATCGGCAAACTGGATGCCGTTGTCGGTCAGTACGATCTCGATTTTGTAGGAAACAGCGGCAACCAGCGCGTCGACGAAAGCACGCGCCGTAACGGTGTTGGCTTTGTGGTACTGGATCACGAGGTCGAGCATCCGTCGCGCTGGACTGCGATCATGTCGATCGCGGGCAAAATGGGCTGCACGGCGCAGACGCTGAACGAGTGGGTGAAGAAGGCCGAGGTCGACAGCGGCCGCAAGGCCGGGCTGACGACGGACATGGCGGCCAAGCTCAAGGCTCTGGAACGCGATAACAGGGGGCTCCGGCCGGCGAACGAGATCCTGCGCAAGGCGTCAGCGTATTTTGCCCAGGCGGAGCTCGACCGCCGACACCGGTCACGATCGGCTTCATCGACGATCACCGCGGGGCCTATGGGGTCGAGCCGATCTGCAAGGGGCTGCCGATCGCTCCTTCCACCTGCCATGAGCAAGTCGCCAAGCGGATCAATCCGGGGAAGCTGTCGGCTCGGGCAAAGCGAGACCTGGAGATGAAGCCGCAAATCGAGCGTAAGCGCTGTGCCGCTCACACCTTGCGTTGATGGCTCCACGGCAGGAGGCTGTCGAT
>NZ_BNCG01000058.1 GCF_014656355.1 Camelimonas fluminis
GCAGTCGATCTTCCTACATCAGCAATCAACGCAGAAGGTGGGAGCAGGACAGCGGTTACAGTTAACAGGCTTTCTAGTTCGCCGAGATGACCGATCAATTCAGCATTGACCAATTCCGTGACATGGGCGCGGAACAGTGCGGAAATCGACACACCGGCGACAGCGATGCCTGTCACGGTTGTGAGAATAACACCGACTAGCAGCCGCGCGCGCAGGCTTCCCAACATCAACCGAACCTGTAGCCCATGCCGCGCAATGTCCTGATAGTATCGCGACCGACCTTGCGTCGCAGCCGGCCGACATAAACCTCAATGGTGTTCGAGCTGCGTTCCTCATTTAGGCCGTAGAGATGGTCGAGCAGCTCGGCCTGCGTCACAACGCGGCCGACACGGTGCAGGAAGAGGTGAAGCAGCCGGAATTCCTGCGCGGTCAGATCGATCGGCCGGCCAGCAACCGTGGCCGTGCCGGCGACCGGATCGAGCGCGATGTCTCCGTGGCGCAATTCCGATGCCGCCTGGCCCGCGACGCGCCGCATCAGCGCGCGAAGGCGCGCCGCGATCTCGTCGACGTGAAACGGTTTCGCCACGTAGTCGTCGGCCCCGGCGTTGAGCCCCTCGACTTTCTCGGTCCAGCTACTGCGCGCCGTCAGGATCAGGACAGGCGTGGAAGAACCGGCGCGCCGCAAACGTCGCAAGACCTCGATGCCGGGCAGTACAGGCAGACCGAGGTCGAGAATAATCGCATCAAACCGCTCATGCAGCGCAAATAAAAGAGCCTGTTTGAGAACGGCGGTGAGAAAGTCGACCACGGTAGCGGCGGGATAGTCCTGCTGCGGGCGGCGTAAAAGTCGTGCACTTTTTCCCTTTTCTGCGTGGCGCAGGGAGGGACGAGGGATCTACACCGTGGAATTATATCTGAAGGTTCGCGTGGCTTGCGACGGGGGCATGAGCCAACGCGAGGCAGCAAGGCATTTTGGCATATCGCGCGACACGGTTCGCAAGATGATGGCGTATTCGGTTCCGCCCGGCTATCGGCGGCAGGCCCCGGTGCGACGCCCGAAGCTGGACGCGTTCATCCCGATCATCGATCAGTGGCTTGATGCGGACCGTGCGGTCTCGCGCAAGCAGCGTCATACGGCCAAGCGCGTTTTTGATCGCCTTCGTGACGAACATGGGTTTACCGGCGGCTACACGATCATCAAGGACTACATGCGCGACCGGGCGCGGCGCGGCCAGGAGATGTTCGTGCCGCTGGCGCACCCGGCCGGGCACGCACAGGCCGATTTTGGCGAGGCTATGGTTGTGATCGGCGGCGTGGAGCAGAAGGCGCACTTCTTCGTGCTCGATCTGCCGCACAGCGACGCCTGCTATGTTCGCGCCTATCCTGCGGCGGTGGCCGAAGCATGGGTGGACGGTCATATCCATGCGTTCGCCTTCTTCGGGGCTGTGCCGCAGTCGATCGTCTACGACAACGACCGCTGCCTGGTGGCGAAGATCCTGCCCGACGGCACGCGCAAGCGGGCGGCGCTGTTCAGCGGCTTCCTGTCCCACTACCTGATCCGGGACCGCTATGGCAGTCCCGGCAAGGGCAATGACAAGGGCAGCGTCGAAGGACTGGTCGGCTATGCCCGGCGCAACTTCATGGTGCCGATCCCGCGCTTTGCATCGTGGGACGCGTTCAACCTGTGGCTCGAAGAGCAGTGCCGCAAGCGCCAGGGTGAGCGGCTGCGCGGCGAGAGCGAGACGATCGGCGAACGCTTGCTGCGCGATCTGGCGGCGATGCGCCCGCTGCCGGCCTCGCCCTTCGAGGCCTGCGACCAGGCCAGCGGCCGGGTCTCCTCGCAGGCGCTGGTGCGTTACAGGACCAACGACTACTCCGTCCCGGTCGCCTTCGGCCACCAGGACGTTTGGATCCGGGGCTATGTCGAGGCGGTGGTGATCGGCTGCGGCGGGGAGATCATTGCCCGTCATCCGCGCAGCTATGCGCGCGAAGAGGTTGTCTTCGATCCGCTGCATTACCTGCCGCTGATCGAGCAGAAGATCAACGCGCTCGACCAGGCGGCCCCCTTGCAGGGCTGGGAACTGCCGGAGGCGTTCACGACACTGCGCCGCCTTATGGAGGTGCGGATGGGCAAACAGGGCCGGCGCGCCTATGTGCAGGTGCTGCGCCTGATGGAAAGCTTCGATCTGGCCGACCTGCACGCAGCCGTGAAGCAGGCGCTGCATCTGGGCGCCATCAGCTTCGATGCCGTGAAGCACCTCGTCCTGTGCCGGGCCGAGCGCAGGCCGTCCAGGCTGGACCTCGACATCTACCCCTATCTGCCCAGAGCCACCGTCGAGAAGACTTCGGCCAAGGCCTATATGCGGCTGCTGGACCGTGAGGAGGAGCCGGCATGAGCAGCGATGCCCCCGAACTCCTGCTCGCTCATCACCTCAAGGCGCTGAAGCTGCCGACCTTCCTGCGCGAGCACCAGAAGCTTGCGCGGCAATGTGCGGTCGAGGGCGTGGATCATGTTCGCTACCTTGCCCGGCTGGTCGAGTTGGAGCTGATCGACCGGGAACGCAGGATGGTCGAGCGGCGCATCAAGGCTGCGAAGTTCCCGGCCGCCAAAAGCCTCGACAGCTTCGACTTCGCCGCCATCCCGAAGCTCAACAAGATGCTGGTGCTGGAACTGGCGCGCTGCGAATGGATCGAAAGGCGCGAGAACGTCATCGCGCTCGGGCCCAGCGGCACGGGCAAGACCCATGTTGCGATCGGGCTCGGGCTGGCAGCCTGCCAGAAGGGATTGTCCGTGGGCTTCACCACGGCCGCCGCGCTCGTCAGCGAGATGATGGAGGCGCGCGACGAACGCCGCCTACTGCGTTTCCAGAAGCAGATGGCCGGCTACAAGCTGCTCATCATCGACGAACTGGGCTTCGTGCCGCTGTCAAAGACCGGAGCGGAGCTGCTGTTCGAACTGGTCTCCCAGCGTTACGAACGCGGATCGACGCTGATCACCAGCAATCTGCCCTTCGACGAATGGACCGAAACCTTCGGGTCCGAGCGCCTCACAGGCGCGCTCCTTGACCGCCTGACCCACCACGTCAGCATCCTCGAGATGAATGGCGACAGCTATCGCCTCGCCCAGAGCAGGGCCCGAAAAACCGCCGACACCACCCCATAAGAACGCCGACGCCGCATTCGGGAAACTCTGGTCGGGCTACGCCCTCCCGACGTTCCCCGAATGCCCCGCCAAGTGGCCTACTTTTGCGCCGCCCGATGGTCGACTTTTACACCGCCGTTGACAAGTGTTCGCCATCCTCTACATGTTCGACGACGAAGCCAGAGCTCGCCAACCCCTCCTTGAGGCGGGCGCCGATATCAAGATTGTCCTCGACAAGAAGAATACGAATGGCTCGATCTCCTGATTGTCGCCGTCGCATACCGGATAAACCTGTATTTACGCTGACAGCTTGCGTTCAGATTAGCGTGGCACTCAGACGCCTAGAAGGCCGTATCGAGACCCGAGCCAATGTCAAAAATGCTTCTGAGAATCGTTTGCATGACGGGAGCCGCGTTGCTGGCGGGCACATGGGCAGCTCCAGGATATGCCCAGCAGGCGAACGTGCTGTCGATCGATGCGCTCGCCAATATTATTATCGCGAACAACCCCGAGCGGCGCTTTTATGCCCAGCAGATCGGGCTTGCGGGGGCTGAGCGCGATGCATCGGACCGCCTGCCGGATCCGGAGGTTGCGTTTGAGTTCGGCGAGCGCCGGATGGCCGACGGCCTGACCGGCGCACCGAGGGGAGCCGGGCCGACATATGGTGTGTCGATCATGCAGCCGCTCGACCTTGCCGGGCGCGGCGCGCTCCGTCGCGCCATCGCCGATCGTCAGATCGCGCTGGCGCGGATCGGTCTTGCGCAGTTCGACGCAGCGTTGACAAGCCGGGCGCGGTCCTTGGGATATGCCTTGTTTGCGGCCGAGCAGAAGGCCGTTGCCGCGCGCGATGTCGCTGTGCGGATGCGCGCGCTTGCACGGATTGTCGAGCAACGCGATCCGGCAGGTGTGGCGTCTGCGCTGGACGCGGCCATTCTTGATGCGAGCGCCATCACAGCCGAGCGCAACGCCGCTCTTGCGGATTCAGAGGCCAGCACCATCAGTTATGAGCTGAACCAGCTTCGCGGTGTCTCCCTCAAAACGCGAATCCGCATTGCTCCACCCGTTGTTACGCTGCCCGGCCTTCCGTCCGCCGAACGCATGGCACAGCAAGCCGGCGCCAATAATTTCGAGATCCGGGCGCTGCGTGCGCAATTGCAGCAGCAAGGTTTGCGCGTCGATCTCGCTCAAACGGCCCGTATACCGAATGTTTCGGTGGGTCCTTACGTCAATCACGCGAGGTCAGACAGTCGCGAGACCAATTTCGGGGTACGGCTGACAACGACGTTGCCGATTTGGAACAGCCAAGCTGCCGGCGTCGCGCAAGAATTGAGCCGTCAGTCCCAGGGTGAGGCGGCCATGATCGCCGCCAATCGACGCGTTACAAGGCAGGTCTATGAGCAGGCTGCCTATTATGAAACAAAACGTCGGGTGCTTGCGACGTGGCCCGCGACGGCGACGGAGAAGTTTGCGAGTGCAGCCGCCACCGCCGACAACAGCTATCGGCAGGGGGCGATCCCGGTCGCAACCTATGTCGAGATGCAGCGCCAATATCTGGACGCGTTGTCGGCCCTGCTCGACACGCGACGCGAGGCCATGGAGGCGATGCTCCAGCTTCGCGCGCTCAATGGCGGCCGCAGTTTCCAGGGCGTGTCCCAATGACGCGCAGGCTTCTGGAATGGACGACCGGCCGACCGCTCACGGTGATGATGATCGCTCTGCTGATGGGCGCTCTTGGGGTCTGGTCTTTCCTAAATCTGCAAATCGATGCCATCCCCGACATAACCGGCGTGCAGGTCCAGATCAATACGACCGTCCCGGCCTTGGCGCCGGAAGAGATCGAGCGTCTCGTGACACTGCCGATCGAGCGCAGCATGGGCGGTCAGCCGGGCCTGCGCGAGATGCGATCGCTCACCAAAACGGGTTTGTCGCAGGTCACGCTGATCTATGAGGATGGCACGGACCAGCTTCGCGCGCGTCAGTTCGTCAACGAGAGACTCACGGCGGCGCGCGACACGCTGCCGGCCGGATCGTCGCCGCGCCTCGCACCGATCACCACCGGACTTGGCGAGATCTGGTACTACACGCTCGAATGGGCGCAGCCGCCGTCCGGCATGGACGAGCAGCAGCAATTGATGGAGCTGTTCGAGGCTCAGGAATACATCGTACGGCCGATGCTGCGTGCAATCCAGGGTGTGGCCGACGTCAACTCCAACGGCGGGCTCGAACGTCAGTTCGTCATTGAGCCGGACCTGAAAAAGCTGACGGCTGCGGGCATCACACCGAGCGAGCTTGGTCAGGCTGTCGGCGCCAATGTCTCCAATGCCGGCGGTGGGACCATTACCAGGAACGACCAGCGATTCACCGTCCGAACCGAAGCGCGCGTCATGACCGCTGAGATGATCCGCGCATTGCCCGTAAAATTTGCCGGCGGCTTACGACCGCTGACGGTCGGCGATCTCGCCACCGTGACCATAGGCCATGCGCCACGCGACGGCGCCGCGACCGCGAATGGTAAGGAAACTGTGCTCGGCACGGTGATGATGCTGGTCGGGCAGAACAGCCGGGAGGTCGCCCGGCGCGTCGACGCGCAACTGCCGAATCTGCGCGCGGCGCTCCCCAAGGGCATGACCCTTCAGGTTCAATACGATCGCTCCGAACTGGTGGACCGCACCATCGCGACGGTCGAGCGCAACCTTGGTGAGGGCGCATTGCTGGTCGCCGTCGTGCTGCTGATCGTCGTCGGCAACTGGCGCGCGGCGCTAATCGTCACCTCCGTCATCCCGTTGGCGTTCCTGATGATGATCACGGGCATGCATGCACTCGGCATCTCCGGCAATCTGATGAGTCTCGGCGCACTTGACTTCGGCCTGATCGTCGACGGCGCGATCGTTGTTGTGGAAAACACATTGCGGTTGTTAGGCGAAGCGCAGCGGGGCAAAGGGCGCGAGCTGACAGTCGACGAACGCCGCCGCGTGATCGTAAAAGCCGCGAGCGGTGTGGCGCGGCCCGTGTTCTTCGGGATTACCATTATCGCACTGGTTTACGTGCCCGTGCTCAGCCTGGGCGGCGTCGAGGGGAAGCTATTTCACCCCATGGCGCAAGCCGTGATGTTGGCGCTGGCGGCGGCTCTGATCATAACGTTTACACTTGTGCCAGCGCTGTGTGCCCGATTTCTACGGGGCGGGAAGGTGCGCAAGCCGGATGCCGGGGACACGGTGCCCTCTCTGTCGGAGGCGATCACCAACAGCCCGATCGCTCATGAGGGCGGATACGCCGCCATCGTGATCCGGGGTTACCGTCCTGTCCTGAACTTCGCCCTCCGTCATCCCGCTGTCTTGTTCGTATCTGCGACAGCCCTGGTCGGCGCGGCATTGGCAACATTCCTGACGCTTGGCTCGCAGTTCACGCCGCGCCTGGATGAGGGTTCGATCACCGCGATGGTATACAAACCCGTTGGTATGTCGCTCGCCCGCAGCCTTGCGATCGAACAACAAACCGAGCGGGAAATTCTGCGTCGTTTCCCGCAAGTGACCCGGACCTTCTCCCGTATCGGAACCAGCGCGGTCGCAACCGACCCGATGCCGCCGAACGAAAACGACCTCTACATCTTCTACAAACCGCTGGACCAATGGCCGCAAGGTCCCGATATGCCGCGTGACAAGAGCGAACTGGTCGCGGCGATCGAGAAGGCTGCGACCGCGCTGGCGCCAGAGCAGTCGTTCCTTTTCGCACAGCCGATCGAAATGCGCTTCAACGAGATGCTGGAGGGGACGCGCGCGGATCTGTCGGTCAAGATCTTCGGCGACGACTATGACGTGCTCGAGCGGCTGGCCGCGCAGGCGCGGGAAGAATTGCAGGGTCTGCCCGGCACCGCCAATGTCGCATTTGAGGTCGCCAGCCGCACCCACAGTATGGTGGTCGAGATCGATCGCGACGCCATGGTGCGATTGGGGCTGGGGACAGCTGAGGTCAACCGCGCCATCGCCGCGGCGATTGGCGGCGACGAGGTCGGCTTCATCGCGGACGGCGAACGTCGCTATGCCGTTGTCATTCGCTTGCCCGAAGCCCAGCGCGCCGACATAAAATCGATCCTCGCTCTTCCTTTACGTGTCGGTGCGATGGGCCTCGTGCCGCTCGACCGCGTAGCAAGGCTTCGCGAAGTGAGAACGGTCGAGCCTATCCTGCACGACAATGCCAAGCGTCGCGCAGCGTTGATGGTCAACCTCAATACCAGCGACATCGAAGGTTACGTGACCGCCGCCCGCACACGCCTCGATAGCAAGCTCTCGCTACCCGACTCCTATCGCATCGAGTTCGGCGGCCAATTCCGCCAGTTGGAAGCAGCACGCGCCCGTCTGTTAATCGTCGTGCCGGCCGCACTGCTGATGATCTTCTTGCTCGTGTACTCGGCCTTGGGGAGCGTGCGTCATGCTGCGATCGTCTATACCGGCATTCCGTTTGCGATTACCGGCGGCGTATTGGCCCTATGGCTCCAGGATATGCCATTCTCGATCACCGCCGCGATCGGCTTCATCGCTGTCTCCGGCATCGCGATGCTGAATGGCCTCGTCCTAATCGATCATATCAATGAGTTGCGGCGAAGCCTGCCCGTTATCGAGGCTGTTCGACAAGGCGCCACGGATCGCCTTCGCCCGGTGTTGTCGACCGCCTTGGTCGCGGGCGTAGGTTTCATACCAATGGCGGTCGCGCACGGTGCGGGCGCGGAGGTGCAACGCCCGCTTGCTACCGTCGTTATCGGCGGCGTGCTGTCGTCCACAGTCCTGACATTGCTGTTGTTGCCGACGATCTATCGATGGGTAGAGCGGCGCTCTGTTATCGTCGCCGAACCAGAGAAGCAGCCGTTGGAATTGGAGATTTCAGCATAGAACATGGATATCTTCACGCGGGCGCTGACGCTGGACTGGCTGACACGGAGCGCTTTCGCCGCGTGGCCAAAGTTCAAACATTCGGCGACCGCTTGCGTCTGAATTAGTGAAACGAGACGAAGCCGCGAACCTAGCAGGTTGGCATCTCCTGCTGATCAACCATTGGCGCTGAATGTCAGTGAGACATCGTGCCGAGTTACTCTGCGGCATAGATCGTATCTGCGTATATTTGAATTGCGCCACAGCTCCAAAGATCACGAGTCGTTTGTTGAATTAAGCGGCGTTGAGTTTTGACTATAACTAGCTACCGAAATTATTGCCAAACCCAGCCAGAACGCCGTTCGCAGACTCATGGCAACGACCGTTCGCGTCTCGTAAGCATTGCCTGCCAATATCCAGCCACCTAAAGCAAGAAAGACTATGATGGTCGCTACTGCAATTGCCACCGCAGAAACAGACGCCCACCCATGCCTCATGATCAATCCAGCACCGGTGGCAACATACGCAAAACCAGCAACAAAATTGAAATACAGTACGAAGGGGACAATTTGCGTCGTATGATTTTCTGTTCCATGCAGCTCAAAAAGAGCACTTCCTCCGGAAAAGAGTGTGGCTACTCCGAACAGGATTGCGATTCCACCAAGTGCTTTAATTACTGGAGCTGATGTCCAGGTAGACCCCATGACCGCTCCTCCTTATTCATTTTGAAAGGGCGCACGCCCCTTTCGGCGAACACAGGCCGTTCCAGTTACCGCAAGGGGTGGATGACGGCGATCATGTTCGTTTCTGCTGTTAGTCAAAGCCGCGCCCTTCGCCTGCTTCTTCGTGCGTCACGCCGTCTCTGATGTGATAGATGCGTTTGAACGTGGGGATGATCTTTTCGTCGTGAGTGACGACGATAATGGCTGTACCAAATTTGATTGCCATATCGTTGAGGATGCGGATCACGGTCAGCGCACGCACGCTATCAAGCGGCGCAGTCGGCTCGTCGGCAAGAATCACCGGCGGCCGGTTGACCAGTCCGCGCGCAATCGCGACCCGCTGTTGTTCACCGCCGGATAGCTGCGATGGCATGGCAGCAGCGCGGTGCTCGACGTCGAGAGCCTTCAGAAGTTCACGACCGCGCTTGCGCGATTCGCTATTAGGAACACCGGCCAGCATCGGCAGCAAAGCAACATTGTCGGTGACGTCCAGAAACGGGATGAGATAAGGCGCCTGAAAGACAAAGCCGATCTTGTCGCGCCGCAACGCGCGAAGATCGGCAATTTTCCAGTCGTCGTCATAGATTACCTCGTCGCCGAGAGTCATGCGCCCGCCGCTCGGGTCGATGACTGCTCCCAAGGCTTTGAGCAACGTACTCTTGCCCGATCCCGAGGGGCCGATCAGGCCGACCACCTCGCCGGATGCGACTTTCATGTTTACATCTTTTAGGGCGTCGACAGCAGTGTCGCCGCTGCCATACCGCTTCCTGATTTTTTCGATGAGGATTCCGCCGCTGCCCATCTCAACCTCCGATAGCCTCGGCGGGATCGACCTTGAGCGCCATGCGGATGGCGACCACGCTCGCAAGTGCGCATACGATGATGACGGCGACGAGCCCGATCATTGTGTCGACGGATAGAAGCAGGACGAATTTCGGGAAAAGAGGTGCCGCGAAGGTCGCCGTGATCTTGCCGTGCGTGTTCCACGGGATGGTGGGCACTGATTCCACCGGATGATGGGCGCGCGTTCCACG
>NZ_BNCG01000059.1 GCF_014656355.1 Camelimonas fluminis
CAGAAATCTCGCGAAGGGGGAACCTCTTATGATTCTAGACGTTCGAAAACCGCTCTAAGCTTACTGTGAATAGCCCCTAGATTTATGGACGCCTTCTTCCCTAATTCTGAGACAAGGAGGCTATGATGGTGGCCGGCAATTTCACTACTGATTTCAAGCGCAATTCAGTCGCGCAGATCACTGAGCGGGGCTACCCCGTCGCAGAGGTCCGGCGATCCGCCGGCGGACTGTGGCCCGGCCAATTCCAGTCGCCCGTGGTCGACCCAGAACACCGCCACCCCTTTCAGCGGGTGGTGCGGGAACAGCTTGGCCACCAGTGCCACATAGCTTGACAGCTGTGGCCAGTAGGAACCGAAACCCTCGCCCCCGCCGCCGGATTTATGGTCGATAAGTATGCACCCCCCTGATCCAACGGCCAGAAGATCGATGGTGCCGGGGATTTCGGCCCCCTCCGGCGAGAACCCCAGGACCGGGATTTCGGCCTGCAGGTCAGTATAGCCCTCGGCCGCCAGCCAGTTTCTCAACGTCTCGGCGCGCTCGGAAACCAGCGTGATCATGGTTTCCTCGAGCCCGGTGGCAGCGGCCAGTGCCGGGATGAGTTCAGGCCGGGTCAGGCAGGTACGCAAGGCCAGATGCAGCGCCGTGCCGCGTGTGGCGTCGTTAAGCGTCTTGGGCCATGGCGCACCAATGTCTATCCTGCGGGTTTCCGGCGCAGCACCCGCGCTGCGGTTTTGTGACGGTTGCAGCCGCCAAGGCGTCAGGGGCGCTGCGGGCAAAGCCGTCGCCGGACCGAAGCGGGAAGCCACAATGGTGGCCCCGTTCGCATATTCGGTAAAACTCGCCTGTTCGGGTAGTTGCGTGATGACCGCAGGGCAGTCCACGCCACCGATCCGCAGGCAGCCGGCCGCGATCTGGGGGGTGCAACTGTCCTCAAGAATGTGGAACAGGTTTTTTGCCTCGGGCGCGCCCTCCTCGCGATCTTTGAGAAAGCCCGGCCATTCCAGCACCAGCCGGTCACGGGCACGGGTCAGCGCGACATAAAGGAGATTCTTCGCATTGGCCTCAAAATCCGGGCGACGGTCTTCGATGAAGCGTCGCTCGGCCTCGGGCGCCACAAAGCCGGGCGTATGAATCAGCGCGGCAGAGCCAAGCACAAGAGCCATATCGTCGATCCGGCCAAGGGCATCGAAACGCGTCGCAGTAGAGCCAGGCCGCTCCTCAATGGCATTGTCGAATTCGGCCACTACGGTGATCGGCCATTCGCGCCCCTTTGAGGCATGCCAGGTCACGATCTCGACCGCTTCTGCATTGTTGGCTGCCGGGTCAGGACGGCGGTCGAAGTCACGCTCGTCCGCACGGGCATCGATCCAGCCGAGGAACACTTTCGCCGTTTCGCCATGGAAGCCCGAAGCGGCTCTAAGGTCACGATGTGCAGCCTCGAATTCGCCCGCCTCGGCCTCAAGCCGCAAAAGATCAGCGCGGGACTGGGCCGCATCGGGCTGGCTATCGGCCCAAAACCGCAGGTCGGCGGCATCAAGCACCAGATCGAGGCCGGCTCCAACCGGCAGGCTTGCAAGCCGGTCCGACAGGGCTGCAAGCCGCATCAGCACCGGGTCATCCGCTAACCGCCCGCCGATCTGTGAGGAAAGCGCCACTTGCAGAGGCAGTGGATCAGGACCAAGCGTGCGCAGCAAAAGCCCCGAATGGATGTCGGCAGGGTTCGCGGCGAAGGCCAGTGCGGCGCGGGCGGCCGTGACGACGGGACTTTTCGCCCAGCCATTTTCACTGATGCGCACGGGAACGCCGCGCGCGCGCAGCTCCTCGGCATAGCGTGCGGCGGTGGTGTGGCGACATACGAGGAGTGCGATGTCCGAGGGTCGTACCGGGCGCGTCACCTGCGTGTAGCGGTCGGTGGTGGTGTCGCCGTCCATCAGGATGCGGGCGATACGCTCTGCAACATGCTCATGCGGCTGCGATGCTGTACGCACACCACGCGATTTGACGGCATTCAGCACTTCAATGGCCGGGCCAGCGACCGGATCGCGGGTCGGAGCTAGAGGATTGTAACTCGCGCCAAATAGGCTCGCGCCCATCGCATTGACGAAGTCCATCACCGCCGGCGTCGAGCGCCAGTTCCGATCCAGTGGCTGCGTTGCGTCCGGGTTCGCTGCCGCCAAGGCCTGCGAAAGCCGCGCGTCAGCACCCTGAAAGCCCATGATCGACTGTTTCACGTCGCCCACCAACAGCGTACGGGGCGCATGCGCCCCGAGTTGCCACAAAAGCGCGAATTGCACGGGATTGGTGTCCTGGAATTCATCGATGATGACGCAATCGATCTCATCCAGCACGGCCTGCCGTACCACAGTATCCGTACGCAAGAGCCTCTCGGCCCCGACGATCATGTCGGCGAAATCGATCAGGCCAAGGGCCTTCTTGCGGGTCTCGTAGGCCCCCATCACCTCTTGTGCACATGCTATCAAACACGACAGGTGCAGCTTCGCATCTGCTAGCGGCCCGGGATGGGCCGGCAAGACATCAGCTGCCGCGATGATGGCGGTCGCCAGTTCGTCATAGCCCTCTGGTGTTTTCGAGCGGCTATTCGACGTAAGCAATCCGCGCAGGCCTTGCCAGGCTCTCCAGTCCCGCCCGAGCAGCTCTGGATCACGCGACACGCGGCGGAGCAGGGCCAGGTTCTTTTCAAGTATCTCACGCGGCCCCTTGGCCGTCACATTGGCCATGCCGCCATCGGGAAAGGCTGCGACCATCGCCAGAACTGCAGCTGTCAGCGCGGCGGCGGCGGAAGCAGGATCCCTCAGCACTTCGCCGTAAACCTCATCAAGCCGCGAGAGCGCTGGCGCGATCAGACCGGGATCTCGCCCTTTGTCGCCAAGACCACGAAGAAGGTCGATCATCGAAAGAACCCGACCGCGCAAATTGTCCTCGACCGTCGCGCCTTTTTGCCAGTTCGCCTCATAGCCGAAGCGCTCTGGCTCGGCTTTGATCGGGTCGAGCGATTTGGCGTGTGCCAGGGCCTGACGGATCAAAAGGTCACGCTCGGCATCGCCCAGATGGCGCGGTTGCGGTGAAGCGCCCGCCGCCAGCGCGTGCTCAGTCAGGAGCCTGAGGCCAAGCCCGTGGATCGTGGAGACATAAGCACGTTCGACCGCCATCGCCTCGGAAACCAGTCCATCAGCCAAAAGTCCGGCGCGGATCCGTTCGCGCAACTCGCCCGCTGCCGTCTCGGTGAAGGTGACGGCAAGGATGCGTTCAGGCCGCACCACGCCGCGTTTCACCCAGTCGGAAAGCTGCGTCTTGATGCGGTGGGTTTTGCCAGCGCCCGCGCCGGCGGGGACGATGACCAGTCCGTGATCCATGGTCATTCCTCCTCGATCGGACGGATGAAGGCGGTGACGAGGGCCGAGCCGTCAGCCAGCGCATAGGGGGTGAAGCCGGCCTCCTTCTTGAAGAAGGCTTCATCCTCGGATGTGTTTAGCACCACACGGCCTGCGCCGAGTTCCGCCAGCCGCTCGGCCAGTTTTTCCACAGCACCTCCATTCACTGCATCGCCCATGTCGCGGCCAAGCGAGCCGTCAGTCAGCGGCAGGCCGGATGTCAAAAGACCGCCATCATTCATCAGATGATAGGCAACGGCGACCTTGCGGCCGATCAATGGATCCATTCCATCGCCCTCGCGCCTGTGCGGTCGTGCGATCATGTCCCGATACAGGCCGGCCTGCAGGTCCCAACCTGCCTCCATCCGCCTGCGCCGCCCCGAAGTGCCGCTTTTTTTGTGGTCAACGATCAGCAGCGCGCCATCCGGTAATTCAAGGATCGCATCCGCCTTGCCATGCAGGTTGATGCCGTACGCCTCACCGGCCAGCCAGATCTCGTTACCGACAATCTTTGCCTTGAGCGCCAGCAGATGGTCACGCCAACGAAGGGCGGCGGCCATGATCTCGCGCTCAAGCCCCCTGCGCTCCATCTCCCATGACGGGCTGCGCATGTAACCGGCATGGCGGATCAGAGCGCGTTCATAGGCCTCGGGCACCACCACGGCCAATGTGTCAGGGTCCGGGATAGACTGCCCCTTTAGGAAGACATGTTCGAAAACGTCATGCGCGATACTGCCTTTGGCCATGACGTCCAGTTCCTCGGCCGACCAGGACATGTCCTCGGCCCCCACCTCACCCAAAAGCCACGCGAGCGGACTGACGAGAAGCGTTTCCAATCGCGAGGGGGATTGTGGTTTCGGCGTGCCATCATCGCGCAAACGTAATGACAGGAGATCTCGGCCCACAAAATCAAGCGAAACAGGCAGTTCGGGGGCCTCAGCCAAAGGCGGCAGATGATGATGCGCAACCGGCCAGTCGCCGGGTGAAAGACGTGACAGATCAGTGATCAGATCGCTGGCATCCTCGACACCGGTGATGGCCCGCGCCACCAGCGAAAGCCCCGCAGAAGGCTGCAAACGCGCGCCCGACAGATCGCGCCACGGAACGAGGAACGTGATGCTGTCAGTCACCGCCTGCATCTGCTGGTCAAAGAACGAAAGACCCCGCGCCAGCCCCTCGGCCCGGCCGCACAATGTCAGGCCTGTGGCCCCGCGGAGCGCAGTAATCTCGCTGTCAAGAAACAGTGGGTTGGCGCGCGGCCGGGTAGGGTAAAGCCCGTCGGTGAAATCGGTCACGATCAAGTGCCGACAGGGCCGCCAAGGGCTTTCATGCGCGGACCACAGGCTGACGCCCTCCAGATTCCGGTCTTGCCCGGCGCTTGTGGGCGGCATGAGCGGAATACCCCGTAAGATCGCCTCCCAATCTGGGGGGCCTTCGCCCGACGAGATCGGCAGACGCGCCCTGACCTGCTCGCCCTGCGCAAGTTGCGCGCAAATACGGTCGAGGAGAAAACGTAACTGCGCCATGCTGCCTGCTGAGGCACGGATATCGTCCCAAAGCTCCTTGTGGGCAGGAGTTGCGGTCAAGATCGCGCCGCGGAAGTCGCCGCGCATCAGCATCTCCGACAGATCGCGCCCGGTCTGGGCGGGCCACGGCATCAAGGGCGAAAGTGCAAGGGCCGCCAGCACCATCGCCGGTGTCGGCGGGCGTTTGGCCAGCGCCAGATGCAGCGCGGTCTCGCCAACAATGTCACGTTGGGGCAAGGCTGCTGGCAAACCCGACAGCGGCACGCCTTGGGCCGAAAAAGCGCGAGCGATCTGGCGTGTATCGCCTGCGGCAAGCACGGAAATCTCGCGCGCTGGAATACCCTCATCGATCAGCGCACGGGCGCGGGCGGCAGCGAAATCGGCCGCGGCCGCCGGATCGCGCAGGCCGAAAAAAGCAAGACTACTGTCGAGGGGCGCGGCTTCTAGCTGCGGTGCGACTACCCCGCCCTGTAGAGCGTGCAGCCGACTGCCGGCTTCGGCTGCTCCGAGTCGACGGGAGGCTGGAACCGAACCAAACTCCTCCTTCAGGCGGGCATAAAGCGCCTTCATCGCGGCAGACGCTAGCGGATCGAGCGAGCCTTCTACCACCGGAACCGGGTCGAGAAAGCATCCATTGGGGAGGTTCAGCACATGGCGCACCGTGGCAAGACCTTCGGGTAGATCGTTCCCCAATGTCCGCCACAGATCGATCAGTGCCGAGAGATGCCGCTTTGCTCGGCTGTCAGGCAGTTGATCGACCGTAGGCGCCCGCAAGTCAGGTGTAGCCAGCACGAGATCTTCTAGCGCAGCCGCCACAGCCGAAATCGTCTCGACCGGTGCGTTGGCGAGGCTATCCGCCCAGACCGGATCGGGCGCCTCGGATATGGCGCGCCCCGGAGACCACTCCGGCGTGATCGGAGCCAGAGATAGCTCGGCCAAGCCGGTATCTGTCAGCCGATACTGCAAACCGGAACGTGGATCGACGACGAGGAACGGGTAATGCATGCTTGTTTCAGTCCGAATGTGGCGCGCACCAGCGCTAGGGATCAGTCCATCACCGATAGTGGGCGCACTGCCCATTTTGGGGCGCCAACCGCCCACGTATCGTCGCAATCCCGCACCGTCTATTTCCTTGCCCGACGTCCACGGGCTCCCCGGAAAGCGACCTGCCTGAACACGCCCTTGATCCTATTCACACGTGCCGGCCTCATGCATCCACCTTCGCGTCGAATTTTAACTTCCTCCACTCGTCAGTCACGCATCTCCTGCTTTCTCTGAAGCGGCCGCCAGCAGTTCATCAAGAATTACCAGATTATTGTGCCCATTGCCGGCGTGCACAGGGCCCGCGTCCGAAGGCAATTCAGGGACACGAATGCCAAGGTCCCTGAAATGACAGGAGAACCAGACGGCCAGTTCGCTGCATCGCCACATCAAGCGCCAATCTTCCTTTGGCATCGCGGACAAATTGGCAAGATATGCCCGGCGGCAGCAAGCTGGTTTTCAATGTGCGCCCGGCCGCTACCGTCAGCATTTCCCAGCGCCAGGGGGTCATAGGTTGTAATGCCGGCCGCCAGCCCCAGGAGAACACCTAGCGCCATCCCCAGTATTCGGAAAACAATTGCCCAGACGAGCCTTCCGTTGGAAAGCTCAAGCCCCCCTCCCCTTACAGACAGACAGTCTGGCCGAATGCAGCCGAGTACGGCCGCGCCCAGCCTGTATCCCGCTATTGCCAGCAACGACGTGCATGCGAACGTCAGGAACCCCGCCAGCACCAGCAGAGCGAAATCCGGGGGCGTCGCAAATCTGGCCGCATCAGCAATTCCGGTGTGGACCACAAAAACCGTGCTGGAAACTCCAGCGCTGATGCCTGCGATATTCCTCACCAGAGCCTTGCAACTGCAGCCTTGCGCATTCTTCCGGCCCGTTACCTTTGACGACATCGATCACTCCGCAGGGCCATCTTGCAAGACGCAATTTTTGGTGGCCAACTGATGCCACGCTCGGGCGACAAATTCTGTCGCCCCATGCGATCATTGTGGTGCTCGTGAAGAGCTGGCGGATGGACGATGAGCTACGCGAAAGCTGGTGAACTGCTGCAACTGGCAATGGAACTCTCTGCCTCACACAGCGGCCTGCTATTGAAAGAGATTGATCGCCGGTGGGGTCAGGGAAATGCCAAGGCGGCACGGCGCCGGACACAGCGGATTCTTGCGGAGCTTCGCGTCCAGTTTCCAGACGCATATGAAGAAGGCTCAACAGACGAAGGCAAATGGGTGAACCTCAGTCCCGCCAGGATTGGCAGGCTGGCCGGGATCACTGCCGAAGATCTAGCTTCAATCGATTTGGGGGTGGCGGCCCTGCATGCGATCGACCATTCCGCAGCTGAAAGGCTCGCCAAGGTCCTTCAGACGATCAAGATATCCATAGATTCCCGCGTCCGCAGCCGAACGGATACGGATTTTGAGGCAATCCTCCAGACCCATCATCTGGCTATCCGCCCCGGCCCCCGCGTGCCCGCCCCGGCAAACCTGATGGCAACAATATCAGGCGCGTTGCTGGGGATGCAGAAGCTGAGGTTTTGCTATGCAACCGGTTCAGGGCCCACGACCTCCCGCATTGTCGTGCCATATGGCGTGATCCTTGGTGCACGCAGCTATCTCATAGCGCGTCTCGCGCATACCTCAGGGGACGGCCAGCCAACCAGATGGCGGATAGACCGGATGACTGACGTGAGGCTCCTTGACGAGGCAGGAACGCCACCATCAGACTTTAATTTGCATGACTATGCCAAGCGGGCGTTTGGCTCCTTTTTCCGGCAGGAAGATTTTCAGAAGGTGGTTTGGAAGTTCTCGTCCACAGCCGCACCCCACGCAGGAACCTTTTTCTTTCATCCTAGCCAGAGGCTTGAGGTGCAGGCGGACGGATCGCTTCTGGTCTCGTTTGAAGCAGCTGGATCACTGGAGATGGCGTGGTTTCTCTATCAGTGGGGAGACCAGGTGGAGGTCCTTGAACCTGCCAGTTTGAGGGAAGCAGTTCATCCATTCCGGCGTACGGATTTCCCGGGCTTTCCGTAGTCCAGTGACCGAACCATCAACTTGCGAGCGCATGTGCAGGTTCAAATCAAAGTGGCTGGTGACGTTCATCCGTATCCGCTACCAGAGAGGGGAAACATGTTGCTCGTTGACAAGTACAGGAACCTGGTCCGCCAATTAGTTCAGACAGCACGTGACGACAAATTTGGATGGACCTTCAGGCTATCACGTGGGCAACAACTCACTGACGATCCAGTTAACACCAACTGGCTCCGGTAGCAGAGATTATTTTATCTCGACATATGACAAGAGTGGCACCCTCATGGAACGGTTCGGGGATCTGGACTTGGCATACGTCGATACCAATGGGGAAATTAATTTCGAGTTCACCGACATCATGGAAGAGATACACGGTTTGGCAAAGCGAAGCGCAATAGGCGCTGCTGCCGTCCTGAATGAGCTACTGGCGGATATCGTCGCCAACGACAATGACTAGCACCGGATCGCCCCGGAATTCCGGGGTGGACTGGAGCGCCTGGCGAAGGTCTGTTGCAAGGCCGGGCCGGTTACGTTTGCGTCGTTCGCGCCTGGCAGAGCGCGAATCGCATGTCTCGATGCAAAGGGGGGAGAAATTGTCACATACCGGGGAATTCCAAAAACTGAAAGACAAGCAGCGACGTATCCGCGGTACGTTTCCAGAGCCATTGTCACTCCGGGTCCACCGGTCCATCAGTTGGATTGGCTGTGCGGAGTCGAGCGATCAGAATGAGGACGGCCGGTTTATTTTTCTATGGATTGCGTTCAACGCAGCCTATGCCGACGAACGCAAGCTTCAGTCGGGTCCATGGGGAGAGCGATCGAATTTCCTGGAGTTCTTCAATTCGCTCAGCGCGCTGGATCGGGAGAAGCGTATATACAAGGCGATTTGGGACAGGTTCTCGGGACCTGTGAGAATCCTCATGGCAAACCAGTATACCTTTCATCCATTCTGGCAGCATCATAACGGTATTGAAGGGTACGCCGACTGGAACGAGAGATTTGAGGCTGGAGCGCGCTCGTTCACGAATGCCTTCGCGCGAATGGACACGGCGCGTGTTCTTAGCTTTGTCTTTGACCGTTTGTATGTACTGCGCAACCAGCTAGTGCATGGCGGCGCCACCTGGGCCGGCGACATCAATCGTCAGCAGGTTCGGGATGGCGCCGCCATCCTATCCTTCCTCGTTCCAATTTTTGTCGACCTTATGATGGACAACCCTCATGAGAACTGGGGCATGCCGTTCTATCCAGTTGTGAGCTCCTGACGCATTACGGCGTACACTCATAAAGTTGTTGGCGGTTTGATGGGTTGGTGATTCAAGGCTCCTGGTTGTTGGGAGCCTTGATGAGCCGTCGTCGCTACGAACTGACCGACCATGGATGGGCGATTATAGCGCCGCTTTTGCCGAACAAGCCGCGTGGTGTTCCGCGCGTTAACGACAGGCGTGTGCTCAACGGCATTTTGTGGCGGTTTCGCACCGGCTCGCCCTGGGCTGAGATACGCAAGATCGATCCCCCACCCCCCTGCCACGTCCCAACACGCCATCGTGGATGAGCGCATCGCGCGCGGCGGTGTAGCTGCATAGCTGTCCGCAGCGTAACCGCTGTTCTCAGGCCACGGCCTTGATTGGGTCCGAGGCGTATGCCCATGGC
>NZ_BNCG01000060.1:0-8433 GCF_014656355.1 Camelimonas fluminis
CGAGAGCGCCGGCGATGAACTCTACACGCTCGATCCGCAGAAGATCGCCCAGGCCATCTTCGAGATCGCAACGAGCGAACGACCTCCCGTGCGTGTGACCCTGGGCGGCGACGCCTATGAGGTGGTTCAAAATGCGTGGCAATCGCGACTGGCCTTCCTGCAATCCCAAGAGCAGCTCGCCCGGTCCGTCGCCTTCGACGACTGAGCCTCGCCCGTCGAGCAGTTCGGTCAAAGAACGATGGCAGCTTGAACGACGAGCGCGGGAGCACGCACCCGGCTTGTCGCCCCGCTACGATGTGCGTCGTCACGCCGGACCGGCACGTCGGATCAGCGCGATGATATGTGGCGTCTATGCCAGATCATCGCCAGCAAATAGGCGGAAATGACGGCGCCCCCAAAGCAGAACACCGAGATATAGGCGTAGGAGAAGAACACATAGGTGACGACGAGGACGCCGGCGACGAGCAGGCCGAAAATCTTGATTCCCCAGTCGCGCACCAGGAGGAACGGCACGATGATGACGGTGACGTAGATCGCATAGGTCACAACCCGCGAGACAAGCCCGTCAAGCAGATTGACGTCCTGGTAGCGGACCGCCCAGCGCAGGTACGTCGTCGTCAGCCAGCCGTCGTGGACAAAGTATGGGATGAACTGCAGGCCGCCCAGCATTGAGCCCGCGATGACGAACAAAAGGATGAGGTTCCGGCGCCCACCGCTCTCCAGGCTGTAGGCCGACAGAGGTACCCAGATCGGCCAGGCAATCCAGGTGAAGAACATATAAAGCAGGGAATATTGGGCGACGTGATGCAGGTTGCCAGCACGGCCCTCGATCCAGACAATTCCCTCCACCAATTGCTGCAGGCCGAAAAGAAATGGCAGTGTAGCGATCATCACATAGCGGCGATCCTGCCGCCATGCCGACGCGCCGGCAACCGCGCCGGCCGGGATGAGGATGGCGGCGGCGCCCAGACTGACCTGTGCAGACAGGCACATCTCAGGCTACCCCGACGAGATTGACCGGGCGACCGGCCGCAAAGCCTTCGACGTTGGCAAGGGTGGTGTCGATGATACGTCGCAGCGCCGCGTCGGTGTTGTAAGCGTTGTGCGGCGTGACCAGAACGTTCGGAAAGCGCAGCAGCACGTGGTTGGCGACAAGCGCCTTGAGATCAACCGCGTCGACCGTCATGTCCTGGCGGAAGATCTCGGCCTCCTCGCGGATCAGCGGCTCCTGCGGCAGCACGTCGAGACCGGCCGCGCGCAACTTGCCGCTTGCCAGCGCCCGCACCAGCGCCTCTGTGTCGACCACATTGCCGCGCGCCGTGTTGATGAGGATGGCCCCCTCCTTCATGGCCTCGAACTGCCGTGCGCCGATCAACCCCGCCGTCGTGGACGATGACGGCACATGCAGCGTCACCACATCGGCCTGCGCCAGGACTGCGTCGAGGGGGCCATAGGTGAATCCCCACCGTGTCGCCGCGGCAGCGTCCTGGATTTGATCGAATGCGACGACACGCATGCCGAAGCCGCGCGCGATCTCGATCGTGCGGCGCCCGATGCGCCCTGTCCCGACAACCGCGATGACCTTGTCACGCAATTCGAGGCCGCGCGTGCCGGCCATTGAGAAGCCGCCGCGTCGCGTGAGCGCGACGCTCTCAACGATGTTGCGCGCCAGCGCTAACAGCAGAGCGAAGGCATGTTCGGCGACTGTCGCATCCCCGTAATCCGGCACGTTGGCAATGGCGACGCCGTGCTGCCGGCAGGCGGCCAGGTCGATATGGTCGTATCCCGCCGAACGGGTTGCGATGAGCTTCAGCTCGGGCAGTCGATGGATGATGCCCGCATCGAGGCGGGAGGCCACGAAAGGACTGATCACCTCCGCGTCCTTGAACTCGCCGACCGTAGTGATGTTGAGCGGAACTGTCGTGCAACGGACGTCGTGCTGACGCATCAATCTAGCGCAGGCTTTCTTCTCCCAGTCCTCCGCCTCGAACAGAACAACCCTCATCCAGGCTCCTTCTCGACTGTCAAATCATCCTTAAATCCCGATCCCACCACGCTGTCGACCACCATCCGCACGACTTCGATCTCCTCCTGGGAGCGCATGGCGCCGGTTACGTGCACCCGGCCGGCCGTGACATGGAGCTCCGGCTGCCGGTCCAGCACGGTGCCAGCCTCCTCGAGCCGTGCCCGCAACGCCCGCAATACGGCCGCATCACCCTTGACCTCGGCGTCGGGACCGCCGGCCGAAATGACCTTGAGCAGGTCTGCCCGGCTGACGATGCCCACCAGTTGTGCGCCGCGCAGCACCGGCAGCCGTTTGATCCGATGAGCGCCGAGCAGCTGCGCCACCTGCGACAGCGGCTCATCCTCCTCGATCGTCAGGAGCGGCGACGACATGAGCGCGCCGACCTTCCAGCTCCGGCTTCGGACATAGGCGCGGGCGCGCGCTTCCACGCCCCCGTCTGCGAGGGGCGTTCCAAGCTCGGAGCGCCGCAGCAGGTCGCCTTCGGTAATCAGGCCGACCAGGGCCCGGGCGTCATCCAGCACCGGAAGGCCACTCACATGTTCACTGAGCATGATCTGCGCGGCGTGCCAGACGCTGTGCTCGGGGCTGATCGTGACCAACCGGGTCGACATCACATCCCGCACGCGCATCGTCCGTCTCCCCGTCAACGCAAGTAGGCTTCGGTGACGTAGCGCCGAATCATCCGATGAGAGTTGAAGGACGGGCCGATCTTGCTGATCGCCTGCTTCATCATCCAGATCCAATGGCCGCGATCACCGTCGTAAAGCGGAAGCACCACGTCCCTGAGCTTGTCGTACAGAGCGACCGCGTCATTCGCGTGGGCGCCATTGCTGGGGATCGACCAGCCTGTCACGCCGTCGACGCAACCCTCGATCCACCAGCCATCAAGGACGCTGAGATTGAGGACGCCGTTGAGCGCGGCCTTCATCCCGCTGGTGCCGGAGGCCTCGAGCGGCGGCAGCGGCGTATTCAGCCAGACATCGCAACCAGCGACCAGCGCCGCCGCGATGTCGAGATTGTAGCCCGGCACGAACACTGCCGGGACCACACCGTCCAGCGTCTCGATATGCGCACCAAGCGCGCGGATCGCCTCTTGCCCGCCGCCGTCGCCTGGATGCGCGAGGCCGGCCAGCACGATCTGAAACGGACGGTCTTTCGCTATCTCGCGCAACCGGTCCAGGTCGGAGAAGATCATCTCCGGGCGCTTGTAGGCGGTCATGCGCCGCGCATAGCCGATCAACGGCAGATCGGCACGCAGCTGTTTACCCGTCGCCTGGGCGATGCCCGCCAAGAGATCGCGCTTGGCGTTTTCGTGCGCCGCCCAGAGCGCACCGTTGTCTACCTGGTCGGCGAAGGCGAGGACTTCGGGCTCATGCGCCCAATTCGAGAACTGCTGCTCGAAGAGCGTTGCGATGGCGCCATGCGTCCATCGATGGACATGGACGCCATTCGTGATCGAAGCGATCTGATAGCCTGGAAAGAGTTTGCGCGTCGTCTCCGCATGCCGGCGGGCGACGCCGTTCACATAGCCGCTGAGGTTCAGCGCCAGCCGCGTCATGTTGAGATGATCGATGCCGGCCAGATGCGTCAGGACATCACGTTCGATGTAGTCGCCGAGGACGCGGTCGACGAGATCATAGTCGAATTTGTCGAATCCCGCCTCCACGGGCGTATGCGTCGTGAACACACACCGTTCGCGAACCGCCGCGATGTCGTAGCCGCGGACCGGATCCGACGAACCGTCGGCGTCTGGTCGCTGGGTCTCCCGCAACAGGGGCAACGTCAATAGCGCGGCGTGACCTTCGTTGAGATGATACTTGTCGATGCGGAAGCCGAGCGCGCGCAACACGCTCTGGCCGCCAATGCCGAGCACGATCTCCTGCTTCAGCCGATAGGCCTGATCGCCGCCATAGAGCGTATCTGTGATCCGGCGATCCTCGACGGCGTTCTGCTCGAGATCGGTGTCGAGCAGCACGACCGGAACGATATGCCCGAGCGGGCATTCCAGCCCATAGAGCCAAGGGCGCACCCATACGGCGCGCCCCTCGATCGACACCGCGATCATCTGCGGTAAGGCTGTCGCGAAATCCTGTGGCGCCCATGGGTCGGGCTTGCTGATCTGCCCATGACGGTCATCGATCGCTTGCCGCACATAACCCTGCCGGCTCACGAGCGTGACGAATACCATCGGCAGATCAAGATCGGCGGCCGAGCGTGCCGAGTCCCCGGCGAGCACCCCCAGCCCGCCGCTATAGGTATGCATCTCGGCGCGAAGCGCGATCTCCATCGAGAAGTAGGCAAAGCGCGTCCGCCGGATAGACCGATCGAGAAAATCCAAGAGTGCTCTCCCGGCGTGAGGCCAGCGCTCGTCGATGCCGCTCGCGGCCGCGCGATTATTTCTTCTTCTTGGCAGCTGCTGCGGCCTCACCCGTCGCTTCTGGCTCGGCGCCCTCGCCCGCGATCTCGGTTTCGGCGCGCAGCCAGTGCTCTACGTCGTGACCCTCCGGGCAACCCTCGTGTAGCCAGATCTCATACGCCCGCAGCTCGATCTTCGGCCAAAGGACATTCTGCTCCGGGGTGGCCTGCGCTTCTGACATGATCCTGCTCCTTCATCGATGTCGGACTGTGTTAGGCGCCCGGCAGCTTCCGCTCGCGACACGCCGACATCGTTGATGGATGTTAAAGATCGCTGCGAGCGCTACCTCTTTCAGTAGCGCGCGAACACCTGTCGCCCGCGCGGACCAAACAGCACCACGTCATAGCGCTCGGCTTGACCGGCGATCTCCATGCCTGGAGATCCCGTGGGCATTCCAGCGACAGCAAGGCCCGTCGCCGCCGGTCTTTCGGCCAGGATGCGGAGGATTTCATTCGCCGGCACATGGCCTTCGATCACATAGCCTGACAGCGTCGCCGTGTGACACGATTGCAGATCGGCCGGCACGCCAAGCCGTGTCTTGAGAGGCGCGAGATCGTCCAGGAGCTTGTCCTCCACCGAAAAGCCTGCCTGGCGCAGATGGGCGATCCAGGCCGAGCAGCAGCCGCAGCTCGGCGAGCGAGTCACCGAGATCGGCGTGCCGGCGGCCGAGACGCTGGTGATGCCGATGACTGAAGCACCGATCCCTCCGGCAAGGCCGATGAATTTCCTGCGGCTGAACGTCACGATTGTCTCCCTGGATGCGAAAGTATGGTGCTGCTCGATCATGGCGCGCTATCGATGGCGCCGCGCGAGCGGCGCGGCTTTCCCGCCTCGCCCTGTTCGAGATCTGCGAGGATCGGGCAGTCGGGACGCTTGTCTCCTGAGCAGCAGGACGCGAGGTGCTCCAGCGTCGCCGCCATCTCTTCCATCTCCTCGATGCGCCGGCGCAGATCGGCGATGCGCGCCAGCGCGATGCGCTTCACATCCGCGCTTTGCCGGCTGCGATCCCGCCAGAGCTGCAACAGCTCCTCGATCTCCGCCATCGAGAAGCCGAGATCGCGCGACCGCCGCACGAAACGCAACATGTGCACATCGGTCGTGGAGTAATCGCGGTAACCGGCTGCCGACCGGCCCGCCTTTGGGATCAAGCCGCTTTGCTCATAGTAGCGGATCATCTTGGCGCTGACGCCAGAAGCGCGCGCCGCCTCGCCAATGTTCACGCCGCGCTCCTTTCCAGGGCCGCAGATGCACCCGTCGATCCTGTGAGCTGCTGATTCGAAGCGCCATGCGCGCCCAGCGCAAGCCCCGGACGGAAGCGCCGCAGCCGCAGCGCATTGCCGAGCACGAACACGCTCGAGAGCGCCATGGCTCCCGCGGCCAGCACTGGCGAGAGCAGGATTCCGAATGCGGGATAGAGCATGCCGGCAGCGATCGGGATCAGCAGGACGTTGTAGGCGAACGCCCAGAACAGATTCTGCCGGATATTGCCGATGGTCGCCTTCGACAGCGCGAACGCGTCTGCGACGCCTTTGACGCTCCCCGACATCAACACCACGTCGGCCGCCTCGATGGCGACATCGGTGCCGGTGCCGACCGCAAGCCCGACATCCGCTTCCGCCAGCGCGGGCGCGTCGTTGATGCCATCGCCGACGAAGGCGAGCCGGCCATAGGCTTGCTTGAGGCGCCGGACCGCTTCGACCTTCCCTTCCGGCGGCACCTCGGCGACGACCTCGTCGATGCCGAGCTGACGCGCAATGGCGCCGGCGGTGCGGGCGTTGTCGCCGGTGATCATGGCGACCTTCAGCCCCAGACCGTGCAATGCCGCGATCGCGTCGTGGCTCGTGGCCTTGATGGGATCGGCGACCGCGATGATCGCGGCCAGCTTGCCGTCGATCGCCGCATAGAGCGGCGACTTGCCCTCGTCGGCGAGGCGGCTCGCGGTCGTCGCAAACGGCGACACATCGAGGCCAAGCGAGCGCATGTAGCGATCGGCGCCAATCTCCACGCGTGCGCCGTCGGCATCCGCGGTGACGCCAAAGCCGGTGATCGACTCGAACCGGCTGATCTCCGGCAGGCGCAGGCCCTCCTGCGCTGCCGCATCCACGATCGCCCGCGCGATCGGGTGCTCGGACTTAGCCTCTACGGCGGCGACCCGCGCGAGGACCGCGCCGCGCTCGAATCCCTCGGCCACGTCGAGATCGGTGAGGACCGGCTGGCCTTTGGTCACGGTGCCGGTCTTGTCGATCGCCACCACCTTGGCATCCTTCAGCAATTGCAGCGCCTCGCCCTTGCGGAACAGCACGCCCATCTCCGCGCCGCGTCCAGTGCCGACCATGATCGAGGTCGGCGTGGCCAGCCCCATCGCGCAGGGGCAGGCGATGATGAGCACGGCGACCGCATTGACGACGGCGAAGGTGAGCGCCGGGTCGGGCCCGAAGATGAGCCAGATTACGAACGTCGCCGCCGCCACGGCCATGACCGCTGGCACGAACCACATCGTCACCCGGTCCACCAGGGCCTGGATCGGCAACTTCGATCCCTGCGCCTCCTCGACCATGCGGATGATCTGCGCGAGCACCGTCGCATCACCAATCGCGGTCGCCCGGACGCCCATCGCACCCTTCTGATTCACCGTGCCGCCGACGACGGCGCTCCCCGCCGCCTTGGCAACCGGGATCGGCTCGCCGGTGATCATCGATTCATCGACGTAGCTCTCGCCCTCAACGACTTCGCCGTCGATCGGCACGCGCTCGCCCGGTCGGACCTCGACCACGTCGCCAGCCACCACCTCGCCGATGTCGAGGTCGACGACGCGATCGGCGCGGCGGACATGGGCGATCCTCGGCTGCAAGCCGACCAGTCGCTTGATCGCCTCGGACGTCCGCCCCTTGGCGCGAGCTTCGAGGAAGCGGCCGAGCAGGATCAAGGTGACGATCACTGCCGCCGCTTCGTAATAGACGTTGACCGTGCCGGGCGGCAGAAGCTGAGGCGCAAAGGTCGCGACCAGCGAATAGAAATACGCGGCAAGCGTGCCGACGGCTACGAGCGAGTTCATATCGGGGGCCAGCCGCGCCAGCGCTGGCAGACCCTTCGTGTAGAACCGCCGTCCCGGCACGACCAAAACCAGCGTCGTCAGCGCGAACTGGATGGTCCAGTTCGCCTGCATGCCGATGGTTCGCATGATCAACTCATGGATCGCGGGCACGAGATGCGAGCCCATCTCCAGCACGATGATCGGCGCGCTCAGCACCGCAGCTACGGTGAGATCGCGCCTAAGGCCCGCGGTCTCCGCATCCTTGCGCGCGACGGCCGCTGCATCCGGCGATCCGGCAGCGACGACGCGCGCGTCGTACCCGGCATCCTCGACGGCGTTGACGAGCAAGGCCGTGTCGACCGATCCCTCAATCGTCGCGCGCTCGGTCGCAAGGTTCACCCGCGCGGCCGCGACACCCGGGACGGCCGCCAGCGCCCGCTCAACCCGCGCCACGCAGGAGGCGCAGGTCATGCCTTCGATGGCGAGCTCGGTTCGTGTCGATGGCACGGCGTAGCCGGCATCTTCGACGGCGGCGACCAGGGCCCCATAGGCGATCGGCGCTTCACCCGTGACCTCGGCCCTCTCGGTCGCAAGGTTCACGCTGGCGCTCTCGACGCCAGGCACGGCCCTCAGCGCCTTCTCCACACGTCCCACGCAGGACGCGCAGCTCATGCCCTCGATCGCCAGACTCACTGCGGTTCTACCGGTAGAGACGTCCCTGACTGGCGCGTTCATGGCGCTATCCTTCCGCAACTGATGCAAATTCTGGACGGAAGGTGGGGCTTCCAACCGTGGGAAGGTCAAGGCCCAAAAAAGGTGCTCTCACCTCTTGACCTTCCCACGCTGGAAACCGCCATCTGAATGGGCATGAGAGACAAAAGGAGATTCTCATGCAGTTCCACATCAAGAATATGACCTGCGGCGGCTGCGCCCGCAGCGTGACCAAGGCTATCCAGA
>NZ_BNCG01000060.1:8443-8540 GCF_014656355.1 Camelimonas fluminis
TGTCGCTTCGCAGCGCCCGCGC
The DNA here is from genome assembly GCF_014656355.1 of Camelimonas fluminis. Taxonomy (GTDB): domain Bacteria; phylum Pseudomonadota; class Alphaproteobacteria; order Rhizobiales; family Beijerinckiaceae; genus Camelimonas; species Camelimonas fluminis. The sequence goes on from NZ_BNCG01000060.1 coordinate 8,466, forward strand.
GCCGATTTCGAGGCCGCGTTGCAGCGCGCCGGTTATCCGGCCGCTGCAGCCGCGTGACACTAAAGCACCCGGCCC
>NZ_BNCG01000060.1:8550-8957 GCF_014656355.1 Camelimonas fluminis
CACATCAAGAATATGACCTGCGGCGGCTGCGCCCGCAGCGTGACCAAGGCTATCCAGAGCGTTGACGCACAAGCCAAGGTGACCATCGATCCGAACACCCGGAAGGTCGAGGTCGCCTCGCTGCGCCCGCGCGCCGATTTCGAGGCGGCGTTGCAGCGCGCCGGTTATCCGGCCGCTGCAGCCGCGTGACACTAAAGCACCCGGCCCGCCGGCGGGCCGGGTGTTCGTGGATTTTAAAGCCAAGCCCATCCGGAATTGGTCGCGGAACACGCCCAAGTGGTGTGGGGCCGCCGGATCAACGAAACAATCGTCTTTTCAGCGCGTTATCCTGCTGCACCCCGGTCACAGTGTCACCAAATTGACCGAACAAAAGGAAGCGGCCGATGGATAAGACAGAGCATCATCAG
>NZ_BNCG01000060.1:8967-9511 GCF_014656355.1 Camelimonas fluminis
GGTGTCACCAAATTGACCGAACAAAAGGAAGCGGCCGATGGATAAGACAGAGCATCATCAGGGACAGACCCACTCTGGAAGACGCGCATACTGGATGCTCGGCCTCAATTTACTGTTGAGTCTCGTCGTGATGTACCTCGTGATGTACACGATGATCGACGGGTGGCGGGACTATCGCAACAATGCCAACATGCTTTACATGGCGCTTACCATGTGGGCTCCAATGGGTATACTGATGCTCGCGACGATGGCGGGGATGTATCAGGACGCGCGCACGAACATTGTACTTTATGTCTTGTTCGCAGTGGTGACTCTCGGCTCATTCTGGGCCACGCGCAGCCAGGCGCTAGTCGGCGACCGCCAATTCATCCAATCGATGGTGCCTCACCATTCCGGTGCTATTCTGATGTGCCGCGAAGCCAAACTCCAGGATCCCGAACTGATCAAGCTTTGTCAGGAAATCTCGCAAGGCCAGCGACGAGAAATTGAGCAAATGAACGCGATCGCGGCCCGCCTGCAGTGAGCGGAGTGACCAACGTCTAAG
>NZ_BNCG01000061.1:0-7417 GCF_014656355.1 Camelimonas fluminis
TCAGAAATCTCGCGAAGGGGGAACCTCTTATGATTCTAGACGTTCGAAAACCGCTCTAGCCATCGCAACAAAGACCGGAGCGTCCGCAATAAAGGCGGAGAACCCAAGTCTGGTTGCAGACCCCACTGCATGGTCGCTCACCGGAGCTTTTGTATCCCCTGATGCCGGCGCTGCCGACAACCCTGTTGTGGTGTTTGGAACGATCGTCGCCACCGAAGATCTTTTCATTCCCGCGCAAACTTACAATGGACATACTCTGGTCTTTAAGACCCACCCCAAAGGCGCCGAAATTCGCGTCCCTGGCTCAATGACGTACAAGCGGGTCGGCACCTTCGCCAAGACGTGGGAAATCCAGATCACGTGGGACAATCGCCTGCCACCTGGCGCTCCGCTCATGGCATTCGAAAACCCGGTGGAGCTCGGAACCCCAGCCGCCGAAGCACTCCGCCATGACATGGCCAACGCCCTTGAGCGCTCAACCGAAGCTGCCCTACGGGAACAACGTGAGCGGGAAGAGAAGCTCGAGCACCAGCGCTCTCAAGCGCTGAAGCACGCAAAGGAAGCCGAAAATTCGGCAACCAGCCACTTGGTGACGATGATTTCCGAAACGCCCAAGAATGTCTGGTTACCCTTCACCATTATCACCCAAAGCAGCGGCGACACACCCACCACAAGCAAGTTCAGGGCGCTCATGATCCAGGCCGGCGCCGACCCCAGCACCCCAACCCTTTTGCTCCTAGCAGAACCGCGTGCGGACAGCACCCGGACCAATGCACCCGCGCAGATTCAGAGCGGCCTAATGACCTTCAACGACGGCGAATGCACTGTGCAACTGAGCCCCGGCGTAGGGAAGAATGGTAAAGTCACGATGGCATTCGGCTCCTACATCTGCCCCGACAAGGTGCAACGCAACGCAGCGCTGATCCCTGAAGAACGTGCGCTCGACCGCATAGCCATGTTTGCAAACCCTACGGCTGCCAACCCAGTCACCGTCGAAAACGGGAGCACACCAACTTCCATCATTCCCACGCCGCAACGCGAAAGCGAGTAGCACCGGCTATGCGGCGATCGCCGTCGCCCAAGGAAATCTAAATGTCGCTCCGTTTTCAGATCAAAGAGCGCGTATGGCACCCACTCTACGACGCATGCATCGACCGCTCTTACCGATCCAGTATCCGGCGAACAGAACTCGCGGTGCGTAATCTGCCGCGAGAAATCAGTGTTGAGAAACCCGACCAAACCCTCCACCGCGCCTCCACCCTCGTTCTCATCTCCCGATCTGGGCGCACGAGCAGCTACCGTGTCCTCCTGAGGCCGCGCCCGATCTCGTGGAGACCCCTTCGTGGCCCACTTCTATCGGGATACGTGGCATTTGAGGACGGAGCCGCCGTCTACACGACCCAACTACTTCCATTCGCATTTGATGGGCAAACCTGTGAGATACCTCTGACCGGGGTCGATCCCCACATCCCGCCACTCCGCATCGACCTTGCAAATGGCGAGACTATCGACCGGGTTCTAATGCCCGGGCCAACCCCTCCCCGCGATGCCCCAAATCCCTTCCTGGACATCGTCGAGGACCTGTTCTCAGCTGTCGACCGATCTTCAAAAGACCAATTGCGAAACCTGCGCCACCGCATCGCGGCGCGGGTTCATCCTGACATCGGTCCCGAAACAGAAGCGTTGCTTCGAGGCGCCGCCATGGCAGAAGCCAACTCCCGTATTGACCGGCTACTGGGCAACACCCGGTAACGTCTCAGTCGCTCACTGAAATGCTGACCCCCCAACGGTCAGCCCAGTCGGTCCCGGCAGCGAACCCCTTCCCGCTCACAAAATCCTGCACGGGCACCGGCGCCTTTGGCGCCATACTCAGACGCACCGCGCCTGGCTTGGCCAGAAACGCCGCAACAGCCCTCATGGCCTGGCCAGCGATCGCGCTCCCTTGTGGAACGTTCTTCGTCAATATCGGCTCAATCGCTCCAATGAGCTCATCCCTTTTGTCCGACGGCAGAAACCGCACTACCATCCGGATTGCTTCCGAGGGGATAATCTCCACCGATCCGCTACGGATATCCGCGTTTCCATCCGCCAGATCGTCGCCAACAATCAGCGACATCTTCCGCTCAGCCATCTCAACGTTACTCATAGAGACCTGGCCGATAATCTCCCCCAATTGATGCTCCACGAGCCTCATCTCGGCTTCAACCGTCCTCGCCGCACGGTCGCCCGCAATACTGATCTCGCCGGCAACGCGATACTCGCTCCTGCCGCTATCCCGCAACTGAAGCCCGCTTACCTTCAATTTTTGAGAGAAGCGGCCTCCCCCCTCCGACCGATACGACACTGCGTACATATCAGCCCGAATGGCCCCAGCCGCGCTGCTGGAAACAACACCCAGCAAAGTAGCGCTATAGTCCCCCTCCACCGAAAGTGGAGCGCTGCCGATCAGAACCGCCTTCACCGGCCCCAGCGCCATCGACCTCACTGCAACACCCTCAGCGCCCGTCACAACGACTTCCAACGCGGTTACCCCTGCAAACCGGGCCGTAGCCTCCGCCACGGCCACGTCAACAAACCGCAATTCCTTTACGCGCACGCTCGAGCTCACAACCGGTGCGCCCTCCCTTTGCGTTACGCCCAACGGAAGAGTGAGGTCTCTGACAACAACATCCGCGCCATCGGACGCAACAGACCCCGCCCGCGCCCCGTCGCTCATGCCTATCCCGAGAAACTTTTCAACCGCCTCCACGCGACCCAACGGCCCAGCGACCGCTGGCGCACAAAATACCAGCAACGCCACCGACGCATAAAAAGCGGCCTTAAACATAGGAAATTTCTCCAGTCAGAAATTAGAATAGCCGTTTCACCAATTAGAACAAACAGCCTGTTCCCGGCGGTAATTCTCCGGCGTATCGAGAGCGGCATTCTGCTCCACGGACATGCGCATCATTTTGTCAAACACGGAACGGGTCGACATCTGAATATGGTCAAGGATTCGCCTCTGCGCATCCGGCAAAGTGAATGTGTACTCGGACAACGTGGCCACCGACGATGCAACTACCGCCGCCATTTCATCGCGATAAGCGGTCACAGACTTACGCATGATGTCAACGTGACGGAATTCATGCGAACGAATTGATTCATACTCGCAACTCCCAAGAAAATAGCGGGATGAGATCGTAACCTCAATCGGCCCCGAGAACCCCACATCCACAACCACCTCAGTCGGCCTGAAACATCCGGGACGCTGTAATCCGGAGACCTGAACCTGGTATTTGGGCCTCGACGACGCCAAACCCGTCACATGCCATCCAGCCGGATTTCCATACCCGTCATAGCCATTAACCATTCCAACCGCGGCGACATTGTCGCTCGCCCTGACTGAAACATCCGGTGACGGCGTATTTACTCTAACGTTTACCGGCACATGGTCGCAGGCGCCCAATGCCGCCCCGCCCCCAACTACACAAAATGCCACGGCAATTGCGCTGAGTGTCAGATTCCACATATGAGACCCAAATTACGTTCAGGAATTTTCTATAAAATATCATTCTCACCGAAAATCGCACATTAAATAATCCAATTGAACCGAACCCCAGAGAGAAGATATCAATGTCCCACAAAGGAATGGGCGGCCATCAGTCCGCCAACGCAGACTCCGTTGTCTGGCTCACCCCAAAGCCAATCCTGCATGCCCTCGGGCCCTTCGATCTCGACCCCTGCGCTGCCCCTGATCCAAAACCGTGGTCGACAGCCGCCCATCACTATACCCTCCCGATGGACGGGCTCCTCCTGCCATGGTTTGGCCGTATTTGGCTCAACCCGTCGTACCGGCCCACCATCATAGGACGCTGGATGGAAAAACTCGCGAACCACGGAAAGGGAACAGCCCTTGTCTTCGCCAGAACCGAAACTGAGTTTTTTCATCGACACGTCTGGAACCGCGCCGATGCCTGCCTGTTCCTGCATGGCCGCCTCCATTTTTGCCATCCGGACGGTCGGATAGCCAAAGCCAATGCCGGCGCGCCAAGCGTCCTCGTTGCATATGGCGCGAAGGACGCCGAGCGACTGTACGACAGCGATATCGACGGCAAATTTGTACCCCTCACCCGACCGGTGATGATCCACGTCGCGATCAATATCGACCCGCCCACCTCATCCTGGCGCGAAATCGTCGCTGACTGCATTGCGACCCTTGGAGGCGCCGCCACCCTCACCGAGCTATACTCGAGCCTTGAAACCCATCCACGCACCCGGGCCAACCCAAACTGGCGTGCGAAGGTGAGACAAACAATTGCCCGCGCCCGCATGCCGAAAATAGGCCGTGCCAAATACGCCTTGGCCGCCTGACACCGAAAACTCCGCGTATCTTTTGTCACTTCACATCGCAGTGGCTTGCCGCTGGGAAACCGCCAGCAGCCAAATCTCCTGGCGAGTTTCCCAGAAAGCCTGACCCCATGCCCAATCCGAACCACACCCGAAACGGCCACTCATTTTTCGTACTGCCGCTTGGCGGCACGAATCGGGTTGGCCTCAACATGACCCTCATCGGTCACGCCGGCCGCTGGCTTCTCGTCGACGCCGGCGCCACCTATACCAGCCCTGGTGACAGTTATGCCGCCGACTTCGCAAAAGCCCACGGTGGCGTCATGGGAGCAATCATCCCCGACCTCACCGCGATCAACGATCTGATTTCCCGTGTCGACGCCATTGTGGTCACGCATGCCCACGAGGATCACATCGGGGCCCTCGCATTACACCACCAATTTGTGGATCGCTGGCCGGCTCTCGCCCGCATTCCTGTCTTCGCAACCCCCTATACCGCCCTCACCCTACGGCGGCGCCTCGCCCAACTGCCACACCGGCCGCGCGTCGTCGTCGCGCATCCGCGCCGCAAGATGAATATCGGCAGTTTTGGCGTCGAATGGATTTCCGTCACCCATTCTGCGCCAGAAACATGCGCTCTCGCGATCACCACAAACGCTGGCACAATCGTGCTGGCGAGTGACATCAAACTCGACCCAGCTCCTATTCTCGGACCCCAGACCGACACCGACCGGCTCGCTGAACTCGGCCACCAGGGTGTCCTCGCGTTCCTGGGCGACAGCACAAATGCCACATTAAGCGGTCGCACTGCCTCCGAAGGAGACGTCAGCAAATCCCTCTCCGCGATCGCTCGCGGCTTCCCCGGTCAGATATTTCTCGCGAGTTTCTCCTCGAACCTTGCACGGGCTGAGAGCGCCCGCCTCGCAGCACAAACCGCGGGCCGCTCTTTTTCAATCATGGGGCACAGTCTCAAACAGAATCTGAAGGTCGCCGCCACAACCGGGCTCGTAACACCCACCTGGCCGTTGGCCACCCGTCAACACAACAGCGCAGCCAACGTCCTTGTCCTTTGCACCGGTACCCAGGCGGAGCCTGGTTCAGCACTTCACCGCCTGACCGACCAGCTTGAACAGGGCCACCGGCACAGTAGCCAGCCTCAAATGCGCCGCGGAGACTTACTTATCCACTCCGCCCGGATAATTCCGGGCAACGAACTTGCTGTCGCCCCTCTCTTCGAGACCCTGAACCGTCATGGCATACACGTCCTCACAGCGGACGCCGACATCCCAGATGTCACAGTTCACGCCTCCGGACATGCATGCCGTGATGAGCTCGCGGATCTCTATCGCATGCTACGGCCAAGGTACGCCGCGCCGATCCACGGCGACCGCGACCTCATCAAGGCCCACATAGACCTTGCAATGAACCAACAATCAGTGAAGGCCGCCATTTCCCCACAAGAAGGGGAAATAATGGAAATATCTCACCGACGGACTGCAATCGTGGGCAAACTCCCAGTCAGAACTCTCGCCGAAATCCGACAGCCTGGCCGCGACGCACCGTCAAAGCTGGTGCCTTGGCCAACGACCCCGGCAAACGACCCTTCACCGGGAAACACCACAGACGCAGCATAAAAACCTATCGCAACTCTGGCCCCACCTGATAAAATGCCCCTCCAGGCAAAGACCGGGCTCGACCACGGCGGGCTGGGCCATTTTTAGAATGATCCCACCAGGCGCAGGCTTCGGGACCTGAACCATTTTGTCACAACGGGGGCAGCGATGCTCACATCATATCAAGCGCCCGAATTCCCCAAACACTCGCCCTCCCCATCCGGCGCGCGATACCGCATGGAAAGCGCCAGATGGAAGAGCAACACCGTGAAGCACGCGCCTCCTGAGCCAAACGCCGCTCCGAGACGATTCTCGAAATGGGCAAACATCGCCACCCTGACAGCGACCTCGACCACGCTGTGGTGGGCACTTCACGTGATCATTTTCTGGGTCGCACCTGTGAGCATATGGGCCGCCATTCTCATGAGTTCGACCGCGAGCATCATCGCGGTGCTCATCACACGCCGCATCTCAGGCGCCCGCCTAAGACCCCACCTCCTGCTCGCCTCGACAACCGCGATCACCTTCGCAATGTACATATCCGTCGCGGTGGCGGCTGCGTATGAGCGAGGCGACACACTCGAACGTTCGCTCGTTGCTGCGCTCGTGCTCGCAGGAATTTCTGGGCTTTATGCTCTCTCACTCGTATTCCAGGGCGCAGACGCCCCCCAGAAGTAACGCGGCAGGCCCTCCAAACGAAGGGCCTGCCCGTTTCCGCTGCCCCACCGCCTATGCCGCCCCTGTAGCCAGACACGCAGCAGCGAAACCAAAACTTTCTATGTATCGCCGATATTCCCTGTATTATTAATATCCGCATATACCCAGTCAACGTCACCGCGAAACAATCGCTCACACCCAACCAGGACATCCACCATGATGGACGAGTGGATTTTCCACATCCGGCAGGTCTTCGCAACCTACTGGAACATCCCAACAATCCTCGCCTACCGGCACGTCTATATCGGAATTGCCATAGGCGCTGCAATTTTGGTCCGGATGGCGCCAGGGGCCCTCAAGATAGGCGCCATCGCCCTGGCATTCTATGGCCCTTACCTCTATTTCACATACTTTCATCACATCTGAGCAAAGCCAACGGCAGCAGCAGCCGATATCTCGCAACCGTCTGCCAGATTCCCCGCCGCGGCCACAACCGGGTCTTCCGCCAAGGTGTCTACGCCAGAGTTTTTTGGGCCCACTAGCACGGTTCGACCTTGCCAGCGGCGCAATCCAAATCCTCACTACCAAACGCGTCTTCTGGAAAACCACCATCCAGACACAAAAACGCCGACCCATACACGCCCACAATTCGCGGAAAAATCTGAATAATCCACGGTATCAACCCGAGCCATCTGGCGCTGAAAAAAGCCGCCACCGCCAGCACGCTGCCTCTCTTTTTTTCCGACAATAAAAACCCCCACGTGTGCCCCGCGTCGATGGCGGCTCAAATCGTTCTTTGAGCGCCACGAATTTTGCTTATA
>NZ_BNCG01000061.1:7642-9483 GCF_014656355.1 Camelimonas fluminis
ACCTACAACCACTACCGGGTCGTATCGAAAATCGCCAAAGAGTACGAAACCCACTTCGGCGGCAGACGCCTGAAGGGCAACATGGACGTCGAAATTGCAGTCGACGCTCTCGATATCTCTCCACACATCGACCACCTCATCCTGTTTACCGGCGACGGCGATTTCCGGCGCCTGATCGAGGCCATTCAGGACAAGGGACGCCGCGTCACAGTTGTCTCAAGCCTCAGGACGCAGCCCATGATGCTCTCCGACGCGCTCAGGCGGCAGGCGGACAATTTCATCGATCTGGCTGACATCAAAGAAAGCATCAGCCGTCCAGCGTCCTACGCTGTTCAGTATCCCCACCAGCACTCTGCGTGACCCTCCGCCGGGTCACTTGCCGAATAAGCAAACCCCCGGGTATGCACCCTGCCAGACCCACCGGAAGCTGTTATGCCGAACACCTCTTACCACGCACCCTACAGTGTGCGGCTAGACACCCTAATCACCCTGCGTTGGCTCATGATCGGCGGGCAGGCAATCGTACTGCTGACCGTGTACCTTGGACTAGGGTTTGCGCTGCACCTGCGCGCCTGCCTGCTTCTTGTCAGCATCGGCGCTATTTCAAATATCGTTCTCCAGAAGCACTACCCACAGCAGCACAGGCTCCACCAAAATGGAGCCGCAACGCTTTTCGCAAGCGACATCCTCATTTTCACCCTGCTTCTTCACCAGACCGGCGGCCTGTCCAATCCATTCGCCATTATGTACGTCGGCCCGGCGATTATCAGCGCCGCAGTGCTCTCACCCTCACGGACAGCGCTTCTCGGCACGCTGACGGTTGCATGCTCAACCCTCCTCCTTTTTGATTCAGAGCCCCTTCCCTGGGTGCCTGGAGAGGAATACCGGACTCCGATACTGCACCTCGCAGGCATATGGACAGCAATCCTCCTGACCCTGCTGTTCTCCTCCATGTTCACACTCAAAGTGGCCGAGGAGGCGCGAAAGCTTTCCAGCGCATTGCTCTCAACGGAACGGATCATCGAACGCGAGCAGCACCTTTTCCGCCTCGATGGCCTCGCCGCGGCCGCCGCGCACGAGCTCGGAACACCTCTCACCACCATTGCCCTCGTGGCTCACGAAATGGCAAGCGCCCCATCTGCCGACCTGGACGCGCGCTCCGATCTCAAACTCATTCTTGATGAAGTCGACCGCTGCCGGAAAATCCTGACAAAACTGACGGAACGGGACGAACGATCCGACGAATTTCTCGACCACCTGTCGCTGGACGTCTTCATTGACCAGGTAGTATCCGACAATCACAGATCCTCACGCGAAATATCCTTCACCAAATCCGGCGAGGGTCCAGAGCCTCTAGCCGTGAGAACTCCGGCGATCATTCATGCCCTGACCAACATCCTCGACAATGCAGCCGAATTCGCCCGCACCCAGGTTGCCATTCACGCCATCTGGAACCCGACCCACATAGCACTTGAAATCAAGGATGATGGCCCTGGGTTCCAGCCAGACGTAATTGACCGGATCGGCGATCCATACGTGTCGACGAGACGGACGAAAGACCGCGGAGAGCATTCGCGCGAAGGCGGCGGACTGGGCCTGGGGATGTTCATTGCAAAGACGCTGCTCGAACGAAGCGGCGCCCTGATCACCTTCCAGAACGCTCCCTTGCCTGCAACTGGCGCCGTGACCCGCATCGTATGGCCCCGTCACGCACTCACCGCAGACACATGAAAAAACCGGCCAAACCAGGCCGGCTTTCTCAAACCACCGTCAATTCGGACCGGCTCAGATCAATGCCTCACCCCGGAGAAGCAGTGAGCCATTCCCGACACCAACCTTGA
>NZ_BNCG01000062.1 GCF_014656355.1 Camelimonas fluminis
AAGATGGCCTGGGCGATCTTCTGCGGATCGAGCGTGTAGAGTTCATCGCCGGCGCTCTCGAAGAGACTGCGCATGGCGCCGGCGGGAGTGTCGCGATAGGCGGCGATCGCCGAAGCGAACTTCAGATTGCCCCCGAAGCTGCTGCGTACGCCGCCCGGTTCAATCAGCGTGACGAAGACGTCGAACGGCTCGAGTTCCTGCCGCAGGCATTCGCTGAAGCCCTCCAGCCCCCATTTGGCGGCATGATACATACTGCTGGTAGGAAGAGAGCCTTGGCCGCTGGCGCTCGAGATTTGGATGATCCGACCACTGCGGCGTTCGCGCATGGCGGGAATGAACGCGCGAGTGATGTGGACGGGTGCCATCAGGTTGAGCGCGATCTGCTCCTCGATGTCCGCGTCCGACATCTCCTCGGTCGCGCCAATAACGCCGCCGCCCGCGTTGTTGACCACGATGTCCACGGGTCGCCGAGCTTGCGCCCGGGCGACGACCGGCGCGATGTCGCCGGTAACAGTGACGTCGAGTTTTTCGACCACCAGTCGTTCGCCATATCTCTCGGTCAGATCGCGCTCATGCTTTCCGGTTTGCGAACCGCGGCTGTCAACACGTCGCCGGCAGCCAGGATGACTTCAGCGAGATGACGCCCGATGCCACTGGATGCGCCTGTGAGAAACCAATGATGAGACATACAGGGTCCTTTCTTTGTTACCTACTAGTTGGTAACTTGTGATTCTCAGTTGGTCAAGCCATACGGAAGCGATGCAAACCGGATCCAAACGAAATGCCGAGCTGACCCGGCAAAAGTTGCTCGCCGCAGCGACCGAAGAATTCGCGGCCAATGGCCTGGCGGGCGGACGGATCGATCGCATCGCGGCCGCAGCCGGTATCAGCAAACCGATGCTCTACGCCTATTTCGGGGATAAGGAGGCGTTATTCGCCGCAGCGCTCGCGCAGGAAGTCATGGCGGCGACCAGCAGGGACCGGTTCGACCCGGACGATCTCGAAGGGTATGCGGGAAGGACCTATGATCTGCTCGTCGAGCGACCGCGACTCTGGCGCCTGTTGGCATGGCACCATCTTGAACGCGGCCTCGACGTACTCATGCTACCCGAAGGCCAGGACATTCTGCGTGACAAGCGCGACGCGATAGCCGCAGCCCAGGCCGACGGACGGATTACGTCCGAATTCGAGCCGATGGAAGTGGTCAGGCTGGTCGCAGCTCTCTCTCAGCTCTGGTGCATGGCGGAGCCCGCGCGAGACGACGTTGAGCACCGGGCGCGCCGCGCGACCATCAAGCGTGCGGTGGCGCGGCTTTTACTTAAATGAACCCGGTTGACGTGACGCTCTCACTTTCCCCGCCTCGCAATGAAAGAGGCAGGCGCGTTCCATCGCTTGCGACGGCCACCTGTGATCGCTTCACGGACATTGGTCTGCCAGGCTCGAATTGAACCTGCGCTGCGTAGGTTACCGGTGCCAACATCATGCCTGCGAATAAGACCGCAGCACATTTGAGGGAAGAGCGGAAACGCCGTAGGAAGTGGCCTTCATTCATGTATCAATGGAGACCGAGATGACTAAATTCTGAGTGTTAGGCCTCAGGACTAGTTTTGCTTTGCAGGCTCCATGACCGTGCCGTTTCTCGCTTTTGTGATCCAAGTCTGCAGCCGGCCATCGCCCCGGACAGCGTCAATGAACGCATTCACCTTTTCCAACGCCGCCGGATTGCTCGCTGACACGGCGATGGCCTGCGGTACGCCGGTGATGCTTCCTTCAATTTGAGCCATACTCGTGTCTTCGGCTGCGATTGCCTGAAGCCGGGTATTGTTGGCAGCAAACGCATCGATATGGCCCGAACGCAGTAGCTCGAGCGCAGCCGCCGTGGAGGCACCTTCGACCTCTACAAGCCGGAGGTGCGAGTAATTCCGCCTGAGGAAGTTGGCGATGGAATCGCCCTTTGTAACACCGATCCTGAAACTGCCGCTCTTCAGGTCTTCAAGGCTCTTGATAGGTGACCCCAAGGGAACGACGACGCTCTGAGGATTACGCAGGTACACTTGGGAGAAGACAACCTTGCCTTCCCGCGACGGATCAGGTGCCAAGAAGCCAATATCGGCTTTGCCCTCTGAAACCGCGTCAATTACGGCCGCAATTCCCTGTAAGCCCTCAAACTGCAGAGGTACCTCTGCTCTTGCCGCCAGTTCCTTGGCTATGTCGGCAGACACGCCTGAAACTTGGCCGGTGTGAGCATCCCTAATGGCTTGGACCGGGTTCCCAGCCAGGTAAACGGCCCTGAGGGCGCCTGTGGGCGCGAGCACGTTGTCAGCAGAAAATGCAGACGAGCTGATCAAGGCGACGGCCAATGCACCGATTAACTTCTTCGTAGACATCTCGGACCTCTTCATGGACGGATTAGGTGCCCTGTAGACTGAGGAGCTGGCAGGACCGCGACTTCAGGTTGGCTTCATGCTGTGATGAGAGAACATGGCTGATGGGCAAACTTCGATTGGAGCTGGCGATGACGTTTTATGTCTATCAAGCTCTGCTCACGTGGCTGCGACTGGCCGAACGCGGCGGTTCTGACTAGTGCCCCCTCGTCGCGCCTGCTCTCGATGACATCAGCTTTCCGCCCCTCTCCAGCGGGAGACCCAATACAAGCATGGCCAGAGCGCCTGCGAACAGCGAAATGCTGGTAAAGCTCACGATGCCAAACGCGCCGCTATTGTCGAAGAGAGGCCCGCCCGCGCTTGCGCCGATTGCGATCGCAACCTGAAAGCTGGTGGCGATGAGCGCACCAGCACTCTCGGCACGATCGGGTGCGGCGTTGGCGGTCCAGGTCGTGATGCAGACCGGAAACGCACCGAAGGCCAAGCCCCACACGGTTACAGACACGAAGGCCATGATCGGCGAGCCGCCGAGAAAAACCAGGGTAAGCGCCGCAAGCCCGATGAGAAGCGCCGCCACAATCGCGCCGCCCGAAGCGCTTCGCTGTGCCAGTATGCCGCCCAACGTGTTCCCGACAAGACCGGCGAGCCCGTAAAGGAGCAGGGCAAGTGCAATGGTCTCTCCGCTCAGTTCCGCTACCTGTTCGATGATCGGCCGCACATAGGTAAAGCCCGCGAAGTGTCCTGCCAACACCAGCATGACCATGACAATTCCCAAGACCACCGAGCGCCGAGTCAGCACGATGCGGAAGGAGTCGATCCGAGTAGGTTCTGTCGCAGGCAGTCTGGGAAGGGTAGCGACGACACCAATCACGGCAACGAAACCGATCGCAGCTGCGGCGCCGAAGGTCCCTCGCCAGCCCCAAAGCTCGCCCAGGTATAGTCCAGCCGATGGAGCGAAAACCGTGGCAGCCGTTATGCCGGTAAAGATGACCGACATGGCCCGTGGCACGCTCGCCGGGGGCACCAGCCGCAGGGCGAGTGCGGTCAGCATAGCCCAGAGGCCGCCCAGCGCTATGCCCAGCAGGGCGCGAGCGACCAGCAATACCCAATAGGTTTGCGCTAACGCGGTTAGAATCCCCGACAAGAAGATCGTCGCCGTCAGGAGCACAACCAGCTTGCGGCGGTCAAAACGACCTGCGCCGAGAATGATAACGGGGCTGGCAATGGCGGCGATGATCGCGGTTGCGGTGATCGCCTGGCCCGCAGCTCCGATAGCGACATTCAGATCCTGCGCCATCGGTGTCAACAGGCCGACTGGCAGCAATTCAGATCCGATCAGGCCAAACATGGCGAGAGAAATCGCAACAACGGCAGGCCAATAAGCCTTTGCGGCAGACGCATCGCTTTGGGGCATGACAAATTCCAATCGTGGCAGCGGCAATAATGAGGATTGATCTTCGATCACGCCTGTCGTGGTTCACTGGAGGCGGCGGGCCCTGCAACGACCTGCTGTAGGTAGATGTCTGAAGCGGAAACCGATTTGATGGAGCCGCTAGCCGACAAACGCTTTCGAGTACGAATTCAGCGGGAGTTATTGAGCCCTCCCTGAGGCCATAGCTCTCCGCAATGGCCTTGAGCTCGCGGTTCATTTCGATTGACCCGCAGATCATGATCCTGCTGTACTGAGGATCGAGTGCGGTGATGTTCAGGTCCGTGAACAAACTGCCATCCGTGATACGATCGGTAATTCGCCCCATCTTCTGGTAGCTCTCGCGTGTCGTCGGCGCATAAAGGCTGAAGCGGCCTCCGACAAATTCGGCAATGAGCGGGTTCACCTCGCGTTCGCGCGTCAGATCAAATCCGTAGTCCAGTTCGGCGACGTCGCGGCAGGTATGGGTGAGTATGACCTCCGGCCGCATCTTCTCTTTAGGCGCGGCCGGTTGAAGGGCAGAAGATCAACCGAGATTGGCTTCGGCAAACTCGTAATTTGCGAGACTGTCGAGGAAGTTCGTTACGTAATCCGGCCGCCGGTTGCGGAAATCGACATAGTAACTGTGCTCCCAGACATCGAGCCCGAGCAGCGGCTTGCCTTCGCCGGTCGCCAGCGGGTTCGAGCCGTTCGGCGTCTTGGTGGTCTTCAGCTTGCCGTCATGGCCTAGCACCAGCCAGGCCCAACCCGATCCGAACTGTGTCGTCGCGGCGGTCTTGAACGCATCTTTGAAAGCATCGACCGAGCCGAAATCCCCGACGATCTTTGCTTCCAGCTTCCCAGGCAGCTTGCCGCCATTCGGCGACAGCGCATTCCAGAAGTGTATATGGTTCCAGTGCTGTCCGGCATTGTTGAAGACTGGCACATAGTCGGCCTTGCCAGTGGCGAATGTGATGATTTCTTCCAGAGACTTGCCCTGAAGAGCAGCGTCTTTCTCAACGAACCCGTTCAGCGCCGTGACATAGGCCTGATGATGCTTGTCGTGATGCAGCTCGAGCGTTTCCTGGCTCATGCCGCGGTCGGCAAGAGCGGAGTGAGTGTAGGGCAGAGCGGGTAGTTCGAAAGCCATGATGATACTCCTCTCAGGGACCCCGCTTGCAATCTGCGCACGGCCCTTTATTTTCCAAGCCATGCCTTTGCAAATCATTGACGGTAATATGTCAAGCACAGCCTTGGAAAATAGGGGGAGGGCGCCCCGCACGCCGGCGGACCGCATTCTGATGGCGCTGAAAATGCATGGCGCGCTGACCGCCGCGGACCTCGGCCAGCGGCTTGGAACATCCGGAGAGGCGGCACGCCAGCAGTTGGTACGCCTCGCAGACGAGGGGCTGGTTGCCGCCAGCAGCGCTCCATCTGGGGTCGGGCGTCCGATCCAGCGCTGGGAGCTGACCCCTGCTGCGGAGACACGCTTTCCGGATACGCATGCCGCGCTTACCGTGCAGTTGCTCGAGATCGTGCGTGAAAGTCTTGGCCAGACCGCACTGGACGCAATCATTGCCCGCCGGGAAGACGACACGCGGGCTGGCTATGAAGCTGCGATGGCAGGTCGGGAAAGCCTTTCTGGCCGCGTTGCGGCCCTAGCCGATCTTCGCTCGGCCGAGGGGTACATGGCGCACTGGAACGAGGCGGAAGACGGGTCGATCATCCTCATCGAGAACCATTGCCCGATCTGTGCGGCCGCAAAGTCTTGCCAGGGCTTTTGTCGGGCGGAGCTTCAAGTGTTCAGGGCTGTCCTTGGACCCGGAGCCCATGTCGAGCGCACCGAGCATATCGTCAATGGCGGGCGGCGCTGCACCTATGTCATCCGCGAGGTGGATGGATGAGCACGCCGTCGCCGTCATCCCGCATCCGCCGTGCTGGCTCATCGGTTCCAGCTGGGCTGGACGAAGCTATGATCCGCGCCGTTGTCAGTCGGTTCTACGCGCTGGCACGGGTAGACGATATCATCGGACCGGTGTTCCGGAATGCCGTTGCGGATGAGCAGTGGCAGGCACATCTGGATACCATTACGGATTTCTGGAGCTCGATGCTGCTTGGTAGCGGGCGCTATCATGGCCGGCCAATGCCAAAGCATCTTGCGTTGACGGAACTGGGCGATGTGCATTTCCAGCGTTGGCTGGCGCTTTTTCGCTTCACCGTGACCGAACTGTGCCCGCCCGACATCGCGGCGCTTTTTATCGAGCGGTCGGAGCGGGTTGGAAACTCATTCCGCCTCAACGTCCACATGCATCGCGGGCAAAATCTGGTGCATCTCAAACCGCTGGAACGGAAAGATTATCGACCGCCTCACGCCGGTGGAACAAATTAACGATGTCACGCCCTGCCTGCTCGAGGGCCGGGCGCAACGCGCCCTCGAACTCCGCCTTCGCCTCTGCCGCGGAGAATGGCCGGGCACGTTCGCGCAGGTCGCGCAGTTGCTTGAGATAGTCCGGGACAGGTCAGGGCGCATGCCGCGGGCCTGACCGATCCCGATGAAGGTTCCGCCGAGATCATCGAACGTCTGGCGCAGGGCGAACCGGCAAGGCCGAGGCGCGGTGACGCCGCGGCGCCGCTCGGCGAGATAACGCGGCGTCAATGAGATTGCGGCGGCGACGATGTTGAAGAGCCGGGAGCTCACACGCTTTGGCCGCGGCTATCGGCCGACGCCGCGCATCGCGTCAGAAGAACCGCTGCCGGATGCCGAGCGAGGCGTTCGTCAGCGCGATCGAAGACGCGGCATCCGATGCGAGGCCGGTCAGAGCGCGGACCGCATCGATCGTCTCGGGAATGACGATCGCCTGGTTGTCGACCATGTAGGCGTAAAACAGCTCGTCGCCTTTCGTGCGCAGCATGTCTTCCCAGAGCGCCACCTCGTAGAGATTGTCGTGCGGCCGGCCGAGGTCGGCCATCAGCTCCTTCACGGTATTGATCGCGGTGAGCCCGTCCGTGGTTCGGATCAGGGCGATCCGCGACGAAGCACGGAAAGCGTCGAGGACCTCCTCTTTTTCGGCCGCGCGGGTCAACTGGACGGACCAGTAGTGGAGATGCGCCAACGTCTCGGGAACCTTGACGGCCATGGTCACCACATCGAGGTCGGGATCGACGCTCTGGGCATCGGGTCCCTGATGACTCGGGATCTCGGGCTCGGGCACGAGCGTGTTCATGATCCCGCCTTTATGGCTCTCCCACGGATCGGTAGCGCGCCTCAGCAGTGTGCCGCGCGCGTGTTTCAGGAGGCCGGCGCGCTTCAGGGCGGAAAGCGTGCGGACGATGGAGGTCGTATTGCAGGACACGACGCGCGTCGATTGGCGGCCGATCGCGCTTGCAAAGGAGCTTTCTGCGACGAAAGAGTGTCCGGTCACGGCGTGTTTCTCGCCGCCATGGACGATGAACTTGATGCCTTGGGCGCGGTACCGTTCGACGTTGGTCGCGGCGACGCGCTTGGGCGTGCAGTCGACCACGATGTCCGCCGTCTGGAGCAGCGCATCGAGCGTGCCGGCGACCGGCAAGCCGGCGTCCCTCATCGGGCCAACCGTCTCATCGGAGGCCGCGTAGAACGGGATCGCCTTCTGTTCTAGCGAGCGCAGACGCCAGTCGCTGGCAATATCAGACACCCCGACGAGCTCCATGTCATCCTGGACGCGTACGGCGTCGACCACGCGCTTGCCGATTACGCCGAAGCCGTTCACCGCGACGCGGACGGGATTGCGCTGTGTCATTGCGGATATCCTTCGACAAGTTACGGAGATCACGTCGCCGCAGCTTGGTTGGGGCCTTGGCGGGAGCGTGCCACCTGATTGCCAGCGTCCGGCGCGCTTAACTTTGATCAAGGTTAAGGTTGCGGCAGGTCGCCCATGCCGCGGGCTGCGCGCTCGCGCCAGGGCGGCAGCGCCGAAAAGAAGCCCGGATCGGGTTGCAGGCGAGCCGACGGCCCTGATGCCGACGAGGGCGCCGGCATCAGGTATCGCGGTCTAGCCGAGATCCTCGTAAGTCACGTATGCCATCATGCCGGTCGCCATGTGGTACAGGTGATGGCAATGCAACGGCCATGTGCCGGGATTGTTGGCGTCGAAGACGATCGTCATCGAGTCGCCTGGCGGCACCAGGACCGTATCGCGGACTGCGCCCGCGCGCTTGGCACCGTTAATGGCGATCACCTGGAAATGGTGGCCGTGCAGATGCATAGGATGCGACATCATCGAGGCATTGCGCATGGTGATCTCGATGCGCTGGCGCCGGCGCGCGCGCAGCTCATCGCCGCCCTCGATAGACCAGGCGTAGCCTAGCATCTGGCCTGTGAGCGTGAGGGTGAACCGGCGATCCGCCGGCTTCGCGTCGAGGGGATTGCGCGCGCGTAGCCGCTGTTCGAGCTCAGACCCGACGATCGGCCCGGCAGCGTCACCGGTACTGGCAAGTCGTTTCACCGTAGACCCGGACGTGGCCAGGATCACCCCTGTTCGTTCTACCGCGCCCTCGCGTAGCGCAAGGACGGGATAGGCGCCTTCTCCCGGCGGCAGCGACAGGGCGATGTCGAGGCGTTGGCCCATGCTGACCGGGAAGATCGAGGCGGAGATCGGCAGGACGTCCTGACCGTCGACTGCGAGCAGTGTGCCCTTGAGCGCGCCGGTGTCGATCGTGAAACCCGTCGCGGTTGCGCCATTGATGATACGCAGGCGCACGCGGCCGCTCCTTTCAACGCGCACGATCTCGGGGTCGTCGAGCGTCCGATCGTTGGCGAGATAGGCGTCGTAGTCGATGTCGTTGAGGTCCATCGCGGCCATTTGCATGCCGGGCATCCCCGCCATCGGCATCTTGCCCATGTCGCCATGTCCCATACCGGAATGGTTCATCATCGGCATGCCGGCCATGCCGGCTGATCCTTTCGCTGCGCCATGACCCCTGCCTTGCTTTAGAGCGTTTTTCGATCATTATGGTTCATATCCGCATGAAACGAAGTAGTTCTCACA
>NZ_BNCG01000063.1 GCF_014656355.1 Camelimonas fluminis
CTGCCATGGGCATACGCCTCGGACCCAATCAAGGCCGTGGCCTGAGAACAGCGGTTACGGGGCACCCCCCTGATCCAGGATTACTTTCTCTTTCCCAACGGCAGGGCGCATCATGAAGCGATTTGTCCTCTGGGCGGCAGGCTTTCTTGTCATCGCGGCGCTGGCGGCGGCGATCCATTACGGCTCGCCGCACGCGACATTGCGGGTGACGACCGGTCCCCTTGGCTCGGATGCGCAGCGCCTTGTCGGCGCGCTCGCCACCGAGGTGGCCCGCGACCATCCCCGGGTGCGGATCAGGCCCGTTCAGGTCGATAATCTGGCCGCAAGCTCGAGAGCGATCGAAACTGGACAGGTGGATCTTGCCGTAATCCGCAGCGACGTTTCACCACCAACCAATGGCCAGACGATCGCGATCCTGCGCCGTGACGTCGTCGCCTTTGTCCTGCCGCCGAAATCACCCATCGACGGCATCGCCAGACTGGCTGGCAAGACGATCGCAATTCCGCAGGGGCGCCTTCAGGATGTCAACTCGGCCCTGCTTGACACGATTCTGGGCTACTACAACGTCGCGCCTCACGACGTGAAGCGGCTCTTCCTGTCCCCCAGGGAGATGGTTGCGGCGGTTCATCATCGGCAAATCGCGGCGATCCTTGCCGTCGGCCCTGTTGGGCCCGGAGATGTGGTCGACTCCGTGGCGGCCATGGCCAGGGGAACCTCTGGAACGCCAACGATCCTTGAGTTTCCGGACGCGGACGCCGTCAACCAGCGCTTTCCGGCTCTGGAGTCTTTCGACGCGCCGGAAGGCGCCTTCAGGTCCCGCCCCGCCGTCCCTGATGACAGCGTCACGACGCTGGCGGTGACCTACCGCCTCGTGGCCCCCGACATGATGCTCAATCTCGTCGCCGGCGCGGTGGGGCGCACACTGTTCACGGAGAAACCCAGGCTGACTGCGCTCAGTCCTCTGGCGAGCCAGATCGAAGCCCCAGATCCTGATGCAAAAAATCCGGTCTTGCCGGTTCATCCCGGCGTCGCAGATTATCTGAACAACGGAGACCAGAGCTTTTTCGATGAGTTGCAGAGCTATTTCTACCTGGCGGCGGCCGTTATCAGCATCCTGGGCTCCCTCCTTACGATCGCCATTGGGCGCATGAGGATCGGCCGGTTGCACCATGAGCAGCGGCGGGTCGGACAGTTCATCGAGATCGCGGATCAGGCCCAGAAAGCTGATTCGGCGGCGCTGGCGGCACTCGAGCAGATTCTTCACCGGCTGATCGGAGAGGTTGTCGCCGCCGGTGGCGGCTCCGGGGCTGGCTCCACGATGGCCCTGGCGATCAACCATGCGCGCCATTCGCTTGCAGCGCGTCAAAGCGCCCTAGTCTCCGCCAAAGCCCGACGCGCAACGGAACCGGCGGAACCCGGATGACGCTGGCGCCCTGGCTGCCCGGCAATCCCCCGCCGGGCGCATCGTCCATGACGTCAGTCCCGTTGTAGGGCGGCAGGCTGGCAGGCAATTAACCCGTCGCGGGCAATCGGCGGGCAATGACGGACCGTCAACGATAAAGCGCGTCCTCCATGTGCGCCATAACCTCATTCTGATGTGGGATCAGGCCAACCCGTCCTGACAGATTGTCCCCGTTGTGACTGTTCCGGCTTCCGGAGACGCTTTCCAGGCGACGGGATCGATGGGTGGCGTCGATATTGATAACCGGGATATTCGATGCCCTAAATCCTCGTGGGGCGTGAATCACCCAGGGAGATTGCAGCGCCGCGATGACGACGCCTCCGTCGACCCAGGATTGAGCGACAGTGTGACAGGTTTTGCGTGGACTATCTTCTCCTGAAATATCTGCATGTTATCGGAGCGATCATCATTCTCGGAACGGGAACCGGGATCGCATTCTTTATGCTGATGGCGCATCGCACGAAGGACGCAGCTTTTGTGGCGCGCACAGCGGCGGTCGTGGTGATCGCCGATATGATATTCACTGCGAGCGCCGTGGTCGCCCAGCCCATCACGGGATACCTGCTCGCTGACATGACGGGAGCGCCACTTTGGGAGGGATGGCTTGGAGCGGCATTGCTTCTCTACGGCGTGGCTGGCGTCTTCTGGCTGCCTGTCGTTTGGCTCCAGTCACGCATGCGCGACATTGCGCAGGAGGCTGCAGCGGCGCAGCATGAATTGCCCCCCGCATATCACCGTCTTTACCGCATATGGTTCCTCTTCGGCATTCCAGGCTTCGGGTCCGTCATGGCGATCCTCTGGCTCATGATCGCACGGCCTGGCCTGTGACCACCGCAATCCGCACCGCTCCCGTCGTCGCCGTCCTCGGCGCTTCAGGCCTTATCGGCGAAAGCCTCTGCGCGTTTCTGCTTGCGAACGGCTACGATATCATCCCGGTGGCGCGACGCTTCACGCCCGTTCAGGAAAGCGCATGGAGTGGTCGCGCCGTGCGCTATGCGCCCGTTGACGCTGATGCTGCGAGTTTGTGCGCCTTTCTCGATACAACAAGGGCGAATGTCATCGTCAATTGCATCGGGGTTTTGCAAGACGCGCCGGGTTCATCCGCATCAGACGCCAACCGCGCTTTCGTTGTGCGACTGGTGGACGCCTTGCGGAAACAGGATGAGCGCGCCCCGCTACTGGTCCATGTCTCCATCCCGGGACACGGGGCGGATGACTTTACGGAATTCAGCCGCGGCAAGCGCGCCGCTGAAGCGGCAATAGCAGATTCAGGGTTGTCGCACGTCATTCTGCGCCCTGGGTTTGTCCTCGCGGACGCCCCCTATGGGGGAGCGCGCTGATGCGGGCTCTTGCTGTTGTCCCATTCGATCTCCCGCAGAAACTGGCGCAACGCCCCTTCGCTGTAACCGACGCCCGTGATCTTGGGCGCACCGTGGCCTTCCTTCTCGATGAGTGGACGGCGGGACGCCGGGCCTGGCGCGCGGGTTGGGACGTGATGCAGGAAAAGACGCAGAACGTGGAAGACGTCCTGGCTGGACTGACGACCCGTCTTGCGGGGCCGAAACGACGCATCAGGGCGCCGGGCTGGGCTTTGACAGCCGCCAGCGTCGCCGGCGACATCATTTCGGGACTTGGATGGCGCCCACCCGTTCGCTCGACCGCCCTTGCGGAGATGGCGCGGGGGGTTACCGGCGACCCGTCGCGCTGGCGGGAGATGACTGGAATCACCCCTGTTTCCAGCTCGAATACCGCCGGTCTCGTCGCCGCGACGGTGCAGGAGCGTTGGTTCGCGCGTCTGTATCTTTTAAAGGCGCTGATTTTCGGAATTCTTGTACTATTCTGGGTCATGTCCGGCTGCATAGCGCTCACCGTCGCCTTCGATGCGGCGCGGCGCATCCTGACAGATCACGGCTTTGGCGATGCGCTTGCGACAGCAGTGACGGTGGCGACGAGCTTGATGGACATCACAATTGGCATATTGATCGCCATCCGGCGAACCTGCCGTATTGGTCTGCTGGCCGGGATTGGGTTGTCACTGTTCTACATGATGTCTGCTGCGATCATGACGCCGGGCATGTGGGTCGAGCCCCTGGGGGCGCTCGTGAAGACTGGCCCCGCAATTGTCCTTATGATGGTGGGACTGGCGGTGGCTGACGACAGATAAACAACGACCATGAGCGACGGCAGGCGCGCGGACCCGCCGGGGTTCGTCTCAGAAGACAGAGTACGCATCCCCTGCATTGACCTGCGCGCCCGCGCCGCCTGAAATATTGCCAGTCACAGCGAAGTCCTGCACGCGCGACGAATGCGCCGCCAACGTTCGGTCTATGCTGCGGCGCAAGCGTCAGGGAAGATACTGTCCTGGTCTTGAGAATAGTATCATCCGGCAGGATGAACCGCCCCGCCATTGCAGGAACAGGGCGATCCATAAAACAGATCATACAGATCCGACGGCAGATCCGTGTATTTTCCGGTTGGTGGGTACAGCGATTACAGCGGGCTGCAGACGTGCCCGCCGTCGACCACGACAACCGACCCGGTCATATATCGCGACAGATCGGACGCGAGCAACAACAACGGCCCGTCCAGATCAGGCAAATCGCCGAAGCGACCCTGGGGAATGCGTTGCATCATGGCTTTACCGTAATTGGTGTCATCCAGACCTGTGGTCATCTCCGTCAGAAAATAGCCGGGGGCGATCGCATTGACCCGGATATTATGGCGGGCCCATTCAGCGGCAAGGGAGCGCGTCATATGTGTGACAGCGGCCTTTGACGAAGAATAGGCGGCTGTGTTGTAGCCAGGCCTTGCCCCGGTGATGGAAGCAATATTGATGATGCTGCCACCACGCCCAGCCGCAACCATGGCCCGCGCCGCATGCTGGGCGACCGACCATGCCCCGTGAACATTGACGTCATAGATATTGCGCCAGTCGGCGTGCTCAAACTCCAGCGACCGGCCCATGCCGCCGACACCGGCATTGTTCACGACAATGTCCAGCACCGGCATGTCTTCAAAGGCCGCCCGCACATCTTCATCACGGGAAACATCCAGACGGATCGCCCTGGCGGATCCCCCTTCAGCTTCGATTTCCGTGACCACATCCTCAAGCATCGCCTCACGCCGTGCAGCGAGAATAACGCTGGCGCCGACGCCCGCCAAAACCTTGGCAAAATGCCGACCAAATCCGCTTGATGCTCCGGTTACAAGCGCAGTTCGGCCCGAAAGATTAAATTCGACAGTCAATAGAGTTTCCTGTGGCTATAGATGTCCATGATACGAGGATAACATTGCCCCGTCGCCAGCGTCCAATGTTACGCCTGTCCCGCGCCATATCCGCCGGCGATGGCATTCACCGCAACCTCCGACCGGCCCGCCTATGCAAAAGCCTGCCGGCGCACTTCCGCACATTCCGGGGTTCCAAGATCCGGAGGGAAGACACACGTGTCCAGAAAACCAAAATCACCCGAACCCATTGTCACCGACATGTCGATCGTCGAGAAGGTGGTCGCGGAACCGCGGGAGATGATGTCGAACGGCAGCACCAAGATTGACGCAGCGATGGCAATGTACCGGCAGCTTGAAAGCCACCCTCAGGACGTTGTTGTCCAGGCGTTCATCGACGGGGCGGCGCTGACTGACAGGGGAGCGCTGACCTACTGGTATAACTGTCGGATAAAAAGGAGCCGGGAGCGACCCGGTGCCTGACAAACTGAACCCAACGTGGATATATATAAAAAAAACCACCACGATATATAATCCGTAATGTTCTATATGGGTGTAGGGCCATCAACATTTACGGATTGGAGGCGTCACCGCCGCTGTTCATCCTGCCGGAAATATAATTCGATCATGCTGCGTCAGCGTCAAGCTGGGGTGGTCGTTGCCGTGCGAATTATATTTCTGGCAGGATGAACATCAGAGAGCAAATACCCGGCTATCGGAACTACCCCCAAGCCAAGATCATGGTCAACCCGGTAGCCAGAATCAGAACTTGGGTCGCAAGCTCTCGGTACTCAACCCGAACCATGGCATGCACCTCGCTGAATGGCGGCGCCAATGAGGATTACCAGTCCCAAACAATGAACATATGAAACCCGCCATACCTTGGCAACCCGCAGACGCTCTTCCTTGCCCGAATGCAAAATTACATCCCGAAGATGGATAATATTTCCCCGCTTTTTTGCTGAACTGGCATCAATCCAGTTGGCAGAGCCGATAAGTGGTTCGGAGCTTCTGCTTCAACTGGATTTCCAATTCCATATATGGAGCAACGCGCTCCACACATCCCAACATCGCTATTTGCTACGCGATTTCCGGTTGGTAAAGCGAAGATCGCGCTTGGTTTTCTGTAAAGATCCGAAGTGCGCTTCAAAATGTCAGGCAATCACGCCTGCCCCATCAAGCTCAAACTCAATGATTAGCCACGCCAAGATCGGGCGGTCTTCAGGTTATTTACTGCAACCTGCCCTTGCGCTGGTCCATTACAATGTTGAATGAGACCTTCAACCAACAGCCGGCCGGATACCACTCGCTACGATGAACCAGGCGATCAGTTGAAAGCCACAAGCAGCAACCCTAAAGCGGTGCAAACCGCCAAAACTGGCAGCATCCCAATCTTGAAGCGCAACATAGCCATCATTGCAGCTATTGCGATCACAGCGGCCCGCCAGTCGAGCGATGACCAAACCGGTATTTCCACCCCTCCCCAAGGAAACTTCAACTCGGTCGTATGGCGGAACAGCACATGCAGGGCAAACCACAGCGCCAGGTTGGCGACCACCCCCACCACCGCCGCTGTAATCGAGGACAGGGCGGACCTTGCAGCCTTGTTATTGCGTAGCTTTTCGACATAGGGAGCGCCGAGAAAAATCCAGATGAAGCAAGGCGCAAACGTTACCCACGTGGTGAGAAGCGCGCCAAGGCAGCCTGCCAATATCGGACTGAGCAAACCGGGCGTCCTGTATGCGGCAAGATATCCCACAAACTGTAGAACCAACACGAGTGGGCCGGGGGTTGTCTCCGCCAGACCAAGCCCATCCGCCATTTCTCCCGGCCGGAGCCATCCAAAAGTTTCCACCGCAGCCTGTGCGACGTACGCAAGGACAGCATAGGCTCCGCCAAAGGTGACCAGCGCCATGCCACTAAAGAACGTTCCGATTTGCGTCCATACACTCCCGTGACCCGTCAGGATCCAAAGCAGCAGCAGTGGACCAAGCCAGAGCGCCCCCCCAATCAGCAACACTCTGATCGCGAAAGCTGACTTCGGAGTAACATGCGAGAGCTCTCCACCGGCGAACATGCGATCAATGACATTGTTTCCGTCAGCACTCTCAGAGCCAACTGATGCTTTGGATCCATCAAAGTACGATGGCGCCGCCTGACATCCAGCAAGACCGAGAATGCCAGCAAACAAAACAATCAACGGGAACGGGATCGCGAATACGTAGATGCCGACGAACGCGCCAGCGGCAATGCGTCGGCGTCAAGTTGGGTGCTGTCGCTGGCTTGAGAATTATATTGCCGGCAGGATGAAAGGCTACGAACTACCCGTCAAGGCGAACTGCGAAGCAATGTGCGGACACTGGCCATAAACAGAAAAGCCGTCCAGATCCCACCGAGCACCCAAAAAATCAGAAACATCACAGAAGCAACAATTTTGTACAACACGCCTGCGACGCTGATGGCCTTACGCCCAAGCAGCCGGATTATCGAAGACGTTCGTCCTTGGGCTTTTTCCGACAGCTTTGCAAATCTCGCTATTTCCTTGGGGTTCTCTGCATGGGAGAGGACCCTGAAGGCAGATTTCACGCCCCCGCTTTGGGCCACTTCAGCGGTTGATGCTCCAAACGACGCCAACGATTTAGATGCCTCTGGGCGCAGTACGCCATCAAACCGTTTTTTCAGCGCTGCCGTATCAACGGGAACGAGATTTACCGCCTCCTTCTGAAAACGCTCCAGCTCCAGCTTGGACATTTTTGTACTCGGGACAGCGTCATACAGCTTCCGAAGCGACGCCATGCTTGGCAGTTTCACGAGAGCCGCGGGATTGCTGCCCAGCGCCTTCTTCAATGCATCCTTATCAACCGCATGGGCAGCGATCCCTGACAAATGCCGTCGCAATCCAACTGTCAATCGCCTTGTCTTGTTTGCCGTTTTCAATACTGAAGCCCCCATATCCAAGGGAGCGCTAACGGGAGACGCCGTTCCGAGCGACCCCAATGTCATGGCGGAGGTCGTCAGGCCAAATGTTGCAAACGCCAACGTAATCCAATCAGGATCGCCTCCTGATGTCGCATTATATCCTTCCTTAACAACATCACGGATATCGCCAAAACCTACTAAGTCTGAAGCCAGTGTGCCAGCTATTCGGGCGGTGCTGTCAAAACTGCCATATGCAAAACCTTCCGCGAATTCATACGCATAAGCTATCGATCTCGTTACCCCGCCAGCATTCGCTCGCGCCAACAAAGCTGGATCAATTGCATGCCCCCGCTCCTGCGCGATCTTGGCAATCGCCTCAGCGTCATCAAAATCGTTTTCTGACAGCGCTTCTTCAATTTTGGCTACATACTCATCCTTGGTAAGCCCCCTGAGCCGGTATTCGGCAATCGAGAAGGGGTCCGCGTAGGAAAGCGCAAGCTTGGCTGCACCGAACATTGGAGACGTGAAGAAAGCCACGCCCGTCGAGATGACCACGGCGCTGGCCGCGATTTTGCGATATCGGAGTTTCATCGGATTAAGACCCAGGCGGTTTCTTATTCAACAACGCTGATGCCAAAAAGCTGCCAGCCGTTGCCGGGCTGCGGCGACTGCGGCCACTGAAAACTGCTCTGGATGACGCAAAACGATCGCTTCACCGGTCAGATCGTGCATTCCGCTTTCGACCAACTGCCGAAAGCCAGTTGTGGGCCCCTTCGCTAACGCCCAATCTTCAATGGTTTTGAGGACTCCTACCTTGCCAACCTTTGTATGTGTTCTCGACGCGCGGGTCCGCCTTCCATTTTTCAGCGTGAGCAGCTCCTCGACAGCAGCTATTGCCACCCAAAATTCACGCTCAACGCCGGCGTTGTATGGCAGGCCTTGTACAAGGCAGATCTGGCGAAAGCTTCTGTCCGCTATATCGTCAGCACTGCGGATTCCACGGATGATGGGCATCGATTCCACGCGATCGTGGGCATGGATTCCACGG
>NZ_BNCG01000064.1 GCF_014656355.1 Camelimonas fluminis
ACCGCGAAGGCGGACCGGAAGCGCTGGAGGATCGCCCCTCGGCGCCGAGCCGAGTATGGGGAAGGGGAGAAGTTACCGAGGCTCGAATACGGGCCCTGGTTCAGGCATCTGAACTCGAACCAAATTTCGTCGAGATGTCTGAGCGCGATGCCCTCCCCGAAGAATGGGACGCGCGCCGGATCGCCTATTTCGTCCACCACCCGCCGGCTGACCCTATTTCGGTAGAGATTGTTGACCCTGACAGCGGAGCGTTCATTGTTCAGGACGGCTTCCATCGGCTCGGAGCCGCCATTTTCAGGAAGGACGAGCTTATCCGCATCGCGCTTGGCGGCTACTGTGACGCTGACGTCCGCCTGAAGGCGTTTCCATGCCTCCAGACCGCGGCCTGACTCCTGTCGTTGCAACGTAGCCATCGCTAGAAATGACCACTCAAACGATCTACAATAGTGCGGCGTTAGCGGAGCGCAACAGCGACAGGAACAGCAGGTACTGCCCATGCAGCCTTCAACACTACCCTACGTGGAAGCTGGGACGCCCGATAGTGATGGAACGATTCACTTTTGGGATCGATCGAAGCACCGATCCTGGCTCATCAGTCAGGA
The DNA here is from genome assembly GCF_014656355.1 of Camelimonas fluminis. Lineage (GTDB taxonomy): Bacteria > Pseudomonadota > Alphaproteobacteria > Rhizobiales > Beijerinckiaceae > Camelimonas > Camelimonas fluminis. Next base: position 603 of record NZ_BNCG01000064.1, read on the forward strand.
ATTTGCACGCCGGATAGAGCATGACCCTTCACTGCTTGAGGCGATGAGAACCTCGCTGCGAAAATGGCAAAACAATCAGTCGCTTGAAACCGCCTGCCGGACTTGGCAGCGCCTTCTCGGTGAGGGTGCGAAAAAGGTTGCGCACCAGATTACCGCTCTTACGCCAGAAGGTGAGTATCTCAGAGACACCCTCCCATCTCCGGGACCTCTGCCGTTGGAGGTTCTGCAGCAAATAACCGCCGTGCAATTGGAGCAGATCGCACACGGCAAGGTCGTGTATGAGAGCAAACGTTTTGCCCCCGTTTAACAGAAAAAAGGCTGAAGCCACCCTGCGACGATTACATGAAATCACTGGCGAAACCGAATTTTATTTCGTCGGGTCCAACGCAATTGTTGCCTCGGTCAAAGGTTCCAACCGGGTCGCAGCCACCATGACGCTTTCTCCCGAGATCGATGTGTTTCTCGGAAGCGATGACCCCGAAATACAATCCCACATTGACCACATGATGGGGGAAGGATCGACGTTCAATCATGAGAACGGCTTTTACGTCGACACGGTGGATGCCTCGACAGCTGCGCTCCCGCGGAACTGGAGGGCAAGAGCGGTCGAATGGAAAATACCCTACAGCCATCCTCGAGCGCAGGCGGCAGGTGCTCGGGGAAGGGTGGTCCCCGGCGAACGATGACGCGTACGAGCATTTCGAACTCGCGCGCGCCGCCGCCGCATATGCGGAAAGCGCCAGCGACAATAATCGCGACCGCGCGAAAATGCAGATGGAGCCAGTGAAACCGACCGCCCCAGGAATTTGGCCGTTTGACATCGAGTGGTTCAAGTCAAAAAGCCGGCGCTCTGACCTTGTCAAGTGTTCGGCGCTCGCTATCGCACAGATCGAGGCAATCGACCGCCGAGGCGCAGTCAACCGCGCGGAATTCGACGAAATAATCGCCAAAGGCAAAGATCGCAAAGCAGGAGCGGCCGAACTTGCTTCGCAAGGAAAGCCCGTCCGGCTCTACCGTCCCAACGGCGCCGCCGCCGCTGTCGCCGGTCCAGACTTCGAAAAGCCAGGCGTATCTCGCTTGACCTTTCTGGATACTCATGGCCCCACCGGCCACATGGAATTTCAGACGCTGGCCGGGGCGATCGAAGAGGGGTTGCGCTATTACTCGGAAACGCCGCTGCCTGAGCCTTAAGGGCAAACAGCATCTACGAGGCAAAGGGTGGCCCCAAAAGAGGGCAATTCACCGGTGAAAATGGTGAGGCCCAGGGCATTCCACATAGGATCGGTGATCCTATTAACCCTGGGCCTTACCTACACGCTTGTTGCTTACCCAATAAGACCACGGTGTTCGCGGACGAATTCAGCGAACTCAGCTTCCGTTGGGGCCTCGTAGCGGAGGTCACTCCACGGCTCCAAAAAGTCGCCGCGAAGGATTTTCGCGTGCAACCGCTCAGGGAACGCCCACTTTGGAAATCCAGAGTACGTCCGGCACTCGCGATGCTTGCCTAGATCACTACCCGCCCAGTTTCTGAGATCGAGAACTGAAAATCCCTCGAACCACTTCATAAATTTCTCGCCGCGGTGAAACGCGTGCTGCTGGTGATATGTCAGCCGCGAGATTGTGTAGACGTCCTCCCAGGCGGTCAGAACCTTTGCATGGTCGAGCGTGATTTCCCCCCGCTTGTACACGTGATGGTAGAACTCGACGTATTCTACGCGTTTCGCCAGCACCGGCCAGATCGAAGGCCTGTCACGCTCAATCCTGACGGCGCGCTCAAACTCTGTTGAGTGCATTCCCCACAGTGCATACGGCCGACGATACAGCTCGAGATACTCTGCAGCATCTTTCTGCATATCATCGCTGTCGGGAAATAACGCCGGCCCCACCCACTTGCCGAAATCCTCTTCACACATCCGGGGTGTCACATCCGTGGACCTTTTGTCCACATCGCGCGGATCAATTGGGTAAACCCACGGAAGACCGAACCCACGGAACGCCCGCAGCAGTTCCGGGGGAACCTTCGACGGGTCATGCGGATGAGAAAAGTCGTACGGCAACCGCTCGTATGTCGTCTCATCAATCTGATGCTTGAGCCATTCCTGGTTCATAGCTGCGTGTAATGTTCGCAACTCTCTGAGTGCCGGATCTGGCCCCTCATCAAACGGGTCGCGTTTGTATTTAATCCGCACGATTTCGACCCCAAACCGCTTCGCAGCAGGTTCCGGCTCGCCGGGCGGGAGATCACTCCCACCCTCAACCCCGTCAGCTGGGTATGGCTGCACATTCGTTTCGACAGCAAGCTCTGGCGCTGCATCGTGGGCGTCAGGCATCGCCACTGTCGAAAGCATCCGCCGCTCAAATTCCGGCGCAAGACCTGGCGCCGCAACACCACGAGCGGTAGAGGCGGTAACGGATGAAACGTTGTCGCAAACGGGATCGACACCACCCCGCTTGCGACGGACTGCATCACCGGCTGCAAACCGCAGGCGCCCGTCGGCCGTTTTAGCCCGCGTTTGGCGCGGCGGACGGGCCTCGTCAGACACATATTTCCTCGGATGCCCACGACCCCGTTTCGGCGCGCCCTTATATACACCATGCTGCTCCGCGGCCGCCAGGCCTGCGTCACGGTCGTAACGGCCCGAAGCAGTCGCGATCTCGATCACCCGGACTTCTGCTTTCAGAATGTCGATGTCGCGCTGCATCTGCATCTTCTCAGCGCGGTACCGTGCTTCAAGTGCTGCGAAGGCGGCCTCGGAACGGTCGAGACGCAGTCGCTTCCGCGCAACCTGCCTGACTGGCCTTTCAGTTCCCCAAACGTATTGTTCAGTAGCCATACCGTCACCAGCCTCGCCGAACTTCGGGTAATCGGAATTCGGCGCAATAACGCAATCAACGGGAATTATATCAGGGGCGAACCACGCGTCGCAACCCGCATGCGCCAGATATCGGCCAAACCCGTTAAACAGCCGCAAGTTGCGTGTTTATTAATTCCGGCCGCAGGTGGCACAGCACTTGTGAGCAATACGGCCCGCATGCTTCCCGGGCGCCCGATTGCGTCGTCAAGGCGCGTTACCCGCGGCTACCCTGACGGATATGGGGAGCCTCCTGCAACCGATCGGGTGTCCTTTCCGGCCCCAAGGATCAGAGCAAGCACGTTGGAGTGGGACTGGCCACGCACCGGATCTGCTTCTAACTGGAACATCGACGCTAACGCGGACTACGAGGCACCGCCATGGACCAGGACAGATATCCCGATCTCGGGCCCAAACTGACTGCCGATGACTTCCTCGATGCCATGAGGAAGGTGCACAACATATGGCCGCGGGCTGTTGCCGAAGGCTCCACCGGCTACGAACGCACCTGGTGGATTGACGATAAACTCGTTGCTCACCACTGGCCACAACGCAAACGCGCGCCCGAGCCGCTTTGGCTCAGGATACGTTCAGGATAACCCAACGACCCCCTGCGTACATAGGGCGACACTGTCGCTCGCGGCAGGTTTGAGTTCCTCACAAAGCGGAGGCTGACACTGACGCCCAAAAACCAGGTCAGGATCAGCAACGTGTGACGCGAACAGGCCGCCCGGTATCGGGCAATCGCTCGCGCATGTCGAAACCCACCCCTTGCTGGCGCCGCGACGTCACCCACTTGGGTGTTGTGGCAACCAATGCTTCTCAATATCCGGATGTTGCAAGCTCCAGCCGAAAAGGCGAAATGATATGGGTTTTGTTGACGCCATCCGGACAGTCCTCGAGGACAAGTACGCAACCTTTTCGGGGCGTGCTCCACGATCCGAATATTGGTGGTTTCAGCTTTTCTATTGGCTCGTTCTCTGCGCATTCGTTTTAATTTGCGGCGGATTGGCGACCATCATCACGGGCGACGACAAGACCGACACCTTCTATGCCATTATCGTCATCCTGATCGGTCTTTTCAGTTTGGCAACTGCTTTGCCAATCATTGCATTACAGGTCCGTCGTTTTCATGATCGCAACCTGTCAGGTCGATGGTATCTCGGCTTGGCTGTCGTCAGCCTGATACCCATCATCGGTTGGATGTTCAGTCCCTCAATCCTTGCGATTTCCACCCTCAAAGGGATCCGGGGGCCCAACAGGTTTGGTCCTGATCCGCTCACGGGACAGACCACAGCTGACATCTTCGACTGACACAATTGGCTGGGTGTTGAAGCCGCCTGCGGCGAGCAGGCGCACCTTTCCAGAGTTGGAGGCCAAACCCGGAGCGTCACCCACCTTGGGGATGCGTTCATGCCAAATTACCCACATGGTGTGGGCATGCACGCCCTTGTTTCCGAGGCTCAATCATGAGCAAAAACGCCCTGATCCCCCTCTGTCTCCTTCTGGGCACCGTCATACCAGCCGCGGCTGCAAACAACACGTCGACAGCAGCGGAGGTCGCATCTGATCGGGCCGCCGACATGAAACGGCGTCAGCCGACCCAGGCTGCCGGTCACTCCGTACCCCATTCAACGAGCATCGGAGAGACGGCAGAATTAGCCGGCCCTTCGCCCAAGGCGGTGGCGTACACGCCTGGGTAATGGGCCCACCCCTGGCGCCCAAACCCCAAGGTCCAACACGACGTGCTAATTCTGGAGTGAGGGCGTTGAGCAACCGTTGCAAGAGGCAGACTGAGCCGCGGCCGGACAAAACCCTGCCCCCGGCCTTTCGCTGCGGCTCAGAACTGGAGCAACTCGCTAGAATATGGTGTGCAACCTGGGCACGGATCAGCCCGCCGCAGTGCACACGCTCCATCCTCCGAGGCACTGACGTGAAGCACTCCTCCCTGTTCCCGCTCTCGGCCGCGCGAGTGCGTCGCCTTGCCGCCAACCTTGTCCGGTGTGTGGTTGTCCTGCTTGCTACAGGCGCTTTCCCCTGCTCAAGCTTCGCTGCTGAGTTGGCTCCCGTCACCCCTCTGAAGAGCCGGGAACTGCTGCTGGAGCGAGTGGTCTATCGAGGAAGCGATATCAAAGATGGGCCCTACGACGGAGCCATCCGCTCGCTCGCACTGATACGCACGAAAGACATCGGATCCAAAACAGGAGAGGGGAGACTTTGCACCGGCGTTCTGGTTTCAGAGCGTGTGGTGCTGACGGCAGGCCACTGCGTCGCAAACGCAGCATCGATACAGGTGGAATTCTTCCCAGATCCCCTGGCGCAGAAGGCAGAGAAAATCTCTGCCAGCCAATGGAAGGCCCACGCGCTCTTCAACGGCGGCGACTCAGGACCGCATCTCGACAACTACTCAGACGATCGGGCGGACCAGTTTCATGACATTGGGTTGATCATCCTCAAAAAGGCCCCCAAGCGCGGTGCACCAATGCAAATCGGGCGTCCCGATATTCGCGCCGATGGACCGGGCGTCCCGAGGCTCTACGCTTTCGGACGCGACCGGGACGATTTGTTCATTTTGCGCAAGAAGATATCGTACGTGGAACTTCCGCGTCATTTCCCTTTAAAAGGCGGCCTGCTTACCGACGGCTACGTTCAGGATGGCTCCGCATTGTGCACCGGCGACTCTGGCGGGCCGGTCATCGCTGCCTTGGGCCTCACAGACACAACCCCAGCCGCCCGGTATCTCATCGGAATTTTCGTTATGCACTGGGGGCCAGTGAAGCCCGAAAATTTCGCTGCAGCCCAAAGGCACTGGAACGGAGATAAAAAAATTCCACGCTGCGGTCGCAGGGCCACGTTTCTGAACGTCGCCCTCGAACTCGGCTGGATCTGGAGCACCCTTAAGGTACTGGATCCAAAAGGCGAGCACGCCCTTAAAGTTCACCTGGACCAGCTCTGAATGCACCCGCTCAATACGCCAATGGCCCAAGCCGTGTGACAAAATCTAGCTGTGACGCGCAGCCGGTCTTCGCCAGCACCCTTTTTACCTGCGACCTGACGGTCTCTACGGAACGCCCCTTCGCAGTTGCGATTCCGGACACCGACGTCCCCTGAAGAAGGTCCATGGCCACTGCTGCTTCGGCGCGGGTCAGGTCGTACAGCTCGCAAAGAATACTCGCTCCGATCGAGAGCGCCTTGCCGTCATGCGAAACGATCAGCAGCGCCTCGCTGCGCGCGAAGATATCACGCGCCTGACGCCGGACCGGGATCACATGGAGAATGCACGCCGGCAACCCGTCGCGCTTTGGAACCGCCACAGACCGCAAATCCTGCGTCGTGTCGCGCTGAATGGAGGACATCGCCGCATGCAACATGCGGTTCGCGACCGTATCCATGAGGGCAATCTTCCCGTGAGCTCTCGAGACGATCTGTTCTCCCAGTCCCTCGAAGAGACCGTTCACCCCAACAATTTTTCCGCCGTCACCAACGACAGCCGCCGGCGCGCCAGATTTCTCCAGACCGTCCAGCATGGCCTGCACACGTTCAAGCTGCAGCAAGGCCGAGAGCACTCCTGCCCGGGCCAGATGTGGCCGCAAAGCATCCAGTGTCTGAACGGTGCTTTGAGAAACCGGACCGTCCTCAAAGCGCCCTTCGACCGTCAGGACTACGGTATCTCCGGACGCCGTCTGGACAAACGTGCCTGAGCCCCAACCAAGGCCTTCCGGAATAAGCAGGTCCCGATACATCGGAAGATCCTCAAACTCAGAATCGTCAAACAGATCCTGGTCACGCACGAAGCCTGTCGTGCCCTTGGCCAGCATCCCAGCAAGACGGTCATTCCGGTCCATCCATCCTTCGTCAAACATCCGGTGGATTGAGTGCTCGATGACTGGGCTGCAAGCCCAGTTGGTGCGCTTTCCGGAATTGACAAAAACGAGCCCGCCAAGACACCCCGACAGGCTGGCAAGGCGATCAAGCGCGGCCGGCCAAAGCTCGGGAATAACCGACGCCTCGTACACCCGACCGATGAGATCCCCGTATTCTTCCGCGCCCAGCATGACAGCCCCCAAGTCGCCCCCATAACAAGCATTTGATGATGCAAGCGGGCCTGTCAACGACAGGATCACCCATAAGGGGGATGACCATTGAGTCGATATGCGGCCCGCGCGCTCGCGGGCGAGGCCTCTGAGCCTCTTTTCCCAGGAGAAGAAACCCGGCCGGCGCTGCCGGACATGCCGCCCAAACGCACCTAAAGCGCCATCGCGACGGGACACCACCCGGCCTGCGTCCAACACCCAGTCGATTTCCGTACAAGCCTGTCACCAACCACTGTAACCCGCCCGTTCATCACCGGAATGGGTGATGAAGAGACGTGCGTCGCCGCTATCCTTCCGTTCAAACCGATATGAACGGAGTGATCGAATGCCTCTCAAGCCGACTCTGGCAGTTGCAATTGCAATCCTGGGCTTCTGCCTTGCCGCCCCCGCCAACGCGGAGGAGGTAAAAAAAACACCCAGGTGTAAAAGTTGGGAGCAGAAGCTGAGTTCCCTGGAAGGCGAAGCATCGCGCCTGGGCAGTGAGGTCAGTTGCCGGAATTTGAAGCGGCTGGCCTCAATCGCCGATGACGCCAGCAAATTTTTCAACCAGTGCGTAGATGGCGGCGAGGAAAAGGCTGGGGCGTACCGTCAACTGGCCAACACGGCGCGCGCGCAGATCCGGGACAGCTACGCCGGTGGTTGCTGACGGGGTCAACTGACGACGCAAGATTCAAGCAACCGGGTAGGGGGCCACCACACACCTGAATCGCCGAACCAGAGGCCTTGATCCGACACTCTTTCACGGCTGACCTTAAAATAAATTGCGCGTCATCACCCAATCCGGTGATGACGCGGCCCTGCGGCCGAGTGAACTTCTTGGAGAATTTATAGCCTGATCGAGCGGCCAACATGCGTTCGTACATCAAGTGGACCGCCATACTAGCTACAACTTTTCTTATCGGCTTCGTATCCGCCATTGCGTGGGTCACCTACATCGATGGCAAACGCCGACAAGCGGCCTGGGACAAGGGGCCTTATACCAAGGCCTTCTGCCCCTGACTCATGCAGGGTTTTGTTGGGAGCGCGG
>NZ_BNCG01000065.1 GCF_014656355.1 Camelimonas fluminis
GCAGTCGATCTTCCTACATCAGCAATCAACGCAGAAGGTGGGAGCAGGACAGCGGTTACGCTGGACCCATGCCTGCGCGTCCCGCAACTCCTGTTCGGACATGCGCTGGTTGGGGCCGTCATGGAACGGGCGCCCAGCGCGGATCTCGCAAAGGTCGATGATGTGGTTGGCGCTGCCCGTCTCTGGCGAGAAAATCGCCCATGACCAGCCGTGTTGCTGCGCCATGCTGACCGCCACCTGATCCAGCCATCGGCTTTTGCCGTGGTTTGGAATGCCGGTCACGACGACGAACTGGCCCGCGATGACCTTGAAAGCCTTGTCCATGTCAGGGCCGAGGCCTGTCGAAAGCGGCTGAGGCCCCCGACCGTCGTAGATGTCCAGCACGTCACCGGCGAAGGAATCCGCATCATAGAGGCCGTCTATTGGCCACGGCCGGGCGAGCGCCACGCATTCACGCAGCACGTCCTTCCCGTGATCCATCAGGCATTCGTTGGCGTCCTTGGTCTGGACGTCGTTGGCGTTCGGGAAGGCGACGCGCCAGCACCTGTCCTTGCCCAGCCGGCGCGCCAGCTCGTTGGCCAGATACTCGCCAGGGCCGTCCATGTCGGTGGCGATGAAGAACCGGCGAACCTTCTCCAGCGCTTCGGCATGCGTCGCCAGCGGCTCATAGCGCTTTTCGCTGGTTTCAGGCCGGTCTGGCGCGCCGTTCGGCAGGCTGACCACATTGGACAGGCCGGCCTCGAGCATGGCCAGAACGTCAATTTCGCCTTCAACGAAAATCAGGTCGCCATCAGCGGCGGCGTCAATGGCGTCGGCGTTGTACAGCACCGGCTCCGGGTTCTTCTCCTGGCGGAAGTTCTTCGCTGCGTCGCGATATTTCACGTTTCGCAGCTGGCCGGCCCACTCGTACGGGAAGCCGGGCTGTCTGGAGCGCGGCAAACCGGGTGCGGGTTTCACCGCCCGTTGAGCCAAGCGCCCCAGTAGCCGCAGAGCGAGCCGCACACGCCCATGGGCCTAAACTCCATTTGGTGACGTCGCCGGCGCCCACCCCGCCTCCTCGGAAGGCTATTGGAACTGCGTTTCGGGATGCGGCTTTAGTGCCGCGCTATTTGCCTATTTGCGGCAACCAGATCCGCGCTGCGCGAGCCATACTACGCTGGTCGGTAAAGGACCTGTCTCGGGCGTCAGGAGTGGAGATATCCGCGATTGAAGCGACAGAAGCAGCCGGGGACATGTACGATGCTCATGATGGGGTGGTGATCACCCTCTCAATCGCGTTCCTGTCTCATACTGTTCGCTTCACGCCGGGCTGTGGGGTGGAATACCCCTATAGCTGCCGATGGAAGCGCATAAACGGATTAACCCCCGCCACATGCCGGGCAGCAAGGGCCCTAATTGGGTGGCGACAGGACCAGTTATCCGAAAGCGCCAGCGTCAATCGCCTGACGATAGCCGCCTATGAGCGTGGACAGGATGGCGCACGGATGAGGCGCGTAAACGCAGATCCTGTCATGCATACATTCGAACGGGTTGGGCTGGAGTTCATCCCAACGAACGGCGCTGGCGTGCTTGAATGGACTGGCGTCCGCCTCCGCCCGCAAGGGTACTGAAATCCGGCGCTGGACTGACGGCGCTGAATGGAACGCGTGGAGATAGGCCGGCCAGCCGACAAGCCGAGCAGCACCCTCGGTTTCTCCACGCGCCACATGGTGTGCAAGCGCAGGTGCAGCTTGAAGTTCCCGACCCTAACCACATCTGCTGGAGCCACGTTCGCTCCTGCCGGCCGGCCGGCGGCGGCGGCATTCGCTGAGCGCGTCGCCAAGAAGCATTTTCAGGACATCGCGGAGCTTGAGCATGGGCTGGAAGAAGCGCTGTTCCATGGGGTTTGCGCCGAACGCCCGCCTCGTGACAGACGGCGCATCGTTTCCGCGCTCAGGATGATAGCTAGTCACCTGTCAAAACAGGGAATTTCTCCATTTCTGGTCACGGAGCTGAACAGGTTTAATGCAGCGCTGGAGGATTTGGATCGAGGGACGGTTCACTACTCGCTGGCTCATATCCCAGCCAGGAACCGCCCTGTCTTAGGTAGCGATATCTGGGAGGTCCGAGCCTACGCCTCCATCGCATTCGACATCCTTTTGAGCGGCGGCGACAACAAGGCGGAAGCGGCAAAGAAAGTGTGCATGGGCTTAGGCCCGAGCGCCACGGTCATCGCCCCAAACTCTAGCAATATTCCTAAACTATTGATCGAATGGCATCGCGAATTAAACGAAAATCGATGCAATGACGGATCAGCCCAACAGACATTCGACAGTAGGGATAGATTTTTATTATCTATGTCGAAAGGCTCAGGAGGAATTGTTGGTGAGCAACTTGCACTTGCGGTGATTGAGTTCGCGACTTTGCTGGCCATACGGGCAGCGCCGCCTGACGTCATCAAAAAAATTCTAGAGAGTGGCGCTGGCAAGATACGCCGCAAATAACCCCACCCCTTATCTGGCACCGGCGCAAATAAGTACGGCTGTTAATCCGCGCTAAGGTCAAACATAAAGAACAAAGAGGGACTATGCCGCGCATAGCGAGTGACTTCCGCTGATTCAGAAGGATTGCACGATGGTTGCGAACCAGTTTCTCCGGCGAGATGAGGCAGCCGCGTATATCCGCGATACCTACAACCTGCCTTGCGCCAAGACGTACCTAGATGTTCTGGCGTCTGTTGGCGGCGGCCCGGCCTTCCGGCGCATCGGCCGGTGGCCAGTTTACGAGCGCGCCGACCTCGATACATGGGCACATCAGCGCATGACGCCAAAGGTCACCTCGACCGCTGCCCTGCGGGGCGCAGCATGACGGCCGCTTACCAGTTTCCGGACGCGCCATTCATGACGGCCAGTGAGGTCGCCAAGGTGGTCCGCTTATCCCAAAACCATGTCTATCACCTTGCAGACATGGGCGTAATTCCATCCGTCCGGTTCGGACGGGCGGTGCGCTTCCCTACCGCTGTCATGAAGCAGCTGGCAGAGGCGAAAACAGAAAAGCCCGACTCCGCGGGAACGGAACCGGGCTTGTCCTGAAACCAAAGCCGTCACCCAGAGGCAATCGGAACGACGGCGGAACATAGGATTTAGAACGTGCAAATTTATACCCGTCTCGCCCTTGGCGAGCAACGAAGATTCTTGCCTGAAAATGACCCGAGGGTAAAACGTGAACACGCGCCTCCTGCGCCGCCGTTCCTGTCGTCTCGGGCCAGCAATCGCCTCTGCCAGCGCTTCGGCCTGTCACCCACCACCGCCGCCGCTATCGCCTCGCTCGCCGGCCTCGGGCCGCAGGAGGTGCGCCAATGAACGTCACCGCAATCACCGTCCGCAAGGACATCGACAGCCCGGCCAAAACCTACAAGGGGCGCGAAGCGTGGGCGCTTGGTCGCCTCATCGCGGCCGGTGAGCGTGGCTGCACGCCCATCGAACAGCCCGCGCCGCGATGGTCCCACTACGTCTTCCAGCTTCGGAAATCCGGCCTGGACGTGGAGACGGTCAACGAAAAGCACGGCGGGGCTTTCAGCGGCATGCACGCCCGATACGTGCTCCGGACGCCGCTTCAGGTTCTGCACCAGCAGGTGGCGGCATGAACGGCCCTGTCATCATGGCTTTGCCTCCCCAGCATGAGCAGGCAGCGGCAAAGCGTGACGGGGTTCATGTTCCCCGCGCCCTTCTGTCTGGCGCCATCGCGGCGGCGTCGGTCCACCTCGAAAGCGCATCAGAGCACATCGCCACCGGCAATGCCGAAGCGCTGGTCGCGTCGATGCGACAGGTCATGTCCTGCGCCAAGGTCGCCCTGGGCGCGTTGCCGGGAGCCGTGGACCAAATCCATCAGGAAGGGGGCCGGTCATGAGCATCCAAGCCTTTTCCTGGGCGACGTCACAAACGGCCGGTTCGCCCACGCTGAAACTCGTCCTGACCGCCATTTCGAACTACGCGGACGAAGATGGGCGATGCTGGCCATCCCAGCAGCGACTGGTCGCAGATACGGAGCTTTCCGTGCGCGCCGTGCGCAACGCGCTGATTAAGCTTGAGGATAAAGGATTCCTGAAGCGCATCGTCAGGCGTCGGCCTGATGGCAGCCGGGCCAGTGATGCAATCCAGCTCATTTTGGACCGCGATCCTTCATCTGTTCAGCAACCGGCACCACGTGCCGGCAGTCAACCGGCAGGAAATGCCGGTAGTGATGAGGGCCCATCAACCGGCACCACGTGCCGCACCCCCCGGCACCACATGCCGGAGCAACCGGCACCACGTGCCGCCCTCACTACGTTTGAACCGTCAAAGAACCATCAAAGGAACCATTCTTCGGCTGCTTCGCCGCCGGCGGCGGCCGAAACGGTCGATAGGTTCGATGAATTCTGGGCGGCCTATCCCAAGAGAGGGCTGGCGGCGAACCCGAAGAAACCAGCCCGGGAAAAGTTCGCCAAGGCGGTGAAGGCCGGCGCAGATCCGGAAGCCATCATCGGCGGGGCCAGGCGGTATGCCGAAATCGAAAAGCGTTCCGGCCGCTTCGGAACAGAGAAGGTTGCGCAGGCCCAGACCTGGCTGAACCAAGAGCGCTGGGGAGATTACCCCGCCGTTCCGGCCTCTGTCGCATCATCTGCCAGCCGCGCAGAAATCTTCGGTCGGGGGTGATCCATGAATTTTCTCGACCAAGCCCGGGAACAGGGCATCAGCCTGCGCGACTGGCGCGAGGGCAACCACAAGACGACCTGCCCGCAGTGCTCGGCCGGCCGGCGAAAGAAAACGGACCCCTGCCTGTCCGTGACGGTGATGCAGGACCGCGTTCGCTGGCAATGCCACCACTGCCAGTGGGCTGGCGGCGCAGGCGGCGAACTTGACCGGCCGCCGCCGCGGCTGGAGCGCCGGACCTACCATCGCCCAGCCCGGGTTCAGAGCCCGCAACGGCCGCCGGCGATGCTTGAGTGGTTCGCCCGGCGCGGGATCTCGGCCGCGACCGTCGAGCGGGCCGGTGTTTACCGGACGCGCCAGTGGTTCCCCCAGCTGGACGGGGAAGCTGATTGCATCGCCTTGCCTCGTCAACAGGCAGGGCGAACCATTCGCCACCAAGACGGGCTTCTTTGGCGTCAGCCGGCAGACCGTGCACCGCTGGAAGCGCGGCAATCCGGAGTTTTGTTACGCCGTAAAAAAGGGAAAGCTGGTTGCCGACGCCAATGTTGCCGAGGCCCTCTATCGGCGTGCCGTGGGATACAGCCATCCCGCCGTCAGGATCTCCGCGGCGGCAGACGGCCGGCACGTCGCCATCCCGTATGTCCGGAAGTACCCGCCAGACACCACGGCCGCGATTTTCTGGCTGAAGAACAGGCGGCCGGCCGAATGGTCCGACAAACAGGCCAGGGAGCTGGTTTCCACGCCGCCAGCGGCCAGAGTGGCCATAGCCGCTTCCAGATAGGCCGTCAGATCAACAGGCGCACTCGCCAGCGGCAAAGAACGGCGCGCGCAATGTCTGACAGCCAGAATAATGCAACGCCGCCATACGAGTCTTAAAATCGATTCTAGACGCATCCCATCCACCCTAAGGAAGCGGAGGGCCGGCTCAGGGCGGAGTTTTGCGAGGCCGGCGCATGTGCGCGCCCGCACGTACACCGGGAGCCGCCGCCGGTAGGTTGCAGTCATGGGGCCAGCGCCCCACGGGACTTACCGTCTCCTCCAGCGAGACCTCCCTTTTCAGCCGCCTCCGGGCGGCTTTCTTTTTGCCCGTCCGGCAGGCGTAGACTTGGCTCTTTCATGAGCGCGCCACTGTGGCGCGTACATCCGGAGCCGAACGGATAGAGCCGACCGTTGCAAACGGTCTGGTTGCAGGTTCGCCTTCCGCCCCGATAGCGGGTGCTGGCGCGCGGTCTGTCAGGCCGCTCGACCGCGCAATTTTGAAACCCCGGCAAAGCGTCCCCGTGATGGACGCCCCCCGATAAAAACGCCCCAACAAGTCCCCGATAAAAATAGGCTCAATACCGCAGTTTTTGTGCACCCCGAGCGGGAGCACAGAAAACTGCTGACGCTGGCGCTGCTGGAGGTGGAGATTCTGAAACGGCTGAGAGGGCATCTGGCCGCCGTAGCCGGCTTGAGCGAGATATGTTGCGATATTCGTTGCTGGAACAGCCACGTGATCTAGCTGTAGACTACGATTCTCCGTTGCGAAATCGTTTCGAAATCGACGGCAAAAGTGGGGCGAAATCAGCCATGACGAAATTGGGCTATATCCTCGCCAGAGACGAGATTGACGTCCATTCGCAAGGGCTCGATTTGCAGGCCGCGGGGATGGATGAGCCCCATGTCGACTATGTCGACAATGATCTGATCGAGCGCCCGGAGCTGAAAGCCCTGCTGGCAAAACTCATCCCGGGCGACACGCTGGTTGTGACCCGCCTCGGCCACCTGGCCACGTCGTCAAACGGGGCTGTATCTGTGATCATCCGGGTTGCTGAAGCCGGCGCCGGGATCCACGCCATATTGGATGAAATCACCATCTCGCCGGAGGATGTTCGGCGCGCTTCCCGGATTATGGAGGTGCTGGAGAGCATCGACACAACCAGCGCCCCTGTCGCGCAGGTAGCCCCGGCGGCGAAGCCTAGGTTTAACCTTGCCGGCAGACCCCGGAGCCTGACGCCGGAGCAGATCAGCCACGCCCGCCAGAGCATCGCCCGCGGCGAACAAACCGCCTCATCGATGGCGCGGCTGCTGAAGGTCAACAAGACGACCCTGTGGCGGGCGCTGCGCGAGGAGACGTTTCTATCCGTCTCGGATATCCCTTGACCTGACATCTGGTGGAACACCTACGCATGGTCTCATGACGGATCGCAGCTACACCATTGGTCAGGTTTCCCGCCTTACAGGCATCTCGGCGCGCCGCATCAGGTTCTACGCCGACAAGGGGCTGCTTCCGCCATATAGCCGGACCGAAGCCGGTTATCGGATGTTCATGGACGATGACGTTGACCGGTTGGAACTCATCACGGCGCTGCTTGAGACCGGAGCGAGCCTGCAGACCATAAATCTGGTGCTTACGAAGCAGGCAACGCTCGCCCAGGTGCTGTCCGGACAACTGCAAAATCTGGAACATCAGATCACCGCGAAGCGACGTATCGCTGCCACGATGCGCATCGCGCTTCAGTCTTCTGAACCAACGGTTCGAGACCTGAAGAGGGTTGCTACAATGACGGATATTGCCCACAGCTCGCGCCGCGAAGCGGCAAAGGCCTTCTTTGATAAGGTAACGGAAGGACTTGAACTCGATCCGACCTGGAAGCCGCGAATGATCGAAAGCGGCTCGCCAGAACTACCGGACGAACCAACAAAGGAGCAGGTGGAAGCTTGGATAGCTCTCGCCAAGCTGTTTGACGACAGAGAGTTTTTCGACGCGATGCGGTGGATAGCGGAAGACGCCGCGAAATACCCCTGGATTGCAGTACGTGATCCCCTTGATCCGACCGTTGCGAAGCACCTCGCCATCCAAAGGCGCGCCAGAATCGCGATGGAAAGCGGCGAGAAGCCATCATCCACCGCCGCTCAGACATTGGCCGATGATTACATCAAGCTTTTGGCCGAGATGCGTGACTTACCGGACGATGAAGAATTTCGGAGCCGGATGCGTCAGCGGGGCCAACGAGGCAGATCCACAAATCTTTTTTTTGAACTTTCTCGAGTGCTTCGTGGGCTGCCTGCCACAGATGCTGAGCACAAGTGGCTCCGACAAGCACAAGAAGCCCTTTTGGGCGTTTAACGTGAACTGTGTTCGGCCGCATCATTCTTCATGGCAGACCTACCTCCGGCTATGTCGGGGGTGACGTCCAGACCTTCGAGCGGCGCGGCCGTCCGGGTCGGAGGATGGGCTAGCTCAGGCTGCCAGGGGCTCCATGAACATGCGTTAGGGGCGTCCAACGCAGTAGGCGCCTCCCCTGCTGGCTCACTTTTCCTTGTCAGCCTCGCCCGGACGCTCTTTCCGATTTACGTCCAGATATTCCTGCTGGCTAGGCTTGCCTTTTGGTGGGTCCTTGCCAGTTTCGTCGGTCTGTTCGGGGTCAAGTTTGCGAGGCGTGCCGTGCATGGATTGGTTGCCTGTTCTGGAATCGGCAGCCCGGTCCGGATAAGGCTTTTCATCGGGGGTTGGCTTAGACGGGCCTTGGTCCATGGTTGCCTCCTTTCGAAGGTCAACCGTTCGGTGGCCTTATCGTTCCTCGTCTCTTAGCGGCGCTTTTGATCCGTAAGCGGTGTCCCGGCGCCACCTTTCGCTCTGGGGTGCGAATGGTGATGCTCGAAGC
>NZ_BNCG01000066.1:0-3369 GCF_014656355.1 Camelimonas fluminis
CAGGCCAGGCTGTCAAGCCAACCTGCTGATACCACTCAACTTAATTTCTGATCAGACACTCAGGGAACTGGTAGCCATAAATCCCCTGCTCGCTGGTTCGGGCGCCGATCGACTCGTAGCGGTCGCGGAAGGCGTCATCCTCACCCACCTCGGAATTCAGACAGACTATGGCCAGGTTGCGACCTGACAGGTCGCTAGGGTGTCACACCTGGGAGCGCCGCCGGTCAGGCGCTCCTTTCAGCCTTCAAACAGGGCCGGGGAGGCCCGCGTCCAGATGTGCGGCGCCGCCAGGCTCGCGTCTGTCCAGTCTATCCTGGATCAAACGGTTTCAACCCGCTCAAAAAATCAGCAGCAAGCTTGCCGGATCTCGCGCACAGGACCACCATCGCCGGAGAACTCCAAAACGGCTGACTGACCATTCACTACCGCTCTCACATTTGCCAGCAGATCAAGAGACGGCTCGAACAGACCCGCGCCAAGATATTCGGGGGTTATCAGGTTAGCATGTCCCAATCCAAACGTATGGCCCGCCCCGATGCAACCGCTGACTTGATGACGACATGAGCAGTCTGCACAAACGTATCCGGCATGTCGGCCTGATGGCCGCTGCCAAGATGGAAATCCGCGCGTCCCGATCCTCATAAAGGGGCCGGCCTCGAGGGCCATTTTGCGCCGGAGGTTTTCGGAACACCGATTGACTGTCAGGCCATCTTCCTTTCACCGCTCGCAGCTCGTCATGTCGGGCTGGTTCTGCCCGGCGCTTTTCTATATGCGTCCGGCCGCTGTTGCCGGCGTCACAGCGTAATTCTGTCCGTGGTGCAACAACGCCCAGACCGTTCGCGCCATCTTCGCAGCCAGTGCGACGACAGCCACATTGGGATGGACCCGTGCGAGAAGGGCCCGCAGCCATGATCCGGTCGCCGTGTTGCTTTTGGCGACAGAAGGCATGGGGGATCGTGCGCCCTGGATCAGCATCTTGCGCAGGTATCTGCTTCCCCGCTTGGTGATCCCCAACAGCTTCGGCCTTCCCCCCGTAGTGGCCTGACGCGGCACAAGGCCCAGCCACGCGGCAAGGTCGCGGCCTTTCCCGAAGGTTGCTGCGTTGCCGACTGCGGCCACCAGCGCCGTGGCATTCAGCGCGCCAATGCCCGGGATTCCTGTTAGCCGAAGCGCCCGGTCGTCATTCCGGGTCATGGCTGCGAACTCCGCGTCAAAGGAGGCGATGCGGCGATCCAGTTCGTCCCAACGGATCCGCATGTCCCCAAGCAGGAACGCCATGCGCGGGGTCAGAGCGCTCGCGCCGCAATCCAGCAACTCGCCAGGCATGATGCGTAGCCTGCCGTGACCCTGGGCCACGACATATCCTCGCTCCAGCAGAAGACTTCTGATCTGGTTAGTCAACGAAGTGCGCTCGCAGACCAGACGATCGCGCACCCGGTGCAGCGTCTGGACATCCAGTTGCTCTTCAGTCTTGAGTTCTACGAACCGCATGGTTGGCCTTGTCGCCGCCTCCGCGATCGCCTCGGCATCGCGGTCGTCATTCTTCTGCGCCTTGACGTACGGGCGCACATATTCCGGCGACATCAGCCGGATCTCGTGTCCCAGCTCCGCCAGTGAACGACCCATGTGATGAGCGCCGCAACATGCCTCCATCGCCATCGTGCAAGGAGGCAGTTTTGCAGCGAACCCGATCACCCCATCGCGACGCAGGCGCCGTCGCAAAACCACCGATCCGTCTGCCTCAAGTCCGACGATGCTGCAGCTGTTCTTGCCGAGGTCGATGCCCAGGATCACTATGCTCATGGCCCGTTCCTTCCGTTCTTGAACACCGGCATCCTACACGGGCGCCGGCGGGAGGGGCGGGCCATCCATAAAGGGGGGTGGGGCAAGTGGCACCTGAACTCCACCAATCAGCCAATTTAAACACCTGATATGATGTATGAGTTCCTCGCTGGCCGCACGAAACGCTACGCATTGGCCTGACGCAACGTGGCTTTGGGACCTTATGACGATCCCATTTTGCACTATGTTCCGTTCAGGACTATCTTCCGATGAAAAAGGGGAAGGCCCATGAACACTGCGCCACAGGCCACTTTACCACAAGAGCCTTACATCCTTGGCCCCGAAATCGTCGCGCCCGAGCGTCGGAAGAGGGTAAGCGCTCCCGGTCTGCGCGCGTTTGCTACCATTGCCGACTTGTGGGACCTCAAAGAACCCGAGCGTCTACGCATTCTTGGCCATCAGCCGAAAACGGCTTTTTATGCCTGGATGCGCAAGGGGCGACAGCATCACGATCTGACCCTGGACTTCGACGTCCTGATCCGGATCTCGCTGATACTTGGCATTTATAGCGCCCTCCGAATCCTCTACGACTCAGAGGAAGCCGGACTCGAGTGGCTCAAACGCCCAAACAAAGCGTCCACATTCGGCGGCCGCGCTCCGATGGAACTCATCACGAGCGGATCACAGGACGCACTCTTCCAGGTCCGCGGTTTTCTCGACGGTGCTCGCGGCGGGCTCTTCATGGAGCCCAACGAGGCAGATGAGAACTTCCGCCCCTACACCGACACCGACATCATCTGGTCATAGATCTGGTGCGCCGGATCGGCGCCCCAACCGCGCCTTGTCGACCAGGGACCTGAAATGCTGCTGACTTCGCCCGCTCCTCGGCTTGCTTACAGGCTGATTTCGTCCCAGTTCCCTCCGATCGCCATTTTTGACAAGGTCGCCACTGCCAGGGACCTCACCGCAGCATTCGATCTGTCAGGCTGGACCAACGATCCGCAGGTCCGCGAGCGGATAGACCGCCATGACCCCTACGATCTGGTGTTCGGCATTTCAAATCCCGGCATCATTCTGGCTTCGTTCCTCCACGTTGGGAACAATGGAATGCTTTCAACGGGTGTGAACACGGGAAATAAAGTTGGCCATTAGCTGGCGTGTTTCACCGGGATAAAAGTATATCAGTCCTGCTAAACCTCCGTTTTTGGCGAAGGCTGAGGATGAATAGAGTGGAGCTTTATCAGAAAGTTCGCCGGGCCGTTCTTATTGCTGGCGACAGCCGCCGCAAGACGACCGCGTATTTTGGCATCAGCCGCAAGACGGTCGACAAAATGCTCCGGTTTCCCGAGCCACCCGCCCATGACCGCTCAGGCGTCATATACAGCCGCAAGCTGGCCGGCTTTACGGCAATCATTGATGGCATACTGGAGGCGGACCGGACGGTTCACTCCAAACAGCGCCATACCGGGACCCGGATATTTGAACGTCTTCGCGATGAACATGGCTTCAGCGGCGGGATCTCTATTATCCGCGCCTATGTATCGCGGGCGCGCCTGCGCAGCCGTGAAGTGTTCATTCCCCTGATGC
>NZ_BNCG01000066.1:3405-6679 GCF_014656355.1 Camelimonas fluminis
GAGCATACGCAGGTTGATTTTGGCGAGGCAGACGTGATCATCGGCGGCAAGCGCGTCCGGTTTCATTACTTCTGCATGGACCTGCCGCACAGCGATGCCCCGTTTGTAAAGGCTTACGCTGCCGAGGTTGCAGAGGCGTTCTGCGATGGCCATGTGGCCGGCTTCGCATTCTTCGGCGGGATCCCGCGCTCAATACTTTACGACAACACCCGGCTGGCGGTTGCGCGGATCCTGGGTGACGGCAAGCGCGAGCGCAGCAGGATGTTCGCCGGTTTGCAGAGCCACTGTCTGTTTGAGGACAAGTTTGGGCGCCCCGGCAAGGGGAATGACAAGGGCGTCGAGTTGAGTGCAGCCGTTTCCTCGCCCTTCATATAGAGAACGGTCGACACAAGGTCATAGGCTGGCGAAAGCGCGGCTGACCGCCGGTCGGGATAGATGGCCTGCTGCCGCCTCCGGTCCAGGCTCAGCGACCGAAGGCCTTGGCTAAAAAATCCCGCTCCACGACCAATTGGCCGATCGTCGCGTGCAGCTTGTCAATCTCGCCCTCGCGGGCGCTTTCGGCGGCCTCGGTCTTGCCCGAGAATACCCCCGGCCAGCCCCTCAATGGCCTGTTTGCACCAAGCCGCGATCATCGTCTGGTGGACGCCGTGCTTCGTCGCCAACTCCGATAGGGTCAGTTCCCTCTTCAACGCCTCCAACGAAATCTTGGCCTTGAAATCAGCCGAATACCGCTTCCGCTTCCCACTCATAATGTCCGTCCTTCAACAAGGGCGAACCTATCTTAACCAACTGTCCGAATGTCCGGTGCCTCCTCAATCCTCGCTCACCGCATACTGCGGACGAGCCACCCCACGGACAACGAATATACGGTCTCTGATGATGATAGAGGAGGTTAGCCGGGCCCTCCTGGTGGGCGTGTGCATCAGCTCAGCCTAGCTAATAATTTTGCACGTGATACAGCTGTAAAATTGACTTTTTTATCTGGCTGTCCCGTTCATGACAAAATCCCCCGCCAGCGCGACAATCCCTCCCCACACCCGTCCTTGCATCAAGCGTTGGATGCGGCTGTTCGGCATGACCTTCGCGACGGCAGCTGGATCGGCCGCCTTTGCAGCGGCCCCGGATGGGCTACAAGCGACCACCCTGGCCGCTGTCGTGTACCTGAACGGTATGCGCATTCACGCCGACAACTGCCGCAACCCCTTGGAGGGTGGCACAAATGCTCCCCTCGACAGATTAAAAGCCGCCTTGAACGTGCACACGGTCAAAAGGGACCTCGCCCTGCGAGAGTGGGTTGACGATATATATCAGCAGATGAGGGCAACCGCCCCGACAGAATGCATGCCGCAGATGTACGAGGCCTACGCCGAAGATTTCGCGCGCAAGCTCGGTGAGCTGAAGGATAAACCCGCCCCGTAGCAACCCTCTCCACGGCTAGATTTTTTGACACCGGCTGGGAGGTTCGGCCTGTGCTTGCTTTTGGGCCACGGTCTCCCGCTGCGCCAGATCCGGCTTGTCCAGTGCCTGCTTGGGCTGGGCAGGGCTTCATAGCCGCTGAGCGATGCCAACTGCACATGAACGGTCGGCAACCGGGCCGGGTCCGGAGCGAAGAGTGTTCGCAGGGCGGCAAGATCAGGCAAGCCGCCGGCATCGAGCATTCTGGCAAACTCCTCGGCCAGTTCACGCTCGCAGCCGCGATCATGGGCCAGCGCCAGCAACTCGACGGCGATCTTGCAGGCCTGCCTGTCGGGAAGATGCTTGATGAGGGCCTCAAAGGCCCTGCGATATTCCTGACGCGGGAAGAGCTTGTCGCGATAGACGAGCCCGCGAAGCGCCATCGGCTTCTGGCGCAGGGAATGGATGATTGACGTCTGGTACAAGAGCCACCGGGGTGATCTTTACAGCGGTGGGTGGCTTGCAGTCCAGTTCAGGGCCGCAGGTGGTTATGGAGGCTACGGTTACGACTGCTATTCGTCCACGCCCACGGAGAACAACTATCTCCAGCGCTACACTGGCCTGGGCCAGTGGGGTGCCGGCACCCGATCCCGTGCATCAGCGTCTCGGACAGCTACGGGCAGTCCCGACAGGCGTGCGCTGATATCTGGATCCAGCCTCGACCGCTCGCCGCATGGAAAAACTCAGGCTTCAATTTGATCTATTGCAACGTCGGCAGCCTCGGATGTAGGACTTCGGCACCGGGGGTGGCTATGGAAATCGACGCGTGAATGGGTTTGATTCAAATTCAATATCAAATCCTGCGTTGACGGCGTGGGACGGAACCAACGGCCGATATCAGACAACTTGGGGGGCCTGGTCATCCGAAATTGGCGTCTATATCGGCGACGATTGGGGCCAGCAGATCCGCGCCGTGATGGGATTCTGAGCGATGACAACAACCACTGTTCCCCGCACCCTCCGCCGAGGCAATGGCCGCCGGCTACACCCAACCGGTATCGGCCTATTGCGATGGCGGGGACCTGGAGCTGTATGTCAGGCCAGACACCGATCTATCGCAACGATTTTCGGCCTTTGACGTGGAAGAGTGCCGACTGCTCCGCGTCAACGGCTGGCTCCGTGATTTCGAGCGAGGTTAGAGACGTGGGCCGCCGACGCGCTGCGCGAGCTCTTGCACCTACCCCTTTTGGGTGTAAAACTAGGCCATTCAATGGAGTTCGATAGCTCTGGCGATGGGGAGGTGGGCCAATGATTAAACTGACCGCCGATATCGTGTTAGCTTACGTTGCCAATAATCACGTGAGCCCAAACACAGTCGCAGAACTGATTGGCGCAATACACGGAGCCTTGGCCGACTTGGAGGCGACACCGGAAGAAAAGACTCCGGCAGCTCCACTACGGCCTGCTGTTCCCATCCGGATATCCGTTACGCCTGATTTCCTCATCTGTCTGGAAGACGGAAAGCGGTTCAAGTCACTGAAACGCCATTTGCGCACGGCCTATGGCATGACGCCCGAGGACTACAAGGCGAAGTGGGATCTGCCATCCGATTACCCGATGGTTGCCCCGAACTATTCCGCTTATCGTTCCGCGTACGCAAAGAGAATGCACCTCGGGGTCGCAGGCAGCGCGAGACACACACTCCCATCGCCAGATTTGGAAGTTAAGGTCGTGAACGCAACGACGCTTGCGCGACGCGAACACCACTCCGTTCGTGCTGGGTAGATCGGCTGACTGTTCTCTCCCCGGCTGCCGCCATCCCGGCCCGGAGGCGAACGCACCCCACAAGTGCCGAAGAGAGCCGGAGGGCCGCCGCCCC
>NZ_BNCG01000066.1:6759-8218 GCF_014656355.1 Camelimonas fluminis
CAATCTGCGGCAGGGGCGTCCCGTCCGGCCGATACCGGATCTTGCCCCCGATCTTCAGGGTCCAGCGCGCATCGACGTCCTTCTGCGCCGCCTTGTTCGGCTCGTCGGGCCAGATCTCCTTCGCCGTCCTGCCGGCCTTGATCGCCTCCTTCTCACCGTCGTTGTTGCGTTGCTTCGGGGCCGGCGCGAGGGAGGCATCGACGATCTGGCCCGACATCGGGATGTAGCCCTTCTTCTGTAGTTGCCAGTCGAAGGCCTTCATCACCCGCCGCAACGTGCCGGTCTCGGTCAGCCTGTTGCGAAAGTGCCGGATCGTGTTCTCGTCGGGCGTCGGACCGCCGAGGTCGAAGCGCAGGAAGCGCATCCAGGATAGGCGGTCCCGGATCATGAACTCCATCTTCGCGTCGCTCAGATTGTGCTGCGCCTGAAGGATCAGCGCCTTGAACATCGAGACCGGATCGAAGGGTGGACGCCCGCCCTTGCTGCCGTCACCATAGCCGAGGCCTTCGACCAGCCAGCCGCGGAAATACTCAAAATCGACGGCCTGCTCCAAAACCGCGAGCGGATCGCCGATCGCGCTCAGCCGTTCAAGATGCTCCGACAACCCGAAAAACGACCGCTGTTCCATCAACCCGCCCGCCGAATGTGCCGATCGACCAGTGAATCATGAAATCACCAAGACCGGTAGGTTCTTGCGGGTGCCCAGCTCTTGCCGAGCATGGACTTGAACTCGCTGGACGCGATCGCCGCCGGATCGGATCTCATCTTACCGAAGCCCATCTGCCAGCGGAAAAGACGCTGGTCCATTTCGCCCCCCTATGAGGATCAACCTCTGAAGTGCGATGCGCCACCGAGGAAGTCAGCATGAAGGCCAATGTATTACTTTACCTCCGGATCAGGGACGTTTGCACGGCATCGCGGAACACGGAAACTTCCCCTCGGAGCCGGGGGCATCCCGGCCTGATGACAAACACGCGCCCAATGGCTCCGTAGAGAGCCGGAGGGCCACCGCCGCAAAGCGGCGGTTCCGATCACACAGGCAACCTTTCCGGCATTGCCTAATCACCATGCCAGTTGCACACTCCTGCCTTATGTTCGTCCCTTGGGCCCTCTGCCCCTATCGGAATTGCAACACATGACTGAACACGAAGCACTGCTCCAGCGCCTGAAAGCGGAGCAACGCGAGATTATCCTGCGTGCCGCCCGAGCTCAGGCAACCCCAGCGCGCTCTGAGATCCAGCGCATAGGCGAGCTGGAATTGGCCATTGGCGCCGTGGAGCAGCAGCTCAATGAGGCTGACGGGGAACCATAGCCTCCTCCCACTCTTCCTCGCTCGGACGCGCTGGCGTTTGAGAGCCTTCTCTGATTGGGGTCGTTGAGGTCAAGCTGTTCGTTCTGGTTATGGCGCGACAATCTGGATGCGACGCGCGCGACAATCAGTGTGAGATTCTACGTCGCG
>NZ_BNCG01000067.1:0-5122 GCF_014656355.1 Camelimonas fluminis
GGCCAGGCTGTCAAGCCAACCTGCTGATACCACTCAACTTAATTTCTGATCAGACACTTACGGCCGCACCTCAATCTGTTTCAGATTTGGTGTCAATGTCGCCCATCTGCTGCTCGACGGCGCCAATGGCGAGTTCAAGTTCACCGATGCGCTGGATCTGAGAGTGCGCGGGCGCCGCGGCGGATCCTGCAACCTGGAGGATAATCTCCCGTTGTTCAGCCTTCAGACGTGCGAGGAGTTCTTCCAGTTTATCCATTCCATAGCACCTAACGGGTTATTGGTAGCGTTAGTTCAGATGTTTCCTTGATTTTCGTTATCCGCGCAAGGGAAGCGCGGGATTGGACAACGCGGGAAGCGGGCATGGGGAGCGTAAGTGGAGGCGGTCGGTGTAGCAGTTCACGGTGGGTCATTCTGTTCCATGACGACCTTGTCCAGGATTGATCTGGCGCTTTATTCTCCCTGTAGGGGGTGCGCGATGATGGTTCGACGTACAGGGTTTGCACTGGGGCTGGGGCTGGGGCTGAGCGGAATTCTGGCAAGCGCTGGTGCTGCAGAGGCAGCTTCGCGATGCCCGGCGGATCAGATTGTTTTCCGTGATCGCGCTCGCGGCCAGACTTTTTCGGCGGAACGGGTGGCGGTGGACCATAAGCTCCTGTGCAAAGGGAAGATGGTGGCCAGGGCTCCGTCGGGCGCGCAACCGGGCGATTGCCGCGGCCCATACGGAACTATGGTGATCGAAGGGTTCCTGAACGGCGAGAAGGTTTACGCGGTTCACTCTGTCATTGCGGCAGTCCCATGTTGCTCCTGGGACTCCTACTCGGGTGGAAGTCCTTTTGCACGAGCGCCTAAAAAGTGGGTCACCGGGTCGAAGGTCCCCAAGATCGAGCTTGGGAGCGAGCTTTTTACGATTGAGGCGACGCCGCCGAATGAATTGACTGGGCCGCTGGGAGGCGGAAGGTTCGTTCCGGAATCGTGCCGAGGTTAAGTCAAGTCCTGTGGCGCTGGATGCCTGCTTCTGTCAACAGGCTACGCAGATCGGGCGCGAACTGGACGAACTGGACGAATTGCTCCATAGTACTCTTGGAGCGGAGTAAAATGACGCATCATAAGAAATCGCCACCCAAGGACATGGAGCTAGGTCGGACGAGGCGTAGTCGTCCCTTCGAGACCAAGGCTGATGTTCTCAAGGTTGCCGCGGCTACGACAAAGAAGGGCATCAAGCGCGGTGCGATCCGAAAACTGATTGATGAAGACGCGGTCATAGAACGGATTGCAGAAGCCCAAGTTCGCAGCAAGGAATCCGGCCATAGGTTCAGTTTTCGTGTGGATGTCTCGCCGAATGGAGATATATCCACAAGCCAGCCGGTGGCGTTGGAGCAGCCGGTGGCCCCTATGCCCGTCGAGACCTGCAAGCCGAGTGTAAAACTCGTGCAAGCGTTGGCAGCAGCGCGCGAGCGCGGTGTTGCGGTTGCCACCGAGATCTTCAACAACCCAGAGATGCTGAGCGGACGGGATTTCGCGCGTCTGATTGGGTCGAGCCCGACGACCGTAAATTCAAAGAGACAGAATGGTGAGTTTCTGGGACTTGAGGGCGCGCGACGCGGCTTTCGGTATCCTACGTGGCAACTTGATGCCGACGGAAAACCGTTTGCGGAACTACGTGCGCTTCAGGAGATCCTGGGAGGGGCTTGGGCCACGTACAGGCTTCTGGTTCAGCAGCAGGGTGCTCTGAATGGATTGACAGGCCTGGAAGCGCTAGCGAGCGGGCGTGGTGGTGAGCTTGTCGATGTTACGGAAGGAATCGCGCGGGGGGATTTCAGCTAAGTGTCGAAAGCTCTTCCCCCTCCTGATTTCAAGCCGTCGAGCTCCGGACGCATGAGATACCAATCGGCCAGCGATACGGCCGCATACATCAGGCGAAGTATTCAGATGCTTTGGGATGCGGCTGGGCAAGGAGTCGTTTCTCTGACTCCCGCGATCGTGTCGAGCGCAACCGCTTCAAGGTTTTGTACCTTGGAGAAAGCTTGCAGGTCTGTTTCCAGGAAGCCGTTTTGAAGGATCAGCGGGACGGCGTTGTTGGCCCGTTTCTAATCGACGAGCGCGAACTCGCGGAGCGTATCTATGCTGACGTGGAGATCGTGAGCCCATTGTCATTGGTTGATCTTCGCGGCAGTCACGCCACGGCGATGGGCATGCCAACGGATGTGCACCGTGGGATGAAGCACACCTTGGGCCAGAAGTGGTCGGCTGCCTTTCATGAGCATGAGAGCAAACCGGATGGGATCATCTATCCGTCTCGCCTCAACGGAGAAACGAACGTTGCGATCTATGATCGTGCTATTTCCAAATTGCGCGCCGTCCGTATGCGGCGATTGATAGATGTTGACGATCTTGCATCAGTTTTGAATGATCTTCAGATAGCCCTGTATCCCGTGGATTGTTTGGCTGACTGATTGCCACGGTGGGCACCAGCACGGATTACGTCGGCAAGCTCGAAGCCGTCGGACTGGAGACAACGACGGATCGCGAGAAAGGCGCTATGTGCCTCCCCTTCGTAGGAAGAGTTGATCAGGGGCAGAATTTTCTCAAGCTTCTCGTGAGTCGGGCCCATGATGCGGTCCTTCCAGAAGTAGCCCAGACGGGTCTCCAAGCCCCCAGACTTCTATATATTTGATAGATGTTCTCGGTCTGTTCAATGGCTTTTTTTGGCTAGCCGGTCCCGTCTTGTCGCTCAGATATATGGGGCTTTCAGAATCTGCACGGTGCCCTGCCTTGTGACGGGGCGTGCGTGTGCCGCCGAGGCGCCCCTCGGCGGGGGAAGAGTGGGCTATTCGAAGAAGGTGATCGCCGGCAGGTCGCCCGCCTGAAATGGCCTGCGGACCTTTATTCGGGCCGTGATCGTGTCGCAGCCGCTTGCGGAAAGAGCAGTGAGGATGCGTGCCGCAATGCGGCCTTTGGCCACCAGCATCGGCAGTTGGGCGTGCCCTTCATCCGTTGCTACGCGGGCGCTGACGGTAAGGATCTCCTTAACGGCTGGATTGCGGCCACCTCGGGGAAGCTTGATGTCGGCTTCGAACAAGCCGGCGGGAATAACCCCGATCGCGGCGCTACGGGTATTCCGGACCGTGTCTTTTCGTGCGTTGTGTCGCGCCTTTCGGCGCTCAGCGGCCGCAAGGATCTCTTCGAAGATTGCAGCGTGCTGGGTGAGCGCACTGTCAAGACCGGACTGGTGGCGTAGGGCGGCTAGTCCGGCATTGATGACATCGGCGATCTGATATCCATGGGCCTCGACCAGCTTGCGGGCTGCCCTGAAAGCGGCGAGTGCTTCTCCCTCATGGTCGGATGAGGTGAGAGCGAGAATCTTTGCGAGCTTATCGGGATCCATGGTCCGGGCCTGAGTGGGGCGGATATCACCCATTATTTTGAGAGTGTCTTGATCCGGATCTCATAGCTGTCAGGTCGCACAGTGATCCTGAAGTGTCGGGTCTGGGTGACGTTCGAGATCAGCTTGGGGCGAAGCACGCAGATGTTCTCGCCCCCCCTGTGCCTGATGCTGTCGTAGAGCACGCCGTGGCCGTTGGAGGCGCGTAAACCTTCTCCAAATGCCTGTGACGCTGAGTATGACCCACTGTCGTAAAGGCCCCCGTGACGCCCCTGCTGCCCCCTGAGGTCAACGTGTTGTCCTGCAATGTCGCAGGAGTACGCCCGATAGACCCGGCTCAGGTGTGGGCGGTGTTCGGCATATGCCTGGCGCCGGAGATGGTGGGACACCTCAACAAACGCAGTGTTTAGTGTCGCAGCCGCGTACCATGCCCCAAGGTCGGAGGAGTTGAACCGCATTCCGTCGTTTCCGACGTGCAGAAAAGCCGCCATGATGATGCTGGAATTCGGTACTCCAAATACGAGTTCCGAAGGAGCCAGGCGGCCAACACGGTGGGCGACCAGGCGGTCGTTCGTCCAGCCGGTGACCTCGAGCACATGCATCATGTCTGCGGTGGTGGAAACGGTGTCGAACACCCCGATTGGAGGGAATTTAGAAGGCACAAGCCGGTATGCCGGGCGCGGCGCCGGAGAAGTCTGTTCCATCGGGTTTCCTGGTCCGCAAGATACGGAGATGTGCGGCCGTGAGCGGCGCTCGCGCCCTCTCACGACCAGTGAATGTCCTTGTCTTCGTATGGGCGAAAATTCTCATCGACCTCGTTGGGGCCGATGAAAAGCCCGCCTCGTGCTGCATCCAGGTATCTGCGCAGCTGGAAAAGGCCGTCCTGAGTCCCGCCAACGATCAAGGTTAGCGGGTTCTGGCCGCCAAATACGGTTGCCTTGTTTGGCTGCCGGAGCCACCCGACTCCGTCGGTCTCGGTTTCGTAGAGGATGCGCAAAGCCTGGTAGATCCCGAGAATGAGGGAGATTCGTATCAGGACGTCATAGTCCAGTGTCAGTGACTTGTGAGCCCGGGCCTTTGCCATCCAGCCGTAGTATGTGGAGCGCGGCGGACTGCCGAGAACAGCGCGCCGCTGTTCTTCGTTGAGGGTCCACAGATCGGCGATTGCGTTAAACGTCCGGAGAACAGGGCCGCTCACTTCGCGACGCTTTTCAGCGGAAGTGATTTCGGCCCCTATGACCGACGGACCCTGCATTCCACTTTGGGTGCGCTGAATTGCCGTCACGGTGTTCCCCCTCGTCAACTGCTGCAGAGTAGTCCGAATGCGGACAAACCGCAATATTGGACATTCCCTCGGCTTTCTGTTGGGCGAGGGGCTGGGAAGCCTCCATGGGGCGGGAGCTATTCCGAATTTTTGATGTGGCGGTTGCTGCAGCGTGGTCACAATGCGGCGCTCAATATTCTCAATAGGGCCTTGAAGGCCCACGGGCGGGCTTGGCCGCGTGAGGACGCTATCGTAGGGCATCAGCCCACGCGTTGTCCTGGAAGCACAGACGCGCCGAACGGCCAGAATATCTCGGAGGTCTGTGCGGAAGGGGGTGGCCGTGAAGAGGATGCCGGACCCGCCGGCACGGGCAATGGTCTTAAGTAGCTGCGACAGCTCATCTGCTGCAGCGGTTTGCCGCGTTCACATGCACCGTCGTCAAATCGGAAGACCGGGAACCAGAGGGTTTATCGCGC
>NZ_BNCG01000067.1:5341-8079 GCF_014656355.1 Camelimonas fluminis
GGGCAGCAGAGCGGCGGCGCTGTTGCGACTGGCCGCGACAACCATCGGTCGAACCGACACCGCCCTGGGAGCCTTCTACCGTCGCCTTTCAACCCGTACCGGCAAGGCGAAGGCCGTCACTGCGACCGCTCGCAAGATCGCGGTGCTGTTCTACAATGCTGTCCGCCACGGGATGGATTACGTCGATCCAGGAGCTTCGTCCTACGAGGCACGTTATCGGGCCCGGGTCATCGACAATCTGCAGCGGCGGGCTAAGACGTTCGGCTTTGTCCTCCAGCCTGCCGGCCTCGCGGTGGATGCCGTTTCTTAGGAAGGCTACGCAGTTCTTCGCGAGCCAAAAGCCGTGAGGTTCGCGTTCGTGGAGAGTTGGCGCCATGTATGGCCGGTGGCGGCGATCTGCCGGGTTCTGCGCGTCAGCACCCGTGGTTACCGATGCTGGCGGTCACGCCCGATCAGCCGGCGAGCGCGCATGGACATGAAAGTGCTGGCGCATATCCGGGAACAGTACCGCTTGAGCCTTGGCAGCTATGGTCGTCCTCGTATGACGATGGAGTTGAAGGAGGCCGGCCTCGATGTCGGTGAGCGTCAGCCCCCTCGCATTCGAAGCCAAGGTGGCATAGTGAAATAGGTGACCGGCGCAAAACCGTTACAAGTCCATTTCTGGACTTTATGCTTTCTCACTCGTCTTCCAAGGTGCCGACGCCCCCAGAAATAACGCGGCAGGCCCTCCAAATGAAGGGCCTGCCCGGTTCCGCTGTCGCACCGCCTATGCCGCCCCTGTAGCCAGACATGCAGCAGCGAAACCAAAACTTCCTATGTATCGCCGATATTCCCTGTATTATTAATATCCGAATATACCAACGTCACCGCGAAAAAATCGCTTAAACCCGACCAGGACATCCACCATGATGGACGAGTGGATTTTCCACATCCGGCAGGTCTTCGCAACCTACTGGAACATCCCAACAATCCTCGCCTACCGGCACGTCTATATCGGAATTGCCATAGGCGCTGCAATTTTGGTCCGGATGGCGCCAGGGGCCCTCAAGATAGGTGCCATCGCCCTGGCATTCTATGGCCCTTACCTCTATTTCACATATTTTCATCATATCTGAGCGAAGCCAGCGGCAGCAGCACCCGATACCCAATATCTCGCAACCGTTTGCCAGTTTCCCCGCCGCGGCCACAACAGGGTCTTCCGCCAAGGTGTCTACGCCAGAGCTTTTTTGGGCCCACTAGCACCATTCGACCTTGCCAGCGGCGCCATCCAAATCCTCACTACCAAACGCACCTTCTGGAAAACCACCATCCAGACACAAAGACGCCGTCCCATACGCGCCCACATTTCGCGGAAAAATCCGAATAATCCACGATATCAACCCGAGCCATCTGGCGCTGAAAAAAGCCGCGACCGCCAGCGCGCTGCCTCTCTTTTTTCCGAGAATAAAAACCCCAAGTGTGCCCCGCGTCGATGGCGGCTCAAATCGTTCTTTGAGCGCCACGAATTTTGCTTATAATCCGTTTCGCCATCACACCCGATGGATATCGGCAATTTTTAGTTCAAG
This sequence comes from Camelimonas fluminis, assembly GCF_014656355.1. Classification (GTDB taxonomy): domain Bacteria; phylum Pseudomonadota; class Alphaproteobacteria; order Rhizobiales; family Beijerinckiaceae; genus Camelimonas; species Camelimonas fluminis. The sequence continues at coordinate 6,907 of NZ_BNCG01000067.1, forward strand.
GCATTTATTATGACGCCACCAGAGCGGGTAGCACTATTTATTGACGGTCCCAATTTCCACGGAACCGCCAGATCACTGAACATCAGCGTAGATTACGCCAAGCTCCGGGATTTCTTTTCGCGAGACGCCACAATGGTCAGGGCCTACTTTTATACGGCCCTACGCGACAACGAAGACGATCCTGTCCGTCCTCTTGTCGACTGGATGGCCTACAACCACTACCGGGTCGTATCGAAAATCGCCAAAGAGTACGAAGCCCACTTCGGCGGCAGACGCCTGAAGGGCAACATGGACGTCGAAATTGCAGTCGACGCTCTCGATATCTCTCCACACATCGACCACCTCATCCTGTTTACCGGCGACGGCGATTTCCGGCGCCTGATCGAGGCCGTTCAGGACAAGGGACGCCGCGTCACAGTCGGAACGCCTTGACGTTGCCCTCGTGGCTCACGAAATGGCAAGCGCCCCATCTGCCGACCAAGATGCCCGCACCGATCTCAAACTCATTCTTGATGAGGTCGACCGCTTCCGGAAAATCCTGACAAAACTGACGGAGCGGGACGAACGATCCGACGAATTTCTCGACCACCTATCGCTGGACGTTTTCATTGACCAGGTAGTATCCGACAATCACAGATCCTCACGCGGAATATCCTTCACGAAATCCGGCGAGGGTCCGGAGCCTCTAGCCGTGAGAAATCCGGCGATCATTCATGCGCTGGCCAACATCCTCGACAATGCAGCCGAATTCGCCCGCACCCAGGTTGCCATTCACGCCATATGGAACCCGACCCACATAGCACTTGAAATCAAGGATGATGGCCCTGGGTTCCAGCCAGAAGTAATTGACCGGATCGGCGATCCATACGTGTCGACGAGACGGACGAAAGACCGCGGAGAGCATTCGCGCGAAGGCGGCGGACTGGGCCTGGGGATGTTCATTGCAAAGACGCTGCTCGAACGAAGCGGCGCCCTGATCACCTTCCAGAACGTTCCCTTGCCAGCAACTGGCGCCGTGACCCGCATCGTATGGCCCCGTCACGCACTCACCGCAGACAAATGAGAAAGCCGGCCAAACCAGGCCGGCTTTCTCAAACCATCGTCAATTCGGATCGGCTCAGATCAATGCCTCACCCCGGAGAAGCAGTGAGCCATTCCCGACACCAACCTTTA
>NZ_BNCG01000068.1 GCF_014656355.1 Camelimonas fluminis
CCCTGGCGATATCGTCATGGTCCCCCAGTCCGACCTGAAGGTCGGTTTCAAATACATCCTCCAGGCCGTGCCGCTCGCAAGGCTGGCTACGTTCTGACAATTTTCGCCAATTGAGGCTATTGGTAATGCGCACCGGGATTAACGGAGAGGCTGGCGTTGACGGACCAGAGGGAGGCGGGCGGAAGCTGCCTGCTCCCGTGAGCGGTCGCGGGCTGCCGGCCAACCCGGAGGGGTACGGATATGGCGCAATAGGTTACGCCGAGCCGTCACAAGGCGAAAATGAGTTTGTCGTCCTGGCGCGTCGTTTGTTGGCGATCGCACTAAAATGGCGCTATCTCATTGCAGGAGCAGCGGGCACTTTCCTGGTTGTCGGCCTTGTTTACAGCTTCCTCACCACGCCGTTGTATTCCGCTACTGTCCGGATACAGATCGACCGCGAAGCGGGCAAGGTCGTGGGTGGCGACAGCGCTGCGCCGTCTGAGACCGGGAGCAATGACTTCCAGCGGACGCAGCATGAATTACTCAGAAGCCGTGCCATTTCAGAACGCGCTGTCTCTACGCTGGCGCTCGATCAGAAAACCTCCGCAGAAGCATCGGCGGGACTGTTTGGGGCCGTTATCGGGCTTTTCGCCAGCGCGCCCGATGAAAAGGAACAGGCCGCCATGCAGGAACTTACGAGGGCGCAGGCGGTGCGCCGGGTGCAGGGTAACGTAGATATCCGACCCGTCAGAGGCTCCCGCCTCGTCGATATCGTCTACACGGACCCCTCACCGAAGCAAGCCGCATCGATTGCCAACGCTTATGCTGACGCCTATGTCGCCGCCAATCTCGACAAGCGTTTCGAGGCGAACGCCTATGCGAAGGTGTTTCTCGAAGACCAGATCAAGCAGCTCAAGTTACGTCTGGAAGATGCGGAAAAGGCGCTGATCACCTTCGCCGAGAGCGAAAATATCGTGCAGACCAATGACAGGGTTTCCATCGCCGAGAGCAATCTGGCCGCCGCCAATGCGGCGCTGGGCACGCTGATTTCAAATCGCATGCGTGACGAGCAGAGCTGGCGTCAGGTCGAGAGCAGCACCGCGATCAACTTGCCGCAATTGCTGACGAACAGTGTGATCGATGGGCTGAGGGCACAGCGGAACGTTCTGCGTCGTGACTATGAGGAGAAGCTGGAAACCTTCAAGCCCAGCTATCCGGAGATGGTGCAGATATCCAAGAAAATCGCCGAAATCGACCGCCAGCTTGCCACCGAAGTGTCCACCATCCGGAGTTCTTTGAAAGCTGCCTACGAGGCTTCGGCCACGCAAGAAACGCAAATGCAGAAGCGTATCGAGGAGCTCAGGGCTGAGGTTATCGACCTGCAGAAGAAAAGCGTGCGTTACGGCATTCTTCAGCGGGAAGTCGAAAGCAGTCGAAACATCTATAACAGCCTGCTTCAGCGATATAAGGAAGTCGATGTCGCGAGCGGCGTGGGCACGAACAATATCTTCATTGTTGACCGTGCCCTGCCCGGCGCGCGCTCCCACCCCCGAACCATGCTCATCCTGGCTGGCGCCCTCGTTCTTGGCCTGGCCGCCGGGTTTGGAAGCGCAACCCTGATAGAGCTTTTCGATGATCGCATCCGGACCCCGGACGATGCGGAAAAGGCGACAGGCCTGCCAATTCTTGGCGTTGTCCCTTACGCTGATCTCGACGAAGGTTTGCTACCTGAACTTGCAGATCCGCGGTCGGGTATTGCCGAAGCTTATCGGTCGCTGGCCACGTCACTACAGTTTTCCACCGAGGCAGGCCTGCCCCGTAGTCTGGTCGTGACGAGCGGCGGCCCATCGGAGGGCAAGTCCAGCACGGCAATCGCTCTCGCCCGCCACTTCGCGATCACTGGCAAAAAGGTCCTGCTCGTCGACGCCGATTTGCGACGGCCATCGCTCCATAGCAAGCTTGAGCTTGGCAATGCCAATGGCCTCAGCAACGTGCTGACAGGCATGTCGTCGATGAATGACGTGATCCAGGCGACGCCCGTCGATAACCTGTGGTTCATCGGATCAGGCCCGTTGCCGCCGAACGCAGCTGAACTTCTCGGCGGCACCCAGGTGTTTTCGTTCATTGCCGTAGGGTTGGAGGTGTTCGATCTGATCATCTTTGACAGTCCGCCCATGCTTGGACTTGCCGACGCGCAACTTCTGGGCGCAGCGGCTTCTGCAACGATTTTTGTAACCGGCTCTGGCCAGGCGCGACGGGGATTGGTGCAGAACGCCCTGCGTCGGCTGCAGCTTGCCCGTGCGCTGCCAATCGGCGTCGTTCTCACGAAATTTGACGCTGCCTCGGCGCATTACGGCTATGGTTACAGCTATCACTACGGCTACCACTATGGAAACGACGATCAGCTTGGCCAGGAAAATCCGGGAAGATCGCGGCTGCCGACCCTTGTTGAGAAGGCGCGGAGGTTCCTGCCCTCAAAGGCAACGTAGCCATGCGGCCGGCCATCCATTGTGCGCTGAACCTGTTCGCCAACCCGGGTCTGGTCCGTAGATATCAGCAGGAGAAGCTGCCGCCGGACGTTCACCAGTTGCTGCTGGTCGCGGTCGGTCACGGAGGCGCGCGGACGGCTCCCACGGTTTCCACCGGAGGTCCGTCACATCTCGAAGAGGCGGCGAGTTTCTTTATCGAGCAGATTCTGCTGGACCAACAGTCAGACAGTTTTCGCGTGCTCGGTTGCGCCCGGGAAGCAAGCCACGAGGAGTTGCGGCGCAATATGGCGCTGCTCATGCGTTGGCTGCATCCGGATATGCGGTCACCGCGTTATCGTTCGGTTCTGGCGCGGGAGGTTTTTATTACGCGCGTGACCCGCGCATGGAATGATCTGAAGTCTGACGAGCGCCGCATCGCATATTTGCACGCGAACCCGGCAATCGTCCGGGGCGGCAGAACCGGCTCACGACACGGGGGGGCGGCGAAGCGAAACAAGGGTCACCGCGTTTTGTCGCCGGCTCGCCCCATCACGGCTCCGTCGCGCGCTTCCGGTCTGATGGCCATCCTAATCCGCCTGTCCGGCATGGTGCGTAGAAAGTCATGAAGCCGCATCGCCGCACACGCCGCCCTCATGACGCCAGCCCCGAGCGCCGGGCGCGGCGGTCCTGGTTCAGGCACATGCGCGATGCTATCCGATCGCACCGGTTGCGTGCGGCCGCGCTGGCCCTCACAGGCCTGGCTTTGGCAGCTTTTGTATTCACCACGTCAATGCCGCTGGCGCTTGCCGAACGCCACCCGCGCCTGTCTCTTCTGCTTTCACCGCACAATGCAAAGGCTCTGGTTGCCCTGGCGCGCGAGGCGCGCAACACGGGGGGCGCGCCAAGCGCACCAGCCGCCCAGGAGACGCCGTCAGAGCAGCCGGAAGAGCAACACGCCGGGGCTTGGGCCGATCTGACTGCGGCAGAACAACCTGTTCCGCCAGCTGACCAGGGCGCGCCCAGGTCTGACGGCAGCAAGGCTTCCGATCAGAAGCGACGCGACACGATACTGAAGCTTGCTGCCCAGGCAATCCGTAAGGCGCCCCTGAACGCGGAGGCTTATCGTTTGATCGGCGAAGCCGCGACCGATGACGGGCAGGCGCGCCAGAGCATGACGGATGCGCTGGCGCGGTCTCGCCGGGAGGCGATCGCGGCGCTCTGGCTGGCTCATCATGCTTACGAACGGGGGGACTGGAGCGGTGTCATCCAGATGGCCGACACCATTTTTCGCGCCCGCCCATCGCTCAATCGCTTTGTCGCCGGCTACCTGAACTTCCTGACCACGATCCCGGAGGGCCGGGAGAAACTGACTGCGGCGCTGAAGGCGCAGCCCTCGTGGAGATTGGGTTTCCTCCGTGGATTGGGGACACAACTGGCAGGGTCCGACGCGCCGCTGGCCCTGTTCCAGCAAATGAAACAAGCCGGAGACACGCTCACCGATCAGGAACTGGTGCCGTTTCTGGACGCCCATATGCGCGCGACCAAATCCGCCACGTCAGCCTACAATATCTGGCTGCAGCTTCTACCGGTCGAACGTCTCGAAACCCTGAAATCCGTAAACAATCTGGATTTTTCGACCGAGCCAGGCGGACTTCCCTTTGACTGGCGTGTGGCTTCGTCGCGCGGTGTTTACGTCGATTTCCAACGCCACGTGGACAAGCCGGGCAGGGCGCTGCATTTGCGGTTCGGCGTCGGCCAGCTGAAATTCGGTGGAATCAGCCAGGTTATCTTTCTGACGCCCGGCCACTACAGATTCGAAGGGCGGCAGCAGGGCCGGATGACAGCGCGGCGGGGAATGCGTTGGCGGATCGCCTGTTTTCCCGGCGCGAGGGTCGTCGGTGAATCGGACCAGCTTATGGGAGCGCCACGAGATGCGCGCAACTTCTACTTCGACGTCGTGGTTCCCGATGACCCGGCCTGCGAAGCCCAGACGGTGAGGCTGTTGCATGACGCCCGATCCCCGTCTGAACAGTACGCCAGCGGAGACATCACGTTTGACCAGCTGAAAATCGGGCGGCTTCCAGACCCCGCCGCGCGCGAATAGGCCGCATGAGGATGATCCAGGCCCCGTTGCCGGATTTGGCGCTTGCGGCGCGCGAATTGATATCAACCCGGCGGGGCAGTTCCTGAAGGTATCCACAGAGGCGGGCGCTGTCCGCACAACAAAGGGCGAGACATCGGAGCCTGCCGCCTCCCTGGTTCAGGGCGGCACATCCATGGACAGAAGAATCCCGGTATCCGCTTCTCCATCGTTCATTGAAGTCGTTTTAACCAGATTACCCAGGAACCCCGTCATGAAGGTTGTGATTTCAATCAACACATCCTGGAACATCATAAATTTTCGGGCAGGGCTGATCGGCGCTTTGCAGAAACAGGGCTTCGACGTGGTCGCGGTGGCGCCAACTGACCCGTACAGTCCCGGACTGGCGCATCTGGGCTGCCGACATGTACCGCTGCCCATGGACAACATGGGCACAAGCCCGGTCCGTGATCTGGCGCTCTTCGCCCGCTATCTGTCAGTGCTGAGGAAAGAAAAGCCAGATTTGTATCTGGGCTGGACCATCAAGCCCAATATTTATGGTTCCCTCGCCGCGCATGTTCTTGGCATACCCGCAATCAACAACGTTTCCGGTTTGGGGACGGCGTTCCTTCATCAGGGATGGCTTACGCGGCTGGTCCGGATGCTGTACCGCCTGGCTTTTTCGCGCTCACGGACCGTATTTTTCCAGAATACCGATGATTGCCGGCTGTTTGTCGAAACGGGGCTTATCCGCCAGGAGCAGGCGGGCATTCTCCCGGGCTCCGGGGTCAATGTGTCCTCTTTTGTCCAGCAGCAGCCAGTTCAGCGTGATGAGGGGCAGGGACCGGTGTTTTTGCTGGTCGCCCGACTGCTTTGGGACAAGGGAATCGGCGAGTTCGTTGAGGCGGCGCGCTGCGTCCGTCAGCTGGTTCCAAACGCACGCTTTCAGTTGCTGGGCTTTCTGGACGTTGAAAACCGCACCGCCGTGCCCCGGACGACGGTCGAAGAATGGCAGCGGGAAGGCATTATCGAATATCTGGGTCATACGGATGATGTTCGTCCGTTTATCGCGGAAAGCGATTGCGTCGTTCTGCCATCGTACCGGGAAGGCGCTCCCCGGAGCCTGCTGGAGGCCGCCGCCATGGGCCGCCCGCTGATTACCACAGATACAACTGGCTGCCGCGATGTGGTTGAGCATGGTTTCAACGGCTGGCTATGTCAGGTGAAGGACGCCGGAGACCTGGCTGAACAGATGCTCGCATTCGCCAGACTGCCGCCGGAAGGAAAACATCGGATGGGTCAAAACAGCCGCCTGCTGGCTGAGCGTAAATTTGACGAGTCGTTCGTAATAAAATCTTATACCGATGCCATACAGCAGATAAAATCATCCGCAAATCCCGGTATAATTAACTGATGAAATGATGTGGCACTATTATAAAGAGCCGATCGTCGAATTTTTCGCCATGTCGCGCGACGCATTGCATGTGCACCTTGGGCTTGCAATCTTTTTTTGTGCTCTTTTGCTGCTCAATGGTCGTCGGCATGCGGTGATATGGGCGTGGGTCATGGTGCTCTGCGCGCAGACGATTAACGAACTGCTCGATTTCCACGATTGGTATATCTGGGTTCACGCGTGGAACTGGAAGAAATCGCTGATGGACTGCGCCCACACTCTGCTGTGGCCCAGCGTGTTCGCCTGCTGGATATGGTTTGCGCAGAGACGCGCCAGCAAATCGGTCTGATGTTCTTCCTTACGAAACCGGGCGCCAATCTTCCCTGGAGATACGCTCGCCGGTCGGTCGCGGCGGTCTTGTCATTAATGCGCAGCTAACGGCAAAGCAGGCCGCCATCGCGGCTGTCCGGAGCGGGTAATCGACCAGCGAGTGGATCAGCACAAGCAGAACCGCGAGCGATGCGGTTTGTTGAACGATTACCTGGGCAGGCGGGCTTTGCCTGTCTGTGCCGATCCAGATTCTGATAAACCATGATCCGAACCAGGCGAGAAACAGCATCATTAATGCGATGCCCGGCAGGCCTGCCTCGAGCGCAAACTCCAGCCAATCGTTGTGCGCCCGGTTGACATAGGTCGCCCCGCTCAGGGTTCGGTCGTCTTCGTACACGGCATAGACGGAGGGGAAGGTCGCAAGTCCGGCGCCGGCAGGGAAGGCGTCGGCGGCGGCCTGCGATGTCACCGCTCTCAGGGTCGTCCGGATCGCGTCGGTGACACCCTCATCAAATCGCGAGAGGAAACGGTCAGAGCCAATTTGCCCAATGCTCAACAGCAGGAGCGCGGCGGCGACCAGAACGACCCTTCGCAGGCGGCGCTCCTTCTGTTCGCGGCCCCTCAGGATCGTCATGAACGCAGGTGAAATCGCCGCCAGGGCGATGAAGGCGGCAATGGTCAGCGCGATGCCGGCCCGGGAGCGCGCCAAAGCGATCCCGCCGACCATCACGAAGATGAAGCAGAAGAGGCCCGTAAACCAGGTGATTTTCCGGGAGGTCTCCTTGCGCTTCGCCAGCAGGCGCTCGCCCCGGAGCACCAGCCAGGCGATGCCATAGATCAGTGTGGTGTAGAGGAGCGCTGCAAAATGATTGCGATTGGCAAAAAAGCCGATCGCTTCGACGTCATTGCTGATTTCAAAAAAGCGCAGTGGGCTACTGGGACCCTGCATGACCTGAAGAATGCTAAGGGCAAGGCTCAACAGACCAAAAGCTGCCAACCATCCGGTGAGGCGGATACGTTCATTGAGGTCAAGTTGCCACGCAAGCAGAAATATGGCCAGAGTTGGCAGCGCAGCGGCGACGGCCGCGCGGCTCGCGGCAGGGTCAAGTGAGCCAGATCCGGTCTGCAGGCTACCCGGCTCCGAGAGACCGCCGACTGCGTTGATACGGCTCAGGACGCCGCGGATGCCCAGGCCACCCCAAAGCGGAATGTACTGCGCGAGCAGAATCAGAAGGAAACACACTCCCATGGCCAGCGGGAGAATGAGGGAAGCATCGTATCGCGCCACCACGCGACCTTTGTCGACGCTTTGCAAATGTCCGCTCTGTCGCTCAAGCCTCGTCCAGATGGCGAACAGGAGCGCCGGCACGCTGAGAAGTTGAAGCAATACATCAGACATAAAGCCTGAGGACGTCGCTCCCCCCAACGTGATGCATAAGGCTAGGAGTGCAACGGTGACGGGAAGCACGGTTTGCTGCGCCTTGCGTTATGTGGCGTCTCAGGGGCTGATGGGGCGGATGGGAGGAAGGTCGTTGCCGCCGCCGCCATTGTTTGCGGCCATGACCCCTCCGATAGCAGCGGCTCCTGCTATGCCTCCGACGATGAGCGCGGTTGTATCAGCTGGCTGGGCGATTGTTGCGCCGCATCCTGGGGCACGCACGGCCTGGGTCGAGGACGCCGGCACGTTGACAACGCGTCCGCCGCCAAAA
>NZ_BNCG01000069.1 GCF_014656355.1 Camelimonas fluminis
ATGTGAGAACTACTTCGTTTCATGCGGATATGAGCCGGAATGATCGAAAAACGCTCTAAAAGGCGTCGCACCTTCCTGGGCAGGGTGGTGGAAATGCATGTATTCATGGGAGATGCTGGCGCATCTGCAACCGGCAATGCGCAAGCGCCGCTCCGCACCTGACAAAACCCAGGGGAACCCGCTGGCCAGCCGCACACGCTCCATCACAGCGGGGGCTTGTCGTGTTCCGCAATCGAATGGGTGCGGCTGCGCCTGGAGCTGAATGCCCATCCTGCAAGAACATAAACAAGTTGCATGACAACAAGTCCGACAAAAGTCTTGCCTGAGGCAGTCCATCCGTTATCGCCGGCAAGCATAAGGCCGATCACGCCAACGGGTAAAAGCGCCATCCCGGCAAGAGCCAGAACGATCCAGCCTTGTCTGGCGATTGCGCCGGTCAGGCCGATAGCGGTGGTCAGCAACACATACCAAATCATGTCGAGATCATGGCAGATTTCCCAAAAAAATACCAAACACCAAAATGTCAGGATGGTTTGACGGGCGCTGCTCCCGCAAGGAAAAAGGCAGGCGTGAAGGTGTGCCCGGCGTTGTCGGTGAAGCCTGATCGCTCGCGGCGCGGGCGCCATGTTGCGGCGCTGAGACAACGTGAACGAAAGTGGCGGCCATGGAGCGCCGGAGCTGTCCTGCGACGTGTGGCGCGCGAGGTTCGGGGGCCTTTCTGGCCCGGTCCGGTTTATCCGCGCGCCGGCGTAAAATTGCCCAAAATCCAGCTGAAATAACAGATTTTACCGAACTCCGCAGATACCTACTTCGAATAATATCTGCCGAAAGCCACGCAGCGAATGCAAAAAAGCCATCCTTCCTGAACACTATGCCACGTTGGTGGTTTGAAGGTTATGATATGAATACTTCGCGGATAGATTGTCGTTGTCGCCGCAGTTTTTTGAACAAAGGGGGGAGGCCGGTTTGAATTATCTCCCCGGCAAGCTGCGTCTGGCCACGCTTTTCATTGGCGGGCTGGTGTTGGCGGTCAACATTTGCGCGACACTTTTCCCGATTGGCTTGCGTCCGCATATTCCCGGGTTTCAGGCTGATTCCGAGCGCTTCCTGGCGTATTTCGCTGCAAGCGCGTTGCTGGTGTTGGCCTTCCCACGGCAACGCCTGGCGGCGCTGGGCGCGGTCATTATTATCGCTGTGGGGCTCGAATGGCTTCAGACATTGGAAGTAACCCGTCACGGCAGGGCGCACGATGCTGTCGTCAAGGCGGCGGGCGCCACGGTCGGCGCCTGTTTTGCCATGCTCTGTGAATATATGCTGCGCCGCCTTTTGGAGCGCAAAGCGGACAGGGACGAGAGTTCCCGACAGACTGTGTGATGCCCGGCAACCGCCAATGTGGTCTGGCCGCCGCCATCGAGCGGAGGCCAGGCCGGATGCCATGCGCGGTGCAAGGACCGCCAGCTTTCCGTCGATAGCGGCTGTATCGCGCCCGGGGTTCAGCCAGACAGGGTTCGCCCCGCGACGGGTCTGGCCCATACAAAGCAAATCCGCAGAGAGCGAGCTTCTGGTTATGATAAATTCTGTTGGCGTAAGCTCTTTCCGGGTGTCTCGAAAATCGCTGCGCAAATGTGATGCACGAATACATGGACGATACGATTTTTAAAATAACGTTGTCCTGTTCACGTCGCTCAGGACGCAACCGTGTATTCCGCTCAGGGCGCCCGCAGAACCACGAAGTTCATCGCCACCATGCTCGCCACGAGCTCGCCATTTTGATTGAGCGCCTCAAGACGGGTTCGCACGAGTCCACGATCCGGCTTTGATTGCGAACGCCTTGTCTCGAGCGTGGTGGTGCGAAGCCACAGTTCGTCGCCGGGCCGGACAGGCTTGACCCAACGCACTTCATCGACCCCGGGGGAGGGCAGGCTCGCCACCGCGGAAAGGTAGTTGTCCGCGAAGATCCGCATCATCAGCGACAGCGTGTGCCATCCGCTGGCAATCAGGCCGCCAAAGGGGCTGCGCGCCGCCGCTTCCGGATCAATGTGCATGTCCTGCGGATCAAACTTGCGGGCGAAGTTGATGATTTCATCCTGGCTCACCAGAAGGGGGCCAAATTCGGATATCGTGTTGGGAACGTAGTCCTCGAAATACCGGTCTTCACGCGACGAGACGAAAGCGGTCGTTGGCGTCATTGGATGCTTCTTTCCCATATGTTTTCAGGCAAAGTGTATATCGTTCGACGACAATGTCTCCCGGGGCGTGGTCACCGCGCTGTTTCTTCCGCATGTCTGACAATAGCCGCCATCGATTCATGCAAGGATATGGTTAAGGAAATCAGCCCGGTTGTTCGGTCACTCTTCGCGTTTCGGCGCGCCGACAATTCGTGGCGCAGCCACACATCGTTCGTTGGGGAGCGGCGCGTTGTCCATCTGACCTGGCTGGGAAGTCAGGCGGATGTCGCCTGGTGTTTGGCCCCGCGACGATGCCGGGGCTCGCCGGGGCATCGGTCTACTCTCCGCCTTTCATATCCTGCCGGGAGAGAGGCGCTTCACGATCATGGACGGCTAACGGCCCTGGCGGCGCCCTGACGGAGCTGGCCACCATGCGATGTCCATGATCAGACCGTCATCACGGCGCAGATGCGAAACGCTGCATCGATTACATCCTGCAAGGGCCAGCCGTAATCGCTGGCGATCCAGGCGAACGCAATACGGATGATCGCGCCGATCACGCCGACGCTGACGATCTCACTGGCGGCCGCTTCCATTCCCCAGGCGGCGGCGAGCCGGTCGGCGAAGCGACGGAGCGCCTGCCTCGCGGCCGCATCGACCGCCGGGCTGATGCCGCCGATCTCGACGATGAAAACCCTGGCTGACGTGGGCGCCGCCTGCAACGCGGCGTAATAGGCGCGCAGCATGGCGCGGACGCGGGCTTCCGGGTCGCGCTCCTCGCGAATGGCGGCGTCAATGGCCTGCCCGAAGGCAGCGTTCACCGTTTCAAACGAGGCGATCAGCAGCGCCTCGCTGCTGGCGAAACTCTCGTAGAAGTAGCGCTCGGTCAGGCCGGCGGCCTCGCACACCGCCTTGATCGTGGCGTTCCGATAGCCCGTGGCGCCGTAGACGGCGATCGCCGCGCGGACAAGCTGCTCGCGCCGCGCCGCCTGGCGCTCCCGCGCCGACGTTCCTCGATAAAGCTTCGGCCGCTCCTCTGTCATGCGAAGCTTCTGACACGAACGCTTGTCAACTACAATATGACATGAGAGATTGTCAGATAAGACGGCCGCCGGGAGGCAGGATGGGGAGTTTGATTTCAAAGGCCGCGCCGCGGTCATCACGGCGCCGCGGACGGCATCGGTCGCGTCACCTGTCACAGGCGCTCGACCTGGCCGACCGGAGGGCGATCGCCGCTCACGACGGCGTTGATAGCCGCTGAGCCCGCTGCCCCAGTAATCCAGACAAAACAATCCGAGGAAAACCCATGGCCGCCGCACCGGACAACGCCAAGCACATCGACAAGGAAGCCCTGCTCGCCAAATACGTCGCCGAACGCGACAAGCGTCTGCGCCCGGATGGCAACGCGCAATATATCCGCCTGACCGGCCGCTTCGCTGACTACAATACCGACCCTTATACGGCGCCGGTCGAGCGTGCGCCGATCTTCGACCACGTGCCGTTTACCTTCATCGGCGGCGGGTTCGCCGGCCTGTTGACCGGCGCGCGCCTTGCCGAGGCGGGCGTGCCTGGCGCGCGCATTGTCGAGAAGGGCGGCGATTTCGGCGGGACCTGGTACTGGAACCGCTACCCTGGCGCCCAATGCGACACGGCCTCGATGGTCTATATGCCGCTGCTTGAGGAGACGGGGCATCGGCCGAGCGAGAAATACGCCCACGGACCTGAAATCTACGAGCAGTGCCAGCGCATCGGGCGTCAGTACCGGCTCTACGAGAACGCGCTGTTCCAGACCGAAGTGACCAACCTGGAATGGGATGGCGAGGGGCGGCGCTGGATCGTCTCGACCAACCGCGGCGACCGCTTCACCAGCGACCATGTCGGCATGGGCATCGGGCCGCTGCATGTGCCGAAGCTGCCGGGCATCCCCGGCATCGAGACGTTCAAGGGGCATGCCTTCCATACGAGCCGTTGGGACTACGGCTACACCGGCGGCGATCCGAAGGGCGCGCCGCTCGACAAGCTTGGCGACAGGCGCGTGGCGATCATTGGCACGGGCGCGACCTCCGTGCAGGCCGTGCCGCACCTCGCGCGCTGGGCGAAGCAGCTTTACGTCGTGCAGCGCACGCCCTCTTCCGTCGATGTGCGCAATAACGGACCGATCGATCCCGATTGGTTCGCGGAGATCGCGACCCCCGGCTGGCAGGCCCGCTGGCTGGAGAATTTCACGGACAGCCAGACCGGCGGCAAAGACGTCGAGGATCTGGTTCAGGACGGCTGGACCGAGCTGGCGCGGCGCATCCGCACGGAACTGGCCAGCCTGCCGCGGGAGAACCGCACCCAGGCGGCCATGCTGGCGGCGTTCGAGAACGCCGATTTCGAGAAGATGGAGGAGGTTCGCGCACGCGTCGATGCGGTCGTCGACGATCAGGAGACGGCCGCCAGGCTGAAGGCCTGGTATCGCCAGCTTTGCAAGCGCCCCTGCTTTCACGACGCCTATTTGCAGGCGTTCAACACGCCCTCCGTCACGCTGGTCGATACGGACGGCAAGGGCGTGGAGCGCATCACAGAGACCGGGTTCGTCGTCGGCGGCGTTGAATACGCGGTGGATTGCATCATCTTCGCATCCGGGTTTGAGGTGGGCACCGACTTCCGCAGCCGCTCGGGCTTCGAGGTCGTCGGGCGCGACGGCCTCACGCTGTCGGAAGCGTGGCGCGAGGGCATGAAGTCCCTGCACGGCATTCACACGCACGGCTTTCCGAACGCCTTCTTCGTGCAACCGGCCCAGGGCGCGAACCTGATCTCCAACATCCCGCACAACCTTACCGCCTCGGCCGGCGCCATTGCCGATGTCGTCGCCCATGCGATCAATCGCGGGCTGCACGAGGTCGAGGTGACCCAGGCCGCGCAGGACGCCTGGATCGAGACGCTGCTCAAATCGCCGCCCCGCCTGACAGGCGCCCCGGACTGCACGCCCGGCTACTACAATAACGAGGGTCAGGCGCCGACGCCGATCCAGCGCCTCGCGGTTGGCTATCCCGCCGGGGCGAGCGCCTACTTCCGGTATCTCGATGCCTGGCGCGCGGCCGGCGACTTCAAGGGACTGGAGTTCCGCTGAGCGCTGCTGATCTCCTGGCATCCGCGCCAGCCATCACTGCGTCGTGATCAGGCGCAGGCGCCATGGCGAAGCCGCGCGCCTTGCGGGGGCCAGACCTGCTGGGGCCCGGCTTCGATGAGGCCGCGTTCATTGCGAAGGCGGCCGCAGCAGCATATGCAGACGCCGGCAGCCGAACCGGCAGCCTTCATGGGCCAGTTCCTTCATCCGATTGCGCAGGACGCCATCGTCCCGGCGCAACGTTTGGCCGTGACAGCTTCGCTGGCGCGGCCTTCCACAACTCGCGCTGGGACCAGAGCCTCGACATCACCGGCAAGCGCGTCGGCGTGACCGGCGCCGGCTCCACCGCCCCCCAGATCGTGCCGGCTATCGTCGATCAGGCTGCTTCGGCGTCGCTGTTCCAGCGCACGCCGCAGCGGATCACCCCGGCCCTGAATAATCCCTTCCCCGAAGAGCAAAAGCAGCAGTTCCGCGCCAATCCGCGAAAGATGGGGGAGCTGTACGAATATCCGAACGACGTCTTCAACAACCGCTTCGCCCCGGCGCTGGTTGGCGCCAATGACGAAGGCCTGCCAAAATGGCCTGCGTCTGCCAGGAGAACCTGGAGAACAATGTTCACGATCCGGAACTGCGCCGCCGCCTGACCCCGGACTACCGCCCGAGCGCAGGACAAGGGAGCCGGTGCTTCCGCTGGCATTAATCAGGCAACAGCGTAGGCTGTCGCCTGGGATATATGGGCCCGGATCGAAAACTCCAGGCCATTGCGCAAAAAAACATGAAGTGATCCGGATGATGCTTGTTTGGCTATTCCTTGAGCGCTTCCGGCCGCCGGATAGCTACCTCGCCTTCCATGAAGCCGCCGCGCAGAAAAGACGAGAATTTTATGAATATTTCTGCATTGGCTGAAATTTATCTTTTATCTTGATAAATATACGAATGAAACCAGAGAAATATCGGAGTTATTTGGAAGTTTAGCAGCTATTTCGGGATGACATGTTCCAGATGTGGTTGTTTTGAGCTTAGATAAGGAATTTTCCAGTCGCCTCGCGGCATTTGGCTGATGTGAGATTTTACGTCGTAATGATCGCGCGTTGCCAGGAGTTATTGGCAGCGAGCATCCATGGATGCAGGCATGACTGTCGCCGCGGCCTGCTCCAACTACCTCTCCTGACGCTTCCGCAGCTTCGCTCTACTTGCAACTTCGATCGTTCGCGCGTGGTGAATGTCGCTCGCCCGGATGAGGCGGTCGCCACAAGCCTGAAGTAAGGGGGAAGCATGGCGACGGGCTGCTCGACAGGCTCCCCGATAATTCCGATCTGGAATTCCGAACAGCGGACGAATATCCAAACATAATATCTCGGTGGCAGGCTGAAGCTCGGCCATTACGCCCGGGTTCGCTGTTGATGCAGATGGAGGTCGTTTTTGAATACTCAAAACCGAACCAAAAATGATCAACGCGCAATTCTGGCCGCGTAAGTTGTATTGCGATGGGCGCGGCGAGCGCAAGGAACATCTGATGATGTTTGTATAACATTATAATTTTGCTGCGGAATTCACCGTTCCGACAGGGAAAGTCCAGCCTGTGCCCCATACTGCCTCCGGCTTGGCAGGAGATCACACAGCATTTGATCATCTGCAACTGGCAACGCAGGTGTGGTTGCTCGAACGACAGATTGTACGTAACACAAAATGGGTATTCACGATTTGCTGATCGGTAGAGGGGTTTGCCCTCGGGGAAGCGCATCTGAACGCGGTTGAATAGCATTGGCTGGCAATCGGACGCCTTCCGTAAAGTAAAATATTCGAACAGGTGACGGGTTATGAAAGCAACGGTGTTTCCGAAGGCCGATCATGCGGCTCCCGAGGCTTTCAACGGAAGCCGGATCGCGCTTGGAGCGCCAAGCGTCGTCCAGCTGCAAATGGGCCCGGAACGCGTTGCCCAGTACAAGCGGCATGGGAATGATCTGCTGCTGACGCTCGACGACGGCACGGTCCTGACGATCGAGAATTTTTTTGTCATGACCCCCAGCGGGCGCAATGATCTTGTGTTCAGGGATGGGGATGATGTCACCTGGTGGGCGCAGTATGGCGAGGCCTGGACGGGCTTTGACATCGCTGAAATCAACAGCGGGGATGCGACCGCCCCTCTGGCCTTGCCCTTGCCGTTGCTGGCGGGCCTCGGCCTTCTGGCCGGCGGCCTGGGCGGCGCTTTGGCTCTTGGCGGAGGCGGCGGCGGCGGAGGTGGCGGCGCCGCCGCCGTCAACGTCCCGCTCAATGCGCCGCCAACAGGCGTCGCTGGGCCGGATCCAGCAAGAACCGCCGAAGATACGCCGCTTGGCGGGATGGTCAGAGGCTCCGATCCGGATGGCGACCGCCTGATTTACACGCTTGGCGGGGACGGGCCAAGGCATGGCGTCGTCACCGTGAACCCCGACGGGACGTATACCTATACGCCGAACGCCGACTACCACGGTCCCGACAGTTTCGATGTTATCATTTCAGACGGTCGTGGCTGTCCGCCGTCAGCGCCAATGGCACAGATTTGAGGTTGTGATTTAAGGAGGATCTGG
>NZ_BNCG01000070.1 GCF_014656355.1 Camelimonas fluminis
CCCGGCGCCGGCGGCGCTCGACGGCCGTCAAAGCCGGGCCCAAGTGCACGGTGGCCGACGCTTCCAAGCCCCGCGCCTCGAAAGACCTGTGATCGATGCTCTTGGCGATCCCGGCCTCCCGCAGAGCCGTATTCACCATCGTGGCCCAGTGCTCGCGGATGCGGGATATCTCGACGCTGCCGGTTTTGGCCGCGTCGAGGATTCTGGTTTTGGCTCCGATACCGTCCGCTTCCACAACCCGGGTCGTGGTCAGGATGTGCGCGTGGACATTCCTACGGTCTCCATCGCCGGATGGTGCATGAACGGCGATATCAGCACCCACGCGATAGGTCTGGACCAGATACCTGGCGAAGGCTGTCGCCAAGGCCACCTGCCGGTCGCGGTCAAGCTCGGCAGGGAGCGCCAGCTCGTACTCACGAGCGACCGTGCTGTTGATGCGCCGCTCGGCCATCTCGGCGGCGTTCCAGAGCCCCCCGCGGGACCGGAACGGAGAGTCGTGGGGCTGGATTAGCCCCCGGGCCATGACCCCCTTCCGCCGCCGGTAATCGTGGACCTCACCAGTGCGCTCGTCGCGGATGTGAGAGCCGCTGCGATAGGCGGCGGCGGGGGTCGCAGACCGCCCTGCGGACCTCGAAATTGTTTTGACCGAAAGGTGATAAATCGCCAATTTTAAGGTCCGCATTTTTTGGGGTGCAGGGGATCGCCCTTGCCGCGCGCAAACTCGGAGAGTTTGCATAAGTGCGCCCTTCGGTAAAAATGACCATTTCTGGAAGCCGTTTTACAAACGATCCAATTGCGATATTGTACAGGAAAAGTCACGGGGAAAAAGGTGCAAGGATGGAGGCTGACAAGCCGGCCATGTCGCGACGGGAAAAGGCCGAGCTAAAGCTCAGACAGGCCCAGGAGCGCGTCAAGAAAATTGCCGCCGGGGAGCGCAAGGCAACCCGCAATCTCAATACACGCCGCAAGGTGATCTTGGGCGCTTGGGTCGCAAAAAGCCTGCCCACAACCACTGGCCTAGCGGCCGCCGTCTTGAGTTGGATCAACCAGATGCCGCCCAAGGATCGGGCCCTATTCAGTGATCCTGAGATGTTGGAGCAGCTGCGCGCCAAGGCGGAACTGGATCGCGCGCCGCGGAAGAATTAGCCCGCCAGGCGGCGCCACCAGCTGACTGGCTGTCGCACTTTCAGGATCGCGTTCATGCGGCTTGTAACGGTGTGCGTGGCGCCACCGACCTGTCCGATGGTTTGCCATCGGCGCTCGCCACCCTCGACCCTGTCATGCGCGGAGGTCCTGATGAAAGGAACGGAAGCAGGAATCGGCAACAGGCCGAACGCTAGCCAACCAGCCGGCGCTGCCAGCTGCCTGTGTGACGGGCGGCTAGCTGGGCTTGCTCGCGCCAAGGCCAGATAAGTTATCTGGGGCTTTACTCGCGAGCAACTCCGCTGTTTTGCAGTTTGATGAACACAAAAAGCCCGGCAGCTTACGCTGCCGGGCTTACGGTGAAGCAGGGATATCCCTGGGTTATCAGAACTTGTAGTTCAGACCGACGCGCACAACGCCGAACTCGTTACGCTTGTTGTTGCTGCCACCGTAGTAGTAGGCATTGGTAGCGTAAAAGTTGCCCCAGGAGTTCTTGTCCTTCTCGAGCGAGACATACATACCTTCAACCCGAGCAGTCAGGTTGTCGGTGAACGCGTACTCAAGACCACCGCCGAGCACCCAGCCAACCTTGGTATCGCTGTTATTGCCGCCGTAGTAGTAGCCGGGGTAGCCGAAAGCGTAGTTGTTATTGCTGTCGCCGCCGCCGTAGGCGAAACCGCCGGTCACGTAGATCAGAGCGCGGTCGAAGGCAAAACCAGCGCGGGCGCGGACGGTGCCGTACCACTCAATACCGTTTCTGTTTGAAGCGTAGCCGAAGCCATTGTTCTTCTGCTTCAGGTCAGCGTACTGGATGTCAGCTTCGGCACCGATCACGAACTGACCGATCTGGTAGTTGTAACCGATCTGACCGCCGCCGGCGAAACCGCCATCGTTATTGGAATTCGAACCATAATAGTACGGGGTAAAGCCGTAGCCGTAGTTGTTTTTGTCGTCGTTGGTGTTCCAGGCGTAACCAGCGTTCACACCAACGTAGAAACCGGTCCAGGTGAACACGGGAGCAATCACAACCGGAGCTACCGGAGCATATTTACGCGAAGGCAGGTCAGCAGCGAAAGCGGAACCAGCGGCCAGCATGGTAGCGGCCGCAACACCCGCCAGAAGAATCTTTTTCATCACTCACTCCGTTTTTTTGCTTTCGACAAAGAGGCTAACGCCGCTCACCGTAATCCATAAGGATTTACACGCACATGCGTCGACTGTCTGTATCATATTTGTAACAAATTTATCAAAGGAGCGTATCAAGGCAATCTAAAATGCAAATTTCCAAGTTTTCATACGGCGTTTGGAAAAAAATCACGGCATTTTCGTCCTCTGTGCGGAAAAATACAGGCGTTGGAAATTCAGGAAATTAGTGAAATTTGGAGCATAAACATTAATACTACGATTAGATCGTTGCATTTGGCATGCAAAAGCGTAAGATGCCATTACTCACTCCAAATTGAGCCACCCGCAGTCGGAACCACGTTGGTGCCGACTGCGGGTGGCTGCTTTGATCGGCTATCCGCCCAAGGTGCCGGTATCGACGCTTGTGAACAGCCTCAAGGGCGTGTCCAGCCGCTTGCTACGCAAGGAGCGACCCGACATTCAGCGGCGCTACTGGAGGGGTGTGCTGTGGTCGCCCAGCTACTTCGCGGCCTCCTGCGGCGGTGCGCCCATCGGGATCGTGCGCCAGTACATCGAGCAACAGCAGACGCCTCGTACCCACAGTCGGCAACGCTAGCCGACTAGCCGCCGCCACCAGCTGACGGACTGGCGCGCGGCGAGTGTCTGGGCCTGTTCGCGCCAGGCGTCCCGATCTGCAGACAAATCGTCAGCGCGCCGCGATGCCGTGTCTGCCCGCTGCCGCTCGGCGGTCACCAAATCCCGCTGCCCTGCTAGCGCGGCTTCGAAGCGAGCGACACGGGCCTGAAGCTCGCGGACCATATTCTGCTCGGCAGCAATGGCTTCGGATTTCCGGCCGGTCTCCGCCCGGAGCTCATCAATCAATCTCAGCATGTCGACAGCCGGAATTGCCCCCCCGGAGACCGGCTGTTCTCCGGCCGGTCTCCGGGGGGGGCGAGCCGAATGGCTGACATCTGCCAGATCGACCGAAACCCTTTTCTTTCCATCATTTCCGAGTGCCGTTTGGAGCCGGAGAGCCCGCGCCTTCTTCCGGGCGGCCTCCGGGCTTATTCCGAGGCGCTGACCAAACTCAGCATATGTCAGGGATTCAATCGTCATCCGGCCGTCCTCCGCCCGGAGAAACTAGACAGGAATCCCTTTCGATTTCCTCACCCAGTCGCCCACGCCATAGGCGCACTTCTCCGATGCCCCCGTCTCTTACGGGTACCGCTGTTTTCCATGCAGGACGCGGAGGATGACGATGCGCTCCGGTTCCGAGCGGTAGACGACGACAAACGGCGTGCGTGGCGCCGCCAGCTCCCGGGTTCCGGTGACCCGGCCTTCCCTGCCGCTTTCCGGAAACAGCGCCAGCTGGTCGATGCTGCTACGGATACGGGCGACCTGCTCGCGGGCCGCTGCCGGGCTGTCCCGGGCGATGGCGGCGGCGTGACGGCCCAGATGCTCGAGCGCACGGCGCGTGTAGACGATTTGCATCAGTGTGAGGCTGCGGAAATCGCGGCCTCAATGACAGCATAGGCCTCGTCTGCCGTGACCACCTCGTCGCGCCCGGCTTCGGCGATTCCGGCTTCGACCTCGGCCCGGAACCAGGCGTCATGGGCTGCAGCTTCGCGTTGCTGGCGCAGGCGCTCGGCCTGGTCGGGGCGGCTGTGACCGGCAGCCTCCGGATCATGGCCGCTGGCGTCGACCTGGAAGTGGGCGAGATCGAGTTCCTCGCGAATGAAGGCGGCGGCGCTGTCGAGACGCCTCCAGGTGCGCAGGGAGCCCCGTGTGGAGGCGACGGCGCGTTCCTGGGTCCCGTAGCGCACGCAGACGGCCCATGCGCCTCCCTGCCCCACCACAGTGGCGCTGCGGATGGCCTGGGCCTCGACCAGATTGCGCACGGCGCGGCTGTCGATCATTGGCGGATTTTGGCGTGGCGAGCCCATATGACACCATTCTCTGAGCAATCGGAGAGCAATCTTTCAAAGGGTGTATCACGTTTTCAGGTCATGCGCCTGTGGCGAGTTCCATAACGTCCAGTCTGCGAACGCCCCTCGCACACCATCGGACCTGTAGCCGCACCATAACATTCAGACGGTACGGAATCGTTAGCGTACGTTTTCGGACATACTCTCACCGCCCACCACTACATCGTAGAGTCAGTGTGCCGCAGGCACGCCGAGCCGGTCCTTGGCTCCGTTAGGAGCCGTTTTGGACCGGAGACGGTGCCCGCATTGCGGGCACCGCTCTTTCTTGTTCTATAGTTCTATAAGTTCAGGCGCTAATTTGCATTTAATCTCAATCGGTTAGTTCTTTAAAAGTGAGGAATCGGGCCGATGAGGTGAGGAATCGGGCCGATGAGGTGAGGAATCGGGCCGGTAAAGTGAGGAATCGGGCCGAAACCGAAAGTTGACAAGTGAGTTTGTATCACATGTAAATCTCACTTATGGCAAAGACGATGCACGTGGCGGCTGACCGCTCCAATGACCCGACAAAAACCGTGCTTCCTGCGGAAGTCGCGCGCGGAGTGTTCATGCAGAACCCGCCGTCGCTTCAGGCTCTCAAACTGATGCATCTGATGATCGCGACTGCGGCCGGGCGCATGGCGGATGAAACTCGCCATGAAATCCGTTTGGCGGATATCCGCCAGATTGAGGGCATGAAGAACCATGATCGAGCCAGCATCACCCCGCTGTTCACTGAGCTCAGCACAACTGTCCTGGTCCATGACGACACCGAGAAGAAACGCGTCACCATAGGCGGTCTACTGGATGAGGCTGTGATCGATTACCGAGAAGAAATCAGCGGTGATCTGCTGGTGTCATGGTGGTTTGGCCGAAGCTTTCGACGGATGGCTCTGGAATCGAACCATTGGGCGATATTGGACCGCCAGACAGTATTCCACCTCGGATCAAAATACGCGGTTTTGCTGTTCCAGCACGTGGCGAGTCTTGCTCCGTTCGAGCACGTGTGCAGCCGGACCTTCAGCACCGCAGAGATCCGTTCCCTGCTGGGTGTCACACAAGGCAAGCTGGCCAGATTCGCCGATTTGAATAAATGGGCACTGAAGCCAGCAATTGCCGAGATCAACCACCTTTCCCGGCTCACACTAACGGCGGCATCAAACAAAGTTGGGCGCACGGTCGCGAGTGTCACGATCAGCTGGACCGAAAAAGCGTCGGACAAAAAGGCGGATGCGAAAGCCGAAATGGCGCGCCATCGCGTCGGCCGCGAGGCGCGACGGGCAGGTACGGTCGAGCAGGTCGCGCCTATTGAAGCCACTCCGGCTAAGGGCAATTTTCCGGGGTCAGGACCAATCCGGCATGGTGAGTGGGGCGACATCGCCAGGACGTATTTGCCACGGCCACACCCTGACCTAGAACGCGTTGCCGACGCATATCGGGCGTGGACGCAGGAAAAAAATATTCCGCGCTCTATCGCGACATTCTCAGGATTTTGTCGGGGCTGGAAAGGCTGAGTCTGGCAGATCCATGCGGGAGGCGAGGGGGAGTGATCAGGTCGGCATGGATGCAACATGAATTGGCAAAAATTGCCAATTCGATTACCGTACTGGAAACGACGGGAGATTCACCATGCCGACCCGGAACATCAATCTCACCGCCGAGCAGGACGCCTTCGTCGAGGAGGTCGTTCGGGCCGGCAGGTACCAAAACGCCAGTGAGGCGATGCGCGACGCCGTACGCGGCCTGCAGCAACGCCTGAAGACCGACGATCTGAAGCTCGATCTCCTGCGCGCGCAGGTCAGCGCAGGGCTCGCCGCGCTCGACCGTGGCGCATTCACGGAGGTGGACGACGCCGATCTCGACGCCACGCTCGATCGCCTTGCAGCGAACGGATCGCACTAAACCGTGGCGCGTTATCGGCTTTCCGACCCGGCGAAGGCCGACATCACCACCGTGCTGCGCACCAGCGAGACGCGACATGGGGCCGGGACGCGCATCCGCTACCGCGCCTTGCTGACCGCAGCGCTGCGCCGGATCGCCTCCGACCCGCTGGGGCTTTCCACCACCGATCGCAGCGAGCTTTCCGCCGGACTGCGCAGCATGCATATCCGCCACAGCCGCAGCGACAGCCGCGAGGCGCCGGTCGGCGATCCGGTGCATGTGATTTTCTATCGCGCACGCGAACCCGATCTGGTCGAGATCGTCCGCGTACTGCATGAGCGGA
Source organism: Camelimonas fluminis (assembly GCF_014656355.1). GTDB lineage: Bacteria > Pseudomonadota > Alphaproteobacteria > Rhizobiales > Beijerinckiaceae > Camelimonas > Camelimonas fluminis. The sequence goes on from NZ_BNCG01000070.1 coordinate 6,454, forward strand.
TGGAGCCAGGCCGGCATGTCGGTCCTGAAAACCGGACCGACAAGGACGCGTAGTAACCCATGCCAATACTGAACTGGCTTATCGCTCCCGCCCGCCGTCACGCCGTTTGGTGGACTGTTTCTTCTCCGGTGCAGATGGCAGAAACCCCTCCTTTTGCAGCAGCAGCACATATTGCTGATGCGAGAGCTGCCAGCCCTCTACCTCATTAGCGTCCTTGGCCGCCTTCTCAACGATGGCGGGCGCGTCAGATTGGAGATCTCGCTCGATGTTCTGCACCCATACCGCCACCTGATCCGCGGCTTCACTGAGCGCGCGACGCGCATACGTGATCACTCCCTTGTCACCATGCGCCCTTGGATTATGGCGATGCACCCACATGACAGCGACATGCGGACGTTCGCGATCCGTGGCGGCATCGAGGGTCCACCGCCGTTCTGGCAAGTGCCCTTCGTCGCGCAACTGCTGAAGTAGCTTCTCCCTGGCGGGCATCCAGCTCCGTATGATCTTGATATTTTCGCGGATTTCAGGATCGGACGCGTTGCTCGCCATTCCCCGGAACATTTGGCGCACGCGATGAGCGACTTCACCTAGAGCGGCCCATACGACCAGCAGGAGTTCTTCCATGTCCGGAGTGCGCTCCGGTCTGCTTACAAGCAGCAACGCCGTAGCGATCAAGGGCTTTTCGCGCTCGGCCGGCGTCCAGCGAGCGTCCGCGGCTGCCCGCTGGGCAGCCTCCTGGGCCTGACGCTCCTCCGCTGCCCGCTGGGCGGCCTCTGCCTCAGCCATGCTTTGAGCGGCCAGAGCCCGTATCTGATCTCCGATACCGGGACGTGGTGCAGCGGCCTTGACCTCGTCCTGCTGCTGGCGGGCCTCCCTCTGGACCGCACCTAGGGCCACCTGCAGCGACTGTGGCTCTCGATGACGCTCTGGAGCCTGCCTAGCCGCCTCCGCAGCCCGCTGGATGGCCTCTTGCTGTTGGCGCTGGCGCTCGGCAGTCTCCTCCGCGCAGATCTTCGCGAGCTCCTCGCTGGCCTCTATCAGGGTGCGACGGGCCGAAAGGATCTCTGCGTTGAGCTTGGCCCGTCGCGACCCGGGCCGGTACTCTTCGCCGCGGGGCTTGGCCTCCCGGCGCCGGCGGCGCTCGACGGCCGTCAAAGCCGGGCCCAAGTGCACGGTGGCCGACG
>NZ_BNCG01000071.1 GCF_014656355.1 Camelimonas fluminis
CTGTCCCGAATGTTGTTGCGGAACCAACCGCCGCGACCAGTGCGGTAGCGTTTAGCACCCTCCCCCCGGAATGCTTGTCAACCGTCGCGCCCGCTCGTCGGTCAGGGCCATGGCCGCGAATTCGGCATCGAAAGCAGCGATACGCCAGTCCAGTTCTTCCCGGCGTGTGCGCGTCACCCAGCAGAAGTTTCATTCGAGCGCTCAGCGCCACTATGTCGGAAGTCAGTAACTCGCCGAGCCGAACTTGCAGGCGGGCGTGGCGCTGAGCCATAATATGTCCGCGTTCCAGCAGGACGCTCCGTATCTGGTTCGTCAAGGACGTCCGCTCGCCGACCAGGCGATCGCGTACCCGTTGCCGCGTCTGGATGTCGAGTTGATCTTCGCTCTTCAGTTCGACGAAGCGCATGGTCGGCCGTGTAGCCGCTTCCGCGATTGCCTCGGCATCGCGATCGTCATTCTTCTGCGCCTTGACGTAGGGCCGCACATACTCAGGCGACATCAACCTGACTTCGTGTCCGTGCGCCGAAAGCGACCGGCCCATGTGATGGGCCCCGCAACACGCCTCCATCGCCATCACGCACGGCGGCGTTCTGGCCGCGAACGCAATGACGCTTTCCCGGCGCATCCGTCGGCGCAAGACCACCTCTCCGTCCTTATCGAGCCCGACAAGGCTGCAGTTGTTCTTTCCCAAATCAATGCCAAGGAACACCATAGTCATGGGTCGGTCCGCCTCTCACGGATACCGGCAGCTTACATCCGCCGGAGTGAGGGGCGGGCCATCCATAAAAGGGGCTGGAGAAGTTCGCGGCACGCGGCGGGCGCATCATTCCAGTCACCGATGCCACGGGTGCCGAATGCGGTATCGGGCCTGAAGCGACAATCGTGATGCCGGATATGGACCCGACATTTGCAGCCATTGTCTACGCTCCGCCGATCCGGATGACACTGGCGGTTACGAGCCTTTTGGGGTAAACATACTCGCAAGCTATGGGCGCTCGCGATAAGAAGGGTGCTGTGGGGTCAAATGGAACGATTGAGCTTCGCTGAGAACGATTTATACAGTGGCCTGGAAGCGTCCATACATCTTGCAAGGTATGCATTCGCCCGCCCGCTATGTCAGGGCAAGTCTGTGCTAGACATAGCGTGCGGCCAAGGCTACGGCTCAAGATTACTTGCCGACTGGGGTGCCAGAAGCGTCGTTGGAGTCGACGTTTCAGTCGACTCGATTGATCTGGCTCGGCGTATGTTCGGCTGCGCGCAGGTGACATATCGGGCGGGTGCAGCTGAAGCGCTCGCCGACATGTTCGCGCCGGAAAGCTTCGATCTGATCGTTTCGCTGGAGACCATTGAGCACGTGCTCGATCCTAAGGAGCTACTGCGTTGCTTTCGCCGGCTTCTCGCGCCGGGCGGTGCGATCGTAGTCAGCTGCCCCAACGATTGGTGGTACTACCCCACAGAACAGGAAAAAAATCCTTTTCATCTTCGAAAATATACTTTTAACGAGTTTCAGCAACTGTCCGAACAGGTGCTCGGACCCGCCTGCGCCTGGTTTTTTGGAGCACCCGTCGCAGGCTTCGCGAACGTGCAGATCGCCGGCCTAGCGCAGGCTTCCCCGTCAGATACGCAAGGGATCATGCTCAATGCATTGGATCTGCCAGGTGGGCTGACGCTTCCTGCTGAAGCTCAACGGGCACCGAATCCGAATAATGTCAGCTATTTTTTGGGCATGTGGTGCGAAGAGGCCGTAGCTCCCCCCGCTGGCACCTGGCATGGGGCTGCATTGCTGTCCGCGTCCATGGATGCGCTGGTCCAAGGTTTTTTTGCTCAAATCGCTTCGCAGATCGAGGCATTGCGGCAGGAGCTTCAAGTGACGAGACACGCCACTGTTTCGGTTGAAAGCAAAGGCCTCGACCTCGACGAGGCCTTGCGGATTACAAGACAGATGCTGGAGGTTGAGCGGGCAACAGCACGCAGCAAAGACCAGCAGCATGAAAATCAATTGCGGCTGGAGCATGAAGCCGCCGCGCGCTGCCGACAAGAGGCTGAGCAAGCGCAACGCGATCAAGAAGTCGCCGACCGTCGCTATCGGCAGCTTGAAACGCATGCCCATCTTCTGGAGTTGGAGGCCCGACGCTATCGGCGTGTGCGCAACCTCCTCCCCGGAGGACTGCGTCGTCGTCTTATGCCTTTAGCCAGGCGCGTTTTGAATATGGTGCGCCGCGTTGTTCGCTAATAGCTACATGTCCAAGACAACCAAGTATACGGCGATGGAAAAAAAAGACAAAATAGCACTGATTATCGACGCAGAGGGCTGGGCGTTCCACAATATCGCGCGAAATCTTGTCAAATATCAATCTCATCGTTTCGATTTCGAAATATTTTCGGTCGCTGATCTAGATGGCATCGAGCATATCGCACGCCTGACACAAAATTTTGATCTAGTTCATTTTTTCTGGCGTATAAATTGGCTAGACTTGCTGTCTGATTCAAGTCGAAGCACCTTCACGCGATGGGGTATTGATTTCGATGAATTCTTAGCCGGCTATAAACACGATGTCGCGCTGACTTCAGCCGTGTATGACCATCTTTTCGTGGCCCCGGAACCTGTGCGGGCCGATCTTGCAGAGGCCATGCATCGATTGACGGCCTACGGGGTGTCTTCGCAGCGCCTGTGGCATTCCTACACCGAGTTGGTCGAGTATCCCGCCCCGCTGATGGTACTGGAGGATGGCGTGGATCTGGATCTATTCCGTCCGCAAAGACTGGAGAGATTCGATGAGACTGGAGCCCGATCTCTCATTGTCGGGTGGGTCGGCAACAGCGGTTGGGCTGCCGAGACCGAAGACTATAAGGGTGTGCATACCCTTCTTCGTCCTGCCGTCGAGAAGCTTCAGGCCGAGGGATTGCCGATCGAACTCAGGCTGGCAGACCGCCAGTTGGCCATCATCGCACATGCGCAGATGCCGGACTTCTACGCTGGTATTGACGTCTACGTATGCGCTTCCAAGATTGAAGGCACACCAAACCCGGTTCTAGAGGCTATGGCGTGTGGCGTGCCCATTATCTCCACCGACGTCGGTCTGGTGCCCGAGGTCTTCGGCTCGTTGCAAAACGAATTCATCCTCACGGAGCGCACCGCGTCCGCGATCGAGGCCCAGCTTCGCCGCCTGTTTAACGAGCGATCGCTGTTGAAGCAGTTGTCGCAGGAGAATCTGCGCTCCATTTCTGGCTGGGACTGGGCCAACAAGGCTCGCGCCTATGGCAACTTCTTCGATGCAAGCCTGGTACGTCATCGGAAATGGCGTGCTCACCAGACCCGGCTGGCTAGCGTTGCCTCCGATCCGACTTCGTTCAGCGAGGAGGTGGTCACGGCAACACGAGAATTCGCGATGGGTAGCGACATCTGCCTAGAGTCCTTGAAGGAGCAACTTGTTGTCTGCATGCTGTTTTACAACAAACTGGAGCAGACGATTGAGAGCATAGAGAGCTTCCTCGACGCGGGTGTGCGCGTCAATTTGATGGACAACGGCTCAGAGGAAAACGCCGCACTGCAGATGCGCGCCCATTTTGCATCGAATCCGCTCGTTCAGATTGTCAGTGCGGGATGTAACGCCGGTGTATCCGGCGGGCGGAACCGGCAGTTGGCTGCCACGGATGCGCGCTGGCTATTCTTCGTCGACAACGACATATCCGTGCAGACCGACGACTGGTTGGAGCGATTGGCGTCGGCAATGCGCAGAGCTCCCGAGGCTGACATTTATGTGCCACGCCTGTTCAACAAGCACGAGGATGCTTGGGGGCAGATGTTCGACTTCGTGGTGGATGCCGGAGGAAACTGTGCATTTATTGCCACCGCTTCGGAATTTTCAAACGCCTTTCCTGGTGGTGCCAGTATCGTTAATCGCCGTGTCTTCGAGCGCCACGGCCTCTACGACGAAAATCTGTTTGTGGGCTTCGAGGATTTCGAGTTGGCTATCCGCGCCTGGCGTGACGGGCGTCCTCTCATTGCGCGACATGTGGACGACATCGTTCTGCTTCACGACCATCGTGTCTCGCAAACTACAGCCGACAAGAAAACTGCCCTAGTCAGATACGATACAGGCCACATCAACCACTCACATGCTGTTGTTCAGCGCAAACATGGCATTCTGTTAGACCCCAACTTCGGCGATTGGCTTAAAGATCAGGTCCGGCAACTTACCGGTGAAAACGTTTTGGAGCCGTCAGATGATGCGACGGGCGTTACTCTTCATGCACTGTCGGGGGCCACGGTGCGCCCCCGATATTGCGGTGATGGCATGCGTATTCTCGTGTTGGTCGATTGCGCTGATGAAAGCGGGTGGCTGAGCCTGCGTTCTGCAGCTGCAGCTGCCAAGCGCGCGCAAGCCTCAGGTGCGGCCGTCATCATGCGGGTGGTCGGGGCATCCTCCCAAATGCTGATGAATGCCGTAACCGCGGGGCTATTGTCTGAAGAGGATGCATATCGATCCAGTCATGGTCCCGACGCGATCGAACCCCGTCTTGTAGTAGATGTGATCTGCTGTATGCAATCTGGGCTAATCAGTGCAGACTTTCTGATTCAATTGGCTCAGGAGGAACGCTTTGGCAATGCTTTCGAGAATCGAATCTACGCGCCAGAGAGGGTGATGTGGGTGTCGCGCGAGAGAGCCGGCGTCCAATTGGAGCGACTTGGCTGTTTCGATGCACTGACGCCATGGGACACACTGTCACCCTTTCCGGTTTTTGCATTCTCCGCAAGGAACACGAAGGCATTGGGAGATCTGCGTACACATGATCTGGCCGAATGCGCACGCCATTGGTTGATGCGGCTGGTCGCCTCGGGCTCTACGGGTTTCGGCGTGCCGGGCAGTCTGGCAATCGTCGCCGTCAGCTCGATTGAGGCGTGTCGTCAGCACGCACACGTACAACAACTTCATGGCGCAGAACTCGAGTGTAAGCATTCTACGTGGGTCTTTCTTGAGCAGGAAAACCTACGGGACATCGCTCTTCAACAGGATACAGCCTCGGTGGATTGGGCAACCCTGCCCAAGGGTCGCCAGAGTCAGGATGCGATTGTGTCGGCGTCCATCTATCCGGTCCTGTGTCGTCTGCTGGAAGCAAAGATCAGCCATGTGCTTATCGCGCCTTGGCTAAAGCGTGGGGGCGCAGACAAAGCAACATTGGCTTACCTGCTGGCAATAGCCGAGAAGTTGCCTGGCCGCGTACTATTGATCACGACTGAAAACAGCGAATCGCCATGGCTGTCCAGACTTCCCAACGGCGTCGAGGTCATCAATTGGCACGAGGTGGTAGGCGATGTTCACAATACATTGGCGCGGCAGAGCCTGACTTGGATGTTGTTGAGGCTGCGTCCGGCCGTCGTCCATGTCATGAATTCGTGGCTTGGCTGGGAAATGCTGGCTACCGAAGGGATGCAACTGCGTGCGGTATCGAAGACATTCGCTTCGTTATTCTGGTACGGGCCTTCCGAGAGAAACCGCATCTGGGGCTACGCGGCAGAGTATTTACGCCGGGTCGAGCGTAATGGCGGTGTCGATCTTTTCATTACCGATATCACGGTGTTTGCTCAGCGCCTGCTTGAAGACTACGGCGTGTCCGGTGATCGCTTCAAGTGCGTCTGGCACCCCACAACATATATCGCAGCTGATCTCCCGGCTTCCCGTCCTCGGGAAGACCGCTCAACCGTACTGTGGGCTAGCCGGTTCGCCCCCGAAAAGCGGGTTGATCTGCTTTTGCAGATTGTCAAGAAATGCCCCGACTACACGTTTATCGTGTATGGCGAGTTAGAGGATGCTCATCCTTCGATCAAACAGCATTGCGTTGAACTTCTGGCACAGGGCAATGTGCTTCTGGGTGGGGCATTCGACGATTTTCACGTGCTACCTTTGCAGGAGTGCGACGCTTTCCTTTACACGTCCTCGTCTGATGGCATGCCGAATGTTCTGATCGAAGCCATGGCCCATGGTCTACCGGTCGTTTCGTCCATTGTTGGTGGCATTGGCGATCTCGTGAATGAAGAGACGGGCTGGCCTGTCTACGATGTGAACAAGGTGGATGCTTATTGCAGCGCCTTGCACCAGCTTTTTAGCGGTACCGAAGATGCTAGAGGGCGGGCTCGTTCCGGCTTAGAACGAGTGGCGCAACGGCATAGTTTCGGAGCTTTCTCTGGCAGTGTTCAAGCTATACCGGGGTACGGGCTGTTGGAGGGGGCGTCATAGGTTTTTAGGCGGTCTGGACTGATTTGACCGAGAGAGGTGGTCCCCAGTTTTCGAACCAGTCGTTGGGCTCGGTCATCTGGTGAAAGACAAGCAGTATCACGACGCGAAAGCGCTATTCGACTGTGTCCAAGGCGAGGTGGCTTTGGCGGCGATTCGCAAGGAGTTGACGATAGTTAAACCGGACAAGAAGTGCGATATCCATCCGACGATGATCGGTGGCTGGAAGCGAACCGCGATCGCAAACATGGCGGCAGCGTTTGGTGACCCCGGGCTCCTTGCGCCCAAGATATCGGAGAAGGGTGTTGAGAAGCTGCATGGGAAGATCGGCCAGTTCGTCATTGAACGGTTTCTTTTTGTCGGTAGCCTCCTGTCTCATTCTTGCTGCTGGGGGCAAATGGCATGATCTGCGACGCTCCAAGCTCCAGTCCCTCTCCAAGAAGCACTTCCGCCTCCTCCCTGCCCCTGGCCTCCACATACACCCGCAATTCCGGCGCGTTGCCTGAGGCGCGCAGGTGCAGGGTGGAGCCGTCGCCGAGGGTCATGCGCAGGCCGTCGCGGCGGTCACGCGCCACCACGCCGCCGCGGCTGGCGAAGGCGGCGTCACGGAATGCAGGATCGTCATCATCCAGCCGGGCGATGAGCGCGGCGGTTTTCTCCTGGGGGACATTCTGCAACCGGTCTGACAGCGCACAATAAAATCCTGCCTCATTCGCCAGTTCCGCCAGCGGACGGCCCCGTCGCGCCGCAAGGTCAAGGCAGGCAAGAATGGGCAGCATGGCGTCGCGCGTCGACAGGGCGGGCAGCCTGTGGCCGTCCCGCTGCACGTCGGACCCCAGCAGCACGCCGCCGTTAGCCTCAAAACCAACCACGATCGTAGCCCCAGCGGCTTTGGCCTCGGCCATGCCCTCGATAACGTAGGGGCTTCCGACTTTGGTGCGCAGCACCTGACGGAACTGGCCCAGCTTTTCGAGGGCGGAATTCGATGTCACCGGCGTGACGATAACGTCAGCGCCCAGCGCCGTCGCCGTCAATGCGCCCACCAGATCGCCGCGCAGGAAGGCCCCGCTGGCGTCGCTGACCAAGGGGCGATCGGCGTCTCCATCAGTCGAAACGATGGCGTCCAGCTTCTGCTCGCCGGCCCACTGACGCGCAAGCGCATTGTCCTCCGGACGCAACGCCTCCGTGTCGACTGGAATGTAAGCGCTGTGCCGCTCACACCTTGCGTTGATGGCTCCACGGCAGGAGGCTGTCGATG
>NZ_BNCG01000072.1 GCF_014656355.1 Camelimonas fluminis
AGATCCTCCTTAAATCACAACCTCAAATCTGTGCCATTGGCGCTGACGGCGGACAGTCGCAATCGATCGTGCCATCCGCACCGGCTTGCGCGGGCTTCGTGGTGATGTCTATCTCCATCGTTCCGGCGTCCCGCTCGAAGAGGCGGACCTGTCGATTGAATCTGACAATAGCTGATCGAGGTGGAGGGCGACGAGGGCCTCCAACCAATCTGGTCCCGGCCGAACCGGGACCAAGGCTCCGACCTGAGGGCTCTGCCGTAGGGCGGGGCTTTCAGCCCTTCCGGTGGCGAACGGCCGTCACTGGGGTGGTTTGCGGGTGTCGCGGGTGCTGATCACGCGGCCGCCGGAGATGGTCGCCAGCACCGGCACGTCGCGGATGGCGTTGGGCGCCACCGTCGCCGGGTCGTCGCCCAGCACCACGAAGTCGGCGAACTTGCCGGCCTCGATGCTGCCCACCTTCTCATCGACCCCGAGCGTGTAGGCGGCGTCGATGGTCACCATACGCAGGGCCTTGTTCACCGACACGCGCTCGGCCGGGCCGAGGACCTTGTTGGAGATGGCGCCGCGCCGGTTCACCGCGATCCACACCTCCTCCAGCGGACGCGGCGGGGCGACCGGCGTATCGGTGTGGAGCGATACCACGACGCCGGCGTCGGTCAGGGTCTTCAGGCGGGCGGCCGTATTGGCCCGGTCGACGCCGATCTCCGGCCCGTTCAGGTCGCCGCGGGCATAGACGTAATAGGGATTGATGCTCACCACGCCGCCCAGTGCCTTCACCCGCCGCGCCTGCTCGGGGGTGGAGATGCCAAAATGCTCGAAAGTGAAGCGGTGATCGAAGCGCGGCTTCTCCTTCTGCAGCGCGTCGAGTGCATCGATGGTGGCCTGGTTGCCGGCATTGCCGTTGGTATGCACGTGGATGTGGTAGTTCGCGTCCCACCACGGCTTCATACTGGTCACGAAATCCGACGGTTTATCGAACATGAAGACCCCGTGATATTTATCCGAATGGACGTAACCCGGGTTTTGCATCTCCATGCCGAAGCTCAGGAAGGAGTCGTCGGAGAAGAATTTGACACCCTCGAACATAAGCCTGTCGTTGCTGGCGTCGTGCAGCTTTTTCGCCTCGGCGGTGGCGTTGGCGCCGTAGGCCTTGACGAAGGAATCGGCCTCGACCACCACCACGAGCCGCTGGTTGGCGGCCTCGGTGTCGAAGGCGGTCTTCAGCACTTCATGCTCCAGCGGAATGTTGATGGCCCCGAATGCCAGCTCGGACATGGTGGTCACACCCGCCTGCTGGGCAAGGTCCGACAGATATTTGGCGTCCTTCACGGCGATCTGGGGTGTCAACAGCTGAGTGATGATCGGGGCGAGCACATACTGAGTGGGGAGTTCGCCGAGAAACTGCCCGTTGAGTTCACCGTCGGCCCCCAATCCGACGCCTGGGAATTTCATGGCGAGGTCCTTGGTGAGGCCCCGCTTCTTCATGGCCGCAGTGTTGGCGAAAACGAAGTGCTCGGACGCATCCCACACGAAGATCGGCTTCTCGGTGGAGATCTTGTCGAGCTCGGTCTTGTCGAGGTAGCCGCCCATTGGCACCACGTCGAAGCCAAAGGCAACCACGTCGGCGCTCGGGTCCTTGGAGGCGGCAACGTATTCCGCAAGTTTGGCGAGGGCCGCCCGCCGCGTCTTCACGCCGGGAAAGGCCGGTCCGTAGGGATTGGCCGTGGGGAAGTAGCTCAGCGGTGGACGCGTCAGTGCGGTGGCGCCGATGACGGGATGGGAATGGGCCTCCACGAAGCCCGGATAGATGACGCGGCTCTCGAACTGGCGGTCGATCTTGTGGGGGTACTTGTCGAGCCAGGGCTTCAGGTCCTGAAGCGTGCCCACCGAGAGTATCCTGCCGCCCTTCACCGCCACCGCAGTGGCCTCGGGCCAGCCGGGGTCCATGGTGACGATCTTGCTCGCGGTGAAGACCGTCACCATCCCGTCGTCGGACGGGGCGGCCGCAGGCTGGGCGGCGGCCGGCTGATCGCTCGATGTAGACTGCGCGAAAACCGGCAGCGGCCCTCCTGCCAGCACCAGAACAAGCGCCAGGGTCCCGAGAGAAACATTCCTCGTCATCACGCATCCCCCAATTGAATAAAATCGGTAATCGCTGGCTGATTTGGTAGCACGCGCGACCCATTCGTACTCACGAACGAGTTCAGAAAGCGCGGCGGCAGGTTGATGATCTGGTTCCGGCCAGGAATGGAACAGACGTTCTGCAAGACGGCAGCGAGAACCTGCAGATACGGGGCATCATGAAACTTATTATTGCCATTCATGATTGAAAAAGAGAGGCGCGCAAAGGTATCAAAATCGATATGCGCAGCCATGTTCAGATCCTTGCTATCACTGATAAACATGATCCTACATCTCCGATCCGGAATTGCCTTCAACAAGACGCGCGATAAACGCATCCAGCATCTCCTGTTCAGTGCTGGTCATCTTCCCGTCCGGCGGCGCCAGGTCCTCCGGCTCCATATACCTGCCAACCAGCGACAGCAGCGTGCCGGCAAGCGCCGAGACCTGGCTATGGCCGAGCTCACCAAGCGTTTCCACGACAAGGTGACCATCAACGATCACATTGTCCGCGTCGATGATGACGGGAGTGACCTGGCCAAACCGGCTCAGAATGTCTTTGGCCTTGCGCCGCTGACTCCGACCATGAACCCGCGGAGAACGGGTATAGGGTTTGAGATCCGCGATACTGCGCATCTCCTGAGTGATATCACCGTGCATCTACATGCCTCTGCATGCACCGCCAAGGACTACGGTCAGCCACTCCAAATTTGACCGCTTGCGTGAGCCCGTTAGCGACACCGCTGCAACAAGAATGGTAGCGGGCACGGGTGATAAGCTGTTTCCAAGATGTGCACGGACTGGCCGCAGCCCCTCCGACGCCGCCCGCTGCAAGCTGACAACACATTGATAAATATTACTTTTCCACAGACCTCGCGGCGGGTGAAACCCGATTTCGATGCCAGGATCGTCCGATGCGATCCAGCCGATGGCTCGCAGATGGCTCGCAGATGGCTCAAAAATCGTCAGAAAAATTTCATCTGCGACATTTTGCCACATGTCTGTCGTGTCGCTGGCGGCCGCGTTCTATTGCTCTCGCGACTGTCCGCATGCATGCGCAGGAGCACCTCTGGCCTGGAGATCGCACCCGCCACGTCTGTCCCAGGGCGTTGCTGACCGACGTGCTCTCCAGGACCAGCGACCAGACGGACCAGCACGCCCTCCTTTCCGGTCTCGTCCCTGATCGATATCAGCTTGAGGCCGGCATCGGAGACTATGAGGTGCGCGCCCTTGGAATCGAGCGCATAGGCTCGGGGGCGTCGCCGGGTTTCCACTCGTCCGGATCTTTGTCCCAGTGGCCGTACCGCGCGTTCATCTCGTCGGTGCGAGCCAAGAGGGCTGTCTTCGACCGCTCGATCTGCTTGGCATAGACCAGGATGTATTCGGTCGCGGTCGACATGCCCTTGTTATCCGACCGGGGTGAATAGCTCTTCTGCCAAGTGATGATACCGATCCGGTTGGCCTCGCCGAAGAGCTCGTCCATTAGTAGCCCTAGGCGATAGAGCTCGCGGTGAGCCATTGTGCGGGTCGGTGCAGGACAGCCGATGCCATGCGCCAGCGCGTCGTGGGCATTGGCAATGGAAACCCAGTGGATCTCGGCGGCGGCAAGATTTCCCGTCGGCACGGCGTCCGCCAGCCCGGAGCGTGGTTTCTCCTTAGCGCAGCGTGGCGAGGACTTTGCGCCGATATGCCCAACTTCTCTCCATCTCGCAGTCAATGCCACATCCAGCCGCTACCAAACGCAACGTGGATCCAAGTCGCTGTTAACACTGGACTTTGGCTGGTAACGAAGCAGTAGTGTGGGAGCGCCGTGAAAGGCCGGGCGCGGGCAAGCCACGGAACCTGACCGGTCCGGGGCTCGGGGCAGTGCAAGCGGGCGCATGTCGCGTCCCGCGCTTGGAGGCTCCAAATGACCCGTCGCACCCGTCCCACCCCCGCCCGGAACAGAGCCAACCCGGAGGCCATCGCCAGGAAAGCGATCAGGAGCGGAGAGAAAATCAGGGTTGCCGCACGTCAGGCCGTAGCAGCTGCCCCTTCCTCGATAGCCGACAGCAAGGGGCCGTCGGGCAAACTCGCATTGCTGCTCGAGCGGATCAGTCAGCCAGAAGGCAGCGCCATGACTGAACTTGTCGGAGTGACCGGCTGGCAGGCGCATACCATCCGCGCTGCCTTCAGCCGGCTCCGCCAGCGTGGCTTCATCATTGCGCTCGTGACCGTTGAGGACCGCAAGGTCTACCAACTCAATCCGGCGCGGAGCTGAACATGGCATTCCCCATGGTCCCCTCCGACGAAGAAATCGGGCCCCAGGGTCCATCATGCGACAGCTGTCCTGTCGATGACCGTGAGGCGGCGGAGGTCCGCCTGGAGCTGCCGGCCCGGCTTGAAGCGCTGGGAATGATGGACCGCGATGCCCTGATCGCCGAATGGAAACGCCAGTTCCGCGCGACGCCGCCCGATCGCATCCGCCGTGACCTCCTGGAGTTGGCTATCGCCTGGAAGCTTCAGGAGAGGGCCCTGGGGGGTCTTAAAAAGACCCTTGCTGCCGAACTGCGGAACCTGGCGGAAGATCTGGCCGCCACAGGCGACATCCGTCGGGCAAGAGCGCCGCGCCTGAAGGCCGGGGCGCGGCTGGTGCGGGAGTGGGGCGGCAATATCCACGAGGTGACCGTCACAGAGACGGGTTTCATCTGGAAAGGGGAAGTCTGGACATCGCTGTCGGCGATCGCAGGCGAGATCACTGGTGCGCGCTGGTCAGGCCCGCGTTTCTTCGGGCTCGCCACGGGGAGCAGGGCGGCTGGCCGGAGCAGGGCGCATCCTGATGCGAAGCAGGAAGGGAGCGGCGCGCATGCGTAAGGCGACCCGCGCTGCATCGCGAACCTCAACCGGATGCGCCGCAGTGGTCCGCTGCGCCATCTACACCCGCAAATCTTCCGAGGAGGGGTTGGAGCAGGATTTCAACTCCCTCGACGCCCAGCGGGAAGCATGTGAGGCTTATGTCGCCAGCCAGAAGGCGGAGGGCTGGATTGCCTTGCCCCGGATGTATGATGATGGCGGCTTCTCCGGGGGCACGATGGAACGCCCTGCGTTGCACCAGCTCCTGACCGATATCGGGGCAGGCAGCATTGACACGGTTGTTGTCTACAAGGTCGACCGTCTGACCCGCTCTCTCAGTGACTTCGCCAGGATCGTGGATGTGTTCGACGGGGCTGGCGTTTCCTTCGTCTCGGTGACCCAGTCATTCAATACGACAACGTCCATGGGACGGCTGACCCTCAACATGCTGCTGTCCTTTGCGCAGTTTGAGCGTGAAGTCACCGGGGAGCGCATCCGCGACAAGATCGCAGCTTCCAGGGCCAGGGGCATGTGGATGGGAGGCAGGCCACCGCTTGGCTATGAGGTCCGCGACCGCAAGCTGGAGATCGTGGAAGAGGAGGCCACGACAGTCCGACACATATTTGGACGATATGCAGAAACCGGGTCTGTTCTGGAATTGCGGGCAGAACTGGCGTCAGCGGGAATCACAGCAAAACGGCATGTATCCGCAACCGGCAATGTGACTGGTGGTGGATCGCTGGGCCGCGGCGCGCTCTATCGCCTGCTGCAGAGCCGGCTTTACCGCGGTGAAGTCAGCCACAAGGGGGCGGTTTATCCAGGCCAGCATGAGGCGATCGTTGATGAACCTCTCTGGGACAGGGTGCAGGCGGTGCTTGCCGGAAACAGGGTTGAGCGGGCGGTTCACGCCGACGCTGCTGTGCCCAGCCTGCTCGCAGGGCTGGTCCAGGATGGGGACGGCATCGCGCTCACCCCGACGCATGCGAACAAAAACGGCCGACGCTATCGCTATTACGTCAGTCGCGATCTGATTGCTGGAAGGAAGAGCGTGGGTGACCCGTCCGGGCATCGTCGGAGCGCCGCCCGCCGCATTCCGGCGAGGGATCTGGAAGGAATTGTCGAAACACGCATCATGGCGTTGCTGGAGGATGCGCCAGCCGTTGATGCGATCATCGCGCCCCGTGCGCGGGATGTGGAGGAACGGCGACGACTGGTTGCGCAGGCGGGTGATATCGCTCGTCACTGGCCCACGCTTTCGCCAGCGGAGAAAATCACCAATCTGCGTCAGCTGGTGCAGGTCATCACAGTCACGCCAGACGCCGTGCGCATCACGATCCACGCCGGCGCCATCCCTGCACTGGCCAGCGGGCAGGCGAGGCCGGAGGACGATGATGGCGAGATTCTCACGCTCCAGGTTGCAGCAACGCTGAAAAGGGTCGGGATGGAAATGCGGCATCTGGTTCATGCGCCTGATGGACCCCACAACCGGAAGCCGGACCGCAGTCTGCTGCGGCTTCTCGCCCGGGCCCAGAGGTTCCGTGATCTGGTGCTGAAAGGGGATGGCGCATCCCTGACAGCGCTTGCGGAAGCGAGCGGCGTGACGGGATCTTACTTCTCCCGTGTCGTGCGTCTGGGGTTCCTTGCACCTGACATCACCGCGGCGATCCTCGATGGTCGCCAGCCCGTTGAATTGACCGCAAAACGTCTGTCGCTCACCGCAGAGCTGCCCAACGACTGGCCAGGGCAACGTCGGGATCTGGGTTTCAGGTGACGTAGCAGCGACCGGCCAGACCCGTACTGCCTCTCATGCCCCGCCGATCTGGCGGGGTTTTGTTTTGGCAATGTGTTCCGGATTACGGGAGCAGCGAAAACCAGCCGCAAACCAAAACGTACCACCAAAGTGGCTTCGGGAGATATCTGCATGGAAAGGCGGGCCCGACTGGTACCGGAAGTGTCTCCGTCCCCGGATGCATGACCAGCGGTCGCGTAACCCTTTGAACCTCGCTCACAAAATGGCGGGCCCCGAAAATTGTGAAAAATCGTGTAAAATCAAGATTTTATGGCGGAGGGAGCGTCCTCGTAAGGTTCGTCCAGATATCTGAAAAATATAAGCATTTCCGCGTGACGCTCTGCCGGTCCCAGTATCGGCCCTAGCACGGAAAAATCATGTGGACTCGGTTGGACTTGGTCGGCGCACCTGCGCGTTTTCCAAACCGGCCGATCGCTGCGGAGTAAGCGGTGTCCCGGCGCCACCTTTCGCTCTGGGGTGCGAATGGTGATGCTCGAAGCGT
>NZ_BNCG01000073.1 GCF_014656355.1 Camelimonas fluminis
AAGGCCCAGGTGCGGTTCTGACCTGAAAAGGTCCGGCCCAAAAATTCAGGTCAGGAACAAAGGGCGGCGCAGCACAAAACTGAACGGCGGCCCAAAGGGCCGCCGCGCCATGCGGTCGCCCCGTCATCCACATTGACGGGGTGACCCGCGTCCACGCCTCACGCCAGTTTGAAAGCAGAATCCGGAGCGCTCATTGGCCCGAATGCGTTACCGTGGCGTGACTCGGGCAACGCGAAAGCGGGGATGACGGCATTGGTTGGCAAGGCAGGCAAAATCAGGATCGGCATCGGCGGCTGGACCTATGCGCCGTGGCGCGGCGTGTTTTATCCGGACAAGCTGCCGCAAAAGCGCGAGCTGGAGTATGCCGGCGCGCATCTCACCTCGATCGAGATCAACGGCACTTACTACGGCTCGCAAAAGCCGGAGAGCTTCGCCAAATGGCGCGATGAAACACCCGATGACTTTGTATTTTCGCTGAAAGCGCCGCGTTTCGCCACCAACCGCCGGGTGCTGGCTGACGCTGGCGAAACCATCGAGCGCTTTTTCAACAGCGGCGTCACGGAACTGGGCGACAAACTCGGCCCGATCAACTGGCAGTTCATGGCGACAAAGAAATTCGACCCGGGTGATTTCGAAGCTTTCCTGAAGTTGCTGCCGCAATCCGTTGGCGGGCGCGACCTGCGCCACGTGGTCGAAGTGCGTCATGACAGCTTCCGCACGCCAGAATTCACTGGTCTGCTCCGCAAATTCGGGGTGGCGGCGGTCGTCGCCGGCGACAGTGACTACCCGCAGATCGCTGATGTGACGGCGCCATTTGTCTACGCCCGCATCATGGGCACGCGGGAGGACGCCGGACCGGACGGTTACGATGACGCCAGTCTCGACCTCTGGGCGGACCGCGCCCGGACATGGGCGTCGGGCGGCGCGCCGGAAGGGCTGGATTACGTGGAGAAACCGGCGACTGGCGCCCCGCGCGATGTTTTCCTCTACGTCATTAGCGGCCACAAGGTGAGCAATCCAGCAGCAGCCATGGCGCTGACCGGACGAACCGGGTGACCGCTGCCCAAAAGAGGGAAATGCCCCCAGAGACCTATGACCACGGCGATTTGGGCAGCGCTGGCGCAATCCCCGCCCGCATGCCCCCCGGGCCAGCTTCCCGGACCGCCCAAACGCCAAAGCAATCTGCATGGTGTTTTTTGCTTTGATCAGGTTCGGCGCCGTCGATCCGCCATAACGCGGCAACCTTGCCAGTCAGGATCATTCCAAAAGCCCTGGCGCGTTCATATCTTGGGGGACAGCTACATAGCGTTTCCACGTCGAGGGCTCATGATGACCGTTGCGCTCCCTCCGGATGTCCTGCCCGAGTTCCCCGTCTTCTCCGAGTTTGCGGATGTGGCGAACCCCTCGCACTACCTGCGCCTGCCCGATGACTGGCTGCTTGCGGTAGCAGACGTGGTGTCGTCGCGGACCGCGATCGCCGGGGGAAACTACAAGACAGTGAACATGGCGGGGGCGTCGGTCATCACGGCGGTCCTGAACGCCCTTGGCCGCCCGGATCTCCCCTTCGTTTTCGGAGGCGACGGCGCGACCGTTGCTATCCCGGAAAGCGGAGAAATGGCGGCGCGGCAGGCTCTCGCCGATAGCGCCCGCTGGATCGCTGATGAGTTGCAGCTGGAAATGCGCGTTGCGCTGGTGCCGTTATCAGCGGTGCGCGCGGCCGGCTTTGACGTGCAGGTCTCGCTGTTTCGCACGGGAACGGGCCTGGCCTACGCGATGTTCAGCGGTGGCGGCTCAGCCTGGGCCGAGGACCAGATGAAGCAGGGCCAGTTTGCCGTGCCGCCTTCTCCAGAAGGCGCCCAGCCCGACCTGCATGGCCTTTCATGCCGCTGGAGCCCGCTTCCGTCCCACAATGGCAACGTTGTGTCTATCATCGTGACGCCCGGAAAACGGGGCGCGGATGCAACTTTCAGCGCCCTGGTGACCGAAGTGGTGGCGGCCACCGCCTCCCCGGGCCATACGCCCAACCCGGTGCCGGTGAACGGACCGGCGCCGATTGTTGATTTTAGCGGCGTTGAGACCGAGGTTCGCACACATCCCGAACCTGAGCGCAGACGGGCGCGCCTGTTGGCAAGGGCTTCGATCGTCATGGTCTGGCTGTCTTACAAAACGGGAATCTCCCTTGGTCGTTTCAACGCGCGCCGTTATGTCCGCGAGATCCGCCAAAACACCGATTTTCGCAAATTCGACGATGGGCTGAAGATGACCGTCGACATTGACGACATGGGCCTGCGCCGCATCGAGGCGATGCTCTCGGAGGCGGCGGAACGCGGCGACTGCTATTTCGGGGTGCACCGGCAGGACAGCGCGCTGATGACCTGCATTGTCCCGGGGCTTGGCATGACGCAACACATGCATTTCGTCGATGGTGCTGATGGCGGCTATGCGAGGGCGGCAGTAAAAATGAAGGAGATGGTTGCTGGAAGCGAGGCTCTGAATGCCTGATAGCGCCCTGCGGGTTGTCGGGCGGCGGCCTGTTTCCGCATCATGAGCACGCCATGTCGACTGTGAGGGAGCCGGGAGACGGGATCACGGATGCGAACGGGCCGAAGCCTGTCCGCCGCATCATCCATGTCGATATGGACGCCTTCTATGCGTCGGTCGAGCAACGCGACAACCCGGAACTGCGGGGCAAGCCGGTCGCAGTTGGCGGATCAGCCGCGCGCGGCGTCGTGGCGGCCGCCAGCTATGAGGCGCGGGCATTCGGCGTACGCTCCGCCTTGCCCTCCGTCACCGCCAGGCGTCGGTGTCCCGAGCTGATTTTCGTGCCGCCCCGCTTTGACGTTTATCGCGCGGTTTCAGCCCAGATCCGGGAGATCTTTGCCGAACACACGGATCTCATTGAGCCGCTGTCGCTGGATGAGGCCTACCTCGATGTCACGGACAACAAACAGGACATTCCTGTAGCGACCGATATCGCCACAATGATCAGGGCCCGGATCCGGGAGGTGACTGGCCTCAACGCCTCAGCCGGGATTTCCTATTGCAAGTTCCTCGCCAAGATGGCCAGCGATCTGAACAAGCCCAACGGCCAGGCCGTGATCACGCCGCGGAATGGTCCATCGTTCGTCGCCGGGCTGGCGGTCAGGAAGTTCCATGGGGTTGGGCCGGCGACGGCGGCGAAGATGGAACGGCTCGGCATCCTGACCGGGGCAGACCTGAAGGCCAAATCCCTGGACTTCCTGCAGGAGCATTTTGGCAAGTCGGGGCTGTGGTACTTCAGGATCGCTCGCGGAATCGACAACCGCCCCGTCCAGCCAGACCGGCAGCGGAAATCCATTGGAGCGGAAGACACGTTCGCTACGGATATCTTCGAACTGGAGCCGGCTCAGGCGGAACTCAGACCGCTGATCGCCAAGGTCTGGCGGCACTGTGAAGCAAAAGGGCTTCGCGGCCGCACCATTACGCTCAAGGTCAAGTTTGCTGACTTTCAGCAGGTCACCCGCAGTCGCACCCTGGAGCATCCGCCAGAGCGCCCTGAGGCCATCGAAGCCATCTGCGACGCCCTGCTCGCGCAGCTTCACCCATTCCCAAAAGGCATCCGCCTGCTGGGCGTCACCCTCTCCGCCCTGACGGATGTTCAGGTAAACGCCGCGCAGGAACGTCAGTTATCGTTCCTGTAGGTGCGTTCGCATGGACGGCAAGTCGCCTGCTCACGCGCGCCCCGGGAGTCCGCTGGTATTCTGACTGCCTTGCGTGCGCAGACTGGCGCCCGGATATGTCCGGCCAGCGCCGGCGGCGGATGCAAGCAGCACAAAGTGCTGCCGCCGGTCATGCATCTGCTGATTGAGGGTCAGGTCGCCCCTGTGAACAAGGCGTCGCGCCGCCGGCGACGCTTGGACATGAGGGATTTGTCTGCCTCTGATTTCGGCGCCGCCCCCTTTTTCGAATAGTCGATTGCCACGCCGTTGCAAGCGATCCGGGCTAATCACGCGCCGGTATTTGAACAGAGAGGACCGGGCATTGGAGCTCGCCGAATTTTGCGAGCGCAAATTGTCGTAGGATGGGCCGCTCCCCGAATGGGGAACGTATAGCGCCTGACCGCCCCCGGATAAGGGGGAGAAGCAACTGGAGGCAACATGGCAAACCCGCCCCGCCGTCCCCGGCACGATCCAATGGCTGCGGCCGAAGCAGTCTTCAAACCAAAGAAGCCGGCGCCGCCGCCCGTAGAGGCGGTTTCTGCGCCTCCTGGCGCCAGAGAACTCGTGTCTCTCCGCATTGATAGCGCAGTGCTGGAGCATTTTCAGGAAGACGGCCCTGGCTGGCAGGATCGCATCAACGACGCTCTGCGGAACGTGGTCGCCGGGATGAAAGCGAAGTAAGGCGGTCCATGTGCTGGCGCGCACATACGGGCGAAGGGCCAGGTCGTAGGTTGCAACCATGGAGCTAGCGCTCCCCTCCCAGCGAGACCTCCCTTTAAGCCGCCCTTCTGGGCGGCTTTCTTTTGCTGGCCGCCATTCAGAGGACCACGAAGCCCGCTCTCAACCAAAGGCGTCAGAAGGCGCGCGACGCAACAGCCGAGCCGTTATTTGCGGGCGCAAGCTCCTGAAAGCCGCCCCGTCCCTGCCGCCAGAGATGGTTTCACCAAGACACCCTCAGTCCAACATTTCCTCCCCAAGCGCGGTTCTCACGCCCATCGAGCCCGGTTGAGTAGTTTACCTTTGCATAGAACGCCACGTTCTGAGCCACCTGCGCCGAGGCGCCGGCGCCCACTTCTAGCGACGTAAGATTGCGTTCCGTCCCAATCGGGAATGCGCCAAACCTCACCTTGTCAGAACCGTTCCCGAATTCGTGCCAGAGATTGACCAGGAAGTAGGGCTTAATCGGAATGTCGTTCCAGCTGAACTGACCGGCAAGGCGCGCGCCGATGCGGCCCGTGAGCACGTTGGCGTCATCGTAACTGATGGATGACACAAGGTCCTGGAGACGATCACTACGCTGGCTCTGAAAGATCACTTGCGCCTGGGGCTCGATGCGCCAGTGGGCGTCAAGCTGGATTGGATAGCCTGCCTCCGTAGATAGGGTGAAGATCGACCCACGTGTGGACTGCCTGAATGAGGAAAGCGGTCGTACCTCCTGATCCAGCCAGGACCCCATCACCACAGTGTCGACATACGCGCCGCTGGACCAGAAATGGGTCCAATAGGCCCCAAGATTGTAGGTATCGATATTGATCGAACCTACGCGGCGGTTTGGACGTCCGCTGGCCAGTCCGCGGGCGTCACCCGATCCGTTGCCATATCCAAAGAAGACGCCCACACGGTCCCGCTGGCCGTCCGCATGATCTAGTCCGAGTAGCGGCAATCCGCCCTGGATGCCCCAAAGCGTTCCATCGAAACTCGGAGCCGCCAGCCCGCGCCATGACTCATCGCGGCGGCTGCCAAACGTGCGAAGCCAAATTCCGCCAAGCCCTCTCGCGCCTGATGCGTAAGCCTGCTCGCCTTCACGCTCGTGAAATGTACCAAGCATGGAACGGACGGTGGATCGTGCAATCGCCGGAACCACCGAATGCAGCGCCACTTCGGGCCGCAAGAGCGCAACACCTGTGACGGAGCCGCCCGACCCAGTGTTTCCGCCGACGCCAGCACTGGAACCGCTACCTGAACCGCCGCTTCCAGCACCGCTGCCCGATCCAGAGCCACCGGTACCGCCGCCTCCGGCGCCGCCAGAGCCACCGCCCGAAGAGCCGCCAGAACCGCCACCGCTTCCCGACCCTCCGGTTCCGCCGCCTCCACCGTCTGTCCCGCCGGAGCCACCCTCTCCTGGCGGCGCCACGGCAATTAGCCCACCGCAGGTACCGTTAACGCCGCCAACGGCGAGCGCGCAAATGCCACTCGGAACCCAGTTCCTCAGGTACCAGTTTTGCTCTGTCCCGGCAGTTACGCCGCCGCGAAAGAGTTGATATTCAAATGGGCCAGCCGCCACAGTACCAAGGAGCGAAAACGAGCCCGCCGCAGTTGTGGCTCCGTTGGTCGCCTGAACGACAAGAATGCCGTCCGCAAGGGTAAGGCCACCTTGCCCATTCACGTTGACAATGCCAATGCCGGTATTGCCGGTTGCCGTACCGGACTGGATCACCAGCTTGTCTGAAGGCGAACCATCTCCTTCCACTACGGTATTGAGCAGGAGCCGGCCTCCCTGCCCGATGTAGTTCCCCTTCACGACGAAATTGTCGGTCACAGAAGACCCGGCATTCGTGAGGTCAATGGCACCAGCGTTGAGGACACTCGCGAGCGCGCCTGGGGCATATGGGGCCACGGTATGCGTACCATTGCCAGCGTAGACGGTGCTGGTAGCGTCGATGGCCAGCGCACCGCTTCCGGTGCCCGCGTCACCCATGGTGAGAGTGCCATAGTTGTCAAATGTCAGAGCTGAATTGTTGGTTAGAGAAATCAGCTCCCAGTTTACGTAACGGGAAACGCCGTCTCCACGCGTGTTGTCCCAAACCAGCTGGTCATAGCCGACCCCACCGTCGATACGCAGGCCTGTCGCAAGGTTTGTCGGGGTCAGGTTCCGAAGTAGCGCGTAGTCGTCACCTGGGCCCATGTCGACGAAGCCGCTGATCGTTCCACCGCTCCACGTCAGTTGGTCAGCGCCTTCCTGCGCCTGGAAATTCGTCGAGATATGGCCGTCGAGGATGAAGGCCGTATCATTCCCGGTTCCCATCAGGACTGGCGCATTCACAACGCCGCCCGCCATAACAAAAATGTCCTCCCCCGGCCCCATGTCGATCACCCCGTTTTCAACGGGATTGGTCGAGGTGCCAAAGGGCCGGTTCGTCAGAATATCGTTGCCAGCGCCAAGCCTGATCGAGACATTTACAGTGCCCAGATTGTCGACAACGTCATTCGATAGGCCGCCAGTAGTATCGATGCTCTGGATCACTGCTCCTGGACGATTGACGATCGTGTTGCTTCCATCACCGACCAGTGTAATGCCGCCGTTAAAGGCGCCGAAGTTGTCGATGAAGTTTGATGGACCGGTCAGAGAAAACGGACCGCTGACTGTCCCACGCCCGCCGGCCTCCGAGCCGTTGATGAAGCGGTTCTGCAACGCCCCGTTAGAGCGGTTTTCGAACGTCTAGAATCATAAGAGGTTCCCCCTTCGCCAGATTTCTG
>NZ_BNCG01000074.1:0-6609 GCF_014656355.1 Camelimonas fluminis
AATTCGCTCAAAACAAAAAAACTGGAGCAGTTTGCGATCCAGATTGATCGAAAACTGCCCCAGAAGGCGGCGGAAGCAGGCGGCGCCCGCTCGCCACGCGTCGCATTCCCCCGTCTCATGCGCCCTCATGGGACATGATCGCCCCTCCCGACGCCTGGCGGGAGGGGCGGGAGATCAACTGAGGTGGTCCATCATGCCGAATGCCGCCATCCGCGCCTGGGCTTCGCCCACGTCGTGGCTCAGGATGGCCAGGTCATGCATGACGCCGCTCCGGTCCCGCACATGATTGCGGAATACGCCCTCGGCCCGGAAGCCAAGTCCCTCGAAGCTGGCGACCGCCGCCTGCTGGTCGACGGTCATCTGCACGCACAACTTGGACAGGCCCATCTCCAGCGCCTGGATAAAGCATTCCTGGATCAGCAACCGGCCGAGGCCGACGCCCCGCAGGCGCGGCGACGTCAGGACGCGCAGTTCGCCGACATGTCGCGACCAGAACAGGTCGTGGACAACGATGGCCGTACAGCCAACGATGACGCCGTTCTCGACCGCGACCAGACTCTTCACCCGATCGGCCGCAATCGCCTCACCCCATGCGTCGATAACCTTGGGATGGGTAATGTCCCGATTGAGGAACAGCAGATCGTGCTCTGGCAAGGTCGCGACGAACGCCCGCAGGGCGTCCGCGTCGTCCGGCCGCATCAGGCGCAACTCGACGGTCGTGCCGTTGCAGTTCACCGTGCGCGGGTAGGTGCGTGGCGTATCGTTCATGTTGCTCGCCTTTCCAGCCATTGATCCAGTCGCGGCCACATGCGTTTGACAGCATTCGCGCCCGCAATGAGGCTGACATGTCCGCCTGGCAGGATGATTTCTTCTTTGTCTTTTGAACTGGCCTGTTCCATCAGCGGCTTTCCACAGACGGGCGGCACAATGTGGTCATACTGCGCCATAATGTGCAGCAGCGGAACCTTGATGTTGCTGATCAGCACGCGCTTGCCGCCGATCTCCAGCTTCTCCTCCGCAAGGGCGTTCTTCTGCATCAGATCTTTGATGAACTGACGGAAGTACTCGCCAGGCAGCGGCAGGCTTTCGTTGCCAAAGCGCTCCATGCGGCGGAATGCCGTGACGTACTCATCATTCCAAAGATTATCCCACAGACGGATCTGACCGGTGATGCGGGCGGCTGGCCGCAGCATGTCAAAGCCGGCGGTGATCATTTCCGAAGGAATAATGCCAAGGGTGTCCACCAGCCGGTCAATGTCAAAGTGCCGTGCGTCGGTCCACTGGCGGAACAGGGTCATGCCGCGCGTGTCCACCGGACAGGTGAAGCAGACGAGGTTTTTGAGCGGGCCGTCGGGATGCAGCGCGGCGTAGATTGTCGACAGCACGCCGCCGGCGCAATAGCCGACAAGCGAGACCTCATCGACGCCCGAATGCTTCTGGACCTGCTGGATACAGTCCGGAATGAAGTCAAGGACGTAATTGTCGATCTTCAGATAGCGCTCTTCGCCAGTCGGCGCGTTCCAGTCCATGACGTAGACGTCATGGCCCCGCTTGAGCAAGAATTCGATCAGGCTCTGGCCGGGGGCAAGGTCGAAAACGAAAGCCTTGTTGGTCGGCGCCATGACGAGAAGCACCGGGACACGGTAGACTTCCTTTACCATGGGTTTGTAGTGATAAAGGCTCAATGTGCCCCGGCGATGAAGTATGGTTTTCGGCGTCTGGCCCACAGCAGGCGCCGGAGAGCCGAGATAGCCGAACCCCTTCAGATTACGCTGGATCGCCCGGTCGATTTCCACGCGCATGCGGTCGGCGAACGAGGTTTCCGCTTGTGCAGCCTGGGACGCCGTCATGGCCTAGGCTCCTTTGTTTGTGGGGGGCGGGGTGGTGGCGCTGGCGCCGGCGCCCGTCGCGGGTTTGGTGGTTTCCGCCGGTTTGTTTACGGCGGCGAGGAGGTCATCGACTTTGGCTTCGAGGCGCTGCATCTGTTCTTCGAGCGCGACGAAATCGGCGAGGCCCGGAACACGGACGGCTTTGAAGTAGTTATCGAGCGCCTTTCCGAAGCTCTGCTGCATGCCGGCCGAAACCTGCGTGAACTGCTGCGACGCGCGGGCGAACTGCTCGGAGTTCGGCGTGTTTTTGGCAATCGCACTCGTGCCGGCTTCGATCTTGTTGATGATCTGGCGCCACATCTCGAATGGGTCCAGAACGGGCTTGGTGATCACGGATTTGTCTCCAGTTCTACAGAAAGCGCGCGCCGCGCGGGCGCCCGCGCTGGAAAGGCTGCGGCGCGCAAGTTCCCGATCGGACCTGGCTTGGAAATCGCCAGGTCCGTTGAGGGTCTTCGTTGATTGCGTCAGGGACGCTGGGCCGGCTTTAAATCAGCTGGCCTTGCTGGCGTTGGCGGCGGGCGTCTCGCCAGGCTTGCGCGTGCGCTCCGGGCGGGATTCCGCCGGTTCGCGGCTGTCAGGCAGGGCTGCGTCCAGCTTGTCCTCAATGCGCTGCAGCCGCTCCTCAAGCGCGAGAACATCGCTGCGGCTCGGCAGACGCACGGCCTTGAAGTAACCGTCCAGCGCCTTTTCAAAAGTCTGCTGCATGCCGGTTGAAACCTGGCTGAATTGCTGCAGGGCGCGTGTGAACTGCTCCGAGTTCATGCTGTTGTTGGCCATCGAGTTGATGCCGGTCTCGAACTTGTTGATGATCTGGCGCCACATCTCGAATGGATCGAGGGGAGGAGTCGTCGTATTCATAGCTGCCTGGTCTCCGTGAAGTCAGGCGGACGGCGCGCCCGCCTGGGGTGGGTAACTCTGCTGGGCGTTCAGAGCGTTGATACAACCCGAGATGGTGCGCCGCGCCATGGCTGCCGGCGCCCAGAAGGGACGCAACAGGTTGGCGGCGGCGTATGCCGTCTCGGGTGAGAGGCTGCGCAACACATGGCTGTTCCATTGCCGGACCGAACGACCAGCCAGCATGGCGCCTGTAATCAGATCTTTTGACAGGCGTGCGTCGAACCAGGGGCGGTTGTCGGCGATTTCGATCGTCCGGTTTGGCGCCGGTTCGCCAGCGAAGGCATCGCGCAACGCGACGCCAACACGTTCCTGGGCGTCGCGCGCCGCGCCCAACACGGCGTCGAAGTTAAAGAAGCCGTGGAATTGACCAGAATAGTGCAGCAGTTCAACTGGAACGCCGGCCCTGCGCAATTGCGCCGCGTAGAGCAGGCCGTCGTCACGGATGGGATCAAAGCCAGCGGTAATGATGACCGCCGGCGGCAGCCCGGCGACACTGTCCGCATGCGCTGGCGACAGCCAGGGATCAGTCAGGTCTTCGCCGCGCTCGATTAGCGGCCGCAGCGAGTCCATGAAGTTGGCGGTGAGCAGAAAACCCTTGGAATTCTCATCTTTCGAGTCAAAGTCCATCGCCAGATTGGTCGCGGGATAGACCAGCGCCTGCAAGCTGAGCCGCGGGCCGCCCCTGCGGATATTCTCCTGGGCCACTGCGGCGCTGATATTGCCGCCAGCACTGTCGCCGCCAACGCCAAGGCGGTTGCCGTCGATGCCGAGAGCTTCGGCGTTCTTGTGAACCCAGTTCAGGGCGGCCAGAAAATCTTCGCGGCCCGCATAAATATCATGCTCTGGCGCCAGCCGGTAACGCACCGAGATAACGATGGCGCCGGAAGCGCGGGCAATGGCCCGGCAGATGCCGTCGCTGGTGTTGAGATCGCCGACGACAAAGCCGCCGCCATGGCACCACAGGAATGCGGGCTTCAGGCCGGGCGGGCCGTCGGGCGTATAGATGCGCAGTGGGATGGCGTTGCCGTCCGGCCCACGGATCTGGCGCTCCTCCAGGCCGGCCAGCGGGATGCGGCGGCCGAAAGTTGATGCAAGGGCAGCCCAGGCGTAGCGGAATGAAGAGACGCGTTCGCGGTTGATAGCTCGTCCGACAAGTGGGAAGGCTCCGTTCATGGCGTGCAGCAGCAGCCGGGATTCACGGTCCAGTTCTGAGGCCCGCCTTGTTTTCGGCATGCCGCTCTCGGTCGTCAGAATCCGACGGTTCCGCGCGACATCTCCTCCCATATGACCGCTCATGTTGTCGTCCTTGTTTTCTTTATTCGTTGTGCTGTTCGCCCCTGTTGGGCGCAGTCCTCAATTGAAGTCTACCAATCGGCGGCGCCAGCGCTATCGTCGGTTCCGACGAGTCCGCGGTTGTGGCGCCCGGATGCTGGCGATATTCGCTGGGTTTTGCTGGTTCGCGGCGCGCCCTGCCGGGAGGACGCCGCCAGAAGGGATGAGCGCCGGGGCGGTTGACGGGGTTCCGGGCGGCGAACTTTTCAGTCAGCTCCAAAGGCTGGAGCGGCGGCTGGACTGGCGGGGGACGGACGGATGAACGCGGCGACGCAATCCGGCGAAGCTGTTCGGGCGTCGCCCGATCGGCGAAATGTGCTGTGCTTTGGTGAAAAGGGATCAGGCCAAAAGCGATCCCGGCCTGATCTTCACGGGGAGGCGGCTGCGAAGAAACCCGCGACGTCCTTGGGGGCGTATTTTTGGTCGTCTCAGAGATGTGAAACCAGATGGCCGCCATCGACAGCGATAACTTCGCCGGTCATCCAGCTCCCTGCGTCCGTCGACAGCAGCAGGACGGCGCCATCCAGTTCCGATTCCTTGCCCAGCCGGCGCATTGGCACCCGACGGATCATCGCCTGTCCCGGCTCGGTCTCAAAGAACTCGCGATTGATATCCGTGAGAATGTAGCCGGGCGCCAGTGCGTTGACCCGAATGCCATGGCGGGCCCACTCCAGCGCCAGAGCCTTGGTGAGTTGCACAACCGCCGCCTTGGACACCGTGTACGGCAGCACAGCGTAGCTGACGCGGAAGCCAAGGATCGAGGCGATGTTGACGATGACGCCGTTGCGACCGGCCGCCTTCCAGCGACGCCCCGCTTCGGAACACACCAGCCAGACGCCGCGCAGATTGGTGTTCATGACATCGTCGAAATCCTCGGCCGACAGTTCCATGGCCATGGACGGGCGGGCAATGCCGGCGTTGTTGATCACCACATCAATCGGCCCCTGGGCTGCCTCTGCGGCGGCAAAGGCCTCGGCGATGGAGCCCTCGCTGGTCACATCGAGCGGAACAGCGTGCGCGCGAGCGCCCTGTGTTTGCAGCTCTGTCACAAGGGTTGCGAGCTTGTCGGCGCTGCGTGCGGCAACTGTGACTGTCGCGCCACAGGACGCATACAGCCTCGCAAAATGCGCGCCAAGTCCGCCTGAGGCGCCGGTGATCAACACATGTCGGTTTTTGATGAGCGCGCCAAGATCCATTGACGTTTCCCCTTATGGCTGTTGGTGAATGAGACCACTGCTGTCTTGAGTGTCGCCGCGTTGGGGGGGCGACAGGGGTCTGAAGATGCAGTTTACGCAGTTGATTGGCGGTCTGGTCAAGATAAGTTCAGTGTGTGAGGCAACAGTTTTTCGAAAATCGACGCCGCCGATAGTTGTTGGCGCGAAGGTGGAGTTTTGCTTGAAGGCAGAATGCAAAACGGTATGAATGTGCCGAATATTGCTCACGAAGGCTTGGGCAGGCGCGGGGAGACAGCCGCTGTCCCGCTACATTGGCCTGGGGTTCGCGTGGGGCTGGAGCCGTGACGCGCGCGCCGCCGGGATGAAGTGACGCCGGACGAATATCAGGTGCTGAAATCCAGGCATGACCGCCGGATTGGCCAGCCTGCCTTGCCAACGCAGGCCTACGTCATCCGGGGAGCGCCGGCCTTGTTGAATGCCGGCGGGCTCGCGCGGAGACGTGCATGTGTTTCAACTCTGGCCCGTCGTTTGGTCCTGTGTTGTCCGTCAGCATGCGCAGACGTTGATAGTCATCATAAAATTCTGCAGGTCACGGGCAGTTCATGTGACAGGCAGCGCGCCGCCCATGGGAACGCCAGGAAGAAGACGTTATCGCGCAATGGGGAGCATGAGAGCCAACGTCGGGAGCGCGGCCTACGCCATGTGAGCGCCAACAAATTGTTCTGATGGAGGAAATTGGAGCGGGCGAAGGGAATCGAACCCTCGACATACAGCTTGGGAAGCTGTCGTTCTACCACTGAACTACGCCCGCAGAGCGGGGATGGAACCGTTGGGTTCTGATCCCGGCCATCCCGCCACCGGCAAATCGCCAGGGACAGGGACCTTCATGTACCCGGTTTCGCCCACGTCGATCAAGGGTCATTGCACCGCCAGATGACGTCAGGGGTCGTCGTGCACAGGGAGGGAGGGTTTACTTGCCGCAGTGAACCCAGTCCTGACCGCCTTTCACCGCCCGGTAGCAGAATCCGCGTTGCTGCAGTTCGTCCGCAACGTCGGAGCGACGACCGCACGCCTGATCCGTTTTGGGGTCGTCGCCGCTGCCACCGCGACAATCATCGTTCAGGTCGCCCCATTGGTCGATCAGCGCCCTGTCTGACAGCTTGCGGATGTTGGCCGGGGTGGGTCTGGATGCCTTCGGCTGTCCATGGGTGGTCCCGCACCAGATGTAGTCCTCACCCTCCAGAGAGAACCGCTCGCGCGTCGGGGTGTCGAGAATGAACGACTGGTGGGAAATCGTATCGTACTCCCGGCAGGTC
>NZ_BNCG01000074.1:6800-7163 GCF_014656355.1 Camelimonas fluminis
CGATGGTCAGGACGGACAGGGCCAGTCCCGCGATGGAGATCATTTGCATCGGGTCAGCCGTACTTCCGTTTGAACGCCGTGTCCGATGAGGTGAGGTAGATGATCCCCTCGATGAAGCCGATGATGGCGGGAATGAACGTCCAGCAGAAGACGAGGTACAGCAGACCCATTCCGGTCTGTCCGAGATAGAACTTGTGGAAGCCGAGCCCACCGAGCAGGAAGGCGAGGATTGCAGCGGTCACCCTGCTTTTGAGGGGAGGAGCGTTCGCGGCGTCGCTGCCACCGACAGCAGCAGCTCCACCGCCTGCGTTCATGAACACCTGGGATGTTCCCTGCCGCTTCAGCATCTCGATTTCACGCATC
>NZ_BNCG01000075.1 GCF_014656355.1 Camelimonas fluminis
ATGTCAATCGGACTCCGCAAATGGGCGCATGGGTTCTGATCAGAGAGTCTTGGTATTAACACTACATTGTAGACGGTATGTGAAGATTTCCTACGCCACCAGAACCCCGTAACAATATTTTAAGAAACTGTTCGCCTTCTATGTTTACCATTTTCGCATCTGGGTACCTAAACTGGAGAAACTTCATAACCAATGGATTGTCTTCCCCAGAATGAGAAGGCCATGCCCGAATATAAACCGTGCGACTCTCTATTCGCAGGCGCCTAATATTTGTCAACTTGTCTCTCTCGACGGTAAACGATTCCTTCACCCAATCTCCTTGTGAGAGACAATACAACTCTATTGATACTTGCACCTTCAGACTATTGAGAATGTCCAAGCCCAAAAAAACGGTTTCATTCTCGTTCGCCTTTCTCCTCTCGGGTGTATCTCTCGATTCTCTATCTTGCTTTGTCCTTTCACACAATTCGCTTCCATCTGAAAGGACGAGACATTGGCTCTGCGCCGCCCACCCCTTCGACGAAACCAGCACGCTCAGGCCAACGCTGGCAAGACATAAGGCAGCCTTATTCATCAGGAGATCAACGGTAGGCATATCGACGAGAGAGGGCATCGTTAACACCCGGCCCAGACACCCTCACATAGCCGTCAGCGACCACCACAAATTTAAACGTCTGCGGCGCACCAAACTCAAGGCTCCGCGGGTTCCAGGACTTCACGTCGTAGGTCACTTCGCCAACCGTACACACGCATGAATCGCCACTTTTAATGCCAACCGGAACAGCTGCCGCGAACGACGCATATTCTTTCGGAAACTCGGACTTGGCAGCCGCGTCAATAGCATGCGCTTCTGCGACAACACCGGACGTGAGTCGTACAGATGACCGCACATCCAGCTTCGAGAAACGTACGCGATACTTGCCGCTGTGCTCTACGACCTGGCCGTCGTCATACTTGAGCGTACTACGATAATTTCCGTCTCGCCCAAGAGTCGTGAAGGCCGTCAGCATCCGACCTCTATTGTCCTGCATCCGGGTGGCCCAACCTCCCTTCCACCACGCCCCTGTGGTTTCGGGATGCCGTGCGCGATCGCATGGTAACGTGCCCGCAAATTCACACGACATAGCCTGTTCGATACTCAAGATTCCGAACGACGCAACAACTGCTGCGAAAACAAACTTCATAGTTGGCTCCCAATATCCACTACCTGACGGACGGCTACCGCTGAAAAACCCACTTGCCGTTTTCCTTGCAACCCACAACTCGAGCTTGCTCAGGCTCACATATCTGAAACTGCCGGCACTGCTGCCCCCCCGCCACAAACTCAGGTCCAACCGCACCGCTTTTGCAAGAACCGGCATCTTGGGGATGAACAGGAGACGGATGCCCATGGGGACGGCCCCTGCCCCACCCAATAGTAGCGGCTTCAACGCGTGCGGCGCGGCCAGGGTGAGAACTGCTCCCCTCTTCAGACAGGGTTAAAAACAGCGACTGGGCATTTTGGACCGATCCACCCATACGGCCAATAACGAAGCCTGCAAACTCATCCGCCGCCAATTCCTTTTTCTGGTTGTCACCGGGAGTGGCACCAAAATTTCGCAGCGAGCCCGGTTTCAAGATCTCAAGGGTATCTGAATTAAAATGGTGGGCACATTCGTGTGACACGAGCGCAATCGCCTTCCAGTATGAGTCTTT
Source organism: Camelimonas fluminis (assembly GCF_014656355.1). Taxonomy (GTDB): domain Bacteria; phylum Pseudomonadota; class Alphaproteobacteria; order Rhizobiales; family Beijerinckiaceae; genus Camelimonas; species Camelimonas fluminis. The sequence goes on from NZ_BNCG01000075.1 coordinate 1,696, forward strand.
ACTCCCCTCGATGTTTTCCCTCAGCCACGTCTCACTATAGACAATTGTCCGGGACAACTTGTCGGTGTCGATATACGCACCCGCATTGGCAACATTGCCAGCCTTGATCGAAAAATTGGGTTTTAGACCAACGGCCGAAACAACCTCCTTCACCACCTTGGTTGCTAGATCGCTTGGATCAAACAGCCATACGTCGCCTCGCGGAACCACCTCATTAAAAGCGCACGCCGAGCGCAACACACTTGCCTTCATCCGCTCTTGCCCACGGGCAGCGAAGCCGGCGGAACATGCGCATGCTGCCCAACCTAAAAGGAATAATCTTCGAGAGGGCCGGAAATGATTTCTATACATAGCACCACAGTAACGGGCCACATTGGGTTGCTAGGGTTCTTCTCGATAGATCCACATAGTCCGAATTTCGGCATCACCCAATTTGGTGATGTGGCCCGGTTGTTGATGCACTTTGCAGGCTTGGCTAAGGGTCTGGCTCAAAATGTCACGAAGGATGGACTGCCCCTATCCTGACAGACAGGGCTCGCCAATCGTAAAAATGGCGCTGCACGGCCGAGAAGGGCGGGAGGTCCAGGGACAACAACGATCAGGCGGAGCCACTTGATACCAGATCGAGGATCACGTTCACGACGTCCTGCGCGTCTGTTGTTCGGGGGCGGCGGTTGCCGCCTGGTCGGCGCGCGCCCGTCTTGGTACGGCGGCGTCGGTGCCACTCGGGTGGGACGAACTGGCGCCGGCTATAGGACCGGCTTATTCTACTGCCGGGAATATCGTGGCTCGGCTGGCAGCACTCAAGAGCGATCCGTGGGCAGATTTTCACGTTGCCTTGGCTCCGTTGCAGGTCAAACCTGCGATCGGTGAAACACGAATAAGATCGAAGCGGGCCCGAAATCACAGGAACCAACAGACGCGACCTGCAGACCTGCAGGGCCAGACTTCGGAGATCGCCTGCACGGCGGTTTCAGGCAGCGGTTCAGCCTTTTGTTCAGGTCGCGTCTTTCGGTGGGCGCCGATCTGCTCGGCAACCTCCAGTATCGAGATGGACGCAGGCATGCACAGGTTAGGCTGGCCACGCAGCAGGGTTATCGTGTGGGCGACACCCTTGGAGTAAGCCTGCTGTATCGTTCCTTCTTTGTCGCGCGGCATCAACATCTTACAGCCCTCTTGAGGCTGGGTATCTCCTTTTCGCACCTTGGATAGCGCCGGCGGCGCTGCGAACGTAGCTGCGGTTACAGCGGCCGCAGTTGGAAGCGCCGGTAGCTGCCTATCGGGAGATCCAGCTCTCGTGCTTGCCGGAGAAGAGGGCAAAAGGGCGGCAAGAGGGACCTTGAGAGCTCAGGCGTTCATTTGTAGCATTTGTCACCAATCAAAGGCACACAAGAGATGGGAAGAAACGCAATGTCAGGGACCACAACGATTGCGCCTCGGGCGACCGATACGGATCTCGCCCAGCGTTTGTTCGACCTGACGGGCAAACGTATTCTCGTGACAGGCGGATCGCGGGGGCTCGGCCTGCAAATGGTCCGCGCTTTCGCTGCATGCGGCGCCGACGTCGCCATCGCCAGCCGCAAGATCGAGGCGTGTGAGGCGGCGGCGGAGGAAGTCAGGAAAGCCGGCCGGAAGGCGCTCGCCATCGCCGCCAACGCCAGTCGCTGGGAGGATATGGAGCGTCTGGCGGATGAGGTATTCGCCGGATTCGGTGGCCTTGACGTTCTCGTCAACAACGCCGGCATGTCGCCGGCGGTGCCCAGCCACGAGGTAACCGAGGCTTTGTTCGACAAAATCCTCGGACTGAACTTCAAGGGACCGTTCCGCCTGGCCTCGCTGGTCGCCAAGCGGATGTATGACGGCGATGGCGGCGTCATCATTAATACCTCCTCATCGGGCGCCCTCGTCCCGCTGCCGACAGTGGTGACGTACGCGGGCGCCAAAGCGGCGCTGAACGCCATGTCTGTATCCCTTGCGCGCGAGTACGGGCCAAAGGTCCGCGTCAATTCGCTTTCCGCTGGCCCGTTCCTCACGGACATTGCAGACGCCTGGGATCCGGACGCCCGGGAAAATGCCAGCAATTCGCTGCGTCGCCCGGGCCGGCCCGAGGAAATCGTCTCCACAGCTCTCTTTCTGGCAAGCGACGCATCGTCGTTCGTTACGGGCGCGGTCGTCCGGTGTGATGGCGGCATGGGTTAAGCTGCCATTGCCGGGCTCCCTGTCATCGACATGTTCCGGAGAATGCGTTTTGAGTGATGAAATCTCCAATTCACGCCCGACGGTAGGGGGATCCGTCTCAGGCAGGTTGTGCGGAATACGGCTACAAAGCCCGGATTCGCTCAACGCGTTCGACCATGGCATGCTGACCGCGCTACGGCATGCCGTTGATGCGGCCGTGGCCGACCTGCGCGTCTTTGTGATCGCTATCACGGGCGAGGGCCGGGCTTTCTACGCTGGGATCGACATTTCGCTGCTGCAGCGCGATGCGGCGCGGGCCGGTACGGGCAAGGATCGGCCGACCACCTTTGCAGAGGATCTGCGAGCACCTCGGAAGTCGGCCGGGCAGCCTGACCACACCCCGAGAATACCGCAATCGGGGATGGTGCGCCGTATTGATCGCCAGGCGATGATGCGCGACGGCTCATCCAGCCTTGTTTTTCAATAAACCAATTCCTCAAGGCTGCGGTTCAAAGGGGGCGGGCCGGCCTGGTCCATTTAGTTTCCAGAAGATGGGAAAAATAGGCTTGCAGATCAGGTGTCAGCCCGTTTTGAAGGCCGGACGCCAATCCTTCATGCCGCGCCTCGGTTGGCGTTATGCCAAATCGCGCACGAAAGCTGCGTAGCAGCTGGTTACTGCTGGAGAAGCCCATGCTGTAGGCTATATCTGTGATGGAGCGCGCGGCGTTCTCAGGCTTCAGCAGCTCAAGACATGTGGCGTCAAGCCGCTTGTCCTGCACAACCTTCGCTACACCGCCATCGGCCGCAAATGCGCGATACAGATGGGCGCGAGAGACGTTGAACTGTCGCTGGATTGTCTCCGGGGACAGGTCTTTCGCATGAAGGTTCTGCTGGATGAACATCAAAACACGCTGCCGCAGCGCAACAGCCAGTGGAGCCTGCTCATGGGTCTGATCCGGCGTTTCAGCTGTTAACGCTGAGGCCAGCAGGGTGATCAGCGCTTCTTGCGCAGCAAGCGCCTGCGGGCCGCCCAATGTCTCCTGGAGCGACACGAGACCCTCGAGGTAGGTCGTGATCAGGCGGGTCATGGGCCACACGGCTTTAAGCACGACGCCGTGCAGGTTTCGCGGCCCGACATGCCGTTCGAGTTCCTGTCGTGGAATGGCGATGCAAAGTCTGGAGCCAGCATCGACCTGGCTGGCGAATGGTTGCGTCAAATCCTGGATGCAGATATCGCCTGCCGTAGCGCTCACGTCTCTTCCGTCAAAGTCGCCTGTCATGCTTCCGGATGCGAAAACCTGGACCATATAAATGTCGAGGTCGCTCTGAAGAATGATGCGGCGGTCAAGCCCGCCAGGATAGCCAACGCAACCCGTCCCCCGATTTTGGGGACTGGGTCTGTGGCCGCTTGATGTGAGGGCGGTAACGGGCGGAGGATTGAGCGCGTCATTTGACAGCCGAGCCACACGGGTATGAAGCCACGAGTCCCTGGATGACAAGTGCGGTCGGGCTCGAGCGATCGAGCGTCATCGCATCCTGATAGCGCTCAAAGAATGCCAAGAGCGTCGCGACCCGCGCGGTATTTGTGACGTTCGCCGGCACGCATGCCAAGCCTGAAGGCATCGCGGTGGCGGTGGCTTCGACGATACCATAGCAAAGCCCGGCGCCAAAAGTTGTGTCGAAATTGATGGGAATGACGGGCTCGTCCTCCATCATGGCAACGTAGGCTTTGCACCCCCTTATGAAATTCGGGGTGGACCATGGGAGATCGGCATGCGGCGCTTCAGCCGGTGCGCCTACAGCCAGCACAGAACCAAGTGAGCCGACGAGAAAAACAAGGCCGGCAATGCCGACCTGGAGGGGTGCTGGCTGCATTTTGGGTCACCACAAGGAGTCGGGATGCGCTTTAATCACACTCAGCCTTTGCCATACACTCGTAGTGTCCTGTGCTTGATTTTGCGCATCGGGAGCAGCTGACATCCTTTGTCCTTGAGCAGAAGATCTTGGATCGTCTAATGGCGTCGTCACAGGCTTGGGCTTCGGAGGACCCGACGCCGATGCCAGTACGGACTTCGGCGGAAGCGCCGATAGCTCCAGCCGCGAAGATGATTGTAGCCAGTGCAATAGCTCTAAACATTGCTACCTCCGGTGACAAACCCGTTACGTAGACGGGCGTGGGTGGGACGAAGTGGCATTCGCTGGGCTGTAGGCGCTAATTTTGTGGAGCCACAATTAGAATTTTGGACCGTCGGAGCGGCGACATTCGCCAGGTACAATCTCCACGCGCTCACCCAAATCGTATTTTACCTCCGCGTGACCGGAGTGTCGTGATATAAAAATAGATGCGCCTCCAAACCATTTGGCGTGAGGAAGAGAAAACGCGTCGTGTGTGATGATCCATCCATCTTGTTTGGTAATGTGTATCGTGTGATCCCCTTTGCTAAAATGAATCGAATTTGAACTAACGAACTTGCATAGCAAAGTTACGTTGGGAGATGGTTTACCCCCCGTATTTCGGATATCATGGGGATCCGCTTTTCCTGCTTGGTTCAGTTCGGCAGAAGGCTGTTGTGCAGCAAGCGGGTGCGCTTTTCGCTCGCGCTCCACACGCGCGTCCTTATACCAAGACTCTCTGATCAGAACCCATGCGCCCATTTGCGGAGTCCGATTGACATG
>NZ_BNCG01000076.1 GCF_014656355.1 Camelimonas fluminis
TTCTGATCCAAGAGTCTTGGTATTAGCGTACGATTTCGAGCAGATCTTGTTCTGCCCCCAAACTCAGAAATCTCTGCCTATCCAACGGTTTCCCTCGCTTGGGCTGACAACAGCAGCTACCACTACGCAGTCATCTCTGGTCAGGCGGCCGTAACGGACGACCGTGCCAAAATTGCCGGGCTTTGGTCCGATATGGATAAAGCATGGTGGGAAGATCAGACTGACCCCAGCATCCGTCTCATCACGGTCACCCCTGAAAGAGGGGAAATCTGGGATAGCCCCGGCCGGCTTGTATCTGCTGCGAAAATGCTGGTCGCCGCCGTCACGGGGTCAACGCCGGATATGGGCGCAAACGCTGAAGTAAAGCTTTAGCGCTTCAGTCATTCGCGCTGCCTGCCACGCGGGCAGTCCCTATAGTGGCGATGATAATTGTGCGCAACATACTCCGCCCTCTAGCGCGAGGCATAGCCGTCTTGCGCGTATCTAAAAGATGACCGAGTATCTGGGATAGGAGATTTACCACATGGATGACGTTTCTGTACCAGAAAATCTCGTTGAGCTCACTGCCGATATTGTTTCATCTTATGTTGCCAATAATCAGGTGAGCAAAGATAACCTTGGGGAACTGGTGATTGCGATACACCGCGCTCTAGCCGGCCTGACGAAGCCAGCAGGAGAAAAGACAGCACCTCCACAGCAACCAGCTGTTCCCATAAGCAAATCCGTCACGCCGAACTATATTATCTGTCTGGAAGACGGAAAGCAGTTCAAGACATTGAAGCGCCATTTGCGCTCGGCCTATGGCATGACGCCAGCGGAGTATAGGACCAAGTGGAATCTGCCATTCGATTACCCGATGGTTGCTCCGAGCTACGCTGCGTATCGCTCTGCCCACGCAAAAACAATGGGCCTCGGGGCGATACGCCTTACGACCGGCGCATCGCCTGCCCCAGAACCCGCGGCAGTAGAACAAGCTGCACCTACTCCACGCAAGCACGCGCCCCGAAAAAATTCCGCTTAACGCGCAAGCTCAAAAAACCCGACCTGGCTTATGCCGGGCCGGGAGTTTTGAATGCGCAGCTCATCGGGGGGATGAGCTTAAGCTTAACGGCTGAGGATTAAATTTGTTCCGCCAGTTCTCTATCAGATGCCGACCTTCGGCTGTGCCGGATTTCCCGGCGGTTGCAATGGACTCGCTACCTCAAATTTTACGGTTCCTGCCCCGGCTGCTGCGCGCTGCGGCGGCAGCTCGTAGGGCCAGTTTCTCTGACAGCCCAAATGCCAAAGTGATTTGTAAGGTGTTTTTCGCCCTAACCCTCATGGCAGGGGGAGAAGGTGGCGGTAGGTGGTCCTTGTCCGCTTGGCTCATTTGCTCAGTTCCGAAAAAGCTCAGGCCCGACTTCAAGGCGGGGCCGCGTTCTCCGTATCAGCCAGGCTATGCAGCCTGGTCCTCTGGGCTGCTCACCATCATCGCAGCCTGATCTGTAAGCTGCAGGATGTCGTTCCCTGAGCCAATTTCACGTCCATTGAGATAAAGCACCGCCGATCCCTTAACGACGTGGATCTCGAACATATCGGGGTGCCGCTCCGCCCAGATAACGCACACGGGGTTTCCTGCCCGGTCAGTCCGGACGAAACTGTGCCACCATAAGCGCATAACAGCCTCCCATTACCTCGTCGCTTTATTGACGATGATCAGAAGTTATACCGCCGTGGTTCCGCACGAAGTAAATTTTGTGTGTAATGCATTACATGGAATTGCTGTATTACGTGCAATTTCGGTTATTTTTCTAACATAGATTAGTTTTCCTATTTCTCTGATCCAGACGGCGGGTCAAGGCCTCAGGCCCTTTGCAATGCTGTAGGTAACGCTATTCACCATGCCTGAGACGTGGGTTAGGGTATGCCATGGGGAACTTCATGGGGCCGAAGCTATGTCACGCCTGATCTGGATGGGGGGCCAGGCCATCTTCCCTACAGCGCGAGGTACCGGCTAACATGGTCCCATGAGCGCTGTCCCTTACCTTCTCGCATTCATTGCCGTTCTGCTGCTGGTCGCTTTGGGGCTTCTGGCGAAGATACAGAAGCGGCTGGAGGCCATATCCGGGCAGATGTCTGTGGCGGGGGAGGTGGTTGTGCCCCAACTGGAATATAAGCTTTTCGATAGCCTGGACAGGCTTCACACTAGGCTGGATTCGATAGAAACCAACACATATAAAACCCGCCCTGACGTCGGTTAGCACTGGTGGGATGAGTGTCCCTGATATGGGTCACTCGTTGCTCGACCCGGCCTGCCATGCCTTATCTGCAAAGTAGGAAAGCCGCACCGCCAGATAAATAGCCTTAGCGCTACCAGGCTCGGCACTGGCGAGCGCTTTGAAGGCTGGGACTGCCTTCGGGTCGGTAAGGATGCGCGCTAACGCCTCCGTATTCCGCCCTGCCCGCCAGTCGGTCCACTTCTCACCAATGGCCTTGGGAACGCCTCTATGCCTATGAAGCGCCCCTGAAGCGGAATGAAGCGCTTTTTCCCTCGCGTGATGATGTCAGATAAATCGGCGCTCCCGCCCTCCGGAGTGGTTTTCACCCACTTCGAGGAAAGCCTCCGTTCCGCTCGCGTGACGATAGGGGATAAATCGGTGAGGCCGGTTTTCTGCAGGGATATCTGTTCAGGATAGACCCTTTGGCCATGAGCGCCGCCGGCCAGAGAGGTTCTCCCCAATCTCGGGGAAAACCGTCATTCTGCTCGCGTGATGATAGGGGATAAATCGGTGGCTGGCCCGGGCTATGGAACGCGCCACTGCGGCGCGCTGGCTTCGCCAGCCTGCGGGCGTCAGTTTTTCGGTACTTCCGAATATCCTGCGAGATAGGGCCGGACGGTTTTTGAGCTGACCCATGCCACCCTCATGACTGTTGGGCAGGCTATAATGACGGAGCACTGTCGGATTTTCCGACAGTGGTTGCGGTCCCCAATTTCGGGGAACGCAAAATTGCGTCATCTGCGCCATTGACGTACTGCGCCGCTGGCGTATATGAAACCGTATGACCGCGCCCCATACCGTTGTCGAGACGCCAGCCTTCCTGTCGAAGGCCAGCAAAATCATGTCCGACGATGAGCGGGTGTCCATTGTGGACATGGTTGCGACGAACCCGCGCGCAGGCGTGCTGATCCAGGGGACCGGCGGCCTGCGCAAGGCGCGGTTCGGAATTGGCGACCGTGGCCGGCGGGGCGGCGGCCGGGTCATCTACTGGTTTCATTCAGACGGATTCCCGGCGGTTCTGCTCTGGGCGTTTGCGAAGAATGAGGCCAGCGATTTGACCGCCAGCCAGAAGGCGACGCTGGCCCAGCTGGGCGAGGATCTTCTGGACGATTTCAGGAAAGGGAAAGGCCGATGAAAGACGCTGATTTTCAGGGGCTGGTCCAAGGCATGAAAGAAGCTCAGGCCTATGCGCGAGGCGAGCGCGTCGACGGCCTGCGCGTCCACATTCCAGCTGAAATCGACGTTGCCGGCGTCCGCCGGAAAACCCGCCTGTCGCAGGCCGAGTTCTCCAGCCGCATCGGCATTTCAGCCGCCACGCTCAGGAACTGGGAGCAGGGGCGCCGGAAGCCAGAAGGCCCGGCCCGCGTGCTGCTGTCGCTGATCGATGCAAACCCGCGGGTGGTTGAGGAAACGCTGGCCAATCGCGGAGCTTGATCCCAGGGGCTTCGCGCGCCGGCGCACGCGCGCACCATCCGCGCACTTGGTGGCGAAATTGCCCGGATCCGGCTCGCGCACGCGCACTCTGCGCAGAAACTCCCAGCAGGCCCGTCGCCAGTCCCTGGTGATAGGCGGTGACAACGGGGAGGGCAGGCGACGCAAAACCCTTATCCAGAAACAGTTTCGGACCGGTGACACCCCTCTTGGGGGACTGTTTCGGCACGTAGGGCTATTGTCCGAGCAAGGGGAGCTTCTGCGCTACCCAGACCGTCACAGCGATTAGCATCAACACCGCCAGGAAAATCGCCGCGCGGTAGACTTCTCTTTTTGACATCGCTCTCTTTCGCAGAGGGTCATGCAAGCCCAGCCTTGGCTGTTGCAAGCCTCCCTATGCCTGCTGCTGCGGGATCTCCTGCGGCGTCTGGGGGGGTACCTGAATGGGCTCCTGCGGAACGGGGATTGGCTCCCTTACCGGAACGCCAGCCGGTTCTTCAGGATGAGGCCCCTCTGGCGGCGTGGGTGGTTGCGCTGGGGTGTCTGGCGCGGGTGGGATCGGTATCGGCGGTTCGGCCGGGGGCTGCTGGTTCATGGCATGGCTCCTTGGGTTTCATGGAGCCAAGTCCTCGGCTCACGTGTGGGTTCCCGTTCAGTCTTTCGCCCCTCTGCTGCACCAGCAGTGGTGCGTGTGTGCATTTGACATGTAGCTGTATCGGACCATAACGTTTGTCTCAACGTTCGTTGAAACAGACGTGAGTGGCATGACGCAGGGAAAATTCGTCGCCTACTACCGCGTTTCGACCCAGAAGCAGGGTCGATCAGGTCTCGGCCTGGATGCACAGAAGGAAGCCGTCAGAACCTTCCTGAGCGGCGGCAGTCTGAAGCTGTTGGCAGAGGTTGTGGAGATTGAGAGCGGGAAGAAGGACGACCGTCCAAAATTGGCAGAGGCACTGCGCCTTTGCCGCTTACTTGGGGCGCGGCTTCTCATAGCGAAGCTGGACCGCCTGTCCCGTGATGCTCATTTCCTGCTCGGCCTTCAGAAATCCGGCGTGCAGTTCACGGCTGCCGATATGCCGGAAGCCAACGAGATGGTCGTGGGGATCATGGCCGTTGTGGCCCAAGCCGAGCGGAAAATGATATCGGCCCGCACCAAAGCGGCGTTGGCGGCGGCAAAGGCTCGGGGGACAGTGCTGGGCGGCCATCGTGGCGTGACGCCGTCCCGAGAGGATCAGGAGGCCGGAAGAGCCACCCAGGCCGCCAGAGCGCTGGCTCGCGTCGCGGATCTCTCTCCAGTCATCAGGGATTTGCAGGCAAGCGGCGCTCATTCCTTGGGAGCCATCGCTCGCGGCCTCAACGAGCGCGGCATTCCAGCTGCCCGCGGCGGCTCCTGGTCGCCTATGCAGGTTTCCCGTGTTTTACGGCAGGCTGCCGCACGTCCACTTTGAGGGTGACGCCGTCACACTGCGGTTGGCCCCGGACTGAACACACCCATCAACAGCAGGATGATAAGGACGACCAGCAGCAGGCCGCCGATGCCAAGCCCTTGGGTGCGATAACGACCGTCGCCATAAAACATTCCACCGCCGCCGAAGAGCAGGATGAGGATGATCAACACAAGCAAGAGGTACATCGTGGTCTCCACCCTATACGCGAGGTCTTTTGCTCAACGCTCAGAAGCGGGCGGCGTTCCACAATATGCCTTCTCCCATTCGGCCTCAGTCAGGACCGGACAACCGGCGTCTTCCTGATCTGCCTGCCCTTCAGCAAGAGGGTAGGCGCTGACCGTGAAGCGCTCTCCATCGGTGCTTTCAGCCTTCTCCAGCCGTGACAGACGAGCCGAAATCAAGCGCGACATGAGATTGGCCGGTGATGATGGGGGCTGACTATTGGGCGGATGATATGAAGCACATTCCCGGAGCTGGAGGCGGTCAGGGCTTCAATTTTAGCCTGTCGCTCGGCCTCATCCACTCCGGTCACGATATGGCGCACAACCCTTACGGCCGGTGTTGGGGGTTCTCGCTTGGCTTCCAGCTTCGAAATCCGGTCTGAAATTCTGCTCATGTCGCACACCTCGCGGTTCCAGCAATGACCGCAGAAGCAAGGTCCGCATCGCTCAGGTTCATGAGGCCGTCCGTCAGGTCAGCGCCGTCTGTCCACCGGCTTTCGGGCAAAGGCGCCGGACGCAAGGCCACGGTGTCACCACCACAAGCCATCTCGATTGCCTTACGCGTGATTTTCTCGGCTTCACCCGCGAGCAATTCGTCAATCGCCCGTGTGGTGCGGTGGCGCGATCCACGCGGCTTGCCAGCAGGATTTCCGCTCTGGCCCTTCCTGAAACTCGTACTGTTTGCCGCCATCCCCGATCCGTCGACGTAAGCGCTATAACACGACAAACTTGTAGCATTTTAATGCTGCAGTGTCGCCCTGAATTCGGCCTGCATTTGGCACTGAGCGACTAAAGCTGCGACGAAAAGCTCGTGCTACAAATACCTAGGAGGCTAAAAAGATGATCCCTATGCCTACGGCGATGATGATGGCATAAAGCGCAAGCTCATTGTTGGATTTATGGAGCATGTCTCCACCGTAAAATTTAAAAATATAACAATACATCAATCTGGTGTGTAATTATACTCACAAAAAATCATAGCCGTGTTGCATATAGCGTTTGGAACCATCCGGGATCTTCCGACTTGTTTGGTTCGGGTCTGACTGGCGGCGTTATCTTTTGGGGCAACTGTCTCACAGTACCGTTCAAGCCGTAGCGAACAGCTCATTCTTATGA
>NZ_BNCG01000077.1 GCF_014656355.1 Camelimonas fluminis
ATCATGTCTGCGCCGCTGACGAAACCCCTGATGAGTCAGAGGCCAAGGGTCTTGGTATCAGTCCACCATGGAGGATCACCGCCACTCCAACCCACATCGGCGCGCACCGCACCAGTGCAACCAATCAAACATTGTTTTTGGTATATTCGATGTGCCATAACTCGCCTTCGCAAGTGCAGCACGATGCCAGAGAGGGCACGCGCATGTTCGCTGCAAGCGATCAAGCTTAAACGGGCACGTGGCCTGTTGATAGGATTGCTGTCCATGGCGGGAGCGGCATGCTGCGGCTTTGGCAGCAGCAAGCGATAGCGGAGGTGGAGCATACGTATGTCCTCGAACCCGGAGTATTGGAAAAATAGGCGAGGTGTCGATTACAAGAATCAGCAGGATGTTCAACGAACTGCTGATAGTGAATCTTATACACTTCAGGAAAGATGGCTCACGTCTTATATCCGGGATCTTCACGCACGAGGCGGCCAGCGGCGGTTACGTGTCCTCGATTTTGGCTGTGGCGCCGGACGTTTTGCCCATCTCTTAGCTCCCTTGGATTTCTTAGATTATTTCGGATACGATTCCTCCGCGTCAATGGTTGAACCTTTACGCGCGAATCCGCCATCCGCGATCAAGGAGGCCTTGGATGAGCGGATTCGTGTTAGTGAACGGTTCGAAGCCGTTTTTCCCGAAAGTGAAACATTCGACCTGATATTCACCGTTTCAGTTCTGGTCCACAACCGGCCTGACACTGCGCGACGGATGATTTCCGCCATGATGGATCGACTGACGCCGGGCGGGAAAATCGTGCTGATCGAAAATTCACACACTGCGGTCAGCGCAATGGAAAATTTGTGGTATGGTGGGCGTTGGTGTCACGCCTTTTCACAATACTTCGAGGGACGGGCAGACACCGAGATCATTGATCGTTTCGCAGATCGGCATGCAATCTACATTGCGAGTTTGTTTTTCGAAATACGCCCGAGCCGCCATGTCTACCATGCCCATTCAAAAGCTGATGCAATTATCTGCAGCTTAGGGGACTTACTTTCACATGGATTAGACCAAGCGGAAGAAATCAACGAAAACATACTTCGAGAAGCAGAAAGCATTCCCGCAAACAATGAAAGCATCATAGGACAACTGCTTGATATACGAGAAAAACTCGCAGAACGCGAACTAACCTGCGATCAACATATGCGCCGAATTTTGGAGTTGGAGAACGCACTCAACTCCATGTCTGAACAATGTAAACAACTTTCGAATGCGCTATCGGAAACGTCTGTGCGTTTCGCCGACCGCCAGAAATTACTCGAACACGTCGGAGCAGGATTAAGGGATGCCCAAAATAGGCGTTCGTACCGCACAATTACATCTGAGGAAACCACGCCTCCGCGAGTAAGGACGGATCTGCCTATATATGAAAAGAATAAATCCCAAGATATTAAGTATGCTCATACAATTTCTGAGTTTGAGGGACTGCTACATATTTTCCATGCTGAGTGGGTCGGGATACGCGCCGCTGTTGGATCACTGCCGGGTACAAAAATTTCCATCTCGGCCGACAGGCTTCTATCAACTCAAGACTTAAGCGAACTTAGCAGGCAGATACATTCTGGAAATTATAAAAAGGTACTGATTCATGGATTTTCCCAGAATATGTCCAAGCTTGTGTCATTATTATCAAGAATGGATCTAGCCTCTGTTCTTTATATAATTAAACATGGCAATCCCGCCCAATGGTGTTACGATGCAGAACGGAAAGCTGCATTTGATGTACTCGATTTTGCTGCCACTGGGCGCGTGCGTCGGGTTCATTTCATGAAGGCTGGTTTCGATCTTGACCTCGGGAACATATTTCGGCCGATGCTGTTTAACATGGCGCCGGCATTCCGTGGCTCCGGAGTGCCACCGCTATCACCTCGGGAGCGAGGGGTCGTGTTCGCACCGGCTTGGGCCGATTGGAGAAAGAACCTTTATACGGGGCTGATAGCCGCATGCACGGCCAATTCGGTTGGTAAAATTCTCGTATATGCCGACAACATTGACGTCCCCAATTTAATTAACAACAAGATAATTCGGCACAAATTTATTGATCGGGAACAGACATTTGGATTAATCACAAGCAGTTCCGTTTGTATGAATGCCTCAATTGTAGACTGCCATCCAATGGTGAACATTGAGGCTCAGTCATTTGGCGTTCCTTGCGTGCGTGGCCGACTTAATCTCGACGCCCTTGAAGATCACCCTTACGTCAAACTTACCGAAGTCGACGATGCAATGTCGATAGCCAATATTCGATCCGTGCTGGACCGCGTGTTAGCTGTACCGGAGAATGAACTGCGAGATATGACACTGGACTATCAGGCAGCAAGTGATGCTGTATCACGCAATCGTTACGGCGAGTTTCTGGAGTTTTGATGGTGGGCGCCCTTGTCTTTGTCACAACCGAGTTAAGCCCCTTTACGCCGGGAGGCATCGGTCGCGTTATTCATAATGTGCTTCGGTCCATTTCGGTAGAAGATCGGGAAAGAAGCTATGTGCTGGCGGTTGATTGCAGTATCAGTGAAGCTGCATTCTCCACGTTATTCCCCGGAGCAAAGCTGATTTCCTTGAGCAGTGACGATGGGAATGGGCGATATGATGCCTTTGGGCACCATCCACCGCGTCGGGCGTTTTCTGGCACGGACCTGCAGTGGAAATCTTCCGTCGTATTCCGCGCCTTGCGTAAATTGTCACATGAAACCAACATCGAATATGTGGAATTTCCAGACTGGGGCGGGTTGGGATTCGCGACGATCCAAGAAAAGAAGATCAGCGGATTGCTCTCAGAAGCGACCTTGGGAGTGCGCCTACATTCAACGCATTCGTTGCTCCTCCATCATGAAGCGCATGTTGTAAGTGATACCGATCTGATAATAATTGATCTCGAAAGAAAATGTTTGCGCGATTGCGACCTCATTATCGCTCAACTAGGTCCGGTAGGAGAGCATACTCGCAAAATATTCGGCTTTGCGCGTGACGAGTGGAACGACCGTGTGGTAATCCACGCCCCGCCAGTTCTGCTGGACCACCACAACCCAGCGCCCACCACTGTTGCTACGTCGGCTAACATGCCGATTATGTTTGGTTCGAAACTTCAGCGTTTCAAAAGGCCTGACCTATTTGTGCGCGGAGTCGCCGGCTTCTGCCAACAGTCCCCCGATTTCCGAGGTCCAGCTCTTATTTCGGCCCACCGCTCCGATGGAGAGTATAGCGACCGTGTGGTTCGTTTAATTCCACCCAGCTTGAAGGATCGGTTTCAGTTTGACGCACCCCGACAGGGAGTGGCGCGCGAGAAATTGATCGCTGCAAGCACATTCATTGCGCCAAGTGATTTCGAATCTTTTTGTCTGTCCGCGTATGAAGCATCGCTTCTTGGTGCTCGGGTTATTCTTAATGGCACCAACCCCGGCTTCGGTGATGATACCCCATGGCTGCATGGCGTTAACTGCATCAAATTCGATGGAACAACAACCGGCTTAATGGAAGCCCTCAAAGCCAACTTTGGTGGCGTTGACTTGTTGCCGGTGAAATTGCCGTCTGATCCGTGGCCCTGGAATGGTAAACCTGACCATAAGCTCGTCGCCTCCCCCTCCCTTACAGCAGAATCTCCGCTGGTTTCCGTAGTGATCCCACATTTCAATTTGGGTGACTACCTGCTTCCAACTATCATGAGTGTGCTTCAGCAAACTTATGAGAATATTGAAATTATTATTGTTGACGATGCCTCTTTTGATATTGAAAGCGTTAGCGTAATAAAGGACCTGGCGAACAGCAACAATGACAGGTTGCGGATATTAACTGCACAGGGAAATGTTGGATTATCAGGGGCTCGCAATATCGGTTTAAGTGATGCGCGTGGCAAATATCTATTACCCTTGGATGCTGACGACATTTTAAATTTGCGCTTTATAGAAATCGCTGTAAGGGCTTTGCAAAACAACCCAGAGTACGATATTTTTGTCACACCTGCAGCCTATTTTGAAGACGGTGAGAATTTGGTCTTGCCAGGAGAGGAGGCCGATTTTCCTGATTACGCCACTTTCGTCGGCGAGGCTTTGGTCAGCGGCGTAAGACAGAATAAATTTTCGACGGCAACAGCACTCTTCCGAGCTGCCGTAGTGAAGAAGTACCGGTATGTTGAGAGCTTATTCAGTTATGAGGACTGGAACCTATATCTGCGGCTAGCCCAAGACGGGCATCGGTTTCTTGTGTCAAATGATGTATATTTTTACTATCGCAACCGAGCAAACTCTATGGTCAAAGAGGCGCATGATCCAGAGCGACATTCTCTTTTTTTACACGATAATCTTCGTACTGCGGTCAGGCCAGAGCGAAGGCTTCCACTAGCTCATCTCGCTTCTATCGCTGCTGCTTCATCCAGAGCGTCGCCAATCGGGACCCATAAGCGGGATTGGGATGGGATTTTGGATCTACTCACCGCGTCTATAGCGCGGCGCACCGCCGAGAGAGCGAAACCGCGGGGAATCGGCCTTCTTTTTGCGCTGAAAGATCGGCTTCAAGGTCGGGATAAAGCAGCACGTGATCAACGTCTGGTTTCCGCATCGGATCTATTTGATGCCCATTGGTATCTGCGGACGTATCCCGACGTGGCCGCAGCTAAGCTCAATCCCGCTAACCATTATATCTCGCACGGAGCCAATGAAGGTCGGGATCCCGGGCCTTTCTTTTCAACTCGAGATTATCTTGCCGCGAATCCGGATGTTAGAAATGCCGGTATTAATCCCTTGGTTCACTACGTTACCTTTGGCCTTCAGGAGGGAAGGAATTTGGGACGCCGCTACGGCTAGCACGACTTTGGCAGAAGTCCGTTGGGCATTTTTGTCCCACTGCGGCGGCGGAGGGAGCAGTTGGGCGACGGCGGACTGAACTGGAGGTCCGCAAGAACCTGGTGACTTCGTTGAGCGCGGTGGTGATGTTTTTGCGGGAGCAATGATCGGGGTATTCAGGGCGTGATCGAAGACCATCCGCTACCAGCTCCAGCGCCAATGTCGGATTGGGCAGACTCGTCCCTAGCACCGGCACGCTCATGGAATATCAGCCTGTCGAAGTTGTAGGCGAGATTGGCCAGGGTGAGTTTTGCTTTGACTCGCGCCAGGCCGAAGGTGCCGGATGAACTGGCCCTACCCGTTCTTGTGGTGGCGGAATACATGGTCGACCGGAAGCGGTGTTCTCAGGCTACGACCTTGAACTTTGACCTGGCGATTTAAGCCCAAGGCAGGAGGTCGGCGATCTGGCTGTTTGGGTGGCCGTTGACGACCCTGGCGATCACGTCGGCGAGGTAGCCGAGCGGTCCGACGTGATTGAGCCTGCAGGCTTCGATGAGCGAAGCGACGACGGCCCAATGCTCCGCGCCATCGTCACAGCCGATAATGAGGGTGTTCTCACGCTTTGAGCGCGATCGGACGGATTGACCGCTCAACAGTATTGGAGTCGAGCTCGATACGTCCGTCATCGAGGAAGTCGAGAGTCCTTCCATCTGGAGAGCGTGTAGCTGATCGGTAAGCGGTGTCCCGGCGCCACCTTTCGCTCTGGGGTGCGAACGGTGATGCTCGAAGTGTTTGAGGGCCTCGACATATGCCGATTTCAGAGTTTACGCTTAAGTCCAGGGATAATGAGCCGGTCCGCCGGCTTGAGATCTTCACGGGCTCGGGTCGCCGGCGGGACTGGTCGCCGGAGGAGAAAGACCGGATTGTCGCCGAAAGCCACGAGGGGTCCGGGACGGTCTCTGCCGTGGCTCGTCGGCACGGCCTGACGCCGCAGCAACTGTTCACGTGGCGTCGGGAAGCGCGCCAGCGCATGGAAGCTGAGACGCTGCCCGCTTTCGTGCCAGCAGTCCTGGTCGAGGCCGAACCCATGGCCGCGAAGAAACAGAATCGGCGCGCGCCACGGCCAACATCCGGGGCCATCGAGATTGAGGCGTCAGGGGTCACGGTAAGGTGCGG
>NZ_BNCG01000078.1 GCF_014656355.1 Camelimonas fluminis
CCTGCGCTGGAAGAATGCTCCCTAACAGCCCGAGGTGTTCCATGACTGTATCAGGTGCGGCCACAAGCCCATACAGGCCGATGAACGCTGTCATCGCCGGGAATGTGGCCAGGAGACCGTAAAACGTCACGCCAGCCGAGACAGCCATGACCCTGTCGCGCGAAACCTCGCGGTACGTTCGCATGACAATTTCGCGCCACCCGGTTGGGCCAATATCGGTGGGCGCTTCAGCATCCTTGCCATGGGGCGAATTTGGGCCCTTGTCTTGATGTTCTGCCCGCTCTCGAGCAGACGTCCTGGGGGCTTGGCCAAGCAAAATCAGGGCTGATGTGAAGCCAAGAACGAATGCCCCAGCATCCCGAAGCGAGGGTCTGAAATGAGCCATGCCCCCTCCCCCGTCCAGGACGTCTACAGACCTGGCTTCACACCGTAGTAATCGTAGATCCTGCGGCCTTCCTGTTGTGACCAGTCATGGTCCTCATCCGGCGCATATCTGGGTGCGGTTTCAACCTGCTCCTGGGTAATATCGGTGCGATACCCGTCCAGATTGGGGTCGTAGGTGAGCTTTTCCCATGGAACAGGGAAATGCTCGTGGCCAATGCCGAGAAAGCCGCCGAAGCTCATGACCGCGTAAGCGACGCGCCCACTTCGTTTTTCGAGAATCAGGCGCTCAATCTTGCCGACGTAAGCGTCACCAACCCCATACACATCAGTGCCGACCACCTTATCACTGGCGATCAGATCACGCGTTTCGTGGATATCTGGATTGACCTGCATAACAGTGTCCTTTCTGTATGGCTCGCTGAGCGAAGGACGTGGCCCGGCCTCAGTTTCCGCAGAGACACAGCAAGCGCGGGCGAACCGGCCGGGCTGTCATCTAGCGCTTTTGGTACTGCCGCAGCGCCACTGCTCGACCGGGACCTGTCCAATCTGGACGCGTCGACCTAGAGGTACCTCCCCCGCTCGTCCCGGACTTGGTCTGCCGTATAGTTTGGAGCATCAGGGTCGAAGCGGTCCCAGCCGGTTTCCCTGTAGGCCGCCTCGCGGGCAGCCAAATCCACTTGCTGGGTTTCGCGTAACACCGCTTGCGCCCGGTCGACCAAGGCCGGCTCTACACGAGCTGAAACCAGTGTGCCGCCACGGCGGACTCCTTCGGCATAGACGTTTGCCTCACGCTCTGGGACGCCATCTCCGACCATGGCGCCCACCAGGCCGCCAGCGGCAGCGCCGGTAGCCGCTCCACCTGCAGCACCCAGCGCTGTTGCGGCGAGCCAACCAGCCGCGACGACTGGACCAACACCGGGAATAGCCATCAGGCCAAGGCCGGCGAGGAGTCCGCCAGCACCGCCGACCGCAGCCCCAAGACCGGCGCCAGTGAGGGCGTCATTCGCAACTTCGTTTCCATCAGGGTCAGAGTACCAATTGTCAGAATTATTGGATACCACCGAAATATCCGATGCCGGGACACCGACAGACTCAAGTCTTCTTGCAGCGTTCGTCGCCTCGGCGGGAGTGTCGAACAATGCTGATACCGTCGTCATAGACATGCCTCCTTGACATACGAGCACCGACCAATTCGCCTCAATGCGTTTAACTTAACGGGGGAATACGTTCCCCTGATAATCGAGAGCGATATCGTGGGTGGCGCCGTTCTTCATTCCCTTTCCACGCCAAATGCCGTCCTTGTCCTTGGACAAGCCGCTGATTCCGGTGAAACCTGCGTCCGTAAAACGCTTACGCGCCTGGTCTTCAGTGAAGCTGTTCGCACCCTTTGCGGGCTGGGATGGCGGCGGCGTGGTTTTGGTTGTGACCGCTGGCGTCTTCGGATCAGGGTTCGCGGGCTGCGGCTGAGCTGAAGCTGCAACCGTCATAGACACCAGAATGAATGCAAGCATCGGAATGCGCATCTCAGTCCCTCCACCAGTTTCTATCTGTGGAGGGATAAGGCCCTAACAGACCAATCAGTTCCACCATCTCCATTTTTTGAATGGCTATTAAGCACTAGCACATTCATTTACATAAATATTATGTGTTTATTCGCCAATAGCACAAACAATTGCCCGGAGCTGATGACCCGTTCTCGTTCTACAGGAACCGCATGGCGTTCGAGATGGTTGCTTTGCAGGAGGAACGGCCCTTTCGCCATAAACCGCGCATTCTTGAGCCCTAAGGCGCACCTGTGGCCGTCTCTCATTTCTGATGAAAGGACGTCCGCCATGCACTCCTATCCCAAGCCGCCATTTCCAAAACAGCAGCAGAGCGCTCCGGGACTCATTGGCAAGCTCAATCCACCAGCTGATCACGGGGAAAAGAGCTGGCGCGGTGCCGGCAGGTTAGCAGGGAGACGTGCTTTGATCACTGGTGGCGACAGTGGAATTGGCCGAGCCGTGGCAATAGCTTTTGCGCGCGAGGGCGCCGACGTGGCGCTGTCGTTTCTCAATGAGGGTGAGGATGCAGCTTCCACTGCCAGTCTCGTACAGGAAGCAGGTCGTAAATGCGTTCTATTACCAGGAGATATTGGAAGCGCGGAACACTGTCGCTTCATTGCCACGAAAGCAACAGCCGAGTTAGGGACGATTGACGTTCTTGTTAATAATGCCGCTCACCAAGCGCAGTATGCATCGCTTGATAATATCAGCGACGACGCGTGGCGACACACCTTCGACATCAACATTCATGCCATGTTTTATCTGTCAAAGGCCCTAATAACCCAGATGCCAAGCGGGAGTGTCATCATCAACACTGCCTCGGTCAACTCCGACCGACCGAACCCCTCACTGCTGCCATACGCCACTACCAAGGGCGCTATAGTGAATTTTACTGCGGGCCTGGCGCAACTCGTGGCGAAGAAGGGCATACGCGTGAATGCCGTAGCCCCCGGCCCCGTCTGGACCCCGCTTATCCCCTCCACAATGTCGGAGGAGGATGTGAGAGAATTCGGCGCCAACTATCCGATGGGCCGCCCAGCCCAGCCGGTCGAGCTGGCTTCGGCCTATGTCATGCTGGCCGAACCCATGTCGAGCTATGTTTCAGGCGCTGTAATCGCTGTCACCGGTGGAGCCCCCTATATTTAGCCTGCATAAAATCGGTTCTTCCGCGCAGGGCATCGTTTGCGAGGGCACATCCTGAGCGGTCAGGCTGAGGACTCCAGATGGCCAAGAGCGGCCCTGATCATGACTTTCGGCGGGTCATCATCATCGAGCATGTCCAGTTCTGACATCGCCAGCCGAAGCGCCTCGGCCGCGCCTTCCCGTGTCATGGCTGGGCCCTCCCAGCCGCAAATCGCGCCGTATGGTTCCACGTAGGTCGTGCGGACAACCTCCGCTTCGCCTCCGAGCTTCGGCCAGTCCGCCTCGTCAATCGCGTCGAATGCAGCAAGACCGGCGCGGTAGGCGGCAATTGCCGCAATGATGGGATCATTTGTCATGTGACACCCGTTCAGGCTGCGAGGACGACGGCCGGCAGCAGGCCGTGCGGAATGTCGAACGTTTCGTTCTCCCGGGTCAGGCAGCGCTGCAACTCACCCAACGACGTGCAGGACAGCGGGGAGTCCGCGAGCGGCCGCGCCGTGTCTTTCAGGTACTCGTTGACCAGGGCGGCTGTCCGGCCGGCCACCAGGGGACGCAGGACGTGGAGCACGGCGACGGATCGCGCCAGTTCCTCGCTGTCCAAGGACTGACTTGGCTCGACGCTCTCAATGGCGTCGAACAGGATCTGTAGCGCCGCGCGCTCCGGTGAGGCCGGCAACGCCAGTATCCGGTCCTGCAGGTCGGTCGTGGCCTTGGTGGCGTCATCAACCATGGGCGCCAGTGTTTCCGAACCGCATCGCTCCCGTTCAGCACGAGCCGCCGCACGCCGATGCTCGAGCGCCAGCATATCCTGCCGGTACAGCGCCCTCGCCCGGTCGGCCCCGGCCTTGCCCCATGCTTCCCGGCGATATTCCGCCAGCGCGTGAATATCCAAATCCGATGGGCGAATGAGAACCAGTTCGCCTGGGCATGCGGTGACGCCAGTGATTGCCGGCTCCCAGCAATGCCCTGTCAAAAATGGGCGGCCATCTGGCGCTACTCCCAGCAGGCGCTTGCCTGGCCTCGCCCACCACGGCATTGACGCAACCAGCTCGTCGTAACGGTCGCTCATATCGCGGAGCGCGCGGCGCTGCTTCAGAAGGCAGCCCAGCATCCGGTCCAGAGCTTCATTGGTAGGCGCCGGCGTTGTGTCCAAAATTGGCATGGCGGTTTGCATGTCGATCCTCCCGTGTCATGGCGGTTCACTGTTGTCATGCTGTAGTGCTTTAGCTGCTCAGAAGCGCTTCATCTGGTCCTTCGCCAGCCCGCGCACCTCCCTGGCGGCTTCCACGACCAGATCCAGAAGCACCGGGATGCGTTCGAAATAGATGACCCCGGGCCTGACCTCGACCAGAGGCGAGGCGATGAGATCCGTGATGGCCTCCTCCAGATCCTCAGCGGCCAGGCCGATGCGGCGGGCCAACTGCTCAATCCGGGCGGTCTGTTCTTCGTCGATTTCGAGGGCCGTCTTTCCCTCTGTGTGATCCGCTCTCATGGCAGGCTCCTGCTACGATGTGACAGCGCTTTCATGCTGTCCCGTTCAAATGTTGTGATGCTTCAGAAGGCACGTTCAGCCGGATTGGCCTCCAGATCCGGATCGATGGCGATCCAGCCGCGCACCGGGTCGAACAGCTCCTGGCCTTCGCATTCGTTCGCCGGGTCCAGCGCGTCGTCGCGGTCGAGTGCTTCAATCAGCAGGTCGATGGCGCGGGAAATCCGGCGGCGCAGATCCGGGCCGAGTGGCGGGGTTGGGGAAAGCGAGTGAGCAGTCATGGGATGCTCCGGAGATACGATTTCTTAATGCTGTTCGCCTGTTTCAGCGCGCAGCGTTTGAGCGATTTCAAATCCTATGATATGTTTCAGATCATTCTTGTCAATAACATATCATTAAGGATATAAAAATGATCACTGGGGCGCAGATCAGGGCCGCTCGAGCGCTTCTCCGCTGGTCGGCAGAGCGCTTGGCCAAGGAGGCGAAGTTAGGAGTTGCAACGGTCAGGCGAGCTGATTTGGCGGACGACGCCGTTCCAGCGATGACCGCTGCCAACCTCGACGCCATCCAGCGCGCCCTTGAGGCGGCCGGGATCCAGTTCATTCCGCAGAACGGCGGCGGCGCTGGCGTCCGCTACCGGCAGCGGCGGGATGAGGCGGACACAGCACAGGACTGACGGATAATGGGCGAGCCACGATGAGAACGAGCGTTTACGTAATCGCGGCAGAGAATGGGCCGGTGAAAATCGGTATCGCCCAGAACCCGTTCAAGCGGCTTAAGGAGCTTCAAACTGGCTCTGCGCCTAGGTTGCGCATTGCATACCTCCACGAAGAACCGAGTCCGCAGCATGCCCGAGCCGTCGAGCGCACAGCTCATGCGTCTGCCGCAGCAGTCCGCCATCTCCACATCGGTAGCACCAAGCTTGCAAAGCTTCTCGGCCTGCGTGAAAACTCCGGCCGGTATCGGGACGGCGCGCCTCGCGCTGGCTGGTGATTATGCTGCATTTCGTTGCTCCGGCCGGCCTCGTGACTTCGCTCGCCAGTTGCTGACGGTCTGGGGACTGACGCCGCACCGGCGGGAAATCTCGCGGTCAGACAGTTCGGGATTGACGTCCATCATGGACAGCACGTCGCGGCGCTTGTCGGCATTGGTCCGGCGGTTAAGCGTTTGCACTTGCTGATCAGCTGGGAGACGAACTCCGTTTCCGTCATTTTCGACGGCCGGCCTGCCTCGAGCTCGTTGTATGGGTCGATGATCAGCGCCCGGATGCCATGGCGCAGGACCGCGGCGCGCGCCCTCTCCAGCACCCAATCGACGGTTGGCGTGTGGTCCGCCGCGTCGATGAAGGCGAAGTGCTGCTGGACCGTAAGCGCTGTGCCGCTCACACCTTGCGTTGATGGCTCCACGGCAGGAGGCTGTCGA
>NZ_BNCG01000079.1:0-3125 GCF_014656355.1 Camelimonas fluminis
ATGTCAATCGGACTCCGCAAATGGGCGCATGGGTTCTGATCAGAGAGTCTTGGTATAAGCGCAGAACTGAAATGTCCCACGTGTGCAAATCAGGAATGTCACACTCCCCCTGCAGCGGCACGTGGGAGGCCGGCGTGGTCGCCCGGGTGGAGCGAATGGAAATGCAGTGGCTGGTTTGATGGACGTCTCACGGCGGCATGCTCACCGTCTTCTGGACGTTTTTTGACGCGCATCGCGCATGTGGTCGCCGGGTTGGAAACCACGACCTGTCTAAGCGCTCCAGCCGCGCACCGTGGTGCAGCGCCTGACTATATCCTGAACAGCAAGCGCCAGCAGCCTGCTGTCGGCCGCTGTTCCTTTCACTTGCTTGAGGAGTGTTTCCGCTTCAGGGATCATGCGCTCAGCCATTTCAAGTACTTTCCCAAGCACAAATCGAGGACGGAAGTCGGCCTCACTGGCGAAGGCTGCCCAGTTCTCCGGCGTTAACGTGAGCGGATCACGATTTCCGCCAATGAACATCGCCAGCCGGGGGCGCTGCTCTTTGTAGAAGGCCCGAAATGCCGCTGCGTTGTTGACATCATAGAGTTGGCTGAGCTCGATGCGGTTGCGCCGGTAGACCAGTGAGTAGTTCTTGGCATGGGCATCCGGATTGCCAACCAGGAACTGGAAAATTGCACGATCAAGAAGTTGCGTGCGAGCCGTGACGACGTCGGTCACCTTCTTCATCAGCCCGAAACATTCCTTCCACCCCGGTCCGCCATCCTTCTCGTATTTCTGCCGGGGAAAACGTCCCAGCGCCTGGCAGAAATCCTCCTGATGCAAGCGGCGGAAAACTTCTTGCCCGTTCAGGCCGACACGGTCGTACCGCCGGATGACCATGTAGGGTGTATCCTTAACCTCCCTGATAGTTGAAAACGGCACTGCGATGCCGACAGCGTTGGCCAGCCGCAGGCAGAAATGTTCAACGCGGATCGAGTCCGGCAAGCCGTCGATGTCCACCTTTAGAATGTGAGTGCTTGGCGTACGCCCTCGCGGCAACGCGATCATGCGGTCGACGATCCCCACCCCCGCCTTGTGATGAACGCCGGCAAGTGAGAGCCTCAGCTCCCCATCAGCGTCAATGAACAGGGGCCGCCGCGGCAGCGCCCCGATATATTCAGCAAGCCGATCATCGTCCAGCACGTCCCATTTCGTCTCAATATTCTCATCGGCGATCACTTCATCGTCGATTGGCATGACCGTCACGGCGCCCGGGCAATCGCGACCAAGCTGATAGAGCAGCGCGTAGTCGTCGGTGGCGTCAACCTGCAGATAGCGCGCCAGAGCTTCGCGCGTCTGTGGGGCGTCGGGGAGCAACCCATCGAAAAACGGACCGGCGCGATCATGTTTGTATGGATTTGGCGAGAACGGGAGCGCCAAAGATAACGGATGATGCGGCAATTCCGTGCGATCAAGCCATGCCCGCTCGTAGCGAAAGGACAATTCACCATCTCTGGCAACGTCGAGGACGCCAACAGGAAGACCATAGAGGCGGATGGAGGCGGGCATCAGAATTCGGATCCCTCGTTCGACGGATCGGTTTGCGCGATTGTCGCCGGCAGGAAGGTAATGGTCACGCCCAACAACACCAGCACCTTGAGAACGATCGACAGAGGGGGGTCAACACGGCCACGCTCGAAATCGCTCACCCATTTCTGTGATGTTGCCGTAAGATCAGCGAGTTGGCCCTGGGTGAGCCCACGACGCTTGCGTTCGCCGCGAAGGAAGTGACGAACATCGTCGACGCTCTGCATGTGCATCGTTTTCACACCATACAACCGCTCGGTGGTAAATGCGGCTACGACTACAAAGTATCACCGACTGGTGGCATTTCAAGACAAGACGCGTAAAAATAACCATTCGGTTATGGAGCATCGATAGCCAAGCGCCAAATTTGTCACCCCCGAAGGGCTGGCCGCCAGAACCTGGATGGTGGCAAGAACGTTGGCATGGAGCCCCGCAGTGTTGATTTCCGCTGAGAATTGATGGAGTGGATGCCCCCTCCCGACGGCATCGCGATGTGCCAAGGTGATGTTTGCGAGAACGTCACTTAGGCGTCCCACGTCGGGATAAACCGGTGGGCCCGATCAATGCCCACGTGGTTCTTGTAGCCGAACATGGGAATGGCGAGATCGACGGGCTTGAAGGCCGCCGGATCGGCGTGATCCTTAACCTTCGCCTTACTGTACATGATGCTCCAGCGCGCATCGCGGTCTTTCTGGCGCAGCTTCGCAGGCCTGTCCTTCCAGTCCTCAGGAATGCGGCCTTCGCGGATGTCCTTTTTCTCACTATCAGTATTGCGCTGGCGCGGAGCCGGGATGACGCTGGCGTCGATGATCTGGCCGCCCATAGCGACAAAGCCACGTTCGGTCAGGGCGGCGTCGAAGCGGGCGAACAGGCTGTCAATAGCCCCAGCCTTCACCAGCCGCTCCCGGAAAAGCCAGATGGTCGTGGCGTCCGGCACGGCTCCTTCAAGACCCAGCCCGAGGAAGCGTTGGAACGAAAGGTGGTCACGGATCTGGAACTCCGTGGCCTCATCCGACAGCGAGTGAAGGGCCTCCAGGACAAGGTTCTTGAACATCATGACCGGGTCATACGCAGGTCGCCCGCCTTTGCCCCGCGTCGCGCGGTGCAGGGCGCCGACCAGCGACGTCCGGAACGTCTCGAAGTCCACCACTGAAGCCAGACGTTCAAGGGATCACCGGCGGCGCTGAGAGCGGCGTAACGGTCCGCTAGATCAAAGAAACCGGGATGGCTGGCCATCGAACTGGCCATCGACGCCTCAGAAATCTGACAGCGTCAGTTTCGCCGAGCTCAGCTCAACCCGCCAAGTTTTTAGAGCCATCCACATGTGTCCGCGGGGCAATCCTTGGGTGATGTAACCGCGGTTACATTGATGATGGCGCTGTTGGGTCAGTCGCCGCAATTTACTCCGCGTTGCAGTGATATCGAGGGAAAAATTCGTCGAGTGTGTGTTTGGGTGAGCGGTCACCCAAAGCGGGGACGACGCGCTTAGCGCAGGCTAAGAACCTTCCGAAACAGCGGCCGAATGTGGGCGTTCCAGGAGGTGTTGATGACTTTGCGTA
>NZ_BNCG01000079.1:3135-5539 GCF_014656355.1 Camelimonas fluminis
CTGTCTTGGTGGTTGCAATATGACGAGCCAGGACGTCGTAGCGTTGAACTCATTCCTGCAGACAGCGGCGGTAATGGCTAACAGCAGCAATCGGCCACGGATGGATATTTACATGCTTGGTCCGCAGAACACATACAACACCGGTGGCAGTAAGCCGCAATCGTCGTACTCCGTCTATCGAGATTGCCAGACATGTCCCGGAAGGGGGTACATCTATAAATCGATAAGCGTTTAGTTACGTGGGGTTTATTGGGTTGGATGAGAAAAAGCCGGGCAGGCGCCCGGCTCATAGTTTGTAGCGATTGTAAGTTTATCAGGCGGCGGCCGGGATCTTCATCGGAGCGTTCGTGTTAGCGACGCTCTGCTGCTGGGTGACCGGCTGTAGGCGGATCAGGGTGAACGTGGTCTTGGTGCGACCGTTGTCCTCCGGGCGGGGCGGCAGACGATCATGGAAGCCGCCGAAACGTGCGGTGTTCCCGACGAAAATCTGATCGCGCATTCGTTCGAAGTTGTCACCGAATGCCATGCTGAAGATCTTCATCTCCTGGCCGGCGCGGGCGCCGGTGCGAACAACCGTCGTGCCGGCCCACTTTGCGTAGGCGCGTCCGTTCCGGTCGGCGCCGATGGTCACGTCGGTGAAGTTGATCTCATGGGTGTACATCGTGGATTTGGTGGTGGTGTTTGGCATTGTTTTCTCGTGGGGTTTGGTAGCGGTAAGGTTCATTTTTGATTTTATCCAGTGCCATGGTGATTTTCCGGGGTTGGCGGCTGAATGAGGTCAATCTTCAGAAGCTGGTCTGGGGCTGCGTTTCGCAGCGTTTGTTGGGCAAAAAAAACCCGGGCGAAGGCCCGGGCAATTTCGTATTTTTTTAGTGTCTGTTTAGCGCCTGGAGTCGAGTTTTTCGAACAGCGTTTTTACGGGGTCGCTGCCTAGTTTCACGCCGGCTGGTCGCATCGAGTAGATTGCGCTTACGTCTGTTCCGACCACAACGCCAAATATCGGGAGTATAGTCCACCGGGAAAGCTCGTTGTTGAGCACCATGGAGACAATGAGTGCCGTGACCGCACAGATGGTGAGGCTTGAGAAGAAGAGGTACCGGTCGAGCGTTTGGTCGCCGGTTGAGAACAGGGGGACCCGGCTCGTGTCGGACCCCCTGAGGCAACGTTTTCCAAACCAGAATGTGCCCGCGACCCGCAGTGCGATCCAGAATGTGGTTGTTTGCAGCAGGGTGAGTGCAGCGAGCACTTGGGTGGGGTCGTTCATCAGCCAGGAACTCTAGGCGAGGCGCATCGCAGGTTAAATTGGTGAGCCGATGTTACGGTCACCGGGGTTGGGAAAGCGCCGCCGGTCAGCTTCCCCCAGTTAGCCAAGGGTAGCGGAACGGTCAAGGGTTGTAATTTTCCGGGTTAATGGTTTTGCGTGTGGGCTGAGGACGTTGGCGGCCAAAAATGAGGGCGTGTCCCTGTAGATGTGCCCGGAAATACCGGTGTTATGGGCTTCGGCGAAAACGGGCGACGTTTTCGGGATGGGGTTGGCCAGAATCCCGCGACTGGGATTGGCGAGCGGGACAGGCCCAACAGGCAGTGGTGTGATTTTCGGCAAGAACGCGTGCGCAACCGATCAGGTTTTGCAAATCCATATGGCTCCGGAACAGACGGCTTTCACCGATGTCTTCTTGAAACTCATCGAGGTCGGCGTGCCGATTTGCCGCCACCGTGACACGTTGTCGTTCCGAGTGGGTCCACGATGGAGGAGGCTATGGAATTGCCAAACTGGCGCAGAATTGCGGCAGACGTAGCGGTTTCGCTACGTGTCGGGCCCCGCTTCGGCATTGCCGCGTTGATGTCGGCGGCCTCCACGTCGAGCCTTGAGCCTGGAGCACAGCGGGCCGTGGAGACGGCCATGCATAGTGCCTCGGCGTCGTGGTTGATCGCGAAGTCTGGCGATCGATGGAGGGCCCATTCAATTCCGGTTGAGGCGCCCCCTCCGCCGGCGAAGCTGTCAACGATAAGTCCAGACACCATTTCGTTAATTTCGGCGGCGGTGAAGGCAGGGGCGTCAACGTTTTTCAGCATTACCAGGGTTCCGTGGAAGAAGGAATTTTCGCGTTTGAGCGGCTTTTCAAAAATACGATTCAAAATCCGAGCGGAGATCAAATCGGAATGCGGAACCTTTCAGATACTCGAGCATCGGCCTCGGATGCGATGAAGCGACGGTCCATTTCCAGAGCGACCTGTCCAGTTGTGTTTGATCCAGCCATTGGGTCGTAAACGGTCTGGCCCTTGAGGGTGGTCAGACCGATGATGCGGCGGGGGACCTCCGCCGGAAAGCGGGCCGGGTGAACAGGGAGGCCGGCCTCTCTGCACCTCCGCGAGTATTTGTCGGATCCGCTGGCGCCGCCTG
>NZ_BNCG01000079.1:5549-5900 GCF_014656355.1 Camelimonas fluminis
GGTGGACCGTTTGGCAAAGGCAGCCGGGTTGAGGTCGTACCCGGACGGGCGAACTGTGTTGAGACGGGTGTTGTCGCGCTGTAGCTGCGCATCGCTTCTCTTGGCATAGGGAGTAGAGGGAGGGCGTCCAGAACGGCGTCATCGAGGCTGGGGAGGTGCCACGTCGATGTCGCCGCTTCTCTGGCAATGTCCTCCATACAGAGAGCGAGGACGGCGTCGAAAAATTCCGGTGAGGCTTTGTCGATCGAATATACGTCGAGGCGGTCGAGCATCTGGCCGGGGATGGTTGATGTGTAACCGCTGTCCTGCTCCCACCTTCTGCGTTGATTGCTGATGTAGGAAGATCGACTG
>NZ_BNCG01000080.1 GCF_014656355.1 Camelimonas fluminis
CAGTCGATCTTCCTACATCAGCAATCAACGCAGAAGGTGGGAGCAGGACAGCGGTTACACTGGAATGAACGAGGACGCCCGCCCCAGCGGAACCGGCGTGGCGCCGGCGGCGCGCAGCACGTCGCACATGACGTCGCGGCCGACGGACGAATGCTGGTAGACGCCAACGGTCATGCCCCTCAGGGCGTCCCGACCGAAGAAGGCGGCGTAACGATCAAGATAGGGCGTCAGGGCGTCATGGGCGGTTGCCCTGGCAGTGACAGCTGGCGCCTCCGTAATGTCGAGCCGCGCCTGCCAGGCGGAAACAAGCGCCTCATCACCCTTATTGATCTCGCCATCCGGCCGGTAGAATTTCAGTCCGTTGCGATCTTCCGGGATGTGGCTGCCGGTCACCATCACCGCTGGCGCGCCAGCCGCCATCGCGGCCAGCGCCAGCGCCGGCGTCGGAACCGCGCCGCAATCCACCGGCGCAAAGCCCGCATCAGCAATCGCCTGAACGCACAGCGCCGCGATCCCGGGGCTGGAATCCCGCAGATCCCGGCCGACCATCACGGCTCCCGTGACGCCGCCCTCGCGCATCACCTCGCAAAACGCCTGCGTCCAGACGTAGGCCGGCAGACCCAGCAGTTCCGTAACCAGTCCCCGGAGGCCGGAGGTGCCGAACTTCAGCGACGTCATGTTGATCCAGGCTCCCTGCCCGCTGGGCGCACATCCGACTGCGAAGCTGAGGCATGTGGCGTATCGGATTTGCGTCTTGCCACAACCTCGCGCCTTTCTGGATAGCAGAACAGGCGCGACCATCATGAAAAGGGGGCAGTGGCCAGGACCTTCGTCGGGCTGGCCCGTTGCCGGATTGCCACTACAGCGTGTCCTTCGCGCAGGTGCGCCCTTCGCAAGGGACGTTCGCCAGTAACGACAGCGCGGTACATCTGGTCAGCCTGACGCCCCCTCACACCCGCCTGTAGATATCCTCAATACGGACGATATCGTCTTCGCCGAGATATGAGCCGACCTGCACCTCAATCAATTCCAGGGCGATTTTCCCCGGATTCGCCATCCGGTGCACCGCGCCGATCGGCAGGTAGACGGATTCATTTTCATGAACCACCAGAATCTCGTTGTTACGCGTCACCTCCGCGGTGCCGCGCACCACGACCCAGTGCTCGGCGCGGTGATAATGCTTCTGCAACGACAGGATGCCGCCCGGCTTCACTGTGATCCGCTTGACCTGATGACGGCCACCCATGTCGATCGACAGATACTTGCCCCAGGGCCGCTGGATCTCGCGGTGCTGCCCCGCCTCAGCATCGCCATGCTGGGCAATCAGAGCCACCATGTCCTTGACCTTGGCGGCCTGATCGCGCGGCACCACCAGCGTCGCATCGCGCGTCGAAATCACAGCGACGCCGTCGAGACCGATCACAGCGACGACGCCCTCCTCGGAGCGGATCAGATTGTCTTTGCCGTCGAGCACATAGCCGCGACCCTGAATGGCGTTGCCGTCAGCGTCGCGGTTTGAAAGCTCCCATACCGCGCCCCAGCCACCGACATCAGACCAGCCGAAATCCCCGACAACGACCGCCGCCTTATCCGTCTGCTCCATGACGGCGTAGTCGATGGAAATGGCTCTGGCCTTGCCAAAAGCTGCGCCGTCGAGGCGCAGGAACGACAAATCCCGCTCGGCGCCGGCCACGGCGCTGGCCACCGGCTGCTGCACATCTGGCGCAAGCCGCTGCAACTCCAGTCGCATGAGCCGGGCGGGAAAGATGAAGTTCCCCGAGTTCCAGAGATAGCCTTCCAGCAGATATCCGGCCGCCCGGGCGGCGTCGGGCTTTTCGACGAATGCCTCGACACGACGGCCGCCGCCGCCAATATCCTCGCCCGGACGTATATAGCCGTAGCCGGTCGCCGGTCCTGTCGGCGGAATGCCGATCGTGACAATGCGCCCTTCCGCCGCCACCCGCGCCGCCTGCTCACAGGTTTTGACGAAGCGACGGCCGTCCTGAACCACGTGGTCGGCGGCGAATACGCCCACGATCGCTTCCGGGTCCCGAAGCGCCGCCAGTTCGACTGCGGCGGCGACAGCGGCGGCGGAATCGCGACGCATGGGCTCCAGCACAATCTCGGCGTCGATCCCGGTTTGCGCCAGCTGATCCTGAACCGTAAAGCGATACTCGGCGTTGGTAATGACAATTGGTCGACCAAAAGTCGCGGCGTCATTGAGAAGACGCATGACGCGCTGGAATGTCGATTCGCCACCGAATAACGATATGAACTGTTTCGGCATGGAATCACGTGAGACTGGCCAAAGCCGCGTGCCGGCGCCGCCGCACATGATAACCGGGATGAGTTTCGTCATGTCAGACATGCGCGGCCCCATTGCCTGAAGTTCCTGATGGCAAGGCAACTATGGGGCGGAGTCAACATAACCGCAATCAGCTTACAAAGATCATATTATTTTCTTGAAATTACTACATCAGATAAAGACTCATACCTTTTTGGCGTCGCCGGATGTCACAAAAGGATGACGTGATCCGGCAGCTCATTCTCCTTTCGGTCAGGGGACGCCGGATGATGGCGGGCGAGAATGGCGCCGATGCGCGTGACGACGGCGGCCAGCCCGTCGTCGACGCGGCCGCTCTGGATGGCGCTGACCAGATCGTCCACCGCCTCGCGCCAGGCCGTCTCATCCACACAACAGGCAACGCCTTCATCGGCGATCACCTCGACGTATCGTTCGCTGGCGGCCACAAAGATCAGAACGCCGGTCCGGCCGCGGGTGGCTGACAGACCGCGCGCCGCGAACTGGCGATGGGCGGCCTCGCGGGCCCGTTCCCGTTTCAGAAAGCCTGGCGTCAGGGCCAGCCGCGCGGGACGCCAGGCAAGGATCACGCCCAGCAGCAACGTGACAACGATCTGCGCCAGCCAGATGCGCCCGGCGCCCCAGCTGGTCGCCAGCAGCAGCACGCCGGGGGTGGCGAAACCGGCCGCAGCCGCCAGAAACAACGCCCAGCTGCGGTATTCGCTGGCGGCGCGCGCCACGATGCAGACGATCTCGCCTGTCGTGCGCCGCTCCGCGTCGGCAATGGCCGCTGCAACCCGCTTTCGACCGGCTTCATCCAGCATGTCGCATGTTCTCCCAGCGGCATGAGCCGCGTGCGCGTTGGGCCGGATGGCGCGCGCTTCTCCAGCCAGACGGAACCGCATCTACCAGCTTCCGGAGGCGCCGCCACCGCCCGAGGAACCGCCGCCGCCACTAAAGCCCCCGCTGTCAAAACCACCGCCGCCACCGCCGAAACCGCCGCCCCAGCCACCACCCCAACCGCCGCCAACAGGCGGCAGCACCACCGGGCCCCATCGCCCTGTGCGGCTGCGGTGCATGCCGTTGCGGCCGCCGCCGCCACCCGCCATGCGCGACATGATGCGGATAAAGATCAGCAGCAGGATGACATAGAAGATGACGGCCATGATCGACGGGCCGCGCTCCTCTGCCCGCGCTTCAGCGCGCCGGCTCCACGTCCCGGCGTCGCCGGTCAGCACGTCGACAACGGCGTTGGCGCCGGCCTCAACGCCACCGGAAAAATCGCCCTGACGGAACTTCGGAATGATGGCGCTGTTAATGATGACGCTGGCGATGGCGTCAGTCAGACCGCCCTCAACGCCATAGCCGACTTCAATGCGCACCTTGCGCTCGCGCGGCGCCACCAGCAGCAGCGCGCCGTTGTTTTTCTCGCGCGTTCCAAGCCCCCATTGCCGGAACAGGCGATTGGCGTAATCCTCGATCGGCAGGCCATCCAGCGAGGGCACCGTGGCCACCACGACCTGATCGCTGGTTTTGGCTTCATAGGCGGCCAGCCTCGCGCTGATGCGCTCCCGCGTGGCGGCGTCCAGAATATGCGCTGCGTCGACAACACGGCCAGTCAGGCGCGGAAACTGCGCCTTGCCCGGCAGGCCGTCCTGCGGCGCGGCGTCCTGGCCTGGAATTGGGGATGGAGTTGGGGCTGGAGCTGGCCGCGGCGGAGGTTGTTGCGGAGCGTTTTGAGGCGGCGGCGCCGGCGCGGCCTGCTCCTGCGCCGCAACGCTTCCAGGCTGCGTCGTCACCGCCGCGCCCGCCAGCAGGGCGCTCACGGCCAGCAACGCCAGGGCTGAAGCGCAGCGCCGCCAGAACCCGGTCGATACGCCCGTCAGCGCCATGGCGTTCTGCCTCCGGTTGTCAGTTTTCCGGCGGAAAGCATGTCAGATCGTTGGCGGTAAATCGCAGCCACCGCGCCGGCCAACCCTCTAGAACTTTACCGTCGGCGCGCTCTGCGCGCCATCCGCCGCGGCGAATGTCTCCATGGGTTTGGCGGAGGGATATAGAATTTTCGCCACCCAGGCGCCCGGGATGGTTGTCAGCTCGGTATTGTAAACCCGCACGGCTTCGATGTAGTCGCGCCGCGCCACGGAAATGCGGTTCTCCGTGCCTTCGAGCTGCGATTGCAGGGCGAGGAAGTTCTGGTTGGCTTTCAGGTCCGGGTAGCGCTCGACGCTGACCAGCAGCCGGCTGAGGGCGCCGCTGAGCTCAGACTGGGCCTGGCTGTACTGCTTGAATTTCTCAGGATCGGTGACGGTTGAGGCGTCCACCTTGACCTGGGTGGCCTTTGCCCGGGCTTCGACAACCTGCGTCAGGGTCTCCTGCTCGTGAGTGGCGTAGCCCTTCACGGTCGCCACCAGGTTAGGAATGAGGTCGGCGCGACGCTGGTACTGGTTCTGAACCTCGGACCATTTCGCCCTGGCCTGCTGTTCATAGGTTGGCACGGCGTTGATCTGACCGCAGCCAGCAAGCGGCGCGGCGATGACAAGCGCGGCGAAAACCATGCGAATTCGGGAAAACAGGGCCACAGGCGCCTCCGGTTGGCGGGCATTCCGTATGGAATGCGATTGAGCGGAATCTCAGGCCTCGAACAGCTTTGCAATGCAGCTTCGCCAGCGCCGCCGGAAAGCTCCGGTTGCAACGCCGACCCATTGCACTAAACCAGAATAGCGCCAAACGGTTCCGCTTGCGACGCCCCCAACGTTCCTGTGAGGGAGCCGCCGGACCGCACGGTCTGGCGTTGCCAGACAACCTGTGGGCGCCAGACACATTCCCAGGCGACATTTTCGATGGATTTCATACCCGCCCTTCCTGTGCTCGCATCCTATACGCTTGCCTGCATCATCCTGTTCATCACGCCCGGCCCGGACATGAGCCTGTTTCTCGCCAAGACCATTTGCGAAGGCCGTCGCTCCGCCCTTGCGGCCGTGGCCGGGGCGGAAAGCGGCTGCCTCATCCACACCCTGCTGGCGGCGCTTGGCGTCTCCGCCCTGCTGGCGGCCTCCGCGACAGCCTTCCTGGCGCTGAAGATCGTTGGCGCCCTGTATCTGCTGTGGCTGGCGATCGGCGCCATTCGCCATGGCTCGGTGCTGAAAGTGGACGCAACGCGGCAGACGCAGGCGCCGCCGCTGTTGCAGTCATATCTGACCGGCCTTGGCGTCAATCTCACCAACCCGAAGGTGGTGCTGTTTTTCGTGACCTTCCTGCCGCAGTTCGTCAGCGCCCATGATCCGCACGCCATGGGCAAGCTGGCGTTTCTCGGGGTGTGGTTCGTCGTGCTCACCACGCCGCTGTCGGCGTTGCTGGTGCTGGCGGCCGGCGCGATCATCCGCGGCGTCCGCGCCCGGCCGTGGCTGGTGCGGGCGCTGGACTATCTGTTCGCGGGAATTTTTGGCCTGTTCGCCCTGAAGATACTGGCCACCCAGAGCCGGGGCCCCTAGAGCGGTTTTCGAACGTCTAGAATCATAAGAGGTTCCCCCTTCGCGAGATTTCT
>NZ_BNCG01000081.1 GCF_014656355.1 Camelimonas fluminis
AATGTGAGAACTACTTCGTTTCATGCGGATATGAACCATAATGATCGAAAAACGCTCTAGTGGCTGGGTTGCGGCCATGATCGATGTCATCAACGCACCGTCGTGACCGGCCATTTGTTGGCCAAGAAAAACAAAAAAGCCGAACCCGGCGAACCCGAGTGATCCCAGAAGCCACGCGCGACCACATGGTTCACCCCTTATGCGGAAAGCCTGTGGTCCTTCCTTCACCAGGAGCAGAATGACGGATGCACCTGCAGCGGTCAGGTAACGCAGTGACGTGAAAGAGAATGGGTCCACGCGTTTCAGCGCACTGGCCATCACCGGAAACATGAGGCCGAAGGACGTCACGGCGAGAAGGCAGGCCAGTATGCCCTTCGTTGTTGCGCTCAGGATTGGTCTGGACATCGGAAATTCCGCTTTATCAAGGAGAATGTCGTTTCATGGGTGAGAACAGCAGAATTGCGCTCTTCTTGACCAGTGGCATGAATGACAGATATGATCGATATCGTGTCAACATCAGCAGCTAACAAAATCCGGCGTTCGCGGCTCAGCGACAGAACCGTCGCGTTGCTCGCCTATAAAGGCGTCAACGCCTTCGATCTTGGCATCGCGCTGGAGATATTCGGTTTGTCCAATATGGAGGACGACTGGTATCGCGTTGCCGTCTGCGCCGAGCGACCTGGTGAGACACTGGCCACGGGCAACGGCCTCGGGGTCGTCGCGGACGTCGGCTTTTCATTTCTCGCGCGCGCCGGCACGATTGTCGTGGCGGGGTGGCATGATATCGACGCCCGTCCGCCGGAACCGCTGTTGGACCAGATCCGGCTCGCTCATGTGCAAGGGGCGCGCATCGTGTCAATCTGTGCTGGGGTATTCGTCCTCGCTGCTTCCGGGTTGCTCGACGGGCGTCGTGTCGCCTGCCACTGGGCTCAAGCTGATGTCCTTCAACGACTGTATCCCACGCTGGATGTTGATTCCCGCGTGCTTTACGTCGACGACGACGACATCATGAGTTCGGCCGGACGCGCAGCCGGAATCGATTTGTGTATTCACATCGTTCGTAAGGATTTCGGTTCAAAAATTGCCAATGATGTCGCTCGTCGCCTTGTTGTTCCGGCTCATCGCGAGGGTGGGCAAGCCCAGTTCATACCCAATCCGGTTTTGGCCGCTGGAGATCCTCTCGCTGATCTGCTGGCGTGGATACGCAAACATCTCGATTGTGACCTGACCATTGAAGCTCTTGCAGCCAGAATGCTTATGAGCAGGCGAACCTTCATCCGTCGGTTCGGAGAGGCGACCGGAATGCCGCCGGGAGAATGGGTGTTGCACGAGCGCGTCGGGCGGGCGCGAAGCCTGCTGGAAGCCACCAGTATGTCAGTGGAAGATGTCGCGACCGCTGTGGGTTTTGGCTCCGCGGACGCGCTCCGCCACCATTTTCGTGCGCGTTTTGATACCAGCCCGGAGCGCTACCGAATTGCGTTCCATGCATAGGCCCGGATGGCATTGGCCTGGCGGTTACGGCGTCAGAAGGTCGGCAACCAGAGCGTTCTGTTCATGACCGATCGCGTCGTCACCATCCTGAACCGGAGGGCATCAACGCGTGATGGCGATTTTGTCTTCCCGAACCGAAAGGGTGGGGCGCGGGGATATTCCAGCGTCGCCATCCGCAAGGCGTTCAGGAGGGCTGGTCTCCACGACTGCACGATCCATACGCTGCGCCATACGCACGCGACCCGGCTGATCCAGAATGGGCTCAGCGTCTATGAGGTCCGGGAGGTCCTGGGGCACGCGGATATCAAGACGACGATGCGATATGCCCTCCTTGAGAAAGCGACCGTCCTGAAGAAGGCGAGGGATGTCATTGAGCGGCTGAATGGTGGGTAGACAGCTATTGAAGCTGATCGCCCAGCGCCGTAACGGCTTCGCTCCGTTGGGAGTTCCCGGGTCACGGCATGAGGTGGTCCTGTTTCTGTGTCATACTAGGGCTTTAACGTTAGCTTTGCGCCCTCGATTCCGGTTGTTGGCCTGATACTTGAGATTTCCCGAAAGTCGATTTGACTTTGGAACTAGCCTGTCGCCAGCCGATTGCTTCCACGTATATGTTCGAATCCAGCGCGGGCCGCCATTGGCCGCTGATCACTGCACAAGTTCCCTCGGTATTATTGTGATATCATTCATATAGATGCCGATGGCGTGGCGGCTGAGTTGAAAGCCATGTGCTTGTTCGGGCGATAGCGTCCGTCGATCATATGCTGCGCGCCCCTAGGCGCAGTGGTTGTCAACCGGTTCTGGCGGGGTGCGGACCTCGTCGTTCCGATCGAGCGCGGCGTATTCTCCTGCAAGGAAGTCGAGCAGCGCCCGGACGGAGGGCAGAAGGCCCCTGCGGGTTGGAAACGCGCCATGAATGATGCCGGATCTTGGCGTCC
This sequence comes from Camelimonas fluminis, assembly GCF_014656355.1. Taxonomy (GTDB): domain Bacteria; phylum Pseudomonadota; class Alphaproteobacteria; order Rhizobiales; family Beijerinckiaceae; genus Camelimonas; species Camelimonas fluminis. The sequence goes on from NZ_BNCG01000081.1 coordinate 2,427, forward strand.
AATCGGGCAGCAGGTCGATAAGACGACCAGCTTTTAGATCCTCGTCCACGACGAAGGTCGGGAATTGTCCGATGCCGATTCCGCGTAGCGCCGCCAGACGTAGCGCCACCATGTCTTCCGTGACCAGGCGCGGCCTGTGCCGGATCGTGGACGCCGCGCCGTCCGGTCCCCTAAGATGCCATTCATGTTCCAGCCGTTCCGGGTTCCAGGCGAGGCTGGGCAGCGACGACAGGTCTGCCGGAACAAGCGGACGTGAAAGCGATGCGATCAGCGAGGGGCTGGCCACCAATCGTTGCGGACTGTCCGCCAGTTTGCGGATGACCAGATCGCTGTCCTCCAATGGAGGGAACCGCACGCGGATGGCGATGTCGAAGCCCTCGCGGATCACGTCCACCCGCCGATTGGTGCTCTCCAGCAGCACCTCGACCTTCGGGCATTGCTCCATGAAGCGGGCGATCATGTCCCCAATCTGGAAATAGATGACCGACGAGGGGCAACTGACCCTTACGGTGCCCCGTGGCTCGGAGCGCATCCGATCGATCGTTTCCTGCGCCGCATCGGCCTCCACGAGCATCGCCAGGCAATGCCGATAATACTCCCTGCCGATCTCGGTCACGGCGAAACGTCGCGTCGAACGGTGGATCAGCCGGACGCCCAGACGTTCCTCCAGGAGGCCGATGCGGCGGCTCAGCCGGGATCGGGGCATGCCAAGTTTCCGGGCGGCGGCGGCGAAGCCGCCCTGTTCCACCACCTCGGCGAAGAAACGGAGATCGTTCAGGTCCTGCATCGCGTCATTGTCCTATTATCAGGACATAATAACCCGATACTGCCGTCTACTGCCAGATTTGTCCTGATTGTATTTCTGTCTCACGCAAACGCGCTTCCCGCGCATCGGCAAGGAGACACAGCATGAGAAAGGTCCTCGGCGTTTACAGCGCCCCGCGTGGACACTGGGTCGGAGACGGATTTCCCGTCCGTTCGCTCTTCTCGCACGCCAGCCACGGCGATCATGTGAGCCCGTTCCTGTTGCTCGACTATGCCGGCCCGGCCGAGTTTACACCCACGAACAAGCCTCGCGGCGTGGAAACCCACCCGCACCGTGGCTTTGAGACGGTGACGATCGTCTACGAAGGCGAGGTCCAGCATCGCGACTCCACCGGAAAGGGGGGTGTGATCGGCCCCGGTGATGTCCAGTGGATGACAGCCGCCGGCGGCATCCTGCACAAGGAGTTCCATTCCGAAGCCTTCACCCGCAAGGGCGGGCCGTTCGAGATGGTTCAGCTCTGGGTGAACCTGCCGGCCAAGGACAAGAACACGCCGCCCAGCTATCAGTCGCTGCTCAACCGCGACATCCCGGTGGTCGAACTTCCGGGCGACGCCGGCAGGCTGCGGGTCATCGCCGGCGAATATGAAGGCAAGCGCGGGCCTGCCCGCACCTTCACGCCGATCGACGTCTGGGATGTGCGGCTCAATCAGACCGGCACGGCCTCGTTCACCTTACCGGAAGGCCACACCGTCGCAGTGGTCGTGCTGAAGGGAGCGGTGCGGCTCAACGACGACGTCGTTGTCCGCGAAGCCCAGTTCGTCCTGCTCGACCGCAAGGGCGGCGAGATCAAGCTGGAAGCCGACAGTGATGCCTCCCTGCTGATCCTCGGCGGCGAACCGATCGACGAGCCTGTCGTCATGCACGGCCCCTTCGTCATGAACACGGCCGACGAGATCCGGCAGGCGATGGTCGACTTCCAGAGCGGAAAGTTCGGCGCCATCCCCGCCTGACGATGAACCGCCGGTCTCAAGCTTCGAGGCTGGCGGTCACCAATGGCTCGCTGAAATGTCCCGGCCATCCCCCACATCCACGTCAAGGAGAACGACCATGAGCACCCAGAGCAATATCGCCAACTTCAACGGGCAGAAGCCGACCATCGACGCCGATGACGCCGTGATGCTGCTGATCGATCATCAGAGCGGTTTGTTCCAGACGATCGGCGACATGCCGATGCCGGCGCTGCGCAACCACGCCGCCGCGCTTGCGAAGATCGCGACGCTCAGCAAGCTTCCGGTCATCACCACCGCCTCGGTTCCGCAAGGACCGAACGGCCCGCTGATACCGGAAATCCACCAGAACGCGCCCCACGCGCAATATGTCGCACGTAAGGGCGAGATCAACGCCTGGGACAACCCGGACTTCGTTGCCGCCGTGAAGGCGACCGGCCGCAAGACGCTGATCATCGCCGGCACCATCACCAGCGTCTGCATGGCCTTCCCGGCGATCGCTGCGGTCCATGAGGGCTATAAGGTCTTTGCCGTCATCGACGCCTCCGGCACCTATTCCAAGATGGCGGAGGAGATCACGCTTGCCCGCGTCGTGCAGGCTGGCGTCATCCCAATGGATACGGCAGCGGTGGCTTCCGAGCTTCAGAAGACGTGGAACCGCCCGGATGCGCAGGAATGGGCCGAAGTCTACACCAAGATATTCCCGGCCTATGCGCTGCTCATCGAAAGCTATGCCAAGGCCCAAGAGGTCGTCACCGGGAACGAACAACTCGATTCCGCGCGCAGCTAAACAAACTGGCTGGGGCGGATTCTGTACTCCGCCCTGATTATTGGCGTGACATCGGATTTCTGGATGATAATCGTCGACGGCGTAGGCTGACAGTTTCTGCAAAACGAAAGCGTATTTGCGATCCAATGCTGTTGTCGCCCTTGCCTTTGAAGACAGTCCGTCGGCGGGGTCCTAAAAAACCCCGCCGCTCATCAAAAGATTTATTCGCTACGATCGTAAGAAAACTGGATGCCGGCGGTGCCGCCTGTCTCGATGAACAGATTTACGAACGCTGGCACAGTCCCGGTCCGCTTCCAGTCACGCTGAAGTTCGCAGAACAGTTGCACGGTCGAAATCAGCTTGCCCCCGGCCTGTTAGATGCGCCTCAGCGCTGCCTCATGCGCAGCCACCGAGGTGCCGCCGACCGCGTCGACCGGAACGAAGACCTCGTAGTCCTCGGCCAGTGCGTCAAGGGCAGGGAAGGTGAGGCATGCCTCGGTCCAGGGCGCCACCATTCTGCGAGGTGCTTCCCATGGTTCGGGTTGAGTACCAAGAGCTGGCAGCCCAAGTTTTAATTCTCGTTGTCGGGTTGGCCATGATCTTGGCTTGGGGGTAGTGAAGCGCCTGAAGCGTGACCTTTGCCGTGCGTTCGCTGCGAAAGCGGCCGGGTTCGATCAGGTCCTCGCTGACAGGAAGGTGCAATGTAACCGCTGTCCTGCTCCCACCTTCTGCGTTGATTGCTGATGTAGGAAGATCGACTGC
>NZ_BNCG01000082.1 GCF_014656355.1 Camelimonas fluminis
CGTCGTCACGCCAGAGGTAGAACCAGCGTCGCACCGTCGATACGGGCGGGAAGCAGGGGGCAGCATCCGCCAGGGCAGGCCTCCGCGCAGCAGATACAGGATCGCCTCGAGAATGCGCCGCAGCGGCCATTTACGGGGCCGCCCAACGTGCGACGCGGGTGGGAGCAGCGGCTCAAGAACCGCCCATTCGGCATCGGTCAAATCGCTTGGCAAAGCCAGTCCGCTTCGCGCATGAAGGGCGCGAGTGGTGTCAGTCCACATCGTTGATCCAAGGAAGTTTTTGGCGAAACCCGTGAATCAACGACAGGCCAGGCTGTCAAGCCAACCTGCTGATACCACTCAACTTAATTTCTGATCAGACACTCAAGGTCGAGCTCGTCCACCAGAAAAGATGGACGAGCCGCGAAGAAGCCAGAAGGGACCTGTTCGCCTACATTGAAGGCTACTACAATCGGCGACGCATCCACTCAGCCTTGGGCTACACGACACCGGAACAGGCCGAAAACCGTATGGCCTAAATCTGTGTCCACCGAAGTGGGGGAACATCAACGCTTCAGGACCATTTCGCCCAGGCAGCCTATGCCGGAACCGATGACGACGGAGGCCTATGCCGGCGACAAACTCAGGGAGGCCATCCGGTGCTTCGGCAAATGGACGATCGCGATCATAAAGCGCTCCGATGCTGCCAAGGGCTTCGAAGTGCTGCCAAGGCGTTGGGTCGTCGAAAGAACCTTCGCATGGCTCAACCGAAACCGCCGGCTCGCCAAAGACTTCGAGCAAACCATCGCATCAGCGACCGCATGGCTGTTTATCGCCTCGATCCAGCTCTTTATCAGACGCATCGCAAGGTCATGAAATCGCGCAGGATAAATTTTCAACCTGACTCTTAAATCACAACCGCAAATCCGTGCAATTCGTGCTGACTGCGGGGCATGATCAATGGAAGGTGCGGACGGTGCTTGGTTTAGGCACTCAGTATTCAGAGGCATCCCAATCGACTTTCCAGTCGACCTCGTCGCGAGGATCTCCGATAAGCCCCCACAAATGGACGACGACATCTTCATCATCACCTGTGCGAGTAGTCCATCGGTGCCAGGTGAAGTACGATCTTGGAGGCTCCCCCTCCAACTTGAAGGGCTTTAATCCAAGGACCTTTGCAAGCGTCGGAGCTTGTTCCACGGGCACATGGATTACGATGGACTGTTGCATGCTCCCGAAGCTATTTGATCTCATCAGCGGTCCTTTTCCGATGTTCCTTCACTGAATCGTGCATGGCAATCCGCCCTATCAACCCCTTGTGCCACCTTGTTTGGGCAGTGTTCATAGGCTAGCGACATTCCAAGAGCGATGCAGTGACACTTCACCTCTTTCAGCCAGAGCTGCGGTCAGTGTTGTACTTGTACAGCTGCGCAGGGCGGTGCTTCCCGCGCTGCGTTGCTCCTGGTATCGCCTGCAACCCAGGAAGGGCCAGTACGCGCTTACGGAAATTGCGCTTGTCGGACTCTTGCTTGTCTTCCTTAGAGCGTCCGGCATGAATGGCGTCAAAGGCCTCCTGGAGCTGGGACAGAGTAAAGTGTTCAGGCAGCATCGCGAACAAGGGATCCATGATGGCCTGGTCAAAACGCCCGGCACGTTCGCCCAGCTCCTCCAAGGCTCGCTCTATGATTTCGCTATGGTCGAAGGCTAGCCTGTCAGGCAGATGGCTAACTGGAAACCACCGGGTATCGGCAGCGTCAGTGCCGGCCTTGATGGTCGCATCTTTCTCTGACGTCATGGCCATGAAGGCTACAGAGATATACCAGCCACGTGGGTCGCGCCCCTTCTGGTCAAATATCCCAAACTGCTCAAGCAGCGCCGCCTTGAAGCCCGTCTCTTCCCCAAGTTCACGCCTGGCACAATCTGCGATTGGCTCATATTCCTGAACGAAGCCGCCGGGTAAGGCCCAGTGTCCCTTGAAGGGGGACTCTCCTCGTTCGATCAGCAGCAGATGCAGTTCGCCGTTTATGACGGTGAAGAGGGCAATATCCGCGGCAAGGGAAGGGCGGGCATAGCCATCGGCGTAGCGGGATGCGTTCATGGTCTCAGCTTAGTGTGTTGACGACAATAAGTGTCTCTGTTAGTGTCCTATAAACACTAAGGCGGTCTGCGCAGTCTGTAAACACTTGCATATGCGGTGGCGCAGCCTCTCCAGGAGCAGGGACAATTTGAGCAGAGCTGATCCATTCCCATCGATAGACATGCACTTTGGCGCATTCGAGCAGGCCGTCCTGAAGACCTATTTCCTCAATTACCTCCGGGCATCAATGACCAGGGGGAGGGGGCCGCTCAAGCAGAGCGTTCTTCAATGGTATGCGCAGAACAAGTCCAGCTTAGAACTAGAAATTCCGTCGTTGTCCAGATCACTCAGCGATGCTAGCGGCTACGGCGATCTTGTCGTCGCGCTGAGATCAGTGGAATTGGACATGCAGTTTCCGAGGCTGCACGCTCCATCGGCGCTTCAAACGCGGATTGACTGGATCGCGCACGCTCTCCGCCTTAAGGAATTTGAAAAGAAGGCGCTCGGCGCCGTGTGCCGCCTGACCCAGTTGCCCCCGTTCATGTCGTTCGCGACCGCTCTCACCGAGGGATACGGAGACCGGGATGAGGTCCAGGCCACTCTGGTGTTAATGGCAATAGGCCAGAGAAAAATGGCGGCTCACCGGTTGTTTTCCCGAAACGGCCGCCTGTCGCAACTGGGCCTCATTGACGATCGTGGGGGCGAGGATGTGGCCCCCTCCGAGCTGGTGCTCAGCATCCTCCGGGAGCGCACCGTGAACGCCGACCGGCTTATGACCCGTTTACTTGGCGAACAACGTCAACCAAAACTGGGTGTGGCCGATTTTGGCCACATGGCGAGCCATGTCGAGGACGTGACTGCCATCCTGAACGGCAGCCTTGCGCAGAGGGCCACAGGCGTGAACATCCTGTTTTATGGGGCGCCAGGAGCGGGCAAGACAGAACTTGCCGCCATGCTTGGCATGGCATGCAATGCGAGGGTTGTTTTCGTCGGTGAGATCGCACGCGACAAGGAAGAGCCAGGGCGCAGTGACCGTATGGCCCACCTGTCCCTGTTGTCGGCGCTTGGGGAGCGGATTGGTCGCGTCATTGCCGTCGTTGACGAAGCAGAGGACGTCCTCGGCGGTGTTGGGCTGTTGTCCGACGGACGACGGGGTAGCTCGAAAGTCTATCTGCACCGGCTGATTGAGAACTGCGCCATTCCCACTGTCTGGATTACGAACAAGGCGGAGGAGATTGATGAAGCTGTTATCCGCCGGATGATACGCGTCGTCGAGTTTCGCAAGCCTGGGGCCGCCATCACCGCGCGCATCGTCAGGCAGCAGGCGAACGACCAGGGCCTGCAACTGGATGTCGATGCTGTCGCGAGGCTTGCGCGATCATCAGTCGCGCCCGCGATCGTTTCCTCTTCGATCCGGGCCGCGAGCCTGGGGCAGGGCGGCGCGGAGATGGCGATTTCCGCGGCGCGTTCGTTCAGGAAACTTATCGTCGGCTCCGAAGAAGCTTCCGGAGCTTCTGACATCGCGTTTGATCTGGCTTGGGCGACCGCGAACATCGATCTCACGGCTCTTGCCGACAAGGTTGTCAGATGCAGGACAACCAGGCTGTCGTTCCTGTTCACCGGCTTGCCTGGCACTGGCAAGACCGCCTTCGCACACTACCTCGCCCATCTGTTGAGGATGGACGTGCTCGAGAAACGCACGTCTGACCTCGTGAGCAAATATGTGGGTGAAACGGAGAGCAGGATTGCAGCGGCGTTCGCCGAAGCTCGTGACGGGAATTATTTCCTGTTGTTCGATGAAGCTGATTCACTTCTTTCCGATCGCGCACAGGCATCCCACTCTTGGGAGGTGAGCCAGGTCAACGAGATGCTGACATGGATGGAACGGCATCCTCTTCCGTTCGCTGCAACCAGCAACATGGAAGCAAGACTTGATGCCGCCGTTAACCGACGCTTCCTCTTCAAGGCACGTTTTGAAGCCTTGAGACGTCACCAGATAGATTTGGTTTTCCGACGACAGTTCGGGTGCGAAACGCCAATTTTTCTCATGGAGAATAAACAACTGACGTTGGGTGACTTCGCAGTTGTCAAGCGGCAAGCGGAAGTTATGGACATCAACGATGCGAATGAGCTTGCCTGCATGCTTGAACAAGAAGCCGGGCTGAGACCGAATGCAGGTCGGCGGATCGGCTTCAAGATTCATTGATAGGGGTGGCATGAAAAAAGACAAGCATGACACATCCGCTTCTGATCGCCGAAGTCTCCACAGGAGAAGGCTTGGGGCGGATTGGCATCACTTTCTGCCCGGGGAAATCAGGGCCCTCCCTGTTCGGGGGAGCGTGGCGTCGCGATCTCGGAATTGACCTTGAAGTCATTCGGGACTGGGGAGCCGCAACCATCGTCTCGCTCATCGAGGATTATGAATTTGAAATGCTTGGCGTTCCTCATCTCGGCGATGAGGCGCGCAAGCGGCACATGCAGTGGCTTCACCTGCCTGTCCGTGACGTTTCCGTACCGGCCGCAGCCTTCGAGGCCGAATGGACGATCTACGGCGAAGCGCTGCGGTCACAGTTACGAAACGGCCATGACGTACTGGTCCATTGCCGGGGCGGGCTCGGCCGCGCGGGTACAATTGCCGCGCGGCTACTGGTGGAAATGGGCCATGAACCGTCGTGGGCGATTGGGCGTGTTCGCAGCGTACGGCGTGGCGCTATCGAGACGGCTGAGCAAGAGCAATTTGTTCTCAAGCAAGAGTCGCGGCCGGAGCGTGAGCCATCCAGGGCGCATGAAGCTGTTCGCGACCGGGCCCGCGGGGCCTTGATCGGTCTTGCCGTTGGCGACGCGGTCGGGACGACGCTGGAGTTCTGCCCGCGCGACACCTACCCCCCACTTCAAGGCATGATTGGCGGAGGACCGTTCGGGCTGCAGGCTGGAGAATGGACCGATGACACGGCCATGGCCCTTGCGCTGGCTGATTGCCTGAAAGATCCTGCTGGCTTCAGCGAATATGCCCTGATGCGCCGGTTTGAGGATTGGTATGAGCGCGGCGATTTCTCCTGCAGGGGAGTGTGCTTTGATATCGGCATCACAACCGTGCAGGCCATTCACCGGTGGAAGTCCTCAGGTCAACCGCAATCAGGCTCCACCGACCCTATGACGGCAGGCAACGGTTCATTGATGAGGCTCGCGCCCGTGGCCATCAGATATTGGAAGGACCGGACTTTCCTGCGCGATATCGCGGCACGGCAGAGCAGGGTTACCCATGCCGCGCCAGAGGCGGTAGATGCGTGCGTCTATTGGGCGGAACTGTTGGCAGATGCGATCGAAGGGAAAACCAAATCATCTGTCTTCAGCCCGCGCGACGAGCAGTTCGAAGGCAGAGTTGCCGCTGTGGCAAGAGGCTCGTGGCGTTTCAAGAGGCGCGACGAGATCAGGTCGGGCGGCTATGTGATTGATACCAAGACCCTTGGCCTCTGACTCATCAGGGGTTTCGTCAGCGGCGCAGACATGAT
>NZ_BNCG01000083.1 GCF_014656355.1 Camelimonas fluminis
CATCATGTCAATCGGACTCCGCAAATGGGCGCATGGGTTCTGATCAGAGAGTCTTGGTATCAACCGTCAGCTTGTCTGGCGCTGGGGCAGGTTCAGCCAGTGGCGGCGGGGGAGGCAAAGGCGCCGCTTCGGCAGCCGGCGTGTGCACCGTGCTGGAGCTGAACCGCCGGACTGGCGAGGTCACGGAGCTGACTTCCAACATGCTCGTCAAGGACCAGTCACCGGCGATGATCGCACGGGTGAAGAAGGCGCACGACGCGGTGATGGCGGTCGACGCGCGAGCCGGATCAGCGCCGTCCGAACAGGACTGCAAGGACGTCGACGCGATCATCGGGGCGTTGAAGTAGGACCGCGCGGCCATGCGGATTGCGCCGCCTAAAGGTGATCGCGCCGCTGGCCGCGACGATATTGATTCAGGTCGATGTCAATTCCGGTCTCGTCAACGCCCGCAGGCGTTGCCAGGTCCGGCGCACCAGTCGTCGCGCCGCCGCCGCTTTCCCATCCCTGTCGGATAGCGCAAGGTATCGGTTTCGACAGATGGAGGGCGATGTGACGCCGCGCCAAACAGTGGAGCGCTGGGTAGCCTTGTTCAACGCGGCCGACGCGGCTGGCCTGGCGGACCTGTATCATCCAGACGCCGTCAACCATCAGGTGACGCAGGCGCCGGTTGAAGGCCGGGAGGCCATTCACGCGATGTTCGTGCGGGAGTTCGCATCCGCCGAAATGCACTGCATGGTGGAAGCAATCCACGAGGCAGGCGATGTGGTGGCGCTCGAATGGCGCGATCCATTGGGATTGCGTGGCTGCGGCTTCTTCACAGTGCAGGATGGGCGCATATCTTTCCAGCGCGGCTACTGGGACAGGTTGAGCTTCCTCAGGATGCATGGGCTGCCAATCGGGTAAGCCGCTGTGACCGACGCCCGGCTCGCGAAAAATATGCCCGCCGCGTTTGGATTGCAGTCCGACAGAATGGAGTATTTTCAAAAGGCTGTTCCCGGGAAGTCCAGGCTCACGCGGGTTTGCGTTCACAGATATGCCTGGGGGTTAGCCGCACGCATGGAGAGCTTCACATGGCCCGACTGGATGTCCAGGTCATCCAGGTTGCAACAATTTGTAACGGACGCACCCCGCGCTGTGTTGCTAAAGCCAGTTTGAGAATGTCGGCCAGGTCGATCCGACGGTTGTTTCTCTGCCTGGCGATGTCGCCAGCATCAGCGGATGCGGTTGGCGATTGTCGCCTGGCGAGGCGGCCATCTGGCAGGGTGCAAAATCCCCCGCCGGCTCTTCACCGCCGAATTCTCATGCATGGCGCGTTGCGCCCAGGAGCACCAGAGGCGTCATGATTTATCATCTATCCCGTCGTCGGCTGATAATCGGCGCGGCGCAGGCAACCGTAGCGCTAACCTGGTCTGGCTCGTCAGGCGCTGCCGTGACGCTCCCGAAAATGACGGTGACGCGCGACCCTTATTGCGGCTGTTGCGGCAGTTGGGTTGAGCATGTCAGGGGGGCCGGATTTCCCGTCGAGGTGGTCGAGATCGCCGATGTCATGCCGTTGAAGACCAGGCTCGGCGTGCCCGCGGCGCTGACATCCTGTCATACGGCGGAGGTCGACGGTTACGTGATTGAAGGACATGTTCCAGCGGAGGCGATCAGGCGGCTGCTGGTCGAGCGTCCCAGGGCCACTGGCGTCGCGGTCGCGGGCATGCCCGTTGGGTCGCCGGGAATGGAGGTCCCGGATCAACCCTCCCAGGCTTATGAGGTCATCCTGTTCTCAAACGACGCGCCGCGGGTCTTTGCGCGTTATCGCGGGTTGCGCCAGATCTGAGGGCCGGGAGGGGCGCGTCCGTTTTGGGCCACTCGTGATGGCATGGTCTCACGGCGGCGCCTGCCAGCTGGAGGGGCGGCCTTCCCGCCGCTCCTGCTTGTAACGTCAGGCGGCGCGCATTGACGGATGGGCAATCCCGTGGACGACGGCGCCTGTTTTCAACCGCCCTCCGGGGCGGTTTTCTGTTGGCCCGGAGGCGCGGCGTCAGGCGGTTATCCTTGAGTGGCGCACAACCCATCACGCGCAATTGAAACCGGGAAACCCGCCATCAGGCATCATCCCGCCCTATGCTGTGGTTCTGGCCAGGCGCCGTCAATTTGCCGGAAGGCTTCAAGCCGGCGCGGGAGGCGAAATGTTTAGCCGACGTGAAGTCCTCAAGGCGTCCGCTGCCCTTGCCGGCTCTGCTGCATTCACCGGCGCCGAGGCGCGGCTGCGGGCCGGCGCGGATCGCCTCTGCTATGCGCCCGCTATTGACGTTCTGAGAGGGTTCTTTGAGGGGAAATTGTCCCCGCCGGAGGTTCTGGACGCCCAGATCCGCCAGATCGAGGCCTACAATCCGAAGGTCAATTGCATAACGCGCACGCATTTTGACGAGGCCCGAAAGCAGGCTGAACAAAGCCAGAAACGCTACAAGGCTGGCAATCCGCGGCCGCTCGAAGGCGTCACGGTCGCCGTCAAGGATGAATATGCGGTCAAGGGGTGGGTGACGACGATGGGGTCGCGCCTGCTGGAGCATGCGCCGCCAGATCCGGCTGACAGCCCTGTCATCGAACGGCTGCGGGCGGCCGGCGCTATTTTTCACATTCAGACGACCGTTCCGGAATTTTATGTCTGGATGACAACCGCAACCCCGTTGTGGGGCGTCACGCGAAACCCCTGGAACCTTGCCTTCACCCCTGGCGGGTCCTCGGGTGGATCCGGCGCTGCACTCGCCGCCGGGTTTACAACGCTGGCGCTTGGCTCCGACATGGGCGGCTCCATCCGCATCCCGTCGTCACAGTGCGGCCTCTACGGCTTCAAACCGCCATTTGGCCGCGTGCCGACAAGCGAGGTGCCGTACGAAACCCAGGGGCCCATGGCGCGCTCGTTTGACGACCTCAACCTTCTGACTCAGGCGATGGTCGGGCCGCATCCAGCCGTCCATTCCTCCTTGCGGCCCAGGCTCAACTTTCCGGTGTCCTATGCGCCGGTGACTGGATGGAAGCTGGCCTTCTACAACGGCGCGGGAATATCCGCGATGGAGCCGGCGGTCCGCTCCGCCATGGACCAGGCGCAGGAAAAGTTCCGCAAGCTTGGCGCGACGGTTGAAGCCGTTGATCTCGGCTTCAACGCCCAGGATATGAGCGCGTTCATCGCCGGCCTGTTCTCGACCAGCATGGGTGGCCTCGCGACAGAGGCCATGAAAGCGCCAGAGAAGCTGGCCGCATATACCCGCTTCATGCTGGAAAGCCTGAACGGTAAAACCGGACCAGAGGCGCTCGTCGCCGCCGACGCCTTGCTGGATCGTTATCACAACGCGGTCCAGAAGCAGGTTTTCGGCAAGGGCTTTGACGCCATCGTCATGCCAACCCTGGCGACGCCGCTGGTTCCGGCCGCGCATGGGCTTGAGCCAGCGAAAGACACCGTCTCCATCGACGGCGAGAATGTGCATGGTCTTGGCTTTGCGTTCACCTGGCCATGGAACCTGCTTGGTCGCTATCCGGTCGTCGCCGCGCCTGCGGGCTTGGGTCCGGAGAGTATGCCCATTGGCCTGCAGATCATCACCAACACGTTTGACGACCTGAAGGCCTTCCAGCTCGCCGGGGCATACGCCGGGGTCGCGCAACCATTGTTCACGGGCGATGCATTCCCGAAGTTTGTTTGAAAATGGGGTGTGGCATGCGCAGAACGGCGGCTTTCCGCTCAGTCCTCTTGGCGGCGTTGATGCTGTCGTTGCCCGCCTGCACCCTCACGCAGCGCACGCCGTTCTCCGCCAGGGAGCAGGCGCTGGCCGAAATTCCCGGTATCCCTGACGCCCGCTTCTGGGCTGACGCGGATGCGGCGTCCACCGCCGCGGCGCGCTATGCGCACGATGTCCGTGGACCGATCCGCTACCTTGCCCTGTCAGGCGGCGGCGGAGACGGCGCCTTTGGGGTAGGCGTGCTCAAGGGCTGGACCGAGAGTGGATCACGCCCCCGGTTCACCATTGTCTCGGGAGTCAGCACGGGCGCGCTGATCGCGCCTTTCGCATTCCTGGGGCCCGCCTATGACGACGTCCTGAAGGCGATGTACACCGACGGCTATGGCATTACGCTGGTCGACAATCCTGATCCTGTCAGCGCGGTGTTCGGGTCAGGCGTCTTTGACAGCGATCGTTTGCTGCGGCTCGCAAGGCAGTTCGTGACCCACGAGGTCATTGCTGCGATTGCGGAGGAGCACCGCAAGGGACGGCGCCTGCTGATCCAGACGACAAACCTCGACGCCCAGCGCCCGGTCGTCTGGAACATGGGCGCCATCGCGGCAAGCGGCGCGCCGGGCTCCGAAGAACTGTTCCGGCGCGTCATGACCGCTTCTTCAAGCATCCCCGGGATTTTCACCCCAACGATGATATCGGTCACTGGTGGCGGCAAGGCGTTCAGGGAAATGCATGTAGACGGCGGCGTGGTGTCCAATGTCTTCATCCTGCCGGGGCACATGATGTTCGTGCAGCCCAGGGTGGCCCTGCAACAGGGCGGAGGGATCTACATTCTCAATAACGGCAAGCTCGATCCCTCGTTCGAGGTGGTGCAAAACAAAACGGCTGACATTGTTGGCCGTTCCCTCTCGACCATGATCGCCTCCGGTTCGCGCTCCACTCTTAATGCGACCTACCATTTCGCGCGGAAGAACGGTCTTGCCTTCAATCTGACGGCCATCCCTCCTGAAGTTGATAATTCCGGGACCATGGCGTTCGACACCGAAGAGATGCGCAAGCTTTACGCCTTCGGTCTGGAATATGGCAGGTCTGGCGGGTTGCGATCGCAGCGACCGCCCGCTGTCCAGGCTGACATCGCCTTCAACCAGTCCAATCCCCGGCCAGCGCATTCGGCGCACGGGTCTCCTGACGCGGCCGTTCAGCCCATGCGGGCAAGCAGATAGTTTGCGCTGTCCGGCCTGTCGCCATTGAGCCTTATAACGACGCGGTCAGGCAAGCGCCTTATGGTCAGCCGCTGGCGGCCTGGACGGGCAGCTGTTGAGCCCCGACGTGGACGGGCAGGTCTGAGACAGACATTTTCCGTCGCCCGCTACGCGTTGGTGGCCTGACGCAAGAGGCTGATCGCGACAGGGGAGGGGGCCGGATGGAGGAACCTTTCCCCGCCGGATTTTGCTGGGTCTGTCGAAAATATCCATGCCGTATAACGACATGCGAACGGTTACATCTGTTACGTCCACAGGGTGGGGGGCGATGTTGTGACGACTGGATGAATGGGCGTTGACATGTGGGGACGGTGGGTCCTATAAGGCACCCATCGGCGGCGGGGTTCACCCGCTGTTTCAGCCAGACCCTT
>NZ_BNCG01000084.1 GCF_014656355.1 Camelimonas fluminis
GGACGCCAGCGCGGCCAACGCCCATGATGGCGCGCGCCTTCCCGCTCTCATCAGCAAGGCGTCACCTCAAGCTTTGTACGCTGAACAACGATTTTCCGGACATAATGTGAACATTGGTGTCAGGCAGCGGCGCGAAGGTACTGGTAGAGGGTTTCGCGGCTGATGCCCATGTCGCGCGCGATGGTCGCCTTGCGTTCACCGGCGGCAACGCGGCGGTGCAGATCGGCAATCATCTCATCCGAGAGCGACCGTTTCCGCCCCCGATAGGCGCCGCGCTGCCGAGCGATCGCAATGCCTTCGCGTTGCCGTCCCCGAGAAGGACAGGCTTTCCTTCTCAAACTCGATCCGGATACCTCGCTTGGTGAGGCCCTGGACCAGCTTGCGCAGGTCATCCAGATTGCGGGCCAACCGATCCATGCTGTGGACGACGACGGTATCGCCTTCGCGGGCGAAAGTGAGCAGAGCCTCAAGCTGGGGGCGGTTGACGGTCCGATCGAGCGACTGACCTTCCAATTGGCGATCCACATTCTGATCGAACGTGCTGACCCGGACATAGCCGATCCGTTGCCCCTTCACTGCGCACTCTCTCCATCAAAATGTCAGGTTGAAATCTATGATACGCAACGACATTCGTCAACAAATTCCGTTTAGTACCCTAATCTGACAGAAACCGCGGTAGCGCCCTGACGTCCGGTTAGGCTATACTCCAAGCTGACATCACAAAATCAAATCCCTCAAAGATGGCGTCAATTGCCTTGATGGGGTAAAAACTGGAGTGCTTCCAGGATGGGACATTCGGCAACGTCATCTCCAGTGCATCTGGCTAACGTGGTCGCCAGCGTCACCTCTATCTTCTGCAAATCTGCAATGCGGCGGCGGACATCTTCAAGGTGGAGTTCGGTTCTCGCCATAACCTCCGCGCAGGTTTGTGCACCGGTATCGGTGAGCGACAACAATGACCGTATCTCATCCATTGCATAGCCAAGGTCGCGCGCGCGCAGGATGAACTGCAACCTTTGCACCAGTTCCGGCGAATAGACGCGGTAGCCGTTGGAACTGCGAGGCGGCCCCGGCAGCAATCCCACCTTCTCGTAATAGCGGATGGTTTCGAGATTGCAGCCTGTTTTCCGGGCAAGCTGGGCACGCAAGATGCCGACCTGTTGCTCCATGAAAATACCTCTTGAGTCTGTAGTGGCTACAGAGCCTACACTGCGAATCACTCAGTTGGAACAAGGGATTCAAGCCATGGTCTCAACGCCGGAAGCGGGACAGCCAGCCCTCACCGAAAACCACGAGCCGAAGCAGGCAAACTGGGTTGCGGCGGGCGCATTGATCGGCGCGGGGCTCGCCTCGGCTTGCTGCGTCGTCCCGCTACTGTTGGTTATGCTCGGAATTTCCGGCGCGTGGATCGCCAACCTGACGGCGCTCGAACCTTACAAGCCCTATGTCGCAGGCGTAACGCTCGCGCTGCTCGGCTACGGCTTCTGGCATGTCTATTTCAAGCCGAAACCGCCCTGTGAAGACGGTTCCTACTGCGCTCGTCCACAATCGGCTTGGACCACCAAGGCGGTGCTGTGGCTGGGCCTTGCCGTCGCCATCCTGGCGCTCACCATCGACTGGTGGGCACCCTGGTTCTATTGAAAGGAAATACCCATGAAAAAGACAGTATGTATCGCTATGGCCGTGCTGGCTATGGCTGGCGGCGGGGTCGCCTATGCAGTTAGTGGCACGGCGCAAGATCGCCCCGCGGCTACCGCAACCGCTCAGAAGCAAACCACCTTTGCCATAGAGAACATGACCTGCGCCACCTGCCCGATCACCGTGAAGAAGGCGATGGAAGGCGTCGCCGGGGTAACGGCGGTCACGGTCGATTTCGCAGCCAAGACCGCGCGCGCAACCTATAACCCGCGCCGCACCAATGCTGCTGCGATTGCCGCTGCATCAACCAACGCGGGTTATCCGGCGCGCGCTATTCAAAACTGAGCCGGGCGCCGCCAGCGCCTCAAGAAAGCGATAAGCAATGAACGACTGTTGCAACCGCCCCGGGCAGGAAGGATTTGACGTGGCCGTCATCGGCGCGGGTTCTGCCGGGTTCTCCGCCGCGATCGCCGCTGCCGATCTGGGCGCGAAAGTGGCGCTCGTCGGTCACGGCACGATTGGCGGCACCTGTGTCAATGTTGGCTGCGTTCCTTCCAAGACGCTGATCCGCGCCGCCGAAGCGGTGCATGGTGGGCTTGCCGCCGCGCGCTTTCCCGGCCTTGGGGGCGCTGTCCAGATGGATGACTGGTCCGTATTGGCGGCGTCGAAGGACGATCTTGTCACGACGCTGCGCCAAAAAAAATATGTCGATCTGCTGCCCGCCTATGACGGTGTGAGCTATATCGAGGGCAAGGCACGCTTTGCCGATGGTGCGCTGATTGTCGGCGATGCGCCCATGAAGGTCGGCAAGGTCATATTGGCGATGGGTGCGCACGCCGCCGTGCCGCCGATTCCGGGGATGGACAGCGTGCCCTACCTAACCAGCACATCGGCGCTGGCGCTGGATCGCTTGCCCAAATCGCTGCTGGTGATCGGTGGCGGGGTGATCGGGGTAGAACTGGGACAGATGTTTTCGCGTCTGGGCGTTGATGTCACCATCTGCTGCCGAAGCCGCCTGCTCCCCGAAATGGACCCGGAAGTGAGTGCCGCGCTGAAAAACTATTTGGAAGCCGAGGGCGTGCGGGTTTGCGCAGGTGTCGGCTATCAGCGTATCGCCCAAACACAGAGCGGGGTCGAATTGACCTGCGAGGGGCATTGTGACACCGTCGCGGCGGAACAGGTGCTCATCGCCACCGGACGCCGACCCAATAGCGACGGGCTTGGGCTGGAGGAGCGCGGCATAGTGCTTGCCCGTAATGGTGGAATCGTCGTCGATGACCACCTCGAAACGTCGGTTCCAGGCATTTACGCGGCGGGCGATGTAACGGGACGGGACCAGTTCGTCTACATGGCCGCCTATGGCGCAAAACTGGCCGCGCGCAACGCGGTGACGGGCAACCAATACCGCTACGACAATTCCTCCATGCCATCCGTCGTCTTCACCGACCCGCAAGTCGCCAGCGCCGGCCTCACTGAAACGACAGCACGGGCGCAAGGCCTGGACATCAAGGTTTCGCTGCTCCCGCTCGATGCTGTGCCAAGGGCACTGGCAGCACGCGATACGCGGGGTCTCATCAAACTGATTGCCGACAAGGCGAACGACCGTTTGCTGGGCGGCCAGATCATGGCACCCGAAGGCGCGGATTCGATCCAGACACTGGTGCTGGCGATCAAACACGGCATGACCACCCTGGAATTGGGTGCAACGATATTTCCTTACCTGACCACTGTGGAAGGCCTCAAACTGGCGGCCCAAACGTTTGATAAGGATGTCGCCAAACTGTCTTGCTGCGCCGGGTGATTGCTCGGGGATCAACCGGCAACGAATGGCCTCCCTCCAGTGCAAGCCGCTTTGGTGTCAATTTTGTTATTCGCCTCAGCGGGAGAGCAAAATGGCACGACGCCGACTTCTGACCGGAGACGAGCGCCGGCGCCTGTTCGATCCTCCTGTCCAAGAAACCGCGATCATTGGGCATTATACCCTTTCTGCGGAAGATGTTGAATTGGTTGGGCGCCGCTATGGTCCAGCAAATCGCCTCGGTCTGGCTGCACAAATCGCTTTGATGCGACATCCCGGCTTTGGTCTGCAACCCGAGATCGGGCTTCCCGACGTCATTCTTCAGTACCTCGCGGCACAGTTATTCGTCGATCCTTCCTCCTTCTCTGCATATGGTCAGCGCGCGCAAACCCGTACCGATCATGCCGATCTCGTGGCGCGTTATCTTGGCATACGCCCGTTTCGACGCGGCGACCTGGCACTTGCCCTGAATCTTGCCGCGCAAGCCGCCGAGTATACAGACAGAGGTGAACCGATTGTTCGCGCCCTCATGGTTGGCCTGAAGGGTGAGCGGTTCATTCTTCCGTCAGGCGACACACTGGAACGCGCCGGTCTTGCTGGCCGGGCACGCGCACGCAAAGCTGCCGCAGCCGCAATCGTCGAAGGCCTCAGCTCTGCTGAACTGACACGGCTAGACGAACTCGTAATCAACAACCCGGATTTCGGCATGACACCGCTGGCGTGGTTGCGTAATTTCGAAGAAGCCCCGACTGCGGCCAATATCAATGGCTTGCTTGAGCGCCTGCCCTATGTTCGCGGCATAGGTATCCACCCGGTAGTTGGGGGCGCCATTCCGGAATTCCGCTTTGCCCAATTTGTCCGCGAGGGCGGCGTGGCACCGGCATTCCTGCTTTCGGATTACAGCGTCAATCGCAGGCGGGCGACGTTGACGGCCGCAGTGATCGACCTTGAGGCCAGACTTGCCGATGCCGCGATCCAAATGTTTGACCGACTTATCGGCGGCATGTTCACGCGCGCGCGGCGTGGGCGCGAGCGTCGCTACCAAGATAGTATTCAGTCGGTGGGGCAACTCATGCGGCTGTTTGGCGCCACGATTACAGCACTTGATGAGGCTGTCCAGAATGGCGGCGATCCGCTCGAATTGATTGACGAAGCGGTGGGCTGGCACCGGCTTGTTGCGGCAAAGGCCCAAGTAGATGCCCTTGCTGATCTTGCCGGCGAGGACGCACTGGTAACGGCAACCGAGCGTTACGCCACGCTACGGCGTTTCAGCCCGGCATTTCTGGACGCCTTCACCTTCAAGGCGTCTGGAACAGGGACGGCACTGATCAAAGCCATCGATGTCATTCGCGATGCGAACACACGAAAGTCGCGCGACCTTCCCGATGGCGTTCCACTGCCATTCCCCAATCGGCAGTGGAAGCGTCTCATCACCGAAAGCGGCCGTATCGACCGCCGACGTTATGAAATTGCGATCATGGCAACCTTGCGTGATCGTTTGCGCGCCGGTGATGTATGGATCGAGGGAACCCGCAACTATCAGCGCTTCGATGCCTAGAGCGGTTTTCGAACGTCTAGAATCATAAGAGGTTCCCCCTTCGCCAGATTTCTGAT
>NZ_BNCG01000085.1 GCF_014656355.1 Camelimonas fluminis
TCAGAAATCTCGCGAAGGGGGAACCTCTTATGATTCTAGACGTTCGAAAACCGCTCTAGTAATCGCTTTTCCGTTGTGGTTAAGCGGAGGCGTTGGCCAACTGCATTCATGAGCACCCACCCGCCTTCGACCAGATCCCAATCTGGCGAAGGGCGCAGCGGCCTGCTTCCCATAGCAAGGCGCGCGCCGACGGCTTCCACAGTCGCGGCCAACTCCCGAACGTCAACAGGCTTTACGAGATAGGCGTCTGCGCCATTTATGAGTCCGCTGATCCGGTCCTCGACCGAGCCCCGACCGGTCGCCATGATGATCCGCACATCCCCGGAAGCCCGCAGATGAGAAGCTATGGACAGGCCGTCCTCTCCATCCAGCCCGATGTCAAGAATGACGATTTTGGAAGGCTTGGCGGCATAGGCCCTGTAAAGGGCTGCGGCGCTTTCAACCCCCCGCACGTTCAGGCCGAAAGCGGCGGGACCGAATACGATCTCTTCCCGAAAGTCCTCGCCATCATCCACGAGGTAGCTAAGTGGTTCGTCCGGCAAGCTGTTTCGTGTGAGCGCATCCGCGACCATAATGGACCTTTCCCCACAAAATGGCCTCGATTGGTTTCAGTGTCTTAGCCTGCTGTCAATTGTGTTGCTTCTTCCCGAATTTCCAACATAAATACCGGTTCGGCATGTAAATTCCTGAAGGGAAAGGGGTTCCGCGACTTTCCTTACTGCGGATGGGCTCTGGCGGAGACAACGCTTGCGACGACGCAACCTCGGCGGACAAGACAAGGGCAACGTCTCCCTGTGTGCATGTAAGGAGATCTGGGCACCATTGAAGCCCGGCCTCATATGACGATGACATCGCCCACTCATGCAGGCGAATGGCGGCGGTGCCTTCAGTTCTCGGAGAGACCGAGGCTTGGCCGTTTCACAAGATGGCGTCGCGCCAAGGCATCACACTGTGCGCTGTTGAGGTCATGCACGACATCCGGCCACGGCTTGCTCGGGTCCACATCCCAAGCTTGAATCACACCGCCGAAATCGCCTCAACCCTTTCTCAAACAGGCTCTGAGGCCGTTACAAACTGAATGTATATCGTGCGCAGATATCAGTAAGATGGTTGTGCAATTTCAAGACGTTTGTGTTGCGCTCACGCAAAGGCACGCGAATTTTTCGAAATTGGCTAGGTATCATGCCAAAACGATTCTTGAAATTTCTCAAAAATACGGAAGTATCCGAAAAACCGCACGCATAGACAATTTCGGTGATCGAACGCTTGGTGCCGTTCGTTCGTGTCAGTTCTTGGTGGGCTACATCAAGATGCCTGTCCCTGATGAGCTTCGTGACCCCACCATCTAGACTAAAGGACCGATAGAGGTGGGCACGTGAGACACCACACTCTTGAGCGATGAGTTCTGGCCCGAGAGCCGGATTTAGTAAATTCTGGTCAATGAACTCACCCACACGGGTCCTTAACGTGAGGCTCGTAGAGAACCGCAGAGGCGCTGTGCCCGTTGGATGCTTCGATTGCCGCGGAGATGGGAAGCGACTGCTGCATGGATAATGCCTCAATCTCGCTAACTCCGTCCATGTAAGAGTTAATCCCAACCATATACTGAAAAAGCAATTTGGTGATCACCCGATTGGAACGAAGAACCAATCCGTGTAGATTATGCGTCTTTAGCAAATTCTTGAAATGGGCGTGAGGGAAGACAATTGCAACGCGAGCGCCAGCGTCCTTTAGGCTTGAAATAGGCTGAGTGAAATCTAGAAAAAAAGTCTCCGGTATTTTTGTATTAATACAGCCGAAATCTGCGACGTTCCCACCAGGAAGAACCGCTTGGACTATGTAAAGGTCCAAGCCATCCCGACGGATCATTTGCCAGTTCCGGTGGGCGTACTGTGAATTGAATGTCGTCGATCCAAAGATCAGCTGTCCAAGTGGGCGCGACCACACGGAGCCCTGTAATCCTTGGTGTAGGCCATCGTCAACTGGCGTGACGTCATAAACGACGTCCGACACCTGCCACCAGTCGTCCCGGATATCGGACGTCACCATGTCTGTCGATAACCTTAGCCCAGCAGTCATCCCCACCTCTCCACGGTCTCTCAGCCGGTCAGCCCACAGATTGTTAGGCGCAATATCCACGAGGAGCGAGGCCAACTTGGCTTCGCCTGTGACTTTCCGGAACCGGCTACTCGCGCCGTTCGAGGATCCAACCTCGGATGTTCCGCAAGCAGCCCGCATATGGTCCGCTGTGCAGTCACCTTGGAACTCTGGCTCTCGTGATGACGCATACCGGACCATACGCAGAAGTCCGCGCCCTCAACAGCGAGGAGACAAATTCACGATTTAAATGAGACGCAACGCCATTCAATATCCTGCGATAAATCTATAACAACCGCCAATATTTATGTGTTTCAAATGGCACTGTTGGGGGTCTAATGTCCGATTTTAAGAGTGCAGCCCGGGTGGTGCATCGTCGATTCTTCGTGGATTGGTCGGCCAATGGCGACGAATCATGGGGAACGCGCAGGCGATTAATGTCGATCCTTCGTCTCTCCAGCTTGGTAATGAGTGTGCGGCGGAAAAACCTCGGTCTCGGCGCGCTGGGCGTTGCGGGTGCTATCACGATGGCTGGGCTGACGACCGCTCTGCCCGCCATGGCTCAGCAGTATAGCGCGGGCAGCGGCTCGAGCACATCGCAGGACCGCGACGTGGCGGTGGGTGTGGGGGCGGTCGCAAGTGGCGGGCACTCTGCGGCGTTCGGCGACGTGGTCGAGGCAAGTGGGCTCCGGTCCGCAGCAATTGGTTCCCACACCACGGCAAGCGGCCGGTATTCCGCAGCGCTTGGCTCCGCAACCACAGCGTCGGCTGACTATGCAGTTGCTGTTGGCTCCCAAGGCACGATGGCAAGTCAGGCGCGGGCGCTGGCTGTGGGCTACGACGCCCAGTCCACGCATGCGGACGCGGTTGCAATTGGTAGCGGCGCGCGCACAAAGGCGGCTGTGGCTGTTGGCAGCGTCAATATCAATGGCCAGGATTACAGCTTTGCAGGAGCCTCCCCAGGAAGCGTTTTCAGCATCGGAAACACCGGGTCAGAAAGGCAGCTGGTCAACGTTGCGGCGGGACAACTCTCGGCCTCCAGCACGGACGCAGTGAACGGCTCCCAGCTGTTCCGCACGAACGAAGCGGTGACGGCGGTGAACACGCGCGTCACCAATCTGAATAATGGGGTTGTCGATGGCACGATTGGCGTCGTGCAGCGATCCGCAACGCCAAATGTGACGGTGTTGACGGCGGCCGGTGGTTCGGCCGCGGCTCCTGGCGCGGCGCAGAAGCTGACCAACCTCGGCGACGGCGTTGTCAGCAATGCCTCCACAGACGCCATCAATGGTTCGCAACTGTACGGGGTGTCGCAGTCGATCGCTAATCACATTGGCGGCGGCGCGACGGTTGGCGCCAATGGCGCTATCAATGGCCCGACCTATGAGGTTCAGGGCAATCCGTACACGACGGTTGCGTCGGCTTTTGGAGCTGTCAACACGAGCCTGATAGAGATTGGCCAGGCGGCCAACCGCGGCTGGGATCTGCAGGCCAATGGCGACGCTATTACCGCGGTGAAACCGGGCGACAAGGTGCAGTTCCTCGACGGCCAGAACATCAGGGTGACACGCAGTGGCGGTGATGTAACGATTGCGACTGCCGACGATCTGAATGTGACGAGTGTCACGGCCGGCAACGCCCAACTGACAACCAATGGTCTGACGATCACTGGCGGGCCGAGCATCCTGACGACAGGCATTGACGCCGGAAACCTCAAGGTGACGAATGTCGCCGCCGGGGACATTTCATCGGCGGGGTCGACGGATGCGGTGAATGGAGGCCAGCTCTACGCGACTAATCAGGCGGTGGAGATGCTGGGCAACGGCGTTTCCAACGGCACGATTGGAATTATCCAGCGCACGACAACGCCCAATGTGACGGTGCTGACAGCTGCAGGCGGCTCGGCGGCTGCTCCTGGCGCGGCGCAGAAGCTGTCTAACCTTGCCGGCGGCGACGTCAACGACACATCTGCGGAGGCCATCAACGGTTCGCAGCTGTATGGCGTGACGCAGTCGATCGCCAACCACCTTGGCGGTGGCGCGACGGTTGGCACCAATGGCGTCGTCAATGGTCCGACCTATGTTATTCAGGGACAGAGCTATGGTACGGTCTTTGACAGCTTCGCGGCCGTCGATAGCCAGCTGACGACGATCGGCCAGCAGGTCAACGGCGGCGGCATCAAGTATTTCCACACCAACTCCCAGGCTGCTGATAGCCAGGCGGTTGGAGACAACAGCACCGCGATCGGCCCCCAGGCTGTTGCAACGGGCGCGGCCAGCATTGCGACGGGTATGAACGCCCGTGCGCAGGGCGACAGTTCCATTGCGCTGGGCGCCAACGCCACAGCGGCCAATGCGGGTGATGTCGCCATTGGCGCCGGAGCGACCACCCAGGCTGCCGTGCAAACCAGCACCATGACCGTCAACGGGAAGACCTATGACGTCGCCGGAAACGCGACGGCGACCGTTTCGTTCGGCAGCGAAGGGGCTGAGCGGACAGTGACAAATGTTGCGGCTGGCCGGGTGACCGCCACCTCGACGGACGTGATCAATGGTTCGCAGCTTTACGCGACCAACCAGGCGCTGGAGACGCTTGGCAGCAACGTCGGCGTCCTCGGCCAGAACGCGGTGATGTACGATACGGATGGCAACGGCACGAAAAAGAACTCGATAACCCTGCAGGGTGGCGACGCCAATGCGCCAGTCTGTACGTCGTCAGAACATTTTGCGCAGATCGCGGCGTAAATTAGCGGAGTGCGGGCCTC
>NZ_BNCG01000086.1 GCF_014656355.1 Camelimonas fluminis
TGTGAGAACTACTTCGTTTCATGCGGATATGAGCCGGAATGATCGAAAAACGCTCTAAGGCAAAGCCTTTCGAGCCCGGAGTGACGTTGGACACCGGGCGGGTGTGGGCGGCGCTTGCGAAACTGAAGGCGGAGCATTTCCCCGAGCTTGAGGTTGATGTGTTTTTCGAACACGAGGAGGCAGTTTCAGGGGGGCTGAGACGAGAATGCCTGTTGACGGCGCGGGCTGACAGCCTTTGAAGCTGTTGTATCAGCGACGTAAAGGCTTAATTTTTTATGGATATTCCAGAACCACCTCGCGAGGTGGTCCTGTTTCTTTGCGGGTACGACGCGCCCGTTGTGCTGAAATCTGCTTTAGCTGCCCATGCTTTCAAAGCCCGATCAATTGCTCCGAGCTTTTCGGCTGGCGTAACGCAGGTCACGTTTGGCTTTTTGGGCAGCTTCTTCAGCGGCGTTCGCTTTTGCGCGGGCATCCAGTTCAACCGCTTCGAGCGCAGCTTTCTGTGCTTCGCGCGCTGCGCTCTCAGTGTCGAGCCGGGCGCGCTCCTCAAGTTTTGCATGTTCCCGCTGCGCACGGCGTATTTCGCGAGCTTTGGCAACTGCAGCGCGTTCAAGTTGGTTTGCCTCCCGCTGTGGAGCCGATGCTGTCCGGGCAGCCCGATAGGCTTGGACTGAAGCCGTCTTTGCGGCTGCAGCGGCTTTGCGGCGGTCGGAAAACTCAACATGTCCAGTGCTATGCAAATCAGAACTCCATTTTTTGCTCTTTAGGGCGCGAGCATCCGCTTGGCTGTGGATCGGCTAAGGCTTCCGGAATGATTTTCCCGGGCTCGGGAGGTCGCGCTTTCTGAATATGAAAAAGGGCCAGGCTGGATAGCCTGACCCATAATTTGCTCAGACGGGCTGATTTCAGGCGCGCGCCAGTTCAGGCGGCCTTCAGGTTCTCAGCTGCAACCTTGCCCTTGCGCTGGTCCATGACGATGTCGAACGACACCTTCTGGCCATCGAAGAGGGACGACATGCCCGAACGCTCTACGGCGGAGATGTGCACAAACACATCGGAGTTACCGTCGTCCGGCTGGATAAAGCCAAAGCCCTTGTTGGCGTTAAAAAATTTTACGGTTCCGGTATTCATGACGACTTCCTTTCAAATCGACACAGAATTTCAGCATCCGGCAATGTGCCAGACCCTATGAACACGAATTTGAGGGAAGAAGTCGTAACTGCGCTAGCGCGCAAAAACAAAGTTCGTCAACAAGTTCGATGGAGAATTTACTATATGACAATTGTGTCTTTTGCAAGGGAGCATTGAAAATTATTGCATGTAAGCGCCTTTTTTTCGGCAGATTGTCTGGCTGGCTGGGGTTTCAATATCCGGACACGGATAAACCGCATTCGTGCCGCAGAGAGAGGGGTGGCCTTGCCGGGCCACTCTGGCCGTGCAGCCCTATCCTGCGCTGCGGCCCGATAGCCTGCCCCGTGGAGGGAAGCATGGCCACCCAAGACAGCCAGCCGCTAAATGCAGTGGAAACACTCCCGGAGGTCGATCCCACCCAGCCGGGAGGCCCCGGGGAAGCGGGAGGGCGGGCGTGATTGGACGCCCAGCAGAGGGTGCGTCATCTGCCTTTAGAAGGGGCTTATGTTTTTATAGCGAGCAAGGGTGTGCCAGATGACCAAGAATACATTGGGCCGCAGCACGGCGACGCCAGCAGTCGATCTGTCGGAGCCGGATCAGACGCCGATGCTCCACGTAACGCTTCTGGCCAATCATGCCAAGGCGCGAAGAGCCCGGATGATGCGCTGGTCGACGTTGGAGCCGCCAAACCCCGCTTTTTGTAGCGATGCCTCTAGAGTTGACGGTTGAGGCGCAATCGGCTGCCCCGCTCTGCGGGGCTTTTTTATCGTCAAGTCAAAATGGCGAGATAAATTTCGGGGTCATTGCGTTGCTCCGGAAGTTTCAAATATAATCACATTTTTTGTCAAAGGTCGTGCTAAAATGAAATCTAAAAGAAAACACGGAGACGCCTTGAGCCAAATGATGGCGGGTCGTGAGTCTCATATATACTCGATAGGTCAGTCGGTTATGCTATTTAATGCGTTTAAAGAAACCGATGTTGTCTATCATATTACTAGAATTTTTCCGCCAAGCGGGTCGTCTCCGCAGTATCGTATTAGCAGCGATGTAGAGCGCTATGAAAGAATGGTGACCCAGGACGACATAAGGCCAGTTGCTTCGCTTGGCGCGGCAAAGGGGCGGACTTTGATTGAAAGGATTCGTAGTCATGGCTAAAGAACAGCGGAGAGGCAATCGCGAGATTAAAAAACCAAAGCAGGAGAAGTCCGCTCCGCAGCCCGCCGGGCTGTTTGTCAGTCAGGATGGGGGTGCGGCAAACATAAATACGAAGCGCGCCAAGGGCAAAACGCGCTGGTGATTGCGATCTGGGCGTCAGGAGCTGGCAATGAAGGTCGTCATCAAGTTCTATCGGATTCGCGATACGGACAAGGCGCATGCTGTGGTCGGGCAAGAGACGCTCGATGCTGCAAATCTTGAAGACGCGATTGAGCAGGCAGTAAGGCTTTCGACGTCCCTTAACATGCCACAGCAACCAGACGCCATGTCCATCAGCGATAGCGATGGAAATGAGGTCCATGTACGAAGACTGGGGCGTCTGGGCGCAGGGCGAGGGCGGTCTGCGCTATAAAAACTGGTCAGACGTTTTCGTTGTATATAGGGAGTGGTCTGTTGTTCATCCTGCCGAAAATATAATTCTCAAGGCAACGACGCAACCCAACTTGACGCCGACACAGCATGATCGAATTATATTGCCGGCAGGATGAACAGCGACGGTGACGCCCTCAATCCGTAAATGTTGATGGCCCTACACCCATATAGAACATTTACGGATTGCTATCTGGGGCGGTTATGCAAATTATTTTTCTTCTTCACTTGATCAACCTCCGTCTTACGAACCGGGTCGCTCCCGGCTCCTCTTTCTCCGGCAGTTATACCAGTAGGTCAGCGCTCCCCTGTCAGTGAGCGCCGCGCCGTCGATGAACGCCCGGACAACAACGTCCTGAGGGTGGCTTTCAAGCTGCCGGTACATTGCCATCGCGGCGTCAATCTTGGTGCTGCCGTTCGACATCATCTCCCGCGCTTCCGCGACCGCCTTCTCGACGATCGACATGTCAGTGACGACGGGTTCGGGTGATTTCGGTTTTCTCGACATGTGTTGTTCCCCTCCAGATCTTGGAAGCCCGGAGGGTCACGGCGATCAGGTGAGGGGACAACGGGATCGGGGGTGGATTTCCCATCGCGTTTTCCAGAGATGGTACGGGTACTGTCACCGCTGATGGGGTCGAACGTGGTGTGAGAATTGCGGAGCTTCCGGGGACAATCCGCAATGTTGAGTTCGCTTTGGTGTGGTGTGTGGACCTGAAAGGTCAGACGTCAGGAAAAGTGGAAATCCGGATTTATGATGTGATGAATCCGGAAGTTTTCCGCAAACAATTATGGAAGAATATGCAACTGACTGTCTTTGGGAAGCTGTCGTTCTACCACTGAACTACGCCCGCAGAGCGGAGATGGAACCGTTGGGTTCTGATCCCGCCCGTCCCGCCGCCGGCAAATCGCCAGGGACAGGGACCTTCATGTACCCGGTTTCGCCCACGTCGATCAAGGGTCATTGCGCGGGCAACTCACGTCAGGGGTCGTCGTGCACAGGGGAGGGAGGGTTTACTTGTCGCAGCGAACCCAGTTCTGGCCGCCTTTCACGGTCCGGTAGCAGAAACCGCGTCGCTGCAGTTCGTCCGCAACGCCGGAGCGACGACCGCACGCCTGATCCGCTTTGGGGTCGTCGCCGCTGCCACCGCGACAATCATCGTTCAGGTCGCCCCATTGGTCGACCAGCGCCCTGTCGGACAGTTTGCGGTTGTTGCCCGGGGTGGGTCGGGATGCCCTCGGTTGTCCATGGCTGGTCTGGCGCCAGATGCAATCCTCACCCTCCAGAGAGAACCGCTCCCGCGTCGGGGTGTCGAGAATGAACGACTGGTGGGAAATCGTATCGTACTCCCGGCAGGTCGACTGGACGTGGTGACGGTGTGGGGGGAGGACGGTTTTGACCGACGCAACGACCCACGCCATTTCCGGTCCCTGAAACTGTCGTCCCCCTTTCGCAACCTGCCACGGGGGAAGATCGAGTTCCCCCTTCCTGAACTCAGCGCACTTTTCGGAATTCTCCGCATAGAACCCGTCACGCAGGGGAACCCGGTCACTGGCGATGACCGGGTGGGAGAAGGTCAGGACGGACAGGGCCAGTCCGGCGATGGAGATCATCCGCATCAGGTCAGCCGTATTTCCGTTTGAACGTAGCGTCCGATGAGGTGAGGTAGATGATCCCCTCGATGAAGCCGATGATGGCGGGAATGAACGTCCAGCAGAAGACGAGGTACAGCAGACCCATCCCGGTCTGTCCGAGATAGAACTTGTGGAAGCCGAGCCCACCGAGCAGGAAGGCGAGGATCGCAGCGGTCACCCTGCTTTTGAGGGGAGGAGCGTTCGCGGCGTCGCTGCCACCGACAGCAGCAGCTCCACCACCTGCGTTCATGAACACCTGGGATGTTCCCTGCCGCTTCAGCATCTCGATCTCACGCATC
>NZ_BNCG01000087.1 GCF_014656355.1 Camelimonas fluminis
ATCAGAAATCTCGCGAAGGGGGAACCTCTTATGATTCTAGACGTTCGAAAACCGCTCTATGGCGGCTTCGCGCCGCTGGTTGCGCTCGGCGCACAGGCGAAAGGCGCGCCCTGAACCGGGCCCGACTTTCTTCACGACCCGGACTTGCGGCGGAGCAGCGTGTGCTCCCCTAAAAACACCCTGGCAGGAAACGGACCATGACAGACAGCACGAACGGCTGGGAATTACGCGTCAGCCGCCATATCGCGGCGCCGCCGGAACTGGTGTGGCGGGCGATGACTGAGCGCACCAGCGAGTGGTTCTGCCCCAAACCCTGGCGTTACGAGGTGGTGGCGCGCGATGCCCGCGCTGGCGGGCGCGAGACCAGCGTCATGTATGGGCCGGACGGCGAGGAAATCCGCAATGAGGGCGTTTATCTCGCCTGGGAGCCGGGCTGCCGTTTTGTCGTGACGGACGCCTTTTCAGGCGATTTCACGCCGAAAGAGCCGTTCATGGTCGGCTTCTTCGAAGTGGAGCCGGATGGGGACGGAGCGCTTTACACGGCGCGCGCGCGACACTGGACGGAAGAGGCAATGCGTCGCCACCAGGCCATGGGCTTTGAAGAAGGCTGGGGCATTGTCGCCGACCAGCTCAAGGCGCTTTGCGAAGCGGAGGCGGCCGGCTGACGTCTACGCGCTGCGAGACGCCCGCGGAAACCAGATCAGGCCGGCGCGGCTATTGGGCCCGCCAGGCGGATGCGCCTGTATCTGCGCATCACGCCCGATCATGGCGAAACGCCCGGTTGTTCGTCGCTACTGGCGAAATATTGCTTCAGCCTGGCGATGCGCTCCGGCGTCCAGCCTTCCGGGGCGCTTACCGCCAGCCACGCGTCCAGATAGTCCCCCGCCGCGTAGACGTGGCCGTAGCCGGCGGGCGTCGTCGTCGCCATCGCCATATCGAGCGCCAGCTGGAGAAAGGTGACGCCTGGCGTCCAGCGCAGCAGCGGCGATACGTCCGGGCCACGCGGCGGCTTCATCCAGTCAGGTTCGCGATAGAAGGATGAAAAGCTGAAGAACGTCACCGGATCGCTGGCGTATTGCAGATAGACCGTGCGCATCGGTCCCCATGGGGCGCCCTGATCTTCCAGGGCGTTGCGCTGGGCGGTGAAGCGGACATGCGCGCCATCGCGAAAGCGCGGCAACCATTCGGGCGAACCGGGGTTGCGGTTGTCAGTAATCGTCCGCCAGACGCGGCTTGGAAACGGGGGACCGGCGAACATCGCCCCCTGGTAGGGATCGCCGATAACCTCGAACAGTTCAGCGGAGCGCTCGCCGTTCATGGCGCCAAGGCTGAGCCCGTGCAGATAGAGCTTCGGCCGCGTGGCCTTTGGCAACGTTGTCCAGTAGCCATAGACCTCCAGGAACAGGGCCCGCGCCATGTCCGCGCCATAGCCCGGCTCCACCAGCAGCGAGAGCCAGCTCGCCAGATAGGAATATTGCGCCGCAACGCTGGCGACGTCGCCGCCGTGCAGGAATTCCAGCGTATCGATGCCGCCAGGATCGACCCAGCCGGTGCCCGTTGGCGTGATGATGACCAGAACCTTGCGGTCGAACGCGCCGACGCGCTTCATTTCGGCCAGCGCCAGCGCCGCGCGTTCACGTGGCGTTTCAGCGGCGCGCTGGCCCACATAAACCCGCAAGGGGCGGACGGCCGGCCCCGGAGCGAACCTGGACAGGACCTCCGGCGATGGCGCTCCGGCCACGAAGCGGCGCCCGGCCGCGCCCAGATCTTCCCAGCGGACCAGCGAGGCGCGGCTGCCCGGAACCAGCGGATCGTCCGGGGGAGCGCTCTCGGCTGGAATCAGGGCGTCGACGGCGGCGTAGGATGAATCAGCCGCGTGCAGCGCAAACCGCAGCAGCACGCCGTTGAACACGCTCCAGAACAGCAACACGGCGCAAACACTGCCGAGCAGGGCCGCGATCTTTGGCGGAACCACCCGTGAAAACCGCCGCGCCACATGCCGCAGCACCAGTTGAAACAATCGCCCGAGAGCCAGCAGCAGCAGAAAAACCAGAACGGCGAGCAAAGCCGCCTCCAGCGCGTCAGACCGCCCCGTCAACGCCATGCCCATGCGCTGTCGCACGTCGTCCTGCCAGGCGCGGGCAAACCACATGGCGTAGCCTACGAGGGTCACGCCGCCAGCCAGCGCCGCCACGCGCGCCAGTCGCAACCAGACGCGCTCCGGATCAGGCAGCTCCAGAAACCGCCATAGCCAGCCCAGAAATGCGCCAACAGCGTAACCGGACGCGGCGGCGCAACCGGAAAGCGCGCCCTGGGTGATCCAGGTTCGGGGAATGAGCCCCGGCGTTAACGCTGCGGCCAGGGCCAGCAGGGCAAAAATACCCCCCGCGCCTGAAACAGGCCGCAACAGCCAGCCGGTCCTGCCATCTGACATACCTGGTCTCCTGCCTGATCTCTTGCCTGATCTCTTGCCTGCCCCTGAACGCCTGCCTCCCGCGGGCAGGCGCCGGGCCGGGCGGCCGACGCTCGTTGCAGGAGACATTCCAGTCGGGAACGAACGCCCCCGCGCGGGCGCCAGCTTGCGCCGGGTTAACGCCAGACTGTGCTCCGGCAATGCCATGCATCGGCGTCAAGGTCCATCGCCTGTCGCTTTCATGGCGGATCGCAAAGATGCGGGGGCGCATCCGCGACCTGCAACGCACAACCCAGCGTGGCGCATGTCCCGGCCCGAAATGCCTTGCGCCGTCCGGGCGTCACCAACCGCTGGCGCCGGACGGGCGTAAACGATATGCGGTGAGGCCTGCCGCAGGGCTCCGCGACGACGGACGCCGGCATGACCCGGAGGAGATCATGGTGAGGTCGATATTGCTGGAGCTGCGGGATGATTTCCAGGTGGCCGCCGGTTTCCTCACCCGCATTCCCGCCGGCGCGGTCGACAAACCGGACATCGCCCGCTGCCTCCGGGTTTTTCCGGCGATTGGCGCGCTGATCGGTGTCGCCACCGGTCTGGTCTATCTGGGCCTTGCCAACGCCGGCGTGCCCCTGCCCGCCGCCGGGGCCATCGCTTTTCTCGCCAGCGCCATGCTGACCGGGGCCCTGCATGAGGACGGTCTGGCCGATATGGCCGATGGCCTCGGCGGCTACACGCGGGAGCGCCGGCTGGAAATCATGCGCGACAGCCGGATTGGAACCTTCGGCGCCCTGGCTCTCGTGTTTTCCGCCATCGCCAGGGTCACGGCCCTGGCCGCGCTGCCCCTGCCGATGGCGATCCCCGCCCTCGCCGCCTGCGGCGCCCTCGGCCGCATGTCGCCGGCGGCGATCAGCCGCTGGACCCCCCAGGCGCGGAGGGATGGCCTTGCCAGCTCGGCCGGGCGACCCGAACTGCATGTGGTGGTGTCGGCCACGATCGCAGCATTGGTCATCGCCGCTGTCTGCCTGCCGAAGACCTGGTTTGTCGCAGCGGTCGGCATGGCCATCGTCAGCGCGCTTGCCGTGCGCTGGCTGGCGATGCGCCAGCTCGGCGGCTACACCGGCGATGTGCTTGGCTGCGCCGAACAGGTCGCCGAAATGGCCCTGCTGCTGCTGTTCGCGGCCATGGCCGGGGCCGCCGCATGAACGGAATGCGCCGGATTTTCCTGGTCAGGCACGCGCCCGTGGCGGGCCCGGCGGGCGTGATCCACGGACCGGAAGCGCCGGCGGATGTTGGCGACGGGGCGCTTGTCGCAGCAACGCGGTCGGCCTTGCGTCAGTCGGCCGCCGCCGCGACCAGCTGGTGCAGCCCGGCGTTGCGAACGCGGCAGACCGCGACGGCGCTTGAACTGGCGCCAGCCATTGACCGCCGGCTCTCGGAGCAGAATTTTGGCGACTGGACCGGCCGCCGCCACGCCGATCTGGCGGCGGAGCTGGGCGACGCCTATGTGCTGTTCTGGCGCGACGCCGCCAGCAACGCTCCGCCAGGCGGTGAAAGTTTCAGCCAGCAGATCGCCCGGGTCGGCGATTTTCTCGCATCCCTCGCTGACGGCGACCATATCGTCGTGACCCATTCCGGCTCCATCCGGGCCGCCGTCGCCGTGGCGCTCGACATGCGGCCGGCGACAGCGCTCAGCCTCGTCATTGAACCACTGTCGGTCACGCTGCTCGAACAGATGTCAGGCGGCTGGCGCGTCGCCTGGATCAACCGGCTTGCCGGCTGGCCAGGCCTGGCGCCCTCCCCCTGACATCAGGCAAAGAGTGCGGCGCCCACTCCAGGAAACGACGGAGCGCGAACCGCATTACGCAAGCCTGCCCGAGGACCGGGCTCAGAAGGTGCGGTCGATACGCAGGCGGGTCAGCCAGTTATCGTCATAGGTGGTGGTCTTGCCTGTCAGGGCACCGCCCTTGTTGGCGTCGTAGACGCGACCCCTGGCGATGTCGAGGCGCTGGTACAGCGCCTCAACGCCGATATCGAGGTCCTTGACCGGCGACCAGACCAGGTTGGTCAGGCCGACGAAC
>NZ_BNCG01000088.1 GCF_014656355.1 Camelimonas fluminis
AGTCGATCTTCCTACATCAGCAATCAACGCAGAAGGTGGGAGCAGGACAGCGGTTACGAACTGCTCGTAGTCCGCCAGCGTCTTGAGGCAGAAGCGGCTCTTTTTGTTATAGGTGCTCCACGCCTCGCGAACATCGCCGAATTCATCCACCGTATCCAACGGGGCGGTCCCAAATGCGAGATGGCTGTGCTCCTTGCCATCAAACTGGAATGTCACATCACGCGGGTTGACGGGCTTGCGCTTCCAGTCGAACTCCATCCGCAGCTGTTTCTGGTTCTCGCGGCTGACGAAGTCCGCGTTCGAACGCAGCATGTCCTTGATCCCCATCCCGGTCGTGTAGGTGATGACCTGTTTGCCGTCCCGGTTCAGGAACATGCGGACGATGTGATCATTCTCGGCCTTGCCCCGCAGCAGTTCATCGACCTTGATCCCGCCTTTCTGCAAAACGATCCCGGTCGCCTCGTCGTCACCAGGCTTGAGCGTTGCTGACCCACGCGTCCGCCATCCGATCGGTTGTCCGATCGCGTGCTTCACCTCAAGGGCATTGTCGTCGCCCACAAGGTCCCTGCGGGCCTGCATGAAGGATTGGGCCAGATCGCCTGTCATGGCGGCTTCGATCTGTTCGTCGGTCGGCGTTGCAAGGAAGCCGTCCGTCGTCACGCTGAAAACATGAACGTCATCGGGAAACGCGTTCAGAATCTCACCGAGCACGGCCCGGGTGTATGAGGTGATGAACGACGCAAAGAATGGCTGGGTGATCCGGCTCTCTGGCAGCTCCACCATATCATCATCGCGGACGTCGTAGACGCGCTTCTTGCGCAGCCCCTGCGCGGTTTTCCCGTAGGTGCTGTTGCCAACCTCCTTCCAGAACAGATTGTCAAATGTGCCCTTGGGGTGCTCGTTCCGGCGCTTGATGCAATCCATGATGAAGCTGCGGAAAACGGGAGCCCCATCCTCAACCGGAACACTGACGCCGTAGTCCAGCTTGAGCTCGGCTCCCAGCTGCTTCGCCAACCAGACTTCGGGGGCAGCGCAGTACGACCGGCCCTTCCGGGGGAAGATGATGCCGTTCGCCGTTCTCACGGGCAGCGTGGGAAACCTGACGCTCTCCGGGAACTCAAAATCCACGCAGCAAAAAGCGAGATCAAACGGACCGATGCCATCAACGCTGTCCAGTTGCCGGCTCTCCCGCCACCGCGCCTTCCGGAGCAGGGACATGGCCGTGGTGTAAGCGGAGGACAGATCGAGGTCCCGCCACTTGCCCTCGGGAGCGGGGCCATACCAGAACTGCTCGTTACGGCCGCCATGATACGTTTCGGTGACAAAATCTATCGCCCACTGCACCCGCTCGATATAAACTTCGGAAACTTCTTTCACCGCGTACCCAAGCGATTTGTTGTAGCGCGGCCTGTCAAAGCGCTCCTTGCCAAGGATCGACAAGCGATCTTCCTTTGATTTCTCCCAGTCCATGATCGAAAGGACGGTGCCAAATGACGTCAGCGTCACCGGCAACTCAAATGCGTCGAACAGGGCGTCATGCTGCCGGAGGACACGCTCGGCATAGCTGACGCAGATTTCCGCGTCCCGGATCGCGTAGTCACGGAACAGCGGCCAGTCGGAGGACCGCAGCTCGGCCATGTTGGACTTGATGCGGATTTCCTCGGCCACATCATCGTGCAGGCGGATTTTCTCAAACCCGACGATAGCGCCCAGCTCACTGAGCGCCTTGGCGTTGCCCGGAGCCAGCAGGTAGGTGTCCCGCAGTTCGACGTGGAACGTCAGGTCGCTGGTCTTTTTCCCGAGCGGGAACTTGATGGCGCTGCCCATCGAAATAAACGTGTTGCGGATCGCGGACAGGTGCGACCGGGACAGCGTCTGGAACTCATCGAACGCCGGCAGGTCCGCCCGGTTGAAGTGCCCGACGAGGTAAATGCTATACGGCGCTTTCTCACCGGGAAACTTGTCGAGCCATGCTCCGACGGCGAACGCAATGAAATCCGGCAGGGACAGCCGTTTTCCATCATCGGGAATGATGATGCCCGATACCTGCTTGTCGTCACTGCCACCTGAGCGCGTGACCAGCTTCGTGCTGTACTGGTAGGAGAGAACGAGGTTCTTCGCCTCGACCTCGCCACGGCGGACCTCGGTCACATCGACCGCATCGGCAGACTGGTATTCCGTATCGAAGCCGATCACCAGACGCCGGTCTGGCTTCTTGCGTGGCTTGCCGCGCTTCTTCTTCTCGGGGGACGTCATCCGCCTCCGGTCGATCCTGACCGTCTGCGTCGCCCCACCCTCCTCCTCCGGCTCAACCCGGAACGTCAATTTCGTTTTTGCAACCAGCCCGCTCATCAATGCCCCCTCGTACTACATAGAGGGAATGTTGTTTTCTGACGCGAAACGTCAATCCAGAAAAGGTTTATATCGGCCAAGAAACGTTATATATCGCCCCCAAAGCACACAAGAACGGTCGAGATGCGAGCAACACCAACAAACCGAGGGGGGCAACCGATGCGCAGCGGTGATTGGGCGGGCCTTGCTTGGGGAACAGCCCTGCTAAGTGCTGTGTTAGTAACCATGCTTGCGCCGCATCTAACGGAAGCCTGCAGCGCCTTGGAAGTCACTAAACTCGGCGCAGCAAATTGTATAGATCATTGGCTCAACCGCTACCAAAGCGGTCTTGTGGGAATTTTCGCACTAGTTGCCGCACTGCTCACCGTCGCGTCGGCTCGCTCACAGATAAGACAAGCGGCCACGATTGAGGAAAATCGCAGGGCAAGCGAAACATTCAAACAACATAGCAAGTTAATTTCTGCCAGAAGGCTTGGAAAAGCTGCCCTCGTGCAGGTTCAGCTCCACGCTATGGCACGGTTCGCAAACGCATGCCAAAAACACCGCACGGGAGACTTCAGCCCATATATTGTCGAGCCGGGCGGCGCTTACAGATTTCCAGATACAGCTTTTAATGCGCTCGTTAATTTAATGGCTCTCGACGACAATCTAGCAGACATCATTGCAAAGCTGCTGTCCTCACTAGAGTACGCCCGCGCTGCAGAAGTAAACAAAGAAGACGCCCTCTATATTTTCAAGATATTTATTAGAATAAGTACGCTATCAGCTTCAATTGAAGAGGCAATAGAAAGTAATTTAGAAATAATAGATATAGATAAATTAATGAAAAATCTAACATATATTTGCGATCGAAGAATATTACAATTTCCTGAGTTGCAAAAATTTCGAACCGAATTACTAGACCCGACAACAATATTGTGAGCAAAATAAAAATCTGCACACTTCATGCCATGAACCGGGAACACCCAACGGAAACAAGCCGCTAGAGCGCTGAGCCATCAGCACTGCCAGCTGTCTACCCACCATTCAACCGCTGAATGACGTCCCTCGCCTTCTTCAGCACCGTCGCCTTCTCAAGGTGGGCATATCGCATCGTCGTCTTGATATCCGCGTGACCCAGGACCTCCCGAACCTCATAGACACTGAGCCCATTCTGGATCAGGCGGGTCGCGTGCGTGTGGCGCAATGTATGGATCGTGCAGTCGTGGAGACCAGCCCTCCTGAACGCCTTGCGGATCGCCACACTGGAATATCCCCGCGCCCCACCCTTCCGGTTCGGGAAGACAAAGTCGCCATCACGCGTTGATGCCCTCCGGGCCAGGATGGTGACGACGCGATCCGTCATGAACAGGACGCTCTCGTTGCCGACCTTCTGACGCCACAGGTTGATGCTGCGATTGACCAGATCGACCTGACGCCAGTGCATGTTGGCGATCTCCCCGTACCGGGCTCCAGTATCAAGCAGCATGACGATCAGGTCGTAGTTGTCCTGAATCCACCTTTGACGTTCCGGGTTCCGGTCTTCCCTTGCTGCGAGGCCAGAGCACTCACGGTCAGGGTCAAGCTCGGACAGCAGGCGACGCTCCTCCTCAGGTGACAGGTATCTCAACCGTCGGTTGGAAATCCGTATTTGTGGTGGATCAAGATCGGCACATGCGTACCCATCTTTACGGGCAGCCTTCATCGCAGCGACCAGATAGTTCAGGGCGTGCTTGACCGTCTGTGGCGAGATCCCCTGACTGATCCGTTTTCTCCTGAAATCCTCGAGAACGGAGGAAGTCAGGGACGTCAGGGGCAATGATCCGCGTATCTCGCACAGGATCCTGCGGCGATGGCCGAGCAGGTTCCGGTGATTGGGCGTTCCCACCCGTGCGCTGATATAGCGATCAAGCGCTTCCTCGACGGTCAGCGGCTTCTTTCGCCCCTCTATGATTTCCAGATGCGCCTCACTGCGGATTTTGGCAGCGACCCTCTCGGCGACCTTGCGGTCGCCCGTCCGGGTGGACCGGACGATGGTTTTATTTTTGATCTGGAACTGGACATACCAGAATTTTGAGTTCGGTCGTTTGACAAGGGACATG
>NZ_BNCG01000089.1 GCF_014656355.1 Camelimonas fluminis
TCAGAAATCTCGCGAAGGGGGAACCTCTTATGATTCTAGACGTTCGAAAACCGCTCTAGTGCGCCAGTTCAGATGAAATCACCAGAATCCAGCAATGGACACAATCGGCCTGACCGAATGAAATAGCTGGCTGCAGGCTGACTGGTTTGCGGTGTCTCCCCCATTTCAATTTCAGCCGGCGCCAGGTGGGCGCGACCAGAGGCAGGCATGGCGCAGGTGGCGACAAATCGCTCCCATGACGAACGTCATCCGTGGGTGGCTCGGGCCAGAGGAAACGGAATGCTGCTCTGCTGGACCAGAGCCCTGGCAATTCGCGCGGCGCTTGCGGCCGCAGCCTTGCCGGCGTCAGGTTTCGCAGCCTTTTCGGGCGATATCGCCGCAGGAGAGGTCGTTTTCGCGAAATGCGCGCCGTGCCACAGCATCACCCATCCGACAAATCGCATGGGTCCGCATCTGATGGGCGTCGTGGGTCGCCGCGTGGGGTCGGTTCCCGGCTTTTCTTACTCTGAAGCGATGACCAGGGCTGGCGAATCCGGAACGATGTGGACGCCGGACCTGCTCGCCAGGTTCGCATCAAGCCCGCGAAAAACGATTCCCGGCAATTCCATGAGATTTTACGGACTATGGAGCGACAGCGATATTGCCAATCTGGTGGCGTATCTGGAAAGCGTCCCGGCGCATTAATACAGCTTGCCAGATACGGTCGCCGCATCGCTTGTTTCGCAAAAGTATTCTTGCGAATTTTCTCTATGTAATTGGGTCAATTTTGTCAGAAATCATTCTGGCGATGGCATCATTACATACGCGCAACGTCACATGAATCCACGTGCGCTTCTGATCGCCAGAGCAACCGCCATACGCCGGCAAATCGGCGACCTGTTCGCAATTTTTGAGAACATGGGAAGGGGCCCGGAGCATGACCGCGCCCTGGAAACCGGTTGCGAAGCGGCGAGG
This sequence comes from Camelimonas fluminis, assembly GCF_014656355.1. Lineage (GTDB taxonomy): Bacteria > Pseudomonadota > Alphaproteobacteria > Rhizobiales > Beijerinckiaceae > Camelimonas > Camelimonas fluminis. Next base: position 955 of record NZ_BNCG01000089.1, read on the forward strand.
CGCCGAGCGCCACATGAGCGCGCCACCCAAGCAAAATCTGAATCTTCAGAAGAAAGCGGTTGGCTGGGGAACCTGGACCCTCACTTTCTTAAAACATAAGCGCTGAAATGCTTATATTTATTGGTTTTTAGCGGTTGTTTTGGGCTACCAAATTGGGCTACCAATGGGCTACCAATAGGAATCGAACCCACTCCCGCTAGCGCCTGTGGCGCATTGGATGCAAGCCCATGGCCGCTGACAAGACGCACCTGAAGAAGCACGGCAACCAGTGGCGGGTTGTGGTGAAGGTGCCTGAGCGCTTGCGGGAGATCGTCGGCAAGGCCCATCTGATACACCCCCTTCACACCGACAACCTGACCACCGCCAATCGGGACAAGTTCAAGATTGTCGCACAGATGAAGGCTGAACTTGCGGAGGCGGAACGGAAGCTGAAGCAGAAGGCCAGCGCCACAGGCGACCCGCTCATGGATGAAGCCATGGAATGGCGTGATCCGCCAGAAAGCGACGACAGCAACGCCGAAGCTGTCTCCCACCTCCTGACTGAACGGGCCGAACAGATCGAATCGCAGGAGGGCTATGAACGGGCAAAGGCCTTCGTTGACGCGGCCAAAGGTGTAGCCACTCCACTTTTGAGCATGGTGGACGTGTGGCTGGCCGAGCGGACCATGAAGCCCCGGCAGGTCATCGACTATCGCAGGGCTGTCACCAAATTCAACGCATGGCTGGCCAACAACAAGAAACCCGCGACGCTTGACGTAGCCCAGCACCTGCTGAACTGGATCTTTTCCTTTGCTGTAATCCTCGCGCATGGGACGCTTGAACTCCACCAAAACGATGGTGTCCGTGGCCTCGCTCTCGCGCCACGCAACACAGGTGTCATAAAAAAAGGCCAGATCGGGCCGCTCAGCTACAGGTTTAGTTGTATACTGTGAGAGAAGTTGATCTGACGCAAAATAACTAAAAAACGCCAGCCGATCATCGAGAAGCCATAGGTTATGGTCATCAATAGTTAGGCCCGCAGAATCGATCCTCATGGGGCAAAACAGCTGATGTATCGCATCTTCTTTGCTGTATGTATCATTTTCTGGATTGATATTTTCGAGCAATTTCTCGAAGACATCCAGAACGGCCTTTCTTCGCACAACATATTCAGCAAGTGCGCCACGCTTTTCATCGGCTATATAGTTAGAGTATTCGTCAATCTTTTCGGCTAGAGTCTCCCCGAGCTTTCCTTCTTTAATCGACGCCCCAAGTGATCCAAATTTCTTTTGACGACGCCATCGTTGGCGCGACATCTCCAGAAAAATTTCCTCCTTGCCAAACGCGTTTGGCTGAATTGTGCGAGCGAATTCCTCGACACCATCAGCCATATAGAGGAATTGCGGGTTCTCTGTAATTACCTCTCTGGCCGTACTTACCTTCCTTGCAACGGCTTCGCTAATGTAGTTCGCGAGAAATTTCCGGGCCACATCAGCCACGCCGCGTTTTATTTGGTCAATTTCTGCCGGTTCGAGCGTGAAGGCCGTGCGCTCGCTGTTCACTTTCGCATCTAGATATTCGCTGGAAGCACATGCGATGTAAACATTCTCTCCATCGAGTGACTTCAAACCAAGTTGTTCATCAATTGAGTAGTCAATAACAGACCTATTGTCCCCCGAGATAAAGGCGAAATTGTAAGCCGGTGGCTCGAAACGCATGGCCTTTGCGCATTTCAACGACCAAACTGTGAGGAGAAAGCCATCCTCGGCTTCGCCGATCTGTATCTTGTCTGTCTGTTGGTCAACGATGCTCTCACTAAACAATTTTTCGATGTCAGTTGCAGCACTATCGTGGATGATGAGTTGCGGTGCCCGAAGCCCGCGAGTTCCAAGACTGGGTAACTCGCGTCGTCCTCCCGACCATCCGCAAGGACGGGGCCTACATCAAGGACGAAGAGAAGGTCGCAACCGGCGAGATGGGCGCATAGTCGCCTTCGCTGGTGGATGGCCATTTCCCTGTCACCCGTATCGACCAGGAACGGCCTTCAGCGTCTTCCCGGTACGATGACACCCGAGAACCAGCCTCGGGGATTTTAGGCCCCTCCCGCCCACATCCTGCGACAGCCCTATCCACAGGACAGCCTGTCGCAGGCCGTAGGACAACCCTATGGCAGGACTCAGACTTTGACCGATGACCCCTGTAGCGGGACGATTCCTGTAACGGGATCAAATATTTAGCTTGATATGACGGGCTTCCTGCCTACCTTGGCCGCACCAAATCACCACCGCAATGCGCCATCAGACAGGAGCGACCATGGACCTCTTCATCACGACCCCGCTGTTCTCCATCCACATCGTCCGCTGGCCAAAGGGACGGGGCGTGGGCTGGAGCTTTGAGCGGCGCAGGTCGCATCACCAGCACGTCGGGCAGTCTGTCCTTGCCTACCTTGGCCGAGTCCAGATCACCGCCACAGCCGAGCGGCGGAAAGACCTCAGCATCCAGTGGTGAAGCTGGGGCCTGTGCGTGGTCGGGCTGTGCAGGACGCAGCATTTGTATAGTCCGACTATACAAACAAAAAGACCAATGATTTCAATACCTGAATAAAAAGCCCACATTAGGGTGAGAGATACCCACTTAAGTGTCAACTGAAGTGTTACACTTAGGTGTTCCTTAGGTGTCCTCTTCAGTTTCATCCTTCATCATATCATCCTTATGAAGACATGAAGGAGGATAGGAGTAAGGCTTACACCTAAGCCAAACTTCAGTGTCCCCGCAGGCCAGCCCTTACGTGTCTGCTTCAAGCCGTGACTGAAGAGGCCCCTGAACAGGACCATGCTGGCAGGTCTGATCCCCTCGACCATGACCAGCCCTCCAAGCTGCCTCCCCCTTCCTGTCTTCCATCCCAGTCCCGACTGGCGTTGCCTTGTCAGGCGGACACCATGAGCCGGACGAAGGCCCGTGTGTAGTCGCTATACAAACGGACAGGACGGGGGCGGCATCCTGAATAAAAAGACCACATTAAGCCCTATACGGGGCGGACGCCTTCACGTTCCTTGTCATGGGTTTCACCGGGGCAAAGGCAGATGCTTTCAAGCTCGCCTACCTGAACGAGTACAACCGGATGGAGGAAGAGCTTCGCAAGCGTGCGCAGCAGTCCATTCCTACGGACTACGCATCTGCCCTGCGGCTGGCTGCTGACGAACACGAGAAGCGGCTGATTCTGGGGAAGCTGTTTGGGCTACCGGATTGGCCTACCGCTTTGGGCTACCAATGGGCTACCGAGGCAATTTTGCCCCTGAACTAACTGACTGATTTTTCACGATAATCAGATATTGAAAGCGGTTGGCTGGGGAACCTGGATTCGAACCAAGACTAACGGAGTCAGAGTCCACAT
>NZ_BNCG01000090.1 GCF_014656355.1 Camelimonas fluminis
AAGGTTCATCCTCCGTTCGACCTTAGCGTACGATTTTGAGCAGCTCTTGTTCTGGCCCCAGTTTAGGTCGCCGCTAACATCCATCAGGAAATAAACAGCGTTCTCATCCCTGTACATTCTCGCGGTCATAGGCCTGCTGCGCTGCTCCTTACCGTTCCACGTCGTGAACATGCAGACCTTGATATCGTTCGCCAGTTCCCAGACGCGGTCGGTAACCTCGGCCGGACTCATTTTCTCGTGCTGATGCTCTTTCATTTCACTACTCCCTCTACGGGTGAACCCGACAGATGGAAGGGAGTTCCGGAAGCCTAAGTGATGGTAGGGGCACCATTTTCTGAACAGCCAGGCAACCTGCTTCCGACCTGAGCCATTTTTTGGCTCGGGCGCGTCCCGAAGCGCGCGCCAGCGATACTTAACGCTGCTGAGCTCGTCCAGGAGCCTATCTAGCGCTTCTGCTCCTGGGTATCAGCGGAGAGGTAAGTCAAAAAATCACGCCTGGCCAACGTTTCTTGAACAACGCGGGGGTTGGCGTCGATCAGCGACAGCAGCACGCGGGCCGGTCCTCCGGGCTTCTGGCGCCCCTGCTCCCAGTTTCTGAGCGTGACGGTTGAAATGCCAATGTGGGTGGAGAATTCGGCCTCCGACAGGCTGGTTTTCCGGCGGACGCTGACAACGTCAATTTCTTCGGGGATATGGACGCACAAGTCGTCAACTCGCTCGCCGCGAGCATAAGCATGCGCCTCCTTCATACCTTGGACCAGACCCTGAAAATCAGCGTCTTTCATCAGCGTTGTCCCTTCCGGAAATCGTCTGTTCCCGCCATCAGCAGCCACCTCAGGCCGCGCGCTTACCAGCCGCTTCGGCCAGAGCCTGTTCCGCCCATTCGTTGAGGCTTTTCCCGCTCAGTTCAGCGGCAATCGCCGCCCTGGCGTGAACCTCCGGAGAGATCCGGAACATCACCCTTCCTGAATAGGGCTTCTGAGGGCTTTTCCCTGCCTTTGCGCAGGTTTCGACATAATCGTCCACGGCCTCGTGAAAAGCTGCCTTCAGGCTCTCTACCGTATCGGCATGGAAACCCACGACATCGCTGATGCCGGCAATCCGTCCGGTGAAAATTTCGTCATCCGGGTCAAACTCGATGCGAGCCTGATACCCATTGTAGGTCATGGCGCTCATGGTGTGATCCCCAATAGCTTGAGATAGTCGCGTGCATCGCGCACCTGATAACGTTTGGCTTCCTTGTCCGGGTGAGGACGGTGAAAGGCAGCGATATGGCCATCCTTCACGAATTTGACCCGAGAGCCGGAGCCTTCGACCACCTCGCATCCAGCAGCCACGAGAAGCGTCTCAATGGCGATCCATTCTATGCTCCCGGAAGTCGGGTCTTTGAAAATGGCCGCCAGCGTCTTTCGGTGCTTGCTGTTCATGCTAGCGTGATACCTCCCATGAACGATGAGTGCAAGCGTAATGTGCTAGCGAAACAAGTGCTATAGCGTCGCACTGCTACACAACTCTGGTTCCATGGTGCTGCCCGTTCCGCCATAGGCTCAATTAGTGCGATCCCATGTCCATTTTGGTCGCGACCGATCACCCTTCTCCAAGTTCGAAGAGCCTTTTTTATTGGTCGTATCCGTGGGGTTCGAAAATTTGAACCCTCCTGGTTGAGGCTGTGCACGCAAGGACAACGGCGACGATTTCGGGCCGCGCTTGATCCACGCCACCCATTCCCGGCTGACAATGCGGACAACGTTTGGCAGGTTCCTTTCTCCCCGCCGCCGCCGTTCCTGAACCGTAACAAGCCCCAGTGAAGCTGCCTGACGAATGGCAGACTGAACCATGCTCCGGGAGACGCCGGCGCGCGCCGCGATTTCGGCAATGGTAATCAAGCAGGCGCCCCGGTCGCGCACCTCGTCGCCCAAGACACGGAGAACCGCGAGCTGTCCGATTGTGAACCGCGCCGCGAGCCTCGGAGGAAGCGGCCCAGAGGCTGCCAGCGCTCGCCGGCGCGATATAGACGCCCTTCTGTCTGTCGGGATCTGCGCCTTGCGGACCGGGAAGATGGACTGGCGGCCGGGCGGGATGCCGATGGGCTTGATAGTTCCCCGGACATTCGACTTCCTGGCACTCAGTTGCTCGGCCAGCGATTGCGCCCCGTCGTCACTGACGGCGCCTGCGGCGTAACCCTGCCAGATGATGTGAGAAAGCCTGTCCAGACGGGACAGGGTCCGCGCGCCATCTATGGCGGCGGATAGCCGTTCTGCAAACATGATGACCCCCGTATCGGGGTCGCGTCAGCGCAAAGCATATCGATGCCAAAAACGACGTTCTCAGCTTGACACGGCCAGCGTGTCATGAGAGCGTCCAACCATGTTCGGGGGCGGGACGCTCTCTATCGATTTTAAAGGCCTCTAGGGTTGCCGCCCTGGGGGCCTTTGCTTTTTCAGATCACTGTTGCGACCAGTTCACTCCTGAAAAACAATGGCGAATCCCGTCGCCAGCCTGCCATTCGGGGGGCTGCCAACGATTCTGTCAAACGCTCGCTCATTTACGGCGCCATACAGCTGCAGCATTACGCGGCTATAGCGCGGCAGTTATGCCGGCCGATCCTGCTGCATCTGCTCCTTCAGGACCTCAACGCCCGGGTGCCCATGGTTGCGCAGAACGTTGTCGATCCCTTCCATGATCAGGTCATGGATTTTCTGGTCGGTGACATACGCAATCTCCCGGATCTTCATGTAGACCGGCCGCGGGAGATAAACGGACGTGTGAACGATGTTCGGGCGCGGTTTCCGGCCGGCTGGCTTCTTCTCTTCCGCCTCTGCCGCCGGCGCGTCGCCAGCGTCGATGGACAATGAGTCAATGAGCGAAGGACGCTTGGCCATTACGCTTCCTTTCTCGTTTTGCGGTTGATCCAGTTCCAGAGGGTGCGGACTTCACTCGCCGCTTTCCCTTCTGGCGCGTATTCGGTGACACCCTGCCCCGTCGCCAGTGCGTCCTGATGGTCGGCGCGTTGAGTAAGCGGGGGATCGGCAAGAACGCCAAAAATGGACAGGCCCTTGGCAGCTTCCGTCGAGCGGGAGCTGCGACCTGGCGGGCACTGGTTCAACACGAATGCGAACCGGTCTTTCATGCCAAGGCGCATAAGAGCTTCGATGGTCGGAAGTGTCGCCTTCAGGTCGAGGCTGGATGGCCGGGCCGGAATAAGGGCAAGATCCGCAGCCTTCATCGCGAGGTTGCCTGCAGTGCTTTCAACGCCCGCCGTGTCGAGAAGGGCCAGCGTGTAACCCTGCTTTTCGAGCGCGGCGAGAATAGTCGGCAGCTTCACCATCTGCTCGGCCGTTGGCTTGTCCACGGCCACAGCGTCAGTGTCGCGCAACTCGGCCCAGCTGGCCAGCGACCCTTGCGGGTCCAGATCCAGAGCAACGACCTTCTCGCCGGCCTCCATGGCCGCAACGGCAAGCGACGCCGTGATTGTGGTTTTTCCTGCCCCACCCTTTTGGGTAACGAGCGCGATTGTGCGCATGAACCTCTCCGAATCTCAGGAAACCACTACACCGCTCATACGTTAAAGCATCATTGACGGACAACGTGACGCCGCTGCAACGCCACATATGTAAAGTGCGATAGCGCCGTAGCATTACACCATTGTCCCGGCCGGACGGCGCAATGAGGGGAAGCCTGATGCAACCAAAACTTGAGCAATCAACGGTGGTTATAACGGGTGCATCCAGTGGCTTTGGCCGGGGAGCAGCACTCAAGCTCGCCTCGCTGGGAGCCAAGGTAATCATTTCGGCGCGGCGCATGGACGTGCTGGAAGAAGTCGCTGGAGAGGCAACTTCGAAAGGCGGGTTTGTCATCCCCGTTCAGGGTGACGTCAGCAACCCAACCAACGCGACCAAATTAATGCGGGAAGCGTTAGGCGTCTCCAGAGCGGTGGACATCTGGATCAACAATGTGGGTGTCGGGGCCTTGGGATTCTTTTGGGATATTCCCATCGAGGATCACAGACGCCTCGTTGATGTGAATCTCACCGGGCTGATCTATGGCTCACATGCAGCGGTCAACCAGTTTCGCCTTCAGAACCACGGCATCCTGATAAATTTGGGATCCGTCGATAGCGAGTATGGCGCGACAATCTGGATGCGACGCGCGCGACAATCAGTGTGAGATTCTACGTCGCG
>NZ_BNCG01000091.1 GCF_014656355.1 Camelimonas fluminis
CATCACAAATCTCCTCCGATTTGCGAACTGAATCATGTCTGCGCCGCTGACGAAACCCCTTATGAGTCAGAGGCCAAGGGTCTTGGTATAAGGTCGAACGTACAATGAACGTCATGCAGCCCGGAGGATTCTGGCGGGAAGTCGCAGGGGTCTGAAGCCCTCGGTCATCTGCTGCTCGGTGTCCCAGGAATAGATGCCTGTGAGATTGATGTGCTCCCAGCCGAGCGGCGAGACATGCTTGAGCAGTTCGTCGGGAATGTTGCGACCCTGCTGGCGCAGATGGGCTGTCGCCCGGCTGAGATAGACGGTGTTCCAGTGGACGATGGCGCTGACCACCAGATTGAGTCCCGACGCCCGGAAGGCCTGACTGTCGTAGGACCGATCACGGATTTCGCCACGCTCGTGGAAGAAGACGGCGCGCTTGAGCTTGTGGGCTGCTTCTCCCTTGTTGAGACCGGCCTGGCAGCGCCGGCGCAATGCCGGACTCGAATACCATTCGATCATGAACAGGGTGCGCTCGATGCGGCCGAGTTCGCGGAGCGCTTTGGCCAGATCGCTCGATTTCGATGAGGCGGACAACCTTTTGAGGATCGTCGACGGCGCTGTGGTACGCGTCGTGATCGAGGCGGCCAGGCGTAAAAGATCGTCCCAATGCTCGAGGATGAGCGCGGTGTTGATCGGCACGCCAATATGGTTGGCCAGCGCCGGATAGGCATCGGCCTTCTCGAAGGTGTGGAACTTCCGGTCCTTGATGTTGCGCAGCCGGGGCGCGAAGCGTTTGCCGACCAAGGCGAACAGCGCGAAGACATGGTCGCTGGCGCCGCCGGTGTCGGTGAAGAGTTCCTCGATCTCCAAAATTGTGTCGTGGTCGAACAGGCCATCGAGCACATAGACGGCTTCGCTCTCGGTCGGGCTGATCGGCAGGATGCTGTAGTAGCCGTATTGGTCGGAGAGCCCGCTGTAGAATTTCGATCCCGGTTCGCTGCCATAGTGCAGATTGACGTCGCTGAGCCGGGCGGCCCGGTCGCTGGCCCGAAAGAATTGTCCATCGGATGACGCCGTAGTTCCGTCTCCCCAGAGCCGCGAGTGCGGATGGCGCGTATGCGCATCGGTCACACAAGCCTGCGCGGCCCGGTAGGTTTCGGAGCGGGCATGGAAGCTGCGCATCCAGCCGATTTGATGGGCGCTGATGCCTTTCGACGCCCCCGCCATGCGCTTCGGGCCGAGATTCGTGCCGTCGGCGAGCACGCCGGCCAGCATAGCGGCGATGTTCGGTGGTGCATCTCCCGTCCGTACATGGGTGAACTGGTCGGCAAAACCGGTCCATTCATGCACCTCCCGCAGCAGGTCGGGCACCTCGACCAGGGGATACATGTCGCTGATTTCGGCATTGAGGGCCTCGGCCGCGGCAGGAATATCGCTCGCGTGCGGCGTCACGATCAGGGTGCCGGCCTCCAGCCTCACGCTGTCGAGCTTGCCATAGCGAGCCCGCCAGGCCAGACGCTGCAGGTTGAAGTCCATCATTTCCCGGACTTCGGAGAGCCAGGCTGCGCCGTCATCTTGGACGCCGAGGCCGAGCCTGTCTTCCTGCTTCAGGGCAACGAAGGCGGGCTTCGGCATGAGATGTTCGTCTACCGGCCGGAACGAGCGGCTGCCTTCGACCCAGACGTCTCCCGAGCGCAACCGATCCCGCAAATGAGTGAGCGTCGCAATCTCGTAAAGCCGCCGATCCGGCTTTCCACCGTCAAAGACCAGTTCGCGTTCCGATTTTGTCAGATGCGACACCGGAACGCGATCGGGCAATACACGCCGCCCCTCCATGTAGAGTCGTTTCAGGGTCGCGATCGCGGCAAGCAGAGGATCGTGATGCCGCTGCGAGTGGAAGGCAAAGGTCTGGAGGAACGCGCCGGCATATTTTCGAACGGTGGCATGCTGCTCTGCCGCCATCGCCAAGGGAGACACATCGCTGCGCTCCACCATAGCCTCGAGCCCGGGTTTGACCTGAAGCAACCGATGCCATCCGACGCGCCGATCCAGCGTCCGCATGAGATCTGCATCGGTATCGTTGGCCACCTGCAGGGCCTCGATCGTGTCGAGGAACAATCGCAATGCCTTCGACGTCTCCAGGCGGACGCTCATATGACGCTGCTTTTTCCGATTGTTGACCTGGGAAAACAGCCGGCCCATCAGCTTGATGAACATCAACACGGCATCGTCAGTGAGCTTCTGGCCGAGCTTGATGATCTGCGCGACGATTGTCGCACGCCGGCGGCTGGCGTTGAAGTCGCTGGCGAGCCAAGCCGGCGTGGCGTCACCCTCGCGGACCATCTGATCCCACCGTCCCGTGGGGATTCGGGCCTGCAGGCGCGGGTCGATCCCGAGTGTACGCAGGAACGCGATGCGCTCGGTCAATCCGACGAGATTCGTCGCTCCTGGTGCGTCCGGAGCTGAACGCAGCCAGTGGAAGCGCGTCTGGCCGATCGCCACGTCGACTTCCAGCAACCTGTCCAGCATTTGCAGCTTTTCCGGATCAAGGTCCGCGATCAGGGTGTTCTCGGCGCGACGACGGGCAATGGCCCGAGCGGCCAATCCCATGCGCTCGATCATGTTCGCGGCCGGCAGTAGCACCCGGCGCTCCCGGAACGAGGCGATAATCGCTTTCGCAATCGGCATCCCTTTATCTGTCGCCGAGGCTGTTTCGATCGCCGCCACCAGAGCCTCGCGTCGATCCCGCAGGGATGCGCTCCTCAGATCCAGATAACGCAGCAAGCGTCCAATATGATCGCGACGGGTTTCCTCACGGCGGGCGTAGAGATCAAATTGCCTGGGATCGGCATTGATCTGCTCGGCGACATAATTGAGCATCGCGGCTGGAGGGATCTCGTTCGGCATGAGTGGCCGGCCCGGATAGCGCATAAGGCAAAGTTGAACCGCAAAACCAAGCTGGTTGTGCTTGCGCCTACGAAGCGCGATTTCAAGCCGATCGGCTGGCGCGAGAGAATAATGACGGATGAGGCTGTCCTCATCGGTCGGGATGTCGAAAAGCTCCGGTCTATCCTGAGCCCTGAGGAGTGTCCGTCGGGCCATCTTTTGCTCCTTGCACGTGAGCGTCGGCGCACCAACCCTCTGTCCAGAAACGGACGATTCCGTACAGGGGAAAAATGCCCTGTCCACAAATTACCTTGACATATTTCTGAACAGGCGTGATATTTCGGACAGTCTATTCGGACGAAAACAGCCCCATGCCACGCACCTTCGCCTATGTCCGCGTCTCCACGACAGGGCAGACCACCGAGAACCAGATTCAGGAGATCGAAGCGGCTGGCTTTCAGGTCGAGCAGCATCGGATCGTTACCGAGACGGTGTCCGGCAGCACCGCCATCGTGCAGCGCCGTGGTTTCTCCCGGCTCCTGGACAAGCTGGAGTCCGGCGATGTTTTGATCGTCACCAAACTCGATCGCCTCGGCCGCAACGCGATCGACGTCAGCACCACGGTCAAGACGTTGGCCGAAATGGGGGTGCGCGTCTATTGCCTTGCGCTTGGTGGAGCCGATCTCACCAGTTCGGCCGGCATGATGACCATGAACGTGCTCAATGCTGTCGCACAGTTCGAACGGGATTTGCTGATCGAGCGGACACAATCTGGCCTCAAGCGCGCCAAATCGGAAGGGAAAGCCCTCGGCCGCCCCGCGACGCTGAGCGACAAGCAAAAACAGGACGTTCGCGACGACCTAGAGACAGGGATGAGCATTTCGGCCACTGCCAGGAAATTCGCAACGAGCCGGCAGACCATCATGCGGGTTCGCGACGAAGGTTCATCCTCCGTTCGACCTTAGCGTACGATTTTGAGCAGCTCTTGTTCTGGCCCCA
>NZ_BNCG01000092.1:0-2000 GCF_014656355.1 Camelimonas fluminis
CGTTCCGGATGCAACGCAGGACTCCCGCTTTGACGCCAATCCTCTGGTGACCGGAGAGCCGCATCTTCGGTTTTATGCAGGGGCGTTGCTCAAGACGGACGAGGGGCATCCAATTGGAACGGTATGCGTCCTCGACTACCAGCCGAGGGAACTGACGCCCGTCCAGCAGAATGCGCTCCGCATTCTGGCGCGCCAGGTAATGGTCCAGCTTGAGCTGCGGCAGGCGTTAAAGAATCTGGCCCGGCAGAACGCTATTCAGAAGCGCCTCAACTCACGGCGCACATTGTTGGCAGAGCGACTGGCGGCCGAGAACGAATTGATCCGGACGGACGAAAAACGTTTGCGTCTCGCACAGGATGCGGCTGGCATTGGAATTTTCGAGCTCGATGCAGTCACCGACGAACTGGAAGTCTCTGAGGAATTTTGCAGGGTCTTCGGCCTGCCGCCGTTGCGCAGTTATCCGGCCTCAGTATTGGAATCCCTCGTTGTTGGCGACGATGAGGGCGTGCGGTCAGACAAAGACAGCCGGACTCAGGGAACGGCGAAGCTGGATGTTGAATACCGCATTCGCCGCAGGAACGACCGTGAGCTTCGCTGGATAGCCCGTCGGGCACGTTTTGTCCGGGCGCCAGACGGCAAAGTGCTGAAAATGGTTGGTGTCGTGATGGACATCACGAGCAGCAAACAGCGTGACGCCCACACCGCGGCTCTCCTGTCCCTTGGGGACCGTCTTCGTGACGCCGGTTCTTTTGCCGAGGCCACACACCACGCTGTCGAAGCGCTTGCGGAGGTCTTCAAGGGGGATCGACTGGGCTACGCCACTGTTGACCAGAACGAAGGTTCGTTCGTGGTGCAGGCGGAACATCTCGCGCCAGGATTGCTGCCCATCAGAGGCCGGCATCTTCTCACCGAGCTACCGAGCACACTGGAAATGCTGGCAGACGGTGAACTGGTTGTAGTTGCGGACGCGGTAGCTGATGCGCGGATAGCTGGAGATATGCCAATATTTTCAGAACTGGGGGCGCGGTCTTTCCTGATGGCCCCCGTTCTCGATCATGGCCGCCTCGAAGGCGTGCTGTTCATATTGCACCGGAAACGGCGGTCATGGTCCAAGGATGAAATCGAATTTGCACGCCGGGTTGCGGACCGGACGTACGCCACCCTCGAACGGATCGAAGCTGAAGAACATCAGCGCGTTCTGAACCATGAACTGAGCCACCGGTTGAAAAACACATTGGCCATGGTGCAGGCAATTGCGTCCCAGACCCTGAGGAAGACCACAGCAGGAGAGGCGGTGGAAGCCTTCATGGCCAGGATACATGCCCTGGCCAAGGCACATGATGTGCTGCTGCAGGAATCGTGGTCCTCAGCGCGGATATACGCAGTTCTGGAACGGGTCCTGGAGGTTCATGCGGATCGGCCCCGCTTTGTGCTGTCCGGTCCGGACATGCGGCTTGGGCCAAAGGCGGGCCTCTCCCTTTCCCTGATATTCCATGAGCTTGCTACAAATGCCGTCAAGTACGGCTCACTTTCGACGCAATCCGGAACGGTCGAGGTTCGCTGGAGCATAAGCGTTGACGGAGGCGACGAGACCTTTAATTTGAAATGGGTAGAGAAGGGCGGGCCCCCTGTATCCGAGCCGAAGCAAAAAGGCTTTGGCTCTCGTCTCATTCAGATGGGTATTGCAGGAACTGGCACGGTTTCTAGGCGTTATGACCCAAACGGATTTGTTGCTGTGTTCCAATTGCCTATGAGCATCATCAGGGAATTGGTCTGATGACGTTGGAAGGCACGATATGGATCAAACGCAAAAGCCCCTGACGATCCTCGTTGTTGAAGACGAACCGTTGATCCGGATGGACCTGGTGGACCTGATCGAAGAGGCGGGCTTCCATACACTGGAAGCCCGGAATGCCGACGACGCGCTGGCAATCGTGGACGGCAAAGACGGATTTCAGGTGCTCTTTACCGATGTGGATATGCCGGGCTCCATAGATGGT
>NZ_BNCG01000092.1:2010-3489 GCF_014656355.1 Camelimonas fluminis
TGGGCAGAGGCCCGACGTAAGGATTATCATAACCTCCGGACAAACGGTTCCCACGGATGACGAAATGCCGGCAGGGGCGGTTTTCCTACCCAAGCCCCATGAAGCATCCCGGTTGGCTGCCGTTTTGCAGCCAGGGGATCAAAAGCGCCGCTAAGAGACGAGGAACGATAAGGTCACCGAACGGTTGACCTTCGAAAGGAGGCAACCATGGTCCAAGGCCCGTCTAAGCCAACCACCCTCGATGAAAAGCCTTATCCGGACCGGGCCGCCGATTCCAGAACAGGCAACCAAACCATGCACGGCACGCCTCGCAAGCTTGACCCCGAACAGACCGACGAAACTGGCAAGGCTCCGCCTAAGGGCAAGCCAAACCAGCAGGAATATCTGGACGTGAACCGGGAGCGTCCGGGCGGGGCTGACAAGGAAAAGTGAGCCAGCAGGGGAGGCGCCTACTGCGTTGGACGCCCCTAACGCATGTTCATGGAGCCCCTGGCAGCCTGAGCTAGCCCAGGCTCCGGGGGCGGTCAGAATGGTTACGTCTAATGCCGACAAGCGCCGCGACGTGCTGGCGATGATGGAAGCGCGTCCCGAGCTGTCCGACCGCGAGATTTCCCGCCGGTGCGGCGTCAGCCCCCAGACCGTCAGCAACTGGCGAGCAAAAACCCGAAGCCGGCCTGAGGAACGAAATGCAGCATGAGTGGGCCCGAGACGGTTCCCGCGCTGCAAGCGGACAGAGTAATCATAGCGACTTCTGGATAGGCCGCCAGACCAACAGGGTGCGGATTCCGACGGGACCGGCCGGGTAATCCAATAAATAACCGGCCGCTGTTCCGAGACTTAACCGGTCGGGATTCCGATCATTATCCGGCCAAGGCGGGGGTTGGTTCTGGGTCCTGTTTCTGGGTGTCGTGATTGGTGCTTCTGGTCAAGCCGAAGCGGCTGCGGGCGGCTGCGGTTGGCGCTTTCTCAGGCTCGGCCCGCCGACGCTGACCGGTCTTCACCCCGGAGCGCGTGAACAGTCTTCCCGCGAGGGCATCATCCGTTAGCTCAGCCGGGAGCGGCCAGGTCAGCCCTGTCTGGGCCGCGCGTCCGAGATTGTCCTGAACGGTGCTGCGGGCAATCCCCAGCACCCGTCCGATCTCACGGGCGCTCACCCCGCCATGTGCAAGCCGCAGCATCTGCCGCAGTTCTCTCATCGTCAGCTTCCTCTTCTTCGGCATCGCAGGCTCCGTCTCGCGTGAAACGGAAATCCTGATGCCCGAGTGGCTGCCCCAGAGCGCTCATACCCCCGGCTGGTGACCGGTCATTGATCGGAATGGTGGCCGGAGAGTTATCGGAAACCCGGCCGGTCAATTAACGGAATGATGGCCGATCGAAATCGGAATCCGCAAGCAGGGGGCTCGCCAGCGGCAATGAATGGGTGCCGCGCGACAAACAGGGTGAGATTCCGCGACAATCTGGGTGAGACGCTGTGGTGGG
>NZ_BNCG01000093.1 GCF_014656355.1 Camelimonas fluminis
AGTCAGAAGTGGCTCACTTCTCGATGGAAAAACCGGCTCAGTTCTGGGTGAAAAACAACACTGGTCCCGCCCGACCACCTGCTGCGCAAGATTGATGGGGTAGTCGATTTTTCGTTCATCCACGATCTGACAGCGCCGTTGTATTGCGCCGACAACGGCCGGCCGCCGCTGGATCCGACCCTGATGTTCAAGGCGCTGTTCCTCGGCTACCTGTTCGGCGTGCGCTCAGAGCGCCAGCTCGTGCGGGAGATCGAGGTCAATGTCGCCTATCGCTGGTTTCTGCGGCTGAAGCTGACGCAAAAGGTCTTCGACGCCTCGACGCTGTCGCAGAACCGCCGCCGGCGCTACCAGGACGAGAGCGTGGCGCAGGCGATCTTCGACCGCATCGTCGAGCAGGCGATGACGCTCGGTCTGGTCGACGGGCGCACGCTGTACACGGATTCCACCCATCTGAAGGCGAACGCCGACAAGAACTGGTTCGATGTCGAACTGGCGGCGAAGTCGCGGGCGGCCTACTGGGCGGAACTTGACGCGGCCATTGATACCAGAACCCGATGAGCGTGACTCATCGGGTTCTGGCTAAGCCCGTGCGGCGCCTGAGCATTCAGGATGCGGATGCGTCAGCATCTTCGCATCCTGGTATGAGGAAGACCGGGCCACTCATGGCCAGAAGCCCTTGCCGCCAGCGCCGCCGCGCGAGCCGCCGGTGAAGCCCACCAAGATCAGCCGCACCGACAGGGATAGCGGCTACATGGTGCGCGATGGCAAGCCGAAAGGCTTCTTCTACCTCGACCATCGCACGGTGGACGGCAAGTTCAGCATCATCACCGACAGCTTCGCCACGCCGGCCAACGTGCATGACAGCATCCCCTATCTGGAGCGCCTCGACCGGCAGCGCGCCCGCTTTGGCCTGCCGGTGACAACCGTTGGCCTCGACGCCGGCTACGCCACCGCCGCCATCGCCCATGGACTGGAACAGCGCTCCATTACCGGCGTCACCGGCTACCGCACCCCGAGCCCGCCCCGACCCGGCATGATGCGTCCGTCACGCTTCATCTACGAGGAGCAGGCCGACATCTATCGCTGTCCGCAGGGGCAGGCTGTGGCTTACGCCACCACGGATCGCCAGGGCTATCGCCACTATCACTCCGATCCGGACCAATGCCGCGCCTGCCCCCTGCTGGCTTCCTGCACCACCAACGCCCAAGCCCGGCGCATCATTACCCGCCATGTCTGGCAGGACGCCCGCGCACGCACCGACGCCCCCGCCTCACCGTCTGGGGCAGGCTGGTTTACGCAAGGCGCAAGGAGACAGTGGAGCGCTCCTTTGCAGACGCCAGGCAGCTCTTCGGCCACCGCTACGCCCGCTTCCGGGGCATCACGCGCGTCAGGATACAGTGCCTGCTCGCCGCTGCCGCGCAGAACATCAAGAAAATCGCCCAGGTCTGCGCAACCACCCCGCGCCAGCCGGCCTGAAGGCGCAGCGCTCTCACGTATCTCCAGCACAAAACGCCGAAATGACTGGTTATCAGAGCAGCCAAAACAAAACCCCTGCAAAATTGACGGGGTTCGCTAGGGCCGAGGCGAGGGTAAAACGCTCGCCCATAAAACAGTCTCACTCAGCTAACGCGCCCCATGACTTCATCAAGTAGTCCATGTCCAAATTCGCCTGATATTCGCGCATGAATCTTTCGAATTCCGCCTCGGTTGGGGGCGTGAAATCGACATCTTCAGGCAAACTATAGGGAGTCCATTCACCCTTGACATAGTTCATCAGACGATCCGGATACGCATACTCCGGGAATCCCTCGAAACTCCTGTAGAGGCGCTTCGGATTTTTGTCATCTCCAGCCCATTCCTGCAACTCAAGCCGCGAAAAGCCGGGGAACCATTCCAAGCCATTTACGATATTCTCATAGGCAGACTGGACGTTAGCCTCCAGTGATCCCATGGCGACATAGTCGCGATACGAAACGAAGCACTTGGCCTGATCCTCGGTCAATCGACCAAGTTTGACCCACGTGTACACGGTTTCAACCCAAGCAATTCGCTCTTGAACGTACCAGAGGACCTCCTTGCGTTGCATCTCTTTCAAATACGCAGCATGGAGAGATGACCGTCCAACATCAGCAAATCGCGAGATAACGCGATAATACGCCATCTCACGGTTGATCAGGAAATTGGCCCTTTCGTCCGTTTCGTCATCAAAGAAGGCGATGCGAATCCACTTCCTGAGCTCCTCATCGGGAAGATAGGCGACCGTGCTGTCATCGCTGATCATCGGCCAGACAGCCTGAAACCCAAACGCAGGAAACTCCTTCTTGACGCAATCGGGCATGGCATCAAAATCGTCTGGGTCTGTGAAATCATATGGAAGCCGCATGCGATTGCGAGCCATCTCTGATTGATCGCTCAAAACGGCATGCAGGGAGACGTAAATCTGGCGGTCGTAATCTGCGCCTTCGGTATCCTCGAAGAATCCCTTACCCTCTTCGCCCTCTGGCACCACAACCAGCGCCGGCATCGGAGCGCGACGTGCTTCGGTCGAATTCACACCGCTGACAAGCGGAACAGATGACACTTCGGCGTCTAGCTTGTCTGCGACCTTCGCCAGCACCGTGCCTGGCTTAAACGAACTCCGTACGTTCAGGCCCAGGAGAGCCCGCTCCACACCAGCCTGCGTCTTCGCGCGTGTTGCGCGCCGGGGACGCGCCCTTTCACATGAGTGAATACGTGGACGACCACGGCCACGGCGAACAACCTCCGGGGGCAACCCTTCAGCAGCCAGACGCTCGTTGAGCGACGCCAAACCACGGTTCTCGAGCCCAGCCTCTCTCTCGCGTCGATAGCGACCGCCTTCAGTCAGGAAGGCGATATCCTCAACCTCTTCGAGCGCCAGCTGCTCCTTGATGGCGATAACCTTTAGGCGCTGCTCGAACTGCGCCTTTATTTCTTCCGCTTCTTTAAGTAAACTGGGCAGATATTCGTTTAAAATGCGGTCACGACGGCGTCCAGGGCGCTCTACACCTTGCCAGTACCCATAAACTACCTGCCGAGCCTTAGACATCGTTGCCTCTTTCCAAAGCTAAACCCAAAACACAAGTATTTTAAGGCAGCAGAACAACAGGGTCAACGCGCCACCGGCATGACATGGACAACTTCCGAGCGGTAAGTGTGGCGGAAAAAAATCACACCATAAAGGGCATGCGTATCTAGTACCGTTCCATTGGTTCTTCGCCGCGCGTGCTATGCTGGAAACGCGAGTTGGCAGAACCTCAACGGCCTGCGTGATGCTTCCGGAGCAATGATGCACGGTCTTTAAGTTCTGGTAAAACGTACGGACAGGAAGCTCTCTTGGGGATCAATGTTCTCCCGCATTCCATAAGATATCTTCTGCGAATAATGCTTGAGCCTGCTGACGACAAGCGATCATGGGC
>NZ_BNCG01000094.1 GCF_014656355.1 Camelimonas fluminis
CATCGACAGCCTCCTGCCGTGGAGCCATCAACGCAAGGTGTGAGCGGCACAGCGCTTACAGCAGTTCAACCGGTATCTGGAAACCAAAGAACTGCCGCCCGACGTCACCAGATATGCGTCCAGGGTTGATGGCGATCTGAAGCGCCTGAAGCGTGACCTTTGCCGTGCGTTCGTCGCCAGGCAAGCTGGTTTTGATCAGGTCCTTGCTGCGAAGAAGGTGAAATACAAGGAGTTCGTCGCCGCCCTCAACGCGTGTAACATTCCGTGCAAAGTGTCCGATCTCGACAACGCCGCAAGCGCCAAATCGAAGCCGTTCGAGCCGGGAACGGCCATGGATACCGAACGGGTAAGGCAGGCGCTTGCGAAGCTGGAAGCGGAGCACTTCCCGGAGCTTGAGGTGGAGGTCTTCTTCCAACGTGAGGAGGCGGTCCAGCCAGCCGGAAACGACAATTCTTTGGGTGTGAGCGTGCCTTCTGAGGCGGGAGCATCTGCTAGCGGTGTGGGTTGACAGCTTTGGACGCTGTTCGATCAGCTTCGTATCTGCCTCATTCTGAGGGGGATTTCCGGATCACGGCGTGAGGTGGTCCGGTTTCTGTAGCGGGTATGATGCGTCCATTCTCCGAAATCTGCTCCACTGCCCGTGCTTCCAAAACCCGTTCCTTTGCTCAGCGCCTTTTCGGCTAATGGCAAGGGGCTTGTCATCGAGTTGGCGATCATGATACCCAATATCTCAATATATATAGAGAGATTGATATGATGAACGACAAACGGGCTTTGGACGCATTTTCTGCGCTGGCGCAGGAGACGCGGCTTCGCATCGTGCGCCTGTTGGTCCAGGCCGGGCCGGGAGGGATGTCGGCTGGAGCAATAGGTGATGCGATGGACGGTGCGTCGTCATCGCGCATGTCATTCCATCTGAGCCAGTTGGAGCATGCAGGCCTGGTTCAATCGCGCCGGGAAGGTCGTTCGATCATCTACAGTGCGTCATACCCGGCGCTCTCCGACCTGATCCAGTTCCTGATGCGCGATTGTTGCCAAGGGCATCCCGAGGTGTGCAATCCGGCCCTCAAAGCGCTGTCGCGCCAGTGTGATCACGTGAAAGGCGACGCGCATGTCTGAAGCAATGGATGTTGTCATCTATCACAACCCCGCCTGCGGGACGTCCCGCAATACGCTGGCCATGATCCGCAACGCCGGGATTGAACCCCATGTCATCGAATATCTGAAGACGCCGCCGTCCCGGGAAATGCTTGTCCAGCTCATTGGGCGCATGGGCATCTCCGCGCGTGCGCTGCTGCGCGAGAAAGACACGCCCTATGCGGATCTTGGTTTGGGCGACCCGGACCTGACCGACGACCAGCTTCTGGACGCCATGCTGGCGCACCCGGTTCTCATAAACCGTCCAATTGTCGTCAGCCCAAAAGGCGTGAGGCTGTGCCGCCCATCTGAAGCGGTGCTGGACCTGCTGCCGCCGCAACAGGGCGCGTTCGTCAAGGAAGACGGCGAGCGCGTCATCGACGCGCACGGCCGCCGCGTGGCGACAGCTTGAGGCAGAACCAGTGTCCACATTCGAACGCTATCTGACCCTCTGGGTTGCCCTTTGCATCGTCGCCGGCATTGCGCTGGGGCATTTCATACCGGGCGCATTTCACGTCATCGGCGCCCTGGAGGTGGCAAAGGTCAATCTGCCAGTCGCTGTGCTGATCTGGCTGATGATCATTCCGATGCTGCTGAAGATTGATTTCGCAGCGCTCGGGGAGGTGGGGCGTCACTGGCGCGGTATCGGCGTCACCCTGTTCATCAACTGGGCGGTGAAGCCCTTTTCCATGGCGCTGCTCGGCTGGCTGTTCATTGGCTGGCTGTTTCGTCCGCTACTCCCCGCGGACCAGATTGAAAGCTACATTGCCGGACTGATCATTCTTGCAGCTGCACCCTGCACGGCGATGGTCTTCGTCTGGTCCAATCTGACCAGGGGTGAGCCCCACTTCACCCTGAGCCAGGTCGCTCTCAATGACGCCATCATGGTTGTGGCGTTCGCACCGATTGTTGGCTTGCTGCTCGGGCTTTCTGCTATCACGGTCCCATGGGGCACGCTCGTGCTGTCGGTGGTTCTTTACATCGTCATCCCCGTCGTCATCGCGCAGATTGTCAGGCGGCAGATCCTGTCATCGGCTGGCGAGGCGGGGCTTGACCGCTTGCTGGCCCGGCTCGGGCCCGCTTCCCTCGTCGCCCTTCTCGCGACGTTGGTCCTGCTGTTCGGTTTTCAGGGTGAGCAAATCATTGCCCAGCCTCTGGTCATCGGCCTTCTTGCCGTACCGATCCTGATACAGGTCTATTTCAACTCCGGCCTGGCGTATCTGCTCAACCGGATCGCTGGCGAGCAACATTGCGTCGCCGGTCCCTCCGCCCTGATCGGCGCATCCAACTTCTTTGAACTGGCCGTCGCTGCTGCCATCAGCCTGTTCGGTTTTCAGTCGGGTGCAGCGCTGGCGACCGTTGTCGGGGTGCTGATTGAAGTCCCTGTGATGCTGTCCGTCGTCTGGATCGTGAACCGCTCCAGGGGCTGGTATGAGCGCGCGCCCCAGACCACACCTGCTGTAGAGACGAACCACTGATGTTGATGAATATGCCAAACATCGTCGCCGCAAATCTTGACCGGCCGGATGTCGAACGATTGCGCGCCACCCCGTCATCCCATCCCCCGCGTATCCTGCTGCTTTATGGATCTCTGCGTGAGCGCTCCTACAGCCGGTTTCTGACACTGGAGGCTCAGCGGCTGCTCAAGCATTTTGGGGCTGAAACACGCATTTTCGATCCTGCGGGGCTTCCTCTGCCGGATGGCGCTCCTGAAGATCATCCAAAGGTTCAGGAACTGCGGGAACTGAGCCTGTGGTCTGAAGGGCAGGTGTGGAGCAGCCCCGAGCGACATGGGGCCATGAGCGCCGTGCTCAAGGCGCAGATTGACTGGATACCGCTGTCAGTGGGGGCAGTGCGGCCAACGCAGGGTCGTACCCTGGCCGTGATGCAGGTTAGCGGGGGTTCCCAGAGCTTCAACGCGGTTAACCAGATGCGCGTGCTCGGACGTTGGATGCGGATGGTGACAATCCCCAACCAGTCATCCGTCGCCAAGGCGTATCAGGAATTCGATGAAGCAGGCCGTATGAAGCCGTCCCCATATTATGACCGTGTGGTCGACGTGATGGAGGAGCTGGTCAAGTTCACGTTGCTGACACGCGATATCTCCGGACATTTGACGGACCGCTATAGTGAACGGAAGGAAACTGCGGAGAAACTGGCCGCAAGGGTCGCGCTCGGGAGCATCTGAATTTGAAGCTAGAGCGGTTTTCGAACGTCTAGAATCATAAGAGGTTCCCCCTTCGCGAGATTTCTGA
>NZ_BNCG01000095.1:0-1768 GCF_014656355.1 Camelimonas fluminis
TAGAATAGCAACGACCGCGAACAGGATCACGCCAACGGTAAAGATCATCGAAACCAGGTTTAGACGAAAGAAGCCCCGCTTTTCGTCCTCTCCATAGGCCACGTTCAGGGCGTCGAACAGCGCCTTCATACCTGCGTTTGCACTCCAGAACGCTAGCGCGAGCCCGATGACCAGGGACAGGCCAAGGTCCTGACTGCCCGCCGATGCGATGCGCTCCATCTGGTCACGGATAAAGCTGTAGGCCTGCGCTGGAAGAATGCTCCCTAACAGCCCGAGGTGTTCCATGACCGTATCAGGCGCGGCCACAAGCCCATACAGGCCGATGAACGCTGTCATCGCCGGGAATGTGGCCAGGAGACCGTAAAACGTCACGCCAGCCGAGACAGCCATGACCCTGTCGCGCGAAACCTCGCGGTACGTTCGCATGACAATTTCGCGCCACCCGGTTGGGCCAATATCGGTGGGCGCTTCAGCATCCTTGCCATGGGGCGAATTTGGGCCCTTGTCTTGATGTTCTGCCCGCTCTCGAGCAGACGCTTTTGGAGCTGGGCCAAGCAAAATCAGGGCTGATGTGAAGCCAAGAACGAATGCCCCAGCATCCCGAAGCAAGGATCTGAAATGAGCCATGCCCCCTCCCCTGTCCAGGACGCCTACAGACCTGGCTTCACACCATAGTAATCGTAGATCCTGCGGCCTTCCTGTTGTGACCAGTCATGGTCCTCATCGGGCGCATATCTGGGTGCGGTTTCAACCTGCTCCTGCGTAATATCGGTGCGATACCCGTCCAGATTGGGGTCGTAGGTGAGCTTTTCCCACGGAACAGGGAAATGCTCGTGACCAATGCCGAGAAAGCCGCCGAAGCTCATGACCGCGTAAGCGACGCGCCCACTTCGTTTTTCGAGAATCAGGCGCTCAATCTTGCCGACGTAAGCGTCACCAACCCCATACACATCAGTGCCGACCACCTTATCACTGGCGATCAGATCACGAGTTTCGTGGATATCTGGATTGACCTGCATAACAGTGTCCTTTCTGTATGGCTCGCTGAGCTAAGGTCGTGGCCCGGCCTCAGTTTCCGCAGAGACACAGCAAGTGCGGGCCCACCGGCCGGGCTGTCATCTAGCGCTTTTGGTGCTGCCGCAGCGCCACTGCTCGACCGGGCCTGTCCAATCTGGACGCGTCGACCTAGAGGTACCTCCCCCGCTCGTCCCGGACTTGGTCGGCCGTATAGTTTGGAGCATCAGGGTCGAAGCGGGCCCAGCCGGTTTCCCTGTAGGCCGCCTCGCGGGCAGCCAAATCCACTTGCTGGGTTTCACGTAACACCGCTTGCGCCCGGTCGACCAAGGCCGGCTCTACACGAGCTGAAACCAGTGTGCCGCCACGGCGGACTCCTTCGGCATAGACGTTTGCCTCACGCTCTGGGACGCCATCTCCGACCATGGCGCCCACCAGGCCGCCAGCGGCAGCGCCGGTAGCCGCTCCACCTGCAGCACCCAGCGCTGTTGCGGCGAGCCAACCAGCCGCGACGACTGGACCAACACCGGGAATAGCCATCAGGCCAAGGCCAGCGAGGAGTCCTCCAGCACCGCCGACCGCAGCCCCAAGTCCGGCGCCAGTGAGTGCGTCATTCGCAACTTCGTTTCCATCGGGGTCAGAGTACCAATTTTCAGAATTATTGGATACCACTGAAATATCCGATGCTGGGACGCCGACAGACTCAAGTCTTCTTGCAGCGTTCGTCGCCTCGGCGGGAGTGTCGAACAATGCT
>NZ_BNCG01000095.1:1950-3391 GCF_014656355.1 Camelimonas fluminis
ACCGCTGACTGCGGTAAAGCCTGCGTCCGTAAAACGCTTACGCGCCTGGTCTTCAGTGAAGCTGTTCGCACCTTTTGCGGGCTGGGATGGCGGCGGCGTGGTTTTGGTTGTGACCGCTGGCGTCTTCGGATCAGGGTTCGCGGGCTGCGGCTGAGCTGAAGCTGCAACCGTCATAGACACCAGAATGAATGCAAGCATCGGAATGCGCATCTCAGTCCCTCCACCAGTTTCTAGCTGTGGAGGGATAAGGCCCTAAGAGACCAATCAGTTCCACCATCTCCATTTTTTGAATGAATATTAGGCACCCGGACGCTCATTTACAAAAATAATATGTACTTAGCCGCCAATATCGCAAACAATTGCCCGGAGCTAATGGCTCTTTCTCGTTCGACAGGAACCGCATGGCGTTCGAGATGGTTGCTTTGCAGAAGGAACGGCCCTTTCGCCATAAACCGCGCATTCTTTGAGCCCCTAAGGCGCCTGTGACCGTCTCTCATTTCTAACGAAAGGACGTCCGCCATGCACTCCTATCCCAAGCCGCCATTTCCAAGGCAGCAGCAGAGCGCTCCGGGCCTCATTGGCAAACTCAATCCACCAGCTGATCACGGGGAAAAGAGCTGGCGCGGTGCCGGCAGGTTAGCAGGGAGACGTGCTTTGATCACTGGTGGCGACAGTGGAATTGGCCGAGCCGTGGCAATAGCTTTTGCGCGCGAGGGCGCCGACGTGGCGCTGTCGTTTCTCAATGAGGGTGAGGATGCAGCTTCCACTGCCAGTCTCGTACAGGAAGCAGGTCGTAAATGCGTTCTGTTACCAGGAGATATTGGAGGCGCGGAGCACTGTCGCTTCATTGCCGCGAAAGCAATGGCCGAGTTAGGTACGATTGACGTTCTCGTTAATAATGCCGCTCAACAAGCGCAGTATGACTCGCTTGATAATATCAACGACGACGCGTGGCGACACACCTTCGACATCAACATTCATGCCATGTTTTACCTGTCAAAGGCCCTAATAACCCAGATGCCAAGCGGGAGCGTCATCATCAACACTGCCTCGGTCAACTCCGACCGACCGAACCCCTCACTGCTGCCATACGCCACTACCAAGGGCGCTATCGTGAATTTTACCGCAGGTCTGGCGCAACTCGTAGCCAGGAAGGGCATACGCGTGAATGCGGTAGCCCCCGGCCCCGTCTGGACCCCGCTTATCCCCTCCACAATGTCGGAGGAGGATGTGAGAGAATTCGGCGCCAACTATCCGATGGGCCGCCCAGCCCAGCCGGTCGAGCTGGCTTCGGCCTATGTCATGCTGGCCGAACCCATGTCGAGCTATGTTTCAGGCGCTGTAATCGCTGTCACCGGTGGAGCTCCCTATATTTAGCACATATACCAAGACTCTCTGATCAGAACCCATGCGCCCATTTGCGGAGTCCGATTGACATGAT
>NZ_BNCG01000096.1 GCF_014656355.1 Camelimonas fluminis
ATGTGAGAACTACTTCGTTTCATGCGGATATGAGCCGGAATGATCGAAAAACGCTCTAATCTGGTTTGAAGTTCGCTCTGGCCCTCCTGAGAGGACCAGATATGAAGCGCACCCGATTTTCAGAAGAACAGATCATCGCGATCCTGAAGGAGCACGAGGCCGGCATCCCGGTGGCTGACCTCTGCCGGAAGCACGGGGTAAGTGATGCGAGCATCTACAAGGGAAAGCGCGGTTTGCCGGCATGGAGGTGTCCGAGGCCAAACCGCTGCAGCCCCTTGAGGACGAGAACAACTGGCTGAAGCGCATGCTGGCCGGTGCCATGCTCGAAAATTTGGCGCTGAAGGACCTGTCGGGAAAGAAGTTGCGACGCCCGCCGCAAGGCGACAAGCCGTTCGTCAACTCAGGCAGCAGCACGGGATGAGCGAACCTCGGGCGTGTAAAGCCACAGGCTTCAGCCGCATGAGCATGCGTTATCAGGCGCAACGCAGGGACGATAGCTTCCTGCGCACGCGGATGAAAGAACTGGCGCAGGAACGCCGGCGGTTTGGATACCGGCGTCTGCATGTGCTGCTGCGCCTCCAAGGCTTTGAGGTCAACCACAAGCGGCTCTTCCGGATATACAGGGAGGAGCGGCTCGGAGTACGACGTCGCGGCGGTCGCAAGCGTGCCGTCGGGACACGGGCGACGATGCAGCCCCCATTTCTGCCAAACGAACGCTGGTCGCTGGACTTCGTGTCAGAGCCACTGATGCCCGCATTCGCCACCGCCCGCGAGTCAATGACCTCCCTGTCTTGGGCGTCGATGATAAAAGCGCCGCGGACGGTTTCCCCGTTCCAGCAGGTGAACTCGAACCCGTCAGAGCACCAGCGCAGGTTCAAGCGCATGACGATCACCTTTCCATCGTGGGCATGTTCGGGACGCACGGAATATTTTCGGGCCAGCAGCAGGTTGTGGGCCTGCATGATCTAGTGATTGACTGGCGGCAAGCCTTCCGTACGCAACTCGCGGTTCAGGATCACCGTGATCCACAGGTAGCCGTAAATGGGGCGCTCGGAAACCAGCGTCGTAATCCTCGCAGCCATCACTCCGTCCTGCGCCTGGCGATAGCGCTGGCGAGGCCTTGTGGCGCCCTTCAGTAGCAGGATCAGATTGGAGCGCGCGACACCCAGAGCGTCCGCCACCACCTTCACTGGAAATCCTCCTTCAGCGGCGAGCGCCCAAGCAATATCTCATTTTTGAGCGGGACTTGTCCAGGGCCTCGCGCAGGATCTCGGCTTCGAGTGTCTTGCGCCCGAATTCCCGTTCGAGTTCGCGGATGCGGTCCTCCAACTGCCGGACGACCTTGTTGCTGGTGACCTCATCGTCTCCCGCCACCGCGACACTCCCTCCTTCGAGCATGAGCCGACGCCAACGGTACAGCAGATTTGGCGCCACGCCATTGCGGCGGGCGACGACAGAAATGCTTTCTCGCCCATCCAGCGTCTCCTCCACGATCCGGACCTTGTCCGCAGCAGTCCAATGCCGGCGACGGCCGCCATCCGTGATGATTTCTAGCTCAGTCATAAGCACGTGCTCAGGCATGCCCAAGCCTCCATGGCTATGCCTGAGTGTCCGGTTCAAACGGGGGCCAGTTCAGAATCTGGTAGCCAACCGAGCGCGCTTATTGGATAGACGGCAGGGTTCACGCCACGAATTGACGCTGCTTACAATCGCCCCCGGCGGCGAAAACGGCTTAAATAAGGCACAATGAATCAGCTTGCCAGGGACCACGTCCACCCCTCGGCAGCCATTGCTCCGCTGATCCAGGAGGCCACATCACCCGTAGGTCCGCTACAATACCACTGTAGAGAGTTGCTTTCTTCTCGCACCCAGGCAACCAGTTCTGCGGCACGGCGTAAAGAATAGGACACGACCGCGCCATCTGCCGCGTGCCAGTTGATCCCGGCCAGCGCTGACCAAAGCTCAACGCCGCATGCGCCATCTGCTCTCACCTCCTCGCCAACGGCGCGATCAATGGTGGCTTCAAAAACTTTAATTGGACGAAGCTGTCGATTGCTGGGAAGGCCCGCAAAGTCGGATTTGTCGAAAAAGGGGAAAATCATACTCCTTCTGTTAAGTCGTGGGGGACTTGGGCCAGCCGTTCACCGAGGCCCAGCGCAGGCGCTCCGCGCTCTTCGTCGCCCGGGCCCGCTCCTCAAAGGCCGCTCTCGCCGCCGCCTGAACACCCCTCACCCGATGCTTCCCGAACCCCCGACGACCGCCCAATAGGCCGTCTTTTTTGTGGCTCCAACCGCACCCCTTAAATTTGAGGCGGCAATAATTCGCCCCCTATATTCACACTTGTAACCCGATGAAATCGCTCAATAATCCGAGTTATGTAATCTGCTCTTTGGAAGCAGACCGCGGTGCCGGCCGTCCGGCGCACAAGCCGCTCACCGAGGCACAGCGCAACGCATTGGCTTCTTCGTCGCCCGAGGCCGCGCTGCGAAGGCTGCCAAGGACGCCTGACAGTTCTCGCACACTCGCTTATCCAGGATCCCACAGCCACCCTCCGGAGCGGCTTCCTGGGACTACCGGACGCACCCTGGCGCCACCAGTGTGAATAATGAGAACGACTATTCACACTTCCAAAAGCACGGCCGACACCGCGCAAACCAGCCGGCCCCAACCCGGGTGCCTCCAGTGCGATAAATCAATCCGATTATTCACACTTCAACCGGACCACCAGAAACCCAGCGAGATCCCTACACCCGGTATCTGCCTTCCCCAAAGGCGGCCAATCCGCCAATCCCGCCAGCATGCCTCTGAGAATAATCACAGGCCATTATTCACACTTTCCGAGCCCCTATCAGACCGAGTTTCCAATCCAACCGCCCAAATCCCCACGTCCGGATCGTCACCCAGGCAGGGAAATTCACCGGCATTATTCACACTTAGAGCGTTTTTCGATCATTCCGGCTCATATCCGCATGAAACGAAGTAGTTCTCACATTCATCGGGCTTGAAGATGTCGACGAGCTTGCCGATGCAGTTCCAAAGGCCGCTCACGGTCCGCTCGCTGATCTTCCGCAGCATGGCCTTGAGGCGTGAGAAGGCTTTTTCGATCGGATTGAAGTCCGGGCTGTAGGGCGGCAGGAAACGCAGCGTTGCGCCGGTAGCCTCGATCCGCTCACGGACCGCCGGTCGTTTGTGGCTCGACAGATTGTCCATGATAAC
>NZ_BNCG01000098.1 GCF_014656355.1 Camelimonas fluminis
TTCAGCAGCCAGATCCACCGCAAGAAGCCGAAGGGCCGCCCGATGCCCGCGCACATCGCACGGGCCAACGGTAAGCGTTCCGTTATCCGGGCTGCGGTTGAGCATGTCTTCGCGGCGCAGAAGCATCGGATGGGGCTGGTGGTTCGCACCATTGGCATGGCGCGGGCCCGGCTGAAGATCGGCATGGCCAATCTGGCCTACAACTTCACCCGGCTTGCCTGGCTTGAAGGGAGAAGTGCGCCCGCATGATGCCTCAAGGCCGCCTTTGACGGTCCAAAGGCGACAATCAAGCGAAACAGGGCGGCCAATCGGCGCCTCCGGGAGGCTCTCGAAAACTCAACGGGAGCGGATAAGCACGTTTTTCGAGGTGTCCAGCTCCTGACGCAAGTGCATCCGGCGGATGATGTTCAAAAGTCCCATGTGGATCACTCCGTTGCCCCCGTCGCTATCCGGCAGGGGGGAAGGGTCACATGGCTCAATTCTCAGTGGAAATTACCCGAGAAACCGGCTCAGTTCTGGGTGAAAAACAACACTCACGCGCCAAAGCTCTCGGCAGAGCCGCCCTGCCACGTAACTGGTCACACGCACTCGCGTATAACCTGGCTTTATGCGCGAACGCGTATAGTCTGACCGCCCTACGGCGGCGCCACCCTCTAGCTTTGTACAAAATTATGGCCATGATCAGCCTTTATGACCAATCAAATGAACAAAACTTGACTATCCACCGACCTTATGGCAGAATGTACAAAATTTTGGACATGATCAGGCCTCACGTCCACTCAAATGAACACACAGGTATAACCGTGCCCCGTCAGAGAAGCTACTCCAGAGTCACGCACCAGGCGCTCGCCATGCTCGGCAAGCTGATCCGCGTCGGCCGTGCCCAGCGCGGCCTGACCGCGCAGGAACTGGCGGACCGCGCCGGCATCAGCCGCACGACCCTGTCCAGCATCGAAAAAGGCGCGCCGGGTCCCGAGATCGGCATCGTCTTTGAGGTCGCTTCAATCGTCGGCGTGCGCCTGTTCGACTATGACGAGCGCACGCTCCAGATGCACAATGCCCGCCTCGACGAAAAACTGACGCTGCTGCCCAAGAGCGTCCGCCACACGGTGAAAGAGGTCGATGATGACTTCTAAGGCGGATGCTACCGAAGCCTTTGTCTGGATGTGGCTGCCCGGGGAAACAGAGCCGGTGGTTGCCGGCCGCCTCGACCAGGACGGCGAGCGCCTGCTTTATACCTACGGCGCCAGCTACCGCCGCCGTAAGAGCGCCATTCCCATCTACGAGCCGGAGCTCCCCCTCCAGGAAGGCGTCATTGCACCCATCAACGGCCTCCAGATGGCCAGCTGCATTCGCGACGGCTCGCCGGACGCGTGGGGCCGACGCGTCATCATCAACAGGCTGACGGGCAAAAGGCCCGACGCTGCCGGCGTACCCGAGATCAGCGAGCTGACCTTCCTGCTGCAGTCAGGCTCCGACCGCATTGGCGCCCTCGATTTTCAGGCATCGGCCACAGAGTATGTCCCCCGCCTTGCCGCACAGGCATCGCTTGACGAACTCATGGAGGCAGCCGCCCTTATTGAAAAAGGCGTCCCCCTAACCCCGGCGCTCGACCAGGCCCTTAATCACGGCACGTCGATCGGCGGCGCTCGCCCGAAGGCGCTCATCGACGACGGCGCGAAGAAGTTCATCGCAAAATTCTCAGCCGCCAACGACACCTACAGTGTCGTGAAGGCCGAATTCATCGCGATGAAGCTGGCATCTGCCTGCGGGCTCAACGCAGCGCCCGTGTCGATGACCCATGCCGCCCATAAGGATGTGCTGCTGATCGAGCGTTTCGACCGCACGCTAACAAAGGATGGTTGGACACGGCACGCTATGGTCTCAGCCCTGACCATGCTCGGCCTTGATGAGATGATGGCCCGCTACGCTTCCTACGAAGACCTAGCCGAGCTCATCCGCCACCGCTTCACGGATCCCAAGGACACGCTGAAGGAACTCTACGGGCGGATCTGCTTCAACGTGCTGTGCGGCAACACCGACGACCACGCCCGCAACCATGCCGCCTTCTGGGACGGCAGAATGCTCACGCTCACGCCCGCCTATGACATCTGCCCGCAAGGCCGCACAGGCAGTGAAGCCACGCAGGCCATGCTCATCAAGGGCGAGGGCCGCGCCAGCACGCTCGCCACTCTGCTCGCCGCCGCGCCGGATTATCACCTGAAAGAGGCGGAAGCCGCCGCGCTGATCGAGCATCAGATCGCAACCATCGCCAACCTCTGGCAAGAGGTCTGCGACGAAGCAGACCTCAACCCCGTCGACCGCAAACTGTTCGCCGGACGCCAGTTCCTCAACAGCTACGCCCTGGAAGGCCTCGATAACCACAAGGCGCTGCAGGATACCTTCCGCGCCGCGCACAACACGCTGCTCGCAAGCACAGGCGCCTGACGATGACAGCGCCACAGCAGCTCAAAAGACGCGCCTGGCCACTCGCGGCAAGCGGATACGCACCACGGTGCATGACAAGGCCGCGCCTTG
This sequence comes from Camelimonas fluminis, assembly GCF_014656355.1. Lineage (GTDB taxonomy): Bacteria > Pseudomonadota > Alphaproteobacteria > Rhizobiales > Beijerinckiaceae > Camelimonas > Camelimonas fluminis. The sequence continues at coordinate 2,539 of NZ_BNCG01000098.1, forward strand.
TCCACGCGACCATGTCAACCGCATCTTCCATGCCCCAGCCCCGAACAGGCTTTGGCTTTCGGACTTCACCTACGTCAGCACCTGGTCAGGCTTCGTCTATGTAGCCTTCGTCATCGATGCTTATGCCCGTCGCATCGTTGGCTGGCGCGTGAGCCGGACAGCGCATGCGGGCTTCGTGCTCGACGCACTTGAACAGGCCCTGCATGAACGGCGGCCTGTTCACAGGAGCGGTCTTGTGCATCATTCCGACAGGGGATCGCAGTATGTCAGCATCCGCTACACCGAGCGTCTGGCGGAAGCTGGCGTCGAGCCGTCCGTCGGCAGCGTCGGCGACAGTTATGACAACGCTCTCGCCGAGACGATCAACGGCCTCTACAAGACAGAGGTGATCCACCGCCGCGGGCCATGGCGCAGCTTGGCCAGCCCCGCCGCTATACCCCGCCGCCTGCCTTCTTTCCCCCTTCCTCGCGCGGTGCGTGTTCCACGGGATGGTGGGCACTGATTCCACCGGATGATGGGCGCGCGTTCCACG
>NZ_BNCG01000099.1 GCF_014656355.1 Camelimonas fluminis
GGTAGGCCGTATCGGCCCAGACGCTTGAACCGGTATTGGCCTTGCTGATGAGAGCGGGAACCCGCGCTGCGGGGCGGCAATTGCAGCGGCGCGTTGACGAAGCGCTGGGGCGGATGTTTGAGGATCCACCCGAAGCGGTGCTGGCAATCCCCGGGCAGGCGAGGGCTGGCGAGGCCGCAGGCACGCGGCTCCCAGATTTTTCCGTGCTCTGGGACGATACGATGGAAGCACCAGCGCGCTGGGCGGCAGAGCATTCGGCGCGGTTTCTCGCGGCGCGCGTCGCAGTTGGAACGGTTGATCAGGTGGCGCTTGGTGGGTTGCAGGTGAAATATGCCCACCTGCGCGGCGCTTCGCTAAGCCGGGCGTTGCTGGTTATTGATGAAGTACACGCCTCTGATGCTTACATGACTGGCGTGCAGACAGCGATTGTCAGTGCGCATCTGGCGATCGGCGGTCACGTGATGCTGATGTCGGCGACACTGGGCGCTGCGGCGCGCCGACGGTGGTTTGGCAGGCCAGCGGCGGATTTTGCCAGTGATGCGGCGCTTGCCTATCCAGCCGTATGGACCACGCGTGGCTTGCAGGCCATAGCGCCGGATCCGGGGGCGGAAAAGATAGTTGAAGTCGTCGCTTCTCCCGGCTGGTCGGGCGATGACGCCGCTGGATTCGCTATCAAGGCGGCAGAGGCGGGCGCACGGGTGCTGGTCATCCGTAACACGGTGGTTCGCGCACAAGCGACATACGATGCATGCCTCGCGGCTGCGTCGGGCTTTTTGCTCTCCGTTAACGGCCTTCCAACCCTTCATCACAGCCGTTTTGCTGCGGAAGACCGCGCCTTGCTTGATCGCGCGGTCGAGGCGGCGCTGGGCAGGAACAGCCCCATCGGCGGACGCATCGTCATCGGCACCCAGACGCTTGAGCAGTCGCTCGATCTGTGCGCCGACATCCTGATCACCGATCTTTGCCCAATGGATGTGCTGCTGCAGCGGATTGGCCGGCTACATCGCCATCGCCGGCCGCGGCCTGACGGGTTTGGACGACGTGGGGGCGACCAGATGAGCGCGCCGGCGCTTCCTATGACGCTCCGCATCGCCGCCGGCGTGACTATCTCGCCGATCACGATTGCCGGGCGCGACGCGTCTCTCAGGCTTCCAGCGGCAGGTGGTTATGCGGAAGGGGCGGCGCATAGAGGGCCCGGATGCGACTTTCCATGGCTCGCTTGTCGTGACCGATCCCGAAGCCTTCACCATCTTGTTGGCCCGTGGCGTCGGGCGGCACCGCGCCTATGGCTATGGCATGCTGTTGCTGCGGCCGCCACAACGGCAGGCCCCTGCATGATGAGCATGATCCTTCGCACTTTGGTCGCGAACCTGCGGTGTTTGAAATTTCAGGCCCGCGACGTGTCGGCATCTCGCATGTTTGTATCAAATAAATGCATGAGGGAGGCGCATCATGCTTCTGGGACGCCTGGGACTGGAAACGGCGCGTTTGCCCCATGCCGACCGCCATGGCCTGCTGCTGCTTGATCGTGGTGCACTGACCGTTGAAGCTGGCTGCCTGCGCTTCGCCTCGGCCGGCGGTGGGGCGGTGGAGCGGGGTGAATACGCCATTCCGCACCAGTCGATATCGCTGCTGATGCTGGGACCGGGTTCGACCGTCAGTCATGACGCCCTGCGACTTTTGGCGCGCCATGGCGCCGGACTTGCTGCGGTGGGTGATGACGGCGTCCGGCTTTACACGGCGCCGCCGCTGATGCCCGATTTCTCTAACCTTGCCCGCAAGCAGGTTGAGCTTTGGGCCGATGCAAATCGTGGACGCCTTGATGTGGCGCGCCGCATGTATGCCTGGCGTCTTGGTGAAGTGTTGCCACATCGGGACATAGCCGTATTGCGGGGAATCGAGGGAGCGCGCGTCAAGGCGCTTTACGCCAACCTTGCTCAACGCTTCGGAGTGAAATGGCAGGGGCGGCGCTATGACAGGAGCGACCCCCTGGTCGCCGATCTTGCCAATCAGGCCATCAATCACGCAGCGAGCGCCGTAGAGGGCGCAGCCGCAATCGCTGTGACTGCCAGCGCTACGATCCCGCAGCTTGGCTTCATTCATGAGGATTCCGGGCAAAGCTTTGTGCTTGATGTCGCGGACCTGTTTCGTGATTCAATCACCGTACCCAGCGCATTCCGCGCGGTGGCGGCGCAACGAAAAATGCCACACATGTCTATTGAACGGATAACACGCCGTCTGGTGGGCGAAACCTTGCGCCGTGAAAGTGTGATCGCGTCGATGCTCGATCGCATCAAGGCGCTGTTTGCCGCTGAACAGGGCGATGACAGGGCGCCGGGCGGGGCCCGCAAGGCCAGGCCAGGGGACAGGGACGCGCTCAGCCAAGAGACGGGGAGGTTTGGCCATGCCAATGACCGTAGTGGTGACGCGTGACGTCGCCGACAGATATCGTGGCTTCCTGGCTTCGATTATGCCTGAAGTGGCCCCCGGCGTTTACGTTTCGCCAGAACTGTCGAAGGGCGTGCGCGAGCGGGCCTGGAGGGTTCTCAATGATTGGTGGGGGACGATGCCGGGTGGAGCAATTGTAATGGCTTGGAAAGATAGCACCGCGGCCGGTAACATGGGGCTGGGCATGCTTGGCTCTCCTCCCGTAGAGCTGATTGATCTTGAGGGAGTTCTGGTCGTTCGAAAGAAAAACTGACGGGCCGTTGTTCTATGAAATGATTAATATTTACCGTATGTTGCGCCCTAGAGGCTCCCCCGCCCACGCGGGGATGGACCCTGGAAATGTCGCGCAGTCGTGGGCCTGTTCCCGGCTCCCCCGCCCACGCGGGGATGGACCCTATACAACCCCAAGGCTCCCAGAGCCGACAGGGGCTCCCCCGCCCACGCGGGGATGGACCCCGTATCCACGGCATCACGTCGCCTCCCCCTGCGGCTCCCCCGCCCACGCGGGGATGGACCCCCGCTGGGTTTCCGTAGAAAGTCACGCAGTCGGGCTCGATCGTAACCGCTGTTCTCAGGCCACGGCCTTGATTGGGTCCGAGGCGTATGCCCATGGCAG
>NZ_BNCG01000100.1 GCF_014656355.1 Camelimonas fluminis
CTTCGCATTATGTTCCCATCCGCCCGCGTCGCCGACGGCCGCCAGCAGGCGTTTGCCCTGCCCGCCTAATACTCCAGCCGGGCCATCGCCGAACATTCAAGGCTTCGGTTCGCCACTCGCAACGACGCCGCCCTCTCGCAGGCGTCCCGACAAATCATCTGCGTTTGAGGCTGCACTTCATGAAGCGTCCATTTTCTATCTCCCAAGCCGCCCAGAACCCAATCAACGCGCTGTTCCATGCAATGTCGGCATTTGTCCATTTTGCCTCCAAGATGCGGAGCTACGGTCAAATCGTATTTCTTGAACCATTTCATGGGCATCAGCTTGGGCTTGTAACTGTCGTCCTAGATGGTGAGAAATTCGTTATCTCCTTCGCGCGTTTCCTCAAAATGGCCCGAAGCTGTAAGGATCACCAGATCCGAGCCTATCTCACGCGAAACGACAACCGTTTGCCTGAGACGACCACCGTCAAGCGCGGAATTCGGCGGATCCGGGAAGTTGTCGCCACGAACATCAATCGGACGACAGACATCGACACCAAGCTCATGCTCGGCCTTGTACAGGCCGCATGCGACGCCGCCATCCTTATCGAATACGTAGACCCAAACCTTCCATTCGCAGCCCGACTTCCTCGCTGGCTCCAAATCGTTGCAATCAAGGAAAACGAAGCGCTCAACACAATCACCGAGCGATATTATCGATTAAACACTCTGGACAGCGGGCCCCCACTTCCACCGGATCACCCAATCCTCCTCCGGATCTCCCAGAACGAGGTGCTCTTGCGCGCGTGCAACAAATATCTGGCCTGTGCCAGGCAGCAGCGTCGACTGGAAGGAAGGAATTCTCGGCTCTACCAGGCCATGACTGCAGCGGCCCGCGCTATCTGACCAGCGAGCTGACACTCCTCCATCTGGAAAATACCGAAGACGACCCAATAGCGGAGCCCACACATGCCTGACTCCACATACGAGGTCATTACCGGCGTCGCCATCCTCGACACCCAAGGCCGGCTTTGGTCACTCCCGAAGCCTCACCGCCACGCGAACATTCATGCGTTGGCATCGTTCCTGAATACGTCCGCGGAGCCCGGCTCGGACTTTCGGGAAGGATTCACCACCAGCCACGGGCGCTACCTCACCCGTGAGGACGCCCTGTCATTGGTCAGGCGCACCGGCCAGCACCTCCGCAATAAGAAGGCCGCACACAGGCTCTATTCGGAGGACCTTTGGTAACCACCGCATAGCGCCGGACCAATCCCAAGCCAACAACCACGCCCGGAGCAGATGCCATGCCCCATAGATCTTCAAGATCCGGTGTTTCAACCGATCGCACGGACCGCACCACACAGGCCGACAAGGCCGCTATCGATCATTGCAGGCGTGTTTTCGGCAATCGCCAAACCACACTCGTCGACGAAATTCCTCCATCCACCTGGAGAAACTGGGATTGTTCCGACGAATTCGCGGTCCACGCCGACCCGCGCCCTTGCGATGACACCTGACAGGCCAAGACGTCCAGAAGACAAGGCCAATGGCGGCGCGCCCCGCCACAACCTCTCAAAGCCGGCCGCCACCGCCGAAGGGACTGCGCAACAATGATCCTCGGCCCTCCAGTCCGTCCTGTCCCGTCTCACCGGCTTCTGATCCTTGCCTGTTCTGCCACCAAACGGCCCGAGCCGGACTGGGCGCCGGCGGTGGAGCGATACAATGGCCCCTTGTGGCAAACACTGCGGGCCACTGACCCGGAGGGACAGCTCGCGAAAGTGGCGGCGCTCTCGGCGCGTTACGGTCTCATTGGCGGCTCGACGCCGATCCAGCACTACGACTGCAGATTGACCGTCGCACTCGCAGATCAAATGAAAGCCGGCGGAATCGACATGCGCTGGCCACCTCATTCAGGCGCCCGCCAGGCGGCGCCTCTCGGCGACTCCGCCGCGACACATATTGCTTCGCTGTGCTCGGTCGATCTCGACACAGTGCCCTTTGACGATGTCGCGGTGGTGGGCGGCCACCGCTACGTAGACCTCGCGCGCCACTTCATTGAAGCCAGCAAGTCCGCCGGCTTCATCGCCCCCAGCTCTGATATAGCCATAATCAATGGCCCCATCGGCCTTATGCGTCAGGCTCTCCGCACCTGGTTGCTCAACCACCCAACCGGGAACTGCTCCCCTGGGGCCTGACTACGCAAACCGCCCCAACGACCAGCACTTCCAATCCCAAAATTCCGCTCAGGACCAATTGCAATGCCCCCAAATCGCAATATGCCTCCGAGACTTGATCTGGGGCGCGCATCCGCCACGACCATGAGTTTCCCCATAGACCACAGGAAGCAGGCGGCAGAATCTCCGGACGCCTTCGCGGTTCCGGAACAAGCCGCCATCACCGTCCAGCCGGCGAAGACCAAGATCTACGACCGTCCCTACATGCCGATGTCCGAGTATATCGCCATGCACAAGGCCGCCGGCACCTACCAGCCGAAGCCGCGCGACCCGAACGCCCCGGCCAAGACCGAGGCCGTCACCGATGCAACCGATGGCGCCGCGAAGGCCCGCAAGCCGGTCTCCGAAGCCCAGCGCCGCTTCTACGCCGGCTACCACGCGCGCAAGCGCGCAGCGGCCGCTCAGTCCGCCGCCTGAGCCCGCTATCGCGCGTCCCCCCCGAGAACGGGCCCGCCACCGCGGGCCTTTTCATTTCAGGACCATCGGCTGTGACCTGACGGTCATCAAACCCCAACAAGCCAGATGGCCCACGGCGCAAACGCGCCAG
>NZ_BNCG01000101.1 GCF_014656355.1 Camelimonas fluminis
TGGGCCCCGGCCGAACACCCTTTTTGTTCGACATGAAATTTTGCTCCAAATGTTCGGCGGTCGACAAATCAATCGCCCCCGCTTTTCTCATTGTCCTATGGGTTCCCGTGGTGCCCCCGACCCTGCACACGCAGTCGGGACAAACGTCATGGGCGCGTTCCTTGCCAAGAACCCATCCGCGATCACGGAAGACCTGGGCAGCTCTTGCGGCTGTCCCTTGCTCATCCGCTTCAAAGGCCACGCCGTCCGCTTCACAACCCGTTGCCCGGGAGCACCTTGAGCAAACAATGTGATAACGGGCTTTCGTCGCGACACCGCCCGCACGCGCGACCCGCGGGTGCAACGGTTCAAAACGGTGCACCAATCGGCTGGACCCTGATCCTTGATTTTCAATGCCGATGCGGATCGTCATTCTCTCTCGCCCAATCGCGCGACCGGACTGCCAACGCGCGGAAAAATCGAACAACACCACCCTTCCCCAGTGGCGTCACACCTCGCGACATACCTCTCACTTTGGAAAATGCCGCCCGCCATTTACCCGCCGGCCCCATTCAGGTGCTCATCGGGCGCCTCACCCCCACCCTGCGTCATTTTCCTGAACCAAACTCACAACCACACACGTTGTTCCTCGAAAATTCCCTTTCCACCCGCTCGTTCACGGATTGCGGCCACTATGAACCAAGCGATGTTCAAAAAAACGAAAGTCACAAACGTGAGCACGCTGCAGTTTTCCGAACCAAATGTTCCCGAACCAAATGAGGCCAAGGCGTGGAGTCGCCTTCGCTTTGCACATTAACCCAAACCGAAGCCTGTTCACACAACTTTGAGCAAAAAATATGGCCTCAATCCTTGCACAAACGTCCTCTCACCACTCTATGCCAGGCTAACCATCTACCCCCCAGCAACCTGTGCGCGACACACGACGGGGCGCGGTCCGGGCCTTAATAACAAACGTCCGAATGGTGAGTTGCGACTGTATTTGTTTATCTTTTTTGACGCTCGGCTCTCCGAAGCGCGCCACCCTGAGCATCAAACGCACAGATGAACGCGCGTTTTTCTGCGCGCACACCCCCCTAAAGAGGCGTGCATTTCGTGCGACATTCCACCAACGGTTCTTAAATTCGGCGCTGGTCATTTTAAGGGAAATCTTGAGCACCCACATACCGATCGTTTTCGCGCATCTCCCCGGTCGCAAGCGCCCCACCGTCACACCCTGCTGGCATCTCGTGCCATAGCTGGCTAGCACCCACACGCAGATCCAACCTGCCGCACCACAAAAGGACCGGTATCAAGTTATCTGCAAAAACATCGGAATGCGATAAAACCCCTGTCTCAGATGGACAGGACCGAACTCGCGACCCTAAAACTAGTCACAAGTGCACACTTCCGCTGCGCACCCGACTAATTTAATAGCAACATGGTCGCGCCACCAGCAACGACCACGCAATTGGGGCTATCCGATCAATTCCGTTCAGGTGGCACCGACATCTCCCACGCCATCCGGGGTCCAATAGATGAGCCTGATAACGCCCAGCCAGCGCGCTCGCAGCGCTGGAAACTACGCCGATCTTAACCTTTCGATGGCATGGATGGGCACCCGCCACGACGATGCCGCTCAAATCGCGGCCATCAAGCAACATGTTGGCCAGGAATTGGACCTAATTCGCGATGACCTGTACGACACAGACATCCCCGCCCTAGCGGAGCTTCTGGAAACGGGTGGCGACATCCGGGACCAATTTCATATTTTTGTCGACGAACCCTACCAAGACCACGCTTCAGAGCATATCCGCCTTTCGCTCCTTTGGCTCCTTTGGCTCCTTTGGCTCGCCGCCATTGAGCGATGCGACGTATCGGCAGTCCACCTCTGCAAAAGCATTGTCTCCGCTACAGCGCTGTCCGAGGGTACCGAAAGAGAAAGCCGCGCCCTGGCATGCGAGGCAGCTGTCCGCGTCGTCGCGGCGCTCGTGAACGATGCCCAAGAAGATAATGACTGCTCCAATGCCGAGCACCTATCCGAGCCAACCCCTCTTGTCGAAATTTTCGACCCGTTCCTTTCCCACAGCAGCGCCGAGCCGATTGATGTCACTGCAGCCCTCGAACCAATGACCTCCCCGCAATCCACCCGGACTTGCGATGAATATCCCCTCCCGGACACGGCGGCGGGAACTGCCTGCAGCCCTACGGCAATAACGGCGATCGAAAAAACCCTGACATCACGTCACCCCTGGCTCGGCGACCAAATTGAGGCGATCTTCCGATCGCAACGGCTCCGCGCCCTTGCCGGGCCAGTTCACCCGCAATTCCCGCCAATGCTGCTTGCCGGACCAACAGGAAGTGGCAAAACCACCCTTGCCGGGCGATCGCGCAGGTAACCGGCCTCCCGTTCTGGTACACCTCGGCCGGCGGGCGCTCTGGCGCCCTTGAACTTGCCGCAAGCTCTCCACTCCTCCAGCGTTCTGCCCCTTCACTCGGAATTCGGGCCATGGTCTCATTCCGCTGCGTCAACCCCATTATCATTGTCGATGACCTCGACAAGTTCGGGGATTCGAGGGTCAATGGCGACCCCTACAGCGCCCTCTCCACTCTTGTCGAAAATCATTCCTCCCGGACTCTCGTTGACGACTACCTCGGGCGCCCCGTCGACATGTCGCAAATTTCGTGGATTTTCACCGCAACCGAGACATCAACGTAAGCGCTGTGCCGCTCACACCTTGCGTTGATGGCTCCACGGCAGGAGGCTGTCGAT
>NZ_BNCG01000102.1 GCF_014656355.1 Camelimonas fluminis
TCATGGCGTCGGTCTCCGGCACCACCATCCTCGCCCCGCTGCCCCCAACTTCGCGTTAACTGCAGATTCCTGCGAAGGCGCCCCCCGATTCCTGGATAATGGCGCCCCCCAATTCCTGGATGATGGCGCCCGGGTCACGGCATGTGCTGGCTTCTATTTTTCTGGCGCCTCGGATGGCGCCGGGTCAAGCGTTGACGTCTGCTTTGGTGCGTACACGTCGCATGCTTTCGCCTCTCAACGCGATGCGATGGGCGTTGTGAAGCAGACGGTCGAGGATGGCGTCGGCGTAGGTGGGGTCGCCAATGATCTCATGCCATCCCTCCAGCGGAAGTTGCGATGTGACGAGCGTCGACTTGCGTCCGTAGCGGTCTTCGAGGATCTCCAGCAGATCGTGACGCGCCGCAGCGTCCAGTGGCTCAAGTCCCCAGTCGTCCAGCACCAGCAGATCCGCGCGCCCGAGGGTGCGTAACAACCGTGCATGCCGGCCATCGCCACGCGCCAGCGCGAGTTCGCTGAACAGTCGCGGAACACGCTGGTAAAGAACGGAGCGGTTGTCCCGGCAGGCCTTGTGTCCCAGCGCCGAGGCGATCCAGCTCTTGCCGACGCCCGTCGGACCAACCAGCACCAGATTGTCGTGGGCGTCGATCCAGCCGCCCATGATGAGCTTCTGCATCATGGCGCGGTCGAGGCCACGGGGGCTGCGGTAGTCGATGTCCTCGACACAGGCCTGCTGGCGCAGCTTCGCGACGCGCAGCCGGGCCGCCAGGCGCTTGTCCTGCCGGACGGAGATTTCGCGATCGAGCAGCAATCCCAGCCATTCGGGATGAGAGAGCCCGTCGGCCTCACTGGCGGCGGCAAGCTCCTGGAAAGCCCTGGCCATGCCGCTGAGGCCAAGGGCGTGAAGTTGGTCAAGCGTTGGATGCGTCAGCAAGGGCTGCCTCCTAGTTGTAGTAGCGCGGGCCGCGGATATTGGCGTGCAGGATCGTCGGAGCCTCCGCAGCCCGCTTTTCGGCGGGGTGACGATCAAGCTTGTTGTCGAGGATCGATTTGACGGAGGAGTAGGTGCGTGCGCCGATGTCGATGGCGCGTTCCGCCGCCGCCTCCACGCGAGCCCCGCCGTAGGAATGCGCCAGACGGACAATGCCCAGACAGGTGCGGAAGCCCTGCTCGGGATGAGGACGCTGTTCGATGATCTGCTCGCACAGCGCTGCTGTAGAGGGGCCTATCCGTCGGGCATCGCTCCGGATCCTGTCGATGGTCCAGTTCCGGTAGCGTCTGTGGCTTGAGGGCATGTGGTCGGCCACCGTGGTATGGCCGTGATTGCCGCTCATGCGAAGATGGGTGGCGATCCGCTGGCCCCGGTGGAATATCTCGACGGTACGGGCCGTGAGGCGTGCATCGACCTCGGCCCGGGCCAGTTGATGGGGCGCCGAGTAGTAGTGCCCGGCGATCTCGACGTGGTAGTCGACGCCAACGCGGCACGCTTTCCATTGCGCGAAGACATAGGGTTCAGACGGCAGGGGTCTGAGCGCGGGCCGGTCAATGTCTTCGAACAGCTGTCGGCGGGTGACGCCGAGGCGGCGGATGGTCCGCTCGTCATTGAGAACCCTCAGCATTTCGGCGATGGCGGCGTTCAGTTCGGCAAGGCTGGTGAAGGTTTGCCGGCGCAGCCGACCCAGAAGCCAGCGCTCGATGATCAGCACCGCCCGCTCAACCTTGGCCTTGTCGCGGGGTTTGCGCGGGCGGGCCGGCAGAATGGCGCTCCCATAGTGCGCGGCCATCTCAGCGTAGGTCCGGTTGACCTGTGGATCGTAAAGACACGCCTTGATGACTGCAGTTCGGGTGTTGTCGGGGACGAGCAGGTCAGGAGCGCCGCCCATTGCCGAGAAGGCGCGGACATGGCCGTCAATCCAGTCGGGCAGCATTTGGGTCCAGCTGGCGCAGGCAAATGTAAAGCTCGACGCGCCCAGAACGGCGACAAAGATTTGGGCCGCACGGATCTCTCCGGTGAGCCTGTCGATGAGGACGGGCACGGTATCGCCCGCATAGTCGACGAACAGCCGCTCGCCGGCGGCATAGGTCTGCCGCATGGTCACCGACACTTTTCTCGCGAAGGTCCGGTAGAGATCGCAATAGCGGGAGTAGCTATAACCGCCCGGGTTCTCAGCGATGTATTCATCCCACAGGATGGTCAGGGTGACGTGCTTGCGCTTCAGCTCACGGTGAACGTTGCCCCAGTCCGGCTCGGCGATGCGCCGGTGTCCCCGTTTGCTGCGGCGGTTGGCGTACAGGGCGCTTTCCAGCGCATCGTCACTGAGCGCCTCGACCTGCTCCCATGACAGACCTGCGCTCTCGGCCCTTTGCAGGGTCTCTCGCACGCTCGATCGCGCCATGGCGAGCCGTCGGGCAATTTCATGCGCCGAGAGAGACGAGAAGTTCAGTCGAATGATGTCGCGCGCCTTGCGCATGGAAAGTCGCTCCGCTGGCATCGTTTGCTCCCGAGGGTGACCAGGGGAGCGAGTGTGAACATGCCAGCGGGAACCGTCTCACCATCGAAATGACCCGGGCGGGATCATCCAGGAATGGGGGGGCGCCATCATCCAGGAATCGGGGGGCGGGATCATCCAGGAATAGAGGGGCGCCATCATCTCGTTTTAGGGGGGCGCCATCGCCAGGAATCTACATTAGAGCGTTTTTCGATCATTCCGGCTCATATCCGCATGAAACGAAGTAGTTCTCACA
>NZ_BNCG01000103.1 GCF_014656355.1 Camelimonas fluminis
CTTCGCATTATGTTCCCATCCGCCCGCGTCGCCGATGGCCGCCAGCAGGCGTTTGCCCTGGCCGCGTAGGCTCCGGACCCATAAAAACAGTTTCGCTTTTAAGCGCTTTCTGATTCAAGGCTCCCGAAGGGAGCCATCGGATGGACACGCACGTTTTCTGGCTGACGGACGAGCAGTTCGCTTGCAGAGCGGCATCTGCAAGGCGCCGACCAAACATTCTCCGCTCGCGGCGGCGTGACCCGAGGGACAGGCCAGCTCAAAGTGGCGCTCGAACACGACGGGTGGCTCAGACAGCGCAGAAGGTACGTCGATGAGACGGCTGCCTGGCTCGTCTGCACCGGTCAGGGAAAGTTCCTGATGGTGACTCCCTTCCTTATGGATTCCTTTGAAGTCCGCGATTTTCTCGCAGAGGCCATCTCCGGAACCTTCACCATCCAGATGATCTCTGCCGGTTCAATGCACGGCGCCGAGCAGCTTGCCGTGGCTGGGTGGACCACCCAGGTCGGTCCCACTGAAACCCACTAGCCGGGCGAGATTACCATTCGCACCCCCGTCAACAGTCGAGGCCAGTATATGTCGCGAACAAATCGCACCACTCCTTCCTGGCTCACACGAAAACCAGCGCAGCCAATGTGCGCAACGATCCAAAAACTGATCCAGAGACGGGACCGCAAACCCTTCGGCGCAAAATGTTAATCCACCACCCATCATCCAAAGTGGTTCGACACATTCCTTGATGATCACGGGCACCATGGCGCCGGTGGTTCACGCGACTGCAAGCGCCGCGCCGCCCGGACTTTGCCGACCTGCGCACAGAGGCCTTCTAAAGCCTAAAGCCACCTCCGACATCTCTGGGGCTTCCACAACCAGCGGCTTGATCTGCCAGGTGAGCGCAAACGGTGGGCCCACTTGCCCCCATGGCGATATGGCCATATATTCTCGGCATATCGCCACAATGAGGTGACGCCATGCAGGTCAGCACCCTCGAAGTTCTGGGAGGAGATCAGATCCTCGGCCTCCACATCTCCAACAATCAGGAGATGATCGGTTTACTCCGCAAGGGTATCCCTGTTGGTAGCATCGACAACATGATCAAGAGCGGCCTGCTCACGATGGCGGAAATCGACACAGTAGTCATTCCACGCAAGACGCTCGAGAACAGGCGCCGCATCGGCACCCTGACAACCGAGCAATCCGATCGTTTGTTGCGCGCCGCCAGCGTCGTCGCTAGAGCCGTCACGGTTTTCGGATCCAAAGACAAGGCAGGGGTCTGGCTCCGGCGCCGTACCACAGCTTTAAGCGGAGAAGCCCCGGTCTCGCTTCTCGACACCAGCACTGGCGCTGAACAGGTTCTCAATCTGCTTGGCCGTATTGAGCACGGGATCGCAGCCTGATGCGCATATGGCGCATTGCACAGACCCCTTACACCGACCTGACTGGTGAAGGCGCCCGTCTATATGGCGGACGCTGGAACTCCCCAGGACGCCCAATGGTCTACACAGCGGAAAACCCTGCGCTGGCAGCGCTTGAAATCCGGGTCCATCTCGATATCCCTCCCGAACTCCAACCGGACAACTACGTCCTCATCGCCATCGAGACTGGCAACGCCGCCATCAACGAAATGCCCTCCGACATCCAGGATCCAAGAGCGGCAGGGGACAATTGGTTGAGCCAGCTATCAAGTCCGATAGTCAGGGTCCCATCCATTATCGTCCCGGAATCATACAATTTCCTGATCAATCCGCGTCACCCCGCCAGTCCCCAAATCTCCGTTGAGTTCACCAAGCCAATATCGTTCGATCCCCGGCTTTGGGCACTCGAGAGCGGGCCACCACTCATCTAAGCGGCCGAACTAGTCACCCCAACTACCGCAGACCTACGGCCTTCTGGTCCCATGGCGCCGCTTCTACGCCGGCTACCACGCCGTGAAGCGCACAGCGGCGGCAGAGTCCTCCGCCTCCGCCCGCCATCGCACCTCAAACCCCCGAAAAAGGGCCCGCCACCACGGGCCTTTTCATTGCATGGACATCGGGTGTGACCTCACGGTCAACAAACCCAAGGAAAGAGACGCCATGCAGACGCGTTTCTCCTGCTGTCGCGCCTCCCTATCTCCGGTCCAAGATCCTTTTGGGACAAACCCAAACGGCTTGAAACCCCAAGAAGGACGACGACCATGGCTCGCAAGACCTCGCAGATGACGATCGCCGCGTCAAAGCCCTTTAACGAGCACCGGAAGGGCCTCTACATCTGCGCTGGAAACGCAGGCGCCGCCATCAGCGTCGATACGCGGCGCCGCTCGGAACGTGCCCGCAAGGGCAAGGGCTCCTACGACCGGCGCAAGGCGAACACCCTCTATCAGTGACCCCTCACTGATTTCTCCTGCGTCGCCCACCGGCCCACCGCGCCAGCCCTGGCTCACATGAGGCGTCACCCAAGAATTCGAGCGTCTGAAAATCGAGCGTATCGTTCTGGGATTTGATGGCGAACCACACCATCACCTGCATGGGTAATATCCGACAAGGAAACGCGACAGGACGCCACCGGCGGCCTTTTCCTTTCAAACAGCATGTTTGTGAGCCCAACCGCACCGCGCTGTCTACCAAGGCCTTCTGCCCCTGACTCATGCAGGGTTTTGTTGGGAGCGCGGACGTGATTCA
>NZ_BNCG01000104.1 GCF_014656355.1 Camelimonas fluminis
ATTGAGCAAATGAACGCGATCGCGGCCCGCCTGCAGTGAGCGGAGTGACCAACGTCTAAGGCACTTTCTATAGGCTTAATCCACCTCTCTGCATTGATGGAGCACTTTGCCTACACGCCCGTTTCCCCTTTCTTGCGGGCAGCGCTTTCGATGTCACGGACATGATTGCAAGAATCGGGTGACTTAGGTCACCGACGGCCGTTCCCGGCCGTGACAGTCTCTCTACGTCAAGACTTCTCGTGGAGAGATAGCATGCGATATGCACCGTTTGTCTTCATTCTTATCATAGCGTCTCCAGCGCTGGCGGATCCGACGAGTGCGCGGGTCGGGACAAAAGAGCGAGAGAGGCACGAGTTCTACGACGTGATACGGAACCAGCCGACCTTGGAAAAGCCCTCGCGAACAAATTGCGAAAGCCGAGGCACCCCATCGGCCCGGCACACAAAGTGGAGCGCCACGAAATCTTGCTAGGGCAGAACTATAAAATGGTTGAGCTGAAGCCCGATGGTGATTGATGTATCGACGGCCCTCAAGCAGCATCGAGCTTCAGAAATCCGTGATCGTATCCAGGTGGACACCTCGAAAAACGTGCTTATCCGCTCCCGTTGAGGTTGCGAGAGCCTCCGGGAGACGCCGATTGGCCGCCCTGTTTCGCTTGATTGTCGCCATTGGGCTGTCAGAGGGGGGCCGTTGCGTTCATGCGGGCGCACTTTTCCCTTCAAGCCAGGCAAGCCGGGTGAAGTTGTAGGCCAGATTGGCCATGCCGATCTTCAGCCGGGCCCGCGCCATGCCAATGGTGCGAACCACCAGCCCCATCCGATGCTTCTGCGCCGCGAAGACATGCTCAACCGCAGCCCGGATAACGGAACGCTTACCGTTGGCCCGTGCGATGTGCGCGGGCATCGGGCGGCCCTTCGGCTTCTTGCGGTGGATCTGGCTGCTGAACATGCCATCTGCCAGAAACGCTTCATTCTTCTTCGAGCGGTAGGCCGTATCGGCCCAGACGCTTGAACCGGTATTGGCCTTGCTGGCGTCACCTCAAGGTTTGTTCGCCAGACAACGATTTCTCGGACATAAGCGGAACATGGGCTACGCTACACGCTTCAACCGCGCCATTGGCTCGTTGAGTGGGTGGAATTCACCTGCTGGAAGTCGCCTGGCCTGCTCCCAGAGGTAATCGCCGGTCAGACTGATGTGCGCCCAGCCCATCGGAGAAAGGTGCGCAAGCAGTGCCGCATCGAACGTCGTGCCGACAGCGTTGAGGTGCTGGGCGGCCCGGTCGAGATAGACCGTGTTCCAGTAGGAAATCGCCGCAATCAGCAGGTTCAGCCCAGATGCGCGAAATTCCTGATTTTCCAGCGAGCGATCGGTGAACCGACCCTGCCGGTTGGTATAGATGGCGGCGGCAAGCGTGTGCCTCGCCTCGCCTTTGTTGAGACCGGCCTGACAGGCACGTCGCAGTTCCGGTTGTTCAAGCCAATCGAGCGTGAACAAAGTGCGCTCGATACGGCCCAGTTCAGCCAATGCAAAATCCAGCCTGTTCTGGCGTTTGTAGGCGGCAAGTTTTCGCAAGATTACTGACGGCGCCACCGTGCCATCCTTGATTGAGGCGACAATCCTGACGATGTCATCCCAATCGGCCTCGATCGCTGCCGTTTTGATGGTGCGGCCCATCAGATTTTCGATGCCCTTGTATGTCGATGGCGCAGCGATCGAACCCAGCTTGCGGTCGCCAATATCGCGCAGCCGTGGCGCGAAGCGGAACCCGAGTAGGTGGCAGAGTGCGAAAACATGATCGGTGGCGCCGCCGGTATCGGTATAGTGCTCATGCAACGGAAGGTTGCCGGCGCCCTGGACAAGCCCGTCGAGCACGTAAGGCGCTTCACCTGCCGTCGCGGACATGATCCGTGATCCGAATGATGCGAAGTGATCGGAAAGGTGAGAATAGATTTTCACGCCAGGTTCGGCGCCATATTTGGCATTGACGTCCGCCGCCCCTGAACGGCTCCGCCCCGACCGGAAGAACTGGCCATCGGACGACGAACTGGTGCCAGCGCCCCAATGCCGCGCGAAGGGTAATTCGTGATGGGCTGAGATGATCATGGCCAGCGCGGCCTGATAGTTCTCGGGTGAAAGATACCAGTTGTGGGTCCATGCGAGTTGGGCATAGCTGACGCCTTCGCTGGCATTGGCCATCCGCTCCAGCCCGAGGTTGGTGCCATCAGCCAGAATTGCGGCGAGTACCGTGCTGGGGTTGTCGTGCTCCTTGCCTGAGCGCAGGTCACGGAATGCGTTCAAAAAACCAGTGCGTTCGGCGACTTCAAGCAGCAGCTCGGTGATGCGCACGCGGGGAAGCAGGGTATCGAGCTTGCGATCGAGGGCTTCAGCTTCCGGTGGGGTGACAGGCGGCATTTGCTGAAGCTTGAGCCGGTCTCGTTCGAGCGACACTCCCTCAAGCTTGTTTGTTTTCAACTGCTTGGCAAATCGGCGCAGCCGCCAGTCAAGATTTCGTGCCCGGTCAGCGAGGTAGGATGCAGCATTTGAATCGAACGGAAGCACATCCGCCACTTTGGCGGCGTCGCGCCGACCCAGCAAATAGAGCGTTTTTCGATCATTCCGGCTCATATCCGCATGAAACGAAGTAGTTCTCACAT
>NZ_BNCG01000105.1 GCF_014656355.1 Camelimonas fluminis
GATTGGAGACGTTGCCGCTCAACTCCTGGGCAGACTTGAGCGGCAGCGGGCTCCCCAAAAAAGGCCGGGAGCGGAAGCCCCCGACCAGTTCAGGGAGGAACCGCCCCGTGTGGGGCCTCGTGCGGGCGCGCGAGAGGGCGCAACCCGAATTCTGAGATGATTGACGGAGGGTGTTCACGACGCCCTCCGTTCTTCTTTGACCGGCAGGAAGTCGTCCGCGCGCAGGCGGATACGCTTTTCGCGGGCATAGTCCAGCAACGCTGGATGATGCCTTTGCGGGATCAGGCCGCCGGTTCCACCAGCACCCTTTGGGCGCTTCCAGTTAGAGACGCGGGTACGATGCACACCGGCAATCGAAGCTACCGCGCTGACGCCTCCAAGGCGGGTGATGATGGTCGAAGCAGGTTCCATCCCCCTACAGTAGCGATATTCACTACTGATGCAAGAGGGTTTGTAGCGAAATTAGAAACCGACAAAGACACCGTACCCGGCTACCAGTGTTCCATGCTCGCACTCTGGCTCAAAGACGCGCTCAAACACTCTGGCCTGTCTCAGGTTCGCCTCGCGGCGGAGCTGACGGAAAAGCTTGGTCGCTCGATTGACCGCGCCGCAGTCAACAAGATGCTGCTCACCAGCCCGAAACTGAAAGTTAAGCCGCGAAAAATTTCTGCTGACGAGATGTTGGCTATCGAGGAAATCACCGGTTATCCGCTCCCCGTCGAGCATCGCGCAACCGTGGAAGTGGTCCCCGTTATCTCATGGGTGAGCGCTGGCCGCATGTGGGCCCAGGAAGCGGTAAAAGCCGGCGACATTGTGCGGGAGATTCCAGTTGCGGACCTGCCTAACGGCGACTGGATTGCCCTTCAGATCGAGGGCGACAGCATGGACCGCGTGGCCCCGCCCGGCTCGGTGATCCTGGTCAACACGACTGACACCCGTCTGGTCCCTGAGAAATTCTACGTCTTTGGCTACGAGACCGGCGAGGCGACGTTCAAGCGTTATCGCCCCAACCCAGACCGTCTCGTGCCCTACTCCACAAACCCGGACCATGAGTCGGTTTACCCGGAGGACGGGCTGAAGATTGTTGGCCGCGCCCACCGGGTGATTACGGAGCTGGAGTGAGGCTAGATGGGGGGCGCTGCCAATGACGGATGAAGGCGCGTTATTGGCCAGGCTGAAGTGGCTTGCCACAGACGAAAAAACGCCGCTCGATACCCCTCAATGGAGCGAGACCGAAGGCAGGGGTGGACGGCGCATTTCTATAGTATGTCCACTGTCCATAGACGGATCATTGGTATCTGGCCTAAGGCTTGAAATCCACGGCCCGCAGGCCACATTGCCGGGCCGGCCATTCTACGGCCTGGCGGCCCACCTATTCGCGACTGAGCGGGCGCGAACGTGGCATTTGGGTCGAGTTGAATTTGATCCGGAGGATAATAACAAAACACATAAAAACAGGCCGAACCGAGCCGGCGCACCAGCTTCTGTATCAGGCCCGCACATTCACGATTTCGAAGCCAGTTTCCAATATGGTTCGTGGGCCTTCACGCCGAGCGGGAACCTGCCAATCGCGTTTCCGCTTGACATCGTGCCGGCCAATTTCGATGGCATATTGGATATAATACGGTCGAGGTTTAACATTCCCGGCCTATGGATGGAGGCCCCTGCATGGTCGCGAAAACTGATCTGATCAGGTCCGCCTCTATGCGAGACCTGCTTGAGGAAATAGCAGCTGAACTCATCACGACCAATGTCGAGAATGACGAGGGCTATCTTTCTCTCCCCCTGCTGTACCCCGGCGGGGCCGGGGCAGTTGTGCGCGTTCGTCGCGACAATGATGGCTACATCGTCACAGATGGAGGTGATGGCTATCGGGAGGCAGAGCATCTAGGTGGCGAAAGTGCCTATTCGCGCATCGCTCCGGTGATAGCTGCCCAGCACGGGGTTGGGTTCGACGGCTTCTCAATGTTCTCCACCAGAGTGGAGAGGGAGTGGCTGGCCAACACAGTCCTATTTACTGGCGCAGCGAGCAAATCCGCCGTGGACAGAACCGCAGAGAGGCTGACCGAAGAACGCCAAAAGAAGGCAAAATCAACTTTCAAAGACCGTATCACTGAGGCCTTCGGGAAAGCTGCGTCATTCGATGTTGAGATAAGAGGCGCGTCACTCAGAACCTATAAATTTGACGCCCGCATTCAGCGGGGTGATCACATTTCTATCTTTGAACTTGTTATGCCTCACGCTGCTTCAGTGAACAATGCGTTCGTAAAGCTCCATGACATTTCGCGGCTAGACGCAGATTTGACGGCAAGCGTCATGTTGGCAAACAGGGCAAAAATGGATGCAGGCGAGATCACGCTTCTTTCCAGCGCGGCGCAGCACGTGATTGGCCTGTCGGACGCGAAAGAGGTCATTCTTGAAGCGGCATAGCGCGGTCATCCCTCAACGATAACAACCCCGCTCCGGCGGGGTTTCTTTTTGCCCGGGGACTGGCGGGTAGACGAGGCCAAAAGCGATTGTTGTTTTTTTCGCTACAATGAGGGTTGACGACCAGTAGTGAATATCGCTACGTTATCTCCATAGCCAACCGGCATGGAGCAACCAGCCATGGGCAACGGAATTCAGATCGGCCACC
>NZ_BNCG01000106.1 GCF_014656355.1 Camelimonas fluminis
TGCCGCGCGACAAACAGGGTGAGATTCCGCGACAATCTGGGTGAGACGCTGTGGTGGGGCTGAGACGGAGGGAGGGCGTAGCCCGACTGCAGGATCAGGCCCACCACAGCGTGCGCATGTGCGTCTGCGTTTGCGGTCGTCTCGGTAAGCTTGGGTTTTTCCATATGGAGAACCACCCTTGTGCCGGGTCGCCACTTAACCGATCAGCAGACGAGGCTTTTCATGAAGCTCCGACAGACCCACCCGATCGAGGTGGCAGCCGCGAAAGCGGGTGTCAGCCGCGCCACGGGCTATCGCATCGCACAGGATCCGCGGCTCCCGTCGCAGAATTCGAAGTCCCGTGAACGGCGCCGGCCTGACCCGCTGGAGGCGATTTTCGAGGCGGAGGTCGTTCCGCTTCTCAAGGAGGCGCCAGGGCTTCGTCCCGTGGCGATCTTCGAGGAGATGATGCGTCGCCATCCAGACCTGTCTCCTGGCATCCGCCGGACCATGGAGCGGCGCATCCGGGCCTGGCGCGCCCGGCATGGCGCCGAGCAGGACGTCATCTTCCGGCAGGTACATGAGCCTGGCCGGATGGGGCTTTCGGACTTCACCGACCTGTCGCCCATGGGGGTTACGATCAATGGCCAGCCTCTGGCGCACATGCTGTTTCACTTCCGCCTGCCATGGTCAGGCTTTGAACACGCCCATGTCATCCTGGGCGGGGAAAGCCATGTCGCGCTGGCCGAGGGGCTGCAGAATGCCCTCTGGTCAGCGGGTGGCGCGCCGTATCAGCATCGCACGGACAGCCTGTCAGCCGCATTCCGCAACCTTGACGCCGCCGCCGGGATTGACCTGACCAGGCGTTACGAAGCGCTCTGCGCCCATTACCGGATGGAGCCGACCCGCAACAACCGTGGCGTGGCCCATGAGAACGGCGCCATCGAAAGTGCCCATGGTCACCTGAAGGCCGCGATCCGTGATGCGCTGCTGTTGCGGGGGACGGTCGACTTCCCCGATCTGGCAGGTTACCGGGCCTTCATCGACGAGATTGTCGGGCGCAGGAACGCAGCGCGGGCCAGGCGGATCGTGACGGAGCGGGCCTGTCTTCAGCCCCTGCCGGCAAACCGCACGACGGACTTTGAGGAAGTGATCGTCACGGTCTCAAGCACCGGGGGCTTCACCCTGCGCAAGGTCTTCTACACCGTGCCCTCCCGCCTGATCGGCCACCGGTTGCGGGTGCGCCTTTACGATGACCGCCTCGAAGTCATCATGGGCGGCTCTCATCTGCTGACGCTGCCCAGGGGGCGCGCCCATCCTGACGGCCGGCGTGATCAGGTGGTCAATTACCATCATGTCATCCATGCCCTGCGCAGGAAGCCGATGGCGCTGCTGAACCTTGTCTATCGTGACAAGCTCTTCCCGCGCCCGGCCTATCGCCGCGCCTTCGAAGCGCTGTCGGGCCTACTGCCGGGGAGAATGGCATGCAAGATCACCGTCGAACTGCTGGCCCTTGCACATGACCGCGGATGCGAGCGTGAACTGGGCGAGGAACTGGACAGGCTGCTGGACAAGGGCGATCTGCCCGACCCGATGATCCTGCGTCGCCTGTTCGGTCCGGACCCGGCCGATTTGCCCACCATCTCGGTGCTGCCTGTCGCCCTCGACAGCTATGACGCGCTGGTCGCCAACGCCTGTATGGGAGAGGTCGCATGAAGAGCGCGCATCCCATCGACGAGGCCCGCCTCGGCATCATGCTTAACGAGTTGCGCCTGCCCACCATCAAGACCCTCTGGCCCCGGTTCGCCGAAACGGCCGATCAGGAAGGATGGCCCGCCGCGCGCTTCCTTGCCGCCATCGCCGAACATGAACTGGCCGAGCGCGCCAGCCGCAGGATCCAGCGTCACCTGGCCGAGGCGCATCTGCCGCCCGGAAAGACCCTGGACACTTTCGCCTTCGAGGCCGTGCCCATGATCTCAAAGGCGCAGGTCATGGCCATGGCCGCCGGAGACAGCTGGCTGGCCAAGGGCGCCAACGTGCTGATGTTTGGCCCGCCAGGTGGTGGGAAAAGTCATCTCGCGGCGGCCATCGGCCTGGCGCTGATCGAGAATGGATGGCGCGTTCTCTTCGCCAGGACCACAGACCTGGTCCAGAAGCTTCAACTCGCCCGTCGTGAATTGCAGCTCGAAGCCGCCATTGCCAGGCTCGACAAGTACGACCTGCTCATCCTTGATGACCTCGCATACGTCACCAAGGACCAGGCAGAAACCAGCGTGCTGTTCGAGTTGATCTCCGCCCGCTATGAGCGTCGGTCGGTAATGATCACAGCAAATCAACCCTTTGGAGAATGGAACAGGGTCTTCCCGGATCCAGCCATGACGCTCGCCGCCGTCGACAGGCTCGTCCACCATGCGACCATCTTCGAGATGAATGTCGAAAGCTACAGAAGGCGCACCGCGATCGAGGCAAAGCGAACCCGCGCGCGCTCCGCTGCATTCGCGACAACACTCGACACGCCCCAGATTGTCGCGGCGCGTCAATCAACCAGCTAACAGCCACTTGCCAGCGGCAATCAGGCTGATACCGTCAAAAATACCGCGACGTAGAATCTCACACTGATTGTCGCGCGCGTCGCATCCAGATTGTCGCGCCATA
>NZ_BNCG01000107.1 GCF_014656355.1 Camelimonas fluminis
AACGCCCGCGCTCACGCAGAGGCAATCATCGCTCTGTCTGCTGGGGAGGGCGTGTGATGGGCGTCATGTACGGCACAGAAGTCGCCACGGCGACAACCGTCGTCGACATGATCGACGAATACGACCGCAAGAATGCGGCCATGGACGACGAGTTGCAGGCTTTCGAGCGCGCCTTCGGCGACCTTGAGCTAGCCGCATCCATTCACGGCACCTATGCCGAGCCTGTCATTGACCGCAGGCCATATGTTCACGCTGACCGTCTGCGGAAAACGCTGCTGAAATCGGGGTGGAAGGCGATCTATAATCGCCTCCAGATCGACCGGATCGCCAGCGCCAAGGACCGCCAGCTTTTCGAGCGGACACTGCAAGACCCACCTCCGCTCACCCTGGATAATGCCAAGGCCACCTTTGGCGACTACCTCATGCGACCGCGCCACCACATCCTGAGGGGGCTCGCGGAGGTTTTCGCTGGACTGGACCCGGCATATCGCAGTCACAGCAAGGTCAAGATCGGCGTTAAGGGGCTGCCGAAGCGGGTGATATTGACCAGCTTTGGCGACTACAGCGGCACGTATGGCAGGGATCGGCTGCGTGACATCGTCAATGCGCTGGCGGCGTACCGCAACCAGCCATTGATGGAGCAGGCGGAGTTCATCGCGATTGGTGACGCCCACAAAAATGGCGATGACGCGCATTTGGACGGGCGCCCCATACACTATTACCGGAATGGCAAGAGCGAGTTGGAGCCGAGCCCTGATCGTGGCCTGACGATCCGGCGGTTCGGGAACGGAAACGCGCACGTGTTTTTCGCCCCGCAGACGTTGCGTGACATCAATATGGCGCTGGCTGAATACTATGGCGAGGTACTGCCTGATGTTGATCCTGACGCGCCAGAGAGGGCTCCCAGCACCGCCGTAGCAAAGGACCTCCAGTTCTACTGGTCACCGCCTGATGTCATTTCTCGCGCGCTTGAGTTCGCAGGTGTGCATGACTTGAGGGAGTGGGGACGCAACCCACCGCCGTCATCCCGCATCCTCGAGCCGTCATGCGGCGACGGGCGGATCATGGATGCGATCCGTGAGCGGGGACATGCAGTATTCGGGATCGAGTATCACCCCGGTCGCGCCGCACAGTCACGCGCGAAGGGCCACTCTGTCCTTACTGCCAACTTCCTTGACCAGCCCGCAACGCCAGACTTTGACAAGGTGATGATGAACCCCCCGTTTTACGGGCGGCACTACGTCAAGCACGTGAGGCACGCCCTCCGTTTTCTGAAGCCTGGCGGCCGACTTGTCGCCATCCTGCCCGCTACGGCGCGATACGACCACGGCGAGCTTGATGGCGAATGGGATGACCTGCCCGTGGGGAGCTTCGCAGAGGCTGGAACGAATGTGCCGACCGTGCTCCTGCGGATGCAAGTCAAGGATCTACGCCATGACTGACCGCACGGAGCGCGAGGGGCTGGCGCTCAAGCCATGCCCGTTCTGTGGGGGAACCAACATCAGGTGGAAGTGGGTCGAAGCGTTCTCGTGCGACAGCAGCTACCCGGTTTTCGGGTGCATGTCATGCAACGTGACCTTTGAGGCGGACAGCGAAGACGGCCAGACTGAATGGGACCACGAACGCTGGAACCGCCGCGCACCCGGCGAGACGAAGGGAGGCGGGGATGGGCGCTAGAGTAGGCTTCGCAGGCGGCGGGACGGAGATCGTCAAGGACGCCCGCATCCCGCGCCAACGCCGACACACGGGGCGCAACGCCCCTGCGGAAGCGAAAGACCCGTCGTCTCCTGCGATAGACGCAGCTGCGGATAAGCGCGCCAGAAAGCTCGCCCGCCGCGCCGCCCTCACCCGAAAGGACAGCCGATGAAGGTCCACTTCTACACCTGCGACACCGCCCCGGCGCATCGCCGCGTCATGGGCCTCATTGAGACGGTCGAGGACGTGGCGGCCACCGCAGAACGCGGGGCGCACAAGCGCCAGACGTTCCTGCCGATCACCTGCTTCGGCGCAACCGAGGCCGCGGCGCGGCAGAAGGCTGACGACTTCTGGCAGGGCAAGCTGGACAACGAGACGCGCCGCAAGGAACGCACCCGCGCTCTCGCCGCCCGCGCCAAGGGAGGTGCAGATGGCCAGTGACCTTGAAGCCCTGCGGCCACACCCGCGAACTGGCGACGAAGCGCCCGTGTCATATCGGGCCAAGCACATCCGGTCGCTGTTTGACCACATCGCCGCCCTTGAGGCCGAGAAGATCAGTCTTGAAGGCGAACTGACGCGATGCAACGCCGAGTGCGACAAATGGAAGGCGCATTGGGACGCTGAAAAGGCCGAGAACGAGAGGCTGAAAGCCGTAATTTCAGCCTGCCACTGGTACTGGCCGTCTGACGACACAAGCAGCGAAAACTGTTGCTGTCATCCGTTTGAGGTCGTGGAGAACCACGGCGAGGGTGAAGTCATTGAGGTGTCACGCGGCGGCGTGGTGGAAACCATGTATTGCGCGTACCTGCGCCCCGCCGTGGACAGCGACAGCGACGACCAGTTCTGGGTGCATGAAGCGACGGTCGAGGCCGCAGAGGCGAAACTGCAAGCCGAAGTCAAGCGCCGCTCCGCCCTCCGCTAACCCCTGAA
>NZ_BNCG01000108.1 GCF_014656355.1 Camelimonas fluminis
CACGTCCGCGCTCCCAACAAAACCCTGCATGAGTCAGGGGCAGAAGGCCTTGGTAATAGTCGATTCTTCCCTTGCGCAGGCCATCGTTTTCGATGGCACATCCTCAGCGCAGTCAGGCTGCGGATTCAAGGTAGCCAAGAGCGGCTCTGATCATGATTGTCGGGGGTCATCATCCTCGTATGTCGAGTTCTGTCATCGCCAGCCATAGCGCCTCGGCTGCGCCCTCCCGCGACATGGCGGGCAAGCCGGGCGCTTCGGGACAGAGGGTCACCCAAGCCATAACCTGGCTGAATCAGCAGCGGTGGGAGGATTCCCCTCCGGATGAAGCCGCCGTGTCGCCTGGTGGGAACGAGGGGCGGTGGGCCGGCCTGCTGCGCTCGCATACGCAAGGCATCTGGTCCGACCACTGGGGGCCGCCGCCGGGGCATCCTGATTGCTGTATATGCACGTCGTTCTGGTCTTCAGCGAGGATGTAAGCCAGCGCCGCCATGGCAATTTCGCCCCAAATTTTGCCGCCATTTCCGAAACGGTTTCACAACCGTAAAATCTAATTGTAGAAACAGCTTGTGGCGATGCACCAGCAACAAATTACGCAACAGAGCGCTACCAGGCCGGCCATGGCGGCCGCCTGCCATCCAGCAGCGTTTCAAAACTCGCCCCGAGATACGCGCCAGCGTCAGCAGTTTTGATGCTCCCGGCTGGGGGTGCGTCAAAACTGCGGTATTGAGCCTATTTATTTTCGGGGCCGCCCATTGGCTGGGGGGCGCACAGCGGGCGCAATTCCTGGGGTTTCATAACGGCGCGGTCGGGTGGCCTGACAGACCGCGCGCCAGCAAACGCCCTTGGGGCGGGGGCGAACCTGCAACCAGACCGTTTGAAGCGGTCGGCTCTAACCATTCGGCTCCAGAGGTACGCGACACCGTAAAGCGCCCGTGGAACTGCCACGCTTACGCCGGGCGTCCGGGCAAAAAGAAAGCCGCCCGAAGGCGGCTGATACCGAGGTTTCACTGGGAAGGATTACATGGCCGCCAGCTTCGCGGCCCGGCAGCGATGATGGCCCAGCCGATTGGCGTTGCCACCATGATGGAAGTGATGGGTATGATGGCGGTCATCTGCGTAGCCCCCAGAGCGCCGTTGCTCCATAGGTTCTTGTCGACCGTGAACCGCCCTGCCGTACGTGCGCAGGTGCACATGAGCAATTGGGTGATCGAAAAGCACGAAACTGGAAGGCCGTTGACTCTCCAGTTTGTGGAGACGCTACCTTGGCTCCATGGGCACGCAGTTTCTCTCCATTGGCCAGCTTTCCAGACGAACCGGCATCCCGGTTCGAAGGCTTCGATTTTATGAAGACCAAGGGCTCTTCCCTGGTTCAGACCGGGCTGCAAGCGGCTATCGGCTGTTCACCGACGCCGACGTAATCCGGGCTGATACAATCAGGCTGCTTCGCACTTCCGGAATGTCGCTAAAGGCGATCAAGACCTCGCTGGGCAGAAGTCCGGATTTAAAGGCGCTACTGAAACTGCGTCTGAATGAAATTAGCGCCACTGTCTCGTCGCTCACGCAGGTCGCAAATGCGATCCGCAGCGCAATCGATACCGATGAAATTTCACCATCAGATATCAGAAGGATTTCCGAAATGATGACGCTGTCGATTGAGGCGCGGGCCGAGGCGATCCGACGTTTCGTCCAGGTAATTGATAGCGACCCGGACACCGACGCCGATTTCAGGAACACCGTCAGGGCGCTGTTTCCCGCCAATCTGCCGGACGATGCAACATCTGAACAGAGAGAAGCCTGGATTGCGCTATCCGATGAGCTCCGGAATCCGCAGTTGCTTCACGACGTGCTGGAAAGTGGACGGCGTCACCGCACGCCTATCGATCCCAAGGAGTATTTCAGGCTGATTATGTCTTTCCGGGAACGTGCCTTGCTGCTCATGTCTAGGGATATTCCCTCAAACTCACCCGAAGCGAGTGCGCTCGCGAAGGAATTCGTTGACGCATCAGCTATCCATTATGATTGTTCTGCCGAGGACAGCGATTTTCTCCGTTTTATGCGCGAAAAATGTAAGCCCTCAGGCGTCAGCCGACATTATGCCCTCGCGCTCAAATTAAAGAATATCGGCCCCGTCGGCAGCGTCAGTCCAGGACTGAAATGGCTGCATTCTGCAGTCATGGCTTACCTCGGCCCAGCGCTGCAACGCCAAGACCAGCCATAACGGCGGCAGATATCGTCGAAACGCCGCTTCCGGCGATATTTCCCACCGCGATACGGCGCGGCATCATCGAGAGGTTGCTCTGCCAGTACACATACGCCGCAGGGCTTGGTGGTGAGCACACACATGCGAAGGCGCCTCGAAAAATTCCCGGAGGCCAGACACCTGTTTTCTGGCAAAGGCGGGGCATAGCCTAAAATCGATTTTAAGACTCGTGGAGAGGGTGTGATGTTTCACGCCTGTCATGCACTGCGCCACCCATTTATGGCGCGACAATCTGGATGCGACGCGCGCGACAATCAGTGTGAGATTCTACGTCGC
>NZ_BNCG01000109.1 GCF_014656355.1 Camelimonas fluminis
GCCCAGATCCTCCTTAAATCACAACCTCAAATCTGTGCCATTGGCGCTGACGGCGGACACTGTGGGCTCCGGTCGGACGAGGATTGCTGCGTCGTCGTTCATCGCACGCTCCCTGGCAAGCAGTCGTTAAAATGGCGGCCGGTGCCGCTTGGGCGGCGCGCCGGGTTGAATGCGCCGGTCATGCACTCCCCCCCTTGAAAAATAGCTGTGCATTCAATTCCGGGTGCTCGTTGGACGCGGCTATTGGCATGGGACCAATGTTTCCTCATGAGCGTTTGTCGCCTGCAGAGCGGCTTTCGAAATCCCGCCGGGAGCCTTTTTGGGGTTAGGGAAGAACTGACCCTGGACCAAGGGCAACCTGTTAACCACTTTGAAAATAGGTAATACTTTTATAAACTTTTCCAAATTTTCCAAAGGCGAATGCTGTTGCGGTGCGCGGTATCGGGCGATATACGAAAAGTTAGAAAATCGGAAACGGACGATTGCCAAATAAATTTTGTCGGCGATCTTCGGTGATTTATCCGGCGTTAGCTGACCGCCTGAGTGCTGTGGCAATCGCGTTTCCAGTTTGCAATAGCAGGCGTCTATCACTGTCCGGCACCGCCACGTTCGTGGCTGACGAAGTCAGCCCGGTAGCGCGCATGGGGGTTTTTGGTGGTCTCAGGCATTTATCTGTTAGATCTGGCTTCCAGGCAGGCTAACTGGCTTGGAGTTCGCACCTCGGCGATTGCGGGCAATGTCGCGAACGCCAATTTTTGCTGCGCTGTTGCCAGTCGTCAGGGATATGAACCCTGACGGCAATGCGCGATCTTCTGCTGATGCCAGCGGGAGCGGCTTCGGAGAGATCTTCGAGGAAATACGGGGCGCCGGGAAGGAACCTGCTGAACGCCAGCAAGGGAGCGTTGCTGCGATTGCTCCGGAGGTCAGCAAGCCATCAGGCCATCCCCTCAATCCGTGGAACGTTTTCGTGCGGGCTCTTGGGGAAAACCTGCCTTCGCCTGCTGGGCGCAGCGAAGCGGAGGCACAAGGCCACGATTCAGACGCGGTAGGATGGCCGTCCCGGGGTTGAAGGGGACGGCGGTCTGGTGACCGCTCTTCCGGCAGG
Organism: Camelimonas fluminis; assembly: GCF_014656355.1. Lineage (GTDB taxonomy): Bacteria > Pseudomonadota > Alphaproteobacteria > Rhizobiales > Beijerinckiaceae > Camelimonas > Camelimonas fluminis. The sequence continues at coordinate 1,106 of NZ_BNCG01000109.1, forward strand.
CGCTGGGGCTGATCTTCTCCTGAGGGAGTTGAGGGTCGGCTCGCAGCCACAGAAGGCGCCTGCGCAAGCTGCCGGGAACGACAGGGCCCCAAGTGTTCAGGAGAACCACATCGGTCTGGAAGATCAGGAGACGGTCGGGACCCAGGCGTTGGCAGTGCGGGTCACCCGGTCTGAGACCCATTTCAAACCGGTGATCGGCGGGTTCTTCACGAAGTATGGACCGGTTGCCGTCGATCCTGAAACCAGAGCAAATCCAGTAGCGGCGGACACGCCAGTTGTGGCCCCTGCGGTCAGGTTGCGCCCCCAGGCGACTGGCGGCCAGCCTGATCCAGTTTTCCTGACTGCCGGTGCGGGGCCACGTGATCAGGCGATTTCGCCGCCAAAAGGCCCCAGCAGCATGCTGGCAGTCGGTAGTGACGGGTCAGTCGGGGACATTGTCTTGGCCAGGGTGTCAAAAGCACAGGGGTCAACGTCTGCATTGGATGATGGTGTTCCAAATGGCCCAGATGCCGCCGGGCATCCCTCCCCGGCGGTTGTTGTAAGGAACATCGTGTCGGCGGTTACGACTGAGGCGGGACCCGTTCCCCGGTCAGCGTCGGCACAGCCCGCCTTTATGGAGTTGTTGCCTTCGACGTTCGCTGTTTCAGCAAGGGCTTCGGAGGCTGCTGTCCGTCATGTCAGCATTCAGCTCCACCCTGCTGATCTTGGAGTTGTGAATGTCACGCTGAAGCTTGAAGGCGATGTACTCGAGCTGCGGATGGAGGTTCGCAATGAAGAAGCAGCCCAAATGCTCGGCCGTGAGCGAGACAGCCTGTGCGCCCACCTGCGGGCAGCAGGCTACAAGCCCGAGGTCGTGGCGATTCAGGTCGGCTCATTCCATGGGACGGCGGATGGCCAGAATTCATCCGGTCGAAGCGACCACAGCCAGTTTAAGGACGGCGGCGGGGAAGGTTCGCCGGGCAATGCCAGGGGCGGCGAAGGGCAGAATGAGCAGCATAACCGTTCGCGGGAAGATCGAGAGACTGTTGACGGGGCTGATGGCCGCCGGATTGACGGCGGCCTGTATCTGTAGCGCCAACGCGACTGCAGCGCGGGCAGACCCGCTTTCGCGCCGGCTGTGTGAAGCAGAAATGCAAAGGGCCTCGTCAAAATACGGGGTTCCCCTTGGCATGCTTTACTCAGTTGGCCTCACAGAGACCGGCCAGAAGGGAAGTTTGCACCCCTACGCACTTAACGTGGAAGGCAAGGCGCTATTCCCGCCGTCGCGATCGGCAGCCAGGGCACATTATGAAAAAGCGAGACAGGCGGGGGCTGTCCTGGTGGATATAGAGCGGTTTTCGAACGTCTAGAATCATAAGAGGTTCCCCCTTCGCGAGATTTCTGAT
>NZ_BNCG01000110.1 GCF_014656355.1 Camelimonas fluminis
ATCACGTCCGCGCTCCCAACAAAACCCTGCATGAGTCAGGGGCAGAAGGCCTTGGTATTATGCCCCCCAGATAGGAATGGCGGCGACGGGTGTTGTAGAAACCATTGATGTACTGAAAGATTGCAGCCTCCGCCTGTCGCCGCGTTGGCCAGCTGTGGCGCCAGATCAGTTCCGCCTTCAGTGATTTGAAAAAGGTCTCTACGGAAGCATTATCGTAGCAATTTCCTTTGCCGCTCATAGAGGGTCGCAGTCCATAGGACTCCAGCTTCTTCTGATAGTCATGGGAGCAGTACTGACTGCCGCGATCCGAATGAAAAATGCATCCTCCGGGTGGCTGGCGCAGACGCCCCGCCATATCCAAAGCCCTGATTGCCAGATCCTTTTTCATCCTGTCGCTGACCGCCCAGCCCACGACGCGACGGCTATGCAGGTCGAGAATGACGGCAAGATAGAGCCATCCTTCAGATGTCCATATATAGCTGATATCGCCAGCCCACTTCTGGTTCGGCGCCGGAGCTGCAAAGTCACCCTCCAGGAGATTGGGCGCAACGCCAAGGTGGTGGTTGCTGTCGGTTGTCACCTTGTGCCTGCGGGTCCGGACAGGTTTGATCCCGTTAATCCGCATCAGCCTGCCCACACGGCGCTCGCCGACATCAAGGCCGGCCTCCTTCAGCTCCATCGTCATGCGGGGGCGGCCGTAGCTGCCCAAACTCAGCCTGTCATGCTCCCGAATGTGCGCAAGCACCTTCAGATCCGTCCGTTCGCGTCGGCTTGTTGGCCGTGAACGCCATGACCGGTAGCCGCGAGGGCTGACCTGCATCACACGGCACATCGTTTCAACCGGCCAGACGTGACGCCAGTTCTCCACGAACGCGAACCTCACGACCGCTGGCTCGCGAAGAACTGCGTGGCCTTTTTTAAAACATCCCTTTCCTCCTTGAGTATGCGGTTCTCAAGGCGAAGGCGTTCATTCTCACGCGCCAGGTCTGCCTGTGGGGCAACCTCCTGGTCACTGGGTCTGTGCTGCGATAGCCACTTGCCCAGCGTCGACTTCCCAATCCCCAAATCCGATGCAACCCGGCCCCGCGGCAATCCGCTGGTCAGCGCAATGCGCACCGCTTCCTGTTTGAACTCTTCGGTATGCCTGATCATCTCGTCGGTCTCCTTGAAAGAGCCTAAAACGCTCAGGTGACCGGCGCAAAACCGGTACAAGTCCACCTATTATTGGGAGCATCTGGGCATGCTGTCGGACCCGCAATACGCGGCACGATGGCAGATCAAGCGCATGGCGTATCTGGCAGCAGGCATCCGGCCGATCGATGAACAGGCAGGGGGAGATATCCTGATCGAGACCATGGAAACGGCGGGATCGGGCCTGGACATGGTCGAGGTTAACCGGCTTGCCCGCTTGATCGTGGGCTGAGCATTGCGCGATCGTCTCTGGTCTTGACGCCCTGTCTCTTAGCGAGTGCAGCGGCTGCCCTCTTCCTGATCAAACAATCTGAGTGAGAGTTTGTCACCTATGCGAATGGCTTTCGTCGAGATATTTGTCCTCCTGTTGGATAGGAGGAGGGCCGTTACAGTGAGGCGTCTACGCTCGTGCTTCGACTCTACGATTTGTTGTGACGGTGTTTTTGGGGAACGTTTGCTATACGTGAAGCTCTTCCCGGGAAACTGTCTTCACCCTCTCAACCTCTGTCGCGCTTGATCCAAGCCCACCATCCCGGCAATCCAGGATCGAGATGGGTGTATTGATTTCGCCGATTTTGGCGGTACCTTATCGGTAGCAAAAGATTCGAAGTCTGAGGTCTACGCCTCACCGCGAAACGGTCGATAGATACCGATAGTTTACAGAATTTTCCGTCCTGAAATTCAAAAAAAACCTAGCAAAATCAAAAGGCTAAGTTTTTGACGGTATCTTCAACGGTATACTTACCCGAGGATTTTATTTTTTGTAATTATACCAAACGCTTAGGGCAGAAAAAATATTGAGTGGGAGACTGCCGTGGTCGTTAGGCGCATTTTGTTATGGTCGCTGTTGGATCGACCAGTGGTGGATCTAGCTCTGGAAAATGACGCCGCGGGGCGCGGATAGTCGTTCGATATCCAAGCGATCCGTCCACCAGCAGCCGGTAAGGTGAAGCGCAAGTTCGGCATAAGCGATCGTCAACATGTCGTGGACCATAACTGGTTCGCAGTCATTGAGGCTGATAGCTTTGAGTGCGTCGGTGGCAATAAGGCCTTGGACAGGCGTCACTTGGCCGCCGTACTCTTCGGATTCCGCAATTGCGTCTTCCTCTTTGGTGAAGACGCAGGCGAAATCCTGTTCGAACTCGTGACCGAAGTGGGTGAGCTCGAAGACCAGGGCGGTTTCGGTAATCCCCTTATCGAGACCCCATGTCTCGATGACTACCAAGACTCTCTGATCAGAACCCATGCGCCCATTTGCGGAGTCCGATTGACATGATGC
>NZ_BNCG01000111.1 GCF_014656355.1 Camelimonas fluminis
CGACGAGGATTTCATCAAGCAGATGGCCGACGAGGTCGACCGGTTCAACGACGAGCTGGCCGCGCTTGTCGAGCGCATCCGCGCCTATTCCTCTCCTGCAATCAGCGAGGCCGCGTGATGAGCCATGAGCGTGTCTGCGAGCGCTGCGGTGCAGGATTTCAGCGCCTGAGAAAATATTCATCTGCGCAATGGGCTAAAGCAAAATACTGCTCAAAAAAATGCGCAGGAATTCGCCGCTCAATGAGCGGCTGCGACATAAGGCAGATGTATGAAGATGAAAAGTCGTCTTCCGAGATTGCTGCGGTTGCCGGAATTTCGCCAACACAGGTTTTGCGTGTTCTCCACGGCGAGGGCGTGCGGGCTCGCTCGGCCAGCGAGAACAAGAAGATAAGTCACGCAAGGCCTGAGACGAAGCAAAGGCTGTCAGCCGCATTTACCGGAAGGGCTCTGCCTGAGTCAGCAAAAGCCATCCTTAGAGGCAGGACGGGTCCAATAAACGCAAACTGGCGCTCCGGTCTGACTATTTCGGCTGGTGGATACGTCTGCTTTACGTCCAGCCCCGCCAATGGCGAGCACGCGGGGAAGCCGCTCCACAAGATAGTGGCTGAATGGAAAATAGGCCGGAGGCTGCTGCCCGACGAAGTCGTCCATCACGCTGACCGCAACAAACTGAACAACGACCCGAACAATCTGGAAGTCATGACAAGTTCAGAACATGCGCGGCTTCACATTGCTGCCGGAGAGTTTGGACGCAAGAGGGGTGCAGCATGAGTGATTTCAATCAAGTTATCATTTCTGGACGACTGGGCGCAGACCCAGAAACGCGTCGCATGCAGGACGGTTCGCCCGTGGTCAACATGCGAATTGCATGTTCTGACTATTGGCGTGACAAAAACTCGGGAGAGCGCAAAGAGCGTACCGAGTGGATCCCGGTAGTCATATTCAATGAGAACTTGGCCAAGGTTGCTGAGAAATTCCTGCGGAAGGGAAGCAAGGCCCAGGTGTGCGGGAAATGGCAGACCCGCAAATGGACCGACCAGAACGGCCAGGAGCGCTACACCACGGAAGTGGTGCTTCAGCGTTACCGCGGCGAGCTCACGATCCTCGACGGCAAGCGCGATGACGCCGGCCCACGGGATATGGCGGACGCCGAGCGCCAGTATGCGCAGCGCGGTGGCCGCGACCTGAGCGCCGAAGCTGACCGGGCATATGATCGCAACGTGGCGGGCGCCGGCTTCGGTGGAACGAGGCCGGGGCAAGACTTGTCTGACCAGATTCCGTTTTGATTTTCGGCGGCTCGAGGAGGTGCGAACTCCAAGAGCCGCCTGGCCACAACGCCTTTTGGGGTGCGAGCTATGGTTATCCGAGAGCTATCAGCCACTGGGCCTCTGCATCAATGCAAATCGTGCGGAGAGAAGTTGCCTCGAGAGCAATTCTATTCATCGAACAAGGCTCGTTGTCGCGAATGCGTAAAAGAAGGCGCTCGTGCTAACCGGCTGGAAAACGTAGAATATTACCGATCCTATGACCGGATGAGATACCGCGACTGCGAGCATAGGAAGGAAAGCGCCAGGAGGTCAGCCGAGAGTGAAGCTGGGGTCAGAGCACGTAAGAGGCTCGCAGAGGCGACCAAGAATACACAGAAACGCCGAGCGCGTATTGCTGTCGGGAACGCTATAAGAGATGGGCGAATTGAACGTGCATCGGCTTGCTTTTTCTGTAGTAGTGAAGAGAATATTCAAGCTCATCACCATGACTATTCGAAGCCTTTCGACGTTTTTTGGTTATGCTCGGCATGCCACGGCAAGCTTCACACCATCAATGGTGACTTCCAGCGCTCGACATCTGGAGTGCGCTGATGGCCCAGACCGTCGTCCTCCGCAGCGATTATCAGCGCTCCCTGGCCAAGGCGATCATCGACCGCGCGCCAGTCAACGCCGTTGTGTCTGTCCGCGAGGCAGGCCGCACGAATGACCAGAACGCCCTTCTCTGGGCGCTTTTGTCAGACGTCAGCCGCGCCAAGCCCGAAGGCCGGCATTGGACGCCAGAAACATGGAAGTGCGCCTTCATGCATGCGCTGGGCCATCAGGTCCAGTTCTGCGAAGGCCTGGACGGCTCTGGCCCTTTTCCACTCGGCTTCCGCTCATCCCGCCTGACCGTCCGCCAGATGGTTGACCTCATCGACATGATCCACGCCTACGGCGCCCGCCATGGCGTGGTGTTTAGCGACATGGTGGCCGCATGATCCAGCGTGAACTCCCCATCCAGAAGGCGATCATGCGCTATCTGGATCTGGCTTTGCCG
>NZ_BNCG01000112.1 GCF_014656355.1 Camelimonas fluminis
TGCTGCCATGGGCATACGCCTCGGACCCAATCAAGGCCGTGGCCTGAGAACAGCGGTTACTTTGATCCCCCGGCTGCAAAACATCAGCCAACCGGGATGCTTCATGGGGCTTGGGCAGGAAAACCGCCCCTGCCGGCATTTCGTCATCAGTGGGAACCGTTTGTCCGGAGGTTATGATAATCCTTACATCGGGCCTCTGCCCCGCGACGATCCGCGCCAACTCCAGACCATCTATGGAGCCCGGCATATCCACATCGGTAAAGAGCACCTGAAATCCGTCTTTACCCTCCACGATTGCCAGCGCGTCGTCGGCATTCCGGGCTTCCAGTGTATGGAATCCTGCCTCTTCGATCAGGTCCACCAAGTCCATCCGGATCAACGGTTCGTCTTCAACAACGAGGATCGTCAGGGGCTTTTGCGTTTGATCCATATCGAGCCTTCCAACGTCATCAGACCAATTCCCTGATGACGCTCATAGGCAATTGGAACACAGCAACAAATCCGTTTGGGTCATAACGCCTGGAAACCGTGCCAGTTCCTGCAATCCCCATCTGAATGAGACGAGAACCAAAGCCTTTTTGCTTCGGCTCGGATACAGGGGGCCCGCCCTTCTCTATCCATTTCAAATTAAATGTCTCGTCGCCTCCGTCAGCGCCTATGCTCCAGTGAACCTCCACCGTTCCAGATTGCGTCGAAAGTGAGCCGTACTTGACGGCATTTGTAGCAAGCTCATGGAATATCAGGGAAAGGGAGAGGCCCGCCTTTGGCCCAAGCCGCATGTCCGGACCGGACAGCACAAAGCGGGGCCGATCCGCATGAACCTCCAGGACCCGTTCCAGAACTGCGTATATCCGCGCTGAGGACCACGATTCCTGCAGCAGCACATCATGTGCCTTGGCCAGGGCATGTATCCTGGCCATGAAGGCTTCCACCGCCTCTCCTGCTGTGGTCTTCCTCAAGGTCTGGGACGCAATTGCCTGCACCATGGCCAACGTGTTTTTCAACCGGTGGCTCAGTTCATGGTTCAGGACGCGCTGATGCTCTTCAGCTTCGATCCGTTCGAGGGTAGCGTACGTCCGGTCCGCAACCCGGCGTGCAAATTCAATTTCATCCCTGGACCATGACCGCGGCTTGCGATGCAGTATGAACAGCACCCCCTCAAGACGGCCGCGGTCAAGAACGGGAGCCATCAGGAAAGACCGCGCTCCCAGTTCTGAAAATATTGGCATATCTCCGGCTATCCGAGCATCAGCTACCGCGTCCGCAACTACAACCAGTTCACCGTCTGCCAGCATTTCCAGTGTGCTGGGTAGCTCGGTGAGAAGATGCCGGCCCCTGATGGGCAGCAACCCTGGCGCGAGATGTTCCGCCTGCACCACGAACGAACCTTCATTCTGGTCAACAGTGGCATAGCCCAGCCGGTCCGCCCTGAAGACCTCTGCAAGCGCTTCGACAGCGTGGTGTGTGGCTTCGGCAAAAGACCCGGCGTCACGAAGACGGTCCCCAAGGGACAGGAGAGCCGCGGTGTGGGCGTCACGCTGCTTGCTGCTCGTGATGTCCATCACGACACCGACCATTTTCAGCACTTTGCCGTCTGGCGCCCGGACAAAACGCGCCCGACGGGCTATCCAGCGAAGCTCACGGTCATTTCTCCGGCGAATGCGATATTCAACGTCCAGCTTCGCGGTTCCCCGAGCGCGGCTGTCTTTGTCTGAGCGCGCGCTCTCATCGTCACCAACAATCAGGGACTCCAATATCGAGGCCGGATAATTCGGTTGTAGAGGCAGACCGAAGACCCTGCAGAATTCCTCCGAGACCTCCAGTTCGTCGCTGGCTACATCAAGCTCGAAAATTCCAATGCCCGCGGCATGCTGTGCGAGACGCAAACGTTTTTCGTCCGTCCGGATCAATTCGTTCTCGGCCGCCAGTCGCTCTGCCACCAATGTGCGCCGTGAGTTGAGGCGCGTCTGAATAGCGTTCTGCCGGGCCAGATTCTTCAACGCCTGCCGCAGCTCAAGCTGGACCATTACCTGGCGCGCCAGAATGCGGAGCGCGTTCTGCTGGACTGGCGTCAGTTCCCTCGGCTGGTAGTCAAGGACGCATACCGTTCCAATTGGATGGCCCTCGTCCGTCTTGAGCAACGCCCCTGCATAGAACCGAAGATGGGGCTCTCCGGTCACCAGAGGATTGGCGTCAAAGCGGGAGTCCTGCGTTGCATCCGGAACG
>NZ_BNCG01000113.1 GCF_014656355.1 Camelimonas fluminis
CACGTCCGCGCTCCCAACAAAACCCTGCATGAGTCAGGGGCAGAAGGCCTTGGTAATAGTGCAAAGGAAAACAGATGACTTATGAGGAACGCGCCCAAATTCTGGCGACAATCAACGGGTGGCACGTTGATCAGGACGGCAATTTCGCCTGCATCCTCGGATGCGACGTGCCAGACGTCGTCACAAACATAGCTCCAACCGACCCGGCAGCATGGGGAATGTTGTGCGAAATGGAAGGCATAGACGTGCCCCATGTCCTTGATTACGCGACCATCGCGATGGCTCACAACATGAACCTTACAGCCGCCAGGCCTCGGGCGGTTCAGTCAGCAATGTAGAGCCCGCGTGGACGGGTACCAGATCAATGGCCTCGTCTGACATCAGTCAATATCCCGTTTTCAAGCAAAAATCCAGATAGCCTGTATTATTCGTTCAGGAAAAATAAAAGTGACGGTCGAACCCACAGACATGCCATCAACATAAGGTCTGTCTGCACATCAATCTTGAGGACTCCCATCCGCTATCGGCGATGCCTGTCCGATAGAACCCGCCAGCCGCATATGCTAAAATTCCTTTGCTGGCGGACGAACCCTGCCTTGTCGATGGTCAATAAAATATGCAGAAGCGCCCCTACACAAATGATTCTATCGACAAACTCGAAGAAATATTCGAAGCCGCCTCCGAGGCGAACAATGTCCAGGGGCTTTTGATCCTCTTCCACGAGCTGCAATTTCGCCGGACAAGCCGGGGCAAAGAGCTGCGCGGCATTGTACAGTCGCAACTCGTAGCACTGGGCGTTGATCCTGCTTCGCAAGACCCCCCATCCACCGCGGCGAGAGCCCAGCGGCAGCCCGGCAAAGGGGTTGAAACTGCCGGCGCGGCTCCCGCCCGCCGACACGGGCCGAAATCGCCCCCACGGCCGCCTACCGACGAGCAGGAGCAGGCCATTCGGCTCTTCTCTACCGGCGGATCGCTGAAGATCAATGCCTACGCCGGCTCGGGTAAAACCTCGACTCTTGAGTTCTTGGCAGCCTCAACCCGCCGGCGAGGCCTCTATCTCGCCTTCAACCGCAGCATCGTCGCAGAGGCAAAGCGCAGGTTTCCCTCCAGTGTCACCTGCACCACGACGCACGGGCTCGCGTTCTCGGCAGTTTCCGCTTGCTATAATGGAAACATCGGAAAGCTCACGCAATCCCTCACGCCGAACCACCTGGTCGAAATCCTGAAGCTGAAAAGCTGGAGCGTCACCCCCACCGTCACCCTTGGCGCACGTTCGCTCGGATACCTCATCCGCGAGACAATCAACAAATTCACGATCAGCGCCGCCCCGGAAATCGAGCCCCGGCATGTCCCGGTCTACGGCGCCATGAACATGCTGCCCGACGCGTCCCTACTGGACGTTCAGCAATTTTGCGTGCAACGGGCCCGGTGCCTGTGGTCCCGGATGATTGACCCGGCCGATCCACTGACACTTGGGCACGACGGATACCTCAAAGTTTGGGCGCTAGGCGCCCCGTCCATCAACGCCGACTATATCCTGCTTGACGAAGCCCAGGACACCAATGCCGTGCTGCTGGGCGTCCTCAAACACCTGGACTTGTAACGATTTTGCGCCGGTCACCTGAGAGCATATCGCTCATTCCAGGAGACCGAAGAGATGATCAAGCACGGAGAAGAGTTTCAGCGTGAAGCGGTGCGGATTGCACTGACCAGCGGACTACCTCGCAAGCGCGTAGCGGCCGATCTTGGCATTGGGCTGTCAACGCTGACCCGCTGGGTGAGTTTACATCGCGGGGAGGGTTTCCCCACCAGCCCCGATGCCGATCTGGCACGCGAGAACGAGCAGCTTCGCCGGGAGAACCGTATCCTCAAGGAGGAGAGGGACATTCTAAAAAACCATCGCGGATCGGTTCCGCCTGTGGGGGAGAAACAGCTCGGCGCCATACTGTGGCGGGAAGGGAGCGGCCGTTGGCTTTTTGGTGGCGTTTGACCCCGTTAGAAAACATGGTCCATGGGCTGTCGCGAGCTTGAGAGTGGTGACTGTACGTCGTCAGAACATTTGGCGCAGATCGCGGCGTAAATTAGCGGAGTGCGGGCC
>NZ_BNCG01000114.1 GCF_014656355.1 Camelimonas fluminis
GCCAGAACCATGTCTCTCAGATATCTGGACATCGTCACGCCCAGCGAGTTCGTCCGACTACGCAGCCTGTCCAGATCATCAGCGCGGATGTAAATTCGCAGCTCTTCATAGTGCGATAGTTTGGTATTGCCGTGCTTGCGTAAGGGCAGGCCGAGCTTTTCACGCCGGCGATCTACCTGACATTTTGACAATCCAAGTTGCATGGCTATGTCTTCGACCGGGACATTGTCCGCCCATGCCACGGTCAGGGCCTCAGCCAGATCAGGCGGGATTTTGAGTGGTGGCTTACCCATTGCCCTTATCCCCCATCGCGCGAATAGCGGCTGCGCATTCATGAGCCGCAGACCATGGGGTGCCTTTGTTTCGGCCCATGAGCGTAGCAGCATGGACCTCACACGCGATGGCATCTATCTCCCGCTGGTCTGCGCGGATGGCGGCAGCAGCCAGGTAGCGCAGTTCATAGGTTGGGTGGAATGGCGACGCGTGCTTCTCCCCATCCAACTGGATATTGAGACGTCCGCCTGACGCGCTACGAATGGTTCCGAGCGTCGACTTTGCTTTGTCTTTCCAGCCGCCTGTGTATTCGACACGCCCGCCACGACGGGCTGGCACGCCGTAGTATTTGCGGACCCACGCCATGCTCATGACTGGCCCTCCGCTGCTGGCGGGGAAGGGTCCCGCCATCCCCGTCCCGGCTCCAGGCACGCCAGCACGCGGCGCTCGTAGTCAGACTGGGCGGCGGCTTTGGCATCTTCTGGATTATCGAAAACGTCCGGGATCAGCTTGTCGCACATACCGGGCATCGACCAGAGGACCTCCCACCATCCGCAACACCCATAGGGTTCGACGCGGACGGAGCCGATTATCGGCAGGAGCGCCCGGAACGACGTCCCATTGCCAAGGTCCGTCCAAACCAACTCCCGCACCCTTGGCGCGTTGACGACACGATCGGCCGCCGGATTATCAGCAACGGGGTTTGGTGATGACGGGGTGGCGGCAATGGGTGACAGGCCCTGCGCGATGTTGCGCATCAGGTTCGCCAGTTCATTCTTCGCCGGCTGCGGAAGCGCATCGACTTTCGATGCCAGGGAGACAAAGTTGATGCTGCCGTGGGCGTTGCTACTGGTGCGGAAAAGGATCAACCCGCGCTCTATGTCGCGTCGCCGGAACGGCAGATCATCCACCGCACTGGCGGCAACGGGGGCTGGCGGGGAGGCGAGGAAGTTCGGGCATTCCTGCCATGTGTTGGCATGGTTGAGGTAGAATAACCTGCCGTCATTTCCCTCAGCGAGATACCTGCCGCAGTTTTCTGCCCTTGGTATGGCCGGTCCGCGCTTGTTCTCGTCAGAGACGATCAGGCACATCGCGTGATAGACCGCCCTGTGGCGCTCACTCTCCGTGCTGGCTATGGACTGTCGCGACTTATCCCCTGACTGTGCGGCATGGAAAGCCTCTCGCTCGCGCTCCAACATCAAATGCTTGTGTCGCTCTGCTAAATGCTCGGCGAGCGTCTCCGGCCAAACACCAGACGCCACCGGCTCCGGCGCAGGCGCGGCAGGGGCGGCTGCGAGCAGGTCATACATAAATTCGGCGGCGTTCCATGTAGTCGCGCCGGGCAAGAGATTGCACTTCTGGACAACATGCCGGATGGCGCTGTCGCGGCTTTCAGGGGTGGTGGTCATGCTGACACCTCATCGGCCATAGCTGGATGGTCGAACGGGACGCCAGCGAGCGCGCACATGCAGCGCCAGCGCCACAGGGTGAGTCTGTCGTCGTCGCCCCCATAGCAGCCGTATCCGGCGATGTTGCACGGGGTAAGCGGCCCCATCTCGTAGTTGCCGCCCTTGTACCCCTCCATCGTTTTCCCGTTGGCGGCCAGGGCGTGAGCGTGCATCGTTTGGACGTCGGTGTTTTCATCCGGGATGAATGCTATCTCGTCATAACTACCACGCCACGAAATGGCTTTACCGAAACCCTGCGGGAACAAGGTGTCGGGGTCCAGAAGCGCAAGGCGCGCAGTCAAATTCTTGAGGTTCATCAGACAAACTCCAGGCGTTCGCGCTCCATGCGGGCGCGTTAAGTGGTTGATGTTTCA
>NZ_BNCG01000115.1 GCF_014656355.1 Camelimonas fluminis
CCCACCACAGCGTCTCACCCAGATTGTCGCGGAATCTCACCCTGTTTGTCGCGCGGCAAGGGGCAGCGCCGTAAACTACAGGCACGCCCTGGGGGCCAAAATTCCGCATGTTCTGGAGGTTCGAGACCATGAATGCGAGTTGGGTGAGGTATATGAGTGTGAGTTCCTCGTCGAGGTTGAATGCGTAGAGCGAGCCGTTGGGGAGCGGCTTTCTGAGACGTTGGATTACCTCCCCGGGTCGGTTGATCTGGATCTCTTCAATCTCCGGGTGCTCAAGCCATTTGGCGAGCGGCCGCAGAAACGTGGCGAGAATTTCCCGCTGGGCGGGGTCCGTGAATGAGATGGGTTCGCCGGGGTCTGAGGCGCCCGGGGTCGATGCTGGTTTGCGGACCTGGGTAGTATCCATTGTGAGTGACCCTGTTTTGCGGGACGGGCGGGTTCGCGCGCCGGTCGCTGTCGGTGGCAGGCGCCCGGGTTTCGGGCGCGTGCTGGGGGCAATGGTGCTAGTCGGAGAGCACCCCCCATGGGGCGGCGCCGGATGGCGCACGTCTGGTTGTCTGGCTAGTTTGAGGTTGGGCGCGTTGCCGCAGTTGGGATGCCGAAGGGTCTGTCCCGTCGAGGGCAACGGTGCTTTGTGTACTTTGGCCGACTGTTTCCGGCTGGTTTGTAGCCGGTCGGGCGGACACCGTGGGCTGCATGTTCAGGTTGCCCGGGAGGATGGGAAAGCCGTTGTTGTCGAGGATCGCCTTTTCCTGGGGAGGGTGCACGACGATTGGCTGGCCGGTGACAGGATCGTAAGTGACCCTTGCCCTGCTTGTGCTCGCCGGCGCGGTTGGTTGGGCTATAGCCGCTGCAGGCGCCTGGCGAACATTTTGGGCGATAGCCGTAGGGTCGGCGGAGCCGAAGCTCGCCCGTGCGCGCTCTGAGAGAATGCGGGCCCGCATTTCCTTGGTTGGATTGATGGGCTTCAGGTAGAGGTCGCGGGAAGGGAAGATTGTGAGACGGGTTCCTGGGGGAACTGTGCGGATTGGTGCTATCTGCTGGCCTTCTTTTTGAAGCTCCGCAGTGATGCCCTGGAGGTACTGGTTCGCCTGCTGGGTCGCGACAGAGCGCGCATCCTGCTGCACGATAGCCTGGTTGGTATTGTAGCCGTAGTTGTTGCTGTATTGGCCAGTCCCAGTGGCGTTCCCCGAATTCTGGACAGTCTGCTTGCCGTCGAGCCCAAGCGTGACACCAACGTTGAGGACAGTGGTGAGTAGGGACATTCCGTACCGCTCAAGGTAGCGGTTGTCGATGTGAGCTGGTGCACCTGGGCGTCCCATGGCGTCGCCACCGTAGGCCTCGATAGCGAAGACGGCGCCGTCGGGTCTCTGGATGCGGGTCCACTGGATCTGGACTTTCTCTTCGCCGGTTGAGCCGGATGCGCCGACTGTTCCGATGACGGCGGAGCCCCGGGGGATCACGATGAGACGGCCTTCGCCGCCGTATATGTCACGTTCAACCTGGGCGACGGCCCGGTTTGAAAACCGGGTGTCGACACCAATTTTCAGGACAGCGGGGATTGGCTTGTCCATCGTGACAACGCGCGTCAGGTCGCTCGGGAATGTCGACATTGAGCGATTGAAGCCGACCTCGCTCCACGAATCCGTTTCGGGAGATTGAGGGCCAATCGTGGTTTCGTTGTCGAAGCCACCGAGATCGGAGCGGTTGGCCAGATACGCAACGAGAGCCGGATTTTGCCGGGTATCTTCGACAGGCGCCGCCTGAACAATCACTTGTGGCTTTTCGGGTGGCGGTGGCCTGACGGCTTCGCCCACCATTACGACCATGCGATCGAGGGTTTTTTTGGAGCCGTCGCTGTTGTCGGACTCGGCGTGGATGGCGATTTGTTTGTCGACCCGGACCGGGTCTGCGGGATCGAACAAGACGTCGACGGTGCAGGTCTCATCGACAGCAAGCGTTTTTCCTACGCATTTTGCTGAATCGATTTGGATACCAGAAGCCTGCGTGAAGCTCATGCTGATCTGCCGGATAATCGTAACCGCTGTCCTGCTCCCACCTTCTGCGTTGATTGCTGATGTAGGAAGATCGACTG
>NZ_BNCG01000116.1 GCF_014656355.1 Camelimonas fluminis
GAGCCCGGCAGCAACGCTGCCGGGCTTTTTTATGTTTTCACCGGGCAATTGACGAACTGCGCGAATAACGCAAACCGTGCGACCGGAGGCGCGTCAGGAACCGGCTTCAAGGGGCCATGGCAGCGTTTGGGATCAACAACAGGCGGACGAACCCGTTGCCTGTCACATGGCGTGGGGCAGCCCTCTGTGATTTCCACTCCTGCAATCCGCCGCCTGAACCCACCCGCATCAAACTGGCCGCCCGCGCTGTACGCAGCATTGTCGCTTCCGGCTGGCGGCGAGCCCCTTGCCTGGTTACCTGGCGCTACATGCGCCGACGCCCGCGCAAGATTTTTTTTGTACGCCATCGTCCAGCGCGGGCTTCGCACACCTGCTGATACAACGCCGCTGATCATCGCCCCATCATCCAGCCGGGCATTGAACCACAGCACGCGTTCAGAATGAGCGCCCGGGACTTGCAAGCTTCGCGATGAGCAACAACGTTGCCGTTGCGCAAACGCCGACGCCAGCCACCGCCATCAGCGCCAGCCCAACGCCGCCGTTTGCCATGATGAAAGAAAATGTAAATGGAGCAGCCGCGCCAACGATGAGCCGGACGGACATCACCCGCCCCTGAAGCGCGGCGTAGCCCTGATGACCAAACAGTTCCAGCGGCAAGGTTCCGCCAACGATACTGAACAGGCCGCTGCCCAGACCAAACAGGGTGGCGAACAACATGGCCACCCAAAATGAGGGCGCGGCAATCGCCAGCGCGACCAATGCAAGAACGAGAAGAACGGCCGAGGCGATGGCCAGGTGAAGTTGCGCCAAGTTCCTTGCGAACACCATGTTGATCAACCGGCTTGCAACCTGCGCCGGCCCGAACAATGCCCCTGCGGCAACGCCGGCCGCCCCCAGCCCCAGCGCGGCAAGCATCGGCAACATGTGGATCAGGACAGCGGAGCTGATAAAGCTCTGCAATGCAAACGCCGTTGTCATCATGATGAAACCGGCTTTGCGGTCCACATCCCCCAGCCGCCCTTGTTGCGGGACGGTCGCCGACGATATGCGCCGCGCGTCGCCCTCCGCCTTCCGCCCCGGATTTCGGGATAGCAGCAGATGAATCGGCAGGCAGACAGCCAGTTGCAGGCCGGCGAAGACGAGATACACCGGCCGCCAGCCCAGAAACCCATGCATCCACGCCGTTAGCGGCCAGAATATCGTGGAGGCAAAACCGGCGATCAGGGTCAGGTAGACGATGTTGCGCTGGGCCGTTTCAGGCTGACGCTGCACCAGCAGGGAAAAGGCCGCGCCGTACTGGACAAATGTTGCGGCGATCTGGGATGCAACAAGCGCAGGAATAAATGTCGTGACGGACCCGGTCGCGGCGCACGCGACCAGCGCCAGCGCAGCGGCAACAGAACCGAAGGCCATGATCCGGGCCGCGCCAAAGCGGTCCATCCACTTGCCCGTCCATGGAGCGACGCCACCGCTGGCGAGCAGGGCAACTGACAGGGCGCCAAAAATCCACTCGCTCGTCCAGCCAAAATCACGCGCCATGGATGGGGCAAGGACGCTAAAGCTGTAATACAGCGTTCCATAGCCAATGATCTGGGAAACCCCAAGCGCCGCAACATCAACCCAGCGCTTCATGATCAGACTCTCCCGAGCGTGGCCCTTGCAGCCAGCTTCCCGGCGGCTTCCTTCCGCTCACCGTGGCGGCCCGTCAAGTGTCCGCAGACATCGCGCGGCAGCAGCGAGAGCTTGACCAGTCCCTCCATCACGCGGCCACAGCTTCTGGAGCACTTGTCAGCTAACGTATAAACCGGAGGAAATACTCGCTGAACCGCTTGCCAACGCAACTTGAAACAAACCAGATATGTGACTGGATGTCGGAGAGCCATGCGATACGCATCGCCATTAAAGCTTTTCCATGAAATTTATAAGCACAGTCTGAGGGAAATCAGGTTCTGAGCCTTTGGAGACTCCGATGACGGGGATTCCGTCGACGCGGCGCCCGAAGCTTCTCACGATACTCAATCAGGCGGCAACGCTAGAGCGGTTTTCGAACGTCTAGAATCATAAGAGGTTCCCCCTTCGCGAGATTTC
>NZ_BNCG01000117.1 GCF_014656355.1 Camelimonas fluminis
AGGATGTATTTGAAACCGACCTTCAGGTCGGACTGGGGGACCATGACGATATCGCCAGGGGCCAGCGGCGGATCCTGGATTTTCTGCTCCCGTAGCTGGTTCATGCTGTAGCGTCCGGCCGCCGTCTGTCCGCCGCTCTGGCGGAACAGCAGCAACGTGCCGTCCGAGGTGTCCTCCAGTCCCCCAGCCGACGCAACCGCCTGCAGCAGCGTCATCGGACCCTGCATCGGGAACACCCCCGGCTTCTTCACGGCGCCCTCAACCGTGATCCGGTGGCTGTTGTACTGCGACACCAGCACCGTCACCTGCGGGTTGCGCAGATACTCCCCGCCAAGCCGGCCCGCCAGTTCCTTCTCGATCTGGCTGACCGTGAGCCCCCCAGCCCGCACCTCGCCGATCAGCGGAAAGCTGAACTGACCCGCCTCCGACACTTGCACCGTCTTTGACAGGTCCGGCACCTTGAAGACAGTGACGCTGAGGACGTCAAGCGGACCCACGCGATATCCCGAACTTCCCGGCGTGCCCGCCGCCGTTGCCGTGCGGACTTCTCCGGCCAGCGCCGATTTCACCGATGGATCATTCGTCGCCGCGACCGGAGCGGCTACGCTCCCCGCCGCCGCTGGCGCCAGCATCCTGTCGGAAGAAGCGACGCAGCCACCCAGGCACAGCGCCGTCACGGCGATGAACAGCCCTGCTCCCGTCCCCTTCATGCCCACGCTCCCCCTCACCCCGGTCAACCACAACCGGCGCGCACTCCGCCGCCGGTCTGTCACACATCATGTCCCTTGGCCGCTCACGGACCATCCGCACGGCTTCGGCCCCTCCCACAAGACGCTCCACCGCCCGCCAGCCGGACGCAAGATCCGGAGGGCGCGACGTCGTATCATGGGCGTCGCTTGCCAGGATCTGGACCCGCCCCTCGCAGGTCATCCGCTCGGCCCAGTATTTTGCCCGGCGACCAAACCGTCCCCCGAGGGAGCCCGACGTGACCTGCATCCAGACGCCTGCCTCTGCAAGGCGCTGCACCAGATCATAACGTTCCTCGATCCACCGCAACCGCTCCGGATGCGTGATGACAGGAACGTAACCGGCCAGCAGAATGCCGAACACAAATTCATCCAGCCGGGCCGGCGCAACATTGTGAGGCGGCTCAACCAGCACGTAGCGCGTATCCGCGAGCGACAGCAGACGCCCTTCGCGAAGCCCGTCCACGAAATCCGGAACGATGTGGTTGTCCGCCCCGCTCACCAGGGACAGCTCTATGCCCGCATCATCCAGCGCCTGCTGCAAGACTGTAACAGCCTGACGGATATCATTTCCGTGGTTATGGTAAACACCCGGCAAAATATGCGGCGTACAGGCCATGACCGTGACGCCCTGCGCCACCTGCATACGCGCCATTTCCAGCGAAACGGCCAGATCACTGGCGCCATCGTCCAGTCCGGGCAGGATATGGCTATGCAGATCAATCATGGTTGCAACCAACGATTCCCGGACCTGACGTTGCTCCGTGCAGGTACGAATGACGGCTGCGGAGCCTGTAAAACAAAGTTCATCCCGCCCACGTTGCAGACACCAACCATCTGTCGCCACGGTCTATAAGGCTGGCTCCGCGCACGCGCAACTCGGCAGTTGCAGGGAAATGCCATCCCGTTCCGGCAGTTGCGTCGTGCAAGACAAGGAATCAACGGCGAACCCCAACAGACGCCGTCCGGACACAATTAATTGCACGCGGTTTGATTCACCCGCGTCGCGTGCTATTGAACCAGGCAGAAATGGACTGTTTGGGGTATGGATATGGGCAACGCGCGTTCACTGGCGATTTGGGCAGCCGCCATCGTGGCGGGAGCCGCAAGCGTTTCGGCCGCCAGCGCCCAGGGATCCTGCCCGACCACTGCCGTTCTCGCCAGCGTTCAGGGGACTGTCCTCGTCAACAGTGGTTCAGGCTTCACGCCCGGCCGGGCCGGCAGCGTCATCCGGGCTGGCGACCAGATTTCGGTGCGCGGCTCCGGCAACGCCATCGTTGATTTTGGCGGCGGACGCGTTGTCAACGTGCCGGCGTCCTCGACCCAGGCCGTGCGTGCCCC
>NZ_BNCG01000118.1 GCF_014656355.1 Camelimonas fluminis
TCATAAGAATGAACTGTTCGCTACGGCTTGAACGGTACTGTGAGACAGTTGCCCCAAAAGCTACGCTGCCAGTCAGACCCGAACCAAACAAGTCGGAAGACCCCGGATGGTTCCAAACGCTATATGCAACACTGTTATGATTTTTTGTGAGTATAATTACACACGAGATTGATACATTGTTATATTTGGAAATTTTACGGTGGAGACATGCTCCATAAATCCAACAATGAGCTTGCGCTTTATGCCGTCATCATTGCCATAGGCATAGGGATCATTTTTTTAGCCTCCTAGGTATTTGCAGCACGAGCTTTTCGTCGCAGCTTTAGTCGCTCAGTGCCAAATGCGGGCCAAATTCAGGGCGCCACTGCAGCATTAAAATGCTATAAGTTTATCGTGTTATAGCGCTTGCGATCGACGGATCGGGGATGGCGGCAAACAGTACGAGTTTCAGGAAGAGCGGAAATCCTGCTGGCAAGCCGCGTCGATCGCGCCACCGCACCACACGGGCGATTGACGAATTGCTCGCGGGTGAGGCCGGGAGAATCACGCATAAGGCAATCGAGATGGCTTGTGGTGGTGACACCGTGGCCTTGCGTCTTTGCCTCGAACGTCTGGCGCCTCCCAGAAAAGACCGGCCCGTCCCCCTTCGCTCTACCGCCCATCGAAAACATTGAGGATCTGAGCCGGGTGACCTCTGCGCTCATTACCGCTGTGGCTGAAGGCGAGCTGCCTCCCATAGAGGCGGCTGAACTCAGCAAGCTGGTGGACGCGCACATCAAGGCCATAGAGGTCACTGACCTGAATGTACACACGCACCACTGCTGCCGCAGCAGAGGGGCGAAAGACTGAAGGGGAACCCACACGCGAGCTGAGGACTTGGCTCCATAGAACCCCAAGGAGCCATGCCATGAACCAGCAGCCCCCGGCCGAACCGCCAATATCGATCCCACCCGCGCCAGATACCCCGGCGCAACCACCCACGCCGCCAGAGGGGCCTCATCCTGAAGAGCCGGCTGGCGTTCCGGTAAAGGAGCCAATCCCCGTTCCGCAGGAGCCAATTCAAATACCCCCTCAGACGCCGCTGGAAATTCCGCAGCAACAGGCACAGGGAGGTTTGCAACAGCCAAGGCCGGGTTTGCATGACCCTCTGCGAAAGAGACCGATGTCAAAGGAGAAGTCTACCGCGCGGCGATTTTCCTGGCAGCGTTGATAGCCGGCCCGAATGTGAACGGCGGGGCGAAGTTTGTCGCCGAGGATCAGCGGATGCGAAATCAATTTCAGCGCGCGGGCCTCGCTCCGGAAGGCTTCGTCGTAGATGGGGTTGAGGTTGTCGGGGGTGCGTTAGAAATTCTGTTACGATCGCGTCAGATTGCAGGAACCTGCCCAGATTGCGGGCGGCAAAGCCGCCGGGTTCAGAGCCGATACACACGGCGCCGGCCGACCTGCCTCTGGGCGGCCGGCGGGTGATGCTGACGATCATGGCGCGTCGTCTCTGGTGCGATGCTGTCCTGTGTGGCCGGCGGATCTTTTGCGAGCGGTTCGGCGACAACGTGCTGGCCCGCCATGGTCGGCGCACCCAGCGACTGGAGATAATCGTTCACCATCTCGGCCTGGCGCTCGGCGGCCGACCTGCCGCAGCATTTGCCAATCGCCTTATGGCGCCGGTGAGCAATGACGCACTGCTGCGGGTGGTGCGTCGGCGTATGTGCGATCGAAACGATGGCCTCCCGGTCATCGGCATTGATGATTTTGCCTTCAGGCGCGGCCAGACCTATGGGACAATCATTTGCGACCTTGAGCGTCGGAGGCCTGTCACCCTGTTGCCAGATCGTGCGTTGGATACATCCCGGTCATGGCTCGCCGGGCATCCGTCGATCTCAATCGTCGCCCGCGATCGTGGTGGGGGTTATGGGAGGCCATCGCAAAGGCCTTGCCTGATGCTGGACAGGTCGCCGACCGCTGGCATCTTATGGAGAATTCCAGCCGGGCCTGTCTTGATGCGGTCTGCGTGTTCCACGGGATGGTGGGCACTGATTCCACCGGATGATGGGCGCGCGTTCCACG
>NZ_BNCG01000120.1 GCF_014656355.1 Camelimonas fluminis
TAAACTCTGAAATCGGCATATGTCGAAGCCCTCAAACGCTTCGAGCATCACCATTCGCACACCAGAGCGAAAGGTGGCGCCGGGACACCGCTTACGTCGTAACGCCTATTACACAGGCCTCAACCTGACCGCGGATGCGCGAGCGTTCACAGCCGGCATTCGCCAGGAGCTTGAGCATGAGCTACTGCTTCTGAACGAAACGATCCCACGAAACGACAAGGTCCGGCTGCTGTGGCGCGGCGAAAACCGCATATCGATCACGCCGTTCAAGCCTCTACCGGAGCCGAAGGGGCTTGAAGCGATCAAGGGTGAGATCGGTCAACGCTGGCCGATGACAGGATTGCTCGACGTGCTGAAGGAAGCCGCACTCGATATCGGTCTGCTGGAGGCCTTCGAAACATCGGCGTCGAGAGTTGCTCTGTCGCGCGAGGCGCTGGATCGGCGGCTTCTGTTGTGCCTTTATGGTCTCGGCACGAATGCCGGGCTCAAGCGGATCGCCGGCGCCACACCTGATGTCAGCTACGACGAGCTGCTGCATGTTCACCGCCGCTTTATCCACGCGCCGGCGCTGAGGGAGGCGTGCGCACGGGTTGCAAACGCGACCCTGGCCATCCGCAATGCCGCCGTTTGGGGAGATGCCGGGACGGCATGCGCGTCCGATTCCACGAAGTTCGGCGCGTGGGATCGCAATCTGATGACGGAATGGCATGCCCGCTACGGCGGGCGCGGCGTCATGATCTACTGGCACGTGGAGAAGCGAGCGACCTGCGTGTATTCGCAGCTCAAGCGGTGCTCTTCCTCGGAGGTCGCCTCCATGATCGAAGGTGTGCTGCGTCATTGCACCGATATGGAAATCCAGCGCCAGTATGTCGATAGCCATGGTCAGAGCGCGGTCGGTTTCGCATTTTGCCGCCTTCTCGGCTTTGAACTCGCCCCGCGCCTGAAGGCGATTGCGCGCCAGAAGCTGGCAATCCCTGAAGCGGCGATGCGTTCACGACTGCCGAATCTGCTGCCGATCCTTTCCGGAGCGATCAACTGGGACGAGATCGTGCAGCAATATGACGAGATGGTCAAATACACCGCCGCCATGCAGTCGAGAACGGCGGACCCGGAGGCGATCCTGCGCCGTTTCGCCCGTGCCGAAGTGATGCACCCGACCTACAAGGCGCTGAGCGAACTCGGCCGCGCGGTCAAGACCATATTCCTGTGCCGCTATCTTCGTCAGGAGGCATTCCGCCGGGAAATCCACGAGGGGCTGAATGTCGTCGAGAACTGGAACAGCGCCAACGGTTTCGTCTTCTTCGGCAAGAGCGGCGAGATCGCCACCAACCGGATTGACGAGCAGGAAATCTCCGCCCTCGCACTGCATCTGCTGCAGGCGTCGCTCGTTTATGTGAACACCCGTATGCTTCAGACCGTGTTGGTGGAACCGAAATGGGTAGACCGGATGACGCCGGAGGATTATCGCGGACTCACACCGTTGATCTACAGCCACGTCAATCCTTATGGCAGGTTCGATCTCGATCTGAACAGCCGGATCGATTTTGGCCGGCTTGCGGCATGAACCGATCGGGGGCGCTGCAATCCATCGCAACCAGATTCCTGTTGTGTATGTGTACTTGCGGTGGTTTGCGGGAAGGGGGTGAAATCCTACCCTAAGCGCGCGGAAGAACGCGAGGCAGCATCATGGCATCCGGGCTTTTAACGCTCCTCGGGTGGTTTGAGATGCCGGAACTGCACCAGCAACAGCAGGTCATAGGTGATCTTCAGCGCTCCGCAGATGACGAGCGGCCAGGCCCGATATGAGGCCGCGAAGAGCACACCCGCCAGCGCAGGACTGGCTGCCGCCGCGAGACTGCGCGGGACCGATGTGAAGCTCGCCGCCGCGGTCCGCTCCGCCTCCGTGACAACGGCCATCATGCGGATTCCACGGATGATGGGCATCGATTCCACGCGATCGTGGGCATGGATTCCACGGC
>NZ_BNCG01000121.1 GCF_014656355.1 Camelimonas fluminis
CATGTCCCTTGTCAAACGACCGAACTCAAAATTCTGGTATGTCCAGTTCCAGATCAAAAACAGAACCATCGTCCGGTCCACCCGGACGGGCGACCGCAAGGTCGCCGAGAGGGTAGCTGCCAAAATCCGCAGTGAGGCGCATCTGGAAATCATCGAGGGGCGAAAGAAGCCGCTGACCGTCGAGGAAGCGCTCGATCGTTACATCAGTGCCCGGGTCGCAACGCCCAATCACCGGAACCTGCTCGGTCATCGCCGCAGGATCCTGTGCGAGATACGCGGATCGTTACCCCTGACGTCCCTGACTTCCTGCGTTCTCGAAGATTTCAGGAGGAAACGGATCAGTCAGGGGATCGCACCACAGACGGTCAAGCACGCCCTGAACTATCTGGTCGCTGCGGTGAAGGCCGCCCGTAAAGATGGATACGCATGTGCTGACCTTGATCCACCACAAATACGGATTTCCAACCGTCGCCTGAGATATCTGTCACCGGAGGAGGAGCGTCGCCTGCTGGTCGAGCTTGACCCTGACCGTGAGTGCCCTGGCCTGGCAAGCCGTGACAACAGGAACCCCGAGCGTCAAAGGTGGATTCAGGACAACTACGACCTGATCGTCATGCTGCTTGATACGGGAGCGCGGTACGGGGAGATCGCCAACATGCACTGGCGTCAGGTCGATCTGGTCAATCGCTGCATCAATCTCTGGCGTCAGAAGGTCGGCAATGTGAGCGTCCTGTTCATGACGGACCGCGTCGTCACCATCCTGAACCGGAGGGCATCAACGCGTGATGGTGATTTCGTCTTCCCGAACCGGAGGGGCGGTGCGCGGGGATATTCAAGCGTCGCAATCCGCAAGGCGTTCAGGAGGGCTGGTCTCCACGACTGCACGATCCACACATTGCGCCATACGCACGCGACCCGCCTGATCCAGAATGGGCTCAGTGTTTATGAGGTCCGGGAGGTCCTTGGGTACGGGGATATCAAGACGACGATGCGCTACGCCCACCTCGAAAAGGCCACGGTGCTGAAGAAGGCGAGGGACGTCATCCAGCAGTTGAGCGGTGGGTAGACAGCTGCTGAAGCTGTTGGGACAGCGTCCTAGCGGTTTCGTTCCGTCGGGTGTTCCCGGACCACGGTGATATGTGGTCCGGTTCCTCTCGGTGGATGCCTTGCGTGCGGTCACTGTTGGGAAGAGGCCATGTCTGGCTGCCGCACCGGAAGTCTATGATAAAAATTGTTTAGAACCAGCGCGGAGACTGTAACGCAGGCGCCAATGATTTGGATATGTGTTGGAAGTATGCCGATCAGTGCTGAGACAGCGAAGGCCACTAAAGGCACCAGATTCAGGAACAAGGCAGCATTCAGCGGTGGAAGAAGTTTGTTGCCGATGTTCCAGCATAGTACGCCTGCCATGCCTGCGACCAGGCCCATATACAACACATGTGGTACTACAAAGAAGATGTCGTCCAAAGAAGGCACAGCAATCGCGTGGGTTGCGAATAGCGCCGCGTTGATCGTAAGAATTGTTATGGCGCCGAGGCACATCGTCAGTGTTGTGTATCTGAGTGGGGACCACGTCGTAAACCGCACCGCACCGAATGTGTAGACCATCCAGGAAGTCATTCCGAGCAAGATGAGCAGATTCGCCGCGTAGTGCTGCGGTGTGTCGAGAAATCCCGAGATGTCGCCTCTCGTCACCACCAACACCACGCCACAGAACGATAGGACGATGAGTCCGAGCGTTGCAAGCGGCGGCATTGTGCGATTGACGACCGCTATAATCGCGACGCCGATTAGAGCGCTTTTCGACCGCCATGAATCGCACCGGATTCCCTTTGTGGCTGACTTCTGAT
>NZ_BNCG01000122.1 GCF_014656355.1 Camelimonas fluminis
GCAGTCGATCTTCCTACATCAGCAATCAACGCAGAAGGTGGGAGCAGGACAGCGGTTACAATCGAGCGCATATTCGGGGAGAACTTCGAGGTTTATGGCGCGCAAGGTCTGGTGGCAGATGTTGCGCGAGGGGTTCGACGTTGCCCGCTGCGCGGTCGAACGCCTGATGGCCGACCTCCGCCTGCAGGGCGTCATTCGCGGTAAGCCACACCGCACGACCGTCCGGGGCGTGGCTGCGCCGTGCCCGCAGGACCATGTCAACCGGGTGTTCCATGCGCCGGCGCCAAACCGGCTCTGGGTCTCAGACTTTACCTATGTCTCGACTTGGTCGGGCTTCGTCCATGTCGCCTTCGTCATCGACGCCTATGCTCGGCGGATCGTTGGCTGGAGAGTATCGCGGACGGCGCATGCGAGCTTCGTACTCGACGCGCTGGAGCAGGCCCTGCACGAGCGTCGGCCTGTGCACCGCGGTGGGCTGGTGCATCATTCGGATCGCGGCTCGCAATATGTCAGCAACCGCTATACCGAGCGCCTCGGAGAGGCGGGCATCGAGCCCTCCGTCGGCAGTGTGGGGGATAGCTATGACAACGCTCTCGCCGAGACGATCAACGGACTCTACAAAGCCGAGCTGATCCATCGGCGCGGGCCGTGGCGATCCTTCGAAGCCGTGGAGTTCGCGACACTGACCTGGGTCGACTGGTTCAGCAATCGCCGGTTGCTGGAGCCCATAGGCAACATCCCTCCGGCCGAAGCCGAAGAACGCTACTACGCTATGCTGGATGAGCCTGCCATTGCGGCATGGCGCAAACGAAACGGCCTCCGGCGAAGCCGGGGCGGTTCACCTGGCCCATAGCGCGTCCTTCCACTCAGGACTGAATAATGCACCATTAAATGCCGGGACTAAATACGTAGCACGGTATTTGACTGGCTTTGGGGTCGGCAGCCGAACGTCTGCTATACGTGCTCTACGCCCAGAAGTGGACAGTCCGTAGCCGGCCCCATGTGCCCATGCGATCGAAAACTCACTCGCTCGGACTCTGCGCTGGATAATCCCTGGAATACTGGTGCATGGCGGTCAGCACCTCAAACGCGCCGGGCAAGTCCTCAACGAGAGTCTGGGACTGAAAGGATCCATCGTCCCGTCTCGTCACCCGGCATATGTCATGCATGTTATCGCCCCACCGAGTCACGTTCAGCTGATGGGCTCCCACCTGAACTGTTGGCGATATATCGAATACCATCTCCGTTTCACTCAGGTTGGAAAGCCACTCAGCGGTGGTGCGCAGCCACTCCGCAATGTTTGCGGTTTCTGCAATGAGGCGCGCCCAACCATAGCCGGGCGGCTTCGGAGACGGGAATTCCAGCCGTATGCTCATGATATTGCCCCGTACACCGAAAACCCGTGGATAGGCGCGCACGTTTGTGGTTATCAAAATTTCGCAGGTCGTCTCCTTTGCTTTCGTGTTCTGTGGAACGAGTTCGCAAAATCCGCGTACTGCGGCTTTTCGAGAAGGAAAGCAGCATCAAGGGTATCGCAGGACAGTGCCGCTGCCAACAAGATGGTGTTTTATGGCGATTGTCGTCGAAGGATTATGTCGTATGGATATCCATTATCTGAGATTGGAGGTTTTGATGCATCAGTTGAGGTGTAACCGCTGTTCTCAGGCCACGGCCTTGATTGGGTCCGAGGCGTATGCCCATGGCAGCA
>NZ_BNCG01000123.1 GCF_014656355.1 Camelimonas fluminis
TTGTTCCACTCTCATTCCGTCCGGGCGAAGCCTTTCAGTTCGACTGGAGTGAGGATTTTGCCGTCCTGGGCGGTGAACGCACGAAGTTGCAGATGGCGCATATCAAGCTGTCTCACAGCCGGGCCTTCCTGGTGCGCGCCTATCTCTTGCAGACCCATGAGATGCTGTTCAACGCCCACTGGCATGGGTTCCGTGTGTTCGGCGGCGTTCCCGGGCGCGGGATCTATGACAATCTATGGACGCCTCCCGGGCAAGGGGCAATGCTGACAGCCGGCGGCATGGAATGCGTGAATCTATCCGGCCTGTTACTGGAGCGATCACGCTCCCGGCCTTGATGGGAGTCCGCTGCTTCTGGCCTCATAACATGAGCGGCCTTAAAGGCCCTGTCGTAGACCAGGCTTTGAAGCTGCGGTCCGTGCCGTTGTGCCATCAATGTCCACCTCGCTCTCATCGCCGCCTCAGCGACGATCTCGGGTGCCGCCGCAGATCAAGCGGCCGCGTAAATCTCCTTCCTGGTCAGCAGCGCCCAGGCAATGCGCGCCGTCTTGTTGGCAAGCGCAACGAGCGCCTTGTTGAAACCCCGCCGTTCGACGACGCCCCTCAGCCATGCCGACCGCGGGTCGTCCCGGTTGGCGAGACGGCTGATAACGGCTCGGGCGCCGTGTATCATCTGCTTGCGCAGATAGTGATTGGCACGTCGACCGATGCCACCCAAGCGCGGCTTGCCTCCGGTCGTATATTGTCGGGGCACCAACCCAATCCAGGCGGCGAGCTCTCGCCCAGAACGGAAGTGCCGGGCATCGTCGATACTGGCTACCAGTGCCGTGGCGATAATGGGCCCGACGCCAGGCAAGGTAGCCAGGCGGCGACAATCGTCATGCTGCCGGCAGATCTCCATGATCCTTGCGTCGAGCTTTGCGATGCGGGCATTTGCGTCGCGAAGCTGGTCGAGAAGTTCCTCGAATAGCTCGCGCCCGAGATCCGACAGGCAATTATGTTCGATCGCTGTCGGGGCCTGGGCCGCGAAGCGCCAGGCTCCCTGAGGCAGGACGATGCCATATTCGGCCAGAAGGCCGCGGGTGTGATTGATGAGCGACGTGCGTTGAACAATCAGCCGCTCGCGAATCCGATGCAGAGACTGCAGATCCTGCTGATCCGTGGATTTTACAGGAACGAAGCGCATCGTCGGGCGTGTCGCCGCCTCGTAAATGGCTTCCGCGTCGACGGCGTCGTTCTTGGAGCCGCGCACGAAGGGCTTTACGAAACGAGGATTGATCAACCGGACCTCTCTCCCCGCCGTTGTGAATAACCGGCCCCAATGGTGAGCGCTGGCGCAAGCTTCCATGGCGATCGTCTCTGGCGCCAGCTCGTTCACGATTTCCGTAAGCTTTGTGCGGCTGACCTTTCGTGAAACAATCACACCGTTTGTATCAATCCCGTGCAGATGGAACGATTGCTTTCCAAGATCGATCGCCAGCAAATTCATTGTCATGCTGTCCTCCTCCAGGTTGGGCCACTTACTGTGAGCGCGAGGAGGGAGGCGTCCATCCCATAACATGAAGACAGCAGTGGATCGTGTCGGTCGTGGCAAGGAGCGCCAGATCAATATCCGCTTCCTCGCCATGACAAACCGTAACCGCTGTCCTGCTCCCACCTTCTGCGTTGATTGCTGATGTAGGAAGATCGACTGC
>NZ_BNCG01000124.1 GCF_014656355.1 Camelimonas fluminis
CGGCAAAGCCAGATCCAGATAGCGCATGATCGCCTTCTGGATGGGGAGTTCACGCTGGATTTTCATGCGTCCTCCATCTGGGCATGGAAGACGACGCCGTGGCGGGCGCCGAAACGCCATTTGTGTCCTTTATGGTGTTTGATTATCCCGGTGCAGCAACGGGAAATACTGCTGCTATCAAAGCCAGCCCGAACGGCGTCCATAGCCGAAGGCCACAGCTTTTCGTCTCCGCTAGCAAGGCACGTTGAAATTACGGCTTTAGAAGTCGGATGCTCGCCAGAGAATTTTCCTTGGCAAGTGGCTGCCCTTCCAGCATGGTAGCCTCTACGAACATTCTCAGATGGGGTTACCCATTCAAGATTTTCTGCTCGGTTGTCGTCGCGGCGCCCATTTTTGTGATCAACGACAGCGCCTGGGAAATGACCGCTGCACCACGCCATGGCCACCAGACGGTGCACTGAAGAGCGGCGTCCGCTGACATCAACTTGCAGGTAGCCCGTCGTCAGGGCTGGGAATGGCGACATCTCCATACCCTTTATTTTCCGTCTCCCGCCAGAGCACCCGACATGCCGGTCAAGGCTACGGATTTTCCCGAGATTGCTAGCCTGATAGCCAGGAGCGCCAGGTATATCTCTCCACTTTTCAAGCATTCTCTTCTCCGTTACGAAGAATTACGCCCTTCTCGGCAGCCCATGAATAGATGAACTCGATTAGGTCGCTGAATTGCGATTTTGTTAAACGAGATGTCCGGAACCCTATTGGGAATGGTTGCCCGTTCAACCCCATCTCAAACTGAACCGCGTAACCACAGGCGTGCATGAAGAGGGACTTCCAAACCTCTGGCGGGTGCATCCTTCCATCTGGCTTTGCTCTGGAAATGTCTGAAAGAAGAGACCACAGGAGCGCGTTCTGATCACTTGTGCGGTTCGCCTCTCGGATCGAGACGACAGCGTTCGGCGGCGCACGATCAATGATCGCCTTTGCCAGATTGCGCTGATGCACGCCGCGAATGATTACCGTCTGGGCCATAGCGCACCTCAGAACGGAATGTCTGATGTCTGCTGGCCGGGCCCGCCGCCTCCATTGGCACGGTCATAGGCACGGTCAGCTTCGGCGCCCAGGTCACGGCCACCGCGCTGCGCATACTGGCGCTCGGCGTCCGCCATATCGCGCGGGCCGGCGTCATCGCGCTTGCCGTCGAGGATTGTCAGTTCGCCGCGGTAGCGTTGCAGCACTACTTCCGTGGTGTAGCGCTCATGGCCGTTCTGATCAGTCCATTTTCTGGTCTGCAACTGACCTTCCAGCTCCAGAAGGCTGCCCTTTCGCAGGTATTGCTCGGCAACCTTCGCCAGGTTCTCATTGAAAATGACGACGGCATGAAATTCTGCGCGCTCGCGTCTCTCGCCCGAATTACGGTCACGCCACCGTTCAGAAGTGACCACGCGCAGGTTCACAACCGGCTCTCCAGAGGGCATGCGGCGCACTTCTGGATCACGAGCCAGCCGGCCAATGAGTATGACCTTGTTGACGCTGCCACTCATCACGCGGCCTCGCTAATTGCAGGAGAGGAATAGGCGCGGATGCGCTCGACCAGCGCCGCCAGCTCGTCGTTGAACCGGTCGACCTCGTCGGCCATCTGCTTGATGAAATCCTCGTCG
>NZ_BNCG01000125.1 GCF_014656355.1 Camelimonas fluminis
AACGCCCGCGCTCACGCAGAGGCAATCATCGCTCTGTCTGCTGGGGAGGGCGTGTGATGGCTCAAGCAAAGCATACGCCGGGGCCATGGTGGACGGATGGCAAATATAGCACCGATGAATGTGGCGTAGCGGTTCTGGCTGCGAGGAAAGACTGCGGCCCCCTTCCGGGGAACCCAACGCGCGGCATGGTCGCTTTCGTCAGCGAACTGCTGCCGGAGAACGCCGACCGGGCAACGGCCAACGCCCACCTGATCGCCGCCGCTCCAGAGCTTCTGGAGGCCCTAAAGGTCGCAAGAGAAGGTTTCGTGGTCGCTGGGTCAATGCCGCTGTCCGATGCGGACACGCTCGAGCTGATAGACGCGGCAATAGCCAAAGCTGAGGCCCGGCCATGACTGACCGCACAGAGCGCGAGCCAAACCCCGGCAGCCGCGAGGCGATAGCCCAAGGCTGCACATGCCCCGTCATCGATAACGGTCACGGTCGCGGCTACATGGGCGGCGCGAAGGACAAGAACGGCGAGACGATCTTTGTCTATACCTTCGGCTGCCCTGTCCATGACCGCCGCCCCACCGAAGCCCTTGCGGGTAAGGGAGGTGATAATGGCCAGTGACCTGAACGAATACGAGATCGACGTGCTGCGCATGCTGGCTGGTGAGATTGAACGGGATTGGGGCGCGTGGGTTGCCGCATGCCTTGAAAACCTGGTCGCCAAGGGCCTCGCCGCGCCGGCCTACCACATCACTGAAGCCGGCCGCGCCGCCCTCAAGGAGGATCGCCCGTGAAGATCCACGTCTACAACTGCACCACGACGCCGGATCATCGCCGCTTCATGGCGATCATAGAGACGGTCGAGAATGTCCCGGCCAATGGGGAGTGCCCGGCGCACAAGCGCCAGACGTTCCTGCCGATCACCTGCTTCGGGGCGACCATGGTCGAAGCCAGGGTGAAGGCCGAGGATTTCTGGCAAGGCAAGCTGGACAACGAGGCGCGGCGCAATGAACGCGCCCGCGCAGCCGGGGAACGGGCGAAAGCCCGCACCAAGGGAGGCGACGCCGATGGGTGATGCAAGAGTAATAACGCAGACATTCACGCGCGCCGCATTTCCAGACTTGGAAAAGGTAGCCCTCACCGCCGAACGCGACGTCCTCCGCGCCGAGGTCGAGGCGCTGCAAGACAGGCTGGAAATGCGCCACGCCTTTGACGGCAGCGGCAAGCGCATTTCGGTCGAGCCAGGGAGCATCCCTGATGGCATTGCATGCCGTGACGAAACGATCCGGCAACTCGACAAGCGCGTGGATGAATACCGCGCCCAGGTCGAGGCGATGCGGGAGGCGCTGGCGCCGTTCGCCGACGTAGCGGACCTGATTGATTGTGAGACGGAAGGGTTCGGCGACGACGATATCGCCACGCTACATCTGTCCGGCTACGAGGCGGCGCGCTGGCGCATCGGCATTTTCCGCACGGCCCGCGCCGCCCTCGCCAAACCGACAGGATCACCCGATGACCCGTAACGCATCGCTGCATTACGCCCTCGCATTGGAATTGTGGGTGGCGATTGTCTGGATAGCCCGGATCGCCGCCTAACAACTGAAACATCAACCACTTAACGCGCCCGCATGGAGCGCGAACGCCTGGAGTTTGTCTGAT
>NZ_BNCG01000126.1 GCF_014656355.1 Camelimonas fluminis
CCGTGGAATCCATGCCCACGATCGCGTGGAATCGATGCCCATCATCCGTGG
The DNA here is from genome assembly GCF_014656355.1 of Camelimonas fluminis. Classification (GTDB taxonomy): domain Bacteria; phylum Pseudomonadota; class Alphaproteobacteria; order Rhizobiales; family Beijerinckiaceae; genus Camelimonas; species Camelimonas fluminis. The sequence goes on from NZ_BNCG01000126.1 coordinate 52, forward strand.
AATCCGCAATGCGGTCGGCAAATCGATGCGTCAGATCCGGCAGGCTGTCGGCAGCAACGTGGTTGATCCCAAGCTCCTGACCTACGCTGAAAGGCTGCAGTACGAAGGATTTCTGCGGCGCCAGCAAACGAATGAGGCGGTCCGTGAACTGGCGAAGGTGGGAACCCCGATCCGGCAGATTGTCCGCCAAACCGGCCATAGCCGGAAACTTGTCCGCGATGTACTACGCGGTCAGCGCCTCGACGTTTTCCGGACGCGGCCAGCTCGCTCGATAGCTGGCTGCCCTGGCTCAACAGCCGCTGGGAACAAGGGGCCCGAAATGCCCTTGCGCTCTGGCGCGAGATGAAGGCAAAGGGGTTTCCAGGACAGAGCGGTGTGGTGTCACAGTGGGCCCAGCGCCGGCGGCTTGCAGCGAAAGCCAATCAGAGCGGGCTCGCCCGGACGCCATCAGCGCGCGTTATCGCCCGACTGATGACAGTCGCACGTGATGGTCTGGCAGAATCTGAGGCGATCCTGGTCGCGGCGATCGAGGTGAACGTTCCGGAACTTGTCGTAGCCCGCACGGCGATCGGCGACTTCCAGTCCATGATCCGCTCAAAGACAGCGCGCAGACTTGATGACTGGCTTGTAGCAGCCAGGAGCAGTTTGATTGGATCGTTTGCCAACGGCGTCGAAAAGGACCTGGATGCCGTTCGCAACGCCATTGTCTCCCCTTGGTCGAATGGGCAAACCGAAGGTCAGATCACACGTCTGAAGCTCATCAAGCGTCAGATGTACGGACGTGCGAAGCTTGACCTCCTGCAGGCCCGATTGGTCGGCGCAACATAGAGACACTCACTTCAGCAAAAGTGCGTCAGAGCCTTAAGTGCGCGAAGCTTTTCAACACCTGTTCAGATATGCAGTCGTTCCTCTTGCCGAACTGGCTGATTCGTTGCAAACGAAGCATAACGTCAAATAAATCACGTTGGGGGCAATGGGAGCGAAGACAGACGCGGAGACGGTTTGCGAGTTCGCACAGTATGTCGTGAACCGAAATCCTGTAATCATACTTGGCAGCGGCGCATCCGCCGCGCACGGTGTACCAGGCATGTGGCCACTGGCGCAGATGCTGCAGGCAGCGGCGGTCCCAGGCGTTTGGACAGCTGGCGAGATTACACAATGGGACGCATTCAAAGCGCAGCTAGCGGGCGGTGCCGGCTTGGAGTCAGCACTAGGCTCGATACGTCTCACCGAAAGACAGACCGATTTCGTCGCTACCGAGACACGCCGCTTTCTTATGCCGTATGACCTCGCTGTCATGTCCCTCCTCTTGGCCGACAGGCGATCGCTTCCACTGTCTCGACTGATACGGCACGTGTTCCGTAGCGCCCAGACGGCGATCAACGTGGTCACGCCCAATTACGACCGCCTGGCGGAGTTCGCTGCCGACGCTGCGGAGTTTCCGTTTTACACCGGCTTCAATCCTGGCCTGCTTCAAGGTCGGGGACGAGGAACGCGTCAACCCAGACGCGCCGACAAGACCGACTGTACGTCGTCAGAACATTTGGCGCAGATCGCGGCGTAAATTAGCGGAGTGCGGG
>NZ_BNCG01000127.1 GCF_014656355.1 Camelimonas fluminis
CCTGCGTTCATGAACACCTGGGATGTTCCCTGCCGCTTCAGCATCTCGATCTCACGCATCTGGGGATCGAGGATTTCCCCGCAGTGTTTGCACTTTTTCGATTTCGCGTTGATCGGCTCCGAGCAGTACGGGCAATCGATCGTCACAGTCGATGTCGCTTCCAAATCAGCCCCCTTCACTCATTTCGCCTCCCAATCCCCAGTAGGGAGAGGCGTAATTACGCGTCATATAATACGTGGTTTCATATGAAGGCAACTGATTGCCTCCACCCATGGAGGCGCAGCAGCTTGTCGCGTGGAATCTGAGAAGACTGAGGGTCGCGAAGGGCGTCTCACAGGACGATCTTGCCTTGAGTGCAGAGATCGAACGGGCGTACGTGGGCTATCTGGAACGGGGAAAGCGGAACCCGACCGTGGTCACGCTGGAGAAACTTTCCAACGCACTCGGGATTCACATATCGGAGCTGTTCACGGAACCTGAGGGGGACGTTGTGCCGATTACGCCTCTCCGTGCGGGACGCAAAAAGAAGTGACTTCGGTCACCCGTACACGACAAAAACTGCCCCCCGATCCAGACCGACAAAATCCTTTACCGCGATCCCACCCGAACATCGCAGTTCATTCCGAAGGTCGTCGAGGGTCACCGGGTACCCGAAACCCAATGTGTCGATCGCGTACCGTCCCCTCATTTTGCTCCGGGCATTAAAAAGCGAACGGTCGAAATCCTGTCTCTGGTCGACGGGGATCATCCACACGGATTCCATTATCAGGTTCTGAGGGCAGGGGTTGCCCCGTTTCGTCCGGAAAACAGGGACCTCATTGCTGAGATACGCAACAGCACGAGGGAGGTTGAGGGCGGGCAGCAACGAGTCGGTCCCGAACATCCCGCAACAGATAGTCCTGTAGAACATCCCGAAACGCGGGAACCCGATCGCGGGTCGGTTCTCTGCGGGTGTCATCCTGTCGTTGAAAATGATCCTGACCGTACGGAACTCGACGTCCTCTCTGTCACCGTCAGTGAGGTGGAACGTTCTCCGTACATGATCGAAAAGATGGATGGTGACGTAGTCAGAGATCAAAGGTGGTTCCAGATTTCATGTTCATGAATTTCTGAAACATTCAATCAAAAGTGAAATATCGTCCACATCTATCGTTATATATTGGATGAGGATTCATTGCATACTGCGTATGCAATCACATCTTCGATGTGTAGTTATTCGTTTTTATTCATGAACGGGATATCCCACATAACAATGGAAACGGGGGAAATCCATAAAAGTTCAATACAGGATTGGAAGAAGGGACAACTACGGATTTCTGGGGTGATTGTATCCGGGGAGATTACACCAGAAACGCGGGTATTCAAACGACCTGATGTCACCCGATCACGTGAATACCCCACGTTCTACAGTGTGTTATCAAAATCCGTAATTGTTATATATGGGCGTAGGGTCGCGAACAGTTACGGATTTTGGGAAGATCAGACGACGGAGGAGTTCTGATCAACAAGCGGGAGAGATGGGATCGGTGTGAGCTCCCGATCAACCGGGTTCAGGATGCGTGAAATACCCCACCCTGAGATCCCCTCAGAACGTCGTACACACGTGACATGACGTTATCTGGTT
>NZ_BNCG01000128.1 GCF_014656355.1 Camelimonas fluminis
CAAGGCTCCCCACAATCAGGCGTCTTGAATCATTAAGCGGCTAAAACGCCAACAACTTTAAGAGTGTACGCGTTAGCAACCTCCTCAACTCGAGCCTGTCAGTGATGGCAGCAGCAAGCTTGCTGCGGGTTGCGTTGGCGGGATCATGCTGATCCATAGCCGATTGGCCCTCCGCAGTTCGGGTCAAAGTCGATATTCGTTTTTCGCTCCAGCGCAGTAATTCAGACCGCATCGTGCGCTTTGGGTGAAACATCAAGCGACTCGGCGGCACGGTAGCCAGTCGGATTCTTCGATTGCCAGTTCCACGAACTGCTGCACATTTCTTCCAGCGTGTGCCGAGTTCGCCAATCGAGCAGCTTTTCGGCTTTGGACGGATCCGCAACGGAGGCGGCCACGTCGCCGGCACGACGGGACACCACCTTAGACGGCAGACTTCGGCCACAAGCGACCTCGTATGCAGCGAGCATTTCGCGGACGGTCGCCCCATTGCCGCTTCCAAGATTGAAAACATCTGCCCCGACCTGCCCTCGAGAGGCGTAGTCCAGCGCGGCGACATGAGCCCGAGCCAAATCCGACACGTGAATATAGTCGCGCAAACCAGTCCCGTCTCGCGTTTCATAGTCGTCGCCATAAATCGCTAATTGCTGACGCAGACCGCTAGCGACCTGTGCGATGAATGGCATCAGATTGTTCGGGATATCCTGTGGATCCTCCCCAATCTCACCGCTTTCGTGGGCGCCGACAGGGTTGAAATAACGCAGCACGATTGCATTGCGCCGCGGAGTGGCTCTAGCCCAGTCAAACAAGACTTGCTCGGCAAAATATTTGCTACGACCATAGACGCTCGCCGGGCGGCAGGGATGTGTTTCGTCGAGCGGAAGATAGTCGGGATCACCGTAAACGGTAGCCGATGATGAGAAAATTATTCTACTACAGTTCGAGGCGGTCATCGCCTTCAGGAGATTGAGCGTGCCAGCGACATTTACATCATAGTAGTCGACCGGCTTTGTCTCTCCTTCAGCCACGGCTTTGAGGCCCGCGAAATGAATAACTGCATCCGGTTTGAACGCGTTAAAAATGCGATAGAGGGCCTGCTCATCGCGAATATCGGCAGACTCGACCGCAAATTTGCGCCCGGCCAGCTTGCTTACGCGGACAAGCGCTTTGGGCGAGCTGTTGGCGAAGCTATCGAGAACGCAAACCTCGTGGTCAAGGGCGAGCAACTCCATCAAGGTATGGCTGCCGATATAACCAGCCCCTCCCGTCACAACGACGCGATTCATAACCATTGACCCTCACATTTGTTCATATCACGGCCGCGACGCGAGCCGAGCCAATCTATAGCATGATGTTTGGGATGGAAGGCCAGCCTTGGCAGCCGGCACGGGCTCCGTCATCATTGAGGACGTCGGGTCGGATGCGCGGACTATCGTCCGCAGCTAGCAGGTTGAAAAGGAAGGCTGGGCCAAGGGGTTCCCCGCCGCCGCCCGAAAAGCCGTCAAGACGCCCGATAGCGTGGCCTTTCGGCTCGCTAAGGCGTACACCCATAAAGTTGTTGGCGTTTTAGCCGCTTAATGATTCAAGACGCCTGATTGTGGGGAGCCTTG
>NZ_BNCG01000129.1 GCF_014656355.1 Camelimonas fluminis
ATGACCGATACGGCTGATCTTCTTGCGGAAATTGCGCAATTACGGGCGCTGCTGGCGGGCTCGGAAGCCCGTGCTGCACGTCTCGACGCGCACGGGCTGCGCAAGGATGAGCGCATACAGCGGCTGGAGAAACTGGTCGCGGCGTTCCGGCAGGCGCTGTTTGGGCGCAGGTCGGAGAAGAGCGATCCGGACCAGTATGATCTGGCGCTTGAAGATATCGAAGCCGCCATGGCGACTGTGCATGCCGAAGACGAAGATGACAGCGCTGGTTATGAGGTCAATGGTTCTGCTGCCCGACGCAAGGCCCGCGCCGCCAACCGGGGGGCGCTGCCGGCGCACCTGCCGCGTATCGACGAGGTGATTGAGCCGCATGGCATGATCTGCGCCTGTGGCGGCGACCTGCATTGCATTGGCGAAGATGTCAGCGAGCGGCTGGATGTCATTCCGGCGCAGTTCCGGGTGATTGTGACCCACAGGCCAAAGTACGCCTGCCGCGCCTGCACCGATGGCGTGGTCCAGGCTCCGGCAGCTCCACATCTGGTTCCCGGCGGCCTGCCCACCGAAGCGCTTGTCGCGCATGTGCTGGTGAGTAAATACGCCGATCACCTGCCGTTGTACCGCCAGGCGCAGATCTATAGCCGCGACGGCGTTGATCTTGACCGCTCCACCCTTGCGGACTGGGTTGGGCGGGCGGCCTTCGAATTACGCCCGGTGTATGAGGCGTTGCTGGCCGCTCTGAAGCGCTCGACCAAACTCTTCATGGACGAAACCCGTGCTCCGGTGCTTGATCCCGGGGCGCGCAAGGTTCGCAATGGCTACTTCTGGGCTTTGGCCCGCGACGAGAGGCCATGGAGCGGAACCGCGCCGCCGGGCGTCGCCTTCACTTACGCGCCGGGACGCGGCGGGCAGTATGCAGAGCAGATACTGGCCGGCTTCAGCGGCATCCTGCAGGTCGACGGATATGCGGGCTACAACCGGCTGATTGCCCAGGAAGGCTCTGGCGCCCGTCCGCACCAGAACATCCAGCTGGCGTACTGTTGGGCGCATGCGCGGCGCAAGCTGGTCGAGATCACACGAACGGGAGCCGCCCCGATTGCCGAAGAGGGCGTGAGGCGCATTGGTGAGTTGTACCGCATCGAGGTTGATATCCGCAGCCTGTCTGCTGAAGCACGGCTTGCCGCGCGCCAGCAGCGTTCTGCGCCGCTGGTCACTGGCATTCACGAATGGCTGGTTCAGAACCGAGCGCGGGTATCGGCAAAATCACCCCTGGGCGAGGCGCTGAAATACATCGCCAGATACTGGGACGGGCTGCGCCTGTTCCTCACCGACGGGCGCATTGAGCTCGATAACAACACTGTCGAGCGCACCATCCGGCCCATCGCATTAAACCGCAAAAACGCGCTGTTCGCCGGTCATGATACGGGCGCGCAGAACTGGGCCATGATCGCTTCGCTCATCGAGACCTGCAAACTGAACGCCGTCAACCCACACACATGGCTCGCCGCAACACTCGGCGCCATCGTCAAGGGTCACAAGCAGGCCGACATCGACAGCCTCCTGCCGTGGAGCCATCAACGCAAGGTGTGAGCGGCACAGCGCTTAC
>NZ_BNCG01000130.1 GCF_014656355.1 Camelimonas fluminis
TAGTCGGACGAACTCGCTGGGCGTGACGATGTCCAGATATCTGAGAGACATGGTTCTGGCCGATCTGGAAAGGAGCACGGGATGATGGATGGCCAGTCAGCTACAGATCCGCCGCGCCTGCTCCGCAAGAAGGAAGCAGCTGCCTACTGCGGGGTTAGCACGCCAACATTCGACAAGTGGGTTGCGGCTGGGTCATTGCCGGCCGCCCTACCCGGTATCGGGCGCTGGGATCGCAACGGCATCGACGCCGCGATCAACCGTCTTAGTGGTATAGGCGCCGGCGCGGCGGCATCACCAGACGACGACTTCAGGCAATGGCTGGAGGCAAATGGTCATACGAATTGAAATGAAGGGGATTCACAGGGTCAGGAAGGCCCTCGCAAACGGCAAGACCGCAACGTACTTCTATGCTTGGCGTGGGGGGCCGCGTCTTGAAGGCAAGCCAGGAACCGCTGATTTCAAGGCTTCCTATGATCGCGCGATAGCCTCCAGGCAAGCTGTGCCGAGTGGAAATTTTTTTAGCGTCATTTCGGCATACAAGGCGTCGGGTGAATTTTCCAAGCTGGCGGCGCGCACCCGGGCGGACTATCTGCGCCATATCGCTGGGATAGAGGCAAAATTCGGGACAATGCCGCTTTCCGGCTTCTCGGAAGCGAACAAGAGAGTCACCCGCGGCGTCTTCAAATCATGGCGGGACGATCTGGCGACAAAATCCATGCGGCAGGCCGACTATGCGTGGAGCGTTCTCGGCAGGATATGCTCCTGGGGTCTGGATCGCGGGCGGGTTGCAACCAATCCATGCGAGCGCGGCGGCAGGCTCTACGAATCAGAGCGCAATGACAATGTGTGGACCGACGCGGATGAAGCGCGGTTCATCGCCAAGGCCCCGAAACACCTGCACCTGGCGCTGTTGCTGGCCGTATGGACTGGCCAGCGGCAGGGCGATCTTCTGCGCCTCACATGGTCAAATTACGATGGCACAAATATCAGATTGCGGCAGGGAAAGACCGGAAAGCGGCTGGTGGTCCCAGTCGGGGCCCCGCTGAAGTCAGCCCTGGATGCGGAGGCCTCTCGCAAGCGCGGCGCGCTCATGCTGCTGACGCGCGATGGCGAGCGGTGGACCGAAGACGGGTTCCGCTCGTCATGGGCTAAAGCATGCGCCAAGGCCGGGATTGAGGGCCTGACATTTCATGACCTGCGGGGGTCGGCGGTTACGCGGCTGGCGTTGGCTGGAGCGACCGTTCCAGAGATAGCGACATTCACAGGCCACAGCCTGAGGGACGTGGAATCCATTTTGGATAGCCACTATCTGAGCCGTGATCAGGGGCTGGCGGCAAGTGCCATTCGCAAGCTTGAAAGGCGGGGCGAGCAGCCCGAACCGTGAACGCTTACTGTAAACTGGCTGTAAACCGCCGGATCGCGTCACGGATTTCACACGTGGTTGCCGCTCGCTAACCATATGATTTTAAGGAAGAAAGCGGTTGGCTGGGGAACCTGGATTCGAACCAAGACTAACGGAGTCAGAGTCC
>NZ_BNCG01000131.1 GCF_014656355.1 Camelimonas fluminis
ATTGAAGCTAGCCATGTCGACGGCCGCTGTTGCCGACTTGCATTACGGATAACCCTGGGAATGAGAAACCGTTCCAAAAAACAGGATCACTGGAAAAACAAATTTGAGCGGTGGTTATGGGCCGAATATGAACCATCATAACTACATGCACTTTTGATCGTCTTCTTCTTTCATCCTCTGGCGTATTCCACCCTCAAGAGTGGTTCCTTCTGGCATCGGTTCGAACAACGATCCGGTGCGCGGAGAAATCAGCTCTGTTTTTGTTATTTCTTTAGCGGTAACAGGTTTATAGCATCCGCCCGAACACTTTCATCGACTAACAGTACGATAGCGCGAGATAATGGCTCATCAGGCGTGGTCTGTACGGCATCGCGCGCCGGGAAAGAGAAAGTGGCGAGCTTATATGACGCAAGGGCGGACATGGAGAGCGGCGCGAACTGGCGCGGCAGCGCGTCGGAACCTTTGCCTTCCCGATACAGGATAACGCAAGCAATCAGCACGATGGGCAACACAGGGCTCACACCCCGGAGGCGTGTGCCCTTCAACAGCTTTGGCTCTGGTTGTGGGGGCGGCAATATGAAGGCGACAAGCCAAGTCGAGAAAACAATGACGGCTGATGAGACGGCACTTTGATGAAATTCCAGCGCCCGCCCGGCTTCGTGGCGCGCGGACCAGAAATTGAGCAGATCTATTGTAGAGAACTCCGCGCCATTGATGGCATAATAGAGGTAGGCGGCGGATCCTGACAGACCAAGCGCAGCGCCCCAAAGGCATCGGACAGCGCGTGACGGGTGAAATGCAGCCAGCAGAATGACGGTAATACTGGTCGCCCACAGGGCGCAGTAGATGACGGCGGTCATGACCCGGTGGTCACCAATGAGCAAAGGGATCCGTGCAAGCGAACCCGGATTGGTGATGTCGACAAGCGCGCCAATCAGCAGCAGCTTCAATCCTGGCGCGAACCATCGTTTCATTGCCCGAGACTCTCGACTTCTACGCGTCAGGGCCCATCAAGGCCGCAGCCCTGCCCCCCGTTTGGTCTTTAGTACAGTCCACCCTCATGCAAAGCGCCAAAATCCAATGCGGATGCCCCCTGACGCTCGACCATGTGAAACGTCACAATGTAGGTATTGTATACGTGGACGCTGGCAAACTGGATAAAATTGGTAATTATACTCCTTATGGACAGGTGCTTGCTTGATCCGGAATTCAGACCGCTTCTGCCGCCGGCACATTTCTTGTCTGGAGCGGTGTGTGGCGCAGGCTTGCGCAGCCTGTATTCCGGCGAACCGGCTGGCCGAGCCGCCGTTGACAGCAGTTCCGCAACGCATGTATGGGTTGCCCAGGCAATGGAATCTGCCTGACCCTGCGAGGTCGAACCGCCTTTCCGAAAGGCTGATGACTCCTACTCCAACTGCGATTTTGCAGGAGTAGAGTCATGGTCTGCGGTCTTTTTGCCCGACTGTACGTCGTCAGAACATTTGGCGCAGATCGCGGCGTAAATTAGCGGAGTGCGGG
>NZ_BNCG01000132.1 GCF_014656355.1 Camelimonas fluminis
CATGTCAATCGGGCTCCGCCAATGGGCGCATGGGTTCTGATCCAAGAGTCTTGGTATGAGTCACTGGAGGCTTCACTCTGGTGCGCTTCCCGGTCTGTCAATTTCCCGGAGGCTGTCCTTGCAGCCGCCAATCTGGGACATGACGCTGACACAACAGCTGCGATTACGGGGCAACTCGCCGGAGCGCTATTCGGATATTCAGGCATTCCTGAAGTCTACCGCAAAAAGCTGGCGTGGCATGACGTGCTTCTGGCGCAAGCCGACGGGCTTTTCGAACAGTCGATGCGCGACAGGGAAACTTCTGACCGCATTTTTGTTCCAGAGCATGTGTAACCGATTTAGTATCGGTCATACATGGCAAGCAGGTGAGGGCGCTTTGAACAACAATCTATCAATATCCGGAGAAGACACGATGGAAACAATTCCGTACGATGCCACCATGCATGCGCATAGATTTGCGGTGTGGGCCGCAGGCCGTGCTGCAAGTGTGCAAGGTAGCAGGTTCACTGTGGGTACGCTACAGAAACTCCTGGCGGATGCCGAATTCGGTATGCGGCTTGTAACGCCAGATGATCTTCCCACACCTGAGCAACTTGACTGTCAACACGCAAGCTGGTGCGTCTGGCTCCAGACGCGCGCAAAAGACTTCGGGCTAACATTGACGTATGGGCAGGCAGCAAAAATCATCAACGTGTATCTCAAGGCGCGGTTTTGCACCGGTCCTTGGCTCGCCCATCCCAGCGTCACAGCATTGCATCCGCCTATTGACAGGGTTTTATTGAGATCGCTTCGGGAGAGTAATTTCAAGGACAAGCGCGAAGACTGGGGTAAATTGGAAACGTTGGGGTGGTCGAAATTCAAATCAAAGGATTACTTGACAGCTATCTCTCTAATCAGGGAGTGTATGGAGGGCCGGCCATTGTGGGAGATAGAAGAACATTGGGCCGGACATCAGTGATTTCGATCGCGTTGTTTCTCATCCAGAAGTGAGCCGGTTTTTCCATCGTGAGGTGTGCCACTTCTGGCTATGGATATCTGGTCCGGGTATTCCGGGATAAACCCGTGCGACGCGAAATCTCACGGATCGACAGATTCTGTCGCAAGTGGATACCTCGAAAAACGTGCTTATCCGCTCCCGTTGAGGTTGCGAGAGCCTCCGGGAGACGCCGATTGGCCGCCCTGTTTCGCTTGATTGTCGCCTTTGGACCGTCAGAGGCGGCCTTGAGGCATCATGCGGGCGCACTTCTCCCTTCAAGCCAGGCAAGCCGGGTGAAGTTGTAGGCCAGATTGGCCATGCCGATCTTCAGCCGGGCCCGCGCCATGCCAATGGTGCGAACCACCAGCCCCATCCGATGCTTCTGCGCCGCGAAGACATGCTCAACCGCAGCCCGGATAACGGAACGCTTACCGTTGGCCCTTGCGATGTGCGCGGGCATCGGGCGGCCCTTCGGCTTCTTGCGGTGGATCTGGCTGCTGTA
>NZ_BNCG01000133.1 GCF_014656355.1 Camelimonas fluminis
GGTGGCCGATCTGAATTCCGTTGCCCATGGCTGGTTGCTCCATGCCGGTTGGCTATGGAGTAAATATGCATAACGCGTAATTCAATGTCAAACGCAAAATGCATAAATTATGCAGAACGACGAAATTGGGCGTCTCGTTGGCATTGCGCAAAACAGAGTCAGCCTTCCCCGAGCGAGGGCTATCTCACAATCGCTCACAGGCGGGTCAAGGAAGATTCAAGTGTGCCGCGTCAGTCGTTGACGTGACCATTACGGTGCTTATTCCACTGGCCTGCGCGTACGACCGTATGGACTTCAGCGGCCCATTCCACCGCGACATCTTCAATAAGCGGGGCGTTGACGCTCTCGAGGTTGAAAAACCCAGGAGCGCTACCCTTCCGGATTTTCTTCACGAAATATCTGCCATCAGCCAAGCGTAAAATGCACTCTTTTCCAATCAGCTCATTCGGTGGACGACCATCGCGGTAATAGCCAATCACGTCGCCGTCGTCATATCGCGGGTACATGGAATCGCCACGCACAACCACGGCTATGGTCCCCGGTGGAACAGGGAATGCTGCCTCATACTCCGCCATGGGGTCGCCCGGCGAGTGGTCGTCAAACCCAATGACTTCAGCTCCGGCGCCCACGTAGCCATACGCCTCAAGAATGTAGTTACCCGGATGACTATCGGGGTCGCCCTCACCAAAGGCAAGCCACGTGAGGGGAACGCGGAACGCTTCGGCATAAGCCTTCAGTTCGCTGTCACGAATTCCTCGGCTTCCATTCTCATGCCCGGCGTAAGTGCCATACGGAACGCCCAGCCGCTCGGCGGCAATCCTGGCGGTGCGAATGCCTCTGCGCTTGCGCGCCCATTTCAATCGTTCATGCCGTTCCATGTGCGCACATTGCATAATGAAGTTACGCAAATCTGGTAATTTTCGCTTGACCCCGCATAATGCGTAACGCATAACTAATGCATGATGCATAGTTTCTCATCCATGATCGAAGCCCTTGGCGGCACCGTTCAGTTCGCGAAGGACGTTGGATGCAGCGTCAGCACGGCCAGCTCGTGGAAAATCCGCAACTCGATCCCGCCACGGTATTGGCCGCGGGTGGTTGACATTGCGCGATATCACAGGGTGCCCGGCATTTCATTCGAAACTCTCGCAGGCCTGGCTGCGCAAAAAGAACGGAGGGCGTCATGAACGCCCCCCGTCCAAAGCTCGAGTGCCGTGGGAAGGGGTCTGCACCACTGACTCCCTACGGTCAGAGTCCCGTCTGGCGCGTGTGCGGGTCGAGAAAGACGCGTCACCTATCACCTGATCCGGGTTGCGCCCTCTCGCGCGCCCGCACGAGGCCCCACGCGGGGCGTTGCCTCCCTGAACTGGCCGGGGGCTTTCGCTCCCGGCCTCTTTTGGGGAGCCCGCTGCCGCTCAAGTCTGCCCAGGAGTTGAGCGGCAACGTCTCCAATC
>NZ_BNCG01000134.1 GCF_014656355.1 Camelimonas fluminis
GATGAACAGGGCCCGGCTCCCCCAACGAAGCCCCAAAAATAAATAGGCTCAATACCTCAACCATGACGCACCCCTGCGGGCGCATCACGGTTGCTGTAGCGCCCACCCCCAAATAAATCGGCTCAATACCTCAGTTTTTATGCACTTTGCCGCGCATAGAAAACTGCTGGCCCGCCGGCGGTGGTCTGAGCATGAATTTTGAAACGATTTTGGAGATGGAGGCCGCTGTGGCCGGCCTTGTTGCTGAATCTAGTGCTTTAATCTCAGCACAACATCAGCATACGATTGCACTATTGCGTTGCTAAATCGTTCCAAAATGCGGCGCACATGTGGGGCGAAATCAGATGGCGGTCTTCGGCTACATTCTCGCTGCGGATGAGGACGACGTGCACATGCAGGCCTATGACCTGCAATACGCCGGGGCTGCTGATCCCTACACCGACTATGGCGAGGATGGTCAGACTGACCGGCCCCAACTGGAAGTGGCTCTGACGAAGCTCGCCCACGGCGACACCCTGGTTGTCACCGGACTGGACCGTCTGGCGCCATCCTCCGAAGAGGTGATGGTGATAATCCGCCGGGTCGCGGACAAAGGCGCTGAACTGTGGGCGCTGTGGGACAAAACCAGCATCACGCCAGGGGACGTTCAACGCGCCTCACAGGTCATCGTGGTGCTGGAGGGGATCGACGCAGCCCACGCTTTACGGAAAGCCGATGAGGCTGCCGCAACGAAAAAGAATAGGCGCAGCAATGCCGGGCGCCCCAAGAAGCTCACCCCAGAACAGGTTAGCCATGCGCGACTGACGGTCGATAGCGGACAGCAGTCGGTTTCATCGATGGCCAAGGTCATGAGGGTCAACAAGACAACCCTATGGCGAGCGCTGAAGACTGCTCCTTCCCAATCCTGAAGCCGCTTCATTCGCGCTTCATTCGCGCTTCATTCGAGGGGCTTTCCGGACACTGGAAAAGGCGTTGGGCAGACCTCAATGCCTTCACAGGCTTGGCATGGCCGTTTTCCCGAGATCCGGGGAAAAGTCCGGCGACCTGCGCCTTCGTTACAAAGGTCCAGATGTCGGGGGTTTTGCAGCAAGGTGCGCGCATGATGCGCGGGCGCGCGTTGCTGTTACCGCAACGCAGATGCCCGGATCTGATCGGCGCGGACCTTGAGCAGACCGTTGAGCCCCCCGAAACTGGGGAGCGCAAGCACTGCCTGGAAATCCGGCAATGACAGCCTGCCCAATTTTGTCAGACGGGATACGCGAGGGAATTTCTTTACGCCGTAAAAGACGCGCAGCTGGCGCCAAAGGTATCACTGAAATGATGATGCCTTCTGGCGCATCCCGCCCGCTGCCGCCCCCCAAAACAGGGGAGCGGGCATTTCTATGGCGCGACAATCTGGATGCGACGCGCGCGACAATCAGTGTGAGATTCTACGTCGCG
>NZ_BNCG01000135.1 GCF_014656355.1 Camelimonas fluminis
CCTGATCAGCTTCGAGCGCACCCGCTACAGTGTGCCGGCCTCCTTTGCCAACCGTCCTGTCAGCCTGCGGATCTATCCGGACCGGCTGGTTGTCGCTGCCGAGGGGAACATCCTGTGCGAACACACGCGGATCATCCAGCGCAGCCACCTGCCCCCGCGGACGATCTATGACTGGCGGCATTATCTGGCGGTCGTCCAGCGCAAGCCGGGGGCGCTGCGGAACGGCGCTCCCTTCCTGGAGTTGCCAGCCGCCTTCAGGCAGTTGCAGGACCAGATGCTGCGCAGGCATGGCGGCGACCGCGAGATGGTCGATATCCTCGCCCTGGTGCTGCATCATGATGAGGAGGCGGTGCTCACCGCCGTGGAACTCGCCCTGGCCGACGGTGTGCCGACCAAAACCCACGTGCTGAACCTGTTGCACCGCCTTATCGACGGCAAGACGAATTGCGAACCTGATCTCGATACGCCACAGGCGCTGGTCCTGCGCCGTGAGCCCAAGGCCAATGTCGAACGCTATGATGGCCTGCGCGCCCGGATTGCTGGAGGCCGTCATGCGTCATGACCCTGCCAGCGGCGCCGTCGTCATCATGCTCCGCAGTCTCAAAATGTATGGCATGGCCCAGGCCGTCACCGATCTGATCGAGCAGGGGGCGCCGGCCTTTGAAGCCTCCATCCCGATCCTGTCGCAGCTACTGAAGGCTGAATTGGCCGAACGTGAGGTCCGTTCTGTCGCCTATCACATGAAGACGGCCCGCTTCCCCGCTTACAAGGACCTCGCGGGCTTCGACTTCGCTGCCAGCGAAATCAACGAGGCGACTGTCAGAACGCTGCATCGCTGCGAGTTCATGGATGGCGCGCACAATATTGTGCTGATGGGCGGCCCGGGCACCGGCAAAACCCATGTCGCGACGGCAATCGGCATTCAGGCCATTGAACATCACCGCCGCAAGGTCCGCTTCTTCTCCACGATCGAACTGGTCAACGCCCTCGAACAGGAAAAGGCCAGGGGCAAGGCAGGGCAGATTGCCGAAAGCCTGACCCGCCTCGATCTGGTGATCCTCGACGAACTGGGCTACCTCCCGTTTAGCGCTTCAGGCGGCGCGCTGCTCTTCCATCTGCTGAGCAAGCTCTACGAACGCTCGAGCGTCGTCATCACCACAAACCTCAGCTTCAGCGAATGGGCTTCGGTCTTTGGCGACCCCAAAATGACGACCGCCTTGCTCGATCGCCTCACACACCGCTGCCATATTCTGGAGACCGGAAACGACAGCTTCCGATTCAAGGCAAGTTCAGCCGCCGCAGGCAGGAAAAAGAGAGAGGCAAACCATGCCTTGACCACTGCGTGACCGGAAATCCATAGTCAGAAGTGGCTCACTTCTCGATGGAAAAACCGGCTCAGTTCTGGGTGAAAAACAACA
>NZ_BNCG01000136.1 GCF_014656355.1 Camelimonas fluminis
GCCAGCTCGTCGTTGAACCGGTCGACCTCGTCGGCCATCTGCTTGATGAAATCCTCGTCGCGGTACACGCGGACGATCAGCGGCGGGAGCTTCGGCCAATAGCTGATGAAGTCCCACCATTCGCGCTCGCAGACCCACAAAGAGCCCTGCACCTGGGCGCGGTATTCCGGCGGCAGGCGCTTCCGTTCGAGGCGATCAATCTGGATATCCGGCAGAGCCGTCTTGATCTCCAGACCGCCGTTGTCACCAATGAGGCTGTCAGGGGAGCAGCCCTTGTTGCCGTTGCGGACGAAGCCAACCTGGACAGGCTGCGCATCACGGTAGAACACATACGCGGCGCGGGCCTCGTCCTCCATGAGCTTCCCGCGCTCCATGTGGACGTTTGAAAAGCTTTCGACGCATTCCTCAGTGATGATCTCGCCAGCGAGGCGACGCATGTACTTGCTGCGCGTCTTGCCCTCGCCTTTCGCCATAACAGTCGCGAATTCGCTGGCGGTTGGGATGCCGGCGCGAGCGGAGAACCATGCAGGTGTGCCCTGCTCAATGTCGGTGAAAACCTGCATCATGACTGGGCACCATTCCTGCGCTTGGTGTTCAGCGCGCTGATGGCCTGCTTGTATTTCGCGGCCGGGATGTCGGACACGGAAGGCGCGCCGATGTAGCCAAGGAAGGCAGAAACATCAGAGCCCGTCTCATGGATGAGTCGCTTGATCTGGTCAGCCTGCTCGTCGGTAATGAGCGTTGCCGGCTCTGCGCCCTTGCCGTCATCATCTTCAGCTGCGGCCAGACCCAGTGCCATCTTCAGCGTGTAGCGCTGGAGATAGGTGACCGTGGACCCAATGGCCTGGATGCTGTTTTTGCTGCCAGACGTGTCGGCTCCGGCTTCGAGCGTGCTTTCCTCGTTGTGCCCGTCAACATGAGAGAGGATACAGGTCACGCGCACCCGGCCGTCCCGCTGTTCAGGGCGGAACCGATACGACAGGCCATGCTGCGCCAGCACCGGGTCAACGGTGCGCGCCACCTCGCCCAGGTCCTCATGGGCATAGGCTGCCTTGCCCTGGCCGTAGGATACGGACCTGTTCTTGCGGATCACCGGGATTTCCGACTTCGCAGCCGCCAGCGCAGCGTCAAACTCCTTGCGGGCCAGCTTGGCGTCGTGACGGTCCTGAAGGTCCATCAGTTGCTGGACCATGCTGAGGTCAGCGCCCTGCGCGATGGCCTGCGAGATCATCGCCATTGGCGTCAGCGGGACCATGGGCGCCGGCGGCAATTCGTTCTGGCGTTCGATCTGGACGACGTTTATCATGTCCTGCTCCCTGCCTGCTTGCGGACCTTTGGCTTTCCGTCGCGCCATCCTGTGACGCGGTAGCCGGCGGCCCTGAGTTTCATTTCAAGTTCCAGGCGCTTG
>NZ_BNCG01000137.1 GCF_014656355.1 Camelimonas fluminis
TGCGTGTTCCACGGGATGGTGGGCACTGATTCCACCGGATGATGGGCGCGCGTTCCACGCGATCATGGGCAGCATTTCCACGGCATCGTGGGCAACGATTCCACGCGATCGTGGGCATTTCTGGCCGACAGTCTGAAGCTACGGTTCCCTCGCTCAAGCGAGGGAACCTGAATGCCAACGGAACGACTGTCGATGCGCGTGATACGTGATGTGCTGCGTTTGAAATATGCCCAGAGGTTGAGCGAGCGGACGATCGCCGGCTCGCTCGGGCTGGGCAAAGGAACCGTGGGAGCCTACCTGGGCCGGGCGCGAAGGGCCGGCCTGACGTGGCCGCTTCCCGAGACGTTGACCGACGACGACCTTGAGTTGCTGCTGTTCCCGGCGGCGCCTTCCGTTCCGGATCACGAACGTCCCGTGCCTGACTGGTCCGTGGTCGACAGGGAACTGCGGCGCCCCGGCGTCACGCGCGCCTTGCTCTGGGAGGAATACCGCGCGGCCCATCCTCTCGGGTTCGGCTATGCCTGGTTCTGCGAGCACTACGAGGCCTGGAAGGGCCGGGTCCGCCCCTCGATGCGTCAGACGCATGTGGCCGGCGAGAAGGTCTTCGTCGACTTCGCGGGCGACACGGCTGATCTGGTCGACGCAAAGACCGGCGAGGTCCGTGCGGTGAAGCTGTTTGTCGCCGCGCTGGGGGCGTCAAACTACACCTACGCGGAAGCCGTCGCATCGGAGGGCCTCGAGGACTGGATCGGTGCACATGTCCGGATGTTTGCTTTCCTGGGCGGCGTGCCGAAGGTGGTGGTTCCCGACAACCTCAAGTCGGCAGTGTTCAAGGCGGACCGGTTCGATCCGGGACTGAACCGGACCTACGCCGAGATGGCTGGCCATTACGGGGCAGCTATCCTGCCGGCGCGCCCCTACCGGCCGCGCGACAAGGCGAAGGTCGAAGTTGCGGTGCAGGTGGCCCAGCGCTGGATACTGGCGCGGCTGCGCAATCGGCGGTTCTTCTCGCTGGCCGAGATGAACGCCGCAATCCGTCAGTTGGTCAACGAACTGAACATGCGCGTGATGCGCGGCTACGGCGCCAGCCGCGCCGATCTGTTCGCCACCCTCGACCGGCCGAACCTGCAGCCGCTGCCGCCGGAGCCCTACGTATTCGCCCGCTGGAAGCGCACCCGCATCGCGCCGGATTACCACGTCGAGGTCGACAGTTGCTGGTATTCCGT
>NZ_BNCG01000138.1 GCF_014656355.1 Camelimonas fluminis
GTGGAACGCGCGCCCATCATCCGGTGGAATCAGTGCCCACCATCCCGTGGAACACGCAGTCAGCACCGCGCTTTCGCGCATTGTCCGCGAGCGTTCGCAACTGGTCGATATCGAAAATTTCATCCGGATTAATTTTTGTCGCCACGTGATCGCCTCCCCAGACGCACCCAGTTCTTTTTTCTCATAGGACAGGTGGAGGGATTTGGCGAATGATCGGATAAAGCGATGCAGTGAGAATCACGGGTTGGGTGGCAATGCGCAAGAAAGACAAGGGATGGATCGCTCCTACGTTATTGGGGAGCGCTGTTGCCGGGGCGGGACTGTCGTTCGGTCGTGATGCCTACAAACTGGCGAAGGACAACTGGCAGCTCATGTTGCTGGCGTTTGTTTTTATGGGCGGCACAGTCTACGGCATGTGGAACATGGTCCGTGGTCACGCTCGCGGCATTACAGGAACCCTGTTTCGGACGGTGATGTTCAATGGATTGATCGTGCTGGCCAGCGTCTTTTGTTTTACGCTTCTGCTGTCGCTCATACTGGGGGCAGACGACCACCCGCCTGGGGCGGCAAAACTTTATACAACGGTGGCGCTGGTACAGGTCCCGTTGGCGCTTCTGGGTTTGATCATAGGCCTTATTCAGCGCCGCCGCCGCGTCCGCGAGATCCGAACCATACGGCATAATGAAGATTTTTTGGAAGAAAGAGGCTTTCGCACTGTTGGTGGGAATGACGCCACCATCATAGCGCCTGACGGCAGTGAGCTAAAGTTCGAGGACCTGCGTGCTGACGCTTACGTTTTTAAGATTGCGGGCCGCCGATCCGTCCGGGCCAAAATTTTGATCGACGAGAAGGGTCGCATGGTGGAGTACGTCCCAGCATAGCGATTACAATGCCCCCAGTCCAAGTGGGGGCCTAGACGGCGGCGAATGACGGTTTTTTTAACTGGATTGGACCTCCTCGCGCTCGAAAAAAGCGTCAATCTCCAACTGGGGGAAATGATCCGCCTTCAGCTTGGCGAGCGCCTCCCGCACCCGCCCGGTGTTCAACGTCGTTCCCGGCTCGAAGGCTTTGCCCCTGCACCCGCTGCGTTGTCGAAGTCAGAAACCTTACACGGGACCCCACACGCATTCAGGGCAGCGGCGAACTCCTTGTATTGCACCGTAAGCGCTGTGCCGCTCACACCTTGCGTTGATGGCTCCACGGCAGGAGGCTGTCGA
>NZ_BNCG01000139.1 GCF_014656355.1 Camelimonas fluminis
ATCGACAGCCTCCTGCCGTGGAGCCATCAACGCAAGGTGTGAGCGGCACAGCGCTTACCGGAAACTTCGCCGCCGGTGAGGACAAAGCCAAGAGGACGTCCCTGACCGTCTGTGCGGGCGTGGATTTTGCTCGTAAAGCCGCCGCGGCTTCGACCAAAGCCCTCCTTATAAGTCCCCCTTTAGCGCCCGCGGTCTGAGAATGGCCGCGCACTATAGTGCTGTCGATCATGTGCTGCCAGTCGTCGGTGAGCCCAAGCTCGACCAGCGTTTCGAGCAAGGCGTCCCAGATCCCTTGCCCGGCCCAGCGCCGGAACCGGACCTATACCGAGTTCCACTTGCCGTACCGTTCATGCATGTCGCGCCACGGACAGCCAACCCGCAGCACATAGAGCATCCCGTTCAGAAAGCGGCGATTGTCCTGCGCGGGTCTGGACCATCGACCACGCTCTGCCGGCAGCAGCGCCCCAACCAATGCCCATTCATCGTCCGTCAGATCGCCCCGAGCCAAAGCAGCCTCCTCTGAAAGGAAGCCTTCAATCCGTCACAGCACGATTTGGGAGTCCCTTTTGTCAACACGGCCTAGCTCGAGTGAAGCGGTGTTAAGTGTGAATGGCCCCCGGGGGAGCCAGACCTCAGCGCTGCATGCCGAGCTCCTTCGATTTCGTGGGGAATTATGTGGGAATAATCGCCCGTATTTCCGTGCCTTGTTCGTTGGGCTGCGGATCCAGCAGACGAGGATCGACACTGGTAAAGTGTGAATCGGAAGATCCGTCTATTGGTTTGAACTCGCGATCCATGCGTCGATCTTTGCGGGTGCGCAACGCTCTGCGGTGCGTGAAAAGTAGCGGCCGGAAGCGGCCGATATTCACATGGAGCTGGGCCGCTGGCCCAGCGATTTTCGGTCCCGAGTTTTTCATCACGTGAAGTGTGAAAAATGTTTCTGGAGTGGGAACTGCGCAGGCAGGCTTCCAGTCAGAAACGATTGGGTCGAAAAGTGTGAATAATTGTCTCCAGGCCTAGTCCTAAATCCCCTAGTGTTTTGCCTCACGTCGAGCCGAAGGGCTGCGACCGGGAGAAAAACCGTTGCGGAGCATGGGATTTGGTGGCCGTCAGGAGACCGAAATAAGGTGCGAAGGCACCTAGCAAACGTTGTGTGTCCTATTGGACACACAACGTTTGCGGTATTGAGCCAATTTATTTATTGGGGCTT
>NZ_BNCG01000140.1 GCF_014656355.1 Camelimonas fluminis
CTCGGCAGCCTCGGCGGCAGCGTCGCCCCCGGCTTCTCAAACCTCAACGCCCTCAATGGCGCCGTCGACGCCCAGAGCGCGCCCTTCATCCTCAACGCAGCCAGCAGGCGACAGCCAGAGCGCCTGCCAGGATACGCCGGCAGCATCGGCGCCGTCGCCCCCCTCGCCCCCATGGCCAACCCAAACCCCTTCGGCCTCTTCGTCTCCGCCTCATATCTCACCGGCGGACCAGGCGCCGACATCCCCTACACCGCAGGCGGCGTCACCGCAGGCCTCGACTACCGCGTCTCGCAAAACCTCACCATCGGCGCGGCCCTCACCTATATCGAGGACAACCGCAGCGCCGATGGCATGAAGCTCGACAGCAGCGCCGTCGCCCCGGCTCTCTACGGCCGCTTCGCCATGAACCGCGCCTTCATCGACGGCTATCTCGGCTATGCCTTCACCGATGGCAAAAGCCGCCGCTTCATCCCCTTCGGCGACGAGGTCCTCACCGCCGAAGCTTCGCCGCGTTCGGGACAGTTCATGGCCGGGGCCGTCGCCGGCGTGAAGCTGGACGGAACGGCCTTCGGCATGGACCGCGCCCTGCCAGCGGGCCTGTCGCTGACACCGTTCGTCGGCTTCGACATCGCCCAGATGAACATCAACGGCTACACCGAGCGCGGGGCCGGCGCGCTGGCCATCGCCCTGGCCGCCCGCCAGTTCACCGACGCCCGCCTCTCCGCCGGCCTCGAACTGGCCTTTGACCTGCCGCTGGCCGGCGGCGTGCTCACCCCCAGCCTGAAAGCCAGCGTCACCCAGCGCGTCGGCGATCGCATCGACAACGCCGACGCGTATTACGCCATCGCCCCGGACCTGCCGTTCCGCCTCACCGGCCCGGCCAACGCCCGCACCTACGGCACCCTGGGCGCTGGTCTCGGCTTCCGCGTCAACGACGCCGTCACCGCCCAGATCGCCTACCAGGCAGACATCAGCGGCGGCGGCTTCCACGACAACCGCCTGACGGCAAAGGCCCAGGTGCGGTTCTGACCTGAAAAGGTCCGGCCCAAAAATTCAGGTCAGGAACAA
>NZ_BNCG01000141.1 GCF_014656355.1 Camelimonas fluminis
TGGAGGCGTTGCCTTAGGCACAATAAATCGGAATCCTTAGGCACAATAAATACCTAAGACACTGATATAATGCGCAAATCTTTGGAGCGCGGTTTTGTGGTCATGGAGCTGTCTCGCCGAGCGGCGTCCCAGGCGTTGTGCGGGTTTTGGACGCTCGCAGGCAAGGGCCAGGGCTCTTCAGATGTGGCAGCCAGGAAGCGTGAAAAATAAGGCACGATATTCCCGGGCCCCGGTGGCGTGTCGTGTCCGTCTGGGGTGGTAGAGGGTGGCTGGTGGTGTGTCGGGTCACCGGCGGGCGAGCCGGGCCTACTGGGGCGCACGAGCGGCCGTGGAGGGTGTGCGGCGCCTTGGTTTGCCCACGGCGCGTGGCGGTTACGCCCTGCGCGTCCCGAGCGTGGACGTGACTGTGCCACGCCCATGGATGGGCGGCTTTGGAGGCGTTGCCTTAGGCACAATAAATCGGAATCCTTAGGCACAATAAATACCTAAGACGCTGAAATAATGCGCAAATCTTTGGAGCGCGGTTTGTTGGTCATGGAGCTGTCTCGCCGAGCGGCGTCCTAGGCGTTGTGCGGGTTTTGGACGCTCGCAGGCAAGGGCCAGGGCTCTTCAGATGTGGCAGCCAGGAAGCGTGAAAAATAGGGCACGATATTCCCAGGCTCCGGTGGCGTGTCGTGTCCGTCTGGGGCGGTGGAGGGTGGCTGGTGGTGTGTCGGGTCACCGGCGGGCGAGCCGGGCCTACTGGGGCGCACGAGCGGCCGTGGAGGGTGTGCGGCGCCTTGGTTTGCCCACGGCGCGTGGCGGTTACGCCCTGCGCGTCCCGAGCGTGGACGTGACTGTGCCACGCCCATGGATGGGCGGCTTTGGAGGCGTTGCCTTAGGCACAATAAATCGGAATCCTTAGGCACAATAAATACCTAAACCACTGATATAGTGCGCAAAATCTTTGGAGCGCGGTTTTGTGGTCATGGAGCTGTCTCGCCGAGCGGCGTCCCGGGCGTTGTGCGGGTTTTGGACGCTCGCAGGCAAGGGCCAGGGCTCTTCAGATGTGGCAGC
>NZ_BNCG01000142.1 GCF_014656355.1 Camelimonas fluminis
GACAACTGATCCGCTCGCCCTTCAGGCGATGCTCGCCGCCGAGCGCGCCGAGAACGCGCGGTTGCGCCAGATCATCAGGGAACTGCAGCGTCACCGCTTCGGTCGCAGGGCGGAGAGCCTGCCCATGGACCAGTTGCTGCTGGCCCTGGAAGAGGTCGAGCAGGTTGAGGCAGAAGGCCTCGCTGCCCAGGAAGCCGCCGATCCTGCAAAGCTTGAGGCCCGCGTCAGAAAGCGCCGCGCCAACCGCGGCTCACTGCCCGCACACTTGCCGCGCATCGAGCAGGTCATCGATATCCCCGACAGGACCTGCCCGTGCTGCAAGGGGATGCTGCACGTCATGGGCGAGGACCGCTCCGAACGCCTCGACATCGTCCCGGCCCAGTTCCGGGTGATCGTCACGCGCCGCCCGAAGTACGCCTGCCGGAGTTGCGAGGAAATTGTGCTGCAGGCGCCGGCTGCGGCGCGTCTTGTCGAAGGCGGCATCCCGACCGAAGCGACAGTCGCCCACGTGCTGGTCAGCAAATACGCCGATCACCTTCCGCTTTACCGCCAGTCCCAGATCTATGCCCGTCAGGGCGTGAACCTCGACCGCTCGACGCTCGCTGACTGGGTCGGCAAGGCGGCCTTCCTGCTGCGACCGGTCCACGAGCGCCTGTTCGAACAGCTGAAGACCTCATCGAAGCTCTTCGCCGACGAGACGACCGCGCCAGTGCTCGATCCCGGGCGCGGCCGCACAAGGACGGGTCAGCTGTTCGCCTATGCCCGTGACGATCGCCCCTGGGGCGGG
This sequence comes from Camelimonas fluminis, assembly GCF_014656355.1. GTDB lineage: Bacteria > Pseudomonadota > Alphaproteobacteria > Rhizobiales > Beijerinckiaceae > Camelimonas > Camelimonas fluminis. The sequence goes on from NZ_BNCG01000142.1 coordinate 788, forward strand.
ATCGATCCACCCGGCGTCGCATACATCTATGCTCCTGACCGAAAGGCTGAGCAGCCGCTTCGCCACCTTCAGGGCTTCGCCGGCATCCTGCAGGTCGACGGCTATGCCGGCTACCGGGTGCTGGCCGGGCGCAGCGCCATCAGCCTGGCGTTCTGCTGGGCGCATGTCCGTCGCCGCTTCTATGAACTGGCGCAATCCGGTCCGACGCCGATTGCAACGGAGGCGCTCCGGCGC
>NZ_BNCG01000143.1 GCF_014656355.1 Camelimonas fluminis
GGGTGCTAAACGCTACCGCACTGGTCGCGGCGGTTGGTTCCGCAACAACATTCGGGACAGGGCGTGACCTGGCCGCATGGCTCGGGCTCGCGCCCCTTCAGGTCACCCCAGGCGGCAGGTCGAGGTTGCTGGGGATCACCGCGCGGCGACTGCTATCTGCGAAAATTGCTGATCCAGGGCGCCCGTTCCGTCATGCCGGTGCTGGCGAAGAGCGATACAGAGACCGGGTTCTGGCTCCGAGGGCTTCTGGCTCGCAGCCACCCCAATGTGGCGGTCGTCGCGCTCGCGGCCAAGATGGCGCGTATTGTCTGGGCTCTGCTGCGCCATAAGGAAAGCTACCACATCATGCCAGCGAAGGTGGCTTGAGAGACTGACCGAAATCGCGCCCGGCGGGACGCCTCCGGGCGCCAAAAGCTGCGAGCGGTGAAAAAAGATGGCCTGACAGTCGATCGGCGTTCCACAAGCCCTGACGGAAAATGACCTTCGAGGCCGGCCCTTTTATGAGGACTGGGACGCACGGATCTCCATCATGGCGGCGGCCCTCATGCCGATATGCCGGATACGTTTATGCAGACTGCTCACGCCACTGACCGTCACTACTTGCAACGGGGCTGGCCATACGTTTCCCGTCGCCCCGTGCTGGTGGACGCGGACGCAGGTGGAGTCGATCATGACGATATCGTTCTCGTAAGCGCCCGAGACCGTTTCGAGAAGCCGATCCCATACTCCGGCTTTTCGCCACCGGACAAATCGGTTGTAGCAGGTCGTGCAGGGGCCGTAGCGCTCAGGTATCTTCGCCCCACGGCGAGCCAGTGCGAAACCGCCACAGGATGCCGTTGCGCACGCGCCTGTCGTCAACGCGCGGAACACCACGCGGCTTGTTGGGCAAAAGTGGCTCTGAAATCGTCCATTCATGGTCGGTCAGTTCGTAGTGACGACGGCTCATCAAGGCTCCCCACAATCAGGCGTCTTGAATCATTAAGCGGCTAAAACGCCAACAACTTTA
>NZ_BNCG01000144.1 GCF_014656355.1 Camelimonas fluminis
CACGCCCTCCCCAGCAGACAGAGCGATGATTGCCTCTGCGTGAGCGCGGGCGTTGGCTTCAGTGGAGTGGATCGCGTTGTTGCGAAAAAAGGCACTGTCCACGGTGTCGTCTAGCCACTTGCATCTCACGACCAAGCTCGCTTCCGACAGATCAATGGCCCAATACCAGTCTTCAGTTTTTGGCTCCACCCGCATCGGCTCCGGCACCGCGCGATCACCGATCATGATGTGGCAAGGTGGGCAGATTGGTCCGTGGTTCTCTGGCCCGCGATATGCCAGAGCCGCCTCTTTTTGTTCTGGCGTCAGTTGAGCAAACCAGCCTGTCATGTGGCCGGGTGGGCAGGTGGGGGCGTCTGACGGCGTTGCGTGGTGCTTGGCGATTGCCTCGCGCATCGAGCCGGTTGGAGCGGTTGATGCGAGCGCGTCGTTGACAACGTCCCATGCGGCGTCATCGAAGCACTGGAACTTGCCGCTGCTGGCAACCAAGGTCAGCGCACCCCGCAGCCTCTCCACCTCGCTTTCGGGAGCGGGGGCGTCGAGGGGGCGGAGAGTGGATACTTCCGCCGTGTCCATGCAGCCGTCCTGGTCTTCCAGCCACGCAAAATCGCCGTTACGAGCCAGCATAATCGCGGTGTCGCCGTTCCTGCGGATTACGGGCAATCCATCCTTCGGGATTTCGACGCTCCACAGATCAACAGGGGCGCGGCGGACGAGGGTGAAGAACGTGCGATGCGCACTGATGCCTTCCCACGCCAGATCGCTAACCCCATCCCTGAAGGGAAGCCTTGCCTCGATGATGTCGGCAGCTTTCGTGACTACCAGTTCAATCGAAACGCGGTCGCCAATCTGAATTTCGGTCATGCCGCAGCCCTTTCCTGAATGTGACGTCCCCACTGCTCAGCCGCAGCTTCTGCGATGCCGGCAAATGTTTCGGACCTAAGCTTCCAGCGGTCAGGTCCGGGGCTTGCGTGATGGATTTTGGCCCGCTCGCCGTAGGGCAGG
>NZ_BNCG01000145.1 GCF_014656355.1 Camelimonas fluminis
TACCAAGGCCTTCTGCCCCTGACTCATGCAGGGTTTTGTTGGGAGCGCGGACGTGATTCAGTTTCGCAAATGGTTGGAGATTTGCGATGGCTGCGCCGATCCGGGTTCGGGATGATTTCACTGCTGCGCAGGTTCGCGCCTTCGCCCGGGCTTCAAAAGACCCAGCCCAGGTTCGCCGTCTTCTTGCGATCAGCGCCATTCTGGCAGGCGCCAGCCGCAGCGATGCGGCCAGCATCGGGGGCGTGACGCTGCAGATCGTCAGGGACTGGGTACTTCGTTTCAATGCCGCTGGCCCCGATGGACTTGCCACGCGCAAGCCTCCGGGGCCTGACACGATCCTCAACGACATCCAGCGGCGTTTGTTGGCTGAGATTATTGAGGCCGGCCCCATTCCGGCGGTTCACGGCGTCGTGCGCTGGCGCATTGTCGATCTCGTCCAGTGGCTGTGGGATGAGTTTGGCGTCTCCATCAGCAAGCAGGCGCTCGGGCGTGAATTGCGGACCATGGGCTTTCGCAAACTTTCGGCCCGTCCCCGCCATCAAGGCCAGCGTCCGCAGGATATCGCCGCTTTTAAAAAAGCTTCCCCATCCGTCTGGCGCAAATCCGGAAGGGCTTGCCCAAGGACACCGCAATAGAACTGTGGTGGCAGGATGAGGCCCGGATCGGCCAGAAAACACAGATCACCCGGCGCTGGGCCCGGCGCGGCACGCGGCCGGTGGCCCAGCGTGACCTGCGCCGGGCTTCGGCCTGGTTATTCGGCGCCATCTGTCCTGAAAGTGGCAAAGGCGCAGCCCTGGTCATGCCGCGCTGCGATAGCGAGGCGATGGGGCTGCACCTGGCCGAAATCAGCAGCCTGGTCGCGCCCGGCGCCCATGCCGTGCTTCTGCTCGACCAGGCTGGCTGGCATGTCTCCAGCAAGCTGCACGTGCCAGCGAACATCACCCTCCTGCCGCTCCCGCCCAAATGCCCCGAGTTGAACCCGGTCGAGAACGT
>NZ_BNCG01000146.1 GCF_014656355.1 Camelimonas fluminis
CCCAGATCCTCCTTAAATCACAACCTCAAATCTGTGCCATTGGCGCTGACGGCGGACAGCGGCTACAGGCGTGTCTCCACGCCGCTACCGTGACCTTGGCATATCCTAGAGAAGATGGCCCCCGACCAGGTCCCCGCGTCTCACAAACTGCGCAGGGAGTTTTGGGTGTTCCCTCAGGCCTCTCATTGCCGTTCGGGCCACTTGGGTCTATATAATGGCTCAGTTGAGGTGAAAGAGATGAATCCCCAGTTCGCAGCCACAGACATCAGCAGCGTTCTTGGCCTCAAGGGCCAGCCAACGGCGACTTCCCCGTTTTCGTTAATGGAAACAATCGATCGTGGCCTTCCCGTTGCCGCGCTCGACCGTGTAGCCGGTCTTGTTGCGCCTGATGACGCACTGTTCAAGTACCGGGTGGTTCCAAAGGCGAGCTATGGCCGCCGAAGAACTTCGCACCGGCTTTCTGCAGAGGAAGGCCTCAAGCTGACCCGGCTTGCCCGCGTGTGGAGCCTCGCCCGCGACGTGTGGAAGACCGACGTATCCGCCCGCGATTTCCTGTTCAGACCCCATGCAATGCTGCAGGGAAATAAGCCAGTTGAAGTCGCCTTGCGAAATGAAATCGGGACGGAGCTGGTGCTCGATATCCTCTCCCGGCTCAAATACGGCGTCGCGGCTTGAGCCCTCAAAAGCTGGACCGGACCCTCAAGGCCTACCGCATCGGTGACCCCAACGGCGCCTTCCCGATTTTCGATGCCACGGGCTCCACAATTGCTCCAGGAAGATGGAACACTCCTGGAAGCCCGGTGATATACGCTGCCGCGAACTTTTCGACAGCGCTCCTCGAAAAGTTGGTCTACGGCAGTGGCCAAATTCCGCCAAACCAACACTACGTTGAAATTACAATTCCGGCCGGGGTCACCTACGAGGTTCTTTCCGAACCTTCGGTGCCCGGATGGGACGCCAGTCCTCCAACTGTA
>NZ_BNCG01000147.1 GCF_014656355.1 Camelimonas fluminis
AGGGGTTTCGTCAGCGGCGCAGACATGATTCAGTTCGCAAATCGGAGGAGATTTGTGATGGCTGCGCCGATCCGTATTCGGGATGATTTTACTGCGGCGCAGGTTCGTGCCTGCGCCCGGGCCGGAAAGGACCCCGCCCAGGTTCGTCGGCTTCTTGCGATCAGCGCCATTCTGGAAGGCGCCAGCCGCAGCGATGCGGCCAGCGTCGGTGGCGTGACGCTGCAGATCGTCAGGGACTGGGTGCTTCGTTTCAATGCCGCCGGCCCCGACGGGCTTGCAACGCGCAAGTCACCCGGGCCTCACACGATCCTCAACGACAACCAGCGGCGTTCATTGGCTGAGATCATAGAGGCCGGCCCCATTCCGTCGGTTCACGGCGTCGTGCGCTGGCGCATTATCGATCTCGTCCAATGGCTATCGGATGAATTTGGCGTCTCCATCAGCAAGCAGGCGCTCGGGCGTGAACTGCGAGCCATGGGGTTTCGGAAGCTTTCGGCCCGTCCCCGTCATCAAGGACAGCGTCTGCAGGATATCGCCGATTTTAAAAAAACTTCCCCATCCGTCTGGCGCAAATCCGGAAGAGCCTGCCAAACGACACCGCAATAGAATTGTGGTGGCAGGATGAGGCCCGGATCGGGCAGAAAACACAGATCACCCGTCGCTGGGCCAGGCGCGGGACGCGGCCAGTTGCACCGCGAGACCTGCGCCGGGCCTCCGCCTGGATATTCGGCGCCATCTGTCCTGACAGCGGCAAAGGCGCAGCCCTGGTCATGCCGCGCTGCGATAGCGAGGCAATGGAGCTTCACCTCGCCGAAATCAGCAGGCACGTCGCGCCCGGAGCCCACGCGGTGCTCCTGCTCGACCAGGCTGGATGGCATGTCTCCAGCAAGCTCGATGTGCCAGTGAACATCACCCTCCTGCCGCTCCCGCCCAAATGCCCCGAGTTGAACCCGGTCGAGAACGT
>NZ_BNCG01000148.1 GCF_014656355.1 Camelimonas fluminis
ACCTCTCTGGATCCTGTGCGGCGGCGACCAGAACGACGGCTATCCGCGACGCTGGGCACCACTCTCCTACGCGGTTGCCTTCGCCGAGGCGACAAATACGGCCTTGGAGGAGGACATCCACAACGCAGCTTGACAAGAACTGCCTGCCCAGGGCTCCGACGTAAGGAGCCCTCGCGCACGTACAAAACGGCCCAGCGCCGAGGCCGCGAAAAACTATTTCCGATTTTCAAACTCCAATTTGGACAAAACCAAATTCGGCGACACCCCAGAAAGGCGGCATCGCGAACCTTCCCATGCCCCCAGGAGAAACGCACCATGATCGTCATCTACGCTGACGGCGCCTGCTCTGGAAATCCTGGCCAGGCAGCCGCCGCTATCCTCGTCCTTAAGCACCGGACCGGCGGCATGGTTGAAATCGACCAGGCTGCCAAGCATCTCGGTCAGGGCACCAACCAGACGGCAGAGCTGCATGCCGCCCTCATGGCTATCGAAGCCGCAGCCACCAGCAACGAGACTGAGTTCCTCGTTCGCTGCGACAGTCAGTACACCGTCAACGGCATCACCAGCTGGATGGCTAACTGGATCGCCAACGGCTGGCGTACTGCAGGCAAGAAGCCGGTTGCAAACTCGGAAATCTGGCGCGCAATCAACGCCGCCATCTCCGCTGCCGAAGCCGCCGGCAAAACCATCCGCTTCGAATGGGTCAAAGGACACAGCACCGACCAGTACAACAACAAGGTCGATCGTCTTGCCGTCGCCGCTTGCCACCAGCGCACGGTAGACCCGTCTCACTACACACAGCCGGCTCCTAAACCCGCCCCCACCCGCAACGCGCTTGGGCTCACTCCAACAGAGTGGGTCTCCATCCGCGAAAGCCTTGTCTCTGAAGCTCGCGCTCGGCACTCAACCGGGTCGGGAGAGGATGCAGCTGAAACCGCTGCACGCTATGTCCTCGATACC
>NZ_BNCG01000149.1 GCF_014656355.1 Camelimonas fluminis
ACCTCTCTGGATCCTGTGCGGCGGCGACCAGAACGACGGCTATCCGCGACGCTGGGCACCGCTCTGGTACGCGGTTGCCTTCGCCAAGGCGACAAATACGGCCTTGGAAGACGACATCGCCAACGCAGCTTGACAAAAACTGCCTGCCCAGGGCTCCGGCACAAGGCGCCCTCGCGCACGTGCAAAACGGCCCAGCGCCCAGACCGCGAAACACTATTTCCGATTTTCAAACTTCAATTTGGACAAAGCCAAATCAGGCGAAACCCCAGAAAGCCGGCGTCGCGAACATGCCGGTGCCCCAAAAGGAGCGCACCATGATGGTCATCTACGCCGACGGCGCCTGCTCTGGAAATCCTGGCCCGGCCGCCGCCGCTATCCTCGTTCTTGAGCACCGCACCGGCGGCATGGTTCAAATCGACCAGGTCGCCAAGCACCTCGGTCAGGGCACCAACCAGACGGCAGAGCTGCATGCCGCCCTGATGGCTATCGAGGCCGCAGCCGCCAGCAACGAGACTGAGTTCCTCGTTCGCTGCGACAGTCAGTATACCGTCAACGGCATCACCAGCTGGATGGCAAATTGGATCGCCAACGGCTGGCGTACTGCAGGCAAGAAGCCGGTTGCAAACTCGGAAATCTGGCGCGCAATCAACGCCGCCATCTCCGCTGCCGAAGCCGCCGGCAAAACCATCCGCTTCGAATGGGTCAAAGGACACAGCACCGACCAGTACAACAACAAGGTTGATCGTCTCGCCGTCGCCGCCTGCAACCAGCGTGCTGAAGGCCCGTCACACTACACACAGCCGGCTCCTAAACCAGCCCCTGCCCGCAACGCGCTTGGGCTCACTCCCACAGAGTGGGTCTCCATCCGCGAAAGCCTTGTCTCCGAAGCTCGCGCTCGACACTCAACCGGGTCGGGAGAGGATGCAGCTGAAACCGCTGCACGCTATGTCCTCGATACC
>NZ_BNCG01000150.1 GCF_014656355.1 Camelimonas fluminis
ATCGAGCTGACGAACTTCTCGATCACCTCGAACGCATCCTCCACCAACCTGTTGGCCTACACCGCCAAGTTCGGCAACGGCTTCAGCGCCACGATCTCGATGGAAGACCCGACCTTCCGTCGTAACCCGCTGTTCTTCGGCGGCGTCGCTGCTGGCAATCCGGCCACCGCTGTTGTCAACACCCCGTTCGTCGGCCTGACCGGCGGCGCCGCCAACTCCAGCCTCTGCCTCAACGGCACGGTCACCGGCTGCACGTTCACCAGCCCGGTCTGGACGTTCAACGCCAATGGCCAGCGCGTCGGTTACGCCAACGTTGACATTTCCCAGCGTCTGAACGTTCCGGACTTCGTCGGCAACCTGCGCGTTGACCAGGGTTGGGGCTCCGCCCAGCTGTCGGTCGCCACGCACCAGATCGCAGTCGGCACGTTCTCCGGCGGCGCTGTCAACGGCGGCTACGCTGCCCGTCCGGACTCCAAGTTCGGCTACGCCATCCAGGGCGGCGTGAAGTTCAACCTGCCGTTCCTTGCTCCGGGCGACGCCCTGTGGCTGCAGGCTGCTTACGCCAAGGGCGCGATGTCCTACACCGGCATGTCGGCTCCGATCGGGCATGACAGCGCCATCGAGGGCGGCATCGGCGGCGGCGGTCGCTTCGGCGTGTCGAAGATCGATGGCTACATCGATCCGACCACTGGCGACATCAAGCAGACCACCAGCTGGTCGGTTGCCGCGGCGTTCCTGCACTACTGGACCCCGCAGCTGCGTTCGGGCTTCGTGGCCACCTATGGCCAGCTCCGCTTCCCGAACGGCGCTCGCATCAACGGCCCGATGGGCGACATGTACGCCACGAACGCCGGCATCTACAGCCCGTACCTGCGCGACTACAACATGTTCGTCGGCCTGACCAACCTGGTCTGGTCGCCGGTCAAGGACCTCGATATCGGCGTTGA
>NZ_BNCG01000151.1 GCF_014656355.1 Camelimonas fluminis
ATTGTCGGGGGAGTGTTTGCGGGCGCTTCCTGGGGCTCCGTGGCGGGGTGTCGGAGAACGTTCGTGAGGGTAGGGCGCGGGCAAAAGTGTGAATAATAGGGTTCAATATAATCACACACTTGGGTCATCCGTCGCCGCGGCCGTGGGCACGGGCAGAAGTGTGAATAATGCCGGAGAATTCGGCGCCTTAAATCCGCGAGGCGAGGTCGGCAGGGGCACCATTAAAAGTGTGAATAATGGGTCCGAATTAAATGTGCTGATCGCTCAGTTACGGGCGCTTCGGAGCCTTGATTGAGGGTTTGGTCGGGCCTGATGAAAAGTGTGAATAATCGCTGTCATTTAAGGCAAGGCCAGAGAGCACTCCGAGGTGCCGCGGGTGCTCATTTTCGCTCCCGTGGTGAGCGGCAAATAGTGTGAAAATGTTTCTGAATTTCTCTGCCTTAATTCGTCGATCGCTGAGTTGGCGCGCGGATGGGAGCTGGATCAGAACTGCGAGTGAGAGTGCCAGTTGAGGCTGAGGTCGGTCTTGGGTCCAGCGCGTCAGGGCGGATCACGACCCTAAAATGCTGTCAGGTTAAGTGGGAATAATGCCGGCGAATTTCACTGCCCGGGTGACTATCCGGGCGTGGGGATCAGGGCGGCGGGGCGGAAACTCGGTGTGATGGGGGCTCGGAAAGTGTGATTAATGCCTCTGATTATTCTCAGGGCCTGCTGGCGGGTTTGGCGTTTTAGCCCGAAGAAATGCCACCCTGTGGGGAGCCCCAGACTGCTGACCGGCCCTTGGCGTGAGCCGGGGGGTGATTCAAGTGGTCATGCTGAGACGCCCCGGACCCGAACAGACCGCACTCGGGATGGTGACGCTCGAAGAGCTGGTCCTGTTGGTTTTCACCCAGAACTGAGCCGGTTTCTCGGGTAATTTCCACTGAGAATTGAGCCATGTGA
>NZ_BNCG01000152.1 GCF_014656355.1 Camelimonas fluminis
GCCTCCACCGCCCCAGACGGACACGACACGCCACCGGAGCCTGGGAATATCGTGCCTTATTTTTCACGCTTCCTGACTGCCACATCTGAAGAACCCTGGCCCTTGCCTGCGAGCGTCCAAAACCCGCACAACGCCCGCCGTCCCCAACCAAAGCCCGCCATCGAGCGGGCTTCTTTTTTTCCCGGCAACCCAAACCCCACGAACGCAGTTTAGGCAACCGGACCATTCCCACCCCGGCGTGAATAACGTGCCTTAGAACTCTCACACCTACTACAGACCGTAGTCGCGATTTATCACGCCTAAGGACTCTCACACTTGACTGGGCCCCACCCCGTGCCCGGACAACCTGGCCTCCAGCCCGTCGATCGTAAATTTCTCATCCTTAAAACTTCCGGTCTGAACAACGCGTGGCCTCGACCCGTGTTCAAGGAAACAGCGGGTAACGCCAAACAGTTACGCTTCAACTCTAACATTCTGCCTGAGCATCCGAACCTCCATGTCTAATCGCATAAACCCTCCACGCTGTGCGAATTACGTTACCTTAAAACTCACCCATCGCCCCCGACAAACCGCTAATTTAGGCGCCCAATAACTCACGATTCCAGCCAAAGCGGTGGCTTGACCATACAAATCGCACCATCGCGGAACCGAGCAGCGCCCAACACAGCCCTACGCACCGCCGCCAAGAACGCCCATTATGATTGCTATTTCAAAGACATAATGGCCGCCTCTCCCCAACGAATCCCCACGCCAAAACCCGCCTGAGCGGCTCGCGATGACAAAGCACGCTCGCTCGCCAGGCTCTCCCCCTGACGCCCCGCCGAAACCCCAGAAAAGACCCCAATAACGAGCCCGATGAACAGGGCCCGGCTCCCCCAACGAAGCCCCAAAAATAAATAGGCTCAATACCTCAA
>NZ_BNCG01000153.1 GCF_014656355.1 Camelimonas fluminis
GCTTCCGCAACCGCTGCGACGTCACTCTGCACCTTTCGCGGCCGACCTGGACCCCGCTTCTGGGCAGGCGCCCCCCCGGAAGCCACAGGTGCCGAAGGTTCGGTGACCACCGGTGGGGCGGCAACCACCGGACTCACACTTGCTACCGGCTTTGCCGGAGAAGTGCGCTTCTGTCCTCTCCCGGAGCTCGAAACTCGCGCCTGCTCTTCCGAGGAACCTGACACTACAGCGGTAACCGGCAGCGCCTCTTGTCCTGCAACAGCTGTCTTCCTCGGCCGACCAGGGCCGCGCTTGACGGCAGCAACCTCAGGGACAGACAACGCCGACGGAACTGCCTGGGTCTCCACCTCCGCCGGCACTACTGCCTTGGGCTTCCTGCCTCGCTTGGCCGGAACAGCAATCTGCGCGGGCTGAACCGGAACGACAGGCTGAGCAACCACTTCAACAGGTTCGGGCACAACTTCCGGCGTCTCAACAACTGCGCCGGCAGCAGCCGCCCGTGCTGCAATCTCCTTCTCAGTCAAAGGATGCTTGCGTGGCCGGCCGCGCCCGCGCTTCAAACCCAAGGCGCGCAGCCGCTCTTCCTCCGCCCGGGCGACGATCATCTGTTGCTTCGTCCGACGCCGCCGCCGCGGACTCGCATCCACGTCGCCATCACCCATTGATGGCGTGACAGCGGCAAGCTCCAGCACTGGAACCTTTCTGACCCCGGCTACCGACCGCGCCCCCTGCTCAATGAAAGATCCCATCTGGACTGCAGCCTGCTTAGCAGCCTCCGACAGCACTGGCCTCTGAGCCAGCTTCATCGAGTCAGCGAGTTCGCCAAGACGCCCCTCAATGGCCGTCAGGATACTCACCAAGGCCTCGGGCACCGCCGC
>NZ_BNCG01000154.1 GCF_014656355.1 Camelimonas fluminis
GCTTCCGCAACCGCTGCGACGTCACTCTGCACCTTTCGCGGCCGACCTGGACCCCGCTTCAGGGCAGGCGCCCCCCCGGAAGCCACTGGCGCCGGAAGTTCGGTGACCACCGGTGGGGCGGCAACCACCGAACTCATACTTACTGCCGGCTTGGCCGGAGAAGTGCCCTTCCGTCCTCTCCCCGACTTCGAAACTCGCGCCTGCTCTTCCGAAGAACCAGACACCACCGCGGCGACCGGCGGTGCCTCTTGTCCTGCAACCGTTGTCTTCCTCGGCCGACCAGGGCCGCGCTTGACGGGCGCAACCTCAGGGACAGACAACGCCGAAGGAACTGCCTGGGCCTCAACCTCCGCCGGCACCGCTGCCTCGGGCTTCCTGCCTCGCTTGGCCGGAACAGCGATCTGCGCGGGCTGAACCGGAACGACAGGCTGAGCAACCACTTCAACAGGTTCGGGCACAACTTCCGGCGTCTCAACAACTGCGCCGGCAGCAGCCGCCCGTGCTGCAATCTCCTTCTCAGTCAAAGGATGCTTGCGTGGCCGGCCGCGCCCGCGCTTCAAACCCAAGGCGCGCAGCCGCTCTTCCTCCGCCCGGGCGACGATCATCTGTTGCTTCGTCCGACGCCGCCGCCGCGGACTCGCATCCACGTCGCCATCACCCATTGATGGCGTGACAGCGGCAAGCTCCAGCACTGGAACCTTTCTGACCCCGGCTACCGACCGCGCCCCCTGCTCAATGAAAGATCCCATCTGGACTGCAGCCTGCTTAGCAGCCTCCGACAGCACTGGCCTCTGAGCCAGCTTCATCGAGTCAGCGACTTCGCCAAGACGCCCCTCAATGGCCGTCAGGATACTCACCAAGGCCTCGGGCACCGCTGC
>NZ_BNCG01000155.1 GCF_014656355.1 Camelimonas fluminis
CGCCATCCTGTGACGCGGTAGCCGGCGGCCCTGAGTTTCATTTCAAGTTCCAGGCGCTTGCACTTCGCTGCCCGGCGGTTGGCATACTGTTCGGCTTCGAGGCGCTTCATCGGATGGCCTCCTACGCGTGCGCCCGCACGAGGGGCGGTCAGATCACTCCAACCGCGTCGAGATACAGCTGAAGAATTGCTTCGCGCTCCTGCCGCACGTTTCGGTCCATGCGACGGATTTTCATCATTTGCTTGAACGCTAGAACGTCAAAGCCACGCGCCTTCAGTTCCGCGTAAAGCTCTTTCCGGTCCGATTGCTTCTCTTCAATTTCGTCATCGATATTGTCGGCGCGGCTGACGAACTGTTTAAGCTCTTCAACGGCCACGCCTGTATCAGCAACATCGGAAATTGCGTGTTCGGTCATTGGGTTGCTTCCCCCATCAGCGCCTTGACTTGCGCCAGGCGCGCTTCAATCCGTTCCATGCCAGCAGGACGCGAAGCCGCGCCCATCTGGCGAGCCATTTCCAGCTCATGGGTTAGCCCCTCGATTTCTGATTGCAGGTCGCGGATCGCGTAGTTGGTCAGCGCAAGACGCAGGTTGTTGTCGAAGCGCTTCAGGCGGTCCCTCGCGAGGTTGTAGAGGGTGCCGGGCAAGACGCCGAGACGACGCGCAAGACGTTCTCTCGCTTGGGTTCTGGTCCCGCCGTGGCGGAAGTGTTCCCGCCGTTCAAGCTGGCCGGCCAACTCCCGCGCCTGCTCAAGCGTGGTGGCGTCAGTCATCGCCGCCTCCGGTGGATGATTTATCCAAGATTTGTGGATGAACCGTCTCTGCATGCCGTGCTCCTT
>NZ_BNCG01000156.1 GCF_014656355.1 Camelimonas fluminis
TGGACGGTTCGAAAAACCTGGTGCTTTGAGGTCTCTGGAGCGAAACTGACGCTGTCAGATTTTGGAGGCATCGATGGCCAGCCAGCCCGGTTTCTTTGATCTTGCGGACCGTTACGCGGCGCTGAGCGCTGCCGGTGATCCCCTTGAGCGGCTGGCGGCAGTTGTGGACTTCGAGACGTTCCGGACGCCACTTGTCGGGGCCCTGCACCGCGCGACGCGTGGCAAGGGCGGGCGACCACCCTACGACCCTGTCATGATGTTCAAGATCCTTGTCCTGCAGGCCCTTTACGCGCTGTCAGATGAGGCCACGGAGTTCCAGATCCGCGACCGTCTGTCGTTCCAGCGGTTCCTTGGGCTTGGTCTCGAAGGCGCCGTGCCCGACGCCACGACTGTTTGGCTGTTCCGTGAGCGGCTGGTGAACGCCGGGGCCATCGACAGCCTGTTCGCTCGCTTCGACGCCGCCTTGACCGAACGTGGCTTTGTCGCCATGGGCGGCCAGATCATCGACGCCACGGTTGTTCCGGCTCCGCGTCAGCGCAATACCGATGGCGAGAAGAGGGATATCCGTGAGGGGCGTATCCCCGAGGACTGGAAGGACAGGCCTGCAAAGCTGCGCCAGAAGGACCGCGATGCGCGCTGGAGCATCAAGTACAGCAAAGCGAAGGTGAAGGATGACGCCGATCCGGCCGCCTCCAAGCCCGTCGATCTCGCCATTCCCATATTTGGCTACAAGAACCACGTGGGCATCGATCGGGCCCACCGGTTTATCCGGACCTGGGACGCCAGCGCGGCCAACGCCCATGATGGCGCGCGCCTTCCCGCTCTCATCAGCAAGGC
>NZ_BNCG01000157.1 GCF_014656355.1 Camelimonas fluminis
CGCCATCCTGTGACGCGGTAGCCGGCGGCCCTGAGTTTCATTTCAAGTTCCAGGCGCTTGACGGTGGCGCTCCGGCGGTTGGCGTACTGTTCGGCTTCGAGGCGCTTCATTTCGGCTCCCTCGTGCGCGCACGTGAGGGGCTGGCCTCAATCGAGGCCAAGCGCCTCGCGGTAGACCTCGAAAATCGCGTCTTCAGTTTCGGCTTTGGCGCGGTCCTTACGTGCGTGCACGAGGCAACGCTTCATGGCCTTCACGTCATGCCCGCGAGATTTCATGCCCTTGCAATGCTCTGCGAGATCAGCCGTATTCGCGTCACGCTCGTCATGCAGGCGCATGAAGATGTCGAAGTCCTGCTTGATTTCACCTGGGGTGACACCGCCGACTTTCAGATCAGTCATGGCTCAACCTCCCCTACCAGCGCTTCAACCCGAGCCAGGTCCGCCTTAATCTGTGCAAGGACAGACGCAGACGGAGACACACCCAGCGACTGAGCAACTTCCAGCTCATGCGTGAGCCTCCCGATTTCTGACCGGAGATCACGGACAGCGTGGCGCGCCAGGGCCTCGCGAAAACCAGCGTCAAGGCGCTTCAGGCGGTCGCGGCCAAGGTTGTAGAGGGTGCCTGGAAGGACACCGAGACGACGCGCAAGCCGTTCTCGCGCCTGCGCTCTGGTCCCGCCGTTAAGATAAAGCTCCCGGCGCTCCATGACCCCGGCAACGCCGCGCGCCCGGTCGATCATTGTGGCGTCACTCATTCGCGACTCCGGTGGATGATTTATCCAAGATTTGTGGATGAACCGTCTCTGCATGCCGTGCTCCTT
>NZ_BNCG01000158.1 GCF_014656355.1 Camelimonas fluminis
ACGGCAGTCTATCAGCGCGGTTCCGGCTTGCCTGGTGGCAAAATGCCGGAAGCCCAATAAATCTGGTTACTCCGCCGTCTGCGGAGCCCGCGCCGTCACCGCCCTGACCCTGCGCCAGTCCATGCCGGCAAACAGCGCCTCAAACTGGGCGTGAGACAACGACATCAGCCCGTCTTTCACCGCAGGCCATGCAAAGCTGTGTTCCTCAAGCCGCTTGTATGCCAGCACCAGGCCCGTGCCGTCCCAGTACAGCAGCTTCAGACGGTCCGCCTTGCGCGCGCGGAACACAAACACCGTGCCGGTGAATGGATCCCTGTCCAGTTCGTTCTTCACCAGTGCGGCAAGACTGTCATGGCCCTTGCGGAAATCAATCGGCTTTGTCGCCACCATGATCCGCAGACCGCTCATGGGAAGCGTCATGACGCCGACAGCGCCCGCACAATGGCTGCGATCCGTTCGGCAGATGCGCCCGCCTTAAGCCGGATCGTCACGGCGCCCATCGCGATCTCTGCTCCGGCAGGTTCTGACGGGGAGATCTCCGGGGCCGGACGGGCGATGGCCACCGCCGCAAACCCGACCGTGTCATCTGGCGGCGGCAGCACCAGCTTCCCCTGCCGTGCCAGGGTCCGCCATGATGACAGATGGCTCGGCCGCATCCCGTGACGCCGGGCAATGCTGGCGACCGTCGCGCCGGGCAGCAGAGTGTCAGCCACAAGCTGCGCTTTCAGCGCATCAGGCCATCGACGGCGCGAGCGACCCGTCGGAGCGTAAGGAAGAAACTCCACTGTAGCATC
>NZ_BNCG01000159.1 GCF_014656355.1 Camelimonas fluminis
ATGTGAGAACTACTTCGTTTCATGCGGATATGAGCCGGAATGATCGAAAAACGCTCTAGGTCGCCTGTTCAACGCGCGTGGAGAGATCGTCGAACGACAAACTCTCGTTGAGGCATTGGGTGAGGATGTATATGAATTCAACTATTCGCACTTGGACACAATCGTTAGCCGCCTGCGAAAAAGGGCAATGAAAGCAAACATGATACTCCCATTTCATGCCGTTCGCGGGGCTGGATTCACCTTTCCTAGTTAATTATCCATAATCATAATAAAACTGACGTATTTAACTTCGCTATTGCTCTATCAAAGGCTACCTTCGGCGCCATTTCTTCGGAGCAGGGCTACGGCATTTATGCTTTGAACACCGTCAGAGCGGGCAGGCTCGCCATTAACGTTGCGGATGTTTCGGGCGGCAGCAATGGCATCCATGTCGAGGCGAATGGTGCTGGCGATATGATAGTTGCGTCAAGCGGTACGGTCACTGGCGCCCAATATGGCATGCAGATCTCCAACTCGATCTCCGGCAACCTGACCATCACCTCCACCGGTCAGGTGACGGGCATCGGCTGGGATGCGATCTCGGCGACCAATAGCATCGGAACGGGCGATCTCGTTATCAACAGAGGTGGTCCTGAATTTTGGACCAGTCCCCCGACTATTTAAGTTCGTGCCATGTGCATCCTTGTACGTCGTCAGAACATTTTGCGCAGATCGCGGCGTAAATTAGAGCGTTTTTCGATCATTCCGGCTCATATCCGCATGAAACGAAGTAGTTCTCACAT
>NZ_BNCG01000160.1 GCF_014656355.1 Camelimonas fluminis
ACAGGACGGTTGGCAAAGGAGGCCGGCACACTGTAGCGGGTGCGCTCGAAGCTGATCAGGCAGGTGGGCGAAACACGTTTGCTCATCTCGATGAAGCCGTCAAAGGCAACGGGCAGCCGCATCAGGGCGGCCCGTTCTTCGGCCCAGACATCGGCGATCGTGCCGGGCAAGGAACCATGCGCCGTTTCCCGCCACAGCTCGAGGCAACGCTGTTCCAGCCAGGCATTGAGCGCCGCAAGGTCAGGGAAGCCCGGCATCGCGTGTAGCAACTGGTGGCGGGAATCCCGGACGTTCTTCTCGACCTGACCTTTCTCCCATCCTGCAGCCGGATTGCAGAACTCGGGCTCGTAGACATAGTGGTTTGTCATGGCGAGGAAGCGGATATTGATCTGGCGCTCCTTGCCACGACCGACACGATCCACTGCTGTCTTCATGTTATGGGATGGACGCCTCCCTCCTCGCGCTCACAGTAAGTGGCCCAACCTGGAGGAGGACAGCATGACAATGAATTTGCTGGCGATCGATCTTGGAAAGCAATCGTTCCATCTGCACGGGATTGATACAAACGGTGTGATTGTTTCACGAAAGGTCAGCCGCACAAAGCTTACGGAAATCGTGAACGAGCTGGCGCCAGAGACGATCGCCATGGAAGCTTGCGCCAGCGCTCACCATTGGGGCCGGTTATTCACAACGGCGGGGAGAGAGGTCCGGTTGGCCGGGGCGTGGCGCTGCTCGTGCAGCGCCTTCGCCATGCCGGTCAACCCGAGGGCAG
>NZ_BNCG01000161.1 GCF_014656355.1 Camelimonas fluminis
ATGTCAATCGGACTCCGCAAATGGGCGCATGGGTTCTGATCAGAGAGTCTTGGTATAAGCCCGATCGCGTTCGAGGCGCGCGTGGCATAATGAGATGGGTGACCGGCGCAAAACCGGTACAAGTCCACCCAGCCCGTTTCAAACGACAGGTCCGGCTCGCGCTCGGGATCGTAGGCTAGCCGCAACGCTGTTGCCTTGCCGAGCTCACACTCGCTCTCGTCGCCCTCGACGTTTGCTTTCAACATCCATCCGAAGGGGATGCATGCTGCGGAATAGGCTTCGATCCGCAGCTTCGTCTCGCCGAAATGGCCGTGCGTCGTAGGGCTCGAAAGTTTGTAGGGGTGCTGCTTGGTCAGAACGATGTCGTGATCGCACATGAAGCTGACGCGCTCATCGACACATGGCGGTAGCTCCGACGGCGCGAGCTCATCGAACAGCTTTCCCGCAACAGCATCCTGATTGTCGCGTTTTACCGACGCGATGCGTCCGAGGACCAGACATGAGGTGTTCGCTGACGGGGCAGTGCAGACACGCCCATTCCAGCCACCATCATGCCAAGGCGCACGTATCGTTATGTGCTGCCACGGCAGCTGTCCGGAACCTGCGATCATCTCTCCCCCCTCAATAAACGTCGCCAAACCACCTTGCGGAAGCTTCTATCGATACTAGTCATTTTATCCCCCGCAAGATTCCGAGAACTGTAAGCGGTGTCCCGGCGCCACCTTTCGCTCTGGGGTGCGAATGGTGATGCTCGAAGCG
>NZ_BNCG01000162.1 GCF_014656355.1 Camelimonas fluminis
GCCGACGCCATACCGATGGCTCTGTCTGTTTGCCTTGCATCAACTGCCGGCGCCGGGTCTATCCGGCTTCTCCCCAAGCCGAACGCCGGCGAAATCGCCGAAAAGTACCGGCAAGCGGTCGTGGTCTGCCCCCTGAGAAGTGGTCCTCCCTGAGGTATGGCTTTTGGCCATTTGGAGGACTGAATGATGCCGAGGAAGAGGCACGCACCTGAAGAGATCGTCGCGAAGTTGCGGCAGGTTGAAGTGCTGACGGCGCAGGGGCGTCCGGTCGCGGAAGCGATCCGTTCGATCGGCGTGACGGAGGTCACGTTCTATCGCTGGCGCACTGAGTATGGCGAGCTGAAGGGCGATCAGGTGAAGCGCCTGAAGGAGCTCGAAGCCGAGAACGCCCGGCTGCGGCGCGCGGTGTCGGACCTGACGCTGGACAAGATGATCCTGGCGGAGGCGGCCAGGGGAAACTGATCAGCCCCGCCCGTCGCCGCGTCTGCGTGGATCGTGTGGTGAGCAAGCTTGGCGTGACGGAGCGCCGAGCCTGCCTCGTGCTCGGCCAGCACCGCTCGACGCAGCGGAAGATCCCGACGCGGCCGGACGATGAAGCGGCGCTGACTGCCGATATCGTGGCGCTCGCTGTCCAGTATGGCCGCTACGGCTACCGGCGGATCGCGGCGCTGCTGCGGTCGGCCGGCTGGAGCGTGAACCTCATACCAAGGCCTTCTGCCCCTGACTCATGCAGGGTTTTGTTGGGAGCGCGGACGTGAT
>NZ_BNCG01000163.1 GCF_014656355.1 Camelimonas fluminis
CCTGCCCTACGGCGAGCGGGCCAAAATCCATCACGCAAGCCCCGGACCTGACCGCTGGAAACTGAGGTCCGAGACATTTGCCGGCATCGCAGAAGCTGCGGCTGAGCAGTGGGGGCATCACATTCAGGAGAGGGCTGCGGCATGACCGACTTTCGGAAAGGCGACGTCTGCTCGCTTGAGGTAGTGGTGGTCGACGGCCCAGATATGGACGGCGAAGTTCACGTTGCCTACACGGGACCCTTTTCCGGTCGACAACTGGGTTATGTTGCCCCATCCGCCCTCACCCTCATCCGCCGCGCCCCTGTTGATCTGGCGACGTGCGAAATACCGCAGGAAGGGTTGTTGGTTCGGGCCGGCAGCGGTGACCTTGTGACAATGGTCGGTCGCGACGGCGATATGGCTTGGCTGCGCTACGATATGCAGTCCTACGACAGCCGCCTTGTGTCCGACCTCCGCCCCCCCGACGTCCCCACACCGGCGACAGGGGCTCCCGGCCACATCATGATCGGTGATCGCGCGGTGCCGGAGCCGATGAAAAAACACCCAAGGGACGGCGATACGTACTGGTTCCCCGTCATTGACGACGATGGCGAAGCGGGAGCGTTGTCCGACCTATGGGACAACGCTTTTATTGACCACACGTTGTTCATGCTGGGCGGCTGTCACCGAACCGAAGCCAACGCCCGCGCTCACGCAGAGGCAATCATCGCTCTGTCTGCTGGGGAGGGCGTG
>NZ_BNCG01000164.1 GCF_014656355.1 Camelimonas fluminis
GCTGAGTGGCAGTGACCTGGATGCCGGTGAACGCATCGTGGACGCCTCCTGACGGCGCGGACCGTCATGAGTGCGGGGAATGCTCGATTGCCGCGTGGGGCGGGTCTGGATGTCGCGCAGGGCCAGGCCAAATGCGGTTGTGGCTGGAGAGATGTTAGCCCGCTAAGGGCCGCGCATACTCTTTATATGTGTGTCGCCCGGGTTTGAGGGGGGCTTTTGTCCTTTTGGGGGTTGCGGAGGCTTTGCCACGAAGGTGGCTGTAGCGGAGCGTTGGCCGGGAAGCCGGCCAGATTCGCGACCGGAAGCGGTCGCCTTGGTCAGCATGGGTCTGCTTGGCAGAACCATGGGGCCCCATCATTCGAGACCACGTTGCGAGCGGCCAAGAGGTCGCCGCCGCCGTGGCGCGCGGTTGAATGATGAGGAGCCGTCTGACCATGCGTCTCGCAGCGTCTCGAGCTTCGATCGAGGGCGTTGCGATCTGGCCCGACAGCAATCTGAACATCCGCCGGAGGGCGGGATGTGAGGCCATATTTTTCGCAAATGTCCGCGGGGCGGAATTTGGCGAAGAAATTGGATGCTTGTGGGTTGGGCTGTCAGAGACCGAAATACGGGCCGCAGGGACCGATCAAACATGATGCACCCGTAGGAGTGCGTCATGTTTGAGGTATTGAGCCTATTTATTTTTGGGGCTTCGTTGGGGGAGCCGGGCCCTGTTCATC
>NZ_BNCG01000165.1 GCF_014656355.1 Camelimonas fluminis
TTCCAGCGGTCAGGTCCGGGGCTTGCGTGATGGATTTTGGCCCGCTCGCCGTAGGGCAGGCGCAGCATTTCAGCCCGGACATTTTTCGTCGGCGTGAGCGGCGGAAGGTTCCTGCGCCAGAAGCACGTCGCCTTGACCTGCATGTGGCCGTGCATCCATGGCTGGACGGCTGGTCCAGGGTCGAAGTAGCCGGAAATCCGCTCCTTCGCGTAGCGGTGCATCACCGGGTTTTCGATGGCGACATGGGGGATATCGGCATTCAGCAGCAGGCTGAAGAATGCTGTTGCCTCATCCAGTTCGCGCCACATCTGGTCGATGGTCTTTCCTGCCGGTGGGGCGTGAAGCCACCGCACCCCGCTGTTACAGAGGCGCGTGCATGGGGGATGCCCAATCAGCAGGTCCCATTCCATCCCAAGCACTTCGCGCACGTCAGTCTGGAAATGGAAGTGGCTGGCGTCATCGGCAGGAAGCACATCGCATGACCAAGCTTCATGGCCCTTTGCGCGGAACGCCCGCCGCATCTGCCCGGAATATTCGCAAGCAATCAGAACGCGCATGGTTTACTCCGCTGCTTGCTTGAATTTGACTGGCGTCGGCGCAGCCGATGCAGCCACCATGGCCGGCCAGACGAACGGCTCAAGGCCGGCGGCCTCCCTTGCCCAGTCGATGTTGCGCATCAGAGCCGG
>NZ_BNCG01000166.1 GCF_014656355.1 Camelimonas fluminis
CGTCAATTGCCCGGTGAAAACATAAAAAAGCCCGGCAGCGTTGCTGCCGGGCTCCAGATAAAGCGGGGAGATCCCCGAAATATCAGAACTTGTAGTTCAGGCCGACGCGAACAACGCCGAACTCGTTGTTCTTGTTGCCGCCAGAGTAGTACAGGCTGGCCAGAGCAGCGCCCGGGAAGTAGACGTCGCTGTTGCCGCGATCGAGGCTGACATACAGACCTTCGACCTTGGCGGTCAGGTTGTCGGTGAAGGCGTACTCAAGACCACCGCCGACGGTCCAGCCGGTCGCGGTGCTGTTGCCGTTGCCAGCATAGTAGCCGTAGTTGTAGCCGTAGAAGTTGTTGTTGTTGCCGCCGCCGCCGTAGGCGAAACCACCGGTCACGTAGATCAGGGCGCGGTCAATGGCGAAACCGGCGCGAGCGCGGACGGTGCCGAACCAGTCCATGCCCTGGTTGCCGTAACCGTAGTTGCTCTTGCCGCCGAGGTCGGCGTACTGGATGTCGGCTTCGGCGCCGATCACGAACTGGCCGATCTGGTAGTTGTAGCCGATCTGGCCGCCGCCGGTGAAGCCACCGTCGTTGCCCGAATTGCCGCCGTAGTAGAACGCGGCGGTGTTGTAAACCGGAGCGCCATACACGTAGTTGCTGTTGTTGTTGTTGGTATTCCAGGCGTAGCCAGCGTTCAC
>NZ_BNCG01000167.1 GCF_014656355.1 Camelimonas fluminis
CCCACCACAGCGTCTCACCCAGATTGTCGCGGAATCTCACCCTGTTTGTCGCGCGGCAAGCGAGATCCCTCTTGCGTTCCAGAGTTCCTACGCTGCCACGAAGGCAGCCGTACTAAGCCTTGGCCGATCCCTCAACGAGGAGCTTCGGATAGCGGGCTACAAGAACATCAAAGCCTCAACCATCATGCCGTGGGCCGTCGACACCCCATGGTGGAACCATGCTGCCAACTACACGGGCCACGAGCCGCGAATGGCTGCGATGGATGATCCTTCCATCGTCGTGGACGCCATTGTGGAGGCTTGCAGCAATCCCAAGGAGGAAATTCCTGTCGGTTGGAAAGCTGGCGTATCAACCACCTCCCATCGGCTCTTTCCCAGTTTGACGGAACGTCTAACAGCGAACACGGCAGCTAAAGAAATAACAAAAGCAGAGCTGCTTTCTCCGCACACCGGATCGTTGTTCGAACCGATGCCAGAAGGAACCACTCTTGAGGGTGGAATACGCCAGAGGATGAAAGAAGAAGACGATCAAAAGTGCATGTAGTTAAGGTGGTTCATATTCGGTCCATAACTACTGCCCAAATTTGTTTTTCCAGTGATCCTGTTTTTTGGAACGGTTTCTCACTCCCAGGGTTATCCGTACTGCAAGTCGGCAACAGCGGCCGTCGACATAGCTAGCTTCAAT
>NZ_BNCG01000168.1 GCF_014656355.1 Camelimonas fluminis
CATGCGTGTCGCGATGATCGGCGCAGGCTATGTGGGCCTGGTTTCCGGAACCTGCTTTGCTGATTTCGGCCATTCGGTCATCTGCGTCGACACGGACGCAGCGAAGATCGACAACCTGCGGGCCGGCAGACTGCCGATCTATGAGCCGGGTCTCGACCAGCTGGTTGCCGCCAACATGCGCCAGGGGCGGCTTGGCTTCACCACGGATCTCGCCGCCGCGGTGGCTGATGCGGACGCGGTCTTCATCGCCGTCGGCACGCCCTCGCGTCGCGGCGACGGCCACGCCGATCTCACCTATGTGCATCAGGCTGCGGCGCAGATCGCCGCCGCGCTGACCCGCTATACCGTCGTGGTCAACAAATCCACCGTCCCCGTCGGCACCGGCGACCAGGTGGAGCGCATTATCCGGGAGACCAATCCGGCGGCGGAATTCTCGGTGGTTTCCAACCCCGAATTCCTGCGCGAAGGCGCCGCAATTGAGGACTTCAAACGGCCGGACCGCATCGTCATCGGCGCCGGGGACGCCCGCGCCCAGGAAGTGATGCGCGACCTGTACCGGCCGTTGTTCCTCAACCAGGCTCCCCTTGTCATGACCGGCCGGCGCACGGCCGAGCTGACGAAATACGCCGCCAACGCCTTTCTGGCGATGAAGGTGACCTTCATCAACGAAAT
>NZ_BNCG01000169.1 GCF_014656355.1 Camelimonas fluminis
GCTGAGTGGCAGTGACCTGGATGCCGGTGAACGCATCGTGGACGCCTCCTGACGGCGCGGGACCGTCATGAGTGCGGGGAATGCACGTGTGCCGCGTGGGGCGGGTCTGGATGTCGCGCAGGGCCAGGCCAAACGCGGTTGTGGCTGGAGAGATGTTAGCCCGCTAAGGGCCGCGCATACTCTTTATATGTGTGTCGCCCGGGTTTGAGGGGGGCTTTTGTCCTTTTGGGGGTTGCGGAGGCTTTGCCACGAAGGTGGCTGTAGCGGAGCGGAGCGTTGGCCGGGAAGCCGGCCAGATTCGCGACCGGGAGCGGTCGCCTTGGTCAGCAGGGGTCTGCTTGGCAGAACCATGGGGCCCCATCATTCGAGACCACGTTGCGAGCGCCCAAGAGGTCGCCGCCGCCGTGGCGCGCGGTTGAATGATGAGGAGCCATCTGACCATGCGTCTCGCAGCGTCTCGAGCTTCGATCGAGGGCGGTGCGATCTGGCCCGACAGCAATCTGAACATCCGCCGGAGGGCGGGATGTGAGGCCATATTTTTCGCAAATATCCGCGGGGCGGAATTTGGCGAAGAAATTGGATGCTTGTGGGTTGGGGCCAGAACAAGAGCTGCTCAAAATCGTACGCTAAGGTCGAACGGAGGATGAACCTT
>NZ_BNCG01000170.1 GCF_014656355.1 Camelimonas fluminis
AAGCCCCAATAAATAAATTGGCTCAATACCGCAAACGTTGTGTGTCCAATAGGACACACACACGTTTACTAGGTGCGTTCGCACCTTACTTCGGTCTCCTGACGGCCCACAAACCCCATGCTCCGCAACGGTTTTCCTCCCTGTCGCAGCCCTTCGGCTCGACGTAAGGCAAAACACTAAGGGAATTTGGATCAGGCCTGGAGACTATTATTCACACTTTTCGGCCCCCTCGTTCAGGACTTGGAACCTGCCTCCGCAGTTCCAAGTCCATACTTATTTTTCACACTTGTCGTAGTGAAAAATTCGGGACCGAAAATCGCCACGCTATCAGCCCGGCGCCATGTGAATATCGGCCGCTTCCGGCCGCAACTTTTCACGCACCGATTATCGGTGCGCACCCTCAGACGTCGACGCTTGGATCGCACGTTCGAACCACTGTAAGCGGTGTCCCGGCGCCACCTTTCGCTCTGGGGTGCGAATGGTGATGCTCGAAGCGTTTGAGGGCTTCGACATATGCCGATTTCAGAGTTTACGCTTAAGTCCAGGGATGATGAGCCGGTCCGCCGGCTTGAGATCTTCACGGGCTCGGGTCGCCGGAGGAGAAGGACCGGATTGTCGCCGAAAGCCACGAGGGGTCCGGGACGGTCT
>NZ_BNCG01000171.1 GCF_014656355.1 Camelimonas fluminis
ATCATCTGTTTGAGCCGGAAGTGGTCGCTTTCGATCACCTGCTGCAGGTGCTTTGAGACGCGATGGGTGACCTTGGGGGTAAGGATGCCTCCGGCGACCCCATCCTTGATGGCGGCGGGGTAGACGCTGGCTCCGTCAGTGCCGATCTTGTCCGGGGCCAGCAAGGGGCAGTCCTTCAGCGCCTTGCAGAAAAAGCGTTTGGCCGCAGCAAGATCGCGGTGGGCGGTCAGCAGGAAATCAACCGGCGTCCCTTGCTTGTCGACGGCTCTGTAGAGATAGCGCCACTGGCCACGGATCTTGATGTAGGTCTCGTCGACACGGATCGAACCACAATGGGGTTTGCGGAACCGGCGCAGACGTTTATCGATCATCGGCGCGTAGGTCAGAACCCAGCGGTTGATGGTGGCGTGGTCGACGTCGAAGCCGCGCTCGGCGAACAGGCTTTCGAGATCACGGTAGCTGAGCGGATAGCGCAGATACCATGTCACCGCCTGAATGATCAGCGGCGCCTCGAAATGGCGACCCTTGAAATCGTCCCTGGCGCGACGTTTGAGTTTCTCGGCGAGGGCGTTCAGGATCATGGCGTCGGTCTCCGGCACCACCATCCTCGCCCCGCTGCCCCCAACTTCGCGTTAAC
>NZ_BNCG01000172.1 GCF_014656355.1 Camelimonas fluminis
ATTGTCGGGGGAGTGTTTGCGGGCGCTTCCTGGGGCTCCGTGGCGGGGTGTCGGAGAACGCTCGTCAGGGGAGGGCGCGGGTAAAAGTGTGAATAATAGGGCTCAATATAATCCCACATTTGGGTCATCCGTCACCGCGGCCATGAGCGCGGGCAAAAGTGTGAATAATGGCGGAGAATTCGGCGCCTTAAATCGGTTGGGCGAGGTCGGCAGGGGCAGCATTAAAAGTGTGAATAATGGGTCCGAATTAAGTGTGCCGATCGCTCAGTTACGGGCGTTGCGGAGCCTCGATTGAGGGGTTGGGCGGGGCTGTTGAAAAGTGTGAATAATCGCTGTCATTTAAGGCAAGGCCAGAGAGCACTCCGGGGCCCCGCGGGTGGTCATTTTTGCTCCCGTGGTGAGCTGCAAAAAGTGTGAAAATGTTTTTGAATTTCGCTGCCTTAATTCGTCGATCGCTGACTTGGCGCGAGGATGGAGGTGGATCAGTACTGTGAATCAGGGTTCCAGATGAGGTGGTATTCGGCGTTGGGACCTGAGCGTGTAGGGCGGATCGCGACCGTCAAATGCCTTCAGGATTAGAGCGGTTTTCGAACGTCTAGAATCATAAGAGGTTCCCCCTTCGCCAGATTTCTGAT
>NZ_BNCG01000173.1 GCF_014656355.1 Camelimonas fluminis
GCCACGGCCAACATCCGGGGCCATCGAGATTGAGGCGTCAGGGGTCACGGTAAGGTGCGGCGATGGCGCCTCGCCGGCCACGATCACCGCCGTGATCCGTGCCCTGAAAGGCGCGCCATGATCGGCCCTACCGGCGCTGTGCGCGTCATGGTGGCGACCCGGCCAGTAGACTTCCGCAAGGGCGCGGACGGCCTGGCGGCGCTGGTCCGCGAGACGATGGACGCCGACCCATTCTGTGGGGCGATCTATGTCTTTCGGGCGAGGCGTGCGGACCGGATCAAGCTCGTCTACTTCGACGGGACCGGGGTGTGCATGCTGGCGAAGCGTCTGGAAGACGGGAGGTTCTGCTGGCCCGCCATCACCGATGGCGTGGTCAGGCTGACGGCGGCGCAGTTACAGGCGCTGCTCGAAGGGCTGGACTGGCGGCGCGTTCATGAGGCTCGTGAGACGCGTACGCCGGTCGCGGCAAGTTGATTCCTGGGGCGGCGAGAGCGCTGGCAACGCACTGGAATCCAATGTCTAATCGGTTCCGTGAGCACTCCGGCCGAACCTCTGACAACTGATCCGCTCGCCCTTCAGGCGATGCTCGCCGCCGAGCGCGCCGAGAACGCGCG
>NZ_BNCG01000174.1 GCF_014656355.1 Camelimonas fluminis
GACGCTCGCAGGCAAGGGCCAGGGCTCTTCAGATGTGGCAGCCAGGAAGCGTGAAAAATAAGGCACGATATTCCCAGGCCCCGGTGGCGTCTCGTGTCCGTCTGGGGCGGTGGAGGGTGGCTGGTGGTGTTTGAGTGTCACCGACGGGAGCGCCGGGCCTACTGGGGCCCACTAGCGCCGCTTGGGGGGTGTGGCGCCTTGGTTTGTCCGCGGTGGGCGGCCGTTATGCTGTGGGCGTCCAGAGAACGGGCGTGACTGTGTTACGTCTGCGGATGGCGCGGGCTTAGGTGTGTGTCCTAAGGCCGAATAAATCGGGATCCCTTAGGCACAATAAATACGTATGGCATTGTTTTCGTAGGTTTTTCGTCCGATATGGAATCGTGGAAAAGTGGGGCGTGGCCGGTTGGTGGGGTTTGCGCAGCCGGGAAAAATAGAAGCCCGCGCAAGTACGGGCTTTGGTTCGATATGGTGGGGATGTCGCGGGTTTCGTCAGCAACGGCTGTCGGCAACGAGTCTGACTTTGCCGAGAAGGGTATCGAGGACATAGCGTGCAGCGGTTTCAGCTGCATCCTCTCCCGACCCGGTTGAGTG
>NZ_BNCG01000175.1 GCF_014656355.1 Camelimonas fluminis
TGGCCGGGGCGTGGCGCTGCTCGTGCAGCGCCTTCGCCATGCCGGTCAACCCGAGGGCAGTGAGGCGCTCGGAAGTGGGGTGTGTCAGCAAGGTCCGTCTCCTTTAATGGTAATAGCCTTGGCCGCGGATGTTGGGGTGCTGCAGGGGAAGCTGCCCGGCCTCCTCAAGGAAGGCGCGGTCGAGCCCGCTCTGCAGGATTGAGCGGATCGACGCGACGGAACGCGCGCGGATGGACAGGCCTCTCCGGCAGGCCGCGTCGAGACGCGCCGGTTCAAAGCTCCTGGCGAGTGCGAGAACGCCCAGGCAGGTGCGAAAGCCCTGCTCGGGGTGGGGGCGATCGGCCATCACCGCTTCACAGAAGGCGGCGACCGATGGTCCGAGCTTCCCGGCCTGCGCCAGCATGCGCGCCGGCGTCCATTCGGCGTAGCGGCGATGCGCTGAGGGCATGTGCTCTGGCGCCGTGATATGGCTGCGCCGTCCCGGACTGCGGGCGTGGCTGGCAACCCGTTGGCCCTTGTGGAAGATCTCGACGGTTCCGCCGCAGATGCGTACATCCACCTCCTGGCGGATCAGCCCGAACGG
>NZ_BNCG01000176.1 GCF_014656355.1 Camelimonas fluminis
ATCGACAGCCTCCTGCCGTGGAGCCATCAACGCAAGGTGTGAGCGGCACAGCGCTTACGCAGCTTCGCGCTGAGGGCGTCGTCAATCCTGTTGGTGGATCGATGCTCGATCTCGTTCCTGATCTCGATCAGGAATTTGAGATTGTTGACTATGCCGCTCTGAAGGGGACAGGCTCCTGTAGTGATGCACTGACTTAGTTCCCAATATTTCTCGGCTCCGGATGGCGTGCGCTCAACGATACCAGCCTTCTTATGACGGTAATCTATGCCCTCGCGCCTGTAATAAGCGTGCATCAGGTAGGTCCACGCAATTATTGCGGTGACTATGAATAGTTCCGCTCTGAAGTAGAGTCCGGCGCTATTGAACGTATGGACGGCCGAAATCATGGCCTCGCGTGCTTTGATCAGCAACTCGTCGCCTTGGAGGTGAAGGCCGGTGGTGGGATCGATATTCGGCCAACCGTCGAGGAAGGAATCCAGCTCGTCGTCGGAGGCGGCTTTGATGGCCTTATGCTTATACCAAGACCCTTGGCCTCTGACTCATCAGGGGTTTCGTCAGCGGCGCAGACATGATTC
>NZ_BNCG01000177.1 GCF_014656355.1 Camelimonas fluminis
CCGCGCCGTCAGGAGGCGTCCACGATGCGTTCACCGGCATCCAGGTCACTGCCACTCAGCGCCACTGGACCATTCGCCCGACACTCCCCCCAAAACGGCAAATGGCGAAATTCAAGCTACAAGCCCTTAATGCCACCAACCCCGGCTTGGCACAGACAACGAATTTGAGATAAAACGGTCCGACGCTACCAATTAAATTGGCCACATAAATTCCGGAAAGGCCGTGCTGCGGCTTGGAAGCGTCAGATTATTGATCCCCATTGCGAGGACCGAATGCATTTCTCCGATTTCCAGCAGGCCGATGACAAGATCGCCAACTATCGGACGAGAGCCAATGCCGTCGCAATTCCGACCTCGATATCGATCCCCCCGCCTTTCGCTCGAGCGACCACAAGCCCTTCTCCAGCGGCCGCTACCATCTACAACCGGCACCGAAGCCACAAGTTTCTGAAAACATTCCTCATGGGCGCCTCGTCGGTGGGCCTCGCCGGTTCGACGGTACTTTTTTTCGCCGACGCCATACCGATGGCTCTGTCTGTTTGCCTTGCATCAACTGCCGGCGCCGGGTCT
>NZ_BNCG01000178.1 GCF_014656355.1 Camelimonas fluminis
TTCAGGGGTTAGCGGAGGGCGGAGCGGCGCTTGACTTCGGCTTGCAGTTTCGCCTCTGCGTCCTCGTCGCCAGCCTGTAACGTGTACGGACCTAGTTCTGCCGTTCGCCCGTGCACGTCTTTCACGTACGGGAACACATTCACCGTGGCCGGGTTTTTCAGGTTGGCCAAAGCGCCGCGGTGTCGTCTGACTGTCTCTGTCAGCTCGATAATTTCATTCGCCTGCGCGACGGTGACCGTGGTCATGCTGCACCGCCTTCCACCGGCTCATAGGTCGCGGCGAAAATGTCAGGCTTGCAGGGGTAAAACTCCCCGCTGACGCCTTTGATGATCCAGTCGCCGTAGTCGGCGCGCATGTCGCCTTCCAGCGTCTCGATGACGAGGCCGGTCACAGCACGCATCACGTTGTAGCCAGCGGACGCGACCCAGAGCGAAATGCTCTGGTGGCTATCGGGTGTCAGTTGTCGGGCTTCGATCTCGACCGGCTTTTTTCTGTACGTTGCCATCAGACAAACTCCAGGCGTTCGCGCTCCATGCGGGCGCGTTAAGTGGTTGATGTTTCA
>NZ_BNCG01000179.1 GCF_014656355.1 Camelimonas fluminis
GCATTTGCTCCTGCATCCGCAATCTTGGTGAGGAGCGCGTCTGTCCGGGCTTCTTCGTCAAGGGTCTGCGCAAGAAGCTTCTCGGCCTTGCTGTTACCCAGCTCCTGTGCCCATCTGCGCAACGTGCCATACCGCGTGATTTCGTAGTGCTCAACAGCCTGGGCAGAGGAAATCAGACCAGCGTCAAGGGCCTTTGATCCCTTGTATTCGTCCATAATCTCCTCGGCCTCCTCGATGATCCCGTCGATGGCAGGACACGTTTTGCCGCGGGGATTTCGGCCAATGGCTTCAAACACCTCCTGGAGGCGCTCGATTTGCTCTTGCGTCTCTTGCCTGTGATGTTCGAAGGCGCCCTGAAGGTCCGGTGACTGTGCGGCCCGGGCCATTTTGGGAAGCGCCCTCAGAATCTTTCGCTCGGCATAATAAATGTCCTTGAGCGTGTCGTGAAACAGGTCCTCTAGCATGCGCTCTTTCATCGGATTCTCCTGATAATTGAAGCTAGCCATGTCGACGGCCGCTGTTGCCGACTTGCATTACGGATAACCCTGGGA
>NZ_BNCG01000180.1 GCF_014656355.1 Camelimonas fluminis
CAGGGCAAACGCCTGCTGGCGGCCGTCGGCGACGCGGGCGGATGGGAACATAATGCGAAGGCCAAGATCGCGAAGGTCTTCGATGATGGTTGTCAGGCCTTCATTGTCCACGCGAGGGCTGCTCTCGAGCACCAGCGTGGCCCAGCCGGCGCGTGTAGTCGTGGCGATGGCGCCGTTCTTCACATCGTCAATGAGGCGCGCAACGCTTGAAGCAAGCGCCTGGTGGCAGCGCATGGCGAACACGGTTTCACAGGCTGCAGCGCGCTCAAGGGCGGAGATGCGGATGCTGGTGAGCGAAGCGATCATGTTCATCTGCGCGTCCTTTTTTGGGGTTTTGAGCCCGTATGGGATCGCGAGTGGAACGAGGTCGAAGACCAGGCCGCGGTGCGGTCTGCTCAGTTCCGGTGATGGAACTGTTAGTGGGGGAGGTCACCCCGCGATGCTTGAGCAAAACCACCAACGGTGGGACAGTGGCGGTAGGGAGGACCATGCAATGTCCGACGAGGATATCGTTCCACGGCTACTGGCGGCGGCGGTCCGGGAACGCGAA
>NZ_BNCG01000181.1 GCF_014656355.1 Camelimonas fluminis
CGGCTCAGATCAATGCCTCACCCCGGAGAAGCAGTGAGCCATTCCCGACACCAACCTTGACCGAGCCAACGTTCAGATATCCAAGATTGGGGATCTCAACGACAACGCCCTTACTCGTCGCCTCTCTCCGCTTCACACGCCGCGTACCGTCGCGTGCAATCTTCAGAACATCACCGTCAAAATCCGCGTAAAGACTTTCACGTGCGTTCGTTGTGAAACCAGCACTGTCCCAGAGCCGCCGATCGATCTGGAGCTTCGTAATGTACCGATAGGGATCCGCAACCGACGGCTGTGAGAACAACAGAATGCCCGTCTCCGGCTCCAGCACATTCCAGTCAATCCCACCCGTGTCGATTGGCGTATTCACGGTTGGCAACGGTTCCCTCACCTTCTTCGGACGACCCCGACGGCGGCCCTGAGGCGCCGCGACTACTGCGGCTTCTACCGCGGACGATCCAGGAACCGGTGCAGGCGCCGGCGGCGCTTCCGCAACCGCTGCGACGTCACTCTGCACCTTTCGCGGCCGACCTGGACCCCGCTTC
>NZ_BNCG01000182.1 GCF_014656355.1 Camelimonas fluminis
CAAAATCCTCACTCCAGTCGAACTGAAAGGCTTCGCCCGGACGGAATGAGAGTGGAACAAAGGTTCCGCGTCCCGCGGTTTGCTGCTCGCGCTGGCGATCGTCTCGCCATCGCCGCGCAAAGGCTGCTACGCGGCCATAGGAGCCGTTGAAGCCAAGCGCCACAAGATCCGCATGTAACTGCTTCAGCGTGCGCCGTTGCTTGCGGGACTTCCCGGCCTCGCTCTTCAGCCAGTCAGCCAGCTTCCCGGCGAAGGGATCGAGTTTGCTCGGTCGGTCCGGTGTGGCGAACCTCGGCTCGATCGTGTCTGAGGCCAGATGTCTGGTCACGGTACTCCGGGACAAACCCGTGCGACGCGAAATCTCGCGGATCGACAGCTCCTGACGCAAGTGCATCCGGCGGATGATGTTCAAAAGTCCCATGTGGATCACTCCGTTGCCCCCGTCGCTATCCGGCAGGGGGGAAGGGTCACATGGCTCAATTCTCAGTGGAAATTACCCGAGAAACCGGCTCAGTTCTGGGTGAAAA
>NZ_BNCG01000183.1 GCF_014656355.1 Camelimonas fluminis
AACCTGGTTTCGATGATCTTTACCGTTGGCGTGATCCTGTTCGCGGTCGTTGCTATTCTACTGGTGGTCGCGCTTCCCGTTGTCCTGGATTACGTCTATCTCGGCAATGTAGCCGAACCTCTCGTCAAATTTGGCCGTTGGCCGGCTCTCATGGCAGTGCTGGTTGCTGTTCTCGCAGTCCTTTACCGGTTTGGTCCAAGTCGGGAACAGGCCCGCTGGCGATGGGTCAGCCCGGGGGCGATATTTGCAGCAGTTGTCTGGCTCGTGGCTTCCATTGGCCTCTCCTGGTATATGGCGAATTTCGAGGACTATGACAAAACCTATGGGACTGTAGGGGCGGCCATTGCCCTGATGATATGGATGTGGATATCCGCAATCATCGTGACAATTGGCGCCGAACTGAACGCGGAGTCCGAACGGCAGACCCTTGTGGACACCACGACTGGCGCGCCTCTCCCCATCGGAACCCGGGGCGCGGATGCGGCTGACCGGAAATGACGCTGCGATCCGCTAATGACC
>NZ_BNCG01000184.1 GCF_014656355.1 Camelimonas fluminis
TCAGCGACTGCCTTGGATGATTGCAGCAGTGATGCTGCGGAGGTTCCGGCGAGGTTCATGGCGCACCTCACCCCGCAGCCATCATGCGGAGGTCGCGCCGGTAATCTGCCAGCCCCTCGACGTGCTCTTGAGCGCGCTGGTTCAGGTACTCGTCGCTCTCATAGAAATCGCAGCGCCACTGCTCCAGCCAGTCGATGACGCTTTCATGCGGGGTCTTGCGCAGCTCATGCGTGCGCTCTGCGACTGCATCAGCCACTTCGCGGTCAACGATGCGGGAGATGCCGGAAACCGGATTGAAATGGACGATGCTGTCGATGCACTGCGGCATGTCCATTTCGGTGCCGATGATGTCGTCAACCAGTTGCTCGAGCGTGGCGCTCTGCATGGACGTTTCCGGGATCGCGAAGCAGTCCGGGTACTTCAGGAAAACCACGTAAAAGTCGCGGTCGTATTTTGCGGCGGTCATTTCCGCCTGCGTCGGCCGGTGGCCGATCTGAATTCCGTTGCCCATGGCT
>NZ_BNCG01000185.1 GCF_014656355.1 Camelimonas fluminis
TCAGCGACTGCCTTGGATGATTGCAGCAGTGATGCTGCGGAGGTTCCGGCGAGGTTCATGACGCACCTCACTCCGCAGCCATCATGCGCAGGTCGCGACGGTAATCCGCCAGACCCTCGACATGTTCTTGAGTGCACTTGTTAAGGTACTCGTCGCTCGCATAGAAGTCGCAGCGCCACTGTTCCAGCCAGTCGATGACGAAGTCATTCGGGGTGGTGCATGTCTCATGGGTTCGTTCAGAGACAGCATTCGCAACTTCCCGTTCCACCAGGCTTGATGCTTTGGTGACAGGGTTGAAGCGAACGATCTGGTCTATTGACTCCGGCATGAACATTTCGCCGGACAGGATGTCGTCAATCAGCTGGTCCAGATTTGCACTGGTCCATGACGTCTGGGGGATCATCGGCCCAGAATTGTCTTCGAGAAACACCACGTAGAAGTCGCGGTCGTATTTGGCGGCGGTCATTTCCGCCTGCGTCGGCCGGTGGCCGATCTGAATTCCGTTGCCCATGGCT
>NZ_BNCG01000186.1 GCF_014656355.1 Camelimonas fluminis
CCGCCGAACATTTGGAGCAAAATTTCATGTCGAACAAAAAGGGTGTTCGGCCGGGGCCCAATTTTACGGTTGAGTCCCGAGGGGGGCGTCATGCTGGTTCCAGGTATTCGGACCCGAGACGCGAGGCGGAAGCCGTGTTCGCGCCGAGGGCTCAAGGTGAGCCCGCGCAAACACCGCAGCCTCAGATTCCGGAGTCTTCGCTTATTCCCGGCCCGCAGCGGGTTGGTCGCACTCTCGGGGGTGGGATGGAAATGAGCGGGTCATCGGCACCGGACTCCTCCGTTCAGCGATTGAATGAGGAAATTTCCCGGCTGAGCCGGCAACTGAACCTTTTGACGGATTCGCATGGGAAGCTTTTGCTTCTTCAGGAGGCGCAGATGCGTGTCCTGGGTGAGTTGCGCGACGGGCAGTTGCTCGGGAACCAACTCCTTGGTGATGCGCTGCAGGCAAACGCGGCGGTGCCCGAGGCCTTGGTGAGTATCCTGACGGCCATTGAGGGGCGTCTTGGCGAA
>NZ_BNCG01000187.1 GCF_014656355.1 Camelimonas fluminis
ATGTGAGAACTACTTCGTTTCATGCGGATATGAGCCGGAATGATCGAAAAACGCTCTAGGGTGCATGCAGATCAATGCGCACTACCACGCTTCGAGGTTCGCGTCAGTTGACCAGATGTTCGACCCCCGCGCGAACGTGGAATATGCAGCCAGGTTTCTCAGCGAGCTGAAGCGGCGGCACGAGACCTGGACGATGGCTGTGGCGCGCTACCATGCTGGGCCGAATAATGATCCGGCCCAGAAGCGCTATGTATGCCGTGTGATTGAAGATATGGTGGCTACGGGATTTGGAAATTGGACCGCCGCTGCACGCAGTTTTTGCGGACGCAACCTGGCGCGCGGGTGACAGCGGCGGTTGGTCGGCGGCGGTGCTTGTAGGGCTTCGGTCCAACCCAAAGCATGCGCCGCCGCGGCGTCAGCAACCGTGCAACGCTTGGGAGCGTCCTGGGTCTTAGTGTCTGATTCAAAATTATCCTGTGCGATTTCATGCCCTTGCGATGCGTCTGGTG
>NZ_BNCG01000188.1 GCF_014656355.1 Camelimonas fluminis
GCCTGCCGTGACGGGCGAGTGGTGGCCTACCACCGGGCGCCGCGTCTCTTCGAGGCCCTTGCCATCGCCCGGGGCGACGGACGACACGCCCGGATGCTCAAGGCTCTGGCGCGAACCGACCTGCTCATTCTCGATGACTGGGGGCTCGCCGTCCTGACTTTATCCGAGAGGCGCGACCTGCTGGAGATCCTCGAGGACCGCCACGGCCGCAGCGCGACCATCGTTACCAGCCAGCTCCCACTCGAGCACTGGCATGAGGCCATCGGCGATCCGACACTGGCCGACGCAATACTGGACCGGCTCGTTCACAATGCCCACCGCCTGACGCTAGCGGGTGAAAGCATGCGCAGGCGTGCAACCAGGCTGAATCCACTTGACCCTAAAGGGCAAGCCTGACTCCATGTGCGGGTCGGCCAGGCTGCCCGAGGCGTGGAATCGATGCCCACGATGCCGTGGAATCCATGCCCACGATCGCGTGGAATCGATGCCCATCATCCGTGGAATCCGCA
>NZ_BNCG01000189.1 GCF_014656355.1 Camelimonas fluminis
TGTGACCTGACGGTCATCAAACCCCAACAAGCCAGATGGCCCACGGCGCAAACGCGCCAGGCCTTCCCCCTTGAGGCGGACAATCCGCTGAATTTTCCAGGGAACACATCATGAACGACGCCAACGCGAACACGACCGCTGCCAAGAAGACCTACGACCGTCCCTACATGCCGATGTCCGAGTATATCGCCATGCACAAGGCCGCCGGCACCTACCAGCCGAAGCCGCGCGACCCGAACGCCCCGGCCAAGACCGAGGCCGTCACCGATGCAACCGATGGCGCCGCGAAGGCCCGCAAGCCGGTCTCCGAAGCCCAGCGCCGCTTCTACGCCGGCTACCACGCGCGCAAGCGCGCCGCCGCAGCGCAGTCCGCCGCCTGATCCCCGCCCACGCGCGCCAGTCCCCGAAAAAGGGGCCCGCCACCGCGGGCCTTTTCATCTCAGGAACATCGGTTGTGACCTGACGGTCATCAAATCCCAACAAGCCAGATGGCCCACGGCGCAAA
>NZ_BNCG01000190.1 GCF_014656355.1 Camelimonas fluminis
GAAAAAGAGCGCGTTGCGCAGGAGCATACGATGATCACTGACAACATCACCCTCGGCCGCGCCCGCGAAATCTCCCAGACTGTCTCCGCGGCCCTCACCATCGGGATGAAATCTCCGACAGCGGACCTTTTCCGTGTCATCGGCCACTTCGACTGCATTTCCAACTCCGGCAGCGACGACAGCCCGCGCTGGACGAACGACCGTGACACAAGCGTCATGATAGGGACGTTCGTCGGGCGCCCCTCCGCCGAACAGGTGCAGGAAGCTGTTGCCAAGCAACTCCGGAGTTTCCAGCCAACTGCGGGGGCCAACAAGGATCTCGCGACCCGCTGGACATTCGTACGCGTCGAAATCGTCGGCAACGACGAACTCTGCGAATACGAGAAGTCTACTGTCAGCACCCAGAGAGAGGTTGGCGCGTACTATTCCAGCAACCACGAACCTCTCTGGATCCTGTGCGGCGGCGACCAGAACGACGGCTATCCGCGACGCTGGGCACC